>NZ_JAJRCG010000033.1 GCF_028679125.1 Methanoregula sp. | reverse complement strand
TTGCTTTCCGAAGTGAAGGAGATCTCAAAACTCCCAAAATCGTCAGGCTTCAGGACACCCACAACATAGTTCTTGTAGGGATCCGCCGGGACTGCCGGAGATGCCGATGAGACCGTTACGGCATTGGCCGTCTCAAGACCTGCGTTGGTCACATCGCCGGTCACGTGGTAGACTGAGCCCTCCATGGTCACCTTGATGTTGCTGATTACGGGATCGGCCTGTTTCTT
This sequence comes from Methanoregula sp., assembly GCF_028679125.1. Lineage (GTDB taxonomy): Archaea > Halobacteriota > Methanomicrobia > Methanomicrobiales > Methanospirillaceae > Methanoregula. The sequence goes on along the minus strand of NZ_JAJRCG010000033.1, from coordinate 4,674 downwards.
GTCCGTGCCGAACGTGATCGGAAGGATGACGCTAGCTGTGTGGGCATTGTCCCCGTTATCATAGTTCACGGTTACGTTGAGGTCCGTCTCCTTGCCCGGGGTTACCGAGATGGTCTTATTCACAGAGGAGCCGTATGGCAGATCTCCGATGTAGAGCTTTGCGGGGGTAGCCGTAATCCCGTCCCCGGAGACTTCGAGAACGACATTCTTCACGTCATTCTCCCGCGGGTTGGCGATCTGTACGGTAACGGAATCTTTCTGGTCCTTGCTGAAGGTGTCAGGCTGATCCGTTATTGAGACCGTTACCGGGGTATTCTCCACCTTGACCGGCGTGCGGTAATACAGGCTGTCGGACGCATCGCGGAGGGAAAGCGAGAATGTCGGATAATATGTTCCTTCAACGGCATCCGTTGCAATGGAGAAGACAAACGTCCTTGTCTGGAGTGGCCCGATGTTTGCTGAAGTGTCGTACGTGCCGCTGGTGAGACGGATATCCTTGTCCCCGAACGTTGCATGGTTGATAACAATACTCTGGTTCGCATTCCCGTTGGTCACGTAAAATGTGGCCGTACCTGTTTCACCGGTGAAAAAAACATCGGGATTGATAGTCACGTCAGAGATGTATAGATTGCCTGCGGCTGCCTGGGACTCCGGTGTACTGTACGCACTGGCCGATCCTGCAAGAATTCCAATCGCAAGCAGGGCTCCGAAAAATACCAGGATCCCTGTCCAGACACGGGTATTCGCTTGAATCTGTCCTGAGTTCATGGACACAGAATCAGTACACCTCATCTGCTCCAGGATACGGGAATTTCCGTTGATTTGTTGTATTCCGAACATGGTTTCCTCAATCAAAACGTTGCTTTGTAGTATTTTTTTTTACTACTCGCATTGTACAGTAAACTTTACATTGATAAAAAGGTTATCCCAAAAGTAGTAAATTTATTAACAACCGAAAGACCATGGTATCAGTATGGAGAGCATCCCCTCTTCCCTCATAAAATCACTCAATGATCTCGGACTGTCCAACTATGAAGCGGTCGTGTATGCCGCGCTGGTTTTATACGACAATGCAGAGGCTAAAGAGATCACAGACTTCCTCTCGATCTCCAAACCAAGCGTCTATGAGGCCCTGGATCGTCTCACCGATATGGGTCTTGCCGTAAAGAGAATTTCAAAACCGGCCCGGTACAGTGCGATCTCACCGGAAATGGCCATCGATCTTCTCATGGACAGGCACAGGAAGGCAGCAGATCTGGCACTGGTGACCTTAAAAAAACTGGAAACGGAGACGGTCAAGACGGACAAGGAGGATGCCCTCTGGACCATTTACGGGGATGCCAATATCGAGTACAAGATCCGGGATCTTTTCGGGAAAGCAAAACATGAGATCAACTGTATGATCGGTGAGAGATACATTCCCTTCATTGAGAATATCAGGATTAGGAATGTATCGCTGCACCTCATGGTGGTTTCCGATAATCCGGATCTTGAGAGAAAACTTCAGGCGCTATTCCCGGGGAAAAATGCGGAGGTCCATGTCATCTCCTCAGAACAATTCAAAATCCCGCCACCCTTTGCCCCGCCGGAATTCGAGGAGATCCATAACCTGATGAAGATCGAAAATACCCTCGAACTGATTGTTGATGATGAGGAACTCCTCATGATCCCGCCATTCATCTCCGGCAGCATATCTGTCCTCAATACCCGGAACAAGGGCGCAATCCTCCAGATGAAAATGATGAGCCATTTCAACTGGCAGCGGTTTGTTGAAGGCGCAGAATTCCCGTTTCCTGCCCGACCCGCCAGACCCGGAAAAAGAGATGACGAGGATTTTCAGGGCCGTCAGAGTGGCCGGGTAAACGAGGAAAAAATAACCGGAGGAACCGCTAGTAAACCTCAATGAGCCCTTTGCTCTTCCCGGTGATCGACCGGCCACCCTGCGGGGTCACAACAAAGGTGTTCTCAATACCAACGAGGCCGACACCCGGTATCCCTTTCTTGGGTTCAACAGCAAAGACCATCCCTTCCTGCAGGGGCTCGTCGAACCCCTCCGCAATAACCGGCATCTCGTCGATCCAGAGCCCGATCCCGTGGCCGAGGAACTTGACCCGGTGGTTGCCAAAGCCCATGAAGTTCGTAAGAAACGCCGGTTCAAGGTCCGCCATGATGTCCCGGTAGATCTCGGACGGGATGGCACCCGGTTTCAGCTGGGATGCGATCCGGTCCTGGATCTCCACGCAGCGCCCGTGCTGGCGGATAGCATCATCCGGGATCGGGCTGCCGAACATGTACGAGAGCGTCTTGTCGGTCTGGTATCCCTTATACCCGCAGCCGATGTCGATGACGACCATGTCCCCCTTGCGGAGTTTCCGTTCACGGCAGCCCATCAGCGGGACCGAGGGGTGCATACCCGAGATGCCGCCGGGGGTATCCACGCAGATGGGCCGGAGGGAACTGGTGCCGAACCCGACCTGGCCGAGCAGCATCTCGTTGAACATGTCGAAGCGGATGATCCCCTGGTGGCCTTCCTTCACCATCCGCGAGTACAGGTCGCACTCGAGCGTGACCTCGTCGATGCCTTCTTCCAGCATCCCGGGCACAATGTCTTCGAGTGCATGGCGGTGGATCTCACCGGCCCGCTCCATCAGCCCAATCTCGTACGGGCTCTTCTTCGCCCTGACCGCAGCCACCTGCATCTCCACCGGTTTCAGATCAGTAAACGGCAGGTGCTTCTGCATTCTTCGGAGCTGGGCGATCGATACCTGGTCGGTTTCAAGATACACACTCGACGGGAGCGAACCCATTCCTGCCGCAACGTCCCTGTAGCTCCGCATTTTCCGGATGCCGGGGAAGAGCGACTCCTCTTCTGCCCGCTCGAAGCTCTGCCGGACCCAGAAGACCGCGTCGCCACCCTGCGGGATGAGTAGGAGGCCGTCCTGCATGGTCCCTGTGAAGTAGTAGAGCGGGATCTTACCGACGATGGCTGCCATCTTCCAGTCCGGACGGCTCGTATCCATCCGTGCCCGGAAACGTTCCATGCGATCGTTGAGTTCGGTGAGCGGAACTTTCATGCTGATAAAAACTGGGGCTGGAAGGCTATTAAGAATGATTGAAATATATCCAGGAACCGGGAATTATTCAATCTTGCGGGAATAAAAAAAACGGATGTGATCGAAATTGTGCATAGGTCCTGGTTCCACCGCTCAATGACGTTTGGCCCACCAGGGAATACTATCTCAAATTTATTCTGTAAATCCATTCGTCCGCTTTTTTTCTGCATCAAGAAACAGGGCCATGCCGGTTTTCATTTTCCTGAAGTTCAGCTTCTGATAAAACGGTTCCTTGCCCGGGGATGCATATAAAATAACATTACAATGGGGGATTCGATTGAGAATGTTGCTGACAATGGTAAAACCTACCGATTTGCCCTGATATTCAGGCAAGACCGCGATATCATACAGTGCAGCCTGGCAAGTCCCGTCGGAAATTGCACGACCAAATCCAATCAGTTTTCCATCGTCAAATGCAAAGACCACGGTGTGGCTGTTTTCAAAAGCCTGCTTATGCACGTTACCTTCAAAAAATGCCATTCCGCCTTTTTTTAATATTTCAACAACACAATTCCAGTCGATGCCTGAACAGTGGTATTGAAGGGTAAGGTTCATGTTTTTTCACCATCATCCTGCAGGCAATCCAGGCGGTTGTCGTATTAAAAAGGGGTAAATCCGGGATTTATTTCCGTTCGCTCTTCTCTCTGTCCCACTGCTCAAGCACTTCGTTGCCTTCGATAAACTCGAATTTGTGCTTGCGGCCATAGAGCTTTGCATCCTCTTTGGAGAGGGCATAGCCGCTCTCGTCATCCAGCATCTCGCAGATAGTTATTGACGGTGTGATCCCCGCCATCTGGGCCATGGCAATCGAGAGCTCGGTCTGGCCGCGCCTGACATCGAGAAGACCGTCGGCAGCCCGGAGGAGTGCCATGTGGCCCGGTGTCCGGAAGGTCTCGTGGAAGTTCACGACCCCGCCATTGAGGGAGCGCTTCACCTGCTCGGCGATCGCGTTCACGGTCAGGGCCCGGTCGCGGTCGGTGATCCCGGTGAAGGTGTTGCGGTGGTTCACCCAGAGCGAGAACGAGGAGTGGTTCTTCCGGTCATAGGGGATATCCCCTTCCCGCTCCGCAACCGCGATCGCCCTCAGGGCATCGCTCGCGAACGGGAGGCCGAGGCGCTGGGCCGCAACCGGGTGGACCGCCGTGCAGATCAGGCCGCCGCCGTCCTTCCGCATCCGGACAATATCCTTTGGCGTAACGGCATCGGACCGGATCGCAAAGTCCGTCTCACCCTCGCGGTCATCAAAGTCATAGAGCAGGATGAACTTCCCGTCCCGGAGTGCCGCAAGGGCCTTGTCTATCACTGGCCCACCTCAACGTTGATGCTGTCATTGTCCTCGACACCGAGTTTCCGCCGGAGGGCAATAGGGGCGATGACCTCGATAAGATCGTCCGGGTAATGCGTCCTGCCGGGCACCACAATGCCGCACTTGATCGTGCCGATCCGGCACGGGATGCACCGGGCATCGCCGAACGTCCGGCCGTCCGTGGAGAAGCCCTTGATCCGGGTCCAGTCGAGCGCTTCGATCTTCTTCCGGATCGTCACGCTCGACGGGGCCAGC
>NZ_JAJRCG010000032.1 GCF_028679125.1 Methanoregula sp. | reverse complement strand
GGGGCCCGGTTCACGGCAATCTACGTGGAAACACCGGCCCACCACCGGCTTTCAAAGGAGAGCCAGGAGCAGCTGGCCCGTACCATGGAACTTGCACGCAAACTCGGGGCGGATACGGTCACGCTGTTTGGGTTCAACGTTGCCTCGACGGTCATCGATTATGCACGCCGGCACAATATCACCCGGATCGTTGTCGGCAAGACCCTGCGCCCCCGGTGGCAGGAGTACCTGTTCGGCTCCATCGTGGACCAGCTGATCCATGACAGCGGGACGATCGATGTGTACGTGATCAGCAGCGAGGAGCATTCCCCGCCGATCATCGGGGATATGGAACACCTGCTTCCGGTTGCCCCGCCCCAGGATTATCTCGTAGCAACAGCGCTTGTGGCAGCGGTTGTTGTTATCGGCTGGCTCATCAAGTCGTTCATATCCGCAACGAACCTGGCCATGCTCTTTTTGCTGGCCGTGGTCGTGATTGCGTTCCGCCGGGGCTTGAGGCCGGCTATATTTACCGCCATCATCGGCGTCCTTGCCTTTGACTTCTTCTTTGTCACGCCGTACCTGACGTTCCGGGTCTCCGACACCGAGTATCTCATCACGTTTGCCGGGATGATCATTGTGGGAGCGCTCGTGAGCCTGCTCGTGACACAGGCACGGGATCATGCCTATGCCGCCCAGAGCCGGGAGAAGGAGACGGGGACCCTGTATGCCCTGTCGCAGGATCTCGCTGTTGCGGCCGATTCCGGTTCGATGATTGCGGCAGTGACCCGCCATATCCGCGAGATCTTCCAGTGGGAGAGCATTGTCCTTTTGCCGGGGGGGGACGGACTTTTTGTCCCGCCCTCTCAATCCGGGATTGTCCTCAATGACGATGATATTGCGGTGGCGACGTGGGCGTTCCGGCACAGCGCTGTTGCCGGTTACGATACGGACACCCTGCACGGGTCGCGGCTCCGGTACATTCCCCTGAATGGAACCACGGGGGTTATCGGGATCCTGGGCGTGAAACCTGCCGATGCTGACGGGATTATCACTCACGAGCAGGAGCGGATCCTTACGGCGTTTGCAAGCCAGATGGCGCTGGCGCTCGGCCGGGTACAGCTGACAAAAGAGATCCGCTCATAATACCATTGCTGCGGCGGTTCACGGGTCCGGGACGCTGACCGGCGAAAACGACAACGGGGATTTTTACCGGATCGCGTTTCACCGCGTGGTTGTTGGTCCTTTTTTTGCAGGGTCGAAATCATGCCTTATGGCATGATCACTCCCTTCGTGCGATGCCCGCCCCCCGGGTGGACGAAGCATACGTGCGGTTCTTTCGGTATTCCATGAACAGAACTTCACTGCATACGTTCACAGCGAATGCGGCTTATCGCAAAGGAGGATGCCCGGGTGCGGGGGTAAAGCACCCGGGAGCGTGAGATATCGTTAGGGAAATTTTGCAGAACACCTTTTTGCGTTCCGGTTTCCTGCGCTCATGGTTCTGGCAGCGATCTGTACTACCAATATCAATTTACTGGCATGTACCGTCGATACTATACGAATTCTTCATGATGGCGGCTGTTACTGCGATCCGTTTGATGGAAGGAAGATTCCTACTAGTACATATAAATATTTGTAAAATCAACATTTCTGTGTAATACCAGGAGGCTACATGCGAACGAACATTCAGTTTGACGCGGGACGGGGCAGTACTGCTGCGCCTTCCTTGCCAGAGGGTTCATGCGCCGGAAGACGCGGGTCTTCGAACGCAGGATGCCCGGCACAGCATCGGGGATCGGATTCACCAGCTTACTTCCGGGCGGAATGACTTCGGACGCAACAATGACCGGAGCGTGCCGGTTGTTGCGTGACAACAGTCCCGAACCGGTCAATGGGTGGGTGTTCACCAGGGAATCCGGCATGGCGTGCCGGCCCGGTGATCCGCTGAAAGCGTGATTTTGGCACACCCTGGTGAATCTGCGAAAAAAAAGCCCGGAGCAGCGTTGTTCCGGATATTGACAAGGTGTGAATAGCGGAGGTATGTATCAATGAAACGACAGGTAGCAATTTACGGAAAAGGCGGTATCGGCAAATCGACCACAACCCAGAACACGGTTGCAGCGCTCGCGGAGGCGGGAAAGAAGATCATGGTGGTAGGGTGCGACCCGAAAGCGGACTCGACCCGGCTCCTGCTCCACGGGCTCTGCCAGAAGACCGTGCTCGACACCCTGAGGGACGAGGGCGATGACATCGAGCTCGATGCAATCCTCAAACCCGGCTTTGGCAACACGCGTTGTGTTGAGTCAGGCGGACCGGAGCCGGGCGTGGGCTGTGCCGGCCGTGGCATCATCACGTCCATCAACCTGCTGGAATCGCTCGGGGCCTATACTGATGACCTCGACTATGTCTTCTACGATGTGCTCGGCGATGTGGTCTGCGGGGGTTTCGCGATGCCGATCCGGGAAGGAAAGGCAGAGGAGATCTACATCGTCGCCTCCGGCGAACTGATGGCGCTCTATGCGGCCAACAATATTGCAAAAGGCATCAAGAAATATGCCGATAACGGAAAAGTGAGGCTCGGCGGCATCATCTGCAACAGCCGCAAGGTCGACAACGAACTTCCGCTCCTCAAGGCATTCGCGGAAGAACTCGGGAGCCAGCTGATCTACTTCGTGCCCCGGGATAATCTCGTGCAGCGGGCCGAGATCAACAAGAAGACGGTCATCGACTTCGACCCGACCTCCGGGCAGGCCGGCGAGTACCGGAACCTGGCAAAGGCGATCGACAACAACAAACTGTTCGTTGTCCCAAAACCGATGACGCAGGAACGCCTGGAAGAACTGATGATGCAGCACGGGTTCCTTGACGCAATGTAACGTGCGGAAAACCAGATGGCAAAAAAGGCGGAAGTGAAACGATGTTACTGATACGTGCAATTGTGCGGCCGGAGAAGAAAGACGAAGTGCTTGCCGAGCTCTCCTCTGCGGGATTCAATGCGGCAACCATGGTCGATGTCGTGGGACGCGGGAAGCAGAAAGGGATCAAGATCGGGGGAATGGTCTATGACGAGATCCCCAAGACCCTCATCATGATGGTGATCCCGGAGGAAGCCCGGGAAAAGGTCGTCAGGATGATCTTATCGGTTGCAAAGACCGGAACTGACGGGACGTTTGGCGATGGCAAGATCTTTGTCAGCCCGGTCGAAGAGGTCTATACCATCTCGAAAGGCACCCGGGGTTTGTGAGGAGGATCGCGATGAAAGAGATCATGGCGGTAGTCCGGATGAAGAAGACCGGCGCCACCAAAAAAGCCCTGGTAGCCGCAGGCGTTGCCGGGTTTACTGCGGTCAAGGTCATGGGACGGGGCAGGCTCGTCACCGACCCGCAGGAACTCGAGAAATGCCGGCAGAAACTCCTCGCCATGGGCATGGATGAGTTCAGCGATGCCGGTGAGACCGAAAAACTGGTCACCGGTTTCCTTGACGGTTCGCGGTTCTTCCCGCGGCGCCTGTTCATGATCCTGGCCCATGACGATGATGTGCCACGGATCGTGGAAGCGATCGCCGGAGCGAACCGGACGGAGTACGGGATCGGCGACGGGACCATCTTCATCATGGCAGTGCAGGATGCAGTCCGTGTCCGGACCGGGGAAGCAGGAGAAGCAGCAATCTGGTAACGGAGGTGAAACATGACAGGAACGGACGAACCCCTAGAGGAGATGCTCGCGCCTTACCCGGATCTGGTAAAGAAAAACCGGAAGAAGCATCTCATAGTAAAGAACGAATCAGCGGAATGCTGCCCACAGATCGAGGCGAACACGCGTACGATCCCCGGCATCATCTCACAGCGGGGCTGCGCGTATGCCGGGTGCAAAGGTGTGGTGGTTGCACCAATCAAGGACATGATCACCATCACCCACGGCCCGGTTGGCTGCGGGTATTACAGCTGGGGCACCCGGCGCAACAAGGCCCGGGCGGACGACACGACTCCAAAGGACAAGATCTACAGCCAGCTCTGCTTCATCACCGACATGCAGGAGCCGGATATCGTCTTTGGCGGGGAGAAGAAACTCGCAAAGATGATCGACGAAGTCGTAGCTGCGTTCCACCCGCGGGCCATCAACATCTGCGCCACCTGCCCGGTCGGTCTCATCGGCGACGACATCAACGCGGTGGCAAAAGCCGCACAGGAACGGCACGGTATCCAGGTGCTCGCCTTCAACTGCGAAGGCTACAAGGGGGTCAGCCAGTCGGCGGGCCACCATATCGCGAACAACAACCTCATGGAGAAAGTCATCGGTACCGGCACGGAACGGAAACCCGGCAGGCACGTCATCAACATCCTTGGCGAGTACAATATCGGTGGCGACGGCTGGGAGCTGGAGCGGATACTCAAGGAGTGCGGCTACACGGTCAACTGCATCCTGACCGGGGATTCCAGTTACCTGGACATCAAAAACCTCCACCTCGCGGACCTCAACCTCGTGCAGTGCCACCGGTCGATCAACTACATCGCCGAGATGATGGAGACGAAGTACGGCATTCCCTGGCTGAAGGTGAACTTCGTCGGGATCGGGGCCACGAACGAATCGCTGCGGAATCTCGCCCGGTGCTTCAATGACCCGGAACTTGCAGAAAAGACCGAGATCGTCATCGCCCGGGAGACCGCCCGCGTGACTGCGATCCTGGACCAGTACCGGAAGATCTGCCAGGGCAGGACCGCGTTTGCGTTCGTGGGCGGATCCCGCAGCCACCATTACCAGTACCTGCTCCGCGACCTGGGCATGGAAGTGGTTGTTGCCGGGTACGAGTTTGCCCACCGCGACGATTACGAGGGACGCCAGGTGATCCCGACCATCAAGAGCGATGCGGATTCAAAGAACATCCCCGAGCTCCACCTGGCACCGGACCCGGAGCGCTACCGCGAGGCCCACGAATACCTGGACCTGACAAAAGAGCAGTACGAGGCGCTCAAAAAGGAGGTCCCGCTCAGCTACTATGAAGGGATGTACCCGAACATGCAGCCGGGCGAGCTGATGATCGACGACGCCAATCACCATGAAGTAGAAGAACTCGTGGCAAAATACAAACCCGATCTCATCTTCTCCGGTGTCCGGGACAAGTACATTGCCCACAAACTCGGCGTTGCCTCAAAGCAGCTCCACTCGTACGACTATGCCGGCCCCTATGCCGGCTATGGCGGCGCGATCAACTTTGCCCGGGATGTGGCAAACGCCCTCTCGACCCCTGCCTGGAAGATGATCACTCCCCCCTGGGAGAAAGAGAACAACGAAGGAAGTGAATCCCATGCTTGAATGCTTACCGGAAGGACCGGTCGAGCACACGACCGGCAAGATCAACCCGGCAAAAACCTGCCAGCCGCTCGGGGCCATGTATGCCGCGCTCGGTATCCACGGGTGCCTGCCCCACAGCCACGGCTCGCAGGGCTGCTGTGCGTACCACCGCATGCACCTGACAAGGCATTTCCGGGACCCGGTGATGGCGTCGTCCAGCTCCTTTACCGAAGGCGCCTCGGTCTTTGGCGGGGCTGCCAACTTAAAGACCTCGATAAAAAACGTCTTTGCGATC
>NZ_JAJRCG010000031.1 GCF_028679125.1 Methanoregula sp. | reverse complement strand
TGTATCGGCACAGATCCGGCAATCAGGAAACCGGGCCGGTACTGGGAGTGTTATCACGAAGACCAAGGGAGATTACATGGAAAACCGGAACCTTATCCTTGTCCTCGCCGGGACCGCGGATGGGTACAACGTCGCAAGGTTTTCCCTGCAACGAAAGGCCGACCTGTGAATCACTACACGCTGGCAATGCCATTCACGGAGATCGTGGATTGCATCGGGAAAGAGAAGAGTGAACGGGTACATGATCAGCTGGCGCTCTTTGAGAAGATGCAGAATTATTTTTAAACTGATCCCAACAGTATTCCTGATGATACAATGCCCTCTTGCGGGCGCGGCCGGTTGATTGACCTGTATCTGTGAAGCAGCACCCTGCCGGATTCTTAAAAAGACATGAAGGGGTGGTTGAGGGATGAGGGATTTGTATGCCCGGTCTGCGAGTGGATGGTGAGCGCTGGTTGCCCGACAAGGTGCCCGTCATCACGCCGCAGCCTGAACCGGTTTTTCCGGATAATGATCCTTTGCAATTAAAAAAGTTCAAAAAATCGGGCTGGATCGTCCTGGTTCACCGGACCAGGTGCGGGGAGGGTCAATTCCCCGCATCCTGTCGGCCGGTTCCTGCGGGGCGCCCGGATTTTTCCGGGAGCGTTTTTTCCCGCATTGCGGACAGGAGATGACAATGAAAAAAAAAGAAACTAACTACAAATTCGAGCCTGCGCGTGGTATTGGGTTTTTTCTGTGTTATTCACCACCTCCCCATCAGTATGAGAATGTATTGTTATGGTAATAAAAAGTATTGGTCTTTTTATTTTTCGTATGCCGGTATATACGATTGCACCCGGACTTCCCCCATGCACAGGGACTATTCATCCTGCTATTCCCCGGCCCCCCGATTTACGGTATGAATGTATGAAACGTATTCCCGGTCGGAGCCCTGGTGAGAACACGTTTCCCGTTGATACTGCCAACGATACCACGTATTATTACGAACCCCGGGGCCTTCCGGAGGGGATGACGGTCGATGAACTCCGGCAGGATGACCATCGTTCACTGCCACGGAATACACTGCTCGCCCAGGTCTTTTATTATGGTGAATTGCTGGAGAAGTGGGGCACGGGGACAAGCCGCATGATTACCCTTTGTCAGAACCACGGGATTCCCGAGCCGGAGTTTTCTGCGCATCCGGATTGGTTCAGCGTGACCTTTGCCAAAGATTTCTACGCGGATGAGCGGCTCCTCGCACGGGGACTTTCAAACCGGCAGGTTCAGGCCGTGCGGTATGTCAGGGAGCAGGGTGTAATCACGAACAAAGCGTACCGGGAACTTACCGGTGCAATTGATCGGACTGCTCTCCGGGACCTGAATGATCTTTGCACGAAGGGTATTTTCCTGAAACGGGATAAGAAGGGCAGGGCTACTGAGTATGTCCTGGTGAAAAAGAATCCCGACATTAACCCGTCCCGGTGCCGGTACAACTCAGTCATTCGTTCCGATGGCACAACAACCACGGGAGTGCATGACCGAGTGACCCCTCTTCATAATCACGCGCATAATGTATCTTTCACCATATCCCCGCCAACCCGGTTCAGTATTACCAAAAAAAAAAATCGTAAAATCAAGTGCTACAAATATTTAAAAACGTATTAATAGATCTTACGCAAATGAGATCGTGTTCGTAACCGGTTCAGCTGGCGCCAGAGGGATGCCCGTCCGTAACTGGCCCTACGGACACGAGGCAATCTTTATGGAATCAAAACGAATTGAATCAAGACTCGGCAGGTTTTCGTACCTGCTCAAAGGCGGAGCAAAGCCGCGCAGGTCATTCGCGCTCATGATGGCGCTGGTGCTTGTGGGGATGCTGTCGCTTGCCGGCGTGGTGTCGGCGGATAGTGTATGGAATGGAGAAACTCTTAAGACCACAAATGGAATCTCCGGTACCGTTACCGGGGGCGTGGATGCCAAGTTCGCCAATACCTGGAAGACCGACAACCCGATCAACAACGACAACACCACGGCAACATTTTCTGCCCTCCAGACGGAGCGCATCCAGTTCGCCCGGTTGTATGTCGTAGCATATACGGCAAACATGACCGCCAACTGGCAGGGAACGGAGACGATCACCCTGACACGGCCCGGTGTGGGCGATGTTGTCCTGGCAAACGCGCAGCCGCTCAATCTTGATTATGATCAGACTGCTGGGTGGACCTGCGCAGACGGCCTCTCGGCACCCTTCGTAACAACGGGTACCGGCCTCTGCCGGGTAACAAGCGACTATGTCTCGGTCTTCGATGTAAAGGATTATATGAACAGTACGAGCATGACGCTGTACATCAATACCACCAACGTAAGCGACAGGTTCGACGGCCGTATCAAGGAGGCAAAGCTGGTGTATGGGTGGAATTCACCGGAGATCAAGTACTGGATCAACGAGGGGCATGACCCAAGTACCAGCGCCGATGATGCATATGTGGGTGAAACCACATTTGCCGTAGCAACGACAACCGGAATCACAAATGTAACTCTGTACACTGATGACATCGCATCGGCAAACGGGATTTACGGCTGGAATGGAGCAGCAGGGACACTTGCCCCGACAACGATCGGATCGAACAGTTATGCCCGGCTCAACCAGTATGCTGTTGGTTCGGGTTCAGTATTATCCGGCACTAACGTTTTCCGCTATGACCGGGACCCGACCAAATCATGGTATAAACTGGCAGTAGCGATCCTGAAGATCACCTATTAACCCATCCCTTTTTTTTACCGGCAATGCCCGGTCCTTTCGGATATCCGGCTTTACTGAACCGGGATGCGGGCGGGAACACGGTTCCCTCACCTGCGGATCATTTTCCTTCCCCCGCGACCTGTGGATCCAGATTAGTACCTGCCAACGGCTTCCCCTTAAATTATCACCGGAATTTTTACTTTTACATCCCGAAAACACGGAGAGAATAGTGCTGGAGCAGCGGGATAATATTTCCCTGATTCAGCATCTCCCGATGACGGAATTTTTCACCCGGCTGGAATGATCGACATCCACCCTGCGCCTTAATGTTTCACACTTTTTTTAAAAATGTATCACCAAATATCATTTAGATTAATTAATGTAACATCAGATTCTACCAATTGATCGATTGATTTTAATTTCTATGGTGTATGTTGCATGAAGTGCTATCCTGTCCGCGTACCCGGCTGCCTGTCTGTGGCCCAGAACCGCTCATCGAACACGCCCGCCACCCCTGCCCGAAGAGGTTTGGCAGCCGGACGTTGGCACCGGTTCATTCTCATCGGTCTACTCGTGGCGCTCACGGTGCTGGCGGTGCCAGTGGCCGCGGCGACCATCGACACGGGTAGTTTCACGTCTAAGTATACCGCAAACATCCACGGGGCCGCAACCGATCTCACGGATTACCAAGTGAAATTCGTACTCTATAACGTGACCGGATTGGATTCATCTGAGAACATCCACCTGCCGGGCATCGCCCAGCCCACGTTCAACGATGTCCGATTTGCCCTGAGTGACGGCACCGAACTGAGCTACTGGATGGAGACCCCTACCGGCACGGACAACGCCATCTTCTGGGTCAAGATACCGTCAATCCCGGCAGGGTATGCGAACACCGTTCCCGTGGATATCTATTACGGGAATCCCACCATCGGGAGTGCAGCCGACGGCGCTGCCACCTTTGCCCTCTTCGATGATTTCGAGGGATCGTCACTGAACACGGACAAGTGGACGGTTTCTTCCGGTACTGGGTATTCAGTGAGCGATTCGAAGTTACGTCTGACAGGTACGACAAAACTCCAGTCAAATACAAAATTCAGCCAGAATGCATCGATTGGGTTCCGCGGGAACCTGTATCAATATATCCAATATTTAGGTTTCCAGGATTATGCGATCACAAGCGATTACGTTCAGTTCAGAGTTATCAATTCTTATCAAGAAACATTTTATAAAAAAATCAATTCAGTAGCTACCAATTATGCGTTATCCTCCCTTTATGGATACTACTGGAATATCAATGAATACCGTACTGGGGAGATGACCTGGAATTCAACCCATATTACCGTAACTGACAGAGTGAATCCACGGTATACAAATGAAGCGGCACTGAGCGCAACATTACCTGTATATGTGGCATCACAAATTTCAAGTGTGGGTTATTACAGTTACTACGATTGGATTTTCGTGCGACAGCTGGCCGACAGCGAACCGGTGGTGAACGAACCGGCAGGATCTGTTGTGACGGGGACTCCAGACCTTACCATCAATTCTGTCAGTTCCCCCACACCCCGGATCGCTAATATCGTAACCGCCACCATCGTGAACCTGGGCACGGGCGATGCCGGCGCGTTCAAGGCCAACTTCACCCTGAACGGCACGCCATCGACCTTTGATATCACTTCGCTTGCCGCAGGAAGCAGCACCACGATCAGCGTCACCGACCCGATTGCATCCCGGGTACTGGGTGATACTATCCCGCTCACCATCACACTCGATACAGAGAACGCACTCGCGGAGACTGACGAGACCAACAACACCTACTCGACACCGCTGACGGTTGTCCGGGGCGGCTCGTACGGATCGGGATACTACTTGGGCGGCAGGTACTATACCGGATATGATCTTGAAACAGGGAACTTCACGGAAGGGAACGTGACCGTTGTCTCTGCACTGGGTTCCGGGTACCAGACCGACGGCGGATGGTATTCCACAACAGCGCAATGGTCGGCTGATACCCTGCCGGTCCCGGCCACGGCAACCGTCAGATCAGCCCGGCTCTACCAGTCATACACCTGGAGCAACAACGACAACCCCGGCCTTGCAGTCCAGTTCAACGGCAACACCGTGGACCAGGTTGCCTTCTATGGCGACGGCCCGATATACAGCCCGAATTATAACGGCCAGGCAGTCTATGACGTGACACCGTACTTTAACAAGGATGGCAATACCGCACTCATCACCGCATCGGCACCGAGCGGTGGGCTCTACGGTGCCGTTCTTGTCGTGGTGTACGAAGATACCAGCGAACCGTACCGAAAGATCTGGCTGGACGAAGGGTGTGACACACTCTATGGCGCGACAGATGAATCGCATATCGCCTACGCCATGTTCAACAACGTGACAACAGCCGGTGTTTCCTCGGCAAAGGTGATGACAATCCTGCCCTCCGGCAACGACAATAACCAGAACAGCATTCGCTTTGACGCACAGTCTGCCGCACTCATCGGGAGCGGCGGGGCGGATCCCGCGTTCCGGTATTACGACGTCACAGACGCCCTGCATGACGGTACTAACGAACTGGGTGTCACGTATGATGGTTCCTACATCAACCTCGCCGCCGCCATCCTGGAACTCACCTACGAGGCGCCCCCCTCGGCCTCGTTCTCCGCAAACGCAACCTCCGGCACCGCACCCGTATCAGTCCAGTTTACGGATCTTTCGTACGGGGCAACCGGCTGGCAGTGGGACTTTAACAACGACGGCACCATCGACAGCACCGAGAAGAACCCGGTGTACACTTATACCGCAGCCGGGACGTTCACCGTCAACCTCACCGCAACGAACGCGTACGGATCTGCTACGGAGTCGAAGACCGCATATATCACGGTCACCGGGGCAGAGGCAACCTCCGGCCCGGTCGTGGCCTTCACCGCCACCCCCGTGAGCGGTACCTGGCCGCTCGCCGTCCAGTTCACGGACGAGAGCGCCGGGACCATAACCGCGCGGTCGTGGGACTTCGGCGACTACAGCACGCCATCGGCCGAGCAGAACCCGCTCCACACCTACACCACGGCAGGCACGTACAACGTCACCCTGTCCGCCACCAGTGCAGACGGGACCAACACCACGGTTAAGAAGAACCTCGTCACGGTCAGCCCGGTCACCGGGTCGCGGCTCCTCCTGGCCAATACGAAGAACGGCACCGTCTCCGGTGACCTGTACGTGGGTTCGTTCCAGCCGGTACCGTTTGCCGACCAGCCCACCAGTGATGATGTGACTGTACGGGACTTTGACCAGCGGTTTGCAATCCCTACGTTCACGAACATCCAGTGGGCCCGCCTCTACGTCAACGTCTACTCCGGTTCCGGGTCCGCCAACTGGCCCTCCCGCACCACGATCTCGCTCGATGGTAATGGTGATGGAACCTACGAGACC
>NZ_JAJRCG010000030.1 GCF_028679125.1 Methanoregula sp. | reverse complement strand
TGCTCGGAGCTCATTCTTTATTCGGCGGGCAATTTGCCGGTGTTTGACCATATTCGGCGCCCGCTGCCTATTTAGATCTTACTGTTTTCCTCAGCCCGAGCTAAACATTAGTGAAGTACTGAGCCTGGCGGACATCCGGGACGCCCGTGAGCATGAGCGATACGGTTCCGTCAGGTGTTGTTCCGGTTGCATCCGGGATTTTTTGTGCGGTGGAGGAGGTAGGTTGAGTGCCTGCGCAGCCCGCTGCAAGAACCAGGCAGGTGATGAGAATGAGCGTAAGAAGACCGTATGACGATGAGTTCATGGGGATTAGTATTCACTCTCCGGATATCAACGTTATGAAATACAGTCCACGTCTTCCCGGAAAACTTTTCATCTGATAAAAAAAGAGTGAAAATTTTTACTTGATTTTTGCTGCTGCAATACCAGCGAGTTGTTTGGCAGTTTCGTAATCTGCCGCTGTCCCGTTCGTCTGGATATCCTGGAACACATCCTTTTTCACAAATGCGATCAGGTATCCCGAGGAGTTATCACTTTTATCGAAAAATCTCAGTGAACCGCTGACATCCCCAATGGTTGGCAGAGATACTTCTTCAACGGACAGATTTGTATTGTTCGTTTCAGCTGGCCATGATTTGTAACCATTTATGGTATCAGGTACTACGAGAGTGATATTTTCAGCGGAATACACAGAGATATTCTGTTTGATGAACGTTACGGAAGGTGAATTCGGATCATTCTTCTGGTAAACGGCATAGTATCCTTTTTTCCAGCCGTGAGCAAGTGCCCAGTCGCTCAGTTCAGAAGCCGGTCTCTCGCCTTTTGCCACAAGGGTGAAATTTCCCGGGATCTCTGAAGGCTGCAATATCATTTCTGAAGGCTCAGCCGATGACAGGGTTTTGTTTGTTACCGGTGTCGGTGATGATGCGGGTGTCTGTGAGGTACATCCTGCAATACCCACCGAGAGAACGACCAAAACGGTCATGAGCAGTATTATTGATGAGATGGATTGCTTTACCATGGTTCAGCGTTTACTCCCGTTTAATAATAAATGGTTGTTTTTATTCCCCGTTCACCGTATTCTTCAATAACAGAAATGCCCGATGGATCTCCTGCGGTCAGGGTCTCAAAAAAAAATTACTCCGCTAAGGATCCCGTATCCACCCATTCGTTGACCATCACGCACGATGTATTTTTGAAAAACCGGATGAGTCCGGACACAGGGCTCCGTTTCGTCCGGGTCGTTACGACACCTTCTCTGGCTTGTCATACGAGCCTTCCATCATATACCTCTTCAGCCCGCTGACCGTTCCGGAAGCTTCACGGGAACTAAAAAAAGTATTGACGGGCAGGTGTCGGCTCATCAGCTTACGCCCGGGTGAACGGGCCGAATTCATCTGAGGTAAAGCCGGTAACGGTTCCCGTCGGGCTCGCAGCGAAGGTGAGATATCCGACCTGGTCGTCCGGGTTCGGGAACGTGAGATACCAGGTGTTGTTGGTCCAGTGCGTGAGATTCCCCGGGTACCTGTCCGGGCCAAGACCAAAGGTCATATTCCCGGCATCTGATCCCTGGTTTACCTGCAGGATGCCGTACAGGGTGCTCGTGTACGTTCCCGCGATGGCAGACGGGCTGATCGTTGCCGGGCCGGCATCTGCGGGACGTGTGGGATTCTTGATGAGCGAGTTCCACCCGGCCTGCGAGGCGTTCTCCCGTGCCTGCAGGTCAACACCGATCTTTCCGATATACCGCTCCAGGAATTCGTCCCGGACCGCCTCGGGGAATGCAGTCAGCTGCTTGTTTGCGATGACAACGATCCCGCTCTTTTTCCCGGGGATGAGGACGACAACCGAACGGACACCGTCAAGCGCCCCGTTCTTCTCTATGACCCGCTCGCCAAGGAAGTGGTAGGAGTCGCAGCCAAGACCGACTGCCCCGTTTTGGTCACCAAGAGGCCCGCTTGCCCCTGCCACCAGGCTTGCCGCATGAATATCCTTCACGGTTTTCGGCGTGAGGATCTGCTTCCCGTCAATTGAACCGTCGTTCAGCATCATCCTCATAAACTGCGTCATGTCCCGGCCGGTCGAGACTACCTGGCCGGCAGCGGGAAGGGATGCCTCCTCGAGCGGGATGGTATGGATATCGCCACCTGTACCGGCATGGCCGGCAACATGGTTGTCATCGAGATACAGTGTTTCCGGGTGGGCTCCCGACCTCGTCATGGTGAGCGGCCTGATGATCCGGGCATCCGTTAAATCCTCCCAGCTCCGGTTGTCCGCTTTTGCCGCAACTTCCCCGGCAATGAAATACCCGACATTTGAATACCGGTACTTCTCCCGGAAACTGGTGCCCGGCTCTAAGTACTGTATCCGCTGCAGGATCTCGCTGTTGGAGTATCCGACCCGGCCCAGCAGTTCCCCGTCATAGGATTTGAAACCTGCACGGTGGGCGAGCATGTCGCGGAGGGTTGCATGCTGGCCTGCGTACCTGTCTTTTAAGGCAAAACCCGGCAGGTACGTGACCACCGGGGTATCCCAGTCAAGTTTCCCTTCATCGACAAGCGTACCGATCGCAGCACCGGTAAAATATTTCGACACGGACGCTATCTGGAAGCGTGTGTCGGGATCGACCTTCTCCGGTCTGCCGGCCTCCCGGACGCCGAACCCTTTCAGGTACACAACGGTGTCGTTCTCGACAATGCCGACAACCGCACCGGGTACTTCGTATTCAGCCATTTTACCGGTAACAAAAGCATCAAAGCCGTCGAGTTTGTCAGCGTTTGCA
The DNA here is from genome assembly GCF_028679125.1 of Methanoregula sp. Classification (GTDB taxonomy): domain Archaea; phylum Halobacteriota; class Methanomicrobia; order Methanomicrobiales; family Methanospirillaceae; genus Methanoregula. Next base: position 4,446 of record NZ_JAJRCG010000030.1, on the reverse strand, counting down.
GAAGTACTGGTTTTTTGCGTGCCGGTACAACCGGCAATAAAAACCATGCCGGCTACAAGGCAGGCCGCAAGAATGAGGAACGCGTATCGCAGGGAGGTTTTTTTCATACATGGGAATTGGAGTATACAATGAAATATATTGTCTTTTCATGTCCCGGCAAAAGAGAGCCTCACGGCGGACCCGGCCAGTACATCAGCATCTTTAATAGGGCAGAAAAAAGATTCTCATTAAAATGACAGATAGTCCCTTCTCGTTCCTCCCGATTATTTTTTTAGGAATAATTGCCTGTGTCATCCTCTATTTCGGGTTCCGGCGGATCAACCGGGAATCCCCCTGCCCCGCATTTACGTATCAGCATTCGATTGATTTTTTCAGCGCCATTGAACACCTTATTGCAATTATCGGCGTTATCGCCACCATCATTTCGCTCTCCCCCCTCTTCCTGACCTTTATCCTGGGAGATGGCTGGCTCCAGATCATGTTAACCACGCAGATAGGTATCCTGGCGCTCGGGGCAATCATCATCGCCACCTATTTTTCAGCATTTTTTATCTACTGCCTGTTAGCCCTGATCGTCATCCGGTGGTTCACCCGGATCGGCCGGAATCCTGAAGTCAGGATCAGCGAGAAGATCATCTCATTTGCGATCCTGATCAGCGGCGTTGTTGCCATATTCAGCCTGGTCTGGTTCTTATTAACGGCATGGTTTTTGAGTCTCAATGCCCCGATATCGATTGCCGGCCTGGGGGTTTTTGCGGTCATTGCAGGGCTGACGCTGGTGATCGTACTGGCGGTTTTCATGGATCTGAACAGTCTCCTCCCGTATCCCCGGATAAAAACCGTCTTTTCGTTTATCCTCGTCCTGTTCTTCTGTGGTATTGCCGGTATCGTCCTCTTTCTTGCCATTTCCGGCGGCACTTCCCTGTTCATGACGGCATCCAATTATACTGATGTGGAAACGTATTCGTTCACTATCGATCCGGTGACGATGCCCGATACCCGCAGCGTTCCCCGGGTTGTTGCACTCTACCCGGATTATCGTGTTTACTGGACCTATGATCTTCTGGATTACGCAAAAAACAAACCCCCCGTAATTGTAAGCATGCAGGTTGAAGACGCGAACAAGAAACATGCCTCTGACAGCCTCGGGAAAGCGTCGGATTATATCATCGGCAGTGCACATGCCAATTTCACGTGGAGCGGCGTGGATGAGATGGTGATGCACCCTCAACCTGTTTTTTAAAAGTGAGACGCTAGCGCTTCTTCGTTTTCTTCGCTTCTTCGATCCCGTCCAGGGCCGCCGGCAGGCACTCGAGCACCGTAACAAGGCCGGTGAGGTGCAGGTTCATCACGACTGCGCCCACGATCTCGTCCCTGGTCGCGCCACTCTTCTGCGCCATCATCGCATGCAGCTTCACGCCTTCGGGATTCCGGGTGGCGGTCTGGATGGCGATGTTGATCAGCTGCTTGGTTTTGGGATCCAGGCCGTTTAAGGATCGCTGGACCTCGACGAGATTATTGAACCGCTCGGCAAGTTCCGGGCACTCCTTCTGGAAAAGATCGTATGGGTTCTTCGCCATGCGGGCACACTCTGTACGTAATTGCTCGTGATGCCGGTTAATAAGTTCTTTGAACCGGCTCCGGCAGTGCCGGCTCGTAACTTTATCATAGATTAGCGGCACATAATTGAACAGTACGGAGAGTTCCATGTATTTAGTCGGAGAAGCACTTATTGGCGATGGCGCGGAACTGGCGCATATCGACCTGTTAATGGGAGATAAGGAAGGTCCTATCGGTTCGGCATTTGCAAACTCGGTCTCGCAGCTTTCAATGGGGCACACGCCCCTTCTTGCGGTGGTACGCCCAAACCTGCTGACCAAGCCGGCCACGATCGTGATCCCGAAGGTCACGTTAAAGGACATGTCCCAGGTCAACGAGATGTTCGGCCCGGTGCAGGCCGCAGTCGCAAAGGCGGTTGCGGACTGTGTTGAGGAGGACCTGTTCAAGGGGATCGACATCGAAGGTACCGTTATCATGGTGTCGGCCTTCGTTCACCCGGATGCAAAGGACTACAACAAGATCTACCGGTACAACTACGGCGCAACCAAACTTGCCCTCCACCGTGCCATCGACAAGTTCCCGGACACGAAGACGCTCGTGTTCGAGAAAGACCGTGCAGCACACGGCATCATGGGATTCAAGGTCACCCGGCTCTGGGATGCCCCTTACCTCCAGGTCGCAATGGACCTCGTGGACATGGGCAAGGTTGCTGAAGTCTTGAAGTGCGTTCCGCAGAACGACCACGTGATCATCGAAGCAGGAACCCCGCTGATCAAGAAGTTCGGCCTCTCGGTCATCGGCGAGATCCGCAAGCTCCGCCCGAATGCATTCATCATCGCGGACATGAAGATCCTCGACACCGGCAATCTTGAAGCCCGCATGGCAGCCGATGCAACCGCTGACGCAGTCGTTGTCTCCGGCCTTGCCCCGGCATCCACCATCGAGAAGGCGTGCTCGGAAGCCCGCAAGGTCGGCATCTATTCGATCATCGATATGCTGAACGTCCAGAACCCGGTCAAGCTCATCGCGAGCCTGAAAGTCAAGCCGGACATTGTAGAACTCCACCGTGCCATCGACACCGAAGGCGCCTCGGCCGCCCATGCCTGGGGCGACATTGCGGCGATCAAGAAGGCGGCTGGCGGCAAGCTGCTTGTTGCAACTGCCGGCGGTATCCGTGTTGATGTGGTGAAGGAAGCACTCAAGTCCGGCGCGGACATCCTCGTGGTCGGCCGTGCGATCACTGCCTCGAAGGATATCGAGCATGCAGCGGATGAGTTCTTAGACCAGCTGAACCGGGAAGAGATCGACCAGTTCAGGGTCATGACTGACTTTTAAGTCATAATACTATTTTTTCGTTTCATTAATTACAAAATCGTCCGGTCCAGGGAGATCCACTTGGCAGGAGGTTAAGTCGACTCTTTAACCTGAATAATCCCTGCTATGGGATTTCTTACAATACCCCTATTCCACGGAATGCGATCTGAAGCACAATTTTTATCACTATTTCTCGCCAAGATTGTACAACTGTCTAATCTTACACAGTTGACCCGGCATCTGCATGTTGCGAGGCGATTATTGAATATGACACAATCCATTTCCCGGCAGGAAGAAATTGCGGACAAGAGAGTGGCCCTCACACCGAGCACGTGGGCTGATCTCTCCCGGCTGAAAGAACCGGGGAAAACCCTTGGAGACACGGTAGCTGATCTCATTGCTGAACATCAGTTACGAACTCTCGAAAGAGACCTTGACGAAATTGACAAGGATGCGCACTTCGTTCCCTGGGACAAGGCCAAGAAAGAACTCGGTCTTTAAGGCAGGCATACCGTGCAGATAAAAATCGGGGACGATGCCAGGGCATTCATCAGGGACCTGCCCGAGAAAGACCGTCGTGTTATCGGGGAGCATATCGATCGGCTGACTGAACACCCCCATGCTCTGGGTGATATTAAAAAACTCAAAACCCGGAGACCCCGGTGGAGGATGCATGTATCCTCGAAATACACGATATTTTATTTTGTGGCTGACGATATGGTCTGTATCGACCGTATCATGAGCCAGGAACTTGCACACAAGAAATACGGGAAGATCTAGCAATTTTTGCCCGGCGAAATCATTTTTATTATCGTATGTGCGGGGAACGAGAGCGCCCATGCCTGGGGCGACATTGTGGTGATCAAGAATGCAGCGGGCGGCAAGCTGTTTGTTGCAACCGCAGGTGGTATCCGTGTTGATGTCGTGAAGGAAGCACTCATGTCCGGCGCTGATATCCTCATGGGGGCCATATAGTGATTCCCTCCGGGGATCGAATGCATGTTTTTGGGATCCGCCTTCATGGAAAACCCGGTATGCCAGTTGTAAAAAAATCGCAGGTAATTTTTTTAGATCTCCGCCCAATTACAAACAATCCAATACCTGAATCTGTAATTTCCGCAACGAGGTTTTCATGAACAAGTCCCTGATGCTCATCCTGGTTATCGCTACCGCCCTCTGCCTTATTGTCACGGCAGGGTGCACGAATGCTTCCGCCCCGGCTACCTGCCCGGCAGTCCCGGCAACACATGCCTATTCCTCCGTATCGATCAATGCAACGCCCGTGAAGTACACAGAGGTCAACGGCGTTACGCTGGGATACCGGGAATTCGGGTCCGGCGAACCCCTCCTGCTGGTCCCGGGATTCGGCGCCACCATGGACACTGCGTGGAACGAGACATTTATTTCGATCCTTGCCTCGAAATACCATGTCTATACCTATGACCACCGGGGGATGGGATACAGTTCGGACAATAATGCAACACCCACGATCTCCCAGTACTCCGAGGATGCAGCCGGGCTGATGAAGGCTCTCGGGTATGACAGCATGCACGTGTACGGGGCCTCGATGGG
>NZ_JAJRCG010000029.1 GCF_028679125.1 Methanoregula sp. | reverse complement strand
GGAGGAGGAGATTGGAGAAGGTCTTGGCCCTCCGCAGGCGCCACTGCGACTCCATGATCGGCGAAGGATCCTCTTTTGAACGGTTCTGGTAGGTATGCCAGTGGTGGTAATCGGCAATGCTTGCGATGAGCATGAGCGGGATACCGATATATGCGGCAACCATCTCGAAGTCCTCGGGATGCATGAGACGCTGGATAGTAAAGAGGACAAGGATACAGATGGAGACAACCATCACGCTGCCGGTGATGATTCTTGTGAGGGTCTCGAACTTGCCCATGCCGTAATCGTAGGTGAACTTCCCGCCGGCTTTCATCCGCCGTATGATCATGAGCGCAAAGAGGGTGGCCAGGACCTCATTTGCATATTTGAAGACATCGGACAGGAGGGCAGCAGACCCGGAGAGGATGACCGCAATCGTCTCCGGGACCAGGATGAGAAAATCCACGCAGAGGCCGTGGAAGACGAGCTTCTCGCGGGACTCTTTACCACCTTCTGCACCGTTCACGATCTCACCGCCTGCCATGTATGTCTATACACGTAGGGCAGGGATACTAAAAAAAGTACAGGGAGACTGCTCCTGCTGACATACATTCACGTCTTTTTCAAACGCGATCAGGATCGCGATGAGACATTTTCACACAGGGTCTGATAAGAAAAGTTTGCTCTGGAGAAATCCCTTTTTGATAGGGCATCTGTCATGCACCAGGTTTGTACACCGCCCGACCCCCGCTCCCACCGGAGCCAGGACAATCCCCTCAGTTACCCCGTAAAACTGCATGAATCCGGCTCGGAAATGGGAGGGGCTTGAGGGGGTAGGGCGGTGTACTTTGATATTTTACCGCCCGTGACCAACAGGTCCGGGAGAAAATTTCCGACAGTCTTTACCTGAATCACGTCGGTTTGTTCGCACGGGAAGTACACCGCCTGACCCTCGCTCCACGAGTGCAACGTAAGCCCGGGAGCGTTAGCATATCGAAATGTTTTCTTTCGAGCAGAAAATTTCAGTCAACGTCCGCTGAATTTTTTCATACAGCCATGGGATCAACACCTGGCTCTGGAAAAACAGCGGGCTGCGTATCCAGAAATTGCATGGCTTTTCCAAAATGAGCAAGCCCACCCCTGCAGGGGTCGCTCGGCCGCCTCGTCGGGGCCTCGCTGGGCTGATCGGTTTACGGAGGTAACCGGTTCCTGAACCGCCGCGAGGGCGTCCCTTTTAGGTGCTGCGGCGTTCATCGCATAGGGGTATGGGGGCATCAACCCCTATCTTTGTACTTAATTCAATGAATCCCCTTACGTCATGCAATACCGCAAACCAGTTTTTGCACTTGATATGAGGCGGTGGAGCTTTAGCGTTAGGGCGGGCATTGACATTTAGAACGAAATGCGGAAAGTGCGACACTATCTGGAAAGAGATGCCAGTTTAGCCGGACCTCATAATCAGGTACCTTGAAGTGTAACGGAGGTTAGCTTAATAATAGAAAAGCAAGTAATACCGTAAATATAAAAGGTGGTAAGAGATGGCAAAACAGATTGAATTAGAGACTGTCTTACGGGGTGAAGAAGCGCGGGTATTCAACAAATACGTCGACGCCCCAAAGCAACACTTCACCCCGGAGAGCCGGGCACTCTTCCGGGAAGCCCGCCAGCTCTCAAAAGAATGGCCATAACCACGAAATGACAATGGATCTTACATCTCTCATTTTTTCAAAATTATCTGAAGATTCCGACATTTCATCATTTGTATGTTCCGATTCCAAAGATCTTGAAGATTTTTTAAGGAACGATGCAAAAATCCGGCAACAGGAAAAGATCAGTACTACCTATCTTGTCCATTCAGGTACCGTGCTTGTCGGGTTTTTCTCCTTGTCTATGGGGTGTATCACATCTGACTCTGTAAAAAAAATGTCCCTTGAGATTGAAGATCCCCCCAATAAATATCCGGCATTACTTCTGAATATCCGGCATTACTTCTGGCCAGGATGGCAACAAAAGATGGGCTGCGCAGTCAGGGCATTGGACGTGAAATGCTGAAACATGTTTTTGCCATGGCTTTCAGATTGACCGGGCAGATCGGTTGCAGGTTCGTCAAGGTAGATGCAAAAAAAGATCCACGAGCCATCCGATTCTACGAAAACTATGGTGGATTCATAAAAATAACCCAGAATTCTGATACTATCCAGATGGTAGTCGATCTCAATAAGATCGGCGATGAGGAAAATTCAGGTAACATCCGCTGATATTTTTTTGAGGAAAGGTTAACCAGTCCCTGAACCGCCGCGGGGGCGTCCCTTTTAGGTGCTGCGGCGTTCATCGCATCCAGGGGTTGGGGGCATCAGCCCCTGTCTTTGTAACCTGCTCAATACATGCATTATCCATGCAAAACAACGATGAGCCGAAAGCGTTCAGTCAAAAAATGGACATTAACGGTGGCACACACTACTGGTACCCTTATTTTTCTCCGGAGAAATATGCGCAATATTCCTCCTGGGACATACCGGCTTTATCGATCAACCTGCACAACAATCCAATACCGAGATCACGTCCGGCATGAACCGGGACTGACAGGTGAACCAGACTTCCCGCTTTTATCAGGATATGGTGGCTGCCCTCAACGTGGTTCTCCACCCATCCTGCCCGCTTGAATGCAGCGATGTGCTTTTGTCCGCCCGCACGCGGAAGTTTAGGCATAATTTATACCGGAAGTATCGACATCGATACTCATGCGGGAAGGCAGGGACGTGATATGGATCTTATCCGATGCTGTCTTCAACCGGGACTTGATGCAACCGACAATTGCTTCATTGATATTTTCAATTGCTTCATTGAGAGTGTCGCCTTCAGTCATGCATCCCGGCAGATCGGTGCATTCCACAACATACCGCCCGTCTTCATCCTGTTCAATTAAAATTGAGAATTTCATAGCCTGATCTTATATTTACCATATGCAGGGGGCTTCAATAAATATATGTGAGTGGGATGCGGGAGGTTTTTGGCTGGCAGCGTATCCAGAAATTGCCTGGCATTCCTTACGTCATGCAATACCGCAAACCTGTTTTACACTTGATATGAGGCAGTGGGATTTCGGGGTCTGGGGGAGGGCGCTCCTTGACCCGCGATAGTTTGACCAAGATGGAACGGATGAAACGGGATATCGAGATCCGGGCGGATGGGACGCCGATGCTCATAGAGAGTGCGGCTTCCACAAAGGTTCCGGCTCCTGCTCCGTTACCGGATTCCGTACCGGTTTTTGTACCGGCATCTATACCGGATATGGCGAGTCTGCCGGGACTATACCCGGGGGGATCTGCCGCCTCTTCTGACAAGGGAGGATAACTACCTCTTTTTTAGAGTGCCAGTACTCTCACCTGCCCGGATCGGTAAAAATGGCCCATCCGGGCCTGTAATGAGTCCCGTTTCACTCTTTCCGGTTTTCAGCGACCGACCTGTTTCGGGGGTTTTTGCGGGGAGTGCCACGGAAAATCCCGCATTAGGCTCCGTTTACCTATCCGGAGGTTTTGTGAGCGAAAAAACCGGCCTGTTCAGAGCTTGTTTTAATCGAGGATAGGGTGGGGAGATGAGATTTGGGTTGTGGAGGGGGGTGATCCAGGGCCCGGCGGGCGCCAGGGGGGTTCTGGCGGGGTTCGGCGTTTTACGTCGAAGAACGGGGCCGATATGACACTTTTAAATCAAACCAGAACTTCTCACAAAACAGTGGAATGCCCATCCCATTCATTTTTCAATTATTTTTTAAAAAACGCCACGCTCGACCAACAACTTCGCATAATCCTCACCTGATAACGGGCAGCGGATAAGATCGTCTAATTCTTTTCCGGACGGGTGAAGTTGGATCCTCATCTTTGCGAGCAGGTCTGCGTTGTACTCTTTCATTCCGTGACTCAGGAACGTGTGAACCCCGGAGATCTTCCCGTCAATGCAGAGATAAAAGATCTGGTGATAGGATGATCGCTCTTTAAATCCCTTTTTGAAGAGAGCAGCCGCGATATCGCGGGTCTTCGCAGCTCCTCAAGAACCAGCACCGGCCGCAACAAGAGACTTAAGGTTTGAACGAAGCCGTAGTGCATCTCTTGTAAGGTTCTCCGGATTATCAGCAACATATACTTCCCAGAGCATTGAGAACTCATTGGAGATCCCCGCAATACCTTCCTCAAGGGTTGGTGCTGAAACCAAAAGCCCGAACTCATCGTTTGACAGGGTGAGTCGATCTTCAGCGTGTCCTACGGTGATTTGAAGTTCTCGGGAAAGACGATGAAGACGACCGTTGATATTGAGGCGATCAAGCACAATAACCTGATTGGCTAATTTCAACATCCGTACCAATCTGTATCATCCAGAAGAGGATAGGGTTTTTGATCAGAATAATTCCAGCCTCAATCGCACCGCACAAGTCATCAATAAAAACTCAACCCGATATATCGATGCACTCGCCCGGTGCGAACAACGGGCCGCTCTCGGCCTGACAGCAACGCATCTCCCTTACTCCTCACAATCCCGCAAACCGGTTTTCACAATTGATCTGAAGCCGTGGAAATTTCACGGAAAGGGGCGGGGGCTGACAAATAGAGCGACGTATGGTTGCTAAATTGATTTCTAAAATGAGCAACCCCACCCCTGCGGGGGTCGCTCGGCTGCCTCGTCGGGGCCTCGCCGGGCAAATCGGTTTACGGAGGTAACCGGTTCCTGAACCGCCGCGGGGGCGTCCCTTCGGGGGCGGCGGCGTTCATCGCATCTGAGGGTATGGGGGCATCAGCCCCCATCTTGTAATCTACTCAATACATGCGTTACCTATTCAAAAAAGCGATAACCTAAAAAGTCACAGTCAAAAACCGCTGAAAAATATTCATGTTGCCTTACGGTTAATGCTACGATCTGAAAAATAGTTGACATGAGTCCATTGCGTTGAGTATCATTTTGTCATGACATCTGACAAAAAGATTGATTGGAATTTTATAACCACTTCTCTATTTTTTAACTATTGTAAATTCGCGAAATTTCCGCCATTTTAGAATGATATTCGCTAAGTAACTTGGATAATAACAAAATAAAGCAAATTGCAAGCAGACCAAGGAGTATTAAACCGATTGAAATATTTGGAAAACCATAAACAGAAATATCTAAAATTTCTTTCCCATAGCTAATACCTAAAAATCCAATTATCACAGTTATAAAAGTCAACGAAACACCAATTGCTTTGAGGTATGCCATTTCAAATTCTAATTCCAATTTAATTTTTTTAATTTTGTCTTTTTTTGGGATCTCTGTTACTTCATCTGAAAAATTTCTTTTACATGGAAAAAATGAGCCTTGAAGTGATTCAACAGTCTTTTTTATTTCAACAAGTAAATTTTGGATATTTTTGGTATCGCGACCATTTTCATAATCTTTATAGTACGTGTATATGTTACCGATACCAAAAAATATTGAAGTTATACCGACACCCGTAATAACTCCAACTATTTGGGGGATTGAAGGATTTTTCGGGAATAATAGAATTACTTGCGAACCCGGGATTAAACCTATATAAAGAAAGACAAGCCCAAAAATTACTATAAATATGTTCAAAGACTCCGTAATGATAATTTCTTTATGCTTTTCCCAAAGTTGACCCATAAACATACTTTATTGATTGAAATATAAATTATATATGAATACCTTGTTCATTTGAGATGATAGAATGGTTTTTGATAATTTTCTGTGAATATGCGCTCTTCTAGACGCTGATACAAAAATACAAAGTTCAAAGTTATTATTTTGAGTTTCCTTTTAAAAAAAATAATCCGCGACCCGGGCTACCCTTCACTTATGCGTAAAATACGCCCGTACCCCATCTGCACCAACCGCATCGATCTTCACGAACGCAACCCGCTCGAACTGGACAACCTTCCCGAGTTCTGAACGTACAGCAGGTTCGCAGGCACCGGACATAATACCCTCCTGCGTGAGGAGCGTGCAGGGCACGGTTGCCTGCGCCGGGAGCCACTGGACAATGTGGGCTTTCGCTGCCCGGGCATCCGCGAGCGACGCCCCCCCGTAGGAGAAGGAGGGGGTGTCGCCATTCCATGCAATCTTCACATTGAAGAGATCCTTGAGCCGGAGCATCGCGGTGCCGGGCACGAGCTCGGCCTTCGGGATGAGGACAGAACCGGTGAACTCCAGCGTGCGTGACCCGCGGGTCGCATCGCCCGGGTGGAGCAGGGCGTGGGCGGTATGAGCGGGTGCTCCCTCGATCTTTGCTTCAACCGGCTCCGGCACGAAGAAGTACCGGTTCGCGGTCGGGTCAACGAGCTTCTTGTTCTCCGCGTACAGGTTGTCCCACGAGAAGGAGATGTCCACGTCGCCGATACCGATCGCGATCATCGCGTTCTTCACGGCCTCGGGCTGGATCCCCCGGCGGGCCAGGGCCCGGAGGGTGCCGAGGTGGATATCGTCCCAGCCGGTATAGGTGCCAGCGTTGATCCCGGCCCGCATCTGGGACGTGGAGAGGACAACGCCCTCGATCCCCATCCGGCCATAGTGCCGGTACACCGGCACCTTCCAGCCGAAGTGATCGTAGATGAAGCGCTGCCGTCGGGTGTTCGCGATATGGTCCTTGCCCCGGATCACGTGCGTGACGCCGAGCAGGTGGTCGTCGGCCACCACCGAGAAGTTCATCAGCGGGTACACGTGCGCCTTCACCTTCGGGTGCGGAGGGGTATCGAGGATCCGGAACGCGGGGAAGTCCCGCATGGCCGGGTCAGGGTTGTTGAGGTCGGTCCTGATCCGGACCGATGCCTCGCCTTCCTTGAACCCGTGGTCGAGCATTTTCTGCCAGAGCTCAAGGCTCTTTGCCACCGGCTGGTCGCGGCAGGGACAGGCGGTCTTGTGATCTTTGAGCTCCTTGAAAAGCTCGTTGTCGCAGGTGCAGACGTACGCCCCGCCCTTCTCGATCAGCTGTTTGCAGAGATCATAGTAGATCGGGAGCCGCTCGCTCTGGGCGACGACCTCGGTGATCCCAAGGCCGAGCCACCGGATATCTTCCTGCACGGTCGCGTAGGCCTCGGGGTCCACCCGTTTCGGGTCGGTGTCCTCGATCCTGAGGATGTATCGCCCGCCACACTGTTTCACGTAGGCATCGTTGAGGGCGGACGCACGGGCGTGACCGATATGGAGTGGTCCCGAGGGGTTCGGGGCAAACCGCATCACGACGCCATTCTCCGATCCCTCAAGATGGGGAAGCCCGGTCTTCTTCTCGTGCTTCTCCGCCATGGCGGTGATCATCTCCGGTGCTTTTGCCTGGAGCATTGCGACCCGCTCCTCTGGGGAGAGTTTTGCAACGTCAGCGATCGCGTCCTTTGCAATCGCGGAGACCTCCTTGGCTTTGTTCCGGAGCTCCGGGTGGGCACCCATCACCATGCCCATAATAGCCCCTGCCTGCGGCACTCCGCCGTGCTTCACGGCATTCTGGAGTGCGCACAAAAAGATGATCTCTTTTGGATCGTCCCCTGCCATGCTAGTGGCTCCGGGTAACGAAGAATTCGCCGACATCCATCAAGAGCTGGCGTTCCTTTGAGGGGGGGAGGATCGAGAGGTGCTTGTTGCTGTCGGCAACGAGATCGGTTGCGATCTTCTTCACGTCCGCGAGCACACCGGAATCCGTCAGTTCGCGGATCGCTGCTGCAATATCGGCTTTACTGAGATCCCGCTTGTATTTCAGCAGGTCAAGGCCCTTCTCGCGTGCCTTGATCATGATGATGGTCTGCTTGCCCTCGCGGAGATCCGAGGCCTGGTCCTTCCCGCTCTTCTCGGAGGGCGTAAGGAGGTCAATGAGATCGTCCTGGATCTGGAACGCGATACCGGTATTCTGGCCGAAGGTATAGAGAGCATTCACCTGTGCTTCCGTGCCTCCGGCAAGCGTGGCACCGATCCCGGCTGCCGCTGCATAGAGGACACCGGTCTTCATCCGCACCATCTCCATGTACTCGGCTTCCGTCACGTCGGTGCGGTGCTCGAAGGACATGTCCATGTGCTGGCCTTCGCAGATATCGGCACACGCTTTGGCAAGCATCTTGATGGCACGGACCTTTGCATCGTCCTTTGCCGTAACGCTGCTGATGTGCTCGAAGGCACGGGAGTACAGCACATCGCCGGCAAGGATGCCGGTGGGCATGTCCCACTTCGTGTGCACGGTCGGCACGCCGCGGCGCAGGCAATCGTCGTCCATGATGTCGTCATGGATCAGCGTGAAGGTGTGAGTCACTTCAAGGGCGAGGGCAGCCTGCATGAGCTCGCGCGAGCTGCCCTGTTTCACCGCATCTGCCGCAAGCATGACGACAGCGGGGCGAAGGCGCTTGCCTCCTGCGGTAAGGAGGTGGGCGGACGCCTTGTTCAGTTCACCAGCCTTCTTGACATAATCGCGGTCGATCATGCGATCGATCTGCTGTGCGACGGATTTCAGATACGGTGAAAGTTCTGACATGGATATACCTCTTAATTGATCCTGACCCGCTGGCCGTTCCCCAGGAGGTGGACGGTTGAGTGGGGCGCGTATCCCAGTTCGGTGGCAAACTGGATGTAGCCGGCGGTCATCTTCATGCTCCCGTGGGCGGGTATCACGTGCTCGGGGGTGAGAAGGTGGATCAGTTCATAGTGATCCTCCCGGTACGCGTGGCCGCTCACGTGCAGGTCCTCGAAGATACGGACACCGGATAAGCCCAGCCGGGCTTCTATCAGGTACCGCTGGCCGGAGTTCATCGGGTTCGGGATCACGTTCGCCGAGAAGATGACCTTGTCACCCTCCCCGAACTGGTACGGGGTGTCCCCGGTTGCCATGCGGGTGAGGATCGAGCCCGGCTCGCCCTGGTGTCCGGTGACGATCGGCAGGAACTTGTCTTTCCCGTCCTTCATCATCCGGCGCAGGGTGCGGTCGACTGTCCGCCGGTTCCCGAACACGCTCGTGGTTTCGGGGAACGAGACGAGCTTCATCTGTTCGGCGGTAACGGAATACTTCTCCATGGACCGGCCGAGCAGGACGGGTTTCCTCCCGATCTCGTGGGCGCATTCCGCGATCGTCTTGATCCGGGCAATGTGGGACGAGAAGGTCGAGACAATGAGCGTATTCTTGTCATCCTCGAAGCTGGTGATCGTGTCCCTGACCAGGTCCCGTGCGATCCGCTCGCTCGGGCACCGTCCGCGGCGGTCGATGTTCGTGCTCTCCACGATCAGGGCAAGCACACCCTCCTTGCCGATCTGCCGGAGGCGGGCAAAGTCCGGGGGCTCCCCGATGACCGGGGTCCGGTCCAGCTTGAAGTCCAGTGCATAGACGATAGCGCCGTGCGGGGTGTGGAGCACCGGGATCACCACGTCGATGATGGAGTGCTGGATGCGGACAAACTCTAAGATGAGGTTCTGCGAGAGCGTGTACCGCTGCCCCGCCTTGAGCGCGAAGAGCTTGTTGTTCACAGCGGACTTCTGCTCACCCGCAATCTCCTGGCGGATCAGTTCCGTGGTATAGGGAGTGGCGATGATCGGTGCATTGTACCGGTGCGCCAGCTTCGGGATCGCCCCGATGTGGTCAAGGTGCCCGTGCGAGCAGACAATGGCTTTTACGGCACCTTCCATCCCGTTCATCACGGTATCGTCCGGTATCGCCTTGATCTTGATCAGGTCAAGGGAGTTCATGCTCTCCAGCTCCGCGTCCTCGTGGACCATGATCTGGTCCAGGCGGAGCCCCATATCAAAGATGACAATTTCCTTTCCGCAGCGGACCGCGGTCATATTCCGCCCGACCTCATCATATCCGCCCACTGCAATAATTTCAATATCCATGGTGTATCTCCTGTGTTGGTACGGGACTTCTGCTAAAAATTCCCGTTTGGTCTGTTGTTCGTTTATCGCCGGACCCGTGCTGCATCGTCCTTCCCGATCATCTGGCGCGTGCGGCCCGTGAGGAGGAAGGGTGCCTTCCTGAGATCGGTAACCTTCGCCGACCCGGTCAGGAACATGGCAACGGTCAGTTCCCGGTGGATCGCCTCGATCGTCCGGGCAAGTGCCTCGTCGCTCTCCATGGCTGGTTTTAAGAGCGGGAGCGCCATGCCGCAGAGGTCTGCGCCAAACGCAAGACCCTTGGCAATGTCAAGACCGCTCCGGACACCGCCGGAGGCGATGACCGGGCTGCCGGTTGCAAGCACCTCGGCGAGGCTGACCACGGTGGGGATGCCCCAGCCGGAGAGATCCTGCCCGAGTATCCCGAGTGCCCGTTCCTTCTCGCTGTCGCTCTTCTCTGCCCTCACGCTCTCGACCGCGGCCCAGGACGTCCCGCCCCAGCCGCCGATATCGATGGCACGGACACCCACGCCCCAGCATTTCTTTGCCGTGGCTGCCGATATCCCGCACCCGGTCTCCTTGACGATGACCGGGGTCTTGAAGTCACGGCAGAGCTCCTCGATGGCTGCAAAGCATCCCGCCGCGTTGTGGTCGCCTTCCGGCTGGATCGCTTCCTGCAGGAAGTTTAAGTGGACTGCCAGGGCATCTGCCCCGATCATCCCGACTGCCTTCTCCGCCCACTCGATGCCATGGTCGCGGAGCTGGACAACGCCGATGTTGGCAACGAGGAACGCGTGCGGCGCCTCGTCGCGGACAATGGCAAACGTGTCCGCGAGGTTTTCATTCTCCAGGGCGGCCCTTTGCGAGCCGACGCCCATGCCGATCCCGTACTGCTCGGCAGCACGGGCGAGCCGGGCGTTCACGTCCTTTGTCCCGGGATGACCCCCGGTCATCGCGGATATGAAGAGGGGAGAGGAGACGGTGCGGCCAAGGAACCGGGCCGACAGGTCGATCTTGTTCATGTCGCACTCCGGCAGGGCATTGTGCACGAACCTGATATCGCCAAACCCGGCGTCCCCGCACTCGACGTCTTCCTCTGCGCAGATCCGCAGGTGATCGAGCTTCCGCGAGGACGTGAACCGTACCTTGTCTCCCATTATTCTTCTTCCCCTCGTACCCGTGTCCCGCCGTGGGCGGCTCCTGCCAGGAAGTCCGCTACCCGCGAGACATGGAATATATCCGACCCGATCCCCGCATCCGCGAGGCCGAGCAGTTCATCAATCTTCCCTCTCATTCCACCGGTTACATCGGTATGTTTCGAGTCGCCGATATGGAGGGACTCAAGCATGCGCCGGGTGATCACCGGCACCACGCGCCCTTCATCCAGCACTCCCGGTACATCGGTGGCGAGCCCTACGCGGCGGATCTTAAGAGCTGCCGCGACGTATCGCACGAGCTGGTCGCCCGATACGATACAGGCACCCCGTGAGAGGTCCATCACCACGTCGCCGTGGATCACGGGGACCATTCCCAGACGAAGCATCTGTTCAAGGTGCCGGCTCTCGAACGCAACGAGCCTGCCATTGTCGGCAACCCCGACATGGAGCGGGTGGACGCCGATCGCCGCAACACCCTTTTCGCGGAGGGCGGTGACAACCGCATCGTTGAGCCCGCTGACGGCACGGTGCGTGACATAGATCCCATCGGTCTTCCCGGATTCTGCTCCCACGTCAAGGTGGTAGCGTTTTGCCTCGGGATGCCCGCAGGAACCGGCACCGTGGACGATAATGATCCCGTCCGTCCCTGCCCCCGCAACTGCCGCGGCAATGGTGTCAAGGCTCTCCCGGTTGATTGCGCAGTCGGCGCTCTTATCAGTAAGTATGCTCCCGCCGAGTTTTAAAATTACCCAATCAGACATTCTTCTCCTTTCTCACGCCTTCCGTATCGATACCGGTGACGATCGCACGCCCGTCGCACGACTCGATCGCCTTGGCCACCCGGTGCTTGAGCTGCTTGGGGCAGAGGGCGATCATACTCCCGCCCCCGCCGGCTCCCGTGATCTTCGCCCCGAACGCCCCTGCCGAACGAGAGGCCAGGATGAGCCGGGCCAGCTGCGGGTGCCCGACACCGAGGACTTCGAGGAGCGAGTTGTTCATGTTCATGTACCGCCCGAGTTCGCGGGGGTTGTTGAGGTGGTGGATGGCAGCCAGGCTCACGCCCTGGATGGCATCGAGCACCGGGTCCACGATCTCCGGGTGCTTCTTCTTGAGCTCGGATACCTGCTCCACCATCTTCGAAGTGCTGTGCGAGACCATCGAGTCGCCGACCACGAGGTGCATGTTCTGCGGGGGAAGGCGTCTTCGCGATCCACCGGTGATCAGGACGATTCCCCCGTATGTCGAGACCGTGGTGTCCGTGGGGCTTGCCCGCCCCTTCTGCACGGTCTTCTCGATCTCGAACGCCATGTTGGCTATGTCCTCGCGGGTCTTGTTCATCCCGAACTCGTCGTTGATGGCCGAGAGCGTGGCAACGGTTACGGCTGCCGATGACCCGAGACCGGACGAACTGGGGATCTGCGAGTTGATGTACACACTGCCGACGACACCCATTGCCTCGAAGCAGCCGTCGATATAGGGCGACTTTGCCCGCGTGGCCCGCTTCGTGTTCCGGACCGTGACGAACACCCGGGGCTTGATAGCCATGGCTATGCCCGGCTTGCCGTATACCACGGCATGCTCGCCGAACAAAAACACCTTGCCCGGTGCACTCCACGTTGCCAACCTAGATCACCGCAATACCGGCGTAGCCTACGACCTCGCGATAATCGCCCGTCGTCTCCCCGCTCGTTGCATACCGGATCAGCTCTGCCGCCTTTGCCCCGAGACCTGCACAGGCCGTCACCATCGCGGTGATCGGGCCGTACCCGCAGGCCGTGACCTGCCGCTCCGCAATCCGCCGGTAGAACTCCTTCGTATCCAGGGTCTTTAACGGTTCGATCGCGAACAGGTCATTGTCCTTTGCCTTCTGCTCCGGCACATAGTGCGAGAAGTCGCTGGATGCAACGATCCTGACCTCCCGCTTTGTCTGCCGTACTGCGGCAAGGATCTTCTCGCCGAGCCGGATCGCACCCGGGTAATCCTGTTCCCCCATCATCACCGGTGCAATCTGCGCCCGGGGGAAACGATACTTGATGAACGGTACCTGGACCTCGATCGAGTGCTCGTCCCGGTGGGAGGCCTCGTCGGTCTCGATGTCGAGGGCCCGGACGAACTCCGCATCCGTATCCACGACACCGAGCGGGGTCTCCCAAGGTACCTCGGAGACGCAGGTGATGTACCCGCGGTGCGATGGCCCGATGACAACAAAGGTGCCTGCAAAGTCCCGGGAGATGGCCGCGAATGCATGGGCGGCAACCTGCCCGGAGTAGATATACCCGGCATGGGGTGAGACGATGCCGAGCGGGTTCCCTGCCACCGGCCTGGTGCCCGAGAAGAACTTCCCGAGCAACTGTTCAAGGTGGGAGGGCTCGCGCGGATAGAACATGCCAGCCACTGCGCATGAACGCATCTTCATCGGATCAACCCTCTGGTGCTCCTCGTATATCCAGATATCGGTTGTGAGAAAAAAGTAAAGACCAAGAGATTAAAACTCGGTCTCGAAGTCCTCGGGGGTGAGTGCCGTGGAGATACCGCGGAGCCGGAGCATCTCGCGGGTTAAGAGGAAGTAGATCATCGAGAGCGCCTTGCGACCCTTGTTGTTGGTCGGGATGACGAGGTCGACATACTTCGTCATGTTGTTGGTGTCGCAGAGTGCAAGGACCGGGATCCCGCACTGGACTGCCTCGTTGATCACCTGTGCATCACCGATGGGGTCAGTGACGACAATGACCTGCGGCTCGATGTACGCTTCAAGAACCGGGTTTGTCAGGAGGCCCGGGATGAACCGGCCGGTTGCGGACATGGCGCCGATGGTGTCGGCGAATTTCTTGGCCGGGTACTGGCCGTACTGCCGGGAGGTGACGACGAGGATGGTGGGTGCCTCGTACTGGGTTAAGAACTTGGCAGCGGTCTTGATCCGGGCGTCGGTCTCGCGGATGTCGAGGATGTAAAGGCCATCGCCGCGGACGCGGTAGATGAACTTCTTCATATCCTCGCTCTTCTGCTGGGTGCCGATGTGAACACCGGCTGCAAGGTACTCCTCGACGGGGATGAGCGGTTCTTTCAGTTCAATTTCCATTTCATTTGCTTGGGTCATAGCTGTTCCTCAATGCGTATCAGTTCGTTTAATTTTGCAATGCGTTCCCCGCCAACAATGCCGCATTTTAAGAAAACACAGGAGAATGCAGTGGCAAGGTGTGCAATAGTAGTATCGGTTGTCTCACCGGACCGGTGGCTCATCACCGTGTCCAGCCCGTGGGTGTGGGCCAGTTGCACCGCATCAAAGGTGTCGGTGAGGGTTCCCACCTGGTTGGGTTTTATGAGAACGCAGTTTGCGGCATCGCACTCGATGCCCTGCTCGATGCGCTCAACCTGCGTGACGAAGAGATCGTCACCGCAGACCAGGCAGCGGTTGCCGACCTGGCTGTTGAGTTCGGAAAAAGCGTCAAAATCGTCCTCATGGAGGGGATCTTCAACATAGACAAGGTTGTACTTGTCCACGAGTTCTGCGATATAGGCAACCTGGTCTTCAGTCGAGCGGGCAGTCTTGTGGTACTGGTACTCCTTCCCGTTCCACATCTGGCTCGCCGCGACATCGATACCGATATCAACCGAGACTTTCATCTCGTCGGCGACTATTCCGGCCGCTTCGGCAATGAGCTCAAATGCGAGGGCATCGTCGATCTGCGGTGCCCATGCACCCTCATCACCCTTGCCGGCGGCAATTCCTTTCTTCTTTAAGAGATCCTTCACCGTGCGGTGAACGGCTGCATTCGCGAAGACTGCCTCTTCTGCATCCGCTGCGTCCCCGGGGACGATGAGGAACTCCTGGATCTCGGTTGAATTCGTTGCATGCGCCCCGCCGCCGATAACGTTCCCGAGCGGGAGCGGCATGTCCTTCGCGAATGCACCGCCAAGGTAGCGGAAGAGCGGCATGCCCATCGACGATGCTGCCGCCTTGGCATTTGCCAGCGAGAGGGCAACAGAGATGTTGGCGCCGATCTCCGCAAAGTTGGCAGTTCCGTCGATGTCCCGGAGCTGCTCGTCGAAGCTCTCCTGGTCGCAGGAATCCATGCCGATGAGCGCGGGAAGCACGTTCTGGATCGCATTTTCCACGGCTTCCTGCGGGGGCCTGACCTTGGCCTCGAGGGAACCGGTACTGGCTCCGCTCGGGGCTGCCGACCTGCCGTGGCCGCTGGACGTGTACACGTCCGCCTCGACCGTCGGGTTGCCCCGGCTGTCGAGAATGGTCCGCAGCTCGATTACCTCAATGACTGTCATGACTCCCTGTCTCCTACTTTCTCTTTACCGTAATGGGGATGGTGTTGTTGTTGTATTCCTCGATCGCAATTTCCAGCGGATCGATCCGTGTCGTGGTGATAAGTAACGGAGCACCCATTGATATCTGCAGAGCCCTTGCTCCAATGATCCTTGCCCGTTCGTACCGGGTATAAACCTGCGTCTGCATTCTTCTCCTCGAATACTGAATGAATTTTTCACTGCTCTTTTTTAAATGGGGTCGCTGAGATTCGAACTCAGGTCACTGCGTCCCGAACGCAATAGGATGGTCCAGGCTACCCTACGACCCCGCGTTCATCATGTCAACTGCTT
>NZ_JAJRCG010000028.1 GCF_028679125.1 Methanoregula sp. | reverse complement strand
CGGTCTTCTCCCTCCGCCATTCTTACTTGATTTTTCGGATCTAAAAAGTCGAAGTGCTGAAGCATCCGCCTTATCCATGGGTCCCTGTGAATCAGAGGTTCATGAAAACTCTTGGGGGCTCCGGCAAGCCTCCGCCCCCGCCGCTCGGGCATCCCCCGGTTGCGATAGTGCTGTATTACCTGTACCTGTGTGTGCCCCCAATTAAGGTAATGCCGAGGCATCGCTAATAGCGCCCCGTCCCCCTCGGGGGACTGGCGGCGCAAGAGGGGGGCTGTATTTTTGTGTCCTCTGGAGCGCAAATCTAAAAAAAACCTGAATTGGCTCAATACTAACCATGGGTTAGTGGCGGACTTTACCTAATCACCTTGTTATGCATTCCCGTAGGTTGCTGCGACTGGCACCATCTCATGTAATGCCGCTGGTATTCACGAATATCTCGCTACACGGTGATGAAGAGTTCCGGCCAGACTCTCTGCTCCCTCAGGTTTATGAGGGGGAGATCCGGATTCATCCGGATAATTGTGCCGGTGATCAATGGACAAGTCACATAGCCATACAGGCAATATTCAAATAACAACAACAGAGAATACTGCATGGTGAAAACCATGAAGATCAGTGCACGAAACCAGATTTCAGGAACCGTCAAAGCGATCAAGAAGGGACCCGTCAGCACCGAAGTCGTGATCGCCATTGCGGGTGGCAACGAGATCGTCTCGTCCATCACAACCCACTCTGCAGAGAAGCTGAACCTTCATGAGGGATCAAAAGTCTACGCGATCATGAAGGCCTCTGAAGTGATGGTCGGAACTGATTAACCTTTTTTTACTCGTGGTTACCGGAACATTAAAACCGGGTCTGGAACAATGCGTCCAGGTATTCGGAGGGATACGCTCCCTTGTCCGGCGCGAACCAGATCTCCGCTTCACGTTCACCCGGGATCAGGTGAATCTCGACAAGGCCGTACTTGTGAATGATGGCCCGTGAACCGGATGGCGTCTCCCGGGTATACAACTCCTCGTTCCCCAGGAATGCCCGGATGTCCTCTTCAGTTACCGGGCGGGAAAGCCGGTAGACCCGGCGTTCCCATCCCGGAAACGGGGGAACTGGATGGGTAAAGGGGGTTGGCATACGATGCATCTCTCCGGGTTTTGTAGTATTCCCTGCACCTCTCGGGGCGAACAGGATCTGGTATACTACGGATTGGTGGTGAAAAATAAATGATCTTTGGTGCCGGAGCGTGCGGGTCGGGATCATGGGGGTTATCGATGACGAAAAACCGGATCTCCGTCACCAGTGCAGTGTCAGGATTCCCCCTCCAATTATTCCGTCCGGGTCCGCCACCAGAGGTGAGCACCATAGGAGGCCCCGTCAAGAACAAATCCGTTGTCGCAGGGTTTGAGCGCCTGCGTGAAATATTCTTTCAGGATCTCTTTCTGTGCTCCTGTCGAACAGTCCAGGCGATGGAAATATTCCTGCACCACTTCATCAGTATCCGGGTATACGGTATCGTTCTTGCGCTCCGGGGCAATATTGGCATAGATCCCCATCTCGTATAATGCCTGCCAGAGACAGTCTGCGAGGGGTTCGGCCGGGTATTCCCGTCCGTGGAGCCGGGGCCAGAGATCACGGCTGATCCGTGCCCAGGACGGGGGTGTCAGGAACCAGAAGAGATTGACGGTCCCCCGGCAACAGGCCTGCATCTTCTCCACGGCTTCACCGATTTCCACCATCGAGAGGGAATACGAGGCGATCACCACATCGAACGGATCTCCAAGATCTCCCTGGGAAACATCCTCCCATCGTTGGGGTATGACGGTGATCGTTGCCGCTCCCGAGGATGAGATATTTTTCTGCAACTCCTCCCGCATGGCAGCAGAGGGTTCGATCACGGTGACATCGCAGCCAGAGAGGGCCAAAGGAATCGCGTGGGTCCCGGTTCCTCCCCCGATATCGAGAACCCGGGCACCCTTCGGGATATTCATGGTTCTGAATTGCTCGTCCACTTTCTCCTGCCAGGTCCGGCGGGTCCGGCTCCTGACATAGAGATCGGTCACGTTCTTCTTGTTGTTCCAGTAACTGCCCGCACTCTCGAATCCCGGCGTTGCCATCCGGGTACGTTTCATCTCCCGCCAGACATTCTGCCAATAGCGGGAACCGGGGCGGGGGGAAATTACCGTATCCGTTGCAGATTGGCAGAATTCTTTCACGATTTTTGCACCGTATAATACGATTTCATGCCGCAGTTCTTGCACAGGGCTTTCCCGTCAACCATGATATGCCGGTTATCCATGACGATCTCCCCGCAGACACTGCAGACCGCTTTTCCATGGGGAAACCCGGGGATATCATCATCGGGAATATCGATCGTAACCTGCTCGATCTTCAGGATCTCCGCTTCCGGGCACTCCGCGAGAATTTTTACCACGTCCTTCTGGTCGAGCTTGTCGTGCTCCGCCCGTTTCTTCTCGAAAACTGCCACCCGGACCGCTTTTCTTGTCGAAAGATCGACAAAGGTTGCCGCAAATTTCCCAAAATCCTTGTGCTTGAGGGAACGGTGGCCGAGCGAACAGCCCGTGATGGCCTGCACGGCATCGGCGCCGCACCGGTCGATCTCCATGTACACAATCAGATTGTGCTGGGGTTCCAGAGGATTCAGCCCCAGTTCCCGCATCCCTGCAATAGTCAGCCGTGTTCCAAGGACAATGCCCGGGCAGACATGCCCGTGAAATGCCTTTGCTTTGTTGAATAATGTCTCGTAATCGCTCATGTTGTCACCAGGTATCAGATATCAGGGTTATTTAAAAAATTCACTGATCGGCAGTGTTCCACCAGATATAGGCAGTCCGTGTGCCGGTCCCAAGGGTAAATCCATCGCCATCCCGCAAAAGGACGGTCTGGAAATAATTCCGGACAATCTCCTCCTGCGCAGGTGTCGTGCAGTTCAGGCGCAGCCGGAACTCTTCAACCGCTTCATCCACTGTTGCATACCGTGATGGTTGCAGGCGGGGTTCCGGCCGGATGCCTGCATAAATACCTATCTCGCAGAGGATCTGCCAGAGCCAGTCCGCCGTGGGTTCGCCCGGGAAGGTTCCCCCGTGGAGGTGCGGCCAGAGATCCTTGTTGACCTGCGCCCATGCCGGAGAGGTCAGGAACCAGAAGAGGTGGACCGATCCCGTGCAACAGGCATGCATCTTTTCCAGGGCTGCCCTCATGTCCATCATCGTCAAGGAGAAGGAAGCGATGACGGCATCGAACGGGGCGCCGAGTTCGGCAGGATCCACATCCTCCCACCGCTTCGGGATGACCGTGATAGTCCTGATCTTCTCTTTTTTCATCCGGGCTTCCAGCATCTCACGCATTACGGGCGATGGTTCGACAACCGTTACCCTGCAGCCCTTCTTTGCAAGCGGGATCGCATAGGTTCCGGGCCCGGCACCGATATCGAGGACGCGGGAACCATCCGGGATATTCATGCCGGCAAGACGCGTGGCCGTGATCGTGTCGTGGTCAGTATCCCGTTTCGGGTCATTATCTCCTTTTGCATACACGCTGTGGATCTTCATTTTACTGCCCCAGAACTGGCTGGAGTTGCCATAGTGCGGGACAGCGCAGTGCGCGAGTTTCAGCTGGCGCCACCGTTCGCAAAAGGATAGCGGATCGCCATTCTCCGCCACAACCCGCAAAAAGCCGGGTGCGGACGGGGAACTGGGAGGTGTGTTCATGTAATTAAATTAACAATTTTATGTTATCAACAATTTGTTTTAATCCTGCGACAGGGTCCTGGCCGCAACTGCCTGGCAGCCAAAGGATTTATCAGCTGATACATACACTATGGCTTGGTGAAAGCCATGAAGATCAGTGCACGAAACCAGATTGCGGGCACCGTGAAGACAATCAAGAAGGGCCCGGTCAGTACCGAAGTCGTGATCACCATTGCCGGTGGCGGTGAAATGGTCTCCTCCATCACCACGACCTCCGCGGAAAAGCTGAAGCTGAAGGAAGGCGGGAAAGTCTACGCGATCGTCAAGGCCTCCGAAGTGATGATTGCGATCGATTAGATCTTCTCTCTTTTTGTACGTTCTCCTGCATACGTATCCTGAGGGGATTTTTCAGGCATACGCAATGCGTCTGGTTTTCAGGCACGCTGCACAGGGTTCGGGGTGCACGTTCCAGATTTTCGCCTGTATGGGGAACAATTCCCCTCAGGGCCTGTAAAAAAACCAGAAAATTTGTTATGGATTGTACTTGCCAGGAAGAATGAACAGAATCATCGAGCCGGCTGGCATTCCGGCCGTTCAGATCTCTTTCTCCCACCAGATCTTTGTCCGGTAGGACTTCTGGTTCAGCACGTAATCCCCGTGTTCCCGATGCAGGGTTTTTTCAAGGAAGTTCCGGAGTAATTCCACCTGCCATTTTTCAGTGAGTTTCAGTGCATCCTTCTGGTCGGCAACGGCCTCTTCCAGGCCGGGGAACCGGAGTACGCGGCCGGCGCGGTAAATCTCCACGTTGGCATAGATTCCCATCTGGCTGAGCAGGTTGAAGATGATATTGGGCACGTGCCCGGGAGACCGGGAAGCCCCGAAGAGGTCTTCCCAGATCTCAAGATACGTCCGGTGGCGGGGAGACATCATGTCTGCAAACCAGAAGATGTACGCGTAGTGTGCAGAGACCGCATCCATCTTCTCCAGCGCCGCCCGGAGATCCGGAACACCCAGCGAGTAGGACGCCACCACAACATCGTATGGCCCATCGAGATCCTTTTTTGGATCAACATCCTCCCATCGTTTCCGGATGGTCGTGATGTTGGTGATCTTCAGCTGCTCCATGTTCTCGTGCAGGCATGCAAGCATCCCGGGTGATGGCTCAACCGCGGTGACGTGCCGGACAATTCCTGCAAGGGGGATGGCAAGTGTCCCGGGGCCGGCACCAATATCGAGAACCCGGGATGATGGGGTGATATGCATGGCATGGACCCTCTCCCATGCCTGTTGCCAGTTATCCTCCTGTACTTTCCGGGAAAAACACCTGCACCGCTCGTAATCCGACCACCGGTCTGCACAGCTGGAGAATTCATTTTTCTCGCTCTTCTCCCGGTCCAGTTTTTTCCAGGCTTCGTTCCAGTCAATTGCACTGAGGTCGGTCATGGGATTTCAGAATAATTCCCTGTCATGGAACCGGATTGGGGGGTTGCATCCGGTAACCGTAAATACACTATTTGGTATTGACAAATTTAAAATGTTCAATATTAATTTTGTATCCATAGTCCGGAGGCGGGTACCATACCACGAACCAAAACCCGGATGGCGAGAGGGATCGCAATGGCACACGGCCGGTTGCTGTTACCCCCGGACCGTGGGGAGGGAGAGGGTCAGCCCGGCAGGGGCACCACTCCCTGAATCCGGCATGCAGGATCTCCCGCCCCACAGAGGGGCTCCGTCGGAGAACATCACCGCAGAGAGTACTCCTCCTGCCAGGGAACCCTGCTTCCAAAAACAGCCCCATTTTGCCAAACGGGGTTCATTTTTAACGATTCGTTCCAGCCCGGGAAATTCAGGGCACCCGAAAAACTTCGTAATTCACCCAAAACACCCTGTTAATTCATTTTAAATCGCTCTATAATAGCCCGGATTCCCGGATTTTACACCGGATGAGCAAAACCTCGCAAATAGACCCTGTGTAATTTCACGATCTGCCCCTCCCGAGAGGTTTGGGACGTGTACAGGGACCGGCCAGGGGGTCCGGATCCGGAATATTGGGAGGAGGTTTGAGGGGGGAGGGGGGAGAGGTGGTGTAACCCTTTCTGCCGGTTTCCTGACGGGGAGCAAAAAACGGGTCCACGGAGGATTCTGTCCGGCCAGGATCTTTTTTGTCATGTGCCAGCCGTTTTTTTTATCGCGTGCAGCGAAGTACGATCATTTCGGGAAAAAGAACCCGTCGTGAAATTGTGGCAGGTTTTCCCGCCCGGTTTTCACCACAGCGGAACTGCCTGGGAAGAGGTGTTCCCGGTTTTTCCGGAACATAATCCAGAACCCGGAATCATCGTCAATGATACGGTAATCGCTGATCCCGACACATTCGACAGAGGTCTGGATCTCGCGGACACTGATCTTTCGGAACCGGGTCCCCGGGGGACGGGCAGCATAGTCCGCGATCCCGCGCTCCCTCAGGTGTGCAAGCACCTCTTCACGGATCCGGGCACTGCCATATCCCCCGCCGATATATGCCATGCCCTCGGTCCGGAGAACCCGGTAGATCTCCTGGAATGTTGCCGGAAGGTTATCCCAGGAATGGTACGATCCCCGGCTGACTACAAGACTGAACGAGGCATCCCCGGCCGGGATCGCGTGAACATCCCCGATAACCGGGACGACCAGGTCTTCCATGCACCGGTCCCGGATATTCCTGCATGCCAGTTCATACATCTCCTGCGAACTGTCGAGTGCCGTTACGCGGAGATCCGAAAGGAGGGAGAGGGCTATCGCCAGCAGTCCCGGCCCGGATCCCACATCAAGGCAGGTGCCCCGGGTGATCCGGGTCCGTTCAAGGATCTGGTCCGCAATGACAGGATAGATCCGGGCAAAGGTGGCCCGGGCATACTCGTCGTACTGCCAGGCATCTTCTTCGGATTTCCAGAACAGATCACTGGTTTCGATCATGGCAGGTTATGGGGGGGTATCGATCAGAGTTGCGGGGATCACCGGGTATTTCGGCGGTTCCGGGACGTACATGAAACAATTCACATCCCACCAGATATGCGCCCCGAGCGCCTCACCGGCAACACAGTATCCCTGCCTTGTCTTTGCAAGGGAAGTATTGCAATACTCGCGGACGGCACGCTCCTGCTCCGGCGTCGTGCAATCAAGACGTTTGCAGAAGTCGTTTGCCGCATCATCAACCGATGGGAAGTATGCCGGCTCGCAACTCGCTTCCACGGCAAGATTTGCGGGGATTCCCATTGCATAGAGCATCTGCCAGAGACAGTCTGCCGTAGGCTCGCCGGGAAATTCCGCACCATGGACTTTTGGCCAGAGCGCCGCATTGAGGATGGCGGTGTATGGCTGGGTCAAAAACCAGTAGAGGTGTACCTGGCCGGTGGAGACTGCCTGCATCTTCCGGATCGCGTCACCGATCTCGGTGATCATGAGGCTGTAGGATGCGATCACGACATCGAAGGGCGCACCCAGTTCCTCCGGCGTCACTTCCTCCCAGCGCTTCGGGATGATCGTGATGGGCCTGACTTTCTGCTGCTTCCCGTACAGGACAAGCGCATCGCGCATTGCTTCACCGGGTTCCACGGCCACGACATCGCAGCCATGAGCAGCGAGCGGGACACTCAGGACACCGGTGCCGGCCCCGATGTCGAGCACCCGCGACCCGTCGCGGATCCCCATGGTGGCAATCCGTTCCTCCGCTTCATTCCTCCCGCCATCCAGATTCCGGATGAAGTGATCCGAGAGCCGTTTTTTATTGTTCCAGAACGAATCCGGCGAACCGGTCCGCGGCACGGCGAGCCGGGCAAGGCGCTGCTCCTTCCACCGCTCCTGCCAGTATGTTTCCGGGGAGTGTTCTGATTCAGCGGGTGGGACGGTCATGGATGATCTATACCTCATGGTTACTATATTTAATTAATTTTTTGTGTTTATTAAGTACTATAATTTTACATTCCGGAAAAGTACAGTGTCCGGGGATACCAGTTCATGACAGTATCTCACATCGTCACTCGGAAGACCGGGCAATCACCAGGTCCATGTGTGCCTTCTCATCGGCAAGGGAATACCGGAAGATCTCCGGGTGGAGGATGTTCGCTACATCCATGAGGCTGATGAGCCAGCCCAGGATTCCCGTGGCATATTCGCTGTCCAGGATATACACCCTCTGCTCCGCGATCGCCCGGCATCTAATCCCCAGTTCACGGCAGGTGCCGTAGAATTCATCAAGAGGCGGGAGGGAGTGGCCGGTGATGAGAATTACGTCCGGGTCGAGACGGTTGAGCTCTTCAGCGGTATATTCCGCATTCCTGCTCTCGGTAAAGTCCTGTTCCCGGTTCAGGCTCGTTCCCCCGGCCATCCCGACAAGGAGATTCACGAACTTGGATGCATACGCCGGGGAGAGAGGGTGACAGAAGACTGCGTAGACCCGGGGGCTGTCCGCAGCACCGGCAATCCTGTCCTTCACATCCCTGACTGCCCGCTGCACGTAATCCGTGATGCATTTCGCTTCTGCCTCGCGCCCGGCAAGCGCCCCGAGATAATAGACCATGCCGATGAATGTGCCGACACTGTCATCCATATCCTGGAGAGCACCGAGATACCCGTTGGCGATCACCGTGTTGCACAGACGGTCGACCTCCTGCTCACCGGTAACCCCGAGAGCCGCAAGAATGGTTGTGATGAACTGTGCACCCATGACCGAACGGTACCCGCCAAGGACCCGGGGGCCGTTTTCGGTGACAGGCTCGATCTCCCCCCGGCAGGGGAAGCGGTACCCGCACCTGCACACGCCCTCCGGCTGACAGGAGAGCACCCGTGCCGCCATGGGCCCGAAGAAGACCCGGTGGATGAGGGTCGTACCGCAGACCGGGCACCGTGAATCGAGTTCGGTCGTTGCCGGCGTGTTGAACAGGTACACGTGGTCAACGTACCGGCGCAGTTCCCTGCAGATCCGTTCGCCCTCCTTCCGGTCCGGCTGGAGCGCGGTGAGATTCTCGTGGGTTGCAACGAAGCGCATCACCTGGAACGGGATGGCCGGGGAGATTGCCCGGATATGTTCTGCGGCTCCGTACACCTCGTTCTCTCTCCCGCGGATGTACATTGTTGAGACCTCAACGGCTACCCCGGCCTCGTGCAGTGCCCGGACGTTCCGGAAGACCGGGGCCGCAGATCCCGCTCCGCATTCGCGGTACCGCTCGTCCGTGGATCCCTTGAGGCCGATATTGGCAAAATCGAGATACGGGAGCAGGCTCTGTAATGCCCCGGGAGTCATGTACCCGTTGCTGGAGCACCCGACAAGGAAGCCCTCTTTTTTTGCTGCCTGCGCAACCCGGAGAAACGTGGGAAGGGAGACGGCGGGTTCGTTGAGGCAGAAGGTGATGCCACGGCAGCCGCCCTCCCGGGCCATGGCAAGGATCTCTTCCGGGGTATGATGGGTGAGGATGTCCTGCAGGGTCCCGGGCCGGGTAGTCTGGAACTCCGAGATGCAGCCTTCGCAGGCAAAGTTGCAGCCGATCGTGCTGATGAGCAGGAAGACGCTGTTCGGGTAGAAGTGGAGCATCGGTATGGATTCGCTCGCAACCGGGTAGATGTTGAGGTACGCATCCGGGTGGTTTTCCGTTATGGTCCCCTGTTCGTTGCGGTACATCCGGCAGTACCCGTTCATCTGTTCCGGAATCTCACATGCCCGTTCACAATACCTGCATTCCATGACTTCCTCCCCCGGGGGATGTATTCTCAGATGGCTCCTGCAACCGAGGCTGGCAGGAAATAATTCTGCTGGTTGTAAAATTATTAATTAATTTATGTTAACAACATTAAAAAGTTTAATGCAAACTATAATAATTTGGGAAATCCTACATAGTGATCGTTCACAAAAAAGCAAACGCTGTGGACTCATGCACATACCATCAATGGACACGGGGAATCCCACGGATTCCTCCTGACGTGAACCGGAGCACACATCATGATCACCCGGCACCATATCGCACTCACCATTCTCTGTACCCTTATACTGTGCAGTGCCCTGGTGCCGGACGCTCCGTTCGTCATTCTTATGATCTGCACGGGTGCCGGGATAGGCGCCATCCTGCCGGACATCCAGATGAAGAAGCCACAGCATTTTAAGATCAGGACATTTGCATGGATGGTCACGCTTTTTGGCAGTGCCCTGTGCACACCTCTGCTCTGCCGGTTGTACCGGTGCATGACGGGGGTCACCTTCGATTCCACAGACAAGCGCCTGACTCATTCACTCTTCGGAATCGTATTCCTCTGGGCAGTCCTTGCAGCGATCCTGCTCGTCCCGGTTTCCCTGCTCTCTGACCATGCAGCCCTGGATATCGTTGCCCTGTTCCTTGAGGGTGTGATGCTTGGCCTGGTCCTCCACCTTATCGAAGACCTCTGCACCCGCAAGGGAATCACGCCGATCTTCCCCATCAGCACCGTCAAGATCTTCGGATCGATCCGGCCCTGCGATACAACCGACCGGAGGATTGCGCAGTTCCATTACTATGACTGCTCAGTTGCCGGTATCTTTCTCGCGTTCCAGTTCCTGGGAACAGGGCAGGCATTTTCAGCAATACCCGTCTGCCTCCTGGGTCTTTTTGCATGCCTTGGGATGATGATCCTGTCATCGGATGTGGAGATCATTCCCGAAGATCTCAAAGACACGCTATCAGCGCCACCGGTTGTCATGCTTGACCCGGTGAGCTTTTTGGGAACGCCCCGGTATCCGACTACAGGACTCATGATGGGCGTCTATTATTACCAAGCGGATTATGAAATGACCGTTGTGTAATCCGGCACGGCCATGATCTCCCTGCGATGCGTTGACACGACCTGACCGTGTACGCCTGTCGCTTTTCGTATACGCTTACCCTCTTATTGGTACCAGATACGCGTTCACGGAACTGACCGGCAGACGTTTGTCTTCTCAGCGGATTTGCCGAAAAAATGGTAACCGGATCCTCCTTCCGCGATCGTATCGAGCAATGCATCCGGGCTGGTGACGATATCGCTCCCAAGGATCTCACGGATCCGGGCGATAGTCACTTCGATGATTGAGCCGGGTTGCACAGGGTCAGACAAGAGAATTTCCCGTTGGCTTTTCGTTCTTTTAGTTCTCTTTCTCCCACCAGATCTTGGCCTGGTAGGACTTGCTCTTCAGGAGATATTCCCCGTTTTCCCGGATCATGAATTTCTCCAGGTACCGGGTGAGTACCGAGACCTGCCGTTCATCGGTGAGATTTATGGCGTCCGACTGGTCGGCAACTGCTTCTTCAAGAGTGGAAAACCGGGTAATGTTTTCCGTCCGGGATATCTCGACATTGGCATAGATGCCCATCTGGTTGAGCAGGTTGAAGATCACATTGGGCGTGTGTCGTGCGGAAGGGCATACCCCGAAGAGATCTTCCCAGATCTCATGATAATGCAGGTAGCGGGGGGACATCAGGTGGGCAAACCAGAAAACATAGACATATTTTGAAGAGACCGCATTCATCTTTTCAAGAGCGGCACGGAGATCCCGGACACCCAGCGAGTAGGATGCCACGACCACATCGTACGGCCCATCGAGATCTGTTGCGGGATCGACATCCTCCCATCGTTTCTGGATGGTCGAGATATTGATGATCTCTCGTTCCTTCATGTTCCCGTGCAGGCATTCGAGCATCCCGGGGGAGGGTTCGACCGCCGTGATATGGCGGACAATTCCCGCAAGGGGGATGGCAAGGGTCCCGGGGCCGGCACCGATATCAAGCACCCGGGACGATGGGGTAATATTCATGGTATGGATCCGGTCCCACGCACGCTTCCAGTTATCTTCCTGTACTTTCTGGTTGAATTTCCTGCACCGCTCGCGATCCTTCCACCGCTCCGTACAACTGGCGAATTCGTTCTTGACTTTTTTCTCCTGCTCTATCTCTTTCCAGGCTTCGTTCCAGTCTATCGTGCTGATGTCAATCATAAAAAAATCCGGAGTTTTGTGTCCGGGATACGGATGCAGGGTATGCGATCCTGTTCTCTATCCGATCACCGTTCATGAGTCATTTATGTTTAACAAATTTAAAAAGTTTAATAAATTAACCTGACAGTCACTCCGGACATCACCGAAAGTATAGCACCGGTGACCGGTAGTATCATGCACATTAAAACGAGTGGGGACACGGAAATATTTCAGCTGCTCTGCTGCTTATCATGATGAAAAAGAACATTATATGTCGGGATCAAAAGGAAGGTACAGTGTGTTTAATTGCCGTGCACAATGAACATCAGCATCAGGATCGTGTATGCGGGGAAAGAAAATTCCAAAGAAGATCCTCAATGAGATCATAGAACGGGTTGCTGATGTGACACATCCTTGAAGTGATTATCCTTTTTTTGTCCGCTCTTCCCGGGCATGTTCGCGGTGCCCATCCCGTTATCCTGCCACAATATCATGACCATATTATTCATGAACCCACCGTAGATACTCTTCCCGCGTCATACCGATAGTTTTCATATTGTTGAGGATGATAGTGACCGGGACTTCATCATACCGGGGAATTACGCCTCTCGTTTAATCATACGCGATCTTCACCGTCATATATGGACAAATTGTAAATCGGATTCTCAATCTGTCCATAACTAATAGAGGGACAGGTAATAAAAACCATTCCTGACGATCCTAGTGCAAAAGAACGATTGTCTGCCGTATGCCGGGTTATCGATATTCACGCAAAGGCGACTGAAAACATGCCCCTCTAATCTCCTAATCCGAGCAGCATACGTTTCCGTCGTTTTGTTGAGATGTACGGCGGGCCATACCTGCATGGAGTCAAAAATACCTGCCGCAGGATTGCCTAAAAAAATGATGGCGGCAGTGTGTACCGGTACATCCGGTTGTACCGCAAACAATCCGTGCTGCAACACTCATTTCGGTACAAAATCCGGGATTAGTACGGTTATTCATGCTCCATCAGCAGCATATTGAACCCAGCCTGAACAAAGTGCCGGTCACTGGTAAGTGCATCGTGTATTCCCCGTTCCTCCATCACTTCAAGAGAAATACAATCGGTAAGGCTCCAGGCTTTATCAGTCCGTTGTTCGTAGAGAGTCCATCCTTTCGACCACAAAACGGGATCGACAAATACAATCTCGACACGGGAGGAATTTTCAATATTATGAAAAAACCTGATCACCGCCGGTTTAAACATCGGTTCACATAATGCATTTGCTGTCTCTTCAAGTACAGCAGAAGTTGTAAGAAAATGGCAACCGGATCGCATCTGGTTCTTGTACACCTGATCTGCGCGATGATGAAGCGAATCCTGTCTATTTAACAACGCAATCCAACAGACCGTGTCAACAAAACAGAGATTATTCTTCATGGACTCCCCGTTTTTGCAGTCCATACAGGTAATGATCATGTTCTGTTGCAAGATCTGTAATCTCTGTTGTCACGGCAAGAGATGAAATATCAAATGCAGGATCTTTCTCAACATCGGGATCTTCCGGAAGAGATACCACCGTTATGGCATATTTTTTCCCGGCCTCCAGATGAACCGGCCCTGACGGACGAAATACTGACCCGTCAAATATAACTTTCATGGTTTTTGTCATAGGAATCTTCCCCTTATCAGACTGATAGTAATTTGATGGCGAATATACATTAATGTCTTTTTGGTACCAGCATACCGCAGATTGTTACGAAATGATGAGATATCTTCCCTGAATTACGTAATATGAGGATATATCACCATAATCTTATGAGTCAGAGGGAGACGTAGAGACCGGGCACGGGTAATGGAATATTTTTCGCGCCGTATAGTGAAAATGAGCGATGGTAATCTGATTCCATCACACCGTGTAGCAATCGCAGATCATGATGCTGCCGGATTCCGGGATCGGTCTTGTGAGATGTGGGTGGACATCCTACTATTATCATCTGGTGTCCGGTACCGGACCGTGACCGCGATAAGGTACAGGATGCCGGCAGGGTGGGACTTGCTGGATCCCCGCTTACCTGCAAGGCCCCAAAGGCAATCTTTGCCAGGATCGCCGCCGGGGAAGAAACCCTGAACCAGCTGACCGGAACCGGCGGGATCCATTATAAACCCCAAAAGAAGCCGGGACAAAGAAGGTAAAAGACACAACGGTTATTCATTCAGGACATTATAATTTAGATTGATCATGCCAGCAGCAAAGGCCTGTAAGAAACCACCGGTAAAAGGGGGAAAACAACCATGTTCAGGAAAAATCCGATGAAAAAACGGCAGGATCTGTCACTCTTTGGATGTCTTTTTTGACTGCCCGAAATTTGAAACGGGAAGACGGAGAGGATCCTTATCGAATACCCTCTTGACACCCGGGTCTGGGTTGAAATACTACAGGTCCGGGTGCACAAACATCTGTATTTTTCCCGGGCGAGTATCGCATAGATCTTCCCGCCAGCCTTATTATGCCCGTCACTATTATCGGCCTGTTCCCCACATGGGCAGACCCCTGATGACGGCCGGTCGGGAATTTTAAACCGGATTTGTGCTGTACAGAACTTCATTATAAGAGGTGTGACGCTTCCACTACCGTATGAACCCGGCGGCTTCCCCGGGACATTCGAGTATTGAGTTCTTATTACTGCATACTACAAAGCATATATAATTTTGAGAATGAGATCTTTGAGGACTTTATGTCCCGGCCGTTTCGCGTGGTTATTCCAAATGAACGACGAATGAATGCGATTGACCGTACATGATGGAGGACTTACTATAATCAAGAACAAATTAAGCGTATCACGTACAGCCGGAGCCGCTGCACACCTGCCCGGCATCATGGCCCGGGTTTCTTCCGGCCTTCATCAGCAGCCGGCACAAACGGATTCACAGAATTTTTCCGGAGGATTCACATGACCCGGGGCCGCCACCCGGTCCGGGCATTGGAAAAAGCGGATAAGATCGCAAAGGAACGCGGGCTTGTCCAGTACTATGAGCGGGGGCCGAAGATGTTGGCCGATTTTACTATTACCGGTCCAATGATCCATGCGCCGGTCAAGATCAAACGCATGCCATACATCCGGTGCACTCTGCGGTGGCTTGAGCGCGAAGCAGCGGCCGGGATTGCGGGGCTGAAAATGTACCCGTCATCCAAAGAGATCTCCCGCGAGCTCTGGATCTATTCCCCGGACTATTTCTGGAGATTCTTCCGGGTCTGCGACACCGGGCTCGTTGAACTCGGGCGGGATGGTGTGCCGCTTCCCCTCAAATCACCAGCTTCGCAACCTTTGACCGCAGCCGCAGCGACCCGGCCGGATGCTGTTACACCTCCTGAACCCGGGGATTGTCAACCGGAGGATGGCACAAGCTCCTGATTCCTGCATCCGTGATCCCCCGTCCAGAGAGGGTCTCCGTCGGAGAACATCCCCATAGAAAGTACTACTCCGGCCAGGGAACCCGGTTTCCCAAAACAGCCTCATTTTGCCAAACGGAGTTCATTTTGAACGATTCGTTCCTGTCCGGGAGATTTCGGGTACCCGAAAAACTTCGTAATTCACCCAAAACACCCCACTAATTCATTTTAAATCGCTCTATAATGACCCGGATTTATGGATTTTACACCGGAGGGGCAAAACTTCGCTAATAGGACCCTTGTAATTTCGCGATCTGCCCCTCATGCGGGGGTTGGGTGGTGGCCGGGAAGTGGCGGGGGGCCCGGATCCGGGGGGGATCAAAGATGATGACGGGGAAAATGGACTATCGGAATAACTTCCGGTTTCATGACAGAATTTGAAAAGCAAGGGAAAGGACCTCTTGGTTTTCCGAAAAATTCAATAAAACCTTTTTTACCGGGAATGCCGCAGCATCGAAGTGATCTTTCTCCAGCCCACTCTACCCTGCAGGCGCAGACTCCCTTGGTGAACATCAGGACTGTTGGTTGATTTCTATCGTGCGATTAGCTCCTGCCAGGAGCTGTACTGCGGCAGCCCTGTTCAATTCTGCAGCTTTATACTGTGGGTTGATCGCAAGGGCCCGGTCAAAGGAGATTATTGCCTTGTCATATTCCTTGAGTTTCAGCAGGCAGCAGCCGAGATTGTTCCACATAACAAACGAGTTCGGAGAATCGGGGTTTTCCCTTAGATATTCTACATAATACGAAGCTGCCGTTGAATAATCACCCGCGGACATGACCGCGGTTACATTAAGGTATTTCCACGCATCATCCCGGGTATAGTAGTACAGTGGCGGAAACGGAGGAATTGACTGGACAGCAAAGGTGTCGAGGTGTTCGATACCGTCCTGCAGGCTGCTGATGATGAGCGGGTTCGAACTGTCCCATGGCCGGGGATAGTGGGCATCGGCGAGGTACGGGAAATAAAATACCCCGATAAATTGGACGATAACGGAGAAGATGATGAGGACTGCGATTGCCCCGACTTTGAGGTAATCGTGCATCCCGGCGCGGAACCGTGCGGCGGTGTCGGACAGGAAAATCGCAACGTAAATACATAAGAGAGGAAGCAGTCCGGTCATATATCGCGGCCCGTACGAATAACCGCCACCCCAGTCGCTGAAGAAACAGTAGACAATCGTTTCCAGAATCAGGACCGGGCCGAACCACTGGAAGATGCGGGTTATACGGTTATCTTCGGGAGCACCGAGACGGAAGTATCCGAAGATTGCAAGAATAAGTACTGGCGAGAAGATGAACAAGCCCTTATTCGGGGAAAGAAGAAGCCCGGCGTAATTGGAGATAGCATGTATGGAAAGATCAAATTTATCGAGGTTCTGTACGTATCCCCCGAATACATTGCCGAAGAAATACCAGTTATATGCAAGGAAGGGCAGGCCGCTGAGAACTGCCGGTATGCAATAATGAACCAGGTATTTCCTGTTCATGAGAACGACATAGCCAAGGACAGGAATGAGCAGCAGTGCATCCGGCGGCCTGCAGAATACGAGGAGGCCGGACAGGATGCCGGCAATAATGAACCATGCGGGAGAGGGATGTTCTTCATTCCGGATTATTGCATACAGTATCAGGAGGAGGAGCAGTTCGATCATGCCGTGTTGCCAGAGGGCCTGGCTGCCAATCGACCATGTGCTTGTGGCAAATGCAAAGATCAGCGTAGAGATGATCGCGGTTTTCCTGGGGACGAACCGGATCACGACAAGGTAAAATGTGGAGACTGCAAGTGCAGCAATACCTGCGGATATCATACGTGCGATGAAGCCAAGATTCAAGACTGCCTGATCCGGTGTCATTCCTCCTGTGCACAGGAAGACAACAGGTGTGATGAGAACCGGGATCACGATGGGGAAGATGGACATCAGGTGTCCGTTAACGGTGGTGAATGCATAGGCATCGGATACCGTCTGGGGATTGGTAAAGAAATGTTCCAGGAAGAGATCGTGGTAATAGATAATGCTTAAGGGAAGGTATGCTGCGGGCATAGTATCCCCACTTCCCCGTATTAAGGTATAGGTATTGTAAATACCAAAACAAAAGAGAAAAATTACGATAAGTATCCCGTTCTCTTTTATTTTCAGGATCCCTTTTTTGAGGATTGTATCCGGCACCCCTCGTGGGGATTCGTGTTCATCCTGCATTGTCGATTTTTGCTCTGTGTTCATTTTACTACCTCATTGCCAGATAACATCCCTGCCGGGAAGGCGGATATCCATAACCAAGAATCCGGAAATCTATGATCAGCGTACCTTTTTTCGCAAGGCAAGCCAGCCGGATTTTTTTATCGCGTGAGCTGGTGCATAATCATGATGAAAAAAATGAAAATAATTGATGGTTACCGAATCGCTGAACATTCGAAAACAATCGGTAATTCTGTCCTTTGTCCTTATGGGCTACCCCATAATACCGTCAGATTTACCACATACGTTGCATTCTCATAGGTCGGGCAGAACCATGATCCGTTTCCGTATGGCCCCTGGGTGGCATATGTCCTGTTACCGTACCAGGCATAGTACGTGCCGCCGACGCCGTTGTTGACATATCCGCCAAGACCTTTCTTGTAGAGCGTTGCAGAGGGGGAAAGATTATTGACAAACTCCCATTGATCGTTGGCGAGATTCGACAAATCCTCTGGAACGTACTCCACATCGACTATCAGTTGGTCCATATAATACCGGTTAGAGTACTGTGTGCTCTGATTCCAGACATAGGCCGTGTCGGTTGAGGATGAATTATAGTGTCCATTCCCTACAACCCCGAAGAAGTCATCATTATGCCATTGTACCCCATTGATTATGGCATAATTGCTGGAATTCGCATATACGGTTTTGTTCGGTACGAGCCATTTGTCCGCTGCGACAGCGGGAACCATTGCCATGCAACAGAGTCCGACGATCGCGAGCAGGCCAAACATCCTCATGCCCGGTGCAAATCCTTTGCGTTTCATTTCATTCGCTTTCATGATTATCTCCTTGCCCCGTCCCAGAACTCAGGAGACGTGCTGAGGGTGTTTGCCGTATCGGATGCGGAAACCCACGTGCCTGAGAATGACTTTTTATCATCGGACAGTACAAATGTGAATGGCCCATTATCAGATTCCCTGCCGTAATCCACCGTCCAGGTGCCGACGAGCTGGTTTCCCGTAATGGTGCCACTGACCGTACCTTTGCCGTTGTCACCGTTGCTGAAGGTCCCGGTCACTTTTATGCCGGACTGGGCAAGGGTCAGGACCCCGACAGTCTGGAGGGCATTCGTTGTACTTCCCCGGGTATCCCAGGTACCGGACCACGGATCCGAGGTTGCAGCAGTGGGTTTTCCCGCGGTTGCCGCAACCGCAGGCACTATTGCCATGCAACAGAGCCCGATGATCGCGAGCAGGCCCAGCACCTGCATGGAGGATACTGGTTTTTTACTGTGTCTTTCGTTTGTCATGAATATCTTCACCTACCAAGTTTTACGACGGATAATTCCCGCCGGATTCGTATAACGGTGCCCACTTCGCGGAGATCCCCTCCCGGTGTTGGTACAAAGGGGACCGGGCCACGAGGTTCAGATCTGGTCGTTCGTTATCATGATCACCTCCGATCGCGCGATTGTGGGCACTCCTTCCATCTTCAGTTCCTTTCATTGTCTTAAGGACGATCTCTTCACACCGTCCCAGAACTCAGGAGACGTGCTGAGGGTGTTTGCCGTATCAGATGCGGAAACCCACGTTCCTGAGAACGACTTCTTGTCATCGGACAGCACAAGTTCAAACGACCCGTTATCAGATTCCCTGCCGTAATCCACGGTCCAGGTGCCGACGAGCTGGTTTCCCGTAACGGTACCACTGACCGTCCCTTTGCCATTGTCACCGTTGCTATAGGTGCCGGTCACCAAGGATCCGGCCTGGTTAAGGGTCAGGACCCCGACGGTCTGGAGCGCAATCGGTGTACTCCCCCGGGTATCCCAGGTACCGGACCACGGGTCCGCGTTGGCAGCAGCGGCGGGTGTGGACGCTGCGGCGGTAATTGCAGGGGTGGCCGGCGTTGCGGTTCGGGACGTGCCGGTACAGCCTGCTGCCACCATGAGGGCGCAGGCAAGACACGCGAGAATAATGACGGTAATCGTTCTCATGCATCAGTCTCCAGATCAATTATTATAATTTAACAATTACATAATGTTAATCGGATATGGTATACTAGATGTTATAATACTTTTGATTTGATTTTTTTATTAGGTATTCCGATCTTCAGATATAACGTCCCTCATGACAGCCCGGTTACCAGATTGCAAAAAAGAAATTGGGGGATTACAGAGCCATCGCGGGCGAACTTTTTTTTACCCGTTCAGCCCCCCGGGACACCTCCCGGAGACTTTAACCTGAAAGATATCCCGCGTTACTGCAACATGCCGTCCTATCCCTCCGTCACCATTACGTCCCGGTTGAAGATCACTTTCCCGGTCGGGACATGGATCACCTTAATCGTCACGGTATCCCCGATGCGCAGATTCTCCCAGTGCAATCCCAGTACGGATGAGGTGGCATCGAGCCACGGTCCGCCGGAGGAGTACGTAAACCGCTTGTCGACGCCATACCCTTCTGTCGCTTTCGTGCCTGTGCCTCCAAGAGAATCACCATCTTTTGCCCCGCACGGCATGGCCGACAAGGTGGTTCCCGCCATCAGCGAATAGTTCCCGAACTGCTGGCCGGGTGCTGAAAAATCCCTCAACGTATCGATGCCCCCCAGCGTCTCCGTCCCGTTGCCGACTCCCGGCCCGCTACCGAAGGGTGCAACATAGTATCCGGTAAGCGTGACTGCCGGGTCGAAGAGCACATTGATGTTCCCGGTGCCCGGTTGTGTCGTGTTCCCGCCACTGATCGGCGTCACCCCGTTCGCTGCCGTCCATGATGTCACGATCCTGAGATCCTGGGTCTGGATCGGTTCGGAAACCCCGGTAACCGTGGCAAAGAACCCGCTCCCGGCAAAACTCCCGGTGTTGACCACCTTCACGTCCATCGCGAGCGTCGGGGCATTTCCGTTGCCCGTCCCCATTAGTCCCCCGGCAAAGCCGGAGACTATGGCGGCGATGATGATCACGACCACCAGCATCAGCATCACCCCTACCACCGGGGAGATGGCATCTTCATACGATTGTTTCATGATGTCAGCCCTCCCTCACCGGAACGGTCTTATCGAGGATGACCTTCCCGGTCGGGATGTGGATCACCCTGACGTTCACTTTGTCCCCGGCACGCAGCCGCTCCCAGCCGGATCCCAGCACGGCAGTGGCGGCATCGGTGAAGGGGCCTGCTCCCGCTTCGGTATAGTTGTAGCTGTACCTCCCCCCGATCCCGTATCCCTGTGTTGCCGGGGTGTTCCCTCCAACGCTGTCTGCATCCTTTGCCCCGCAGGGGAACGCCGACAGGACCGTTCCCACGACCAGCGAATAATTCCCAAACTGCTGCCGGGGCTCCGAGAAGGCCCGGTATGTCGAGCCGGAGGTCGTCCCCCGGCTTACATTGACCCCCGGCCCGCTGCCGAACGGCGCAAGGTAGTACCCGGTAAGTGTGCCCATCGGATCGAAGAGCACATTGATATTCGATGCACTCCCCGGCAGGGTCGTGTTTCCTCCTGAGAGTGGCATGGTGTGGTTCGCTGCCGTCCATGAGGTCACGATCTTGAGATCTTTTGTCTGGATCGGTTCGCTGACTCCGGTCACGGTCGCGAAGAAGCCGCTGCCGGCAAAACTCCCCGTGTTGTACACGTTCACATCCATGGAAAGGACCGGGGCATTTTCGTTGCCCGACCCGATCAGTCCCCCGGCAAAGCCGGAGACGATGGCAGCGACGATGATCACGACGACAAGCATCAGCATCACCCCTACCACCGGGGAGACTGCACGATCAAATGATGGTTTCATGGACTCATCCCTCCGTCACCGGTACATCCTTGTTGAAGATCACTTTCCCGGTCGGGGAGTGGATCACCTTGATGTTCACCTTATCCCCCTCCCGCAGCGTCTCCCATCCGTACCCCAGCACGGCTCCCATGGAATCGGACCGGTTGCCGCCCCGGGTGTACGAGGAGGCATCGCCCAAGGTGTACTTATACGGGGTCACGACGCCATACCCGAGGCCGCCGCTGGTACCCGCTGTGCCACCGGTTGCGATTGTGCCGCCCATTGTCTGAGGAGTGCCCTGGCCATAGGGTTTGGCCGTCATGGTGGTTCCCGGTACCAGCGTATAATACCCGAATTGCTGAACCATTTGTCCATACGTGGTCGGGTTCGTATCCCCGTATCCTACCGTATCACTCGCATTGACACCAGGCCCTCCCCCCCATGGTGCAATCCAGTTATACCTTGAATTAAACGTCGTAAAAGGGCGAGCCGCAGTTCCTCCGAAGAGATAATAGGTATTAAGACGCGGGTTTAGATAGATGGATTCCCCCTGGCCCGGTAGTGTCGTGTTCCCACCGGATACCGGCGACCCCCCGTTTGCTGCCGTCCACGATGTCACGATCCTGATGTCTCCCGTAGGGATGGGCTTGCTGACACCGGTCACGGTTGCAAAGAACCCGCTCCCGGTCCAGCTCCCCATGTTTACCACTTTCACGTCCATGGTAAGGGTCGGGGCCTTCTGGCTGGTCTCCCCTACGAGCCCACCGGCAAACCCCGATACCACGGCCGCGATGATGATCACGACGACAAGCATCAGCATCACGCCAACTACCGGTGAGACCGCCTCGTCGCCCTTGTTTCCTGATACGTTCAGGTGCTGCACGTCCGTTTCCTCCTCTCGCAATCCCCGTGGGGATCTCTTACGGTGTTATAACGACCGTGGTCTTTGCTATGGTGGCCCCCGAGGTCTTGTCACTCATCGAGAGGGTGAACGTCTTTCCGACATTGTCGGGGTTGATGTAGCACTGCTTAAATAGATCGGATTTACCGGATGAAGATGTCCACACCCCTCCGCTGTAAGAATAAGTACCGGCGCCACCATCTGCAAGCTGGGGCTGTAAATAGGCGGGGTTCAGGTTATCCCGGCTGATGTACAGCGTCTGTCCCGACGTAAACGAGGTTATGGCCGATGTCCCGTCGGTGTTCTGCAGCACGTTCCCGCTCGCATCCGTAATAATTGCCTTGTTGAGGATCTGCGTGGTTGCCGCCGAGAGGCCCTGCCCGAAGGTGGCGTCGTTGGTCACGACGAACAGGAGCGTTGATGCGGGGATGGCGTCGCCGCCGGTATGGATGATCTGCATCCCTCCCGACTGGCTGAAGACCCCCTTGATGGTTGCCTGCGGGGTCTTCTGGGCATTCCCCATCGCCCCGCCGCCAAAGGCGGAGACGACCGCGGCAATGATGATCACGACTACAAGCATCAGCATCACGCCGATCACCGGCGAGACTGCATTCTGATTGGATAATTTCATTATTTTTATTCCTCCTTCCATTGTTTATTCCTCCGTTACCGGTACGTCCTGATGGAAGATCACTTTCCCGGTCGGGATGTGGATCACCTTGACGTTCACCGTGTCTCCCCAGTTCAGGTTGTACCACGTGGTCCCGAGAACTGTTTTGGCGGGATCGATGCAACTGTCCCCGCAATTCGTGTAGAGATATTTCTTACCCTTCGTTTCCGCCGCTGTTGCATAATAGCCGGGTGTCGTAGTGCCCGCTCTAGTAGTGACATAATAACATGTGGCACCACCATCCGGGCCTGT
The DNA here is from genome assembly GCF_028679125.1 of Methanoregula sp. GTDB lineage: Archaea > Halobacteriota > Methanomicrobia > Methanomicrobiales > Methanospirillaceae > Methanoregula. The sequence continues at coordinate 524 of NZ_JAJRCG010000028.1, read as the reverse complement.
GCCCTGACCCGTACAACCCGAGCCTTCAAAATCCGTAACCCAATTTGCAGCGTAATAATCCGCACATGTAGGACTAGCCCATGAATCATACGTCTCGCCATTCCAACCCCAGCAGACGGGGGTGTCCGGCGTTGTTACTTCAGGAACCCAATACTCATATGATGCATTGGATGCACCATACCCTCCGAAAACATTGCTTTGTCCCGAACTGCCGAGACTGGCGGCATCCTTTGCCCCGGCCGGCTTCGCCGAGAGGGTGGTCCCCTGCATCAGCGTATAATTCCCGAACTGCTGCCCGGGTGCGGACAGCGTCCTCGTGATATCGATACCCTCGGTCCCGTTGACCCCAGGCCCGGTGCCAAGCGGTGCAGCGTAGTATCCGCTGAGCTGGTCTGCCGGGCTGAAGAGCACATTGATATTCGAACTGCCATTCGGTACTACCGTACTCCCGCCGGTGATGGAAGGCCCGATATTTTGCTTCCCATCCCACCATAAACTACCACCATTATACCGTTCTCTTCCCT
>NZ_JAJRCG010000027.1 GCF_028679125.1 Methanoregula sp. | reverse complement strand
TTGAATATGATCCGGTTATCATCGCCGGACGCTGCCGTACTGACAACATACAACTCCGCACCCGAGATTTCGGATATGTTGACCGTGCCCGGGAACGTGATCCGGGTCACCGCATTATCTGAATCAACACCAAATTCCGGGTTTGCATAGACCGCATCCGATCCTTCCCCGATCCAGTACTCTATGTCATGACCATCAGGATCTTCATAGACAACAAGAAGCATGATGCCATACACGGCAAACTTGTCCGGTTTTTCTCCTACATTGGTGATCGTGAACGAAAGGGGTGTATCTGCAATCTGATTTCCTTCGACCGCATAACAATGGGTCTCGACCGGGTAATCGTATGTCCCATCCCCTTTGCGGTCGGAATATACCTGTTCTCGTGCCAGGTGCTCCCCGTCGAGATCTACCTGGAGTGCTGCAGGTTTTCCCGTGAGCGTATCCGCATCGTAACTCCACGTGGAATATACATACAGTCGTGCATCTTTCACGGTCGCATTCGTCGTCAGGTTGGCGGTGAGGGGATAGGATACACTCATGTCTTTTCCGAGCAGGCCGGAATAACTGCTGGAATCCGCGAACGTCAGGCCGCCATGCACGGAACCATGGTTGTACAGCGAGAGGGATTTGCCGGTATACCCCATGGATTCAGTTGCATTCCCGGATCGTCCGGTTGTATTCCCGGATGTGGATGTTGTATTGACACCCGATTCAACAAGAATCAGTGCCACTTCTTCAGTCGATTCTTCTTCAAGGGTGAGCGTTGCGTTTACATCCGTATACCCGGGCTTTTTCAGGAGGATCGTGTGATCGCCGATGATCACGTTCTCCAGAAGGGTATCCGTCCGGGTGGACAGGTTCGTGCCATCCAGATAGATCCAGGCACCGTCAGGTTCGGACGAGATATCGATGGACCCGTTGATCGGGGGGATGTCGAAATGAACCGCTGTTGTTTCCCCGGTTTTGATGGTGACGGTCTTCTCGTCCGGTTCACGGTACTTCGCATTGTCCACCAGGATCGCCTGTACCGTATGTTCTCCGGCGCTGATCTCCGTTAAGGTCTGGTTGGTGGTCTTTTCGAGCTCTTCTCCATCCAGAAGGATCTGCGCACCCGCAGGAATGGACGTGACCTCAAGCGTGCCTTCCGGCTGCTCCTTGAACTTCACCGTGAGGAGTGCAAGAGGCAGTTTGAAGTACGAGCCGGATCGCGCATACTCAAGCGTACTATCCTCGTCAAGCACAATCGAATCGGATACATCCCAGTCTTCAGAGCCAAAATACGATCCCTGGGGATCGCCGTTGCCGGGAAGTTCATCCCCGTTGAAGGTGTAGACCCCATCATCGCTTGCCATGTACAGGGAGGAGAGCGTTGCCGTGTATTCCGCATCTTCGTCAGCATCGATCTGGGATGTGGCAAACTGGGTCTCCCCGGTGTAGCCGTTGTCATTCGCGAAGTCCATTGGATCGTGCCCCTGGTTGACCCAGTAATAGATCTTATCCCGGTCTCCGTCATTGTAGGCAACGACGAGGGCGATGAACTTGATCCTGCCATCAAACGACGACGACGGCGAGGCTTTGGCAGTCTTTACGCTCGCGCCCACCCGTTCACCGGTGATCTGGTCCTTGACATCATACCAGAAGAGATAGTCGCTCGTCACCCGGTTGCCATGTCCCAAATATACCGGCCCGGTTCCCTTCTCCCCGGGATAACTGTAGGGAACATTCATCGATTCTGTGGCAAGGAGAACATCGTCATTCCCGTCACCGTTGACATCAAGGTTCACGGTGGCGGTTCCCTCGTAATTATTCTGTTTGTGGCCGCAATAGACACTCACATACAGCCGTGCCCATGCGATATCCTTGTACGCGGGCAGGGTAAATGACTGGTACGCAGAGGTGGAGAATCCCGGGTAGGTACTGTAATACAATCCCCCGGAGACCACGCCGTTACTCACCGTCTGTAACGGGATGCCCCCCATGTATTCATTAGCACCGGCAATGCCGGTGCCCGCCAGGATCGCAACAAGCACCACAATGGTCGTGATGCAGATCCTGCGCCCGACCGGGTTTTTTCTTCGGGAGATTCCGCGTATCTTCTCCCGGTTGCCCGCCGTACTCTGCATCACCGGAACGATCCTGTTGCGAGCGGACTGTCCTGAGGAGCCGGGCCCGGAGAAAATCATACTTCAAACTATCTATTGCGCCTTTATTAAAATTTATTTAAATTATCGTAATACCAATTACGATGTTTTTGACAATCCGTTTTATGCATTTTCTCCAGCATGGTTTATACTCAACGATGGTGTGAAGCAGGGAGTCCATCCGGTTCATCACGGAACATCCATTATTTCAAGGGGGGAGAGAAGACCGGCGTGACATTCGCTCCCTGGACGAACCGGCCCGCATAGTCATCCAGTATTACCGATGGATGGATATCCTCAAACTCATCCGGATGGAGGATCTTTGCAATATACACGAGACCTACCGCGGACCGGGGCCCGTACGTGACGCTGTTTGACATCACATAGACCTGCCCGTTCCGGACTGCTGCGGTATTCGCGATACCGGTCCTGCCTGCGATCGTATCCCGGATATTCCGGAGTTCCGATTCATTCTTGCCCGATGCAGCGACTTTCACGATCACCTCCGGGTTCTCGGCATAGACCCATTCCGCATTGACTTTGGGCGATGATACCGGAAGCATCCCGGCAATATTACTCCCCCCCGCCATGGTGATCAGCAGGTCCCCGCCGGATCCGGCGGTCAGGGCAGAATAGTCGGAGTAGGATTCGAAATAGACCCGGGGCGTTTCAACGGAGGTGAGATTTGCAATGCGTGACTGGACGAGCGCTTCGTTCTGCTCCAGGAATGCAATATACACCTCGGCCCCCTTTTCCCTCCCGGTCAGGTTCCCCAGTTTCCGGGTGTCGGATGCCAGGGTATCGATCTTGTAACAGTCGATGAGGAGGAGCGGGATACCGGCTGACGTGATCTTGTCGATATTTTTTGGCGTATAACTGGAATAACTGATCACCGCGTCAGGGTGGAGCGCGAGGATCGTCTCGACATCGGGGGTCTGCCAGGAGCCGATGCTCTTCACCCCAAAAAACCGGGGGCCGAGCACCGGGTGCGACTTCACGGTATCGGATATGCCGACAACCTGGTCCTGTGCGCCGATGGCCAGCAGCAGTTCCGCGGCATCGGCATTGGTGACGATGACCCGTTGCAGGGGAGCAGCCGGCTGGAGCGTGGCAGGGGCTGCCGGCACGGGGGCCGGGCCCGGGGATGCTGCGGGGGGGGTCGTCACTGCCGGTACCGGGGCAGATGACGGATGACTGACACACCCGGCACCTGCACATGCTGCAATAACCAGGAGTGTGAAGACAATGAGCACTACGATACAGGAATCCGGGGAAAGTCCCGGGGAGTATTTTTTTGTTACCATAATGTTTCAGTCCGTATTTTTGATGCAGGGATCGTGGATCCTGCGGTTTCGGGTTCTCCGGCTGAACCCTTGACCGGGGAGTACCGGAACCCTGCGTTCATGCGTGTTACCCTTCACTTACGTGTGACGTATTGCATCCACCGGGTTAAGGCGGGCTGCCTGCAGGGCCGGATAGATCCCGGAGAGGAGCGAGAGAACGACCGCGACAAGGAAACCCATGACCAGGATCTCCGGTGTCACGAGCGTTAGGTCATAGCGGGCGAACCCGGAGAACATGTCGCCCATCTGCGTGATCAGGTATGCCTTCCCGACCGAGTTGATCGCCCAGGAGAAGACGATCCCCAGGAGATCTCCCAAAAGCCCGCCGATCACGCCGATATACAGGCACTCCATCAGGATCAGGGTGACGACATCCCCCTGCGATGCCCCAAGGGCCATGCTCACCCCGATCTCACGCGTCCGTTCATAGACCGACATGATCATGGTGTTGACGATCATGAGGGCGCCGACAATCAGGGAGATGGCGGCAAAGATCGACAGGAACAGGATGACCAGGTCCATGAGCCGGTTGACGGATTCGATCTGGCGGAACGACCCGTTTGCCGAGAGGCCGAGGGACTGGATCTCGTCAACCACGGCAAATACATGCTCCGGGTTGTCAACGCGTACATACACGGCATTGTAGGGAGTGGATTCATTGGAGAGGGCGCTGACCGAATCCCGGTCCATGAGAAGCAGGGAATCCAGGCTGTCCCCCCGTTCCCTGAGGGCACCGCTTGACTGGATCGCCAGCTTCCGGTCGGAGGGTGCCCCGTTCGGGTCATAATCCCGGATAACGACCGTGAAGAGATCGCCCTGCCGGACCCCTTCGTATTTTTGCAGTTTTTCCGCGAGTTCGTGCCCGAAGATCACCTGGTTGGAGGCGGGGTCATACATTCCACCTGAAGCAAAGGACGGCTTGAATATCTTCTGCAGATCTTCGCCGCTGATACCGGTCACACTGATATAGGTCTGCCGCAGCGTGGAGAACGACACCTGGTATACCGGGCCGGCCGCTTCGACATGGGGGATCTTTTGTATCAGGGAGACCTTGGATTCGGTGATCGGGATGACCGTTCCGTCCCGGACGGATCCCGTCACTTCGATAAGGGTGAGATCCGACTGCTGTTTGATGGTCTCGATCGCCTGGTAGCGTATCCCCTCCCCGAACGAGATGATCCCGACTACTGCGGCTATACCGATGGCGATCCCGAACGCGGTCAGGAATACCCGCATCCGTTTCTTCATGAGCTGGCGGGCGGACAGTTTCGCGTAGTCAACCAGTTTTGTCATGCACCAGTCACCTTCCCATCGATGAGCTGGAACGATCGATCTGCATATTCACCGAAATCCCGCTCGTGGGTAACGATGAAGAACGTGGTCTTCTTCTCCCGCGCAATGGACTGCATCAGGGAGAAGATCTCCTCGCTTGTCTTCTGGTCCAGGTTGCCGGTTGGTTCGTCGGCAAAGATGATGGGAGGATTGTTGATCAGCGCCCGGGCGATCGCCACGCGCTGCTGTTCGCCCCCGCTCAACTCGGACGGGTGGTGGTGTCCCCGGTTTGAGAGCCCGACACAGGTAAGCAGTTCCTGTGCTGCACGGGCCCGGACCTCCGGCTCCCGGTAATTGAAGAGCATCGGGTACTCGATATTTTCCTGTGCCGTGAGGTAGGGGAGGAGGTTGAACTGCTGGAAGACGAACCCGATCTTCCTTCTCCGGAGAGAGACGAGCAGGGAAGGGTCCCGGAAGTTTACCGGTTCCCCATCCAGGGTGAGGGCCCCGGAGCTCGGGCTGTCAAGACACCCGAGGATGTTCAACAGGGTGCTCTTGCCGGACCCGCTCCTGCCGATCAGGGTGACAAATTCCCCTTTTTCTATACGGAATGTTGCTTCAGCGAGCGCGGGGACATCTCCCCGGTAGGCTTTTTTCAGGTGGTCTGCTTCGATGATTGCTGGCATGGCTCCTCCGTTATGCATATTCTATATGCAGGATCGCGTTGGTCAGGAGGAGATAATCCCCCCGGTCCTGCACGGCAATGAAATTTGACCTCTTTGTAATGTACGGGGTAACATCGCGTGTGTCGATGCCGATCTGCTGCTGCTGGTCGGAAAAAAAGACATCCGTCCATTCTTTTCCCTGTGCATTGGGAAAGACCAGGTCGAGGATTACCGTGAAGAATGACGGGAGATCCGGCTTCTCCTGGCTGTTCACGTACAGGGCGTTTTTCCGGATGATGTCGGAACGGGAATACCCCCCGGAAGGGGCGACGAGTTCCAGGCTGGCTTTTTTCAGGTGGTCAGTATCGACATCATGGCTGAAATCCACCCGGCTCGTTGCCATCTGGGGGGTGATGCCGAAACTGTTGTAGAGCATGTCGCACCCCTCCTCCACGATAACGAGTCCCTTCGGTGACGAGGGGCTCTCGTACACGGCAATGATGCCGATCCCCTGGATCACAAACGTGCTGTTGCCTTCCCCTGCATTTTCTACTTCAAGAGTAACCTCGTTCTTTCCGGGGGAGAGTGTTCCTCCGGAGAAGGTGTCCATCCCGGAGTAAAAATCACTTGGGCTGGAGAATCCCTTGTTGTCAACATACCGGCTTACCGGCTCCAGCGGACTTGTGGGAACCGGTTCGCGGGTCACGGCAATTGTGGGATACACCGTCTGCTGGTCTCTCCTGCTCCACGCCCAGTACACATAGTACCGCTGGTACTTCACGATGGCATCCTGAGGAAGGTCTACCGTGAATGCAACGGGATACCGTCCCCCTGCGTACAGGGTGCCACTGTAGGTACTGTTCCCGGTAGAGAAGAGGCAGTCCCCATTTCCCTCATAACTGAATGCCCCGGTAAGCGGACGGTCCGCGGCGTACGTGGCAGCAGCGGGCATGGCGAGGAGCACTACGCCGGCAATTATCATCAGGGCCTTATACCGGGAAATCATAACGGCCCTGGACAATGTTGTTGTTCCGGTTGTTGTCCCGGACTGCTCCGGCTTCATCCACGGTGACCTTCAGCTCGTGGGAGCCTGGTGTGGTAAAGACGGGGATTTGGACCGGCACTGAGGAATGTGCCCTGACTCCCGCATCTATCTGTTTTCCGGCAATCTTTTCGCCGTCAAGGTACACGGTGACCGTGAAGGCCGGGGCATCGCTCCCGCCATTGTTGGTGATCGTCAGGGGAATGGAATACTCCTGTACCCCGTCAACGGCACCCACAGGTGCGATGATTGCGGGGAGGGCAAGGACAACCGCAAGGACAAGCACGAGTGCCGGGGCGGCTGACAGGGGCCGGCGGCCCCGTACGAACAGGAGTGTACCGATCGCCGCAATGATCGGGATGGCGGACAGGGGCGATTTTGTGGGAACCGTACCGGCAGCATCCTCTTTGTGAACCGGTGAACCCACGGACACGGAGAGATCGGGGGGCGTCCCGACTGCTAGTTCCCGCGAGACTGCGTTGTTATCCGGCCGGGAATCCGCGGCAGCCGTCACTTCAGCGGACAGGGTGTGCGTTCCCGCTTCTGCATTCCAGGGAACACGCACTATGGCAATACCGCTTTTTGGGATCTGCACCTGCGTGGTGTTGATGATGTTTCCATCTACCCTGAAAGTGACGGGGACCAAATCCTGCGGGAGCGCGCCATAACTCCGGACTTCAACGCTGATGATGGCGGATTCTCCCGTGTATGCATTTTCCGCATTAAGGTTCCCGCTTGCAAGATCACTATTTGCAGTACTGCCGGGTCTTGTCAGCGTGAGGAGCGCGATAACGGGATGGATGTAATCCTCTCCTTCCGGGGAATCGCCGTTCGTGTCGATGACACCATCCCCGTTCAGGTCAAGGCCCCGCATGAACTGTACGGTGTTTGTATCCTGTACCTGGGATGTGACATTGAATGTTTCCCTGTCGGTATACCGTGACGGGATACCGGTACCGCCTTCGGCATTGAAGGAGACCTCGTCGCCGATATCGGTGACATTGGTCCCGTTCATGACCCGGGTGGGGATCCCGAGCGAACGGCCATTAAACCGGACATAATCCGGCTGGCCTTTTCCCCCGGCAAGGAGAAGGACCGAGAGGTTGGCCCGGGTGATACCCGCCGGGGCGGCATTGGTGAAGGTGATATTGGTTTCTTCATGCTTCGTCGGGTTGGTCCCGGCCCAGCCTTCGCCATGGAGGTTCTCGTTGCCCTCCGCGATCCAGTACTGGGTTGACTCCCCGGATTTCGGATCGTCGACTACCGCAACAACAAGGATGCCGTATACCCGGCCGTCCAGTTTGTTGCCAGGATCATTCTTGCTTGTCGTGACGGTGATAACATTATCACCCTTGTTGAGAAGAGCGGTCGTGTCGTAGGCGATCCAGTAGATGCCGTGGCCCGATTCGTAGAGTTCCCGGTTCTGGTCACGATCGCCATTCAACAGGTACCGGACTTTCTTTATGTTATTGATGGTCAGGTCTGCCCACCCGGTATATTTTTCTGTGCCGCCCCAGACCCCGGTGTACACCCGGGCATACCGCGGGGTGGACGGCAGGGTGAACTGGAGTTCGTACGGGGGATTGTCAAGGCCGTAGTTCCCGAACGTGAGAACGTCGCCGTTTACCGTCCCCTGTGCGGTTACGGTAAGAGGGAGACCTTCGAAATCGTAGAGAGCCGATACCGGGCACATGACGATACCCAGTGCCAGCAAGGAGAGGAGAACCGTTACTGGTGTTGAACGTACCATGGATACCATCCCGAAAAAGGAACCATTTCATTATACCTGCTATAATAATTCAAATAAAGATTGTGATTTTGTTGTAATAAGTAATATTGTTTTGATTTTCGTGATACCAATACATCAGAATCAGGATTCTTCTGCTCCCGTGGCCAAAGAGAGTACGGTACCCTTGCGCGCCCCTGCCACCTGCCGGTCAGTGTAATCGTACTGGGAGATTTTTCCTATGATTACATGGAACATGTCGCTGTGCCGGTGATTATACCGGATGGCCAGTTCCTGTATAAAATCCGGGATCTGTGAACGTTCCAGGTACCGGTGACGGGACCAGCTGGTCTGGGCAAAACGCCAGAATACCGTGAGCGGCGGCCAGGTTCCCCGGTTTTTTGGTGTGTAGATGACGGTTTCCTGGTTGCAGCGATCCGGATAATAGGCAATGAGGCCCTGATACTGCTTCTCGCAGGCATCGATGAAGAGGACGGTACTGCGGATCGACCATGGAATCTCCATCTGGATGATCAGATCCGGAAATGGGGTTTCATATCGTTCGATCTCGATACTCTCGGCATGAATGCGGATACCGAAGACGACCGGATCCGCCCGCGATCCAGTATGGTGCTGCAGAATATTTCCCTCGGTTGAAAGATCCGGTTCGGGTATGGCCTGCCCATCAATGATTGCGAGGCGGATACGTCGATAGATCCTGTTCACCATCGCGCTCTCCATGTGCAGCTGCGCGACTGCTTCATCCGGGGAAATGTCATCGGCAAACATCCTGATCATACGGATGAACTGCAGGTAGGTGATATGCGTGTTCTCGATAATGCTTCCCCGTCGGAGACCCCAGGTAAAGCCACAGTCGCTGCACCTGCTCCGGCCCCGGCTGGCGGATGCCACCCGGGTACTGCCGCATAGGATGCAGGGCTGAACGGCCCGGAGGATGCCGGTACCTATCAGGAACTCCTTTGCAACGGATTCGTTGCGTATCAGGTTCTCACTGGTGACTCTCATTTTTTAGTATCCCGTTCCACGTTTCTGTTTATTGGTAATAAGTTATATTTCATTTTTTACACTAAGTAATACTTTTTAAAAAAAAGTCTTACATCCTATATATATTCTTTTAAAACGACCGGGTCCGGATTGTACTGCCGAGTGCCATTGCAACCGGCATTGGTAGTGCACAGGAATATTCGTGGTAAGGGAACACAGGGCAGGACAGTTCGGGGGGTCGCGTGGGTGCAGGATGTTGAAGGGAATGATAGCAAGGGATATTGTGAAAAAGATCCACCGATCCACCCCGCGCCATTTCTCCGGCCAGCCAGATCTCCGGATTGTAAACCGATCCTCCACCGGGGAGGTCCTGTATTGACATTTTTCCGGGATATTATCCCGCTCCGATTGCCGAAATACCCCCAATTCATCCCCATTTCGGAATTACTGCACGCTAATTCGCAAAAAAGTGCGACTATCAGAAAACCGACCTTTCATAATGGGCTCCGATTGGCAAACGGGGCGTTTTCAGGGCAGTTATTTTTCAGGCGGGCCCGGGGTTTTTCTGAATCGGAAAAAGGAAAGATGGATATGAAAACAGGAATACCGGATTTCAGAACTCTTCTGCGATCCCGTATCCCCACCGGTAGAGCGTTGCAATGGGATCAGATTTTGGAAACAGGTTGCAGATCAACCCTTTTCCCCGCAGGAACTGCTCTGCCGTTGTTGGCGAAACCGGAATGATCTTCTCCTTGATTGACCTGCTGGTCGACCAGAGATGAAGGTAGAATGTAGTCCTCTTTTCAACATCCATATGGAAATAAAGATCCTTGCCCTGCCGCTGGATATCTGCGGCCTGCCGGGCGGGTCGCGGAGCGGCATAAAGGCATTCATCATGGCGTGTGTCCACCGTGATCTTCCTGCTGCCATCGTACAGTTGTGTTTTCATGAAATCCACTCCTGTTGTCGGGGATCATTTTCCCCAATGAGCCCGACAACGATGCTTGAGTGTAACTATTTTCGTCGAAAGTGCGGGTCTTGCTGGATAGCCAGAAATACCCTGTATCGTATATGGGGGGCCAACATTCTTATATTTTTTCATTTTTGTATGATAAAATATGTAAAAAATTAAAATATGTATTACAGACAGCCGGGGGGTTTCAGGTGATTCTACCGGGGCATCAGATCCAGACCATAGACCCACGAAGAAGAGGAGCCTCACAATTAACCTATGAGGTACTATCTGATAACTCTCCAGCTAAAAAGCACTATACGGATCTGGTAACGGAGCCGACACCGCCGCTCGCTCCGGTATCTCTAAAATATACAATTACAATAAGGGATTCCGGACGTCCGGCAATGTGTCAGGATTTGTATTCACGGGTACGGTCGCGATCTTGACGGTATCAATCCCTTTCTTCGCAGTCAAGGTTTACAAGGGCTTTGATCTCCCTGGAGCTTCCAAGGACAATGAAAATTTCAAGGTGTTTATTCCAGGTAATGGATCTCTGGATAGATGTCCGAATGATCTTTTGGTGTTTGTATCTGTAATCAGAAATCTCTGCCATCAGATTGTCATCCCGGCAATTGTAGAGCGCCGTGATTGCGCCATAACGTTCACCATCGCTGTCAGAAAGCACTGGTTGTTGGTATTATAGATCCGGATGGCAACGCGGACTCCTTCTGAACGGGAGGTGTATTTTCTGAAACTCAGTATCTCATTAAATCGTCAAGCAGATTTTTCGGGAGAGATATTCCAAGCCGGGAAAGATCGTCATCAGGGGTCATGATCGTATCTGTTCTCTGTTTATGGTCTTCAATAATATGAAATTTTTAAAATTTGTAATACAATGAATTAAAATTTGCATTATAATCCGCGGGTTCTATGAGAAAATCGCTATCCCGCAGATGCACCCCCTGTCGGTACTCGGGGCTGAATCAGGACGATTAAAAAAATTATTTTCATACGAAAATTCAGAACATCAGATCTCTTACAAATCAGTAATCGAATCAAAAAAGAGAACTATCGGGTATATGCACACCGGTCTTTTATTATCACTTACGCCAACGCTCCTTCACCCTGATATGGAAACCGGTGTGCAGCCATCCGATCTGTCCATGATCGATCTTATCCGTGTGCAGCGGATTTTTTCCCTTACGGTACTGGATACTCCATTGAATGCTGCTCGCATTATCCTCGGTCTGGGGTTTGGAAGAGATCTTATGCTCTCTATAGGGACGTGGGAGTCGTACTCGTTGAATTGCAGACTCTGCTCCTGGGAGATACACCTCCGTTCATGTGTCCCGGGGAGCCCTGTGCCCCCGTGGACGTGGGTCGTTGATGGAAGGATTGTTCCATTCGAACAAACGGGTTGACTGTTTTTTTGTCAGCCCCGTTTCTTGGGTTTGCAGGAAATGCATATCAACTTTCTGATTCGTATCAAATATTACAATAATTTTAAATTTTTGTAATACTTTGACGGGCTTCAGTTCCTCAAATAATTCCCGTGCATATCTGCACCCCCTTCGAAGTTCGGCATTTTACCCCCCGATTCACCTCGTCGGGATTTTACAAACCCCTCCGACATTGAGGAGGAGAAGAATTACCCGGCTGCCCGGGGGCAGGTCCGTAATATACCCTTTTTGAGGGACTAAATCGCCAAAAAGAGGGACTAAGTATTTCGATTCCTGTGCAATATGGTCGGATCGGGTGATCCGGACCTTTTGCGGGCCCCGGCAAATCCGCAAACAGCGCTAATTGAGGCGAGGATCGGTTGATGAATCGGGCGGCAGTCAGAAAAAGCGGAGGTGAACCCTATTTTGACCCCCCTTTTTCCCGGGGTAGTATCAGTTCCGGGCAGTCTGCCCGAATAACGGATTTTCACCTTAGGATCTGCCCGGGTTGAGGGCCCGTAATGAACCGGAAATGATGGGCTGTTGGCAAGATCCCCTGGCAGGGAGTCCTGCAGCGTCTCGTGGAATCCCGGATCTGTTTTTTTATCCGGCAGGGCTGTGCAGTATTTCAGCTTTGCCGACCGGGCTTGTGATCCGGAATTTCCCCGATGGAACGAGCATCTCAAAACGGACGCCGGAACCCGGCTCCCCGGTCTCGGTGATGGTGATCCCGGTTATGGCAAGAATCTCCCGGGTAAGATACAGTCCGAGACCGGTATTTTTACCAAACCCCCGGTCAAAGATCTTTTTCTTTTCAGCATCGGGGATCCCGACACCGTTATCTTCGAAGACCAGAATCATGCCATTACCAGAATCCCTGCAATGGATGCGGATTCCCGTTGTGTGTTCCCCGTGGCGGAGGGAGTTGTCGATGAGGTTGAAAAAGATCTTTTCAAGCAGGCGATCGGCAAGAATCTCCAGACCCCCGGTCTGGACTTCGCAGGTCACCCTGCCCAGGGGAATCTGCGCAATGGAATCTGCAACAAGGTGCGGAATATTCTGCCACTCGGGAGCCCGGATCCCGATATCCTGGAAATCCCTGGTGAACAGGATCTGCTGGTGGATCTGTTGGATAACCCGCTCCTGACGCTCCAGGTAATCCTGCAGGGTTGCATCGTCGGTCTGGGACCGGGCAAGGGCGGTATATCCCTGTAATACCTGGACCTGGTTGAGGATATCGTGCCGCGTGATGGAGTACATCAGCTGGAGCTTCTTATTGGCAAGATCGAGAGCAGAAGAATAGTGCCTGAGTTCGGCATTCTGGGATATGATATGCCCTTCAAGGGTTTTTTGTGCGGATACATCCCGGAACAGCACCTGGGTGGCGCGGGTGTCCTGGTAGCGGACCGGTGAAAATGCAGCATCGGCAACGATCGTACTGCCAACGGGATCCATGATGTGGTATTCGCGCCGGGGGAGCGGGATACTGCCCGCAAGGGTAAGCCGGGACTGGGCATCGATATCCGATCCCTGATCGGCTCCAAAGAAGGAAAAGAGGGATTGCTGTCGGGTCTCTTCCGGGGAATTTTTCCGGAATAACCGGAGTGCCGCAGGGTTGACAAAAAGGATCTTCCCGTCATCGTGAATGATCAATGCGTCCGGCAGGGATTCAACCAGGTTCCGGTAATTTCTCTCGCTGTCCTGGAGAAGCAGGTGCTCCTGCTGCTGCTCCTCGAAGGTCTGCCGGAGTTCTTCTTCAGCAGCTGCCAGTTGTTCGTTCCGCTGCATGAGTTCCGCGTTTTTACGGGCAAGCAGATCGCGGTCTCTCTTCCGTTCGTCAATAATTTGTTTCCTGGCCGTAATGTCCCGGATCGATTCTATGACTCCGGTGACTTCACCATCAGCATCATACAGCAGCGATGCCGTCTCCCACAGTTCGAGTTTCCTGCCGTCGGGAAGCGAAGCCTGGCATTCGCCGATCAGGACATTTCCCTCTTTTTTTCTCACCCGGTAATAACGTGCCAGGTTGTCATTGTCAGGATTTATCAGAAGATCCGCAACAAGGGGCCGTTTCTTCCCAAAAAACGGAATGGTATATTCATAATCTCCTTTCCCCATCACGTCGGATGCCATGACACCGGTCATCTCTTCGGTGGCACGGTTCCACATGATCAGCCGGCCCTCCCTGTCCATGGCGATGGTTGGATCGGGCAGGAAATTGATGAGCTGCTCTACCCTGCGCTTTGATTCCCTGACCGAGCGTTCGGCCCGGCATTGCCGGACTGCCTGGCGGATCTTGTGCACCAGTTCCGCATACTGGGCTTTTGCATCATGCCCTTTCTGGAGGTAGAAGGTTGCACCATTATTGAGGGCTTCGATGACCACCTCTTCCCTCCCGCGCCCGGTAAAGAGGATGAACGGGAGTGTATTACCTTCGGATCGCAGGTGTTTCAAAAAATCAATGCCGTTCATCTCCGGCATCTCATAATCGGAGACAATTGCATCGTACATATTTAAAGAGAGACAGTGCTGTGCGGCCCGGGCAGATGCTGCGGTATCTACCATGATATTCTCAGATTTTGTCAGGAATATCCTGCCCAGTTCGAGAAGAGCAGGTTCATCATCGACAAGCAGTATCCGGATTCCCGGTGAAATACAACAAACCCCCCGTACGGGTAGCATAAATTGCTACGATATTCTCTCTTTTTATGCTTATTACAATTATAGGTTTCTATTTGAACAGAATACGAATTCCCGCGTGAAATTGCAGAATTGTCCCAGGAATCAGGATTATATGTCCGGAGCATGGGCAAGTTCCGGTTTCCGGTAACTCATGTAGAGCTGGTTATGCTGCTTTGCCCACTTCAGCAGGGGCCCGATCGCCACCCGCAGATCCCGCCCGTGGTCCGTGAGCGAGTACTCTACCCGCGGGGGGACCTCCGAATAAGCAATCCGCTGGATCAGGCCGGTATCCTGGAGATCCTTTAACACATCGGCCAGCGACTTGGGACTGATCTCCCCGCAGTCCTTCATGATCTCTGAGAATCGCATGGAAGGCCTGCGGCCCAGCTCTGATATGATACAGATCGCCCACTTCTTTGAGATGGTGGGCATGATGCCCCGCAGGCAGCAGAGGCAGAGGTGGTCGCTTTCTTCCTCCATAGTTACTGCATTGCTATAAAGTTTATACTATTAATAATTCTGGCACATTTGTAATATGAAATCATAAGAATTTTTCAATTGGTGCTATTATGTATTGCAAGATATCGCTACGACCACTGACCGCTGCCCGCATGCCGAAACAGTACGGCTCACCGGCAGCCGGAACTCGCGGGAGGGGATGAGCATGGCGCATTACACTGAAACTATTGACCTCTACTCTGATGAAGGGAAACTGCTGAAGAGTAACGTACAGCTGCACCGCATCAGCCCGCTCCTGAATCCTGCAACACGGAAGATCGTTGACCTGACAAAAAGGACGATCAACGTAAACCTTGCCGGTATCGAAGAGGCGTTAAAGACCGCAAAACTCGGCAAGGGCCGTATCCCAGGTCGGGAACTCGATCTCCCGATCATGGAACGAAAAGATGCGCTCATCGAGAAGATAACATCGATGGTGCAGGTAGAAGACGGGGATGATACGGATATCCTGCAGTTCAATGGCGGCAAGCTCCTGCTCGTGCGGGCACCGACCCTCCGTTTGACCGGGGCGTCGACATATGATGCCGCCATCACGGCTGTTGCCTCCGCAGTGACCTACGCAATCGTGGACGAATTCGACATTGACGCGTTCAATGCCTCGACCGTCAAGGCAGCCGCCTGGGGCAGTTACCCCCACACGCAGGACATGGAAGGAGCTCTTGTCACCTCGATTCTCACCATCCCCCAGAACAATGAGGGGATCGGGTATGCGCTGCGCAATATCAGCGTCAACCACTTCGTGATGATGACGAACCGGAACGCCCTCCAGGGGGCTGCCCTCTCATCAACGTACGAGATGGCCGGCGTCTTCGAGATGGGCGGGGCCATCGGCCCGTTCGAGCGCAACCAGCTCCTCTGCTATGCGTACCAGGGGCTGAATGCCAACAACATGGTGTACGATATCGTGAAGGAGAACGGGCAGACCGGTACCGTCGGTTCCGTTGTCCAGTCGCTCGTTGACCGTGCGGTCGAGGACCGGGTCATCACACCCGGGAAGAAAGGCGGGTACTTCCAGTTCTATGACACGAAGGACCCGATGCTCTGGAACGCGTACGTCTCGGCCGGCACCCTTGCGGCAAGCATCGTCAACTGCGGGGCCGGCAGGTTCGTGCAGGCAGTCTCGTCCACGCTCCTCTACTTCAATGACCTGATTGAGCACGAGACCGGCCTTCCCGGTGCGGACTTCGGCCGCGTGATGGGAACTGCCGTCGGGTTCTCGTTCTTCAGCCACTCGATCTATGGCGGAGGCGGCCCGGGTATCTTCAACGGCAACCACGTGGTCACCCGCCACGCGTACGGCATGGCGATCCCCTGTGTCGTTGCCGCAGCCGCGATGGATGCCGGCACCCAGATGTTTGCACCGGAAGGAACCTCAAAGGTCATGGGCGAGACTTACGGGAAGATGGACGTCTTTTCAAAACCGATCCACCAGATCGCGCAGGTGGTCTGACATGCAGGAGACCGTAACCTATCCCCAGTGCCGCATCGTCCCGATGCGCCTCCTCTCCCCGGACACCACAAAAAGGCTGCTTGAGAAGATTGTCAGGGTGCCCGCCATCCGCAGGATACTCCTGAACGGCCAGAACATCCCCCTCACCGTCCCCTATGGCCCGGCGCGGGGCACGGAGAACAAAACGAACCTGCGTAAGACCATCGAGATCGCCGGCAACACCGTGGATCTCCACGTGCTGGTCGGCACCATTACTCTCGAAATCGAAGACAAGACCGTGATTGAACAGATCCGTGCGATCTGCGATGATTTCTTTGTGGACTTCCCGTGTTCTGTCCAGGAAGGGCGGTTCATGAAGTCGCAGCCGAGCCTTGTCGACTATGCAAAGTACGGTCCGCAGGCAGACCCGTCCGTGATCGGTCTTGTGGACCCGAAACGGAAGGAGAAGCCGTCGTTCATCCATCCCCTGGGCGACAGGGTCTGCGGGGGGTGCGAACTGTGACCGCACGTACACACCAGTACGGGCCGGGGACATCGATCATTGCAATCAACCGGCGAAAACAGATGGACCCCGGGCACAAGCTCACCGTCATGCGGAGTATCACGGACGAGGACATCGTGCTTCTCCTTGGCCACCGGGCTCCCGGCGCGAGCTTCAAGACCATGCATCCACCGCTCTCTGAGCAGCAGGAGCCGGACTGCCCGATGCGCTTTCTCGTGAAACCCACGGAAGGGGCAAAGCACGGCGACCGGGTCCGGTACGTCCAGTTCGCCGACTCCATGTTCAACGCCCCCTGCCAGCCGTACCAGCGGACCTATGCCGAGATGTACCGTTTCCGGGCCATCGATCCCGGCACCCTCTCGGGCCGGCAGATTGTCGAATGCCGCGAACGGGATCTCGAACAGTACTGCCGGCTCCTGATCGAGACCGAGATGTTCGATCCCGCGCTCGTGAGCCTCCGCGGAGCCACGGTTCACGGCCACTCGCTGCGGCTTTCGGAGGACGGGATGCAGTTCGATGCACTCCAGCGCTGTGTGCTGGGAAAAGACGGGATGGTCCGGTACGTGAAAGACCAGATCGGTCTCCCGCTCAACCGCCAGGTGGAGGTGGGAAAACCCCTCGACCAGAAATGGCTCAGGGAACATTCCACGATCTTCCACTGCCTGGTGGGTACGGCCCTGCGCGATGATGCCGAGTATGTCGAATACCTGCAGCGGATCCACACGCTGCGGACACGCTATGGCTTCATGCCAAAGGAGGCCTGAACGATCATGACATCCGTAGAGCATTCCCAGAAACAGTTCTTAAAAGCACTCAGAGAAAAATTCAAAGGACAGGATGTCGAATCGCAGAAGACCGAGTTCTATAAGTTCGGCGGCGTCCGCCAGTCTCCCCGGAAACGGGAGTTCATGGAGGAGACAAAGAAGATCGTGGCGGATCGCGGGATCTCGATGTACGATCCCGAGCACTGCCACCTGAACGGCATCCCGATGGGCCAGCGGCAGCTGATGACCTACGAGGTCTCGGGCACCGGTACGTTCGTTGAAGGCGACGACCTCCACTTCGTGAACAACTCGGCCATGCAGCAGATGTCGGACGAGATCAAGCGGACGATCATCGTGGGCATGGACATTGCCCACAACACGCTCCAGAAACGACTCGGGAAGGAAGTGACGCCTGAGACCATCAACGAGTACCTCCACATCTTAAACCACGCGATGCCGGGCGGTGCGGTCGTGCAGGAGCACATGGTCGAGACCAATCCCGGCCTTGTGGATGACTGTTATGTCAAGGTCTTTACCGGGAACGACGAGGTTGCGGACGATATCGAGCCGCAGTACCTGCTCAACATCGAGAAACTCTTTCCTAAAACGCAGGCCGAGGCACTCAAGGCCGAGATCGGGAAATCAATGTACCAGGCCATCCACGTCCCGACCATTGTGGTACGGACATGCGATGGCGGCACCACAAGCCGGTGGTCTGCGATGCAGATCGGGATGTCCTTCATTGCCGCATACCGTACATGTGCGGGAGAGGCGGCGGTGGCCGATCTCTCGTTTGCGGCCAAGCATGCCGGTGTGATCCAGATGGGATCGCACCTGCCGGCCCGCAGGGCACGCGGACCCAATGAGCCGGGCGGGATCAAGTTCGGGATGTTCTCGGATATGGTCCAGGCCGACCGGAAGTACCCGGACGACCCGGCCCATGCGGCACTCGAAGTGGTGGCGGCGGGTGCTGTTCTCTTCGACCAGATCTGGCTTGGCTCCTACATGTCGGGCGGTGTCGGATTCACGCAGTACGCGACTGCGGCATACACCGACAATATCCTCGACGACTTTGTCTATTACGGCATGGATTACGCCAAGGACAAGTACAAGTATAATTTCCGTGAGCCGGGACCTGACAAGGTGATCAGGCCCAACCAGGATATCGTCAACGATATCGCGACCGAAGTGACGCTCTACAGCATGGAGCAGTACGAGAAGTTCCCGACCCTGATGGAGGACCACTTTGGCGGCTCCCAGCGGGCGGCCGTGATCGCCGCTGCATCCGGGATTTCCACGTCCCTCACCACCGGCAACTCGAATGCCGGCCTGAACGCATGGTATCTCTCGATGATCATCCACAAGGACGGCTGGTCGCGGCTCGGGTTCTTTGGCTACGATCTCCAGGACCAGTGCGGGTCTGCGAACTCGCTCTCGATGGAGCCGGACCGGGGCGCCATGGGCGAACTCCGGGGCCCGAACTACCCGAACTACGCGATGAACGTGGGCCACCAGGGAGAGTATGCGGCGATAGTAGCCAGCGCTCATCTGGGCCGGGCCGATGCCTTCTGTTTCGATCCGCGGGTGAAGATCACGTTTGCAGATCCCTCGCTGAAGTTTGATTTCTCACAGCCAAGGAAGGAATTTGCAAAAGGTGCGATCCGCGAGTTCGATCCGGCCGGCGAGCGGTCCCTGATCATACCGGCACGGGGATAATTTTCCGGCCGGTGCACGTCCCTTTTTTGTTTCAGGTTTTGAAAATTGTGGAGTTTTCCACCTGGTGTCCGTTCTGCTGGCTGTTGATATTCGCCAGATACGGCGGTGTGCCTTCCTGCAGCTGAAGGTGAACACCGAACGGACGATGCATGCATCTGTCCTGTCTCCCGGAATGATGATTCAGGCAGGACACCTGTCGGATCCTGGATGAAGGGATATCAGGATGTTCCGGGTGCCTGCCCGGGATAAAAAACGGTAATCTTTTAGCAATATACTATGATTATGTAATACTTAATAAAACAAATTGGAGAATACTCATACTATGGATCTTCCGGTATTGCTGCACGGAGAACAATGGGTGGTGCAATCAAGGGACGTGACGGTCCGGGAGATCCCGTTTCATGCATATCTTACGAACCGGCGGGTGATCCTGCAGTCCCCCCATGATCAGCGTATCAGGGACAAGGAGCTCGCGCTGGATCGTGTTGAGGGACTTGAATCCCTGGCAAACGATGCAGGTGAGCCCGTGCTTGCTATCAGTGCGAAGACTCCCTCTGTGGAGAGCCGGAGACTGTTCATCACGTTTGCCGGCAAACCATCCGGACGATTGAGAACTGATGAACGGGATGCCTGGCACCGGTATCTCTTCAGTATCCTGAATGTTCCTGCAACGGCAACATCCCGTACCCCGGTTGAGCGTGCTGCCCGTAACGATGAGGACCGGCGCGTCCGGTACGATCCCGGGAAACTGGTGTTCAGCCCGGGAATCTGCGATGCGGGAGATCCATCCCCAAAGAAGAAAGAGGTGCGTCTGGAGATCCGTGGTGTCCCAAAAAGCGATCAGGGTTGCCATTTCCCTCCGGGAATACCCGGGCCATCCCCGGAAATACTCCGGCAGTCCCCGCCCGTATCCCGTCCACCGGATCGTACCCGGCAGCTGCCATCATCTCATCCCGGCGCACCCCGAACGGTTCGCCCCATGGCATCATCCGGTGATGGCTCGTTCTTCTGCACAACCTGCGGGGGCCGGGTCCGGGCCGGTTCGCGGTACTGCGATCGCTGCGGGGCAAAAGTCATCCCCCCGGACCCAGTACTTCCGGCATCTCCCTCCGATCTCCCGCCATCTCCTGCCAATACCAGCAGCCTGCCGGGAATGGCCGGGGATTCGTACCCGCAGGTCAAGGATACCGGCCTGCATCTCCAAACCGGCGAACGGGGCCGGGGGGGATATGGCGCAGTTCCCCCCGTCAGGTCTGAAACGGGTACCGATGACGTTGATGCCAGGAGAAATCTTCCCTCCCCGGAACCCATGAGGAAAAAATCCGTGTTCCCTGCATTCCGGAAGAGTTCCTCATCCGAGAGTCGCGATACGGCCAGCCTCCCGGTCCCGCGAGAGCGAGGCCGCAGGTCGCACCGATCCCGTATTGCAATTTCCCTTGTTGCCGCGATTATGGTGATCTGTGTCATTGTGGGAGTGGTTGCTCTCGTTTCCCCGGGTGACTTTTCCAGGGCGCTCAGTGGGATTGTTCCTGTTGGGGTATCCGTCAATGGGACGGTGACTCCCACCCCGGCTGTTGCCGGTAATGCCGTGCAGGGCTCCCCCATGGTGAAATCCGGGGAGACCCGCGTACAGAATGCCGTTTCATCGGTATCCCCGGTGGGGATATCATTAAAGATACAGTATTCCGGGCCCTGGTCGGGATCCTACGACATGGTGGATTCCAAGCAGGCTGTCGAGGGTACGGGAGAAAAAATTTTCACGGTGGAGAATGTCGAAGATTCGGTTACTGCGAACATCAAAAAAGAGGATACTTCTTCGAATAATCTTGTTGTCGAATTATACCGGAACGGAGAAATGATCGCCACCGGCCATACAACGGAACCCGGGGGCCAGGTTACGGTATCGGGCTCGATCTGATCGTAAGTACGTCTCTTTTTAGTGTAAGGATATTCACGGGGGTCAACCCCCCTGTCCTGTTCAGAGAGGAATAAAAATGGGCCGTAACAGGAGTTCTCCGGAGTCGGATTAGGATCTTTTATCAACGTCCCGATCCGGACAGGGCCCCCATCATTTGTTGCAGCGGTAGCCCGGTTGGGAGGATGTCACCCCCGGCATACCAACACTCACATCAGGACTCTTCGCCCGTCAGCTTCCATGACGCGACAAGAAAAAAAATGGTGATTCCTTAATTAAAGCCACCAGTAAATTTTTGTTTCAGGTTTTTAAAGCAATCGTATACGCAATATATCAGACGTTCTTGGGGGCTTTGGTTTCACCTCCGCCCCCGCGGCCCCAAATTGCGATGACGACGTATCCCCTATTACCGACCTCTTCCCATCATAATGCGCCCCGTCCCCCTCGGGGGCCTGGTGGCGCAAGAGGGGGGTATGGTATAAATTAGTGGCTCATATTGAGGAAGCATCAAAAAAAAATTAATCTTCCCGGAAGAGGGCCGGGTTCTGCCGGCGTTCCCACCAGCGTTTGCCGATGACGACACCCATGATGACGATGACGATCCCCCCCACTGCCACAATGAGTGCAGGCAGGGGGAGTGACGGGGTGGTTTCCGGACCGGTGGCCGGTGCAACGGTGGTCTCGGTGGGGGCGAGTCGCTGAACGTCCGCGGATACCTGGGCTGCGGTGCTTCCCGCGATAGCGGGTTTGACCGACAGAAGCGTGAACGTACAGAGGCCGTTCGGAGATTCTGCCCGGAAGGTCAGGTATCCGGTATCAAGATCATATCTGCTGAACGTGGTGGTGAGGAGTTCCGCGACACCTTCGTCGCTGACACGGAAGATTCGGATCTGGCTGACCCCCCCGTTATCGGTTACCCACTTCTGCGGGGCTGTCATCTCAATAACACCATCTTTTGTGACGCCGATCCGGTCATCCTTCTCAACACTCATCGCATAGGCAACGGACGACACGTCCAGGCCCTGCCCGGCAAGATCCGTCCGGTAAGACGCAATTACCGTATCGGGAATCGTGCTGATAAGACCCGTACTGATCTTCCCGCCACCGTCGGGATCGCTCACGATCTCTGCACTCCACGATGCTTTGGCACCCGGCATGGATTCCGTCTCAACGATGAGGGGAGTGACAGAGACTCTGCCCTTCGCTGAGATCGTGGTTGTCTTAAACACCGTGTTTGTGTCAAACGGGGCGAGCTGGGCATAGTCGTAAACCTTCCCTTTCTGGTTATCCGTTGTTGTCTTGGAGCTGCTACTGCTGCCCCCCGATGACGAGCTGCTGTCACCTGATGAACTGCTGCTGGATTCACTCGTGGTGGTTGTCGTGGTTGCCGTGGTTGCCGTGGTTGCCGTGGTTGCCGTGGTGATCGATGAGACCGAGGCGAGCGAGAAGACCGAGAGACCCTTAGGGGAGACCACGGTGAGGATGTAGTTCCCTGAGGCATCGGTACCGGTCAGTGTGGGTGTCAGGATCTCGGTGGTGCCATCATCGGCCTGACGGAGGACCTTGATGTCGTCGAGTCCACCGTTGGCAGCGACCCAAATCGGGCTGACCGTCAGGGTCAGGGTGGCGGACTGGATGATCCCGCCGTCCCCGTGATTGGCCAGGTTGGTCTTTTCGATGTTGATGGTGTACGCGATATTGTCGATCTGTTTCCCTTCCGAACTGGCGAAGAGCGTGAACGCGCTCTGGGCCGTGCTGTCCGGCTCCTTTGTTATCGTCTGCGTGATGGCGGAGGTTGTACCGGGCATCTCGCTCAGGTTCAGGGCGATCTGGACCGTCGGGGTACCGACCGATTCGATCGGCACGGTGACCGGTTCGGTCACGGCCTGGACCGCCACGACAGTGCCGTTGATGGTTGTCGCGCCGGTCTCCGTGTCGGTCATGGTGATGACGAGCGATGACCAGCTGCTTGTGTTGCTGATCGTCACAACATTGCTGGAGGTAGTGACATTGGCACTCGTGGTGTCGATGGTCACGTTCTGGCCGGTCCCGGTGGTGGTGGTCGTTACTTCACTGACCACGAAGGCGTTGCTCTCAACAACCGGTGCTATCACGGTAATGTACGCGGACTTCACTTCGCTGTCACTTCCCGCAGTGTTCGTTGCTGTGAGACTGACCGTGAACGTCCCGTTGGCGGTGTACGTGTGAACCGGGCTCTGCACCGTGGAGGTGCTGCCATCGTCGAACTCCCAGGACCATTCTGTCGGCGTGTTGGTGGAGGCGTCTGTGAACTTCACCGTCATCGGCTTGTCGCCTTCCGTCTTGTTGGCCTTGAAGGCCGCGACCGGTGCTGCGGTCGGCGCGGTTGCTGCCGTGACCGTGATGTAATCCGTTCTCACCCGCGTGTCGCTGCCGACTGCATTCGTTGCCGTGAGGTTGACGGTGTAGGTGCCGGCGGTTGTGAACGTGTGGACCGGGCTCTTCTCAATAGAGGATGAGCCGTCGCCGAAGTCCCAGGACCAGCTGGTTGGCGAGTTGGTCGAGGCATCCGTGAACTTTACGGTGAGCGGGGCATAACCGGCGGTGACGTTTGCCGTGAACGCTGCTACGGGTTCCGACACCGACGAGGTATATTCCACAATCAGAATCTGCTGGAGAGCATCCATCCCGCCACTGCTCGTACCCTGGATCGCGGCTTCATTGCCGGTGGCAGCCAGGAAATTCTTCACGTCAAATACCTGGGCACCTGCACTGCTCGAAGTTCCCTGCCAGGCATTTGTTCCTACCGTGTTCCCGTTGAAGAACAGGTTGCCTTCATCAGGCCCGGCACTTCCGGCGAAACTATACAGGGTGGCGTTCTTAACGGCTGCCGTGTTGATGGTCATATCGGTGAAGGGTGCGTAGGCGGTTGCTTCTTCCAGGGTGGTCCCATACGTGGTCTCGGAATACAGCAGTTCATCGCATTCTTCGTTGATGAAGATCTGTTTCCGGGTTGCTGTCGGGTCGCTGTAGATAACGACCAGCGTGCTCGGATAGAGTGCGTTCTTCCCGACACCTTTTGTCATGACCAGGCTGTTTCCCCCGGTACTGAACCGGCTGGTAACATCATACCGGTACAGGCCGTACCTATAGTTGGCATATGAGCCGAAGTTGCTCTTATCGGTATAGAGGAGTCCACCCGACAGGGTGTTGTCGTTGAATTGTGCCGTCCAGTCCGGGACGCCGCCCGATGTGGTGTCCCAGTTGTAGGTGATGTAGAGGAAGACGGTGTCAATGGTTGCATCGCTGGGGAGGGCGAGATCGCTTGCGCTCCAGGTCTCGGTCCTTGTTTTCCACCCGACCGCCTTGTATGCATCTGATGACTGGGTGGAATAGATCAATCCTCCGTTAAGGTCAAAGGTCTTCTGTGTTGTGATGTTACTGCCGCCTTCCCAGTACAGTTTTCCTTTGTACCCATTGTATCTGACCGATTTTTCGTCGCTGGTCGCCGCGTTGTTGGTCTCACTTGTCTCCGCCACGAGATTGTCCGGGTCCACTTTTGCCGTGTAGGTTACGGTTCCCCCTTCGAGGTTCCTGACTGTCGGGTCGGTAACGGAGAGGTCGGTGGTTCCTGAACCTGCGAGAGTGGCGACGGTGGTGGTGTTGACCGGCACCGTGGTGCTGACGTCGCTTGCATACAGCGCCACTTTGATGTTCGTAAGGGTGGCAGTCCCGGTGTTCGTGATACCGGGGATCGTGACGATATTGGGCTCTTTTGCAAAGACCGCTACCTGGGGTACCGTGTCAACGGTCCCGGTAATGGCGAGGTCGTTCGTTCCCGCACTGCTGATTGTGATGTGACCGGTCTTGTTCTCATAGTCACTGCCCGCCGCGTTGGTGGCGGTGAGGTTGACGGTGTAGGTGCCGGCTGCGGCGTAGGTATGGACCGGGTTCTTCACTGTGGCGTTGGTGGTGTTACTGTCACCGAAGTCCCAGAGCCACGATGTCGGCGTGTTGGTGGAGGTGTCGGTGAAGGTGACCGTGAGCGGTGCGGAGCCGGATACCGGGCTCGCGGTGAACGCGGCGACCGGGGCTGCCGAGGGGGTGGTACCGGAGGTGGATGTTACGGCAAGGGTTGCAAGGATGGTCTTGTATGAGGTGGAGGTGTTATGCAGATAGGTAAAACTGGTATCACTGCCTGCATTCAGGAAGGTACTGGCATTCCATTCATTCACTGCAAAGGAGGGCAGGCCACTTCCCTGGCGGGAGAGAGTGTTGCCGTTGAGGGTATAGATGGCGTCCTGCGAGGAGAGGCCGACATTTTTGAGGGTTGCATTGGTCCAGCCGGATGTGAGCGAACCCGTGGCAAACGTCGTGGTTACGGCACTGCCGGATGATGTCTGGAAATCGTGGCCGTCGTTCACCCAGTACTGCACCTGGTCGGAGTCGCCGTCATTATAGGCAACAACGAGCGTGAGGGTCTTGAGCCGGCCGTCAAAGGCCGAACTGTTCAGGTTCTGCGTAACGATCTGTGCATTGACCGTATTGGCATTGATATACGGGGTTACGTCATAACAGATCAGGTAATCCGAGTACTGCCGGTTTACATGGTCGTTGACCGGGTACACATCCGCTGCGCCGGTTGCCGGGATGGCAAGCATCTCGGTGCCGAGCGCAGTCTCGTAGGTGCCATCCCCATTGCCGTCAAATGATACGACTGCCTGGCCGGCACGGTTGTCAGTACCTGAGGCATAGACCGCGGCATAGAGCCGGGCCCACGGGATACTGGTGTGTGCCGGGATGGTGTATGCCTGTGTGAAGGTCCTCAGGCCGGGGGTGGTCGACTGGCTGCTCCACGCGACCGGCTGGTATGCACCCACGTACAGGTCGCCGGATACCGTGCCGGACTGCGCGGTAGTCAGCCGTTTGGGGCCGGCGGATACCGCGATGACATTCGGTTTTGTGATTGCTGAACTACCGCTGGCATTGGTGACGGTCAGTTTGACCGTGTAGGCGCCAGCGGTGGTGTAACTATATGTCGGGGACTGTTCGGTGCTGTCCACCGTCCCGTCGTTGTTGAAGTCCCATGACCATGCGGTGGGGGATGTGGCGGACTGATCGGTGAACTGGACGGAGAGCGGGGCCGGCCCTGCGGTTATGCTGGTGAGGAACGCGGCGACCGGTGGTGCGCCGCTGCCCGCCGTTGTCACGATGATGTGACCGGTCTTGTTCTCATAGTCACTGCCCGCCGTATTGGTGGCGGTGAGGTTGACGGTGTACGTCCCGGCCGATGCGTACGTGTGGACCGGGTTCTGGACGGTGGCGTTGGTGGTGTTACTGTCGCCGAAGTCCCATGCCCAGCTGGTCGGGGTGTTGGTCGAAGCGTCGGTGAAGACGACCGTCAGCGGTGCCGTGCCGGAGACCGGTGTCGCGCTGAACGCGGCGACTGGTGCAGTCCCGGTGGCAGTCGTGTATTTCACCGCAAGCGTTGCGAGGGTTGTCTTGAATGAACTGCCAGTCGCCGTGAACCCGAAGGTATTCGACGGTCCTGTGGTCAGGTTGCCGGTGACATCAAAGGAGTTGTACTTCCAGTAACTGCTTGATCCCAGGGTGGTTGGCGTGACGTTGCTGCCGGACGCCGGGAACGTATAGGTTGCATCCATGCTGGAGAACGCAACGTCCTTCAGCTCCGCGCTTGTCCACCCACTGGCGAGCGAACTCGTGTCAACGGCGGTTGAACTGCTCCCCGTCATCCAGTCGTTGCCATGGTTCACGAAGTACTTCACGACATCGCTGTCGCCATCGTTGTAGGCAACAACGAACGTGATCCCCTTGATCCTGCCGTCGAACGTATATCCCGGGAGTTCGGTATTCGTGACCGTGACAGCCGGGCTGGCGGAGGCGATCCTGTCGGTCACATCATACACTGCTTCGTAGTCCGAGTAGACCTTCATGACATGGTCGTTGACCGGGTAGGCATTCCCGTTCTTGTCGGCCCCCACGTTCAGGGTCTCGGTACCAAGAGTCGTCCCATCCATCAAGACTGTCGATGTCAGTCCATGGGTACCTGCTGCATTGGCCGCGTAAGAGGTGACATACAACCGTGCCCACTGGACCTTCCCGACAGCCGCTGCCGGCAGGGTGAATGTCGTGGTATTGGTTGTTGTCCAGGGACTTACGGAGTT
This sequence comes from Methanoregula sp., assembly GCF_028679125.1. Classification (GTDB taxonomy): domain Archaea; phylum Halobacteriota; class Methanomicrobia; order Methanomicrobiales; family Methanospirillaceae; genus Methanoregula. The sequence goes on along the minus strand of NZ_JAJRCG010000027.1, from coordinate 3,278 downwards.
CACGTAGAGGTCCCCGCTGACCGTGCCGCTCGAAACGGTTGCCAGGTAATCATGGGCAGTTGCCACGGCAAAGACGTGGGTCTTTGTTACCGCGTCGCTCCCTTCACCGTTGGTGGCGGTGAGCCGGATATCGTAGGTGCCCGCGGTTGCGAAACTATATGTCGTGTTCTTTTCTGTCGAGAACTGTGCCCATGTGCCGTTGTCAGCGATCCTGCTCTCCCATTTCCATGCGGTAGGGGTGTTGATGGAAGTGTCGTTAAATGTCGCGGAGACCGGGGCAAGCCCGTTGGTGGCAGCCGTGGTGAAGTTGGCGACCGGTGCGGCGCTGCCTCCCGGTGCGGTGACCGTGATATACCCGGTCTTTGCTTCACTGTCGCTGCCGGCTGCGTTGTTTGCGGTCAGGTTGACGGTGTAGGTGCCGGCTGCGGCGTAGGTATGGACCGGGTTCTGGACCGTGGCGTTGGTGGTGTTACTGTCGCCAAAGTCCCACGCCCAGCTGGTCGGTGAGTTGGTGGAGGCGTCGGTGAAGACGACCGTGAGCGGTGCGGTGCCGGATGTTGTGTCGGCCGTGAACGCGGCAACCGGTGCAATGGTTATCGATCCGGCACTTGCGGTGATGTAATCCGCCTGGACCGACGAACTGCTGCCCGCGGTGTTCGCTGCGGTCAGGTTGACGGTGTAGGTGCCGGCCGACAGGAAAGTATACGTCGCGTTCTGTCCGGTACTGTCAACGACGCTGTCGTTATTGAAGTCCCACGACCACGCGGTCGGAGAGTTCGTGGATGCGTCCGTGAACTCAACCGCGAAGGGCACCGTGCCGGACGTCACGTTCGATGAGAATGAAGCGACCGGTGCGGAGACCGTAGTGGCATATTCCACAACCAGGATCTGCTGGAGCGCGTCCATGCCGCCGCTTGCATCTTCCTGGATGGCGGCTTCATTGCCGGTGGGGGTTAAGTAGTTTTTCACATCAAAGGATTGTGCCGATGCGGTGCTGGAGGATCCCTGCCATGCAGCGGTTGCAACGGTAGCGCCGTTGAAGAGCAGGTTGCCTTCGGACGGCCCGGCGCTTCCCGCGAAACTGTGGAGGGTTGCGCTCTTGACGGCTGCCGTGTCAATCGTCATGCCGCTGAAGGGGGCGTAAGCAGTGGCCTCGCTCAGCGTGGTCCCGTAACCGGTCTCGGAATATCCCAGTTCATCGCATTCCTCGTTGATGAATATCTGTTTCCGGGTTGCCGACGGGTCGCTGTAGACGACAACCAGTGTGCTCGGATAGAGTGCGTTCTTCCCGGCCCCTTTGGTCATGACCAGACTGTTTCCCCCGGAACTGAACTGGCTGGTGACGTTATACCGGTACAGGCCGTATATATAGTTGGCATATGAGCCAAAGTTGCTCTTATCGGTATAGAGCATCCCGTTGGTAAGAGTGTTATCATTGAATTGTACCGTCCAGTCCGGGACGCCGCCCGATGTGGTGTCCCAGTTGTAGGAGATGTAGAGGAAGACGTTCTCAATGGTTGCATTGCTCGGGAGGGCGAGATCGCTTGCGCTCCATGTCTCGGTTCTTGTTGACCACCCGACCGCCTTGTATGCGGTTGATGGCTGGGTAGAATAGATCAATCCTCCTTTAAGATCAAAGGTCTTCTGTGTTGTGATGTTACTGCCGCCTTCCCAGTAGAGGCCCTTCCCCTTGTATCCGTTGTATTTGACCGATTTTTCGTCGCTGGTCGCCGCGTTGTTGGTCTCACTTGTCTCTGCTACGAGATTGTCCGGGTCCACGGTTGCCGTGTAGGTTACGGTTCCCCCTTCGAGATTCCTGATAGTCGGGTCGGTAACGGAGAGGTCGGTGGTTCCTGAACCTGCGAGAGTGGCGAGGGTGGTGGTGTTGACCGGCACCGTGGTGCTGACGTCGCTTGCATACAGTGCTACTTTGATGTTCGTAAGGGTGGCAGTCCCGGTGTTCGTGATACCGGGGATCGTGACAGTATTGGGCTCTTTTGCAAAGACCGCTACCGAGGGTACCGTGTCAACGGTCCCGGTGATGGCGAGGTCGTTCGTTCCCGCACTGCTGACCGTGATATACCCGGTCTTTGCTTCACTGTCGCTGCCCGCCGCGTTGTTTGCGGTGAGGTTGACGGTGTAGGTTCCTGCCGCTGCATAAGTATGGACCGGGTTCTGCACCGTGGCGTTGGTGGTGTTACTGTCGCCGAAGTCCCAGAGCCACGAAGTTGGCGTGTTGGTCGAGGTGTCGGTGAAGGTGACGTTGAGCGGGGCGGTGCCGGTTGTTTTATCGGCGCTGAACGCGGCCACCGGTGCAATGGTTATCGATTCGGCACTTGCGGTGATGTAATCTGCCTGGACCGATGAACTGCTGCCCGCCGCGTTGGTGGCGGTCAGGTTGACGGTATATTTCCCGGCCGACATGAATGTATAGGTTGCGTTCTGCGTGGTCGCATCGACCGTCTTGTCGTTATCGAAATCCCACGCCCAGCTGGTCGGAGAGTTCGTGGATGCGTCCGTGAACTCAACCGCGAAGGGCACCGTGCCGGACGTCACGTTCGCGGTGAACCCGGCAACCGGTGCGGATACCGAGGCACCCGGGTACTTGATCGCAATGGTCGCGAGCGTGGTCTTGAAAGACGGTGCTACATAGCTGTACTGGAAGACGCTGCTTGCAGCGGTGTTGACGGCGCTCGTTACCGACCACGTATGATTCTCGTAGTAGTTGATGGGTGCGACGGGGTCTGCACCCGCAAGGGATACCCCGTTGAAGGCATAGGTGGCATCACTGCTGGAGAGTGCAACGTTGCTTAACGTCGCGTTCGTGAACCCGTTGGCAATCCCGGCCGTGCCGAAAGTGGTGGACGAGCTTCCCGAATTGAACCAGTCCCCGCCGTGGTTGACGAAGTACCGGACCTGATCGGTATCGCCATCATTGTAGGCAACAACCAGCGTGACCGCCTTGAGCCGACCGTCATAAAGGCTTCCGGTCTTCTCGTTCTTTACGTGGACTGCCGGAGTCGTGGATGTGATCAGGCTCGTCACATCATACTCGGTCTCGTAATCCGAATAGACGCGGTTCGTGTGGTCGTTGAGCCAGTACACCTTGCCATCACCGGAATAGGAACTCATGCTCATGTTTTCCACGCCGAGGATGGTCTCGTAGGTTCCATCACCATTACCATCGAGCGAGATCGTGGTGCGGGAGGGCCAGTTGGCGGACCCGGAACCGGAGTAGACGTTGACGTAGAGGCGGGCCCACTGGATGTTCGTGAACG
>NZ_JAJRCG010000026.1 GCF_028679125.1 Methanoregula sp. | reverse complement strand
CGTTCACGAACATCCAGTGGGCCCGCCTCTACGTCAACGTCTACTCCGGTTCCGGGTCCGCCAACTGGCCCTCCCGCACCACGATCTCGCTCGATGGTAATGGTGATGGAACCTACGAGACCACGCTCGGAGTGGAGAACATGAGCATGAGTTCCTATTCCGGTGATGGCAAGGTGTACTGGCTCAACGACCACACGAACCGGGTCTACTCTGATTACGAGACCGAGTATGATGTTACGAGCCTGATCACGTCTGCGACCCCGTCAGTCCACGTAAAGAACGAGAAGACCGGAAGCCTTTATGACGGTCGGCTCAAGGCGGTCACGCTGGTTGTTGCCTACAATGATGGCGATACCGACCAGGTCCGGTACTTCGTCAACCACGGCGGGGACTGGTTCAATTCGGGAAGCTCGTCCACCACCTTCGGCACGGCCGGGATAGCGTCAGGATTCACGAACGCGACGTTAAGCAACGTCGGCCTCTCAAGCAGTGATGCCACCTATGCCTTCAACGGGGTATCCCTTGCAGGTGCAGACCCGGTCGCACCCATCAACTACTACGAGAACCACACCTGGTCCGTGAAGGATGCAGTCAGTACTGCCGCAAACAGCGTCTTCCAGTACAGTTATGTGGCACCGTCTTTCAAGACCACGCTCGCGACGCTTGCGATCAAGTACCCGGGTACAACAACGATTGCCCCGGTTGCGTCCTTCTCAGCGAACATGACGTCAGGCACGGTACCCTTCACGGTTGCCTTCACGGACGCATCCACAAACTCCCCGACCGCGTGGTCGTGGGACTTCAACAACGACGGGACGGTTGACAGCACCACGCAGAACGCAACGTATACCTTCCTGTCGGCCGGCACCTACACAGTCAACCTGACCGCAACCAACACCGCCGGCAGCAGTTCGTCGGTCCAGGCGGATTACATCACCGCAGGTTCAGGGCCGGTAGGATCTGCCCCGGTCGCAGCGTTCAGCGCCGATAAAACAACCGGCACCTATCCATTGACGGTCTCCTTCACCGATGCGTCAACCAACACCCCGACCAGCTGGGCCTGGGACTTCGGGGACGGCAACGTAACCAACGCCACCGTCCGGAACCCGGTCCACACGTACACGAACGCCGGGACGTATACGGTGAACCTCACCGCAACCAATGCAGCCGGCAGCGATTATGAAAACAAGGCCGGGCACATCACGGTCACCGGTTCGGCATCGAACGACCTCGCCATCACCGGGACGGTGGACACCGCACCGGTTGCAGCAGTCTTTGCCCGGGAAGCGAACACGGTTACTGTCACCGATATCACGAATACCGGAACCACTGCCGTCACCAATATAGAAGTCGGCCTGTATGCGGGCGATGTCAGCAGCAGCGTGCCGGTAAACACGATCACCATCGCATCGCTGGCGGGCGGTGCGACAACCACGGTCAGCCTCATCGACCCGACCATCCGGGATCTTGAAGGCGGCACGGTCACGTATACCGCAGCCGTTGACCCGGCCAACCTGATCGCCGAGACGAACGAGACCAACAACAACCAGACGACCGCATCCAAGCCCGTAAAGTTCAACGGGTACAAGGGCAAGGGCATCTACTGGAACGGCGGCAGCAACATCACGACAAAGCACACCTACGACCTGAACGGCGATGTCCTGTATTCCACCCAGCCCGCCACCGCTTACAAGGGCCAGGGCTGGGCAACACGGACCGAGACCTGGTCAGCGGGGAACCTGCCGGTCCCGTCCGGTGCGACCATCCAGAAGGTGTTCCTGTATATCAACTACAACTGGGACCAGACTCCCGCTGGTGTGCCCAACATGACCGCGACCTTCAACGGCAACACGGTCGTTTTGGGAACACCGTACATGGACAAGAGCAACTTCGGCAGCTATGCCAACTACAAGTACGGGCTGTATCCTGCGATCGATGTGACGACCCGGTTCGTCAACGGCGGCGACAACACGCTCGTCATGACCCCGGGCACCGGCAACAAGAATGCCCTGTACCCGAGCACGCTCGTCGTCATCTACGCCGATCCGACCGCAACACGGAAACAGATCTTCATCAACGAGGAATGCGATGAACTCGGGACGTCACCGTCCGGTTACAGCACAACGCTTGAGGAGGCAACCGCCTACGCACCCTTCACCGGCTTAACCATCGACACCGCGTCCGTCAGGACCGCGACCCTCCACAGTTTTGCCGGAAGTGCCGGGCCGTCCGAAGGCAACCTGCTCTTCAACGGTGCTACCGTTGCGACCGCAGCCTGGCAGGGATCCTCCAGCACCGCCTCGGCCCGGTCCTTTGATGTGAGGAGTTACCTCACGGGAACCGGGAACGAAGCCGCAATCCAGGGGGATACAAGCGGCGGTATGGACGCTCTCATGCAGATCCTGGTTGTTGAATATGCAACCACAGTCTCTGCGCCGGTATCAGCGTTCACAACCGGCACAACCACCGGTACCGCACCCTTCACGGTAATCTTCACCGATGCGTCGACCAACACCCCGACCAGCTGGCTCTGGGATTTCGGTGACAATGACGCAACCAATTCCACGAAACAGAACCCGGTGCATACCTACCAGAGTGCAGGCACCTATACGGTCAACCTCACGGTAACCAATGCGGCGGGCAGTGACCGTGAAGAGAAGACCGGTTACGTCATCGTAACCGCAGCCGGTCCCGGTGCCGCCCCGGTAGCCTCGTTCAGTACCAACGTGGCAGCCGGTCTTGCGCCGCTATCCGTCCAGTTCACGGACAGTTCCGCGACAAATCCGACGGCCTGGTCGTGGGACTTCAACAACGACGGCGTTGTTGACAGTATCGAAGAATCACCAACGCACCTGTTCAGCACAGCGGGCATCTACACCGTGAACCTGAGTGTCACCAATGCGAGTGGCACCACAACCTTAACAAAACCCAATCTCATCGCCGTATCTTCAGGAGTAGACCGGCTGGCCACGGACCAGAGCGGCACGGTGAGCGGCGACCTGTATGTTGGGGCATACCAGCCGGTTGCGTGGAGCAGCCAGTCGACAACACCCGGCCTGAAAACCTTCGCGCAGGCCTACACCCTCCCGGCGCACACGGACATCCAGTGGGCCCGGCTCTATGCCGTGGTCTATGCAGCCGGTACCGATAACCGTGCCGGTGAGGCAGCGGTTACCTTTGACCGCGATGGCGATGGTACCTACGAGACTGCGCTCGGTACCGAAACGCTCGCCATCCCGGCAACCGGCACAGCCGAAGTGTATCGGGTTAACGACCACGTGACCCGGCAGTACTCGGATTACCTGATCTGGTATAATGTCACCCCGTATATCAGCGCGAATACGGTCAATGCCCAGATCGTCACCCGGAATCTGAACAGTTCGACATTTGACGGCCGGCTCAAGACCCTGACGCTCGTTGTCGCGTATAACGACGGCGACTCCGACCAGGTACACTACTGGGTGAACGACGGCCATGATTACCAGGTAAAGACCGACAGTGCCGTGACATCGGCATTTGCAACCGGGTCGCTTGCCCCCGGATGGACCACGGCAGTCCTCACCAATCTTGGTCTGTCATCGCAGGACGCTATCTATTCATTCAACAGCAATGAACTCGCCCGCCAGGGCAGCGGTCTGCCATCCTTTGCAACCAACACCTGGGATGTCAAATCCTATCTGACCGCTGGCACCGACACCAGTTTCACCTACCAGCATAACACCAGCACCACTTACAAAACAATCCTCGCAACGCTCACGGTGAAATATTCGGCCGCAGCCCCCGTAGCACCGGTTGCCGCGTTCAGTGCGACACCGGTCTCCGGCACGGCACCGCTGGCCGTCACGTTCACGGATGCATCGACCAACGCCCCGACAAGCTGGTTATGGGACTTCGGGGACGGTAACGTAACCAATGCAACGAACCAGAACCCGGTGCATACCTATATTGCCGCCGGTAATTACAGCGTCAACCTTACAGCAACCAATGCGGCGGGCAGCGACAGTGAAGCCAGGACCCGGTACATCACCGTAACCGCATCCAGCGTAACGCCGGACAAACCGGTTGCATCGTTCAGGGCCAACAAGACCGAAGGCGACCAGCCGCTTGCCGTGAAGTTCACGGACGCGTCGACCAACACACCAACAAGCTGGTTATGGGACTTCGGGGACAGCGGGTCATCAACCGAACAGAACCCGGTCCATACCTATATTGCCGCCGGTAATTACAGCGTCAACCTTACAGCAACCAATCTGGCCGGCAGCGACAGTGAAGCCAGGACCCGGTACATCACCGTAACCGCATCCAGCGTAACGCCGGATAAACCGGTTGCATCGTTCAGGGCCAACAAGACCGAAGGCGACCAGCCGCTTGTCGTGAAGTTCACGGACGCGTCGACCAACACACCAACAAGCTGGTCGTGGGACTTCGGTGACAGCGGGTCATCGGCCGAACAGAACCCGGTCCACCGGTATACAACAACCGGCACGTATACGGTCAGCCTGACGGCAACCAATGCGGCGGGCAGCAACCAGGTAACCAGGACCCGGTACATATCCGTCATTGCCCCGGTTGTCGAGAACAACGGGTTCGTGATCCCTGAAATCGAGACTACGACCACCGGAACCACCCAGAACGTCACCATCAACAGCACCAGCGCGAACGTCACAACAACCGGCAATGTCGTCACCATCAACAACACGGCCAGCTGGTCGTCCCTGGCAATCACCCTGAGCGGTACGCCGGAGACCGGGACCGGGACCATCAACGGCACCGTTGAGACCGTCAGGGCCGTTACCGAACCGGTCACCGTGCCGCTCGCGGAAGTCGGCACGCCGACCGTCCAGATCGCGCTGGACCTGGACGCAATGCCCAACACGACAGCCGCCATCACGCAGACCATAACCAAGGAACCGGACAGCACCGCCCAGAGTTCGTTCACCCTGCTCGCCAGTGCGGACGGCAAGCAGATCGATGATATCGCGTATACCATCAACATCGCAAAGACCGACCTCAAAAACGCCGGCGACGGCGGCATTATCCAGTCCGCGACCCTCACCATGACCGTCAGCCCGGCCTGGGTTGCCGCACAGGGAGGTTTCGGCAATATCAGGGTTCTCCGGAGAGCCGATGACGGCACGACCCAGATCCTGGTGCCGGTGCTCGCGGGTACCGATGCCTCCGGGAACTACATCCTGACCGTGGTCTCCCCAGGCGGCCTCTCGACCTTCTCGCTCGCATCACTCTCACCAGTCACTTCAACCACAACCTCCGGCAGCGCCTCAACCTCAGGTTCTTCCACCGCCAGCGCATCCACCTCTGCCGGCATTGAGACCAGCAGTGCGGATCCTGCGGACTCATCAGTCATATCGTCCTCCTCTTCCACCGCCCAGAAAGCGCCGCTGGATCCCAGCGCCTACCCCTGGTCATCCCATGCGGTAAACGGAAATACCCACATCTCGCAGGTCGATATCCAGACCACCGCATCAATCCCGGACCTCTTCATCCTCACGACAAAACCGGATTCATTACCGTCGGCTATCGCCAAACCATCCTACCCGGTCTACGAATACCAGAAGATCGATCTCTACAAGGCAACAAGCGACGACGTTTACCAGGCCGTTATCGAGTTCACCGTCAGCAAGTCCTACCTGGATGAACAGAAGATGACCTTCCATGATGTCCAGCTCCTCCGCTATACCAACAAGGCCTGGGAACCACTCCCCACCGAATATGTTGGTGTGAGAAACGGCGACTATGTATTCAAGGCAACCTCAAGCGGGTTCTCCTACTTCGCTACCGCTCTCGTAAAAAACGCTACCTCCGTTACCGTCACGGAAGTTACTACCACGGTAACACCGGGCATCACCGTTACTCCGGAAACAACGGTCGTAACATCGCGGAAGACTGCGGTTCCGACTATCGCAAAAACCTTGGCCGCCCCGCTCGAAACACCTGAGGCACCGACCACTCCCCTCCCGATGGTTATCTTCGGTATCGCCGGCATCATCGTCCTCGCCATCAGCGTTGTCGTTATCCGGAAATGGTGGATACGCAGGCAGAACCCGGCGCTGTTCCGGAAATATTAATTATTTTTTTGGGGGAAATTTCCGTACGGCATTAATTACTTCTGAACCCAGCGGTGACACCGCAACCGGCATCACTATTGCACAGGAATATTCTTCATGGGGGAAAAGTCCGCGAACCGGACAATTTTTTGGCGGTGCTAGGGGGGTCGCGTGGGTACAAAACGATCGCTGATCATACCAGCGCGGGTAAGTGAGCGGTGAGTTGCGCGTCCCGTATCACACATTGATATAATAAAAAATTCTTTTTTATGGGATCCTGGTGTGGCTGAAATGTTCAGAACAATGGTATCCGGGCACTTACTTCTCGAGAGGGATTGTCGTGAGTTTCACGGACTCGACACCCTTGTGGGCCATCAGTTTCTCGGCAAGGTTTTTAAGGTGTGTACCTTCCCCGTGAACGAGGATCACTTCCATGCACCGGGTATGTGTCACGTGAGAGTGGAGCGAGGCTTTGATAATGCCATGATATTCGTGCTCTATCTCCGTAATATCAGAAAGAAGATTGCGTTGATCATGGTCGTAGACCATCGTAATGACCCCCTCCCGTTCCCCCTTGACGTCAGACATCCATTTGTAGTAGGTAATGTAGGTGCGGATCGCATCGCGTATGCCCTCCGAGCGGGAGGAGTACCCCCGGTAGTTCAGGATTTCATCGAACCGGTCGAGCAGGTTTTTTGGCAGTGAAATACCAATCCGTGAGAGGTCGTCATCCATGGTCATGGTAAGATCAGTGATGAGAATATCACCGCTGTTAGATTTTCAATGTTTTGAAAAATTGGGGGAGAATGTTGTACTGATTAAGAATTATCTTATTTGAGAATGCCCAGCGTTATAAGACCTTGATATACAAGTACGTATTTTGATGGCCTTGCCCGACAATGCATACTGACGTTTTCCCGTGGTTCTCAAAATGGATGAAATTGTCCTGATCCAGGGCCTGATGGCGATGAGGATTCGTACATCTTTATCGAATCCTGGCTGATGATCGATGAGAGCGGGGAGAGGGTATTGATCTGGTCCACGAATGGCCTCAGGTCTGAATCCGGTATATCTTCCGGCTTCATGAGGTGATATCATGGCATAAACCCGATAATAAAAAAACCTGCCAGATTACCTGAACGTATTACCTTTTTTAAAAAAATGTGATTTGATAGCATGAATACAAACTTTATTAATAATTGGCAAATTACAGTTTAAGGTACGTTGTACACCCATTTTCAGGTGCCCGATATCCGGGCCTGGATGAAATAACCCATGAAAATTACCTCAATCATGTGGGGGTCCTATGCCCCGGTACTGAAACGCGCAGCAGAAGCCTGTGGCATCGACTGCACCATCTTTCCGACCCGTGTGCTGGAGGATTTTCCGGAGAAGCGGGACGAGGCAATCTCCGTAATGAAACAATCGGATGTAATCCTCGTGTACCATACCTCCGACATGTTCTGGGAACAGGTGGACCGGGAGATAGAAGAGATCCGTACGTCCGTCCCGGTCATCTCGCTGGGCCCCGATCCCTCGTTCTGGATGCAGTCGACCGTACGGCCGGAGGTGGTCGCGACCTGTCACCGGTACATCACCAATAATGGCGATGAAAATTTTATCCGCCTCCTCCGGTATATCGAAAGGGAACTCTTCGGGAAGGACTGCCCGGTTGCTCCTCCCGCAGATGTCCCCTGGGAAGGATTGTATCACCCTGCCGCACCGCAGGTATTTGCCACCGTTGACGAGTATCTTGCCTGGTATGCCGATCGCGATACAGGAAAATTCCGGGTGGCCCTGATCTTTTCCCGGACCTCCTGGGCTGCAGGGAATGTTGCGCTCGAAGATATGCTCATCCGCAGCCTCGAACAGGAAGGCCTCAGTGTCATCCCGGTCTTTACCTATGCGATCCGTGACGAGGCGCTGGGTGCCCGGGGCATGGAGGAGGTAGTCTCTGAGTACCTGTTCCGTGACGGGATCCCCATTGTCGATGCCCTCGTCAAGCTCATTCCGTTCCTCTTTGGTTCGGCAAGGGACGCCTCGTCCGGCAGGGCAGGCTCTCCCGGAAGTATCGATCTCCTCCGGTCGTTCGATATCCCGGTCTTCTCCCCGGTGGTCTCCATGTACATGTCCCTCGAACAGTGGCAGGCCTCGGAAGGTCTCTCGATGGATGTCGGGTGGGCCGTGGCATTGCCGGAGTTCGAGGGCGTGATCGAGCCGGTCTTTATCGGCACCAGCAGGTGTGAACCCGATGGCGGGAAGACCCGGGAAGCCGTGCCGGACCGGTGCACGAAGATTGCAGGCAGGGTCCGCCAATGGATTGCTCTTGCGAAAAAACCCGCGCACGAACGTAAAATCGCGTTCATCCTCAACAACAACCCGTGTGCCGGGACCGAGGCAAATATAGGCGGCGGCTCGAACCTTGACACGCTCGAAAGCACTGCACGGATCCTGAAGCGGATGGAAGACGCCGGATACGATGTCTCCACTCCCCCCGCATCGGGAAAAGACCTCGTTGAAACCATCCAAAGGAAAAAAGCAATCTCGGAGTTCCGGTGGACAACTACCCGGGACATCGTGGCAAACGGCGGTGCACTGGCCCGGATGGACCTCGCAACCTACCTGCCGTACTTCCACTCGCTGCCGGTGGCAGTGCAACAGCGGGTGACCGGTACCTGGGGGGAACCCCCGGGAGAGGGAATGGTTCTTGATCAGGCGATGCTGATCACGGGCCTGGCGTTTGGCAATGCCACCGTGCATGTCCAGCCCAAGCGAGGGTGTTACGGCTCACGGTGCGATGGTTCGGTCTGCAAGATCCTGCACGACCCCAAATGCCCCCCGCCCCACCAGTACCTGGCCACGTACTTCTGGCTCGAACAGGTGCGCAAGGCCGATGTGATCGTCCATGTCGGCACCCATGGCAGCCTCGAATTCCTCCCGGGCAAGGGAGTCGGCCTTTCGCAGGAATGTTTCCCGGATATCGTGGTCGGGACCGTCCCGTTCCTCTACATCTACAACTCTGATAACCCGGCAGAGGGGACCATTGCGAAAAGACGCAGTTACGCCGTGATTGTCGATCACATGCAGACCGTCATGACCGGGAGCGGATTGTATGATGACCTCGAAGAGATCGATACGATCCTCACCGAGTACGAGACAACGAAGCACGATCCCGCCCGCGCCCATGCCCTCCAGCACCAGCTCAGCGATGCACTCATCCGTTCGAATCTGGATAAGGATATGCACCTGGGCCACGGGATGCCCCTTAATAAGATGGTGTCGAAAGCACACGAGGCGCTCTCGAAGATCCGCAATACACGGATCCCGTCGGGGATGCATATCTTCGGAGAACTGCCGTCCGGTGAACGCCGTACCGGTTTCATCAGTTCCATCGTCCGCTTCGATAGCGGCACCTCGTCGCCCCGCCGGATTATTGCAGGAATCCTGGGATTTGACCTGACCGGCCTGCTTACCGGGCAGGACCGGTATTCTGATGAACAGGGTATGTCCTACGGGGCGATCCTCGAACAGGTTGACCGGGAACTGGACCGGTTCATCGGTTCCGTGCTGGACGATCCCTCCCTTCCCGTTGCCCTGATCTTCGGGAAGAGGCTCTCGAACGTGCAGGTCGAGGCTCTCGATTCGCTCCGGGCACGGGTGATCGACATAAGCCAGCGGATCGATGCATCGCGGGAGATCGAATCCCTCCTGCATGGCATGGACGGCCGCTACATCCCGGCCGGGCCCTCCGGCCAGATCACCCGGGGGCACGAGAATGTGTTGCCAACCGGGAGGAATTTCTATTCCCTGGACCCCTACCGCGTCCCGACGAAATCTGCATGGCGGGTAGGCCAGCGCCTTGCCGATGCCCTCATAGATAAATATTCCCGGGAGGAGGGAACGGTTCCCGAGAATGTCGCGTTCTACTGGATGGCCGGTGACATCATGGCCTCGGACGGCGAGATGTTTGCCGAGATGCTCTGGCTGATAGGCGTACGGCCGGTCTGGCAGAAGAACGGGCAGGTGAAGTCCTTTGAGATTATCCCGCTCCACAAGCTCGGTCACCCCCGGATCGACATCACGGTCAGGACCACCGGTATCCTGCGGGACAATTTTGCCAACTGTTACGAACTGCTCGACGATGCCGTGCAGGCGGTGGCAGCACTGGATGAACCCCCCGAAAAGAATTTCGTGCGCCGACACTCCCAGAAGAGCATGGTCGAGGACGGGGCAGGGTTCCGGGACGCGACATTGCGCATCTTCTCCTCCCGCCCCGGCTCGTACGCGAGCGGGGTGAACCTGGCGGTCCTCTCCAGCGCATGGAAGACCCAGGGAGATCTCGCCGACATCTTCGTTGCGTATAACGGGTATGCCTATGGCCGTGATGTGAAGGGAAAGGACGCTCACGAGCAGCTGGCAACAAGCCTCTCCACGGTCTCGATCACGTTCAACAAGGTCCAGTCAGATGAGCACGATCTCCTTGGCTGCTGCTGTTACTTTGGTACCCATGGCGGATTTACCGCGGCAGCCCGCCATTACTCCGGGAATGTTGTGAAACCGTATTACGGGGATACCCGCGAACCTGAACATGTGGAAGTGCGGGATCTCTCTGACGAGATCCGCCGCGTTGTCCGGACAAAACTCCTCAACCCGAAATGGATCGACGGCATGAAGGTGCACGGGTATAAGGGCGCTTCCGATATCATGAAGCGGGTGACCCGTGTCTACGGCTGGTCGGCATCCACGCAGGAAGTGGACGACTGGATCTTCAACGACATCGCCGACACGTTCGTGAACAACGAAGAGATGAGGGAGTTCTTTGAAGAGAACAATCCCCATGCCCTTGAAGAGATCGCTCGCCGTCTCCTTGAGGCCAGCCAGCGCAGTCTCTGGGATGCCGATCCTCGGGTACTGGATGAACTCAGGAAGAATTACCTGGAGATCGAGTCGTGGATGGAGGAGCAGTCCGGCGAGGGGGATTACCAGGGAGGCAATGTGGACATCGTCACCCCGGATGATAATCCCCTCTGGGGTAGTGCGATGAACGATCTTCTCCAAAAGATCCATGCAAAACATTCACGGTGATCGTGGATTCATACAGCGGTAACGAAAGCGTGCCCCTTTGAACGCAATTGAAACGCACGGCCTCACCCGGTGGGACCCTCTGTGCCGTGGATTACCTGTCCCTCTCCGTCAACAACGAGATCTTCGGCCTGCTTGGACCCAATGGTTCCGGGAAGACGACAAACGTGCAGATGCTCACGACTCTCCTGCGTCCGACCGAAGGAACCGCGAGCGTCTGCGGGCACGACATTGTCCGGGCGGGAGAGCAGGTCCGTAAGGCAGCTCAGCTATGTGCCGCAGGATATGGCAGTCGACATCAAGTTGACCGGGCTGGAGAACGTCCTCTTCTTTGCCCACCTCTACGGCATCCCCCGTGCAAAGGACAAGACCGATGAGGTGCTCGCGATCATGGAACTGACCAACCGGGCGGATGATCTGATCCGGACCTACTCCGGGGGGATGCGGCGCCGGCCCGAACGGGCCCGGGCCCTGGTCCACGAACCGGCCGTGCACTTCCTTGACGAGCCCACCATCGGGCTCGATGTGGCTGCCCGGAAAAAGATCCGGGAACATATCGGGGGTTTACGGAAGAACGGGATGACCCTCTTTGTCACCACCCACTACATAGATGAGAATTGTCTGCGTGGAAAGTGTTTTTAATTAAAAAAATTTTACTAGTTCATACAAAAATGAAAAACTTTTATACTGACATAACATACCATGATCTGGTGATGACAGGGGAAATCATTGCCAGGCATCGGCCTCATTATGATCCATCTTAAAATGCATGTCCCTTAAGGAACTATCTTTTCCCATCTCCATTTTTAAAAATTCTTAAAACAAATAATTCAGTAAATTTCATACGAATTAAAAAAAGTTTATTACTAAACGGGGCATACTGGTATTCCGGGGTGATGATCAATGCACAAGCAACCCGGGCACCGTCCACCCAGATACCCTGATTCCGGATCTGCTTCTCATCAGTCACTCATCCCGTTTCATTGCATGGAAAATTCCTCATGCGGAGTTGAAAACCTGATGGTTGTAACCAAGAAGAAACCTGACACCAAGAAAGTGGAATCCAAGAAACCAGAACCGAAGACCGTTGAACCAAAAAAGGCTGTTGCGGGTAAGACCGTGACAAAGGCCGTTTCAAAATCCAAAAAATAATTTTTCAGGATAATCCTCGTAAGGCTTTTTTAAAAAACGGTCTCACCGGTTCTCCGGACAGTCCGATCTCCGGATTACAAACCGATCCTCAAACCGGGAGGTCCTGTATTGACATTTTTTCGGGGCTTTATAGGGTCCCGATTGTTAAAATACTCTCAATACACCCTCCATTCAGAATCACTGTACTCTAATTCGCCAAAAAGTGCGACTATCCAAAAACCGGTTCTGTAAAATGGGCTCTGATCGGAAAACGGGGCGTTTTTGAGGACTTTATCTTCAGGGGGAATGGAGATACAAAACACCCCAAAAAAAGAGGTGACCGGGGAGTTACTTCGGCAGCCCCATGAGCGGGCAGGCGAATGTCCCTTCCTTATGGGAGCTCATAGCGGGGAGAGTCGACCGGTCCGGCAGGAGTGCATCCTCCCGGAGGTGGCGGTCACTGCCGGTGTTCTCCGGCATCGCTTCGGCCGGGATCTCCACGATCTGATCGTCGAGTACCAGGAAGTACTGCCAGGTTGCGGCGGAGGTCCGGACCCAGAGCTCGCGGAGGGAGACGGCCGTTACCGGGACCCGGCGGAGCCGGGCAATGTCGCGCCCGTACGCGAAGAGGACTTCGGCCGGCGTGATGGCGATCATCCGCGTCCTCCTCACCCGGACATGGATGGTGAAAAATGCCAGGTAGATCGCAAAGTCATACAGGATACCCCGGCCTTTCGTGTTCTGGCAGAACTTCCCCTGGCGGTTGGCAAGAGCTTTTGCCTCCTTGAGCCCCACGCCCGGCGGGGGTCCGCGTGTCATACACTCCCTCCCCCACCGGATCCGGTGGCGATTCCACAGGTCCCTGCTTTCTGCGGACCCGGAAGAATCGCCCCGCAGCAGCCCGGCGCAAGCTCGCGGGGCAGGGCCTTTGTCCGGACCGAGACATTGTAGTGGTGCCAGTGGGTCCTCTTCACGCTGATGCGGTAGATCCGGTCGCCGGTCTTCAAGACCTGCTCTGCGATGATCCGGGGAAGAAGGAAGAGTGGGATCTCCCTCTCATCGTTTGCGCGGATGCGGACCATCACGACCACCGCCGCTGCCGGAAGCCGGCGATTATCTGATCGAAATGAACGATCTTTTTCTGGATCCTGAGACTCAAATGGGTCGAACCATGAGAAGACGGCGTTTTCGAGAGCCGGCCTGACAGCCGCTCCTGCCAGTTCCCGGGAGCGACAAATATACTTCCGGGGGTTTCTGGATTCCCGGTCATGCCACTCATGACGATGCTCCCGGGTCACATGCGGTCTTACGGTTTTTCTGTACCGGCGGCTCCGCTTCGAGATCGTCCATCCGGTACTGGAGATCGATAATCCTCTGGAACAGTTCTTCATTCATCCGGTCCTGCCGCTCCATCAGCGAGCAGACAAGATCGCGAAGTACTTTTTCGAATTTCAGGAACGGTATCTCGGGATCGCGTTCGCGCAGGTCATCGCAGGTATTTTTCCGGACCGCGTTTTTCGGGGGCCGGATCGATCCGATGCCCAGGCCGCGGAGGCCGGTCCGGCGCTCCACGAGCCGCGGTTCTGTATTGGTATCTTCTGAACAGGAATTCTCCCTGTCGGATTCCATCCTATCACCTCACAGGTATGGCTGGTGGTCTTCATTCGTTACCTCAAAAGAGCACCATACCCGTGACGAGCGTATACAGATCCCGGACCTTCCCCCTCATGCCGGCCTCAGCCGGTCGTTTCCGGAGGTAAGAGAACCGGGAGCCTGTACGGCGCCGTCGGGCGGGCCGATGCTCCTCGTGTCACATCCATCCATTTCTCCTACCACAGCACTTCCGTGCATGTGATTGCAACAAGAATGACATCTGCAATTATATATTCACATGATATTTTTGGATCTATGATTTATCTTTCTGGTTATATGAATAATGAGGGGATCGGATTCCCGTTTTTTATTCCCCCCCATACCATCGGTATTACAACCATAATGCATTTAATCATATACAAATAACAGGATGAATAAATCCGTACGGAGGATCTTTACGAAAGAGGAAACAATCCAGATATTTACCCGGCAGGAAGAGGAATTTATCAGTCTCCTGACCAGGGCCGGGACAAAGAAGAGCGTTGCCGCTGCACTGGTATTCCTGGCAGGCCGGAAGAAGGCATCATCGCACGAGATCGAGCGCGGGGCAGACCTGCGCCAGCCCGAGGTGAGTGTCGCCATGAAGGCTTTGATCCGGCGGGGGTGGGTCGCAAGCCGCAAAATTTCTCCCCCCTGTACTGGCAGGCCTGCCAAAGTCTTTGAACTGGTAAAACCGGTCTCAGAGATCCTGGACAGTATATGGAAAGATAAGGTCGATGCGCTGAAAGAGCAGATGGTGCTGATCGGCCGGCTGAAGGAATTTGCCGGACCGGGGCTGAATTCCTGAACGGGGATTCTGATTCTTCTTTAAAAAATATTTTTTAAGAGGTCCGCATACCACTTCCTCGATCCATCAACGTCACATTTCTGCAAAACCGAATCTTGTTTTTCCCCCATTTCGTGAATGATTATGGGACGGGTAAATAATAATCACGCCAAATTGTCGTCAGGCTCTTTTCCCTCATACATGAGGGTTTTACCGATATGCCGGAAAAATCTCCCGTGCAGGAGCAGGTGGATAATAAGCAGGGCGGCAAACGCAAAGCTCGAAATATCGTGATAAAGAACCCAGTCGTGCCGTGTAATCCCCATCCAGGTAACCCAGCTGCCGCCCCTCCCGCCACCGGATGGCAGGAAGAAATACAATACCAGCCCGGTGATGAGTGACGGAATGAATGAAATCAGGCAGCCTATATCAACAAGTGCATTGATCGTGACGCGTTTCATAAGAATCCTTACTGATTCTCTGGAGAGGCCCGGATTAATAAATACATGGAGAACCGGGCGGGTTACCGGGTTGTTTTTCTGCGGAAAATAAACCACGTTCCCCCGATAAGGAGACCGATACAGCCGATGATCCATGAATCCGGGTTGAGGAATATGATGAGCCCGAGACAGCTCAGTACTCCAATGATTGGCACCAATGGGGAATACATACGGTGCTCCTGGGGAAGCCGAAGAGCAGCAATGTTGGCAATCAGGTAATAGAGCAGCATGGCAAACGTGCTGACTGCGACGACCAGCGTAAGGTCGGCGAGAAGGATGGCTGCAATCATACACGCACCGGTAATCACGATGGCGTAATGGGGCGTGCTGAACCGGGGATGGATCCGTTCAAACAATGAGGGGAGATCCTGACTGCGGGCCATGGAGAAGACGATGCGGGATATCCCCATGATGGTGGTTAAGAGCACACTTGCCGTTGCGATCATTGCTCCCAGTGCAATCACCAAGACTGCCCCGGGACTTCCGGTCATCCCGACTGCATCAGCAAGGGGGGATCCGGAGTTCGCAAGGGCCGGTGCGCCGGCAAGACCGACAGCGACAATGCTCACGAGCAGATAGATGACCGTCGAGATCCCGAGGGCCAGATAGATGGAGCGGGGAATGGTTTTTTCCGGATGTTTTACCTCTTCGGCCATGATGGTGACCCGGGCAAATCCCGTATAGGCAAAAAAGATGAGGGCGGCCCCGCTGAGAATCCCCATCGACCCTTCCGGGGCAAAGGGTGTGAAGTTGCCCGGCCTGAAAAAACCCAGCCCGAACGCCACAAAGAACAGGAGGATCAGGACTTTTGCCGTAACAAGGAGGTTATTGAAAAGGACGGATTCTTTGAGCCCGATGTAGTTGATGACGAGGAACAGGAGGCAGATCCCGATGGCGATAATTTTTACCGGAACCGCCGGAAACAGCGTGACAAAATAATGGGCAAAGCCCAGCGAGACTGCCGCCCCGACAAAGATGTTGGAGAAGATCCAGATCCAACCGGCAATGAAACCGGCAAAGGGGGAGATGAGTTTTTGTGCGTATGCGTAGGTTCCGCCCTCTTCCGGGAGGTAGGCCCCAAGTTCGGCGATGCTCATCGCCGAGAAGACCGCAATGATTCCGGCAATGATGATGGAGAAGACCATTGCCGGCCCGGCAATCCCGGCGACTATACCGGTAACAATGAAAATGCCGGAGCCGATGATCGCCCCGATGCCGAGAGCTGTAGCACCAAAGAGGCCGATCTCGCGCTTCAGGACCGGTCGGGCTCCGGCATCTGGCATAAACTACCCTTCTTCGTTCTGAATATTAATGATATTGAGGTCCGGGCTTCCGAAGAAAAAAGATCATGCTATCGAAAGGGAGGAAATGTTATTATTGTAAATTATTTATAGACCCTGCGATGATGATCGCTCATGGCAACTTCAGGAAAAGTTGAAATCCCGCAGGGGGTCTGGGACTTCCACGGCCACATCTGCCCGTTCATGCCGATAGGGTACCGGATGGGTCAGGTCGCCATGCGGGAACTCGGGGTTTCGCATATCGGGGATCATGGGGCATTCGGCCTCTCGGAGATGGGCGTCGGGCACCCGCAGACCTGTATGATCGACGGCTTCATGGCCGTCACCGGCTGCACGTATGGCAAACTCATGATGGAGCGACTCAACTACGGGAAAGTCGCCTGTCTCCTCGTGGTCCCGGGGAAAGGAGCGGTCCGGGTGTACCTGAAATCGGAGTTCCAGGACGCTCTCGGCAAGCAGGAATTTTTCGTGTACCGGAAGAAAGGTATCGAACCGTCACAGGTCCCGGCCGATGTTGTGCAGAAGGTTGTGGATATGGTCCTGACCGCCCCGGAGTCGGAGATGTTTGCGGTCACGAAATTGCCGGACTTCACGTTCAGCCGTCCAAAGGGATCCTTCAACAAGACAAAGTGCAGTAAATGCGGCGAGTACGTCTTCGAGCGATACGTGCGGATGGTGGACGGCAAGCCAGAGTGCATTCCGTGCTCAGGGTATGACCAGACCTGGGTGAACGTCCTGACCGGCACACAATAACACGGTGCAGAATGGACAGCACCCTCCTCGTCGCAATCGTTGCGGTCTTTGTCGTCTCCATCATTTTCTCGATGTTCGGGCAGGGTGGCGGATCGCTCTATACCCCGATCCTCTTCCTGCTTGGCTACGCGACGCTGACCTCGATCTCGACCTCGCTCGTGCTCAATCTCATAACAGCGCTGTCCGCATCGATCGTTTATTACCGCTCAAAGCTTGTCGATGTAAAGTTCGCGCTCTGGTTCGTGCCAGGCATCTGCCTCGGTGCGTTCCTTGGCGGGGTTGCAGCCGCGTACATCAATCCCGTTCTCCTGATGTGGCTGTTCGTTCTTTTCCTCGTCGGTGCCGGTGGCCGAATGATCTACACCTACTGGGAGAAGTCCTCTCCGGAGGAAGCTTGCCCGTTAAAATTTTCAACGGGGATGTACGCCCTCATCGTGGTCTTCAGTTTCTTTGTTGGCATCATCTCCGGTCTTCTGGGAGTGGGCGGCGGGATCATTATCGTGCCCTTCCTGATATTCCTCTGCCGTTACCCGACGAAAAATTCTGCCGGCGTTGTCAGTTTTATCGTCATCTTCTCGTCCCTGTTCGGGGTATTCGGGCATCTGACGAGCGGCGGCTTTGACATTCCTCTCATCATTGGCTGTGCTGTCGCTGTCGTTATCGGGGCCACGATTGGTGCGAGAAGTATGGTGAAAATATCGAGCGGCTACATCAAGGCGGGTTTCGGGGTCATACTCCTGGTATTTGCAATTCAGCTTATCCTCAAACTGACGCATATTTTTTAAAAAAAACTTCCCGTGCGGGAGCAGATCAATACCTTAAAAAACCGGGCGTTTCTGAATAACACCATGCTATGGACATCACATTCTGCGCCCATTACCAGGGAGATGCACTGCCCCCAACAAACCGGTTCTGCCGAAACTGCCCTCTCGCAAAGACCGCGTGTGACCCTCTGTGGTTGCTGGTCGTTGCGTTGTCGCAATCCAATGGAGGCGATGCGGTCCGGTTGCCCGGGACCCGGGCCGTGATGTATCCCAATTCCAGAAACCGGGATATCATTCACCTGAAGATCAACACGAAATGGGGTCTTCCAAAAGAGGATTTCCTCCACTTCATCGCAACGGGTTCCGCACAGATGGGCCGGAAAGGCGAGCGGCTGAATACAAAAGTCTCACCAAGCATGACGCGGCAGGAGCCCTATGTTCAGTCAATTATTACGGCACTGGGGGGAGAGAATATTCCCGAGATAATGGCCGTACGGCGGATCCAACAAGATACCTTGGGATACCTGGAATAATCCGGCCCTATCACATCAGCAGCCCGGCGATTGCCAGCACCGGGAGCATGGTCACCAGGGCAAGGTGTGCACTGTACCCCGGGGAGGTCTGGAAGTTGTCCCGCAGGATCTCAAAGAGCTGCGTGTATGCGGTGAGGGTTACAACCACCTGTAGTACTGCTGCGGCAACCACAATTACCGGAATTCCGGTTATCACCGCAGCGAGCGTTGCGATCAGCGCAAGAACAAGCGCCCCGAAATGCGGTGCGAGTTTCATTCCCTGCATCCGGAATATGATGAAACCGGTTACCATGCTGCTGAAGAGGATCGCAAGGGCGATCACCTGGTAGGTCATGTTCATTTTTTTTACCACCTCAAAAATTCACAACCGCATAGGAGGGGTCGCTCAGGAGCTGGATGTAGGTTGCAGCCCCGGCAAGTTTCACCCCGGGTGCGAGATCCTTTTCGGTTATTCCGCGGAACGCTGCCGAGTTCTCACAAGCATAGATGGTCACGCCGGCCTTCACCATCTCGTCCATCAGCAGGTCAAGCCGGGCAAACGCCGGGTGTTTCACCCCGGCAGCGCTCCCTTTCCGCGCAATGCTGACCCCGTCCATGAGCAGGAAGACCGTCACCTTCTTGCCCATGCTCACGGCCACTTTTGCGAAGATGAAGGTCGCATACGCCCGTTCGGCATTCCCGGTACCGTTGCTCTGGACAACGAGGACCCGGTCCCGGTTTACGGGAACACCTGGTTCTCCCGTCTTCTCCTTCTTCTCTGCTTTCTCTATCGTGATGAAATGCCGGTCGCCTTCTGTTCCCTGTCCCAGGACCAGCGAACCGGCAGCAGTGATGGCTGCCGTAATATCTGCAAGGGTATCGGGACTGGTGCTCTTGACTTTCAGTCGCTCCCCTGCTGCAAGACTGGATAGACGCTCCCCCACGAGAATAACCGGGCCGGGGCAGGTCTCCCCGGTGACATCGATCTCTTCCAGGGTCTTCCCCGAGGGGGTCATCCGTATTTCAAGATCCTTCCCAAGCGGGGTTACTTCCACAGAATAACCGGACTTCCGTGCAACAGCATCCATGCCGGCCTCGGCCCCCGGGCTGACGATGAACCGTACCTCTTCACCGGGAACCTCAAGGTTCCGCAGGATATTTCCCACAAGAATACCGGCGTTCGGGGCCCTGATACCCAGGGCCTTCACGGTTTTTACCATATTATCCCCACTTCTGTTTGAACGTCCTGAGGGCCTCGACCATTGCACCCAGATCTTTTGGCGGGAACCCGAGGATCACTTCGTCTTCGGCAATACCGGAATATTTCCGCGACCCGTTGCACCCGAGCGTCATGTTCGGGACTCCCCGCTGTTTCACGGCGACAACCGCATCAGCGCAGAGCGACTGGATACCCGAGTAATCGCTTGCGATCCGGCCCCCCGATACGTGGAGGTATGCCTGCGATAACCGGAGCGCCTGCCGGGGTGTCACGACAAACACGACCACATCGGGTTCGAATGCCGCCTTATCGAGGGGTGCATACACGGAGGCAAAATAGGTCTCGTCAAGCTTCGGGATTGCGTGGACGGTCTCCACGGCTCCTTCGACCGTCTTGAAATTCCCGAGCTTCTGGTAGGTTGTGCCGTCAGCCACGAGGTCCGGTGAGGGTTCGATTCCCATCACGGCAGCGCCTCCCTTGCAGAGGTGTTCCGCACGGGTGACGTACCCGGTAAGTCCCTTGAGCCGGGCATCCTGCACAAACTGGCAGTGCCTCTCTTTCTTGGTCACTTTTTCATACCCTGCCGGCACATCCGCGGGAGTCCTGGCAAGTTTCACGGCTACCGGGCTCCCCTTCAGCCCCAGGAGCTCGATGAGCTCCTTTCCAATCTCCTCGTAGGTCATTTTTCCACCTGCTCCCCGGGATCTGCCCGGGCACCAGAATGAATGGTCTAACCATGCTGTATCGTCTAACCTATAAATAGGGTGTTATTGCACCAAGGGAGATTGCATAAAACTTCTGCACCGAATTTTCAGATGATGAAAATAATTTTTAAAAATCGATCAGAGAGAATGGCTTATGACTCTTGTTGATGGTTAAATCTTTGAATAAGATCAAGAATCAGGCTCTATTGTTTTTAGGATGCGCGGATGAAGCATGAAGAGAGAACGCGGCATAAGAAATGGTTTCAGGTTGCTGTAATTCCACACCAGAAAAATATTAAAAAAGTTCAGGTCGACAACCACCATCCCGGCTCACCCGCCAACCCCCATAATCATTCCGACAACCTGCTGCGCCGTTGCCGGGTCCGCAACCTGCGCGAGCACCAGCCCCGCCATCGCAACGAACAGGGTCCAGAAGACTTTCTTGACCTGTTCGTTCTTCCCGAACGCATCGATGATGGCATCCGTGTCCGCTCTCATGGCGCGCTGGATCAGTTTAGGCAGAAAGACAAAGAGCGGAAGGAAGAGCATCGCTGCACCGATGAACGCGAGCGTGATCTCGGCCCGGCCCGCCAGGAAGATCCCGAGCGGGACCGCGAAGATGCCGGCCAGGATCGCGGCCATCCCGACCTCCCCGAACCAGAAGTAATGTTTTTTCTCTGCATAGTTCAGCCGCTCCGCATCTGTGAGAACGGAGAGATCGAAGATACCAAGCACGGAGAGCATCCCATACCAGACCGCGTGCGTCTCCTCCGGGTCGGCAACGATGCCGAGGAAGAGGATTGCGACCGGCACGATGAGAAGGATGAGCGGCAGGTGGGCGAAGAGAAAAATGAGCGCGAGCAGGAGCCCGGTGCCGCAGATGGCGGCCCGGGTCTCCCGTTCGGATTCGAACATTCTCATCACTCCCGGGCTTCGCTCGTGTCTGCTGCGATGGCGAACTCGAACACCGGGCTGATGTACCCGTGGTTTGCCGGGCCAAAGTCCCGCTTCTTCCCGCGCTGGACGATCTTCCGGCGGGCGGTTCTGATCCGTACCGTGTGGATACCGGCTGCCCGGGGATAGACCCGGCGGCCATCGATATCCAGCATCTTCTGGTACGGTGGGACATCGAACCAGTCCGGCCAGAAGCGGACCCCCTTGGGGATGTCTGTTCCCCGGAAGAGATCCTGCATGCGCATCGGGGACACATTGTCGTAGATGATATCCACGATCAGGTCCGTGTCCTCCAGGTCCGGTTCCAGTTCAAGCTCGTAGAAGATCGGATTGCGCCGGACTTCATCGAGCGTGAGCGGCGTGTCTTTTGTCAGCGGCTCAAGGCCGGAGAATGTTCCCCGGTACAGGCCGGTTACGGTTGCGATTGGTTTGTTTTCTTCAATCATGATATACCTCCTTCATTCGTTCGTGCTCATCCCGGAGTTTCTTGAACTCCTCCACGATCTCGTCGTACCTGCCGATCCGCTGGTGGATCGAGAACAGGACCGGGTAGAGGGGGAGGACTACGCCAAGGATGAGACCTGACATTTCTGTTTCCATAGTGGCACTAATAGGAGAGGGATTATCCCTCCCTAAGGTCCAGAAGAGATTTGACGCTCTCGGGGCTCCGCCCCGCCGCGTGGGCACCCCCGGTTGCGATGATGCTGTATTACCTGTCACAAACTCCTCGATAGATTCCCAGTACGGGTAACACCGAGGCATCGCATGCGCCCCCGCCCCCCATTGGGGGGCAGGGCTGGCGCGAGGGGGGATTGTTTCAAATCTTCCGGACTATGGATGGCATCAGGCCAGTGCCGTCACCGTGTCGGCCCAGGTCTCGACCCGGGTCCGGATCGCATCGTCAGAGTACGAGGTGATGCTCACGCTCTGCCGGCCGAAGGTGACCATGTAGATCTCCCCGTTGGCATCGTGGCACTTCAGGGTGGCCGAGTAGGTGTCGTGGGCCAGGTCGTGGATTGCCGTTCCCCCGTGGGCGGTTGCGATTGCGGTGCTTGCCACCAGTGCTGCTGCACCGGCGGTGAACCCGGCAATGGTGTTGTACTTCCCGGATTCAGTTCCTACGGTCTTTGCGTCGCCGTCCTGATAGATGACCTTCGCCACGTAGTTCTCCCGGGACTTCTCGACCGGCTGGTGGGTGACGCCTGCACTCTCGTAACTGGTGCAGTTGAACGGGTTATCGGTAATGACCGCCTGGATGATTGTGTTGAACGCGGTCACATCGGTGATCGGGCTCGCGAGTGCGCGAACCGCTGACTTTACGGTTGTTTTCTGTACGAAATCTGCCATTGTTGTTTACCTCCTAGTTTCTGTTGTTGTGATGGCGGGATTCCGATCGACTCTTTTCATCACGGAAGAGGACTCCGCCCTCATCCGGATTTTTTGGTCTTTCCGGAACCCCTTCGTCTCGGGGCCCTTTGACATATCCATATAGGATGTGGGAGGCAATGGGCTTGGATGAATAAATTTTGAAAAGCGAAAATGGGGAATTTTGCACAGGATTGGAGCCGATCAGGGCACGTATGTTGGGAATTTGGGTGCGCAAAAGTTGTACGTAACCAAATTTACATCGGCTGCGCTTGCGAAGGTGTTAAGTTAGTATGAAAGAAGTTTTATAAATTCCCAAGAAAATCCATAAGATCAGGTGCCCTCTGGGGAACAACAATGTTGTCCATAATATTCGGGTTTTCCTGAATTGCAGCCTTCGTGTTAAGATATTTCTTTACCGATTTTGTTTCGCTAATGGTCTTCTTGGTCCGTTCCACTTCGAGATGCATCAGGGTGCTATTCAGGAACTGGTTAACCGCGTTGTCCTTCAACAACGTAGAGTCTGAAATCGGCAGTGACTGAGGATAGTGATCAAGATTTAGGTAATAATAGGAATCAGGGTCGAAAATGCGGTGTTTGTGAAAGGTGTGCGCTTCAAGATAAGCGTCCTTAGTTGCGAAGTTATTTTTACTGGCCCGTTCTGCTAGTGCATCGTCATTATTTAAATTGCCTAAAAATGGTCGCCATGGTTCTCGGTCGGTCCCTATGAAATCTGCCCCTAAAAATTGAGTCAGGATGTCGGAAGCTGCAGCTTTATTTTCTTGAACATGGGGAAGAAGTTCCTTTTTGATATGGGAGAAATATAGGGTAGCGTTGGAATTTCCCATAATCTTGTCAATGAGATGAATAATTGTTTTCAGTCGGGATGAATATGTATCATTACAAGACTTGGCATCGAAGTCAATCCAGATATTAGTGTAACCCTGAGTTTTATAATGAGACAGGATCGCCTCAAGATTTTTCTTGGATAATTCAATATGCAGGGGAGCAAAAATCGGCCGGTTATTGCGGTCCATTAGGATTTTGATGCTCTGATCGACAAAGGCAAGGTATTGGGTTGTATTGATATCGTCCCTTTTTTCAAGCCGGACATCCGGGCATAATACAAAAGCCTTCGATGCCGAATGAACATAATCGAGCAGGCATATGTAGCTGTTTTCATCAAGACCCGGGAATGTTTTTCTTGTCTCGCCGGAACCTACTGAAAATTCTTTAAATGGATTTTTCGGGAAAACGAGGGATACCGTTGTCAATGCGGAATTCCACATGCGCTTTTTTATATTGAAAAAAGAGTCGAGACCGTGAACCCTGTCTGGGCCTGCCTCATTCAGCAGATGATAGAGAGAATTCCAGCTGCGGATATCAGTGATAAATTTCTGGTATTCCAGGAATGGTTGTGCTATCATTCCGGAAACCGGAGAGACATCCTCAACGTTAATCCCGTTCCCGGCAAGAACCTTGAACGGTGTCTCAATCTTTCGTCGGAGATGTTCAATCTCAATTTGTTTGATAAAATAATCGCCGTCTTTTGCGTGAGTGATTGGATCGATGGAAATATGGGGATCAAACTCACGCGCTGACATGATAGTTCCTAATATATTCAATCGCAGGCATAAGGATTGTCCTCAAAATCTCGGGATCGATGCTGCACGGGCGCTGGTTTTCCCCGCTTGTGAAAACATTCTCTATCTTAATGAGAAATTCGAGCACCTGATCCGGGGGAATCCGTTGGTCTTCACAACAGGCTTCCTGGACAAACCCGATTGTCCCTTTCACACGGGATTCAAGGTTTCTGAAATGCCTTTTCGCAAATTTGTTGGGACGACGATCATCAAGGATCAGAAAACGGAGTTTGCCTTGCGCATCCAGCATATACCCTATCCCAATGGCCTCATATTCCCCGTCATTAATATGGTGTGGGTTCCTGCCGAAAAATGGTTTGATCAGCTGATAATAATCAAAATTGTAGGTTGTGACAAGTTGGGTAAATCCGCTGTCGTTTGTAAGTGGCTCAGGAAGTTCGCCTAAAATTTTATTCCCGAGAAAAAAAGAATACGCCGAAAGAAACTTAAAAAGAATGTCTTTTCGTTTGATGTCGCATGCGCAGCAGCTGTAAAACGTTGAATCCGCTACGACAGAATCTCTCATGTCAGTTGCTCGCCACGAGATCTTCGTACCGCTCTTCGTCAATATATCCCTTTTTTACAAGATTGTCAGCCAATCTCTTTTTTGATTTCTGAATGCCATCAAAAACATTTGACTTCTTCTGGTATTCGGGATACGTGTCATAAATGAGGAGAAGCAATTCTTCCGGAGTGAGCTTATCGTAGAGTTCCCTGACCATCTTCATGGCTGCAAGGATCGGTCCCATCTGGGGATTTGCTGAACTTGCAGTATAGAGTCGTCGGTACTCACTTCTGCCATGTGGCGTCAGCTCTACATATCCTCCAGTCAGCGTGTCATATCGAGCTGGTGGAATGTACGTCCAGCAGTTGATCACGTAGAACGGGTTCCTGATAATTTGTTCAATCTCCTCAGAATATGGCCCACGGTAATGAGATATAAACCTCATGAATTTTTGAATATCGGGATGGAAATTCCAGATAAAAAATGCCTCCTTTTCCAGATGGAGGATGGAAATTTTCTGATCTTCGGTACCCAGCAGTAAAAGGATGAGATGTTCCAACGCCCGGGACCTCGTATCAGTTGCGTTTCTCTGCTGCATTCTTTACCATCACGAATTTTTCGTCGAATCCTATTGAAATGTATCCATATGGATGTTTAAACAGTTTATCATAAACCCGGCACCGCAGGGGGTGAAATTGAATAAAGACTATTTTTTCCTGTGTCCTCCCTCATAGATCCCCGGATCCGACCCCCCGTCATTTCTCCGGGCAGTCCGATCTCCGGATTACAAACCTATCCTCAAACC
This sequence comes from Methanoregula sp., assembly GCF_028679125.1. Classification (GTDB taxonomy): domain Archaea; phylum Halobacteriota; class Methanomicrobia; order Methanomicrobiales; family Methanospirillaceae; genus Methanoregula. The sequence goes on along the minus strand of NZ_JAJRCG010000026.1, from coordinate 7,534 downwards.
GGGAGGTCCTATATTGACATTTTTCCGGTGCTTTTAAGGACCCCAATTGTAAAAATACTCCCAATCCATCCCCCATTCAAAATCACTGTACTGTAATTCTCCAAAAAGTGTGACTCTCTAAAAAGTGGTTCTGTAAAATAGGCTCTGATCGGAAAACGGAGCGTTTTAACGGGTTTTTGTTTTTGATGGGATTGCAGGTCCGGAAGATGGGGGCTCGCCATCGGAGATGGTACATCCCCGGCTGCCGGTGTAACGGGGCACGGTAACAACACTGGTCCGCAGCTCAAAATTTACTTATTTCATTTGATTTTTCCGATATGTGCATAACATTTCATTAACTATATTACAATATATGTCCCATATGAGCGGTATGAAGTATCTCCGACCTTTGGTCATCCTTACCGTATTGCTTATCTGCGCCCTGCTCGCAGCCGGCTGTACGTCATCATCGCCAGCCGGAACCACAACGACCGCCCAGCCTGCAACCACGATCGCCCCGGCTGCATCCTCCGGGAGCATCATCGTCTTTGCCGGTGCCGGGCTCAAGGCCCCTCTCGATGAGATCGGAACGGCCTTCGCCCAGAAATACGGTATTGACGTTCAGTACAATTATGGCGGGGCGGGAACGCTCGTCACCCAGATGAACCTGACAAAGAAAGGCGATGTGTTCATGCCCGGTTCAACCGTTGAGTTCCAGACGGCAAAGGACCAGGGCCTGGTCACCACCAGCCAGCTGGTCGCGTATCACGTCCCGGTGATCGCTGTCCAGAAAGGCAACCCGAAGAACATCACGACCCTTGCGGATTTCGCCCGGCCCGGCCTGAAGATCGCTCTCGGTGACGCCAATGCCACCGCCATCGGGAAAGCCGGTGCCAAGATGTTCAAGAAACTCAACATCACCGCAGCGGTCGAGAAGAACGTGGTCACCCGGACACCGACCATCAACGAACTCACGGTCTTCATGAACCTCGGACAGGCCGATGCAGCGCTGCTGACCCTTGACCAGATCGACGCCACCAAGGTCGATGCAATCGTCATCCCGGTCAAAGACAACAACGTCCTCGTCACCCCCATCGGAGCAACCACCTTCTCGCAGAACACCGGTGCCGCAGACAAGTTCGTTGCCTACGTTGCATCGGATGAAGGCAAGGCATTCTTCGCCAAGCACGGCTTCCCCATCTACCCGGACCCGGTCTATGCCAGCGTTACCCCATGAGGGTATCAGCAGGATGGAGTGACCTGTAATGGAATTCATACCGATCGGGATCGTCCGCTCCCGGCTTTCGACAGCCGGGGCACCTCCCTTCCAGAGTGTGTTCTCAGATGAGGAAGGGAAGATTGAGATATTCCCGAACTTTCAGGAAGGGCTGAAAAATATCGAGGGATTCTCCCACCTCATCCTCATCTCCTGTTTTGATCGGGCCACACAACAGGCCCTCACCGAACAGGCATTGATTGACGATGTGGCCCCGCATGGCATCTTTGCCTGCCGCCATTTCAACCGCCCCAACCCGATCGGGATCTCCTATGTGGCGCTGACCCGTGTTGACGGGCCCATCCTCTCCGTCAGGGGCCTCGATCTCCTGGACGGGACGCCGATCCTCGACATCAAGCCGTATATCCCGGCATTCGACAGCATTCCCGATGCCCGGTCCGGCTGGGTTACCGCCGATCACATCGGGAGGATTCGCGCGGCGGGCAGCCATGGCGAGAAGGCGCCCGGTTGCGGGCGACCGCAGGAATAACGGACGATTGCTGATGCGCAGGTTCTCCCTCTCCTTAAGCGCCATTGTTTTTCTTGCCATCGGCATCATCCTTCTCACGCTCGTTACGTACTCGCCCCTCCCTGCCCTTGCCGCAAGCCTGGCGAGTCCCGAGATCCAGTTTGCGATCCTGCTCAGCCTTGTCACGAGCACGGTCTCGACCCTGGTCTGCATCGCTCTTGCGATACCGGTTGCCTACAGCCTCAGCCGGTACCGTTTCTTCGGCAAGCGGGTTGTTGAACTGGTGCTGACCCTGCCGCTCACGCTCCCCCCGCTGGTGGCGGGCATCGCCCTCCTCCTCTTCTTTGGCACGACCCCGTGGGGCAAGGCGCTGGACCAGGCCGGGTTTGGGGTGATCTTCACGCCGCTCGGGATCATCGTGGCCGAGGTCTTCGTGAACCTCCCGTACATGATACGGATCCTGCGCTCGTCCTTCTCTGCCATCAATCCCCGGTACGAGTACGTGGCAAAGACTCTCGGCTGTACCGAGAGCGGGGCATTTCTCCGGGTGACGCTTCCCATGGCCCGGTCGGGCCTCCTTGCCGGGACGGTGATCACGTGGTCAAAGGCGATGGGGGAGTTCGGGGCGGTCCTGATGCTTGCCGGTGCCACGACCATGAGGACCGAGACGCTGCCGATCGCGCTCTATCTCAACATCTCGGGTGGTGACCTGGACCTTGCCGTTGCGGCAGCAACGATCCTGATCCTGATCTCGCTCGTCACCCTGTGTGCGGTGGAATACTTCGACCGTGATGTGCATGTGTTCTAGGAGGTGACTGTCCCGTGCTGCGCATTGAATCGCTCTCCATCACGCTGGGTGAATTCTCGGTACGGGACGTGTCGCTGGAGATACGGCCAGGGGAATATTTTATCATTCTTGGCCCGACCGGGGCGGGAAAGACCGTGCTCCTGGAGACGATTGCCGGTATCCACACGCCGGATTCGGGAAGAATAATTCTTGGCGACAAGGAGATCACCGCGACAGAGCCGCGCCTGCGCAAGATCGGCATGGTCTACCAGGACTACATGCTCTTTCCCCACCTGACCGTTGAGGACAATATCGTCTTCGGGTTGCGCCAGCGAAAGGTCCCGAAAGAAAAACAGCAGGCGCTGGTAGCGGAGATGTGCGCATTCCTGGAGATTGGGCACCTGAAAAAACGGTACCCGGGCACGCTCTCCGGTGGCGAGCAGCAGCGGGTCGCCCTTGCCCGTGCCCTTGTGCTCAAGCCGGAGATCCTACTGCTCGATGAACCATTGAGCGCACTGGACGGCCGCACCCGGGAGCGGATGCGCAGGGAACTCTCCCGCATCCGAAAGTGTACGGGAACGACCATCATTCAGATCACGCATCATTTCGACGATGTCTTTGCGCTTGCCGACCGGATTGCGATCATGCGGGAGGGACAGATCATCCAGACCGGCGAAACGTCGGAAGTCTTCCTGCACCCGGTCGATACCTTTGTTGCAGAATTTCTTGGTATCGGCAACATTATCCGGGGAACGTCATCCCGGTCCGGTGATATCGCCCGGATCATGACCCGTCACGGGACGGCATTCTTTGCTGCCTCCGGACTCACCGGGGATGTGGTTGCCACTCTTCATGCGGAGGATGTGATCCTATCGGAGGCACCGTTTGCCTCCAGCGCCCGCAACTGTCTCTCCGGGACGGTGACGGAAATTATTCCGGCGGGCAGCACCATCCGGGTGATCCTTGATGTGGGCTTCCCGTTAACCGCGCTCCTCACCCGCGAGAGCTGTCATGAACTGCATCTTGAACCCGGCAGCACGGTCTGTGCAACGTTCAAGGCATCCGCAGTACACGTGATCCCGGCCGGTTCAATCTGATAGCGCGCGGGATCGTTGTTGCATCACCGTTCATCGCTGCTGCGGAAAGGAACATCAGGAATGGTTCTGGTCAGCCAGCCCCCGGCCATGTGTTGTACTTAAGATAGCAGTTTTTTGGGCTCTTCACTCAGATCATAACCGGAGAAAGAAGACGGGATTCACAATTTCGTAATCCTCTTACCCTGACAGGAGAAAGAGAGAACGTACCATGAAGAACCCCTTCCACATCATGATCATCCCGACGCTGGGCTGCCCGGGCAGGTGCAAATACTGCTGGAGCTCGGAAGAAGGGTCACCGGTCATGACCATCGATACGGTGAAGGAGATCGTAGCGTGGCTGAAGGGGTTCCGGAAGGACCGGGTGACCTTCACCTTCCACGGGGGGGAACCGCTCCTTGCCGGGGCTGATTTTTACCGGCAGGCACTTCAGATGCTGGCAGGGGAACTAAACGAACTCACGCCGGATTTTGCCATGCAGACAAACCTCTGGCGGATGACACCGGAGATTGCATCGGTGCTCGCGGAGTACCATGTCCCGCTCGGATCGAGTATCGATGGCCCGGAACATATTACCGATTCACAGCGGGGCGAGGGATATTATGCGAAATGCATGCAGGGCTATGAGATTGCCCGGGCCGCCGGCCTTTCCGTGCGGTTCATCTGCACATTCACAAACAAGTCGGTAAAGCACCGGGATGAGATATTCAATTTCTTCAAGGAGAAGGGGTTTGTGCTGAAACTGCACCCGGCCCTGCCATCGCTCCGCTCGGAGAACCCGAAGGAATGGGCGCTGGAGCCGGAGGAGTATGGGGATCTTCTGGTATACCTGCTCGACAAAGCCCTGGACAATATCGGGACGGTCGAGGTAATGAACATCAACGACCTCTGCCGGTGTGTCTTCACCCGCCGTGGATCGGTCTGCACGTATGTCAACTGCATGGGCACCACGTTTGCCATCGGCCCCGACGGGAGCATCTATCCCTGTTACCGCTTTGTCGGGATGCCGGAGTGGGTGATGGCAAACGTGCGGGATAAACCGACAATGGAACAGCTCATGGAATCGGAACCCGGCCGACGCATGACCGCCTTCTCGGAGTATGTAGATACGGCATGTAAAGACTGTTCGCACATCCAGTATTGCAGGGGCGGCTGCCCGTACAATGCGATCGCTCCCTCGGGAGGATCGCTTGACGGGGTTGACCCGCACTGCGCTGCCTACAAACGGATCTTCGATGAACTCAACGAGCGGCTGAATAACGAGATGTTCGACGATGAGCCGATAGCGGGGACGGACTTTGGCATGCCAAAGGGCCATAAGCCGGTGAAACCCGGCGTGCTGGTGCTGATGCGATCCGTTGTGGAGAAGTGACGTGAAAAGGGAATTGCACGAGATGCCGTTTCATCGACAGTGCACCATCACACCAGGGTCTTCTGCGGATCCGGATTATTGAGATGCTTTTTTGCAGCCAACGTAACTTCCCGTCCCTGCGGCGTGCGTTTGATAAAACCGATCTGGATCAGGTACGGTTCATACACATCCTCGATCGTCCGCACCTCTTCGCCGACCGAGATCGCGATCGTCTTTGCCCCGACCGGCCCGCCATCAAAATCATTGGCGATAACCGCGAGAATACGCCGGTCCAGTTCGTCAAGACCGAGTTCATCGATCTGCATCATGGCAAGGGCGCTCGCGGTAATCTCCCGGGTTATCGTCCCATCGCCCCGGACAATGGCATAGTCCCTCACCCGGCGTAAGAGGCGGTTAACAATCCGGGGTGTGCCCCGGCTCCGTTTCGCGATCTCCTCCGCACCATCCGGCGTTATGGGGATCTTCAGGATCCGGGCGCTCCGGGTCACGATCCGGACCAGTTCCTCCGGGGAATACAGGTCGAGCCGGCAGGTGATGCCGAAACGATCCCGGAACGGTGCGCCAAGGAGTCCCTGCTTGGTGGTGGCACCTATAAGGGTGAAGCGTTCGAGATCCAGTTTGATCGAGCGTGCACTCGGTCCTTCACCGATCATCACGTCAATGAAGAAATCCTCCATTGCCGGGTAGAGCACCTCCTCAACAACCGGGTTGATACGGTGGATCTCATCGATGAACAGGATATCGCCCCGCTGGAGCGGGGTGAGAAGCGCTGCAATATCCCCGGGCTTTTCCAGCACCGGGCCTGTCGTGGACCGGATTTCAACCCCCATCTCGCGGGCGATGATATGGGCGAGCGTGGTCTTGCCAAGGCCCGGCGGGCCGGAGAAGAGGATGTGGTCAAGGGGTTCGCCCCGTTTCTGTGCAGCTTCTACCGCAATCTTCAGGCTCTCTTTGACCTGTTCCTGCCCGACAAACTCTTCGAGCCGCTCCGGCCGGATGGTGAGATCATCGCGATCTTCGGTGAGAGTATCCGGTGTGATGATCCGTTCAGACACGATCTTATCGCTCCTTGAGTTTTACAAGCGCCATCTTGATCAGGTTCTGCACCGTGGAGGAACCCGGATCCCTTGCCGCTGCATTGACCGCAGCACGGGATTCGTTCTCGTTAAACCCGAGCGAGACAAGGGCGCTGACTGCATCGTGGACCACCATGCCGCCCTGACCAGCCTCTCCTCTGGGCAGTGTCTCGCTGATCTTCTTCATCTTGTCCCGGAGTTCCAGAATTAAGCGTTTGGCACTCTTGGTCCCGATGCCGGAGATCCGGGTCAGGGCCTTCTCATCCTCGTTGAGGATCGCCATCGCGAACTCCGAGATCCCGATCTGGGAGAGGAGGTTCATGGCAATCTGTGGGCCGATACCCGACACACCGATAAGGATCCGGAACATCTCCAGTTCGCTCTGGTGGAGGAAGCCATAGAGGGTGATCGCATCCTCACGGACTGCCATATAAGTATGGAGCCTGACCGTTCCCCGCGTCCCGGCCAGCTGCTGGAGGGCCGGCTGGGTGACCTGAACCTGGTACCCGACACCATGGACGTCGAGGACCACCCAGCGGTCACCCATGAGGACCGGTTCACCGGAAAGGAGTGCAATCATGGTACTATCTCATTATATGGATATGACATAAGGCAATCGAAAGGGCATCGGCAGCATCATCGGGCTTTGGAATCTCCTTGAGATGGAGCAGCCGGGTGATCATCTCCTGCATCTGGCGTTTATCGGCACGCCCTGATCCGGTGATCGCCTGCTTGACCTGGTTCGGGGTATATTCCGTAACCGGGATATGGTTCTGTTCTGCGAGAAGGAGGAGGACGCCCCGGGCTTCGCTGACATTCATGGCCGACGTGATGTTCTTGGAGAAGAACAGTTTCTCCATTGCCACATGGGCCGGTGGATATTTATCGAAGAGGGCGGCTGTTTCGGTATATATGTGGAGCAAACGCTCCGGCGTTCGCTGATCCTTACCGGACTCGATACAACCGTAACATATCGGTTCGTGTTTCCGGTTGACGACATCAATGACACCATATCCCACGCGGGCAATCCCCGGGTCGATGCCGATAACGATCATTTCACAGATGCACCTGATCAGGTATTTGTCATTCCTCTTTTATACAACACGGGTGTGCGGGGTGAAGGTGACCGGTTATCCCGGCTACCAGGGGGAGATTCCACGAACAGAGGATTCCATTAAACAAACAATCTTGCCTTCAACTCAACTAAATTTTCCTTAACACAAATTCACATGACCGAATAATCCAGAATCGGTTCCCGATTTTTAAACCGCCTGATATATACCCGCATTTCGTCGGAATAAATTCGAAACCTTTTAATGAAGAGGTAGCCAATTTTACACTAACCACAAAGAGTATCAACTCGATGTGCGTGGCATTGCATTTTGAATACTCTCGTGCATTCGCACGCAGGGAGGAGGCTAAATGGAACATATTGTATTTGGCATTGGAATTACTGCATTGACAGGAGCTCTTGCCACTGT
>NZ_JAJRCG010000025.1 GCF_028679125.1 Methanoregula sp. | reverse complement strand
CGACGCCAACATCAAGCGGTTCCAGGAACAGGTTGAGATCGTCAACATCATGGAAACCGAGGATGTCGGGGCCGTCAAGGCAAAGATCAACGAACTCAAGGCTAAAGACCCGGGTGCGTTCGCTTCCGAAGCCATGGTCGTTGAAGTCAAGGAAGCTGCCGGTGGGCAGGAAGTCGGCGCAGCAAGTGCCAACCCCCAGTTCCTCGAGATCGAGAAACGCCTGGACAAGATCGAGAAGAAGATCGAGTTCGTGGATGCGGAAGTTGCACAGCGTGTTGGACGAAAAATTGGTCGGGATATCGGCATTCTGTACGGCCTCGTAGCAGGAATTACCGTATTTGTGATGCTGTTGTTTTTGTACCAGAAATTAATGGCAATGGTATAACGGAGGTGTAATAGAACATGTTCAGATTCGAAAAAGAACAGAGCGTCTGGGACTTCAACGGCACCAAGATTGGTGGCCAGCCCGGCGAGTACCCGACAGTACTGGGTGCATCGATCTTCTACAACAAGCACGAGTGCGTGCTTGATGACAAGAAAGGCACGATCGACAAGGCAAAGGCAGAAGCCCTGTGGAACCGCTGTCAGGTCCTCTCGGACACGACCGGCATTCCGCACTTCATCCAGATCATCGCGGAATATGGCGAAGCATTCGAGAGCTACTTCAACTGGTTCGACTCGATCGACAACAAGACCGCGTTCCTGATGGACTCATCAGTGCCCACGGCACTTGCCCACGCATGCAAGTATGTGACCGAAGTCGGTCTCGCAAAGCGTGCGATCTACAACTCGATCAACGGTTCAATCTCTCCCGAGAGCATTGAAGCCCTGAAGAACAGCGACGTCGATGCAGCCGTCGTCCTCGCCTTCAACCCGGCAGACCCGTCAGTTGCAGGAAGAGAGAAGGTGCTCGTAGAAGGCGGCGTTGCAGGTCAGACCAAGGGTATGCTCGAGATCGCAGAGTACTGCGGTATCAAGCGCCCGATTCTCGACACTGCAGCAACCCCCCTCGGCCTCGGAAGCGGCGGCTCGTACCGTGAGATCCTTGCCTGCAAGGCAATCCACGGCTACCCGACCGGTGGTGCATACCACAACATGACCGTCTCCTGGACCTGGCTCAAGCGCTGGAAGGGTACCTCAAAGACCCCCTCAGTACTCGCAGCCGGATACGAGGGCAAGGATGTCCTCCTCAAGCAGATGTCCCACCACTACCTCGGCGGTATTGAGGGCATAAAGCAGGCCGCATGGTCAGCACCCGATATCGGCTGCAACATGATTGCATCCACCCTCGGTGCCGACCTCATTATGTACGGACCTATCGAGAACGTAGAAGCAATGATCACTGCACAGGCCTACACGGATATCACCGTCCTCGAGGCAACCCGCCAGCTCGGGATCGAGTGCAAATCAGAAAGCCACCCAATCTTCAAACTCATCTAATTTTTTTTGTTCTTCGCAATACGGAGTTCATGTTCCGGAAGAATCCATCGGGTTTCTTCGGGTTCTTACAAATTGAGCGATGCTCAACTTCCTGATGACACGCAATTTTTCATCGATACCTGCGGGATTTTGGATTCCCGAATGGAAGTCTGAAGACTTTTTCTGCGTAAAAAAATCCTGAATGATATTTCCTGCCTGGCGGAGATCGATGCGTTTAGAAAACAAAATGGTCCCCAGGCAGGGGGGGTCTGCACACAATAAAAACAAACGGGTGGGGGGGTATGGGGGAGACCCCCCCTTGCTGCACACAACCAATCCTTCTGATTATGGTATACGATTGTCCTGACGTACACCAGTGTGACTATTTGCCTCCTGTCAAAGGATGACAACAAGGACCTGAAAAAAGGCTGAACGAAAAAATCAGGAAATAATCCGGATCACTTCTTCCCAGTACCCTGGGGGTAGTTGACGATCCGGATTGCATCGTCTGCTTCCTTCGAGCGCCCGAGGTTGCGGAGGGCAATCGCTTTGTTGTACCAGACAAAGGAGTTGATTGGGTTGAGCTCGATCGCCTTCTCGAAGACTGCCAGCGCTTCCTCGTTCCTGCCGAGTTCCCGGAGGGCAATCCCCTTGGAGGTCATTGCACGGATATTCTTGGGGCTTGCCTCAAGGATCGTATCGAAACAGGCTATTGCCTCGGCATATCTTCCCAGTTCATTCAGGGAATATCCCTTGTTGGCCATGGCAAACGTATATTCCGGGTCGATCGCCAAGGCGTGCTCAAAGCAGACGATTGCTTCATTGTGCCGACGGATCTTACGGAGCGTGTAGCCTTTCTCGAACCAGGCCGTGATCAGGTTCGGGTTGATGGTGATGGCCTTGTCATAGCAGGCAAGGGCATCCTCGTGCCTGCCGAGATAATAGTAGATCTTACCTTTATGCTCGAGTGCAACCGTGTTGTTCCCGTTGATCTCCAGGACCTGGTCATACAGGGAGATCGCCTCGTCATACCGCCCCACCTTCATCAGGTGGTGCGCTTTGTCAAGCAGTGCCGGTACGTCCATACCTCTCATATTACCATGCACATCAGGGTTGATAATACCTTGCTGTTTTCCCCAGGTACGATATACGTCGCAGACACACGATACGATAGACGGGATTTCGGACTAAAATAAAAAAAGGAGGAGGATTTATCGGATTACCTGCCACGCCGGAGAATACAGAAACTACCGGCAATAGCGGTTGCCAGGAGGGCAGCAAACGGTAACAGCGGTGATTTCTTTGCGGGGGTAGGTGAAGGCGTTGGAACCTCGGTTTTAATGGTCGTTTCTGTTACGATGGTTGTCGGGGGGCTGGTTGGCGGGGTTGTGACCGTGGTTACGGTCGTGACGGGGTCGTCAGCCGCCAGGTTGAGGGTATATTTCGTCCCTACGCTGACCCGGTCTTTTGCCAGCATGCCATCCTTGAGATAGACGCTCAGGGTCTGGTAACTGTGGCCGTCAAGATTGGATTTGTCCACCGGGGCGTTCACGGCATAGACCGTATAGGTTCCGGGATCGATCTGGTCATCGAGCCTCATCGTGTCCCATTTGTAGGACCAGGTCTGGTCACTGTTCACGCCGATAGTCGTGAAGTCGCCATTCGCGGCCAGTTGTGATGTATCGGTCAGGGTTACGCCATTCTCCGGGAGCCCGGGGCCGGTCATAAAGAGGTAGATTGTATCGCTGTTATAGGAAACACCGTTCAGGGCGATCGTCTCACCAAGATATCCTTCGTAATCTTTACTGTAACCATACCCCGATACGGCTGCAACCAGCAGGACCGTGGAGAGGCAGGCAAGGAGAAGCAGTGAACGGAACCGGTGTTCCGGTCCGGGAAATCGAGATGCCATAGGTATCACTCAGTATAAAATAAACCGCCGGCAGGTTTATAGATTTGGAAACGCGATGCCGGTTTCTTTCGGAGTATGACGCGGCAAGGAAGAGGGATAACGAGGGATAAACACTGAAAAAACGTGGATTTTAAGTTAGTACAGGCGGTAGATAAAGAAGCCGTCCTGGATATGTTCGGTCTGGTCGTAATCGGCAAGGAGATTCTTGCGGTTGCCATACGAGAGCATCTTCTCTTTGAGGAGTTCCATGCCGGTGGTGTTGTAGAGCAGGGCTTTGAGTTCCTCATTCACGCGCCGGATCTCCTTTGTCTTCATCTTACCAATGACATCCGATGGATAGGCATCAATGTCAAAATAGGCAAAGAGGGTTTCCAGGCAGATCAGCCAGAGCTTCTCGGAGACCGCATGTTCCGCTGCAATGGTTGCTTCGGAGTCAGTAAGGACAAGATATGCCTCATCGTTCCCATGGAAAAACGCCCGGAAACTGTACAGGGTTCCCTTTGATTCCCGCAGCATCTCCGCATCAATATGGAGAAATACTGCCAGGGCCTGCCGCTTTTGGTCGAAGATGGGATCCTGTAGGCTTTGCATCCGGCTGCCCCCGGTTTTCCGGCGGTATAATCGTGGTTACCATGAAGGATGGATGTATAAGATTATAAGATCGCGCGTTTTTTATAAGATCCGTCCGGTAAATGCGACCGGGTGACCAATGGCGTGCCTCAATGCCAGTCCGGGAGAAAAAAGGGGGATTACAGGCAGGGTATCAGATATTGAGCGGTTCAAATCCCTGCTTGGTGACCTTCCCAAACCGTACGCTGATCGTGGGATCGAGCGCACAGACCGGGCAGACATAATCATCCGGTAAGTCCTCGAATTTTGTCCCGGGTTTGATTCCCCGGTGGGGCTCCCCGCGCTTCTCATCATACACGTAGTTGCAGATGGAACAGAGGTACCGGGTTGGCCGCCATTCGTCAAAACCCCATTTTCCGATCCTGCCCTTGCCCCGCTGGCCGCAGACCGGGCAGACATAATCATCCGGCAGGTCCTCGAATGCCGTACCTGCCGGAATCCCATTGTGCGGTTCCCCGCGGAGCGGTGAATAGACATACCCGCAGAGGATGCAGCGGTACCGTGTCATGTCCTTTGAAGCTTTCTTTACTGCCGGCTTTTTCGTGGCCTTGCCCGCCGTGGCTTTGACCGGTTTCTTCATTATGGTTTTCTTCTTTTCTGGAACCACGGATTTTTTTACCGGGCTCCGGCCTGCCGGAATCGCTTTTTTCTTTACTGCGGCAGGGGCTTTTCCTGCTGTAACAGGCTTTCCTGCGGTCTTCCTACCGCCTTTTTTTGCGGATGATACTACCGTCGCCATGATTCATTCACCATGCGGACTTTCCCGCAGATGACAGGAAAGAATCCGCGTTACTGGAACATGGCGGGTCGGGGTATTATATATTATGGATAATGCAAACGGGAAGACCTGAAACCGAGGCTCATATGCGGATGTACCTTCCCGTTGATTGATATACCGAGACAGGAAAAGAACAAAACAAGGACCGATCAGGAGCAGGTGTGACAGAGAACAGGGCGTACAAACGCTCACTGGGATTATGGGAGCTCGTCAGCCTCGGAGTAGGGGGGACTATCGGATCCGGTATCTTTGTTGTTCCGGGGCTGGCGGCGGGGCTTACGGGACCCTGGTCCCTGCTTGCATGGGTGATCGTAGCCATCTCGGCATCCTGTGTCCTCCTCTCGTTGTCATCCATCTCTCACAGGTTTGCTTCGGAAGGAAGCTTTTTTTCCCTGTTTGAATCCGTCTTTGGGGCAAGGATCGCAGTGCCACTTATCATCCTGTACCTCATCTCATCGGTATTCGGCGTCGCCACTATTGCAGCCGGTATCGGGCAATACATCTCGTTTTTCACGTACTCCCCGATCCTGATAGTTGAAATTGCCCTCATTGTTGTGTTCTGTATCATCAACATCGTCGGGATCTCATTTTCCGGCATGACTGAAAATCTCCTGACCCTGATCAAGATCATTCCCCTTGTGGTGATCACACTCCTGCTCATCCCGTTCATCCGGCCGGTAAATTTCATTCCCGACATACCCCTGACAGCCACCGGCCTGCTGGCAACGATCATCATCGTATACTGGCCGTTTACAGGTTTTGAGATCAGCGCTATTCCCGTTGAGGAGACAAAGGACCCATCCCTTATCAGGACCTCGCTTCTCCTCGTTATGGGTATCGTCGTCTCTCTCTACCTTGTCCTCAATATCGCATTGATCGGGAGTATGGGGGCCGCATCCCTTGCAGCATCACCGGCACCCGTTGCAGCCGCCGCTGGGATTCTCTTCACACAGTCAGGTACCCTTGTTGCATGCATCGGGATTGTGGCAATGCTTTCCGCACTGAACGCGTATATTGTCGGTACGTCCCGGGTACTCTATTCGCTCTCAGGAAGGTTGTCCATACCCGGACTCAGGGATCTGACCCATCGTGGCACTCCTGCGTATGCCCTGGCAGCCGGATGCGCTGCCAGTGCCGCACTCCTGCTCTTCTCCAACCGGTTCGCGGAACTTGCCACCATCTCCGTCATCACTACGCTCATCCCCTACATCTTCTTCTGCGGTGCCTCATGGATCCTTGTTACAAACGTACAATCGCGGCTGGTTTCAGCTGCCGGTGCGATTTCAACAGCAGCAATCCTGGCCATCTACGTGATCCTGTACTAGTGTTAAGCTCCGTAAGTGGTCGTGAGCCTGTGATTTTATTCCTTAAAACCACATACACCTGATCAGAACCACCATGGATCTCATACCCGGCATCATCTACTCGTTTGCGACCCTGTTCGTCATCCTCGATCCTCTCCTGTCTGTGCCGATCTTCGCGGCAATGACCAAGGGGCAGGCACCGGCAGAGATCCATAAGCAGGCATTCATTGCCGTGGCGGTGGCTGGCAGCCTGATGTACCTGTTCCTGGTCTTCAACAAGATGATCTTCGATATCCTTGGGCTCAGCATCCCCAGTTTCCAGATCGCCGGCGGCGTCCTGCTGTTCCTTCTCGGGATTCAGGAGGCGCTGGGCATTGAACTTGGCCATTCCAAGGGTCCCGCCAAGAGCGCTGCCGGGGTGGTGATCGGGACACCCCTTCTCTGCGGGCCGGGTGCCATCACCACCGTGATGCTCCTCTCAAAGGATTACGGGCTCCTCATCCCGTTTGTCGCCATCACCCTCTCGCTTCTTGCCACCTGGGTCATCCTCTACTATTCAGAACTCATCCAGCGCATCCTCGGGGAAGTGGTCACCGACATCATGGGTAAAGTGCTCGGGATGCTCCTTGCCGCAATTGCGGTCAACCTCATGGTATCCGGCATACTGGCGCTGGCAATTGCATAATCCATTTTTTTGTATCAGGTCCGCGATTCACGAGTCCCGCTTCATGGCGTAGACTTCCACCATATGATGCGGATGGTACCGTAACTTCGCCTCACGGAGCCCGGCAACGCCGAGATCGCTCTCGCGGTTGATATACGTGAAATTCTTTGCAAGGCGCAGTGCCGCCTCATTGTTGATGGCCTTGTAGATCCCCTCGCAGTCGGGCAGGCCTTTCTCAAAATGCAGGAGGGCCGTATCATTGGTCATCGGTTCATACAGGGAGATGGCCCCTACCTTGGAGAAGACCCGGATGACAATCCCGCGGAGCGGGAGTTCGTTGAAATGGTCGATGGCAAAGAAGACCGCTTCCTTCTCATGGGCAAGGACAGGGTCGCCTTCGCACCCTTTCCATTCACACCACTCGATGAGGAATCGTTTCACTTCCTCCCAGTTCTCCCGTGAGATCGGTTCGACAACATTGTTACAGTTTTTCCGGAACTTATTGAGCTGGCGACGGATCGTAAGGTAATTCTTCCCGGGGAGTTCGGCAAGGTCAGCGGACCGGTACACGTATTCGAAGTGGTTGCGGTCAGAGACAAGGTTGATGCCCGGACAGATCTCCCGCATCCATATGGCGGTCTCCGGATCGATGAGAACGATCGGTTCATTATCGCTGATGTCCGATGCCATCCGGATAAGGGAGCGGAGCAGGGCCGGGTTACGGGGACCGATGGGGGGACGGAACCGGGTCACGTTGTCGATGGTGCTGGCGATAATGACGTTCTTCTCCACGTATGCGTAGGTATACTCGGCATAATGGTTCCAGCAGACCATGTTCGTGAATGTATTGTCGGAGTGGGTCTGCGGGTAAAGCGCGTAATGTTTCTCGAAAAATGCCCGGTCTGCCAGGGTCACGGGCCGGAAATCTTCCTGCTTAAGCATCAGCAGTCCCCCGTCCAGAGCAGCGGTACGTATCCCTGCATGGGTTTGAACCCCTGCGGAAAGTAAAAGGATTCAGTACCCGGTTCGGCAATGAGGCTAACCCACGTGATACCGGCATCAGTACACTTCCTGAGCAGCGCAGCAACGATCTCTTTTCCGATCCCCTGCTTCCGGAACTCCGGGAGCACCACAAGATCCTGGATATACCCATCGGAGATGCCATCGGAGAGGACACGCCCCATACCAACAGCCCTTCCCGTCCCGGTATCAATTGCAACGGCAAACGCGAAGCTTCCCCGTATCAGGGCGGGAATCGATGCTGGATCATACTCGTCCTTCCACCACCCTCCCGCACGATAGAGATACACGATCTCCCCTTCATCCCATGCATCCACGAGCCGGATGACTACGTTGCTCTCCACGCCAGTCACATCTTCCAATAATGGTAACGGGGTTCAACCCAAAAAAAGCTCTGTATGTACCATACTCACGCCGCAGGCGGGTATGCAAAAACCAGAGAACAGAACCTGAACGTGATCGATTACAATGATCGATTACTGAGTATCCTGGTGCGTCTTGATCCGTGAGATGGACGTGTCGATGATGGCGCCCAGTCCTTCAACATCCCAGTGCATTGAGTTCAGGATGATGTGGTAGATCGAGAGATCCGCAATGTTGATGTCATAATACGAGTTGTACCGGTCCGCTTCGCACTGCTCGCGCTCAAGCGTCAGGTTCATGGCAGTCTCCTCATCGGCTACCTGGTCGCGGAAGGCGATACGTTTGATACGGCATCCGATAGGGGCGTACAGCCAGATTTTGAGATCGGCATTGTCCACCATCCAGCCGGAGAGCCTGCCTTCCACAATGATATCATCCCGCTCCTGAGCAATCTCCTTCTGGCGGGCATCAATCATCTTATCATACGTGGGATCGTTCCGTGCGAGATCGCCGAACCGGGCCAGTTCCATGTTGTGTTCTTTTGCCAGCTGGCGAAAGACCTCGCCGGCAGAGATCATGGTGAACCCGTGGTGCTCTGCAAGGTACCGTGAGAGTGATGTTGTCCCGCTCCCGGGCAACCCGCTCACGGTGATCCGCATCAGACGCCCCCGATGTTCAGGGCCTTTCTGATCACCTGGCTCAGGGTAATTGAGCACATCATGTACCAGAAGATCCAGGCCGGGATGATCCAGATAACGGCGTCACTCAGGCTATGGGTGCCCAGATAGGGCATCGTGATGGCGGTTGTTGTCTGGGCCAGCCGGTACAGGAGCCAGAAGAAGATAGGGACAGAAAGAACCAGGATATAGGTCATGGGCTTGAACTGCTGTTGGGACAGTTCCAGCTGCTCCTTCATTACCCGGTCTTTCTTTGCATCCAGTTTCTTGATCTTCTTCTCGTCCTGAGAGAGCTGCGCTTCGCGGTACTCTTTCTGGAACTCCTTCATCCGCTCCTGCGAATCGGTCATCTTGTCATAGTCGATCGTGTATTTCTGCACGATCGATGAGTAGAGACCCGTCAGCGCTGAAAGGATGACAATCAGGATGTAAAACGGGATGCCGAAGGTTATGAGAAGCGGGGCAAATACCGCATCGATCGCTGACCCGACACCCTGCCGCAGCCAGTCAACGGTGTACGCCCACATCATGAGGAACATGAAGCCGAACGTAATCCAGAGGCTGTAATCGTTCCAGAACTTTTTGAAATCCATATATTCACCGGAGAACATCAGCCAGATCGGCCGTTGAACGATCAAGCAGGAAATCAGCGTTGGTAATCATTTTGATAGTGCAACCGGTCATCATCGCATATGCTGCGGCAATGGACCGGTTGAACTGCTGGTGTTCTGCAATTGAGCGGGATCCTTCCTTGTCGCGGGACCGCGTCTCATCCGAGAGCCGCCGCATAAGGATCTGGTCATCATCGGTTTCAACGAGCACTATGATATCCGGCATGATTGCACGGAGCACCCATTCAGGGAGTCCTGCGAGATAGCCTTTGGGGGTTTTCACCGAGGCATGGGTGTCGATTAAGACATTACCCGATATCTGCGCAATGGCCTGACCTGCCCGCTGCTGCAGCCGTTTCTGGACTGCCCGGTCGAGCGTGCGCATCTGGTCCCGGTCCCTGACGATATTATCCGCCTTGGCCACCTCGAACATAAACGTTCCGAAGTTGAGCGACTGGTACTCGATGCCCTCTTCCTTGAGTTTCTTCAGTGTCTCGTTGATAACCGTTGTCTTGCCGACACCCGGCACACCGGTGATGATGACCTTCTTTCCTTCCATCCTTGTCCCTTTCCTGTCAAATCACTCTTTTCCAAAGAATGTCCGCATGAACGGGTACATTTCCATGATCTGCTGGCTTGCGATCTCTTCGTAGAGACGATACGTGATACTCACGGTCAGCAACAGACCTGTCCCGCTCACCGACCCGATGACACCAAAGAGGTTTGCAATAACACTGAGCACACCAATGAAGACGCCACCGATGATGGTTACACGGGGGATGTACCGGTCAAGGTACTTCTCCAGTACCTGCGGGTTACGCCGGTAGCCTGGGATGGACATGCCAGACATCTGGATCTGGCGGGCGACATCTTTTGAGTCGAGGCCGGCCGTCTTGATCCAGAAGAGAGCGAAGATCGCACCTCCGACCACCATGAATGTGATATCTATCCCCATCCGTAATAGCACCTGCCATGCAGCATGCCCGAGATCGGTTGTCCACCACATCCAGTCCGTAGGTCCGTTAATCGGAGCAAGGTACCACATGACACCGTTCTGGGGTGTAGAACCACTGAACGTCCCGAAGATCGTGATCCCGACATTGGAAAGGAACATGCCAAGCATCTGGATGTTTGCCTGGAGCACACGCACCAGGATCATCGGCAGGACGCTGGCATAGATCAGTTTGACCGGGAAGCGCGCCCGTGCTCCGCGTATCTGGGCATGAGCAAGAGGGATCTCAATGCGGGTGGATTCAACATAGACAATGATCAGGAAGATCACGATGGTGGTGACGAATGCAAGGAGGTCAGAACCAAAGTATGCCAGATAATTCCCGCCATCGAGACCGATAGCGACAAGACGCGGGAAGAAACCGACGGGATACTGATCCTTGACACTGGCCCAGCTGATGAACCCGTTCACGAGTGCCTGGGATATACCGGCAATAATGAACAGTCCGACACCGGAACCGATACCCCATTTTGTCACAACTTCATCCATGAAGAAGATGAGGACGCCACCGATACAGATCTGGAGGAAGATCAGGAGGGATACTGCGAAAAGGTTGCCACCAAAGAACTGGGTTGCAATGACCGAATCGGGCTGCATGAACCCGCCAACGATGTTCGGGGCGGCTTCAATAATGATCATGACAAAGATGAGCAGCTTCTGCAGGCCCATGTACATGACCTGCCCGCGCGTTTCGCTCGTGTCGATACGCAGGATGTCTGCACCTTTTAAGAGCTGGAGCACGATGGATGCCGTGACGATCGGTCCGATACCAAGATGGACGATCGATCCGCTTGCCCCGGCAAGGAGTGCACGGTAGGCAGCGAGGATATCCGCGCTGTCAGGTGCCAGTCCGAATACCGGAATATTCGTCAGGACAAAATACAGAATAAGAATTCCAACAGTCCAAATCAACTTATTTTTGAAATGGACGTGGCCCTCCGGGCTCTTGACTGCGGGCATCGCAGCGAGCAGGGGTTCCATTCGATCCAGCAGGTCTCCCATTGTTTCACCCAAAAAATGTGGTTGTCGTTAGACAACCTGGGCCATTCCGCCCATTTTCTCGATCTTCGCCTTCGCAGATTCTGAGAAGGACTGTGCGGAGATGTTGATCTTACGGGTGACCTTGCCGGTGCCAAGAACCTTATCGATTCCCATGTCAGCGGTGTTGATCACAATCGCATCCCCTTCTTTCTTCGCAATACCCTGTGCGAGGAGCGAGGGCACGATCTGGTCCAGAACACCGACATCGATGGTTGTTACATCGACTGCGATCTGGTTACAGAATCCGTCCTTGCCGAATACCCGTCCGCCCATCTCCTTGTACCACTTGACAAAGTGGTGAGCGTTGATGCCGGCTCGTCCCCTGCCACCACGGTTTCCTGCACCGCGCCGGTTCTTGTGGGTACCGCCGCCGCATGTCCGCGATCCGCGGTATTTTGAACGCTTGTTGGTTGGCATCCGAATCACCTCATTTTGATGAGGAGAGTATTGATCTCCTGACCATAATAGCCAAGCGCTCCACCCTGGGGGAACGTCCGCTTGGTGGTCTTATATCCCTTGCGCGGGGGGTGAAGGCGCAGCACAGGCTTGAGGCCCGGCATGTCGCGCAGCTTCGTCTCTCCGCTGGCAAGTGCCTTTGCAAAGTCTACAATGCCGCTGTAGGTCGAGTTGGACTTGATGTACTCGTCCGTGAGCGGGGCATCGCCGATAACCCTGCCGCGGGTTTGCAGGAGGGTCTCGACGGTTGCTGCATCCACTTCACCAAATGCCACGTAGTCCTTGACTTTCCGGATCATACCGAGATTCTCGGGAGTGTCCTGGATGAACACACAGTGGTTGATATGGTGCAGGCGCAGCATCTTCAACGTGTCCTTGATATCCTGGCGGGTCTTCACCACGCCGCGGACCTGAACGACCGCGTACATTTACTGCGACCCCCCAGTCCGGATCATATTGGTTGCTTTGAGCGCATTGAAGGTCGCCTTTGCGAAGTTGATGGTGGTGCGGGTCTGTCCGCGTGCAAAGGTCCAGGCATCCTTGATGCCGGCGAGCTCGAGCACTTTCTTGCTGATGTCACCGGTAACAAGCCCGGTACCCTGCGGTGCCGGCTTGAGAGTGACCTTGACGCTGCCGGCCACGCCGGTAACCTGCATCGGGATCGAATGCGTGACATTGCATCCGCATTCCCAGCTGCCACAGCCACGGCGGACCTTGATAAGATTCATCTTCGCCTTGACGATTGCTTTCTTGATTGCATCGCCGACCTGTACATCTTTACCCTGGCCAAATCCGATGTACCCGTTGCGGTTGCCGACAATGACAACTGCACGGAACTGGACACGGCGGCCCGAGTCGGTCATGCGCTGCATCATGGCGATATCGAGGACCTGATCCTCAAGGTCGGGGAGGAACGCATCAACGATCTGCGGTTCCTTGATCGGCCTGCCGCTCTCGAGAACCTGATCAATGCTCTTGATCTCGCCTGCGGCAACGAGCTTGCCAAGACCGGTGACCGGCTGCCATTCTTCTCGTTCGTATGCCATGTTACGCCATCTCCTTCTTTATGGCTGCTGCCACCTGTTCAACCATCTTGACAAGATCGCCGGCATTCTTGTTGTATGCCGCGATATGAGCGCCCTTGAGACGCTCTTCGGACGGGAGGATTTCCTCACCGTAGGGGATATCAAGACCTGCATCCACTGCACCCTTGAGTGCAGCGAACACACGGGCTCCCGGTGTTGCACGGTTGAGCCCGATGTCAAGGACCGCGCTGTCCTGCTCGGCCTTCTTTGCCTTGACGGCAAAGAGCATGCCCGTGAGGTATGCTGCCGGGGTGTTGGATGTCGATCCCTTGTATCCGTATTTCTCCAGCTCGGCAGAGTTTGCTGCTACGAGGGTACGGTCGCCGTCCATCTCAGCCGTAACGAGCTGCACAATGATGTGCCGGTTTGTCTTGCGCACGACCATCCTGGGTACGTCTGCAACAACAAGCCTCGTCCGCTGGTAGTAATCGGTTTTGCCTTCCCTCCGTCTCCGGAAGGGGACAAAATACCGTGATCCTGTTGCCATGTTACTTCATCCTCCCTAAGAGGATCTCCATCTGCGCCTTCATGTGCGCGACGCTCCTGAACTGACCGCCTGCCGCTTTCCTGTAGATGATGCGGTACATATGCCGGTCAATGGTGCCGGCATCGCGGAGTTCAACGAGCACTTTCCTGATCGCACGGATCTTCTGGACCCATGCGGTCTTGCTGGGGTTTCTGGCTCCCGCCGCACCCTTTCTCTTGCCTGGACCCTTCCGGTGCCCGTAGGACCGCTGAGCGATCCGTGCGCGTGCCCGGCCGCGGCTGACGCCTTTTTTCTGGCGGGCCTTGATGACGCCCTCGGTGATGAGTCCCCTGAGGTCCTCACGCGAAATTGCGTTCTCGATGTCCGAGATGCGCTCCGGATTAAACCAGACACGGTTGATACCGCATTTCAGGATTGCTGCTGCAATGCGTTTCTGGCTGGCAACGTCACTCATTCTTCTTCACCCCGGACTTGGCGGTCTTTTTTGCTGCGGGTTTCTCTGCAGGCTTCTTCTCTTCGGCCTTGGGCTTGGCGGCTGCTTTCTTTGCCGGCGCCTTCTTCTCTTCCGGCTTGGACGCTGGCTTCTTCTCTTCGGCCTTTGGCTTGGCGGCTGCCTTCTTTGCCGGGGCCTTCTTCTCTTCCGGCTTGGACGCTGGCTTCTCCTTCTTTGCGTCCTTCTTGGCAGGTGCTGCCTTGGACTTTGCAGATTTCACTGCGGGCTTCTTTTCGTCGGCCTTGGTTTCTTTCTTGGCCGGTGCCTTCTTTTCCTTGGCCTTCACGGTGCGGGCATTGAGTACCTTAAGACCGGCTGCAAGTGCTGCATCCTGGAGCGCGACACGCTTACGGTCGCCAACAGTTGCGGAAATCCTGACTGCCTGGGTCTTGGGGTCCAGTCCCTCGAGTTCCTTTGTCGATGAAACGAGGACTTCGAAGAACCCGCTCGGGTGCATGCCACGGACGGCAATAGGGCTGCCATATCCCGGCTTGGGGAGTGCTCCCTTTGCCTTCTTCTGCTCCCTCTGCTTGTTGTGCTGACCGCGGGGCTTTCTCCAGGAATCGGAGAGCTGGCGTTTCTTGCCATATCCGTCGCGCTTGAAGCTTGCGCCCTTATCAACGCGCACCTGGATTAATCGCTTGACTTCTGTTGTCATTGACTTCATCCCCTCTGAACCATTTAGATGCCATCCTGGAACACACGTGGATCGCGGTTGCGGATGTGACAGGCGTGCTCGATGTTTGCTGCTGAGTTGCCGACCAGTTCACGGTCGACTCCCGTGAGGACGACTTCATCATTGGCGACTTTTGCCGTCACACCGGTTTCGATTCGTGCGGACCGGGCTTTCTTCTCACCAAGGAAATTGGCGATTTCCAGCCTGTTGCCCTGAACCTTGAGCTGGATAGGGAAGTGGCTGTATACCACTTTCATGCGGTACTCGAAACCAGCGCTGACGCCATGGAACATGTTCTTGGTGTGCGCCTCGAGCGTGCCGACCATCGATGTGATCTCTTTCCTTGTGGAATCGGTGGAGATGCTGACTTCCTTGCCATCGCAGGTAACAGTGACCTGGGGGAAGCGCATGTTGCGGATCATCTGCCCCTTGGGACCGGTCACCTTGAGCTGCGTGCCGTCAAGCTGTGCTTTGACGCCATCGGGAATTTTTACCTTTCGTACTGCTGACATCATCGCACCCCTAGTACACGTACCCGAGCAGTTCGCCGCCGATACCTTCTTTCCTCGCCTGTTCGTGGGACATTACGCCACGGGAGGTCGAAAGCATCAGGAGACCGAAGTTCTTCCCGGGGAGATACTGCTTCTCCCAGTATTCCATCTCGTCCAGCTGCACGGAGAACCGCGGGGTGATCGCACCGCAGCGGTTGATCCTGCCGGTGAGGTTGACCTTGAGCTGTCCGCCCCTGCCATCCTCAATGAACTCGAAGCCGCCAATATACCCGGCGTCCTGCATGATGCGGAGCATTGCGCCGAGGAGCTTGCTTGCGGGTTCAATGACGCAGACGGACTTGCCGGTGTCACCCGCATTTTTCAGGGTGCACATTCCGTCTGCTAAAGTGTTAAGTCGTGTCATTCTTGCTCACTCCTCAGCTCATCTTCTTGAAGCCCATCTTCTGGGCCCATTCGCGGAAGCACTGCCTGCAGAACATGATATGATATCTGCGTACGAGCCCCTGCTTGCGGCCGCACATCTTGCATTCGTTCGCACCGCGACCGTAGATCTTCTTCCTTTCTCCAGCCATTAGCGCACCTCTACCTGGTACTTCTCCTTGAGGAATGCAATTGCATCCGTCTTGCTCACGCGCTGTTTTCCGGGGAGCTTTTTCTGCGCCATTTTCCTGCGGGTGATCCGGATGCCTTTGCGCTCGAGGACTACGTTGACATCCATACCGTAGATACCAATCTGCGGGTCGTAGGACATGCCGGGGAAGTCCGTGTGTTCCTCAATACCGAATGAGAAATTCCCGCTCTTGTCGAGCTGGCTCTCAAAGAGCGTGTTGTTGACGATCTTGAGGGCGGTCTCAAAGAAGTCGCGGGCGCGTTTGCCACGGAGACTGACCTTGCACCCGATGGGCATGCCTTTCCTGACAGAGAAGGCCGGCTGGGTCTTCTTGGCAATGCTCCGGATCGGTGTCTGCTTGGTGATCGTCTTCATAATGTTCTCGGCTTTGACCAGTTTCTCACCGGCTTCACCGACGCCCATGTGGACAACGACCTTGTCGATGTAGACATCACGCATTGAGGTCACTCTTCATGCCCCCATTTTGCAACTGCGGATGTCTTCTTCCCTACGATGTAGACATAGGGAGCGATCGTGTCGAACTTGGTTCCTGACTTCTCATCCTCGAGGATGATCCTGTTCGGGACGCTGCCGGGCATCTTGACGATGTCGACAATCCGTGCGACATTACCGGAGTGGCGGCCACCAATGATCATGGCCATGTTGCCAACCGCGAACGGGAAGTGGTCGACAATCTTGAACCGGGTATCGGATTCAATGGATACGACTACGGAGTCGCCAGACTTGTAGGTGTTGTCTGCAAGGATGTTGGCACCGTCGCGCAGGTTCAGCTGGACCTTGCCACCGGTAATGGTAGTCTTGTTCGTGATCTTGCACAGGCGTGTCTTTGCAGCCTCTGCGTCAATCTCGATCGAGACATGCCTGCCGTTCTTGTCACGAAGGATGCGGTAGTACTTGTTGATCTTCGGCAGGGCGATGATATCGAAGATACCGATGCCCATCTTGGGGTCGCGGCAGGCACGGCCATTGATGATAACATCCTTCTGGCCGAGGATCTGCTTGACCTCTTTTAAGTTCCGTGCATACTGCATGTGGTCACGGAGCCAGACAGCAATCGGCATCGCGTTTGCATTGTGCGGGCCGGGTGCGGTCTTTGTGATGAACGTCGTGGTCTTCTTTGCAATGTGCCACGAGTCCGGTGCGTTGAGTCGCTTCAGGTGGTCTGACATTATTCGGCCTCCCCGAGTTTTGCTATGCGGCGTTTGTCATCGAGTTTGAGCTTCGTCAGCTGGACATTCGAGGGATCGATAGCCCGGGGCACTTCGGTCCCGTCGGCCTTGGTTGACGATACACCGTGGACAATGATCTTTGATTTGCCAGTGTCAACTGCGTCAACAACGCCCTCGCTGCCCACGAAGTCCCCGCGGAGTACCTTGACGGTGTCTCCCTTGACAACGCGCAGCGTCTTCTTTTTGTATTTCTCCTTCAGTGCGTCTGAGAGGGGTGCATTGAGGAACTTGGACCTCATGTGAGAAGGTGCATTGTAGCGTGCCTTTCTCTGTTTTCTGGGCTGTTCGCTTTCAATTCTTACCATATCCCACCTCAGACAATGATCGTTGCCATGGAGCCAAGCTTGGGGAAGCGTTCTGCGACTTCACGCGCAACCGGTCCCTTGATCTCGGTACCTTTCGGCTCATTCTTCTCATCCACAACAACAACCGCGTTGTCATCGAACGATACCCGCATGCCGCTGGGCCTGCGCATCTCCTTCTTTGCGCGGATAACAACCGCACGCACCAGCTTGCGGCGCATGTCGGGGGTGCCTTTCTGGACACTCGCCGTGCAGAGATCCCCAAGGCCAAGCTTGGGCTGACGGCGCCTGACACCGTGGTAGCCAAAGACAGAGATGATCTGGACTGTCCTGGCACCGGTGTTGTCAGCGCATGCAAGTCTCGTTCCCGTCGCGAGAGACCTCGGCGTCTTGGACTGCTTTGCCTTCATGGCTTCTGCACCTCCACTACGACGAATGTCGTGCTCTTCGACAGCGGTCTGCACTCAGCAATCTTCACCATGTCGCCAACCTTTGCCTGGATGCAGGGGGGGTTGTGGGCATGGAGCTTCGAGCTTCGCTTCTCGTACCGCTTGTATTTGCGGACGTAGTGCATGTAATTCCGTGCAACTACGACCGTTCCCATCATTCGGTCGCTCACGACTTTACCGGTGATCACCTGGCCGCGCACCGGTAAAGTGCCGTGAAACGGACAATTAACGTCCCTGCACTCCTCTTTTGGTGCCTGGACGTTCAATCCAATGTTAAGTGCCATTATGGTATCCTCTTCTTTTCGTGCAGGTTGATCCTTTTTTCAGGAGCCAGAACCATCACGGATCCGTCTATCTCAACAGTTTCGCTGCTTGGAAGATGCAGCCTGAATGTGCTGTGCATCTTCTGGATACGTTTGACCCCGCGAGGGGTCTCGATCACCAGCAGGTTCTTTGTCTCATCGATGACACGGCCGGAAAGTCCTCTCTGTGCCGGATTCGCAGCTCCTGATACCAGAATGTCCATCCCGATCAGTTCATGTCGGAGGACATTCTGGGAAGAGATCATGCAGTTCTCCTGCGGTTCTGCTCGGTCATTACACGGGCAATGGTTCGCCGGAGTTCGCGGATGTGGCCGGGATTCTCGGTGGCACCGCCGGCACTGACTTTACCGTAGTGCTGGACGAGTTCCATCCGGAGTTTTCCCATGTTCTCCTGCAGTTCTACATCGGAGAACTGCTTGACATCCTTGGCCCTGAAGATTGCCATTACTGATCCTCTCCTAATTTCTCATCAGGAAGGGCTGGTTCTTCCATGTCGATATCACTAACCGGAGTGACAGCGGCCACCTGTGCCGGGCGCTTCTTCTCCTGTTCGATGATGGAGAAGTGGTCAGGCAGTTTTGCGCCTGCCGGAACTAACTTGACCTGGACACCGATGACACCGAGTTTCTTGATTGCGACGGCATAGCCTTTCTCGACAATCGTGTTGCTCGGTTCACCGCAGTGCTTGATGTACCCTTCAGTGAACTTCTGGGTACGGGCACGGGCCCCGGTCAGCTTTCCTGCGATAACGACTTCACAGCCAAGTGCACCGGATTCCATGACCCGGCGCATGATACTGGATCCTGCCTTACGGAAGTACCAGCCGCGCTCAAGCGCATTTGCCAGCCGTTCCGCCATGATCTGGGCGTTGAAGCTGGGGTTGTTGACCTGCTGTACTTCGATCTGCGGGGATTCGACACCGTAGTTCTGGGCAAGATCCTGGGTGAGCTGGTGGACTAACTTGCCACCCTTACCGATGACAATACCCGGCTTCTCGGCAAAGATCGTCACCTGGGTCCCGAGGGGAGTCCGGGCGATATCCATGCCGCCGTAGCCGGCGCGTTTCAGTTCCTTTGAAAGGTACTTCTCGACGCGGGCTTTCCTGACACCTTCAGCGATGAATTTTCTCTCTACCGCCATTACGCCACCTCACGGACGATGATCTCGAGGTTCACAGACTCACGGACTTTGGGGGTTGCCCGTCCCATTGCACGGGGGAAGAATGCCTTCTGGGCGCGGCCGCGCTGGGCGGATGCGTGGATGATCTCGAGGTTCTCTGCATCGAGACCGATATATTCTGCATTCTTCTTGACCGATTCCAGGAGACGGATGTATTCCCTGGAGGCCTTGACCGGGTACCGGCCTGCGTCCCAGTTGCCAGGAAGGCCGCGCTTGTGCGCGACATTCCGGCAGAAGTACCGGAAGGGGACTGCCTTCTTGAGCTTGACAACTTCGTTGAGGTACGCGATTGCATCGTTCACACGCTGGTGATTGATGAACGCGGCAATCTCAATGGAGTGCTTGGGGGACATGTTCAGCTCATTGGCTTTTGCCCGAGCCACGTTGTCGCCCTTTGTTTTGTTGGAATAATCAATGCGTGCCATGTTCATCACTTCAGCGGAACGTACTTGCTGCCTCTGGTTGCACCGATACCGGCGCTTCCGTGAGAAACTCTCTTTCTTGTCAGGGCAAATTCGCCGAGATAGCGGAAGACCGACTCTGGCTGGAACTCTACTTTTATGAATTCCTTGCCGTTGTAGATCTCGATGGTCTTGCCGATCATTTCCGGCATGACGATCATTTCACGGAGGTGAGTCCGTACCTTCTCGTCGCCACCACGGATCTTTTCCAGTAGGGTCTCTTCACCGCGGGAGAATCCGCGGGTAATCTTGCGGCGGGGACGGGCGGGCATCAGGGGGAGGAGTTCGCTGATCCCCATCGCCTTGAGCTCGTCGATCTTGAAGCCGCGATAGGTGAACTCCTCACGCCGTCTTGGCATTCTCTTCTGTGTCTTTTTAGGTGCTGCCATTTACCCATCACTTCCTGCTCTTACCTGTCCTGCGTGCAGCCACAGATCCCACAGTTCTTCCCGGGGAAGTACCGCGTGCAATCGTCTTCGGGCGACCGGTGTGCTGGTGACCACCGCCACCGAACGGGTGGTCGATGACGTTCATTGCAACACCACGGACGCGTGGCCAGTTGGATGCGGTGTTCGCCATCTTGTGGTACTTGTTACCCGCTTTCACAAACGGCTTTTCAACGCGACCGCCACCGGCTACAATACCGATGGTTGCACGGCAGCGTGCATTGAACCATTTCGTCTTGCCGCTGGGCATCCTGACGCCGACACGATCATCTGCCTTGTCAACAACAACTGCCTGCACTCCCGAAGCGCGGACAAACTTTCCGCCGTCATTCGGGCGTGCCTCGATGTTACAGATGTAGGTACCGGTCGGGATGTTCGCGAGGGTGAGCGTGTTGCCGTTCTTGACTTCTCCTGAGGATCCCCAGAGAATAACTTCGCCGATTCCAAGACCTTCGGTAACGAGCATGTAGACCTTTGTGCCATCCTCGAGCTTGACGAGGGCGATCGGTGCATTGCGTGCAGGGTCGTGCTCGATGTCGATGATAGTTCCGGTGATCTTCTGCGTGTCGTCGCCGATGTGCTTCAGCTCAGCCTTGTACCGGTGGGAGGGTGCGCGGTATGTCGGGCCTCCCTTGCCGCGGGCTTGTGTTGTAATTCGATGTCCCATGTTTCCCCACCTACATTATACCGAGCCGACTGAGAATCTCCTCGGCGGCCTTGTTGTTCTCGAAGCTCACGATGGCCTTCTTCTGGCCGTGCGTGTTCATGAGCGTCCTGACGCTCTTGACGTTCTGACCGAAGGACTTCTCGATCTCGCGCTTGATGTCAGCCTTGGTTGCCTCACGGGTTACCAGGAACTGGAGCTTGCTCTGGTTCTCAAGGAGGACCATTGCCTTTTCCGTGACAAACGGGTACTTAAGGGTCATTTACCTTCCCTCCAGGCGTACAAGTGCGCTCTCGGTCCAGACGGTCAGGCGACCTGCCTGCATACCGGGTGCAAGATGCTCGACATTCAGCTGGTCAACGGTGACCACATCGACACCGGAGAGGTTGCGGGCTGCGAGCAGCGGTTTCTCCGCGGTGACAATCAGCAGGCTCTTTCTCTGCTTGAACCTGCGGCCACGCATCTTGCCCCTGCCGGCACGGACCTTCTTGCTGTCCTTTGACCGCTCGATATCATTGTAGACACCAGCAGTGGTGAGCGCGGTGATGACATCCTTGGTCTGGCCGAGTGTCTCGAACTTATCCTCAAGAACGACCGGAACTGCGCCTTCAAAGAGGTGTCCGCGGCTCTTGATGAGTTCTGCACTGATGCTTGCGGCAACCGCTGACCGGAATGCCTTCTGCTTCTCCTTCTGGTTGATCTCCTTGATCAGGATCTTTGCAACCTTCGGGGGGTGTGCCTCACGACCGCCCTTTGCCTGCGGGACTTTTGCCGCGCGGGAGCCATTCTTGAGACGGGGGACGTGCGATGAACCGCGACCGCTACCCCAGCCGACTGCTGATGAACGGATGCCGGCAAACGGGTCTGTCCCGTGCGGCTGTCTCCGTACACTCTGGAGGGCCATGACTGCCTTCTTGATCAGATCGGGGCGGTAGTCCTCGGAGAAGATCTCCGGAAGTTCGATGTCTTTTGCGACGCCGCCATCAAGTAATTTAACCTGTGCTTTCATCTCTGATCATCCCTGCTTGCTCTGGACGCTCACGAACTGGATTGCCGGCATCCTGACGACATGTTCACCCTGGCGGATTGCGGGCCTGATACGGATGAGCCGCTTTACCGGGCCGGGAATAGACCCCTTGATAAGCACGTACGGGTTCTTGAGCACACCATAGTGCAGGAAACCGCCGGCGGGAGTGATCTCGCTTGCGTTCTCGCTGACTTTTAAGATGCGCTTGTTGAACTCGGTGCGCTGCTGGAACCCCAGCTGACCAACCTGCGGGACTTCCCAGCGGACGTGGTGGGGATTCCATGG
This sequence comes from Methanoregula sp., assembly GCF_028679125.1. GTDB lineage: Archaea > Halobacteriota > Methanomicrobia > Methanomicrobiales > Methanospirillaceae > Methanoregula. The sequence continues at coordinate 13,230 of NZ_JAJRCG010000025.1, read as the reverse complement.
TCCAAGAGTGCCAAGGTGACGTTTCTTGCCGCCAACTGCGTGTTTGCGCTTGCGCAGTGCAATGCCCCAGCGTTTTACGGCGCCGTTTGTTCCCTTACCGGTGGTGATTGCAGTGATATCTGCATATGCACCGGACTGGATCACATTGTTTAGGGTGACTTCCTTTCCAAGGAGGCCCTGGGCAAACTCGAAGAGTTTCTTGATGTCCGAACCGCCGACCTTGATCTCCATGAGGTCGGGAACTTTCTTCGGAACACCGCTCATCGATGCCGGCTGCGTATACGTGACTGCGTAGATCTCGGCAACGGTTCCTGCGGCAACTGCATCGGAGAACTTCTTCAGGGCTGCATTCCGGTCATAATCCTTGGGGAGGGTAATCCTGCGTCCAAGAACGGTGTCGAGCTGCTCTGCCCAGAGTTCGGTGAACGCGTGTTTGCCATAGGTATCTTTGCTGTAGGCGCGGATCGCTGCTACTTTCATAGCGGGAACTTCGATGACCGTCACGGGGACCATAATCTCTTTGCCCTCGGTCGGACTGCTCTTATGATCGTCCACCATGATAACATGCGTCATACCTACTTTGTATCCGGCAAATCCCTGGAGGATCGGTGCTCCCTCGGTGGAGGGCCACGACTGGTATTTCGGGATCGGACTCTTTGCACGCTTTCTCGGGCTGAATGCAAGAGATCCACGGCGTGGTCTGTTAATTTTTGGCATGTGTTAATCCATCCTCATCTTGCGTGTAGGTTATTCTCATTGCGACACGTGTGAGATTGATCCGAGATGTGTGATGACTTCGTTTGTGCCAGAAGCCAACACGCGACGGAGGTGATCGCCAATAACGGCAGTTTGAGCATACAATCCTTGATGGATCGTTTGCACACCTGACCGATGACGTATCACCCGGTATGGAGATGCGTATGAGAGATGTTCTCACCGCTGTGCCGGTGTGCACCAGCATTCCTGTCTCGCGAAAGAAGATCCTGATAATGGCGCATCCACGTGATTTTTACGTGAAGAGGGCACGTTGCACGAACGTTGGCCCATGCGCCTGATCAGACCCACTCTGTCAGCCTGTTGTGACGAATCACAACTCCTTCTCGGGATACCCTCGCCATTCTGGCGGGGTCCACCAATCGAGGTTCTCCCACGGCACAACCGCCACTCCAGTGTCCGGAGGCATGGTCGCGCCGTTCACAGATCGGGCATGTCCCAGACGATGGGACATACATCTCTGCAGAGGATAACCTCATATCGGCTTCCATAATTATAGCATAAAAGAACATATAAACATATGCCAGAGATTTAGGGTAAAAGGATCGAGAGGACTGGAACCGGGACTTGCAGAACGATCCGGCTCAGCCGAAGTACAGTTCGCCCTGATCTGTGATATAGACAATGATGTCTTCGCACACCACCCGGGCCTTACAAGCCTCTGACCGGGATTCCCTCAAGCGGTTGATCAGGGAGATGGTATCGTATTTGACCTTGATGTTGATCTTCTCAGCCTCCCCGAAGATGATAGCAGGGACATTGAAGAGATCAGTTCCGGACGGGATGGTGCAGAGATGAGTGGCATCAAGTGTATAAAGGAATTCAAGGGTCTCCTTTGCCCTACGGATGTTCTCCATGGCACTTTTTTCTATGGTGCAGACATTGGCCTTGGAGGTGGAGATGATATCTGCAATTTGCTGCTGGGTCAGTCCCTGCTTGCGGTATCGCAGTACTTCCATCTGTCGTTCGGTGAGCAGCCCATCCTTCATGATTACTCCTTTACAACCGGGACTTAAACACTTTTCGTTAACTTTCAGGGTATTCAGAAGTTCCACGTCATTCCTAAAATCAGTGTTGTGTTGAGAGCGCATAAGTTCCCGCTAAACAAGGCACACCCACCCCCCAGAGTGCATTTTCTGTCAGTGTCCGTTTCTCCCTCTACTTTCGGAGAGAAATGCGAGGCACGTGCCACCGCAGGTCATTTTATCCCCAGATGACATGAGATTTTTACTATAGGATTCGCGCAGAAAACTGAAATCAAAAACCCGTATTATCAAAGTGGACAGTTACAGATTTCCCAGTCATTTTTTCCGGGCATACACCCGATTTTCATCTCGTTTCGCACATAGGGGGACACATTCACAGTATTTTCCCTGACCTATACATGATCATCAAATTATTTGGGTTTCTCCGTTTTTCGACGAGAGAAGACGTTTCAAAATGTTTATATGAATACCGGGTCATAATAACGTGTTATAACATTTTCGAGGTGAATTACATGGTTGTTAAAGTAGGCGTTGCTAAACTCGGCAACATTGCAAGTGGTGTAATGGCAGAGCTCCTCCTTGATGAGAGAGCAGACCGTGAAGACATGCAGACATTCATGGCGACCAGTGGAACTAAACTCGAGCCGGCAGATGTCGACCGTGTTGTTTCCAACCTGAAGGCATACAAGCCTGACTTCTGTATCGTAGTCTCCCCCAACGGGGTTCTCCCCGGCCCGACCGGTGCCCGCGAACAGCTCGCTGCAGCAGGTATCCCGACTATCATCATCACTGATGATGTAACCACGAAGAAGGAGTGGGAAGGCGTCAAGGCAGACACTAAGTTCGGCTATATCATCATGAAGGCAGACTCCATGATTGGTGCACGCCGCGAATTCCTCGACCCCGTCGAGATGTCCGACTACAACGGCAATCTCGTTAAAGTGCTGGCACTCACCGGCGCATTCCGCAAGCTGCAGGTTGCACTGGACAAGGTCATCGACCAGGTCAAGGCCGGCAAAAAGGGTACCGAGATCGAGCTCCCGAAGATCATCATGACCACCGACAAGGCGGTCGACGGTGAGTTCACCAATCCCTATGCACTGGCAAAGGCACGCGCTGCCCACGAGATCGCCATAGCGGTTGCAGGCCAGAACGTTAAGGGCTGCTTCATGACCAAGGAATGGGAGAAGTACATCCCGATCGTTGCAAGTGCTCACGAAATGATGAGACACGCAGCACTGCTCTGCGACGAGGCACGTGAGCTCGAGAAGGCAGGAGACAGCATCCTGCGTCAGGCCCACAAGAAGGACGGTACGCTCGTTCGCAAGACCAAACTCGTTGCAAAATTCGATTAAATTTTTTTATTTTTTTTCCCTTTTATAAAGTAACCCCATCTCTTCCGGGAGAGTCATGATAACCGGCTCCAGATGAAGCCGCTCCATGAATGCTGAATCACTCATGGATGATGAATTGGGATTGATCCGGGATATGAGCGAACAGAACGCGTGAAAACCACTGTTTTCATCAGGTTTATCGAAAAAGATGGACATGTTGAACGCATATGTCCCCAGGTTCCGGTAGAATGCCAGCACTTCAAGAATACCGTGTGCCAGAAGATCGATATAAGGGCCAGTTTCGTTGAGAGAGCCCACCGGCAGGATTCCCCGAACCTCTCGCTCACCGCACGGGACCGCATGCGCAGACCAGAGAATCTCATCGCCGAACAGATATCTCCCGGATACTTTCTCTTCTTCCCGGACTGCTTCCCAGTAGTTGCTGCCACCGGAGCACTGCTGGAATTGCTGTCCTGCCTGGAGGTACCGTTCCATGACCAATGATGGCCGGGTCTCTGAAAGCCCCTGCATGTGCGGGTGAATGAGACTCGCCCCCGCAGAAGGGAGAAAATTCATATTGATACTGGGATAGCCATCATATTGCTGAAGTGCCTCAACCTGTCCTGCCAGTGCATCGGCAATCTGTTGTCTGCTGAACGTGTTCACCCGGTGTTCTCTGGTGATAACCGTTACCACATGACCCTGTCCGAAAGGAAACATATTGGGAAAGGTGATGCTCTCACCATGGATAATTCTCCGGCCATCGGGAAAGGACGGGGTAACAGAGAATACCCGGTCAGGGCAGAACGGGCAGTCTCCGATCTCTTGCGGAGGAGTCATGGGTTGGAGGACATGGCGTTTCGACCGGTCAGGACTGATCCTGCACCGGAAACCTGTAAACCGTTCCTCCCGGTACTGCACAAGTCCTTTCGGGGTGGTAACTTCGGTAACGGAAAACATTCTCTTCTCGTTAGTATTTCCGGCGGGATCTGATAGTCATTTGCACGTGATGGATACTGTCAAAATTCATCTACACAAATAAAAAAGAATTTTTCTGCCAAGGCACCATCGCCGTTTTCGGCTGTATGAGGCAGGTATTGAGTGCGCTTATACAACGTACTTGCCGAGGAGGCGGATGGATGTGGTCATGTCGGGACCGAGTGGTGACCCGAAGATGATCTGCGTGACGCCAGCCTTGGTGAGATCCTCGCACTTCTGCTTGACCATCTCAGGAGTTCCTGCAATGGTGAAGGCGTCGATCTCTTTGTCTCCAACGAGTTCTCCTACCGACTTGAAGTCGAACTTTCCGAGTGCTGCCTTGATCTTGGCAACATTGTTCAGGTCGAGGCCGTGGCGGGTCAGGAGGTCGGGGGGTGAGCCGGCTGCGATGAATGCGGCAACAATCTTTGCAGAGTTGCGTGCCTTCTTCTCGCTCCGGTCAATGGACATTGCAGTGTATGCACCGATGTCAAAGTTCTTCTTGCCTACCTTGTCGCAGGCTGCCTTGATGATCGGGATTGCAATGGCGAAGTCCTTGGGGTTGGATGCGTTGATGAGTGCACCGTCACCGACTCTTCCGGCGAGGTCAAGGACCTTGGGGCCCTGTGCACCAACGTATACCGGGATTCCCTTCTTTCCGGGGAGGGTAACACCAGTCAGCTTTGCACCGTCGTAGTCGAAGAACTGCATTCCTGACTTCTTGACTTCTTCACCGGCGCAGAGCTTGCGGAACTGGACGATTGCTTCCTCGAGCCGTCCGACCGGCTTCTCTGCTTTAATTGCCAGCTTCGGGAGGGTCGAGAGGTCGCCCGGTCCGATACCGAGGACTGCACGTCCGTCAGAGATCTCGTTGAGCGTGCAGGCAAAGGATGCCATTGCAGCGGGAGTGTCAGTGAAGGAGTTCATGATACCCGGGCCCATCTTGAGGGTCGTGGTTGCCTGCGCAATGGCGGCAAGGGTGGGGTAGCAGTGGCGGTTGTTATAGTGGTTGGTGATCCATGCAAAATCAATGTCTTTGGATTCAGCAAGTTTACAGAAGTTAACAACTTGCTTTACGTTGACATTTCCAGGTACGAATTCAATTCCATATGTCAAGGCTTGTTCACCTCATGGAGTATTACCGTCCACGCATTTAAATAAATTATCATTTTAGGTTGGAGAGAAACGGCAATCCGTTCCTAAATCGGTCATTATGGCGTTTATTAGAGGAATCAGTCCGGTTTTTTTCAGGAAACGGGGGAGAACGCAGCAGGCTATCCCGGTTCAGGCACCATTTATGGTTCCCTTACAGTCTGCACAATGTTCCGGACTCATCATTACCACGAACCATGGGCATGACCGGTATGCCAACAAAGACTTATTTCTCCATGATCCATGATCCTATAAGATATTGAATACCGACCGGACAATATTTCTCTATCGAATAGATCGTGACTACCGGGTCAAACGGATTAACAGGATAACGCTATGCGGATAATCGCTATCGGATTGGGCGGGGCTGGATGCCGGATTGTAGACAGCTTATACTCCATTGACCGCCGGAGCAGCAAGGTTGCATGCGTTCAGGTACTGGCAGTTGACGTTGACGAAACCACGTTACAACAGTTGAGCGGCTTACCGGATTCATTAAAATTATACTACCCTCCCTTTGATCCGATGAGTCCGGAAAAAACCGGGATGGTGAGCCCGACCGCGACAATCGATATCGCCGAGATCGTCTCGCGTATCCAGAATCTCGAATCTGCTGAGAACGATGCGATCATTGTCTGCTGCGGTCTTGGAGGGATGATGACAGATATCGTTCCTCATGTTATTGCTGGACTCCGTTCTTCGATTGTGGAACCTATTTTCGGGTTGGTCACACTGCCCTGCCTTGCGGAGGGGGCGAAACGTTCCTGCAAGGCAGCCGATGACATCGATATCCTTTCCCCGCTCCTCGACGGGATGATAGTATTCGATAACGAAACATGGTACAAAAAAACCCGGACTGCTCACGCCAATGACCCGAAAAAAGAGAAAGGCATTGCACAGATGCTCGGGTTCGGGAAGGCAGAGCCGGAGATATCACCGGAACTGGCAACCTATCTCCACATCAACGAGGCGATTGTCCGGAGGATCAGCCTCATTTTAAAGGCGGGAGAATTCCGGGCTGATGGGGGTATCGACCTTGCCGAAGTGGTGCTGGATTCCGGTGAAGTACTCAATACCATGAAAGACGGGGGATTCATCACTATCGGATATGCTGTTGAAAGGCTCCCCAACAATCCCCTGGCATTCCTCTCCCAGTTGAAACCAGCAGGACTGGTTGACGAGGAGAGTAAAAAGAAGGCATCGCGTATTGTCGAACTGGCAAAACAGGCGATTTATCATGAGATCTCAACTCCCTGTGATATGACCAGCGCCCACAAGGCACTCGTTCTCATTGCAGGGCCTTCCCACGAACTCTCGATGCAGGGGTTCATGACCGTCAGGAAATGGATCGACCGGAGCATCCGGGGCCTTGAGATGAGATCCGGCGATTATCCGGTCATGAACACAAAAAATGTCGCGATCATCATCATGTTATCCGGCCTTGAGAATATCCCCCGTATAAACGAACTCCAGGAGATCCGGGAGCAGGCACGGCTCGGACCGGTGCGTGGAACAGAGGCAGAGGAGGAGACGTTCACCCCCAGAATCAGTCAGGATACGGGATCGCTTCGGGACGAGATGATCGTTCTCCCGACAACTATGCAGAAAGTAACTGAAAAATCCCATCATCCCCGGGAAGAGTTCTCGCACACAACTCCACCAATAGTGCCTGCAAGTGAGCAACGCCCTGTTCCTCCTGTGAACAGGCCAGATCCTCAGTTACGGGGACCCGTCCCCCCTGTTCCCCGGCCAGTCCCCCAACCCCGCCCGCCGGAAGTAGCTCCTCCAGGGAGAATGAACGCAGCAGAAGGGAGAGCCCCCCAGTACCCGGTACGCCCGGTGATTCAACCACAGCAAAGGACAACACCCCCGCAGTATGCTACGCAGCGGCAGAGAGCTCCCTCTCAGCAGCCCATATTACCTGACACTCCCCCGGCCCGGCCGCGCCCCCCCGCAGTCACTCCCCCACCAAAGAACATAACCGGCGGGCATGCAGCGGAGTTGACCCGACAACGGATTGAACAGGAGTTACAGCGGCAGCGGATGATGGCACTCTCCGGAACCAGGGCAACACCGCAAGCTGCAAGAGTCCCACCTGCTCCCCAACAGACACCTCCCGAGATCATCAGGCCAAAACGTCAGGTGATATCCACTACCGACAGCCCCCACCCTCTGACGGCAAGGCCGGTTTTGACGCCATCAGCACCACAGCAGGATCTGGCGCAGACAGGAGAAAAAAAGACGGTGATTATCCGGAAACGGCAACCGGTTCCGGAAGCGTCGGAAGCGGTAGAACCATCTCCGACACCGGACACCGTGAGCAGACTGCCTGAACCCGTTGAAGAGATGAGGACACCAGACCTGCATTCTCCGGATAATTATTCCCTGTCGGAAGTTGAAGAAAAACCCATCGTAGTAAAAGATCCTTCCTTCCGGGCAAAGGACGGGATATTTTCGGGTAAAAATGTTTTTGGTACATCTATTCCAAAGGTGCGGGACACATCACTCTTCAGTACCAACTTGAAACAGAAAAAAAATTTGGATCCGATCACCCCTAAGGATACACGGGATGAACCATCAGACCAGAAAGAGGAGGCAACACCTGAACAGACGCGGGATAAAAAGATACGAAAAAAGGACGATCTCTCCTGGATCTGATCAGATCTCATTGAAAATTTTTGAGAACGGGATATTGCCTGCACCGATCTCAGTCCGGATCCTGATACCATGCTCAACGGCATTCCCAATATAATTCAGACCGCTAAGGGCGACAATCGAAAGGCGGTAGGGATTCGAAGGCAGGTTGAACACATGGTTTCCCAGCGTTACCGGAAATACAAAACCACAGGCATTCATCTGGCGGATCGTCTCCTCAACCTGCGGACGGGCAGCACAGGGCACTTCACGGACATTCGCAAGGGCAATACCGGTCTTCGATCCCACAAATGATGAGATGGAGGTAAGACCGGAGTTGATGAACAACTCAAGGGGATCTATCGTGGTACCCCGGTATCCTATAAGATCCCGGAATTGCCGGGGAATCCCGTTCTCGATCTCAAGTCTCCCGCCAAATGCCATCCTTACGGGAATCCCCCTCCGCTGAAAAACCCCATCCATAGCGATACTGCAGAGGGTCATGAACCCTACATGGCCGGAGGGAATCCGGGGATCGTGATCGATCATACGATAGGAATTGAAGAAGCCGCATCCCGCCCGGGCTACCTCATCAAATGCGGCTTTAACATTCTCCGCGGATTCTAACGGGACGATGGAGAGGTTATATGCCACATCTCCCGTGCTTGTGACGGGATCAAATGTGCTGCGGTACGCGAGGCGTTCCAGTTTCGAGATGATAAACCCAATCCTGTCATCAACAAGGGCGTTATCTGTCTCCACCAGCCCAAGAGGTGTCAGTATCCTCCCCAGGTTACCGACCTTTTCCGTAAAACCCATGGTGTCGAGATAACTGAGATAGTACTGGACTGCCCGATCACTCAGGACAAAACCCCTTTCCGCCATCAGCTCGGAAAGCCTCTTGGCACCCATCGGATCCGGATGCTCCTTGAGGATCCGCAATACCTCAACATATTTTCTCTCGGTCCTGATCATGGTCACTTAGCCTCGACAGCACCGATACTGTCCTGGTACCGGCCGGAATACCCGTGCTCTCCGCCACGCACTTCATGAAGGATCATCTGGACAATACGGTCGTTTTTATGGAGGGGAATGTCAGTTCCCATATTCGTCAGGCACAACGTGAGTTGTCCGCGGAATCCCGGATCAACGAATCCGGCACCGAGCAGGACACCCCGCCGGCCAAATGATGACCGGCACCGGAGCGTCCCGGCGAGATCCATAGGAAGCTCCACCCACTCCAGGGTAGGCACAAGCATGCAGGTTCCCTGTTCCAGCAACAGATCAGAAGCAGCCCGAAGATCATACGACGCCGGCTGCTGACATTCACGCAGGTATGGAGTTATAACAAGTTTCTCTGCGCCCTGTTTGAGTTCAAGACGGCGGGCGATCTCGGATGCTGACAGAATCATTAGATAGCTTATCGGCAGAAAATACTTAATATCTTTTGATGTAAAGAAGATGGGAAGGATCCATGGGGTAGAGGACATCCTCTTGGGCTTCGAACCCAAGGACGCGGGTTCGATTCCCGCTGGGTCCGTTTTTTAATGGGAAACTGCAGTCAGCAGGGTCTGGAATTTTTTCAAGGGTTCCCATTAATAACGAAAATGAAAACTAAACGATCAGATGCTTGATACTCCTTCTATCAGGAAAAAAGAAACTAGTTAAATTTCATTTTTTCTTCGCATGACATGGTGCTGCCCGCGCCCTAAAATCCTGATAATGACAAACAGGACAATGATCGCAATTGCTCCGATCGCAATCATACTGAACAGACCCCAGTCAAGATTTTTTTCCAGAATAATGGTGACCGTGGCCGTAGCGTTTCCCTGCCCGACAATCTTCTTAACCGATGCAGGGGAATATCCATCCTTTGTTGCCGATATATTGACATCAACACCAAAAGGAACCTGAGTAATCAACTGGCCATTGTCATCAGTTAGACCGACAACGGTTCCGTCAACCGCAAGGGATACATTGGACAACACTTTCTTGTCGCTGTCCTGGACAAAAATCGTCAGTGCAGCACTTTCATAGGGCATGACAAATGTATAATCCTGGCTCTGGCTGGAGACACTTACGGTACGAGTCTGCGTCAGGTAACCGGATTTCTTGACAACGACACTATAATCCCCGGCAACAAGGTTCGGGAGGTTCATGCGCCCGTACTCGTTCGAAGTTCCTGCCAGGGAACCGTTGACATAGACATCCACATTGCTCATCGCTTTCTTGGATTCATCGGTGATATAGACAAAGGCGCCAACCGGTGCTTTTGTCAGGGTTGCATAGAATATGGCATCGGATTCACCGATAGTCCGGGATTCCGTATAGGTCTGGTACCCATCTCTCTTGATCTCAATGGTATAGGTTTTCCCGCGGGTAACCGGCGTGATAAGGATCCCACGCTCATCTGTCTTCCCGGCAAGGATGGCATTAAGCCGCACTTCTGCATCGGAGAGTGCCTTTCCCGAATCCTTGTCCTTTACCACGAACGAGAAACTGTTGCCAGAGAGCAGTTTGTACTGCACTTCCTGGTTCTCGGTACCCATTTCGATCGTACTGCTTCGGGATTCGTAATTGGCAGCATTGATATTCAGAGTATAAATTGTTGTGGCGGTTACCGCAAACGTGGCCGATCCACTCGAATCGGTCAGTTTCGTTTGCGAAAGATTTTCCGACGTCAGGGTAACGTTTGCACCCGTAATCGGATTGAGGGTGTCGGAATCGAACAGGTTTACCGTGAACGTAAGGGTCTGGCGGCTCAGGTTCACCAGCAGGACAGTTGTATTCTTGCTGACAGTCTGGCTCCAGTCATTATACCCGGTCTTGGTGATCTTGATCACTTGATCATCTTGTCCGGTATGGGTGAGGTATACCTGCCCGAGAGAGTTGGTGCGGGCATAATTGGCGTTGTTGACAAAAACCGTAGCGTGAGAAAGGGTAGTATTATCTATACTGTCCTGCACCGTGATCAGCAGGGTGGTCGTTGCCTGTGCCGAACTGCAGAGAAGGACAATGAGCAGGATGGCAAAAAGGAAACGCATTCGAGGAGGATACATGATAAATTATCGCAACCTGCTCATATATCAGGACATCGGTCTATAACTCCGATACAGGGGGCACACGGTCAAGGAGCATCCCTTCTACAAGAATTGGCATAAGCCGCCTGCCTTCCTCAATTGCATTCTGCAGCCTCCAGTTCCTGTCGGCAAAGATAGTGAAGAGCGGCTCACCGACTTTGACAAGTTTGCCCTTCTTGGCATGGAGCAGGATACCTGCCCCGGGATCCTGAGGTGCACCGGCAGTTCTTGCCAGGGTGATGAGGGACCGGTTGTTCATCTCGATCACATAACCCGAAGCCGGTGCTTTGATCACAAACTGGTGTTCACCGGGAACAATATCGGATGATCGAATCTTCTGATCTCCACCCTGGATCTCGATGATCTGCCGCATCTTCTCCAGTGCCTTCCCGCTGGTGAGAAGATTCTGCGCCATGGCCACACCCTCTCCCCGCTGGGCTTTACCCGCCATCTCAAGGGCAATCCCCGCAATCGAGAGGCTCTTCTGGATAAAGGAGTTCGGATCCGGCGAACCTTCAAGAACCCGCAATGCCTCGATAATCTCAAGTTTCGGACCGATGCTGTGGCCCACGGGGATATCCCCATAGGTCAGGGCGCATTCGACTTTTATGCCCAGCCGTTCTCCAAGTTCGATAAACTCCCGTGCCAGTTTCCTCCCCTCCTGCATATTCGGAACCTTGGTATTCTGGCCAACGGGAATATCAATAACAACGAGATTTGCACCCACAGCGAATTTTTTTGCCATGACACTGGCAAGCATCTGGCCCCGGGCATCGATCTTGAACGGATATTCCTGGATGATAATCTTGTCATCAGCCGGTGCAATATTCGTGGCACCACCCCAGACGATGCACCCGCCAACCTTATCGGTCATCTGCTGGACTTCACCGGATGTAAACTCAACTGATGAGAGCACCTCCATGAGATCCGCAGTTCCCCCGGCACCGGTGATGGCACGCGAACTGGTCTTGGGGATCTTGAGACCGCTTGCAGCAATGATCGGGACAACAAGGAACGTAATTTTGTTTCCTGGTACTCCACCAATGGAATGTTTGTCAACAATGGGCCGTGAAGCAAACTTGATCTGTTCGCCGGTCTCGACCATGGCCCGGGTCAGGTGCTCCACTTCATTCATGTCAAGCGGGTTGATGTACGAGGCTGTGATAAAAGCGGTCAGTTCTGCAGCGGAGATATCATCGCGAACCACGTCTTTTATGATAGTCAGGGTCTCTTCTTTGGTGAGTTTTCCCCCATCCATCTTCTTCTTGATGAAATCCAGAGATGCCGGTCGCCCAGCTTCCCGGATCTCAATTTCCGCACCGTCTTCAAGGTTGAGGCGCTCATTGGTGATACGGTAGACGCCAAGGGTTCCCTGCTGTGCAATGGTGGAGGTGATCTCCACGAACGCTGTAACGGAAATCCCGTTTTTCGGATTGATGACCTGAACACGATCGCCATTCAGTACACCAATACCGCGGGCGTCCAGCCGGTTAAGGAGAACCCCACGGGTTGCAATGTCGAGATTTTTTACCACCAGTTTCACGGTCTTGCACCTCCACGGATCCCGCTTGCGCCGGATCGACGTCTCTGTATCTACGTTGACCGTCTTTGGTTTAAAAAAGATGCTCCATGACGAATACGATGCATTTTAAAAGAGAACGAGATACAGCGCGATGAGACTCTGCGGTCTGGTGAAAAGATATCTCTGAAAACTGGCTGCGTAAAAAAAATTAGATTTTAGGTTAGTTCCTGCGCACAACAACGAACGCAACTGCACCGAGGCCAATCAGTGCAATGAGTGCACCGAAACCGGGTGACTTGGTTGCTGTTGCAGTCGGAACTGCAGTCGGGGCCTGAGTGGGTGCCTGAGTCGGCGCCTTGGTGGTGACTGCTGCTGCAGCGGTAGTCGGGGCCACTGTCACTGCAGAGGTCTCGAGAACGTTGAACAGTGCCGTGCCAGTTGCTTCCTGGATCACTGCGTCTTCGGTTACAATGTACTCGTCCGGCTTGAATGTTGAAGAGTCAACATCGAACGAGATCTTGTTGTAGCCGCTGTCACCCTTGGTGACCTTAACAGTGCCGGTTGCGCCACTGAACTCACCGCTCTGGCTCTTCTGAGTCGGCTTGAATGATGATGAGTAGACCTGAACGAGGATTTCATCATCTACGGCAAGGTTGGTCTGTGCAGTGATGGTGAACTTGTCACCAACGTGCTTGTCGCCAATCGTGTCGACACGGATGGTGGGTTCCTCGACAAGGAACTGGAGTTTGGTGTAGGTATCGTCGACGTTT
>NZ_JAJRCG010000024.1 GCF_028679125.1 Methanoregula sp. | reverse complement strand
TGGAACACCAGTTACCGGTCTCGATGATGCCCTGGTCGTTGACCTTGAGCGTCAGCTTGGAGTGTCCCTCATGTCTTGTGGTTGGGGAAATCTCTACAACTTTCGACAATATTATCGCCTCATGTTATGTTGCGTTGTTCGAATCTCTCTACGAAATTACTCTCTGTATCTCTCATCTCTAGAGATTAGTGAGCGTACAACGTACGTTCAACTGTATCTTATACCGACCCTGTTATAACCTTTATGACTCGATTCTACGGCGAAAAACGCCATAAAATGGATGCGGTTTTCACATCTCTGGGTTAAAACCAGCAATTTCTGGAAATTCGGCGAAACGATGACACGAATCTGAAAATAAAAACTTATTATTTAAATAATCTATTATTTTTACGTGGTTTAAAAAAAATTTCAGTCGGAATTGTGCTGATCGCCGTTCATTTCATCGGCCAATTCGGCAATCGTGGCCTTTCGTTCGGCATAGGCATTGTGCTGGTGGATGCTTTCCTCGTTGGTCTGCTTGATCGTGACCCGGGAATCGCCGGACAGGTAATCGAATTCGGCAAGCACCTTTCTTGCCATTTCCCGGACACAGTCTTCAACGAACCGGGGATTTTTGTGCGCGGCGAGCACCACTGCGCCTTCGTCGCCCCGTTTCAGGAGCTCGTAGATGCCGCTGCTCATCGAATCCTTGAGGATACTGATGACTTTCTCGAGATCCACCTGCTGATCATCGTCAGTTTCAATACAGAGGAAACCTTTGCCGCGCTGGTTGTGGGTGGCCATCGGCACCGCTGCAAAGAACTCGTCGATCTTGTCCTTGCTGACGTCGAGTCCTTCAAGGACCCGCATGGCGCGTTCCTTCATGATGTTCTGGGCGCAGGGGCAGGCAGTCATGCCCGTAACCTCGGCACCGATACTCTTCCTGACGATAGGTGTTCTGAACGTGCGGCGGGCTATTGCCCTGGCATGCACCTTGACAACCTCGTGGCATGTGGTGTGGCTGACGGGGGTCTCGCGTTTGACCATGAACTCGCTGCGCATCAGCACTTCGGTCCGGTCCGCATATTCATGCCGGTCGAGAAGCTTTCGTGCAACTACGCTGCACAGCTGCTCAATCTGGGTGACCTCCCCGTCAATTGCCTGCTGGAGAACCTCATCGATCACTTCGAAGTTGCGCGAGAGGTTTGCACCTTTGAGGCTGCCGGGCAGGTCAACATAGACATCAAAATTCGAGATGAAGATGACCGGACGCTTTCCTGCCCGGTAGACTTCCACCAGTTTCTTGACATTTTTCACGCCGACACGCGTGAGGTTGATCCGGACATCGGGGGATGTGGCCTGGACGTCCGGTAGTTCCTTGCTGAATGATGTTCTGTCGGATAAGGGATCAGATGGTGTGCGGGTAATAGGTCATCGCATCCAATGGGTATTCGTGTGACTCTTTAGTTTTTTCATATAATATTTATGTGCTTTGTTGCTGATATGAAAGGGATCATCTATGCTGAAAAAATATTATGAGGCAGATGCGGATCTCGGCGTGCTGAAAGGCAAGAAGATCGCCGTTATCGGCTACGGGTCACAGGGCAGAGGGCAGTCGCTGAACTTAAGGGACAGCGGGCTCGACGTTGTGATCGGCCTGCGTCCCGGGAAGAGCTGGGATGCAGCGGCAAAGGATGGCATGAAAGTGATGAAGGTCGCGGATGCAGTCAGGAGTGCTGACATCATCCAGATCCTTGTTCCCGATGAGCTCCAGGGCGGGGTGTTCAAAAGCGAAATCCTTCCCAACCTTACGGCGAACAAGTGTCTCATGTTCTCGCATGGGTTCAACATTCACTTCGGCCAGATCGTCCCCCCGGCAACGGTCGACGTCGTCATGGTAGCACCCAAGGGGCCGGGCTTCATGGTCCGCCGGCAGTATGAGGAGGGCAAGGGAGTGCCCGCGCTCATTGCGGTCCAGCAGGATCCCACGGGTAATGCACACAAGATCGCCCTTGCATATGCGAAGGGTATCGGTGCTACCCGCGCCGTTGTTCTTGAGACCTCGTTCCGCGAGGAGACCGAGACAGACCTCTTCGGTGAGCAGGCTGTGCTCTGTGGTGGCTGCACGTCACTGGTCAAGGCCGGATTCGAGACCCTTGTCGATGCCGGTTACGAGCCGGAGATGGCATATCTCGAGGTATGCCACGAGCTCAAGCTGATCGTTGACCTCATCTACGAGGGCGGGCTCACCAACATGCGCCAGTACATCAGCAACACGGCACAGTATGGCGACCTGACCCGCGGTCCCCGCGTGATCGGGCATGAGTCCTACGAGGCGATGGCGGAGATTCTTGAGGAGATCCAGAGCGGGAAGTTTGCCCGGGAATGGATGCTTGAGAACATGGTGAACCGCCCGATGTTCACGGCTCTTACCAACGCAGATGAGGACCACCTCATCGAGGAAGTAGGCAGGGAAGTCCGCGGCATGATGCCGCAGTTCCGTAAGTGATCCTTTCAGGATTACTCTCATATTTTGAAAATACCCCCAATCTTTTTTTTATTTCAGGCATTCCCGATCTGCGGTTTTAAACGGCAGAATCATCTTCAAAGCTTTTTAATGTCCCCTCCCAATACTACCACAATGAACATCTGCATCATCTATCACAGCGAGACCGGCAACACCCGCCACGCTGCCCAGCATATTGCCTCGGCATGCGACGGGAAGCTTGTCGAGGTTACCGATAAGACCGGGTACAACCGGCTCACCGGCTTCCTTGTCCGGTGCAAAATGGCGATGGGAGAGGAGAAGACCCTGATCGAACCGGGATCCCTTGATGTCTCCGGGTATGACCAGCTGGTGTTCGGATCACCGGTCTGGGCGTTCAAGCCAACCCCTGCGATCCACGCGGCGATCGATTCCCTGGTGGGGTGTGAGGGAAAGAAAGCAACCGCATTCTGTACGCACGGTGGCAAACCCGGGCAGACTGCTGAGCTCTTCCAGAAATGGATTGAGGCACGCGGCATGAAATGTGTGGGGAATACCAATATCCACCAGAACGATATCGAGAACGAGAAGAAGACAAAGGAAATGGTGTCGGTCCTGATCAAGGATCTCTCCTGAGTATGATCTCCGGTCCGGGATCTGTCTTCAGTCTCTCCTTTTTTATCCGGTTCCCGAAACTCTCTTGGATCGCCTTCACGGCATGGCAGGCTGATATGATCGAAGAAAGCCTTTTTGTCAGCCGGCACCTTTATAGTATACAATTATGACGGACCCGTATGAACAACTCCTCAAACAGGCATATTCCAATATCACGGAAAAGACCGAGTCTTCGGAGCGTTTTGTAGTTCCCGAGGCAAAGGCGTATGTCGAAGGCAAGACGACGGTTCTTGAAAATTTTGCCGAGATCGTCGCGAAGGTCCGCCGGGAACCGGACCATGTGATGAAATTCATGCTGGGCGAACTGGGGACCAGCGGGAAGATCGACGGCAACCGCGCAATCTTCAATGGAAAATTCGAGATACCGCTCATCAAGGCGATCATCAAGAGCTATGTTGAGGACTATGTCATCTGCTCCGAGTGCGGCAAGCCTGACACGCGGCTCGTAAAGGATGACCGGGTCATGCTCCTGCGGTGCGATGCCTGCGGGGGTCACCGTCCGGTCCGGAAGCGGAAGGCCAGGACTGAACCTGTATCGGAGAATCTTGAGGAAGGCCAGATTATGGAAGTCGAGATCCAGTCGATCTCAAAGCGGGGCGACGGGGTTGTCAAAATGGGCCGTTATATCATGTACGTGGCCCAGTCCAAGCCTGGCCAGAAAGTCAAGATCAAGATCTCGCGTATCTCAGGGTCCATCGTCTTTACCGATCGGGCGGAATAATCCCGATAATACCTTTTCAATACTTTTTTTCAGGTTCTGGCGGTCTCTCCGCTACGGTACCGGATATTTCCTGTGATGAGCGGGCGTGGCCAGGAAGGATGATAGGTAAGAGAATGGATAAAAAAAGTATTCCGGGGAGAATATCGGCCCTGAATATCAGGCCTTTGTCTTCTTGATTCCTTTAATGAGCTCGTCGCAGTGACCTGATATCCGCTTGCAGGCCTTCTTGATGATTGGCAGGGCATTCTTCTTGTTCTTGGTGGTGACGAGGAGTTCCGGGTCCGAGAACTGGAACTCGATATTGTAGCGTGCGACGTCAACATCAGGGTCGCTTAAGATCTCTTCAACAAGGGCGTTCATGAACGTGTGTCCCTCTCCCTGGATGATAAGACGCACCTTGTCTTTTTCGAGCTCGAGTACTTTTACAATCATGCACCTATGTTTGGGAACGTGAAAACTATTAAGGTATGGGTTGCCCTGTGCCGGGATTGCTGTCGGTTCAGGCAAATTCGAAGACGTCTCCATCCTTGGCGGTATGGGGAAGATCCCAGGGTATCATGTGGCTCATGTGCACGCACCGAAAATCTTTCGGAGCGAGTTGCCGGGCAAGGGAGCAGGCATCCAGGTAATTCATGTGCTTAGGGATGTTGATGCGTGAGGGCACGATTGCGTCGAGCAGGAGGAGATCGAGGTTTTTGAGAAGATCAAGGCTCTTTTCCGGGAGGTTGATGTTGGTGTCTGACGTGTACCCGATCCGCGATTTTTCGGTCTCTAAACGCATGCCGCAGGTGAACGCAGGGGGATGCCTGACCATAAACGGCGTGATGGTGATGCCGAAGAGGGAGAATGGCACGTAGGGTTCAATCGCGATCTTGTCGAACCTGAGGAAGCGGAAGTAATCCGAGCAGTAGTTCAGAACCTCCGTGGCGGCAAAGACCGGCGGGATCTTCTGGACCCGATAAAACTCTCCAAATCCCATGAAGTGGTCGTAGTGCCCGTGGGTCCATATCACCGCATCGATGTGGGGCGAGCCGGCGCGGAGGAGCTGCTGCCGCAGGTCGGGTGAAGAGTCGATAAGGATGTGTTTTCCCTCGTTCTCGATGAGAAGCGAGGTGCGCAGCCGCATGTCCCCGGTGGATTTCGCATGCGTGCACTGGGGACATTCACACCCGATCTGCGGTGTGCCGATTGCATCACCGGTGCCGAGCAGCGTGATCTTCATATTATAACCAGTTCTGGTGACGTATCGCTTCCCGTTTCCTGACCATGGTGACACCTTTCTCAATATCGGCCTGGGTTATCTCCTGCCGTTTATCCATGAGTGCCGATAGTATGGCCTCCTTGATCATCATACGGATGTCCGAGCCGGAGAAGCCATCGGTCTTTTTCGCCAGCGCCATATAGTCGACTGTGCAGTGGAGCGTTGAGGTCACCTTTTTCAGGATGTTCATCCGCATCTCTTCGTCCGGGAGGGAGAACTCCACCACTTCGTCGAAACGCCGCCAGGCTGCCTCATCGAGCAGCTGGGGGTGGTTAGTGGCTCCGATCAGGAGGACACCGTTCTTGATCAGGTTCACCCGGTCGATGTTCTTCAGGAGTGCGTTGACCGCCCTTTTCATAGCGCCGTGGTCATCAGTGGTGCGGCTCTTTGCTACGAAATCAAATTCGTCCACGAAGAGAATTGCGGGCGAGAGCATCTTGGCAAGGTCAAAGATACGGTCGATGTTCTTGGACGTTTCGCCAAGGTACTGGGATGTGACCATGGAAAGACGGACTTCGAGCACCGGCATGTGCATGGTGCGGGACATGGCGAGGGCAAGCGAAGTCTTTCCCGTACCTGGTGGGCCGACAAAGAGGAGTTTGCCGATCTCGTAGATCCGGTGCCGGCTCAGGAACTCGCGGTGGTCGAGAGCGTGCTGGATCTTCGCGATGAGCGCCATCTGCTCGTCCGTGCAGACAAGATCCTCGATATGCTGCTCGACCTCGTCGGGAGCACTGACGATAACAAGGTCCAGTGCGCCCCGGAGTTTCTCGTCCTCACTGACCAGTTTCGAGATCCGGGTATCGAGATGCGCTTTTGTGTCCTCGAACGAGGGATTGGCCTTCCGGACCGCGGAGTGCGTGACGCCGTTGGAACCAGTCTTCTCGAAATAGAATGCGAGCGCCGGGTTCTTCTCGACAAACGGTTTACCGCCCTGTTTCAGGAACCATTCTGCGGCCGATGTGAGCGCAGTGATCCTAATCCGCTGGCCGAACTCCTCGTAGGCGATGAACGGGTTGGACGCAAGTTTCGTGTGTGCATCGGCGATCGAGAGCGATCGCTTGATGAGACCGTCGCTGACAAAGACCGGGCGCTTGACGTCCGCAGCACCATTGGTGCCGAAGACTTCACGGCACGCCGGAGTCAGGTCGTTGATATCGAGATCGGGGTTCTGATTGTATATCTCTGCGGTCAGAACGATCTCCATAATGCGCAGGGTATCGGCATCTCCAGACATGGCTGTAACCTTAATTAATCGGCTCCTGCATGCATAAGGCTTCTCATCTCGTGGTCACGATGCAGCCGTCACCTGTCACGATGACGGTGTGTTCGTGCTGAGATACAAGGGAGCCGGCAATATCGGAGAGGACCGGGTAGCCGTGCAGGGTACCTGACCTGATCAGTGTCGGGAGCGCGAGATCCAGTTTCCTCTCCCCAAGCCAGCGGCGGGAGAAGGGCAGGCTTTTACGCCCCTGTATTTTTTCGAGGATCGTGCGGCCTGCCGGTATGCGGACGGGCTTTTCTGAAATCTGGGAGTAGATCTCCATCTTTGCCTTTTCGCGCACGTGACCGCTGCCGGTGGTGGCGAACGGTTCGATCGCAAAGACCATTCCCTCCTCTAAGACAACACCCCCGTTGATCGCGATGTTGGGGATGGTCGGGGACTGGTGGAGAACGTACTGGGCCAGCCCGTGGCCGGTGAGGTTTGAAATGGGCCGGTAGCCGCGCCCCTCAATCTCCTTCTGGACGACGGCACCGAGATCCCCTGCAGTTGCGCCGGGTTTTACCGTCCGGATAGCCGCTTCCAATGCTTCGTGCGAGGCATCGAGAAGCAGGGAGTTGTTCCCGAGATCCACCGTAGTTGCCGTGTCAGCGATGTACCCGTCTATATGCACGCCCAGATCGAGCTTTGCCACATCACCTTTTTGAAGGATGCGCTCATCGCCCCATGAGGCGGTGTCGTGTGCAGCATCCTCGTTCAAGGAGAGGTTAAGGGGGAATGCGAGGGCCGCTCCTTCATCTGTCACCCGAGCCTCTATTGATTCCACGAGTTCGAGATAGGATGACCCCACGCGAATCTGCTGAGCACCTTCCTTCAGGATTCGTGCGGCAAGGGTGCCTGCCGTGCGGTATTTTTCCAGTATATCGTCCTTCACAGGATCAACTCCTCTGAATAATTCGTAAAATTGTCAAAGCCCCGTGCCGTAACAACGCCGATGTCTTCGAGCCGGACCCCCCCGGTTCCGGGATAGTAAAGGCCGGGTTCAACAGTGATCACATTACCTGCAATGAGTGCTTTTCCGGCGGGACCCACGGTTGGCATTTCATGGATGTGCAGACCAACCCCGTGGCCGAGATTATGGATAAATCCCCGCGTATCGCTCTCATATCCCCGCTCCGCGAAGTAATCGACAACTGCCTGGTATACATCAGCTCCTGATACTTTCGGTTTTATGAGCGAGAACGCGAGTTGTTTTGCCCCGCACAGGGCATTGTACATCTCCCGTATCTCATCGGAGGGCTCACCTTTGACCACGGTGCGGGTCATATCCGCGTAATAGCCGCTTGCCTCTTCCATGGGGAAGAGATCGATAATTATTGGCTCATCTGCCAAAAGTGGGCCGGTACCGGTCATGTGAGGGATTGCCGTATCTTTTCCACACGAAACGATCGTATCGACTGCCGTGCACCCGCAGGAGAGCAGGTGGCTGTGCATCACGAACCTGACATCCTCTGCGGTCAGGGGTTTGCCCTTGGTATAGAGTACGCCTTTCTTTGCTGTGGACTTACGGATCAGTGAGATGCCCAGGTCCATGGCGGTCTCGGTCACCTTCTGGACGTGCCGTAGTGCGGTGATCTCGGTCTTCGTCTTCTTTGCCCGCATGGACAGGACGGTTCCCGTGTCAACGGAGACCGTGCAGTGTTTTTCGAGTGCACGGGCAAGCCCGACCGGGAACTGGGGTGGAACAAGAATCTTTTTCCCGGCCTGGCCGGCAATCATCGTTGCGGTCGCGCGGAGGGGATCTTTCTCCTTTTTCAGGATCTCCGGAAGGCCGGCCTCGGCCCGGGTCATGACTGCGCACGGGGACTCACGGGACGCGCGCCCTACCTCCATCTGGGAGATGATGATGGTACCTTTTTCACCTGCCTTTTTAACATAAACAAACGGGTCGCTCGTGGTAAACCGCGTCAGGTAACGCATATCGGCATCCCGTGAGGAGGCGTACATCACATAGGTGTCCGCCCCGCTCTTCTTGATCGCATCGGAAAGTGGATCCATCTGTCCATATATGTGCGGTGAAACGTCAAGTACTTTTATTCCGGAGGTGACATACACACGATGGAAGCAAAAGCCAGAGATCAGTTCCGCTGGAAGTTTTACCGGCTTGCGGTGGAACTGAACATCATCGTCCTCCTTGTCGCCGTATCTGTCCTCATTTTCTTTATCCTGCCGGCACGGCTGGATTCCTATCGTCTTCCCTTGATCGTGGTCATGCTCATTGGCGCGGGGCTCCTGACCATTGACTTTCGGAAACGGTATAGGGAGACAAAGGCATGGCTTCATGAGCAGCCGGATAAAAAGGAAGATGAGCAGAAACCTGAGTAAGAACGTTCAGATCTGTAGGATGGAAATGCATGCTCGAGAAGATGAAGGATGAGATTGAACTGGTCATACGGCACCTCGAGGTAGCCCGTGCCGTGGCTGACCACCAGCCGATTGGCATCATGAAACTCTCGGAACTGCTCGACCAGCCTTCCCACCGCATCCGCTACTCCCTTCACGTTCTGGAGCAGTTGGGATATATCCGCGCTTCTCAGGAAGGTGCTGTCGCAACCGAACGGACGGTTGACCTGTTTTTGCACCTGCACGAGAATCTGGACGAACTTATCCGGATGCTTGAAACGATGAAGCGGGACATGTAACCTGGTATTTCTTCTCCGTTTTCCTGCGGGTGCAACCGGTTCCCTGCCTGCAACCTCATAGTTACCTTTAAAAGTACTCAGAAATAATCTATTAGAACGCATTGAGCGTGCCTCCCTAACTCAGTTGGTAGAGTGTCGGACTGTTAATCCGAATGTCACAGGTTCGAGCCCTGTGGGGGGCGCTTAAGGGCCCGTAGCTCAGTCCGGTTAGAGCGCCCGGCTCATAACCGGGCGGTCATGGGTTCGAATCCCTTCGGGCCCACTGCCTGTTTTTTTTCATAGGTCTGCCGGTGCACACCTCATCAGGAACTCTGCGTGCAACACTGTTTGAAAACATTTCTATCATGGGACATGTATAGAAAAACAACATGAAGTGTCCCGTCTGCGCGATGGACTGTGTCAAATCTGCAAAGGACATCCTTGCAACGCTGCCCACCGTTTTCCTGCCCTGTCCTGAGTGCAGCATGCGGATACTGGACAAGCGCCTGCCCCTTCCCAACCCTGAATACGCGGAACCCTGCTCCTGCGGGAAACGGTTTATTGATGAGGTCTTTGCCCATATCTGGGTTGTCATGGTCGAAGAGGGTGACCTTAAGAAGACCGACCCGCTGATTGCGGTGGGTTCCCCCCTCGTTCATCCCGGGTTTGCGATGGACCGGCCGCCCTTCCTCCCGGAGAAGTCGCTGGTCCTCCTCTCGTCCCGGGTGACAAAGAAGACCGCGGAACGCCTGGCACGCGATATCCCAGAACTGCGGGGTGTGGTGAGGACCGGTGATTTCGTTCCCGGTCTTGTCACGGCAGACCTGGATTCCGTACCGAAGGTCTATGAACTCCTCGCAGGGTGCGATGTGCGGGCGGATGTATTCCCGCTGTCAACCGGCCCTCTGGTGATATACAAGCAGCAGTCTCTTGTCCATATCGAGTTTCCCCGGGCCGGGTACCCGAAGATCCGCTCGGTTGAGCAGCACGTGGGAAAACCACCGGTGCCATATTTCATCGATGCCTGTTCCGGTGTCGGTACCCTCGGACTTACTGCGGCGTGTCTTGGTGTACCCCGGGTTGTTATGAATGACGCATGGTATGCCTCTGCGTTCTGGTCTGCGTTCAATCTCGAAGTGAACAGGGACTATCTCTTGGTCAGCAGGGTAAAAATCTTCGAACAGGTCCAGGACATGGCAAAACATCCGGTAGTGAAAGAACCCGTGAAGATCGCAGAGACCGAAGGGGCGCAGGTTATTGAAGTATACCAGGGAGATTTCCGTGCACTTCCGTCAGTCCTGTTGACGGGAACTCCGCCCCTGACCGCTCTTGATATCTTTGAAAAGAAGGACCGGCTGGCAACCGGGAGGATCCAGAAGGAATGGCAGGACCGGGTTGGCGGCGAAGTATTCATCCCGTGAGTTATCAGTCCTGCACCGTAAGATTCATTTTTTGTTACCGGTTTTTCCTGGCATCAGGTAACAAGTCTTTATTGACCGGTGTGCAAAAGTATATGGGGACTAGCCCGGGTGGCTCGGCGTCACTTGTAACCCGAAACCGTCGGTACGCGGGGGGCGAAGTTTGACTGAGGCTGCAACGGCCTTCGGGATCCTGTGTGTTCTGACGTTGAAACCTCGTCCCATGAGGTCGATGGCCAGAAATCAAAATTCCGGAGGGAATGGCGATCTGTTGCTGCGGGGACTGGTTCAGGCCCGGAAGGGAGCAGACTTACCGTAGACATTCGGCGCCCATGGGGTAACGGGGCGGAGGATGAATGCTTTGGTGAACGGAGAAACGTACAGTCGACCGATAACACGTCCCCACTCTTACGATTACTATGGCAAAAGTGACCATCGTCGGCGCAACGGGCAATGTCGGGATGTTTGCAGCGCATGCAATATCCACGATCCCGCATGTGAGTGAAATTCTTCTTCACGGGAGAGTTGGCCGGGAATCTCTTCTGCAGGGCATCACGCAGGATCTCAGCGACTCCTTTGCCGCAAAGGGAACGGATACCCGGGTCAGGTGGACGACTGATCTGAACGATGGTCGTGATTCTGATATTTTTATTATCATAGCAGGAGTGCCGCGCAAAGCGGGCCAGGACCGGCTCGATCTCGCGCTTGAAAATGCACGGATTGTTGCCCCGATTGCTGAGACAATCGGCAGGATAGCACCTGCAACGAAGATCTTTGTAGTGACGAACCCGGTCGATGTCATGACCAGTGTTGCCCTGAGATACTCGAAACTGAAACCCAGCCAGGTCTTTGGCCTTGGGACGCACCTGGACTCGATGCGCCTCAAATCCCTCATAGCCTCATACTTCCATGTCCATGTCAGTGAGGTACATACCCGGGTTATCGGGGAACATGGAGACAGTCTCGTACCGCTCTGGTCTGCGACCTCTATTGGCGGTATCAAGATCTCGAACCTGCCGGAATTTGCTCACTTACCCGTTAAAGAATTCATCGAGTCAGTGAAGTGCAGTGGCCAGCAGATTATCCAGAACAAAGGCTCTACCGTCTACGGCCCCGGGGAAGCTATTGCATCCCTCGTGCGTACGGTGTTGTCCGATGAAAACCGTATCTTGACCGTATCCACGTATATCCATAAGGAAGTGCACAGTATCGGCAATGTCTGTATCGGGGTGCCTGCCCGTGTCAACCGCGACGGTGTGTTTCCGATTACCATCCGGCTTGATGAACCGGAAGTGATCGCGTTCCGCGAGTCTGTGGAAAAGATCCGCGCAAGTACAGATGCGGTAATTAAAGCGCTGGAAGCAAAAGGACCGTAAATCCGGATCTATTATAAATTGGGATCGATCAGAAAAAAGAGACGACCTGACTGATCAGGTCAGGGTTACTTCAATGATCTCTGCCCGTTCGACACCGGGTATTGCACCGATCGTCTTTTCGAGTGTATCTGTCTCTCCGCCGGCATCGTTGATGATTGCGGCGAACTTGAGCGCCTTGAGACCAAATCCGATTGGCTCTTCCTTGACATCTTGGATCCCAGGTAATTTCTCTTTGAGTGCCTTTTTCAGCTGCTCGAGGTTCACTTCAGGTGAGTCGGGCATGACCCTCATGATGACAGCGACACTGCCCATATCTCACGGTCCCCCGAATCCGCATTTCGGGCAGGTATAGGGGATACTTTGCTCCCGGCACCGGTAACACCGGTTAATCTCAACACCGCACGCGGGGCAACCGAATTCCGTTGCACCTTCATCTGCAAGCGGAGCATTGCATGACGTACACTTCTTATCAGACATTGATTACTCCTCCAAGGATTCCTATAGTATCTCTTTTGGATCCTTTAAAAGGTTGTACTTATTCGTGTGCCCGGCACCGGATCCCCTTTGAGAAACCGACCAAGATAATCCCGGCGTGAACCATTGAAAATGAACGTATTTACCCGTTTTTCAAGAACATAGGGAATGAACAGCGGATCAACGGCGTCCGTATCCAGTGCGGAGGTCACCTGATCCTGCAGGATACCTTTTGTGACTATCCCCTCTATGGATTTGAGGAGGACGAGATCAAGGTGGAGTTCTGCGGCAATCCATGCCGCGATGGTGTCTGATGTGACATCCCATGAATGGGGCAGGGGGTCGTGTTTCCGCATACTGGCTGAAGGTAACAGGATCGTGGTTTGCATCGGTATTGCGAGATGCTCTGTGACCGGAAGTCCGTATGATGCAATATAGTGACCGTACTGGTCCATGGCCGCGATTGCTTCCCAGTGTCCAGTCTCGTCATCAATCCCTGCCATCCTGACGGCATCGGCAAATGGTCCACCGCCGGGAACGATCAGCAGATGACGAACGGACAAATGAAGAAGCGGGGCAAGAGCGGGAACAGAATCATACAGGCTCCCGCCGAGTTTCACTACTAGTGGCAGCATGTCCTGTTCGGAACTATGTTGGCAGTCAGAATTCATAACTGTTTGAAAATATTTAGATCGGTATATAAATTACAGCAGCATATGAAATCTTTATGCGCTGTATCCTCTTCCTTCTCATCCTGATGATCTGTGTGGTACCTGGTGGGGCAATCTCCCAGGTTCGTATCACTGAGTTCTGCCCGGATCCTTATCTTCATGATGATGCTGACGAGTATATTGTCCTTTCCGGGAACGGCCCGCTGGACGGGATCACCGTCTCGGATGGGAAGAGCGGGTTCCGGTTCCCCCCGGGTAGCACTCTTATGGGAGAGTGTACTGTTGCGCGGAACGGGACTGCGTTCATACAGAGCCATGGGCAGCCTCCGGATTACGAATGGCAGGATACATCACCATCCATTCCCGATGTGATCAGCACTAAAACGCTCCGTATGGCCAATACGAATGACGTCCTGATGCTGTATGAAAACGGGCAACTGGTCCAGCAGGTTGCGTGGCCTGCGGATGTCAGACCCCGCGAGGGGCAGGTGCATTTCCTCGAAGGAGATGTTTGGGATCCCCGTCCCCTCATGCTCGGGCAGTCTCACTTCTCACCCGCAGAATTTCACGATGTGACCGTTACCGCGTTTGTTTCACCCGATTGTTCGGATGAGGTGTTTGGCATGGCGATTGGCAATGCGTCGAAAGAGATCCTGCTCAATGTATACGAGTTCTCGAATCCTTCGATGGCAGATGCACTTACCGGTGCGCGTGCACGGGGTGTTGGTGTGCAGGTGCTGGTTGAAGGCGGGCCGGTAGGGGGCATCGGTCAGGAAGAAAAGACCGCGCTCTGGCAGGTGAACCGGAGCGGAATTCCCGTATATGCGATGGTCTCGACAAAAACCATACCTGCTCCTTATCGCTACAATCACGCGAAGTACGTGGTGATTGACCGGCAGAATGTCCTGATCGCCAGTGAAAACTTCAAGTACAGCGGGTTTGCAGCGGAGGGAACGACCGGGAACCGGGGGTGGGGAGTAATCCTTGGAGATCCGGCCACCGCCGCTTACTTTGCCTCAGTATTCCAGACCGATATGAGTGGCCCGTCAGTGGTCCCTTATCCGGGTGAACCCGGGAAAAATGAGACCCCCTCCACGGAGCAGCATACGGTTGAGTTTACGCCCCGCACGTTTGAAGGGGCAACCGTCCGCCCGGTCCTTGCACCGGATACCAGCACCCAGATCACGGACCTGATCAACTCGGCTGAACAGACCATCGATATCGAGGAGGCCTACATCACCAACGAGACCCGGTTTACCCTCAATCCCTACCTCTCCGCGGCAATCAATGCCTCGCGGCGCGGCGTCCATGTCCGCGTCCTGCTGGACTCCTACTGGTTCAATGTCGATGGGAAGAACGACAACGATGAGATGGTGGCCCTTATCAATCATATCGCGGCTGCGGAACACCTGCCCCTTGAAGCGCGCTGTGCAGAACTCCGCACAAACCAGATCGAGAAGATCCACAACAAAGGAGTGATTGTCGACGGAAAGCGGGTACTGGTGAGCAGCATCAACTGGAACAGCAATTCCCCGAACTTCAACCGGGAAGCGGGTGTCATCATCGATCATCCGGGAGTTGCCGGGTATTTCAGTGCGGTGTTCGAGGATGACTGGAACCCGTCAGTTACCTCGCCTGTCACCGAAACGGATTACCTGAAGATCGCTGTCGCCCTGCTTGTTGTTGCAGCCCTGCTGGTGTATTGGTACTATCGCAGGAGAAGGTGAGCGTTCAGCGCAGCGTGTGAGTATAAGAAGAGAATCCAATTGGTAAGTGGGTAAGATTTCAGAGTTTCTTTTTCGCACACTGGCAAACATCACAGAGATTGATGTCGCTTTCACCGGTTACTACGGCAAGCGCCCAGCGGTCGATCATGAGGTTCATCTCGGTAGAGATCTCAACCTCCCCTGCACCCCGTTTCCTGCTTAAATACTGGGATACTGCTGCCCGTGTGACGCCAAGCCGTCTGGCTGCATCGCTCTGGCTCAGTCCCTGCTTCTGTACAAGTCGGAAGACCATCTCGGCCCGCATAGGGGGCAGGAGGTTCCTGACCATGGTATCGCAGTGCATCAGGGTACAGCAATGTTTTGTCATACACAGGCCGGCTGGATTTTGGCCTCGTATGCGGCCCTGTTCTGGTAGATGATCTGGCGTGCATCGCGGAAGTTGAACTTCTCGATGATCAGCCCGCGTTCCTTGAGTTTCTTCAGTGCGTACCGTACGGTCCGCGGTGCAAGGTGGCTTTTCTGGACGAGGTCTTTGTGGGTCATGGACCCGCCTGCATCCAGTATCTGCATTACCGTCCTTGATGAGGGGGGTAGTGTTGTAGGATACATGTTGGTGATGTTAACACTGTTAACATATCAACCTGCCGATCATTTATACTTAAATTATTATACAATTATTATGCTCGTGCGACAGGAACGCATCGCCCTGCTCCTGCTGATTGTTGTGACCGTTACTGTTGTCGCAGCACATGCAGTCCTCACCATGGTCGGGAAACAGCCGTTTGCCCACCCGTTCTCCGATCACGCTGCTGACGGAGAGCTGGTGATGATCGATGGAATAGTTGAGAAGGCGACACGCATTGAGAATGGTGGTCACCTCTCCCTCCTTGTTGGGAATACAACGGTGTTTATCCCGGCATCCGCTGCACAGGGTCTCATCGTGCATAAGAATGACAGCCTCTTTGCGTACGGGGTCGTCCAGACCTATCGCGGAAAAAAGGAGATTGTTGTCAGTACTCCGGAGGATATCCGTATCACGACCGTCCCGTGATACAACATCTACGCCAGAGATGCCAGCGCTTTCTTTGCAGCGTCACGGACCCGCTCATCCGGATCGTTCAGCGTCTCCTCAAGGATGGACACCGCCCGCTTATCGGCAATCGAACCCAGCGCCCATGCAGCTTCCCTGCGGACCCGGGCTTTCTTATCCTTCAGGAGAACGAGAAGACGGTCTACCGCCCGGGGATCCTTCAGGTTCCCAAGACCCCATGCAGCGCCGGCCCGGAGCCATTTGTCCTCAGCAGTTGTTGCCTCAAGGAGGGGATCGACTGCCCGCAGATCGCCAATCTGCCCGAGCGACTTTGCGGCAAGCCACTGGACATCAACGTAAGGATCGTGCAGTGCCTCGATAAGCGGACCAACCGCTTCGGGATCGCGCTCCTGTCCAAGCATCTCCGCAGCATGCCAGCGGAAATTCAGGTTTGCATCTTTCAGCAGGGTAATGAGCCCGCGGACCCGCAGCTTCCGCTGCTCTTCGACGAATGCAGTCTCTTCCGGTGTCAGTTCCCGGTTTTTTCCCCCAGGAGGAACCGGTATTTCTGAGTCCGCCATTCCAGATTCCCGTAGCCTCCCATTAGGTATACCCCGTCATTAACTTTTTCACCGGGTTCCTGACCTGCAATGGCGACCTGAAAAAAGGATTATTATGATGTCTGTTCAGTCGGCAGGATCTCAAGACTCAAGGAGAAGTTCTTCACGGTATGCGTCAATGCGCCCATGCTGATCACATCAACCCCGCATGCCGCATAATCCCGAAGCGTATTTTCATCGATCCCCCCCGAGATCTCGATGGTGACCCGGTCCCGGAGACCCTTCTCCTTCAGGACCGCAAGGGTCTCCTGCACCCGGGCAGGTGTCATGTTGTCGAGCATGATGATATCCGCACCCGCTTTTGCTGCCTTCACTGCGTCGGTGGCGGACTCCACCTCAACCTCGATCTTCTTGTAAACTGAATGCAGTCGGGCAGCCCGTAGGGCTTCTTCGAGCGGCACCAGTGCAAGGTGATTGTCCTTGATCAGGATGCCGTCGCTTAAGTTCATGCGGTGGGGATCGCCCCCACCGATCATCACCGCCCTCTTGTCGAACCTGCGGAATCCGGGGCAGGTCTTGCGTGTTCCTGCAACCCGGCAGGACGGATTTGCGGCCTTTACTATCGCGACCATGGCCGCTGTCCGGGTGGCGATACCGCACATCCTTCCGAGGATGTTGAGTGCCGTCCGTTCAACGAGGAGTATCATCTTTGCTTTCCCGGAAAGGGACATAATGATATCGCCTTTTTTCACCGTGTCCCCGTCCCTCATCCCGGAAGTGATTACGACACCATAGTGGGAGAAGAGTGCCGAAGCCTCGTCCATACCTGCAAGGATACCGTCCTGTTCTGCCCGTATGCCTGCAGTGCAGTTGACATCAGGAATAACCGCCTCGGAGGTTACGTCACCTGTCGGTGCGTCTTCCCTGAGGAACTGCAACAATTCATCGAGATCGGACATCTGGCACTCCCCATGAAACGTTACGTCCCGATAACAATCGGGTCTTCGAGTTTCTCGAGCAGCGAGAGGACGGAGAGGGCGGCAAGGTAACTGGTTGCAGGATTGTCCGGACTTGGCTTATTGGTCACCCGGATATAAGTCTCTCCAAAATCACCCTCGATAAAGAGCTCGTGCACGTTCTGGTTGACTGCCGGATCAACGAAAAGTTCGACATCGCTGTCCATTCCCGCTGCAAGGCTCATGGCAACGGAGACATTCACGTTCTTGGGATAGGATTTGATGCACTCGTTGGCTTTGCCGGAGAAGATCTGTCTCCTCTCCGTTGCCTCGATCCCGAGCGCTGCCGGGCTCTTCGTGGTCCGGAGCAGCAGTTTCTTTATCGTTGAGATCCGGCCAATCTTGAGATTGTCCAGCCCGAAGATCGCCCCGCTCGGGATATAGATCTTCGTGCCGTTCTCCTTTGCCATTGCACGGAGCGTGTCCCGGAACCCTGCATCTGTCAGTGCGCCGACACTCATGATCACCATGTTCCTTCGGTGGGCAAGGACTTCGGGGGCATACCGTTTCACCGCGCTGACCGAGGCCGCTTCGAGAACAATGTCGAGATCGGCATTGATGAAGGACTCAAAATCCCGGTACGCGGTTGCGCCGGAGAGCGATGCGATCTCATCAGCCCGTTCAAATGCCTGATCGAAAACGGCGGAGATCGTGAAACTGCCGGCGTAACGTGCAACGATGTGCCCGATGTTGCCGCAGCCGAGCAGCCCGACTCTCATCATGCTAAACAGATTATTGGTGCAATCGGTTAAGTGTTGTGTTCAGAAATAAGATATACCGTGAAAATGGCATTATTTGAACAGTACATCCCATGAACCCGAATCATTCTGAACCGATCCCTGAACATCCCCCTTTCGCTGACACTTGTGGATGTGAGACAACGCAGACCCGTAACGTGCCCGATACGCTCTGCAACCGGCGGATCTATATCGAGACCTACGGGTGCCGGTATAATTTCGGGGATTCAGCAAAACTAGTCGAAGTCCTGGAACACCATGGGTGTACCATGGTGGATTCACCGGACGATGCCGATGCGGTGGTTGTCAACACCTGCACGGTCGTAGGTCCAACGGAACGGCGGATGCTCCGGAGACTGTCCGCCCTCAGCAGCCGCGAACTCTACGTAACCGGCTGCATGGCAATGGTCCAGAAAGAGGCGATCCTCTCCGTCTGCGACCCGGTATTCATCCCCCCGGGTGTCATCCAGGACTGGTATCGTACTGTCGGGACCGTTGCACAGGGCAGCGTGGGGATTGTACAACTGGCACAGGGATGCAATGGCACCTGCACCTACTGTCTCACCCGGCTTGCCCGCGGACCCCTTCGGAGTTTTCCAAAGAATGAGATCCGTCAGCAGGTCATGGCCCTTGCCACCGCAGGAACTACCGAGATCCAGTTCACGGCCCAGGATGTGAGTTCCTATGGGCAGGATTGCGGTCAATCGCTTGCCGGCCTGCTTTCGGATATCCGTGATATCCCCGGGAAGTACCGCATCCGTATCGGCATGATGAACCCGGCAACCGTAATGCAGGATCTTGACGGGATCGTGGATGCCTTCTCCGATGACCGGATCTTCAGGTTTATCCACCTCCCGGTCCAGTCCGGGTCGGATGCGGTACTGGAACGGATGGGAAGAAGGTATACGGTTGAGGACTTCTGCACCATTGTCACCGCATTCCGGAAGCGTTACCCGGATCTCATCATCGCGACCGATATGATCGTCGGTTTCTGCGGCGAGACCAACGAAGACTTCTCCCGGACTCTCGACCTTGTCCGCAGGGTCCGTCCGAACAAGGTAAACGTAACCCGGTACTCCCGCAGGCCGTTCACCCCGGTAGCGCAGGAGAAGGATTTTCCCGATTATGTCAAGAAGGATCGCTCGCGTCTCCTCCTCGCCTGTGCCGAAGAGGTATATGCAGAAATGAATGCCGGTATCGTTGGTACGGAAGTCCCGTTCATTGTCACCGAGAAGATCCGGAAGGGATCGGTCATGGCCCGTTCGCCTTCATACACGGGTATTGTGATTAACGAGGATCTTCCGTGCGGGTATGAGGGACGGGCGCTCCTGAAAAAAGACCGGACCTATTTCTTCATCGGGGAACGTGTTACCAGATTCCCCCGGGAATGACGGGTTATCCTTGGTTATGCCGGTACACGGCAAAACAGGCTACTGCCAGTATTACCAGCACCAGCAGGTAGCTCAGCATATTCCCTTCCAGGAAAAAGCCGGCAATGCTCCCCTCCTCTTCTTCCCCTCCGGATGAGAGGCCCGTGGCGGCATTGAAGCGCTCTTCGATACCCATCGGGCCCGTTGCCTGGTATGCCGCATATGCACCGATGAGCACGATGATCGCGATCAGGCCGAATAGTATGATTCCCCGGTGCTCCTTGAATGCCGTCATGGTTTTGATTCCCCGAGGATATCCGGCCGGATGTTTCCGATATACCT
Source organism: Methanoregula sp. (assembly GCF_028679125.1). GTDB lineage: Archaea > Halobacteriota > Methanomicrobia > Methanomicrobiales > Methanospirillaceae > Methanoregula. The sequence goes on along the minus strand of NZ_JAJRCG010000024.1, from coordinate 17,107 downwards.
CACAATAAGGCCCGTGAGCAGGGCTTCAACGATCGCTATCCCCATGTTCACGGCGATGATGAGGGAGAGGCCGGCAAGGACCTGCCCGGGGGTCTGGGTTACCCCCTGGATGCCGGATGCCATAATGATCGCCACCATCATGAGATTGCCGCAGAAGAGCCCGGCAAAGGTTGCGATCCCCGCCCGTGAAAAGAGGTCGGGAATAATCTTCCGGGATCCCCGGAAGATAAGGTATGCAACCACTACTTCGACGAGGTTGATGAGCACGTTTGCCCCGATCAGTCCCCATCCCCCGTGGCCGATCGCAGCCGAGAGGATATTGATGACAAGGACGACCAGGGCCCCGAGGACCGGTCCGGCAAGGATGGCAACGAGGGGTGTCAGGTTCAGGTGAACGCCACCGAACAGCGGGATATTGATCTGGAACAGGGCAAACGCTGCTGCCGTGACAAATGCGGCAATGGTAATCTTCTTCTGGTTTTTCCCTTTCTCACGCCTCAGTACCCAGAGGGCAATACCGATACACGCAAGGGCGATGATCCACCAGACCAGCACCCATGTCAGGGTGAACGACCCGTCTTCCAGATGAATATGTGCCATTAATCCCACCAACCCGAGAAGAAGTCCTCTGGTTTTGTATGATCAACAATTACCGGAAAGAACATAAAAGTAATGAAAAATTTGGAGTGATACCAAACGTATCCGGTTCACTGGGTTGTAAGCCGCTCCAGCAGGGTGACCAGTTCTGCCCGCGTGATGGGCCGGTCTTCCGGTGCCACGCCTCTTTGGTGACAGTAGTCGAGATAGGTCATAACGGTGTCCGGCTGTTTCAGCCCGGCATCCCGTATCAGGTCGGTATCGTAGAATATCTCGCGCGGGCTCCCTTCGGCATATACCGCGCCGTTCTTCACCAGGCAGACCCGGTCAGCGATGCGGGCAGCGAGATCGAGATCGTGGGTGGCGATAACCACACTGATGCCGAACCGCTCCCGGAATTCCAGGATCAGCCGTTCGACCATTGCGCTGTGGACCGGATCAAGGTCTGACGTGGGTTCGTCCAGCGCCATGATCCGCGGTTTCATGGCAAGGATGCCGGCAATGGAGACCAGCCGCTTCTGCCCCCCGCTCAGGTAATTGGGCAGCTTTTTGGCAAGGTCCACGGCCCCGACTGCCTCGAGCGCTTTTATGGCAGCGTCATGGGCGTCTTCCTTTGACATGCCGAGGTTGAGTGGCCCGAACATGACATCGTCGAGAACCGTCGGGGCAAAGAGCTGGTCTTCGGAGCGCTGGAAGACCACTCCGACCTCTTTCCAGAGGTCAGCACGCTCACCCCGGGCAACCGACATGCCGTTGATCACGATGTCGCCATCGGAGGGGACAAGGAGCCCGTTCAGGTGCTCGATCAGCGTTGATTTGCCCGACCCGTTCTGCCCGCACAGCGCAACGATCTCGTCTTTCAATACATGGAAGCACATCTCATGGATCCCGATGCTTCCGTCGGGATAAACGTGACTTGCGCAGTCAACGTGGATCAGTTCCCGTCCGGGATCGCTATGGTTACAGTGCTGGTGCTGTGGGTCGTGGCGCATGATTGTCATGGGTTACCATCCTCCTGCATGCGGCACCATCCAGAATATCAGGATGATGGCAAGGCAGCCGGCACAAAGTATGCCGCATTCAGCGATACCCGGTTTCGGGATTGTGGTGTGTGCCGCATACGTACCGTTGTACCCCCGGGCCGTCATCGCTTTCTCCACCCGCTCCGCCTGCTCGAAGGAGCGGACGAAGACAAGGCCGAACACGCCGGCAAAGAGTCCTCCCTGTGTGCGGATTGAATGGATAATTCCCCCGCCCCGGGACCGGACCGCTTTGAGCATGGACGCTGCCATGGCAAGGGTCAGGAACAGGAACCGGTAGGCAAGGAGGAAGATCTGGTCGAGAGGTGTCGGGAAGAGCCGGGAGACCAGGGCAGAGAAGTACGCGTATTTCGTGGTCATCAGGAAGAAGAGCGAGAACGTGACCGAGATCAGGGCTTTTTCGAGCAGGGTGAAGATGAGCAGGATTCCCTGGTCGGTCAGGGTAAGAACAAATCCTCCGATGTCCAGGGAGAAGAGCGGGTTGCCGGGCTGGTTCCATATCATAAGCCCTACGAGCGAGATCACGAAGATCACCGGCATGGCATACCAGGCAATGATCTTCCTCATCGGGAGGCCGGCCATGACGCAGGCAAGGAGGATTATGGCATACATGGCAGTGAGGACCACGAGGTTGCTGGTGAGCGTGATCAGCAGCACAACAATGATGAGCAGGAGAAATTTCGTCCACGGGCTTGCGCGGGAGAATACCGTGTCCTGCTGCTCTGCACAATTGGTGATGAGATCGATATCCGGAATGTGTTCAGAGATCATTGACGAACTCAAACGGCTGTTCCTCCTTTTTCTTTCCTCGGATTTACACCCTCACGAGTGCTTCCTTTCTGCCATGCACCCGTCATCATGGGTGATCTCGCCGCAGATGCCCAGCTGGGGATGGCCCATTGCACGGCACATGGTGTCGACCGCATTGCGGGAGATGAAACTCTCAAAACGTGACACCTCGCTGCACGCCTGTTCATCGGACAACCCGTTGCGGACGAATATGAGACTCAGGATCCGGTGACGCTTGACGAGAAAACTCGCATACCTCTTTCCGTCATCCGTCAGCTCAACCCCCCGGTAGGGAGTGTGCAACAGGTATCCGGTATCTGCAAGTTCCCCGATGGTCTTGGTTATCGTTGAGGGATCGACCTTGAAATGTGCGGCAATCTCCGTTGTCCGTGCGGTGCCCCCGCGTTCGGAGAGGTACTTGAGGTATTCCACCTTCCTTGGGGTCAGTTCAAGCCCCTCAACGGGTTCCATGTACATAGTGTGGTCTGCAATTCAGAATAAAGTTTGGCCACACCCCAAAGAACACGATGTATCCCCTGACTCCCGTGAGGAAAAACCGGAAACAAGTGGTTTTATAGCTCCGGCATGAACATTTCTTATCTTCCCGCGCATATGCGACGGAACAATGGTGAATACGAATGGACGAGATCGGGAAAGGGTTTGATGCCCTGATGCAGAAGATCGAGAAGCTGCACGGGAACGAGAAGGAACTGACGGGGAAACTGAAAGAGAACGATGCGAAACTCTTGAAAAAGATGGCTGCATCGTCGGTTTCTGTGGTGAAGATCGTGGGCCTCAACATGCTGAAGATGGGGAAGCAGGATACCAAGGGCGAGATCTACGACCCGATGTATTACCCGCAGAAGATGATCATCCTTGGCAAGGCCGAACAACCCGCCGCATTCCGCCCTGACAAACCCGGCCTCGCCGTCACCGACCAGTTCTGTGTCCTTTCAGAAGACGGGGACTTCTTCGAGCTGATGTACAGCTTCGACGGGTTCCTGACCGATTCCTACCTCAACCCGCTCGATGCGAAGAAGGCGCTGGAACTCTACGGGTACGATATCATGTTCATGCTCTACCGCGCAATGAAGGACTATCTCGAGGGCGAGGAGAAACTCGTCGACTCCCTTGAGATGGTTATCGGATACGTGTTTGCCAGAAAACCGTAACCCCTCCACCTGCCTCAGGTGGCGTTTAATTTTTCTTTTTTATACCGTTTTATGATCCCGGCCGTAACTGTCAGTATCCAGTTACAGGAATGCACAATTTACAAAAATTCTTGAAAAACGAGAATGGGCCCGATGTGATTCGAACACATGACCTCCCGGTTATCAGCCGGGCGCACCACCTGGCTATGCTACGGGCCCGATTGTTGTCAGATTTACCCTAATTACTACTCCATCAGAGTTTTTATAGGTTGTGAATCCTCAAGCGTTCCGGCGCATCAATTCAGATAGGGATATGTGGTGAAAAACCACGATACATATACGGAACCAGGATCATGGAACGAAGGTATCTCCTCGGGAATGAAGCGATAGCGCATGCCTGCCGTGAAGCGGGCGTGGACTTTGTCTGCGGTTACCCCGGTACGCCGTCATCCGAAGTGATCGACACGCTGCGGGCACAGCTGGAACGGCCGTATTATCTCGAATGGTCGGTGAACGAGAAGGTGGCGCTGGAGAACGCGCTTGCCGCTGCCTGGTGCGGGGTCCGCGCACTCTGCACCATGAAACACGTGGGGCTGAACGTTGCAGCGGATCCGCTGATGACGAGCGCTTACACGGGCGTGACGGGGGGCCTGGTAATCCTGAGCGCGGACGACCCGTTCGCCCACAGTTCCCAGAACGAGCAGGACACGCGGTGCTATGCGCATTTTGCCCGGGTGCCCTGCCTTGATCCCGCCAGTGTGCAGGAAGCGCATGACCTCATCCCTGCGGCCTTTGCCCTGTCCGAGGAGTTTGGCCTGCCCGTGATCTTCCGGCCCACGACCCGCATCTGCCACTCGAAAGGTGATGTTGCGCTGGGTCCCGTTACGGGCAGCACGCGGAAAGGCGAGTTCAAAAAGGACCCGCGCCAGTACGTCGTCATCCCCGCCCATACCCGGGTCCTCCATAAGAAACTCAACGAGAAGCAGCCCGCGATCCGCAGGCGCCTTGTTGAACTGGGCCTGAACCGGTACGAGATCCGGGGGAAGACCGCGATCATCGCAAGCGGGATCGGCGCAACGTACGTGCAGGAACTCCTTCCCGATGGCGTCTCCTTCATGAAGATCGGCGCCTACCCGATTGACGAGGAATGGCTCGGGGCGTTTGTCCGGAAGCATGAGAAGGTCCTGGTCATCGAGGAGCTTGCACCGGAAGTTGAGGAGACGGTCCGCCAGGTTGCGGGTCTCGTCCCGGTCTTTGGCAAGAAAAACGGTTACGCTCCCTACGAAGGAGAACTCTCGGCAGCCGCGGTTGCGACGATTATGGCGAAGGCGGGTTTCATCGATAAGACGCCCTTTGCACCGGCGGAACCGGTCCAGAACCTGCCGGTGCGCCCCCCGATCCTCTGTGCCGGCTGTCTGCACCGCGGGGCATTCTATGCGATCAGGAAAGTTTTCCGCGACGGGATCTATCCCAGCGATATCGGGTGCTACACGCTCGGGCTCCAGCTCGGGGTCGTGGACACCACGATCTGCATGGGTGCTTCGATCACGGTTGGGAGCGGCATCGCGCATTCCGGGGAGACGCGCGACGTGATCTGCACGATCGGCGACTCCACGTTCCTGCACACCGGCATCCAGGGGCTGATGAACGCGGTGTACAATGGTGCCACCATGACCGTTGTCATCCTCGACAACCGGATCACGGCAATGACCGGCCACCAGCCCAACCCGAACACTGGTCTCACGGCCTGTGGCGTGGAGACCCCGGCGGTCTCTATCGATGCGATCTGCCGCGCCTGCGGTGTGAAGTTTGTTGAAACTGTTGACCCGTATGACCTCACCGACATGGTGAATGTCCTGCAGGAAGCAAAGAAGCGCAAAGGTGTCAAGGTGGTCATCGCAAAGCAGATGTGCGTCATCTCGGCCCGGCGCGCAGGGGTGAAACGCGGTCACTATACCGTTGATCCTGAAACCTGCACCGGTTGCGGAACCTGCGTCCGGTTCGGCTGCCCTGCAATAGAATTCGCGGATGAGAAGGCGCGGATCAACGATCTCTGCAGCGGCTGTGCGGTCTGCGCCCAGCTCTGTCCTGTGGGAGCGATCGTACGGGAGGGGAAGAAATGAGCGGCAGTTATGACATCCTGATCGTGGGCATTGGCGGACAGGGTACGATCCTTGCCTCCAACATCCTTGGAGAAGCATGCCTCATCGAGGGTCGGAGTGTCCGGGGTGCAGAGACCCATGGCATGGCCCAGCGCGGCGGCTCGGTGGAGAGTCATATCCGCATTGACGGCCAGTACGGCCCCCTGATCACGCCCGGGCAGGCAGATCTGCTCGTTTCGTTCGATCTCCTCGAAGCACTGCGGTACTCGCATTTCCTTAAAAAGGACGGGAAGGCAGTTGTCAACCGGCACCTCGTCCTTCCGACATCGGTCTTCACCCAGAAGCTTACGCCCCCAACAGAAGGGGAGATCATTGCGGCGCTGAAGCGTCACGAGATCTGCATCCTTGATGCAGACCAGATCGCCATCGAAGCGGGAAGCCCCCTCTCGCAGAACGTGGTGATGCTGGGGGCTGCATCCAAGTGGATGCCCTTAAAACCGGAGACCCTTCTCGAATCGGTGAAACGGCTGGTTCCCAAAAAGACGATCGAGATCAATGCCAAAGCGTTTGAGATGGGACGGGTTGCCGGCGGGAAGAACTGAATGAAGAGGAAGCTCGGCGCATTCCGGGAGGATACCCTCTACCAGGGGGATGCGCTCGCGCTCCTCCCGAACGTTCCCGAAGGATCCATCGATCTTATTGTCACAGATCCACCCTTTGCCATCGATTTCAAGGCCCAGCGGCTCAACTACAACCGGAAGGGCTCGAACGTCATCGAAGGGTACAAAGAGATACCCGGGGAAGAATACGGGGAGTTCACCCGTACCTGGATGGCAGAATCTGCCCGGGCGCTCTCCCCCTCCGGCAGCATGTACATCTTTTCCGGCTGGAACCGGCTGCGGGATATCCTCGAAGGTATTGATGCTGCCGGGCTGACTACGATCAACCACCTGATCTGGAAATACCAGTTCGGTGTCTTCACGAAGAAGAAGTACGTGACCAGCCATTACCACATCCTGTTTGTCGTGAAAGACCCGAAGCAGTACACATTCAACAAAATTGACCATTACCCCGAGGATGTCTGGGTGATCAACCGCGAATACTGGAAGGGCCGGAAGAAGACCCCCACGAAACTCCCCCCTGACATTGTCCGGAAGATCCTCCTCTATTCCAGCAACCCCGGAGACCTTGTTCTCGACCCGTTCCTGGGTTCAGGTACGGTGGCCGTGGTGGCACAGCAGGAAGGCCGGCATTTCCTCGGGTTCGAGATCGTGCCGGACTATTTTACGTTTGCAAAGGAGTGCCTGAAGGATCTCTGATCCGCCAGGTCCTGCCCCGGTATGCACATGGGGGGGTATGCGGGAGACCCCCCCTTAGTGGAGGGAGGGGATATCCTCACATTATGGTCAGGCTCTCTATTTTACGACGGAGGATGAGGGGGACCTGCTTGGCCGGATAGGGTCCGGCTGGGGGGGTACGGAGGGGGGTCTCCCCGCGCTTGAAATGCAAGGGGTGGGGGGGTGTAACGCGGTTGAAAAATAATTGGAGGGGGGGTCTCCCGCATACCCCCCTTCTCATTATTGAGAATTATGCATTATTGCACGGTTTTTTATGTGCCCGCAAAGCGGAGCTTCAGACGGGGCAGGTATTCCCGGTGCCCACTCAAAAATGATCTGGGGGGTCTGATCCGGCCAATGGGGGGGAGGGGTCTCCCGGATACCCCCCCACCCCCTGCCAGGGGGGGTATGATCGATTTGAAACGTAATGGGTGGGGGGGTATGCCACAGACCCCCCTCACGCAAGAACAATTACAAAACGCTGAGGGGGGGAATTGAACCCCCGAGGCACTTTCGCACCACAGGCTTTCCAGGCCTGCGCCCTACCGCTAGACTACCTCAGCAAAAAGTGTATCCTATTTGTTAGCCGGGGCATTTTTTAATGGTATCTCTTCACCCGGGCCCGGTCATCCGGCTTCCGGGGGGCATTTCCCTGCGGTCTCCGGCCCGGGCGGCGATCCTGCTGCCCTCCCGGACGCGAAGCCGGTCTCTCTCCTGCGCGTTTAACGGCTTTTTTCCTCTCCGATTTTGGCGGGTAGACCTTATCGGATTTTGTCCAGGCGCGGGGATAGGTGCCTGGCTGCATGAAGACCGTTGTCGGGGCAACAACGAGCCCGGTCTCACCGGGTTTGAAAGAAGCCGAGGGGACGAGTGCCCGCCCGAGGCAGACGAACTCTTTCTTCTCCGTGAGGACGGCAACGGTCTGATCTTTGCCAAACTCCATACAACTGATCACACCGACCCCGGCAAGGGATGCACCATGGCAGAGCGCATCGATTGCAGCCTCGCGGACAACCACGATAGGCAGTTCCGGTACTGCCGCATCGACCGACACGACCATTTTCTCCAGCAAGGAACGGTCCCCCTGCCGTGCTGCAACCGCCGCATCCTCGACATCGAAAAGGGTGTACATCGAGTCTTCCGTGAATGAACCCGAGCGCGTGCGGCGCAGCTCCTGCATGTGCCCCCCGGCGCCAAGCGCGAACCCCATGTGGTGGCAGAGCGAGCGGATGTACGTGCCGGCATCGCAGTCCACCCGGAAGAGGACGAGCCTCCCCTCAATACTGAGGATCTCGAGGTTCTGGATCTCCCGGATGCGGAGGTTCCGCTTGACCGCGCTCTTCCGGGGCGGGCGCTGGTACAGACGGCCGGTGAACTCCTTTGCAACATTCCTGATCCGTTCCTCGTCAACATCATTGTGCAGCCGCATCAGGCAGATATACTCCTTGTCGTGCTGGAGGAGGAGCGGGGCGAGCCGGACCGCATTGCCGAGCATGATCAACAGCACGCCGGAGACCTGCGGGTCGAGTGTACCTGAGTGGCCAACCTGGCACCCGAGTATCTTCCCTACCCATGCGGCAACCTGGTGGCTGGACGGGCCCTGGGGCTTGTCGATGACGATGATTCCCGACCGGTCCCAGAGGTGGACGGGTTCCATTCCTGCGGCTGGTTCATCCATTGCGGTGTGTCTCCTGGTTTTTGAGGTATTCATTCAGGGCGCGCATGGATCCTTCCAGCGACCCGTCGCCAACAATGTCAGGCTTTGTTCCTGCCCGCTCCATGGCCATTGCGGTGATATCGCCGATTGCCATCACCAGCAGGCCGGGCCGGGGTGTCCAGCGTGCCTGCATAAACGACATCGCGCTGGTAAACAGGATCGCGTCTGCCGGTTGCAGGTCGAGAGTTTCCCCGGTGGGAACAAGTCCGTAACACCGGAACTCCCGGACAATGCCGCCGGCATCGGTAATGGCATCAAGGAGCTTGTTGTTCGGGACATCTGCACGGGGAATGCCGATCCGTTTCCCGACAATCCAGTCACCCAGGTACGGCACGAAGTCCCGCGAGTAGAAACTCGACAGGGTCTCGCACCCGATATGGTATTCCTGGAGTTCCTTTGCGGTCTGGGGACCGATGGCGATTACCCGTGGGTATGTCGTGAGCCGGGGGGCGATGATCTTTGCCGGCAGGGCACTGGTGAAGAAGATGCAGTCGAACTCACCGTTCCTGACCGCTTCGGAAAATGTGTCGATCTCGTTCATGCGGAGCTCAGAGCAGAGCGGGTGGACGCTGTAACAGGCGTGACCATATGCACTACAGCGTGCGGCATCGGTCTTCTCCTTTCCTTTCAGGCGGGTAACTGCAATCTTCATAGAGAATTTCGCTTGGAGATAGTATTCGTGATACCATGATGGTATGCATTTCGGTTGCTTTATATCGTTTAATTTATATCCATTCCCCCGAATTCTTTCTCAAATGATAGAAATTCTGGTCGGCACGGTTCTTGGCATCATTCTGGGAACCATCAGTGGGATCATACCCGGCGTGCATGCAAACACCCTTGCCGGGGTCCTGCTCAGTCTCCAGGTTGCCCTCCTTGCTGTGCTCGGCCCGGTGGCACTTGCCTGCACGCTCTTTGCCGCCCTGATTACGCATACGTTTGTCGATGCAATCCCCTCGACATTCCTCGGTATCCCGGACGCAGAGACCTCCCTGGCCGTACTGCCAGCGCATGCCCTCTGCCTTGAAGGCAATGGTGAGGAGGCAGTCCGGATCGCAGCGCTTGGCAGTGCCTGTGCCATGGTCATTGCTGTACCGCTCTCGCTCATCTGTTTCCTCTTGCTTCCTGCGCTTCAGCCCTACTTTGACTGGTGGATCGGGATCCTGCTGGTGGCCGCGGTGGGATGGATGCTCGTCACCGGTGAGGCACCCGGGTGGGGGCTTGCCATATTCATCGTATCAGGGATCCTCGGGTTGTTTGCCCTCCGGTATGCCTTTCTCGGCTGGCATATGCTTGCGGGAGGCAGCGCAATCCTGATGCCGCTCCTCACCGGGTTGTTCGGTATCTCGGTACTCCTGACCGCATCGCGGGGGAAGATCCCCGCACAGGAGTTCCGTGGGATCCGTCTGGATGACCGTGTTGTTGTCAAATCATCGCTGCTGGGGACTGTGGCAGGGATTGCTGTCGGCTGGCTGCCCGGGCTCTCAACCGCCTCCGCAAACGGTGTGCTTGCATCCGTGATCGGGTATGAGAAAGACCGGCGGGCGTATATCCTTGCAACCAATGCGGCGAATACGGCGAACGCGTTTATCGGTCTTGCTGCACTCTTCGCCCTTTCCCGGATGCGGAACGGGGTGATGGCAGCGCTCTCTGAACTCACGCTTCCCTCTATGGGCGAGCTGATGGTTGCCGGTGTACTTGCTGCGTGTGCTGCGTACGGGATCACGGTCTGGTTCTCCCGGTCGGCGCACCGGATCGGAGCGGTCGACAGCCTTGCGCTGAACCGGGCCGTGATCCTCTTTGTCGTCCTCCTCTCTATCATCCTCACCGGCCCGTTCGGTATACTTATCCTTGTCCTGGCTACGGCAGTGGGTCTAGTACCTCATTTCATAAACCTGCCGAGGGTTTATTGCATGGGTGCGATCATGATTCCCGTCATTCTCTGGTCCTTTGGGATCATGTGGGTCTGATCACCGGAAATCCAGAGGGATATGTGATCTTTATTGCCGCCGGCATCCTTACTGTCCGGTATGCGATCCTACTGGTTCGGGGATGTGGACGAGAACGGATGTCACCCTGCTGACGGCGATACTGCAGCACGGGTCCAGCGCCTGCATACCCTGAAGACCACGATGGACGGTTTTGTCCTGCCCGGATGGGAGGATGCGGTTGCCTGCGGTGTGTGCAGCGACCGGGCTACGTACATATCGACGCTCCGCGAGCTCTGTTTCGCTGCAGCGGAGCAGCAGATCCGCGAACAGTATGCGGGGAAGGATACTGAACTTCTCCAGATGGTGCGGACGCTGGACGAGATGGATGAGGTGATCAACCTGCTCTCCGAACGGGTTGTTGAATGGCACCAGGTGCGGCACCCGACGTTCTCCCGTAAGTACCGGAAGACCCCGGCGCACCTGATGGTCCGGAGCATCTCCCAGCGGGGCCGGGGGGCGCTGGGCATGGTTGCAGAACAGGTTGAAAAACTGGCTGCGGCGAGAACGGAACTTGCCATAGAGGTATCGTCCCGGGCAGGCAAAGTGATGCCCAATTGCAGTGCACTGATCGGGGGACTGGTGGCAGCCCGGCTCATGTCCCATGCAGGAGGGCTCCACCCGCTCTCCCGGATGCCGGCGAGTGCCATCCAGGTGATCGGGGCCCGGACTGCCCTCTTTGCCCACCTTCGTACAAAGTCCCCCTCTCCCAAGCACGGGATCATATTCCAGCACCGGCGGGTGCACAATGCCCCGAAAGACCGGCGGGGGAAGGTTGCTCGGGCGCTTGCGGGAAAACTCGCCATCGCAGCCCGGCTCGATTACTTCCGCGGCGAAGCGGTTCCGGAGTTCCTTGAACGTGCCCAGGAACGGATCGACCGTCTGGGAACCGGTGATATGTCATGATACGGATCGGTGATGTCCTGGTATCCCGTGGAGAGGGAGGGGTATATGGAGAACGGATGCTTGGCGGTGCACGGATCTGGGACCCGTTCCGGAGCAAACTGGCGGCGCTTTACTATGTTGGTACTGGCGTGGAACTGACCGCGGGGATGCGGGTACTGTATCTCGGTGCGGCGAACGGGACAACGGTCTCGCACGTGGCGGATTACGTGGAAATTGTCTACGCAGTCGAGTTTGCCCCGCGCCCTATGCAGGACCTGCTGGAGGTGGCACGGAGGCGGCCGAATCTCGTGCCGATCATGGCGGATGCCACGCAGCCGGAGCAGTATGCCCCGCTTGTCGAAGAGGTTGACCTGCTCTACCAGGATGTGGCGCAGCCGGACCAGGCTGCTATTCTTGCACGGAACTGCGCCTTCCTCCGGCCCGGGGGAAGAGCGATCCTGATGCTCAAGACCCGGAGCGTGGACATCCGGAAAACACCGGAAGAAGTGTTCCGCGCCACCCTCGGGGAACTTGCAGCTGCGGGGCTTGAGGTTGTGGAGACCGTCTGGCTCTCCCCGTATCATAAGGATCACGCGGCCATTGTCTGCACAAAACGCGCTGCGGGTGATGCCCGTGAGTGATGGTGTCCGGGTGTACTCCGGTGCGCTCCCGGTTCTTGCTATCCTCCTGCTGATCGCGCTTGTTGTTCTTATTATCCCGCTCCTTTTTCTCGGGCTCGTGGGTGCAGCATTCACCCGGCTTGGGTTCTCGTGGATCGCGGCGCTTGCGGTTGTCCTGCTGATGCTGATCGGGAGTTTTGTCAATATTCCCCTCTACCGGATCAAGCGTGACATGGTCCGTGTCGATACCATGGAAATGTCATTGGGCGCCCAACCGGTCTGGGAGACGGAGATCGCGCTCAATCTCGGCGGGGCCGTGATCCCGCTTGCAGTCTCGGCCTATCTTCTCTACCAGGCAAACACCATTGTGGGATCGGGGCTTTTCATGCCTGTTATAGCAGGAGTAGTTCTTGTCGCCCTCATTGCATGGGTGTCAACGCGCTCAATACCCGGATATGGTCTCCGCGCCCCGCTCTTCCTCCCCGGTCTCGCCGCGATCCTCTGTGGTATCCTGCTTGCGGGTGAAACAGGACTCGAGGCAGGAGTAATCGCATTTGTCGCAGGGACTGTTGGTATCCTGCTTGGTTCGGGCATTGCCCAGATCCCGCGCATCCGGGATATGGAGATCCCGAACGTCAGTATCGGTGGCGCGGGGATGTTCGGCGCGATATTCCTTGCGTGTCTCCTCTCCTCTTTAATCGCGTGAAATCGCAAACCGGGGAGTTTCCTGAAGAGTCTGGAATCGATAAAAGAACTACAAAAATCCTGCAAAAGAAGTAGCCCGGAGCAGATTCGAACTGCTGTCAGAGGATCCAGAGTCCCCTATGATTGACCGCTACACTACCGGGCTATCTGACCCATAGTTTTTGCCGCTGTTGCTTAATTAAAGTGACGGAGACCCGCTCTGGATTATACCGTTTTTGCCCGGTCACATCGCTGGCAGGCCCGGCATACTTCCTTCACCGGCTCGATGAGTTTTCCCTTCCCGCAAAACGGCTCGATGTCGTGCACATCGCGGATGAAGTAGATGTGGGGAACGAGCGATATATGGGTGTACGTGCCACACGGGACGCCCAGCTGATCAGCAATGGATTTCTGGAGCTGCACGAGAGCGTACATGTTGGCTCCGGCCGCGGTGAGCATGTCGTTGGATCGGAAGATCACCCGCATGTCCAGTTTCCCGTCCCTCAGCACGCACTGGATGAGCTGGAGGCAGGGACAGTCATCGAGTTTCTCATCAATGACCGGGTTCCACGTGATCGCGATCGCCCTTCGGGATACCGGGGACGACCGGAGTTTCCCGACAATATAGGCAATCTGGTCGATATGCACCGGCTGGCCGTTGGCAGCAAGGCGTTCCCCCCAGTCAAAGAGCCTGCCGTGATAGTCGTATTCGAAGGAGGCTTTCGAACCGTTCAGCAGGTCTTTTGCATACTGTTCAACGAACCTCTGCTGGAACCGGGAGTGCGGGCTCACCATAGGTTCTGCGAGGGGTGTATCGATCTGCATGGCAATCTCCTCGAATTCGACCGTTGCTTCAGCATCCTCAGTAGTAAGCACCCAGCCTTTCTCCAGGATCATCTTGATGACCTGTTCGTGTGCCCGTCCGATGCTCGGTGCCCGGATAACTCTCATATCAAGATCTTTGTAATAACAGGTAGTATATCTGTTGCAATGTGCCTGTGCTATGTCATTGGGGGGGGTCAGGGTCGTGCTGATACTAGTATACTTAGAATGCTCAGGTTTGGCCATGCGATGCAGATTAAATAGAACCTGGAGATCTATCTGCACACCCGGGCCTGACTTTTATTTAACTATGTGGGATAATGAACTTACAAAAGCCAGATATCTCATAATGTATGATTATGTACATACGAGTTATTGTGCTATAGTATAGTGCAATGCGCGTGATATATACCCCCACCAGATTATCCAGTATATCCCCAACCATGCCGGCATGGGTCTTATGAAGAACAAAAAAACTGTATATCCGGTCTGGAATGTTAAAAACGTGGCAAACAATGCCCGGATTGACCGGTAAAAACAACCACAAAGGATATATTGGCACTTTTACAAATACTGTTTCATATTCCGTCTAAACGGAGTATGGGGCTCGTAGAATCGTTATTCGGCATTTGTCGAATACGGTTCTCGGCTTGTAATGTATGATGTAAACTTTGGAGGAATTGAACACATGACTAAGCGATTATCAATTGCACTCGTTGCAGTCGCTCTGTTCGTCCTGCTTGTCGTTATTATGCCGGTTTCGGCAGTAACTACAACCAACCCGAACGGAACGCAGATCCAACGCGGTGCAACCGTATTTATCGGTGAGGAGGGCCTTAACCTCACTCACGCACTGAACTCAGCAGCAGGTATTACCTCTGACAATGCACCAACCCTTCTCCAGATCGGCTGGTGGGCGTCAGCAGCACAGCTGACCACCTCGTCCCCGACGAAGACCATCAACCTTCAGGGTGGCAGGTACTATAACTTCCAGGTCGCCCCCTCAGACTTCGTGGGATACACCGGAAACTGGTACTTACTTGATGCAACTGGTACCACTCCGTACACCAGCCCTGGCGCAGTAATGAACGTCCAGGACCCGTCGCTCTCAGTAGCTGCATGGGACTTCCAGCAGGCCAAGGATATCACCGGCATGTCAATCACGCAGGGTGAGCACCTCGGCGTCCAGGTCAACACCAACATGTATGCAGCGACCTACAGCAACAGGGGTAACACGCTGTTCACGACCACATACACAAATGATGTGCTCGGGACCTATGCCAACGCATACAAGCTTTACCCGAACGATGCAGCAGTTGCCGCAGGTGGAGATGTTAACTACTCGGGAAGCATAAACGGCTCGTACGTATTCAAGAACAATGCCAAGGGCGTTTACTCCGAACTTGTTAGCGGCGCAGATGTCTGGAAGGTCATTGAATACTACGGCTCGACCGCTAACACAACCTATGGTATCCCGTCAGGTACCTACAAGTTTGCATACTGGAACAACTCGTCTGCAAACGGCAACACATACACTGGACAGAACTTTACTGTCAACCCTGAAGGAACAATATCTCAGTTCGCTAACACGAGTGCGTGGGCACTTGGTACCGCAACTGGTTCCTTTGCTCTCGTTAACACCCCCACGGAAGCAACCGATGGGTTCATTAACATCTACGTGAAGGACGAGGCTGGCGCAAAGTACGACAAGCTGTACGTTGGTCAGCAGGGCGGTTCCTACACTGCAACGTCCACCACCAAGAAGTACGTCACAACTCAGCCGTGGACCTTCGGGTCTGCTTCATCCTACTGGGTTACTGATGCAGTTGACACCAACAACCAGTACGCATACCCGGTCGGAACCTACTCCATCTGGGCAGAGTCTGCACTCAACAACATGAAAGAGAACTACAAGAATGCAGGCGCTGACTACTCCGGTAAGACTGTTTCAGCAACCGGCACTGTGACCCTCATCTCTGACACGGTCAAGATCGAGGCAAACAAGGACTCCGTTGTCCGCTCCAAGTCATTCTCGGTAACTGTCACTGGTAAGCCCAGCACCACCTACTATGTATGGGTCAAGGGCACCAGCGCAATGGACAGCAGCTATGACAACCAGCCGCCCATGACCGGACTCAACCAGGAGAAGGTCTACAACGATGCTTCAACCGGCACAACATTCCCGATTGGTGCATACCAGTACGACAACGGCGCTGGAACAACCATCAAGGAAGATGTTGGACAGGGTACCTTTGCACAGGGTAACACGTTCAACAGCACCAGGTACTATGCACTGATCAACACTTCAACCTCAGGCACCAGGACTGTTGAGTTCGTAACCAACAACTGGACCAAGGCACAGAAGTACACGATCCGTGTTGAGCAGAACTTCCCAGTCAACAACGTAACCGGCTTTGGCGCAGCATACCAGTCCACTGGCAGCACCGTCAAGAGCGACGAAGTTGACATCAACGTCGAGAAGGGCGCAGTCACCATCGTAGCAGCAGGCGACCAGTCCTACTACCTCGGCGAAGAGATTAAGTTCTCCGGTACCAACACCGAAACTTACAAGACCTACCTGTTCATCGTTGGACCCAACCTGAAGAGCGATGGTTCACAGATCAACAAGGATGACCCCAGGAACTATGCAGTTGAAACCAACAACGCGTCTACCTTCAAGGTAATCGATGTCAACGGTGACAACACATGGTCCTGGAAGTGGGGAACTGCAAACTATGCACTTGATGCAGGTACCTACACTATCTACGCAGTAAGCCAGCCCTACGACAAGGAATCCCTTGCAAATGCAGCATACGGCACGGTCTCTATCATCATCAAGAAGCCGTTCGTCTCTGCAACTGCATCACAGTCCACTGTTGCCAAGGGTGACAGAGTATACGTCACCGGTACCGCCGAGGGCGACCCGTCCAGCGTCATGATCTGGATCCTGGGCAAGAACTACGCTGTCAAGGACAGCGCATCCGTCAACTCTGACGCTTCGTTCAAATACGAAATCAAGCAGGAGACCACCAAGACCCTGTCCAGCGGCCAGTACTTCGTGGTTGTTCAGCACCCGATGCAGAACACGATCTTCGATGTAGACAAGGTTGGCGACTACGTTGTCAACAAGCAGCTCATCAGCTCAACCAGCACCTCAAGTGGCAACTACACCAGAATCTTCAAGCTGACCGGATCCGGCAGCCTGCAGGGCTCCGATGCAGCTGAAGCACTTACTCAGGGCATCAACGACGCAAACGTCGACGATACCTACACCAAACTCCAGTTCCTTGTCGAGGAACCCACCATCCGTGTCGACACGATTGGCGACAAGCACGTTGGTGACAAGTTCACCATCACTGCACAGACCAACCTTGC
>NZ_JAJRCG010000023.1 GCF_028679125.1 Methanoregula sp. | reverse complement strand
TTGTGAGACTGTCTCTTTTTAGCGCTGAGGGGGAGATTTGAACTCCCGAGTCCTTTCGGACACAGGTTTAGCAAACCTGCGCCATACCAGGCTTGGCTACCTCAACAGAGGAATCTCGCATCTTCTCAGACACTCGCAACGGATAGTCGCTGCTCCATGAATGGTGCTTTATTATATGGTAAGGGTGGGGTAATAAGCGTTGCGTAGATTTCCTACCAGAGGCAGGAGGGATCTCGTCAGGTTCACGCATCGCACGGTACTCATGAAGTCCGATGCGTACTCGTTACCGAACCTTGTATCTAAGTATGTGCAGCTTTGTATATGATTCTCCCGGAACTGATGAAGGCAACAACCGTTTCGGGTCCGGTATGATTATACAAAAACTCATATGGAATGATGTAAGACATATCTTACTGATTGGCCATGGATGTTGCAATTACCCGTATGAGTTCCAAAGGCCAGGTTGTTATTCCTGCCTCGATGCGAACCGATCTTCCCGAAGGTGAAAAGATCCTGATCATCAGGGACGGAGAACGGATCATTCTTAAACCGCTGACCGACATCGAACCGGCCTTGCGGGAGGACATCCTGTTTGCGGAAAAAACCGAAGCCGCATTCGTAGAATATTCCAAAGGTACCTTCACTAAGAAAGACGCAGGTGACTTCATCGAAGAGATGGATTCATGGTAATCGTTGCTTACGACCCGCACTTTGAAAAGACAATCCGTAAGATCAGCGATGCCCGGCTCAAGGAGCATGTGAAGCACCAGATCAAAAAAATTATTGGGAACCCGGGTCTCGGAAAACCGATGCGCTATTGCCGCAAACAGACCCGGGAAGTTTACATCCCGCCATTCCGGTTATCGTACTGGTATGATAAGCGCAAGGATACTCTGGTCTTCCTCGCTCTCTATCACAAGGATGAACAATAGTCGTCCCGGAACTCCGGATCAAAAAGTGACCTCCGGTTAACCACCTTCTGAATTCTGGCCCGGACCCCGTTTCAGCGTCCAAATGCAGCTAAATACCGTGGGTGCCCTGTCGACGTGAAAACTGCCCACCCGGTCCAGCACATATACAGTGAAATGGTATTGGTCCCATAGCAATGAGACAGAAGTCAGTAGGCTATAACCTTCAGTTCCGGTATCTTTTCGAAATGCCGGTCGCGGGTGATGATCTCCCCGTCGTTACACAGTGTTATAGCTGCAATCGCTTCATCAAAATCCCCGATGGGATTACCGTCACGGCAGAGCCCCGCAGCGATCCTGCCAAATACCGGGTATACCGTTTCATCGAGCGGAAGCAGGTTGAATAATTCCAGGATCGTATCTGCTTTCTCCACGTTCCTGCGGTTCCCTGACACATATGCTCCTTTGTACAGTTCCATGGCAGTAATCGCAGTGGTGGAAAGCGCGATATCCTGGCGCTCATACTCGTCATACCGCCGCAGTGCTGCAGGATCCCGTCTCATCATGTCGATGAGGAACGAAGTATCTGCAACAGGCATCAGAACTTTACCTCACGCAGCGTTGCTGTCCGCATCTCCCGGGAGACTTTTTCCACCGAGTCCGCAAGTTCGGTACAATCCCCGAGTTCGGCAAGTACATCAGACAACCTGCGCTTTACCGGATAATATTTCACAATCACTTCAGAGAAACTCGTTCTCTCGTCTTTCTTGAGCGCACGCAACCGCTCGTAAGCATCTTCGGTGATGCTGATAGTCTTCGTGGCCATAATCATACTGTGTATGTATGTGTATTTAATCATAGGTGTACAGGAGGTTATCCAGCCAAACCCTCAACAAATGAACGGACAGAATGAAACCTGTATGAGACAGGTAGGGGGTCGGGCACATTATTTCAGATCCGCATAACAACGGTCTTCCAGGAAATTCCTCACAGTAAAATTTCAAAGTTTTCACACTCCCAAAGCTCCCTGTCTGTACAAAAAAGTGGTCCGACCCCCTACAACCACCCTACAGGTTTACCTGAAAAAAATGCCAGTTTTACGAAGTAAAATTGCATATCCATGAGGATCGTTGGGCTGGAGGGGGTCGGAGGGGGTAAAAGTGTACGAGCCCTCGCGGTCGGTCAGGTTCCTGAAAAATCCGGACCACGTCCCGCTCACAACCGGGCGAACCGGTACGATCCTCTGGGCACCAGCAGCTCGAACCGGGCCCCGATACCGGGCGTGCCGGTCTCCCGGATGGTAATACCGGTGATACTGAGGATCTCACGGACAAGGAACAGCCCGAGACCGGTATTTTTACCAAACCCGCGCTCGAACAGGCGCTTCCTGTTCTCATCGCTGATACCAGCCCCGTCATCCTCACAGACAAGAACAAGCCCGTCAGCAATCTCCTGGCAGGAGATTCGCACGGCAGTCATCCGGTCCCCGCCGTACCGGAGGGCATTGTCAATCAGGTTATAAAAGACCTTGTCAAAGAGCGGATCCGCGTACACCTCAAGATCGGAGCGCTCGATGCACAGGGAGATTCCCCGCATCGGCAGGGCTGCTGCCGCTCCGAGGGCACTCGCCTCCACATTCTGCCACGCAGGATCTTTCACCCCCATATCCTGGTAATACCGGGTAAAGGCGATCTGCCGCTCGATCGTTTTGGCAATACTCTCTTCCTTGTCGATGAACCCCGCCACGGAAGCGGTGTCGGCAGGATTCATCCGGGACAGTTCGAGGAACCCTTTGAGCGACGTCAGCTGGTTCACGATATCGTGGCGCGTGATGCTGTTGAGGAGATTGAGTTTCGTATTTGCCTGCCGGAGGGCGCTCTCCATCTGTTTGATCCGGGTAATGTCAATATGCGTCCCGGTCATCCTCACCGGGCGGTGTTCGTGATCCCATTCAACGACTTTTCCCCGGTCGAGCACCCAGACCCAGTGCCCGTCAGCGTGAAGCATCCGGGCTTCGGACTCGTACACCGGGTTTTCACCAGTGAAGTGCTGCTGCTGCAGGATCTCGGAACGTCTCAGGTCATCCGGGTGACAGTATTTTTCCCAGGTCTTTACGGAGATCGGCTCCAGATCGGCAAGCGAATGCCCGATAATTTCTGCCCATCGTTCGTTGATGATGAGACGGCCTTCCGGAATGTTCCAGTCCCAGAACCCGGCACCGGACCCCGCGATCACGAGGGCCAGCTGCTCCCTGCTCCTCTGGATCTCCACCTCTGCCCGTTTCCGGTCCGTAATGTCCCGGAGCGACCCCGCGATACCCGCCAGATAGCCGCCGGGATTTCTGATTATGTGGGCGGACAGGGATACCGGCGTAGGAGTACCGTCACGTTTATTCAGCACGATCTCGAAATCCCGCACGTAGCCGGTCTCCTGTATTGCAACAGTCAGATCGTTTCTGTATTTCTCATCAGAGTAAACCGTCGTCACCGGTTTACCGGTCAGTTCCGCAACCGTCCACCCGGTGAGGGGATAACAGGAGGGCGAGAGGAAACGGATGATCCCCTTCGCATCCGTTTCATAATACAGGTCCTCGAACGATTCAACAATATTGCGATACCGGGCTTCACTCTCGAAAAGAGCTCTGTTCACCCGTTTCCGCTCGGTGATATCCCGTGCCGAGGCATAGAGCAGTTTCTCCCCATCAATTGTGACAGCGGTCGTGGTAATCTCCATGTCCCTGAGCGTGCCGTCTTTCCTGCGGTGGATGGCCTCAATGATCCCTCCTTCCCGGATCAATCCTGCAATCCACAGAGCGAACTGATCGATCTTCCTGGAGACATCCCAGTCCGCTATCGTCAGATGCGCCGCTTCCTGCGCAGAATAGCCGAGATGGGACAGGAAGGCATCGTTCCATTCCCGCAGTCTCCCGTCCTTGTCCATGACATGGATGGCATCCGTTGATGTGTGGAGCAGCAGCTCGTAGTACCGGCTCTTCTTCTCCAGTGCCTCCTCAACGCTCCTGCGCCGGGTCACATCCGCGATAAAACCTTCCAGGAACAACAGACGGTGGTCCTCGGAAAAGATGCCCTGGCCCCGCTCCTGGACCCAGCGGGTCTCCCCGCTCTTCGTGATGATGGGATACTCATCTTCAAACACCTCGAGCCGGCCCAGCAGGGTCTGCCACTTCTGCCAGATCCGTTCGCGGTGATCCGGGTGGATGAGAGCATTGAAGGTGATGGTCCGGTCAACGAGGAAATCCGCGGGTGCATACCCGGTCAGGTCCCGGCATCCCTCGCTGATATAGGTCATCGTCCAGTCACGGTCGTTCCTGCACCGGTAAACAAAACCGGGCAGGTGGCTCATGAGGGTGGTAAGGAACCGCTCCCTCTCCCTGAGCTGCTCTTCCACCTGCTGCCTGCTGGAGATATCGACGATGATTCCACGGAGCCCGGTTATGCGATCATTCCTGACGATGGGAACCGTATAGATCGTGACAGGGAACGTGCTGCCGTCCTTGCGGAGGGCCTGGTATTCCTGGCCGCCGGCCGGGAGCGGTTTTCCGGCCAGAATATCCCTCATGGCACGTACTCCCCGCTCCCGTTCTTCGGGAACAATCATGTCCGGGATATGAAGCCCCCGGGAAAAATCCTCCCGGGTGTACCCGAACAGCTGGAACGCAATGGCGTTGGCATAGGTGAGAAGGCCGTGGCAGTCCGCCTCGTACACGATCTGGGGGAGGAGATCTGCCATCTCACGGAACTTTTCCTTGCTCTCCCGGAGTGCCTCCTCGATCCGTTTCTGGTCCGTGATGTCCCGGATCGATTCAATGGCCCCGACCACCGTGCCTTGCATATCGTAGAGCGGGGATGCCGTGAACCAGAGGGCCGCACCCGTGCCGTTATTGAAATGGGGGATCGTGATCTCGGAGAAGAGGGTCTTGCCATCCCGCTTGATAAACGGGTAGTGTGGATCAGCCGGGTCGTTCCGGAGGACAAGATCGATAAGAATCGGGCGACGTTCATGGTAAAACGGGATCGCATATTCATAATCGCCTTTCCCCATCACGGCAGGGGCATTCACCCCGGTCATCCGTTCCATTGCCCGGTTCCACGCGATAATATGCCCGCTCATATCAATGGCAAACGTTGCATCGGGCAGGAAATTGATGATATCCGATTCCCGCCGCTCGTGGTCGTGGATGCTCGCTTCTGCCCGTTTCTGCTGGACTGCCTGGCGGATCTTATGCGCCAGCTCGGCAAACTGCGCCTTGGGGTCACCACCCTTCTGGAGATAGAAATCCGCACCATGGTTGATGGCCTGGATGACAACCTCCTCGCGGCCCCGGCCGGTGAAGAGGATGAACGGGATCGGGCCCACATTGGATCGGACGGTTTTTAAAAAGGTGATGCCGTCCATTTCCGGCATCTGGTAATCCGAGATGATGGCATCATACCGTACGGATCGCAGTTTCTCCATGGCATCAAGGGGTGACGAGCAGGTATCGATCGTCAGATCCCCGGTTTTTTCCAGGAATATCCGTGCAATCTCCAGGAGATCCGGTTCGTCATCCACATACAGGGCGGTAATCGTGCTCATAGTAACCGGGATGAACTATATGTATCCTGTTCAGTTCTGGTTAAAGATGATTCCGGTAGATCCTGTATCCTGCCCCGCACTGGAGATATCCGGCATCGCTGCCACATCCGCTTCAGGTTCTGTTCACCCGGTACGACCCCTCCGGCACCAGCAGCTCGAACCGTGCCCCTTTGCCAGGCTCCCCGGTCTCCCGTATTGTAATCCCGGTGATGGAAAGGATCTCGCGCGAGAGGAAGAGCCCGACTGCTCCTCCTGTACCCGTGCCCTTCTCAAATATCCGCTCCTTGTTTTCCGCCCGGATACCGCAACCATCGTCCCCGATAACGATAACTGCCCCGTTGCCGGTGATCGTATACTCTGCCCGCAGGACCGTGGCATGCCGACTATGCCGGAGCGTGTTCTCCACCAGGGTGAAGAAGACCCGCTCCAGCAGTGGATCCGCATAGATCTCCAGTCCCGCCAGATGGAAGTCCCGCTGCAGAGCCCTGTAATCAAGGTGGGATATCGCAAACGCCATCACTTCGGTTACGCGTTGCCACCGGGGGGGATTGACCCCCAGATCGCTGTACTCCCGGGCAAACGCAAGCGAGGACTCGATCCCCGCCCCGGCATCTTCCTGCTTCTTTAAGAGATCAAGATGCCTGGGATCGGTGAGTTCCTTTCGCAGGAGATCGCGATATCCCCGCTGGACAAAGACCTTGTTCTGGATATCATTGAAGATCACCGTATTGAGGAGCGCAACCTTCTTGGTGACTTTCTGGAGGGCATTCTCCAGCCGTTTCTGTTCGCTGATATCGAACGTCAGGAGCCCGATCTGGATAACCTCCCCGTTGGAGTCGAAGACCGGGTAGTGGGTGATGAGAAGGGTCTTCCCACCGGACTCAACCTCGCACTGGACAGATGCCTTCTTCCTGATCGCCTCTTCTGCCTGTGCAACGTATTTCCCCAGTTTGTCCCGGGGCTGATGATCGCTGACATGCGTTCCTGGTAGTTCGTCTACCGGCGTGTTCAGGAATGCCGCAAGCGCCGTGTTGGCGAAGAGAATGGTTCCATCACGGGAATACAGGCCGGCCGGGTCCGGCAGGGCATTGATGAATATCCGGAGCTGGCGCTCACTCATCTGGAGATCCGCCCGGGATGCAAGGATCGTGCGTTCGAGTGCCGCCAGTTCGTCATTGCCCGCGAGGACAGGAACACCATTATCAGGATTTTCCACGGGGGTTCTGACACGGTTTGAGAGGGCGTCGATGCGCCGGAGAATCATATGATCCATAATGAAGACCACAATAAGGGCCGTGATACCCGCCCAGAGACAAAGGAGAAGGAGGTCGGTAGAGGTATTGGCAAGACCTGCACGGTAGATATCACGCTGCATGGTGACCCCGAGGACAAGGGGTCTGCCCGCGAGATCCCCGATGCTGCGGTATCCCGTTATCGTGCTCTCATTATCCGGAACAAGCACGGTCTGTACGCCATCCAGCTGGTATTCCCGTGCCCTGAACTGTTCATTCCCTGCACCCGGCCGTTCCCGGGAGAGGAGAACCACATACCCGGTAGAGGCTTCGATTCTCTGGAGGGGGCCGTTTTCCACGTACCTCCCCATGATGAGCGTTCCCATCGGGGGTCCGCTCTTGTCAGAAAAACGGATGGGGGTTGATGCGATGAACATGGGCCCTTCGGGTAAAAGCAGCACACCGGCCGTCCCCGGATCATCCGTTGTATGGTGAACCAACGCGGATGTGTTCCGGATATCCTGAAGGATCTCTTCAGAAAGGATCTGATCCTGCTGGAAATCCGGTGACCTGATCCGGCCATAGACAAGATTTCCTTCAGGATCAAGGACCAGAAATAGGGGGACGTTGATCGTCTTAAGGCTCTCGGGATTCAGGTTCCGCTGGACATATCCGTTGTCATTGGTGGCGACAAAGGAGGCGGTCTCATCCCACCATCCCCAGTCCTGCGACGTACTCAGGAGCAGTGAGGACTCCCCGTTCATACCGGATCTCACCTGGCCGAAAGCCTTGTTCATGTCGGTGTATTCAAGCCGGTCAAGGCCGTCCATGGTTATGCTGAACGAGACTACCGCTATCACAGCGAAAAGAAAGAGGAAGACCAGACCGAGGATAAGGAGCGTGCGGTTCCTGAGTTTCATGCGGCATCCCTGCTGACCAGGCACGTTCCTGCCCGACAGAACAGATGTCCTGAAGTACCGGCGTCTTGGACATGCAATACTCTACGCTGACAATAAAAAAAGGATCCGGTCAGGTATTATTTGTTCGATAGTATGTTTTCATGCAGGGTATGATCGGACTGCACCAGCCTGTCGTACCGGACAGTTCATTCACGTCCTCTTACGCCGCCACCGATACTGCCCTGGCTTAACCGAGCTCGAACGTGGTGACCCCGAAGATCTCATCCAGCGGGAGCGGGACGGGTTCCGGCGTGGTATAGAGCCGGGCGGTGAAGAAGACCGGGTTCATGGAGCGGTCCTTCACGAGAGCGGCAGCACCCGTATTCGGGACCGGGATATCGAGATAGAACTGCTCGCCGGGGATACCTGCCACGAGCCCGTCGAGGATGAGTTCTGCGGTTGCCCGGTTGCGGGCAAAGAGCGGCCCGATCTTGTGACCGGCCTGGCAGGGTCGCCGTACGCCGTACCCGAGGATCTTCCCCTCATTATCCAGCAGTGCAAGCCCGTGATGGCCCGGGTGCTGCACCCAGCACCGGAGGAAACGCTCCCGCCGGGCCGGGAAGTGTGCTGCATCATAGTCCGCAAGCAGCCGGAAGTCCACGTCCCGTGCCGGTACGAGCCCGGCTGGCATCGTCCCGCCGCCGGTCCCCTCGTACCGTGCATTGTTGTAGTGCAGGAAGAGCCCGCCATCCTTCTGGTACTTCTCCACCATTGCAACAACACCGTCGCAACCCACAATGCGTGAACCGGCATGGCGCATCGCATATCGGTAGAGTTGCATCCCGATTCCCTGTGCCCGGTATGCAGGGTCCACAATGAAGAGACCGTAAAACGAGATACGGTCATCGTAGTTGACCACCGAGACCATCCCGACGATCTTCCCGTCCGTTTCAGCGCAGAAGAAACCATCCGGGTCAGTGGCATAGAAACATTCAGCATCTGCACGACCGGGATTCCATCCCTCACGTGCGGCCCATGCGATCGCCATACCAGCTTCCTCCCGGGTCATGGTCCTGAACAGTACATCGTCTCTCACGGGTATCTCCTCAGGGGGATATTGGCGGGAGAACTACATACGCGTGACGGATCGATGGACGGGATTCATTCATGATACGTATATGTTCAATACATCCCGTCATCTATGCATTATTTGACCGTCACCCATGTGACGAATATAAGAGATCGGCGGGATGTCAGGGTGATGAAAAAGGTATGATTTCCGTATGAAAGTCAACAGATGGTTCATTGTATCAGGACTTCTGATCCTGGCTGTTGCAGCCTTTGCCGGGTGCACCGGCACCTCGTCAACTACCGCATCCTCCGGAAATGCCGCTGCTGCGGACCATGCTGCCGTGGCTGCCAGCACAACATCCGGCAGCAGTCCCCCCGGGGGCATGCCTCCCGGCAGTAACTCCAGCTCCTCAAACGGCATGGGGGGCCCGGGGGGTATGATGCCCGGGAGCAACTCGTCTTTCGGGGACTGGGGAGCCGGTGCGGCTCCACCGGGAACCAGGGGAGGAAACATCAGTTCCTCAAACGGCATGGGGGGCCCGGGGGGTATGATGCCCGGGAGCAACTCGTCTTCCGGGGGCATGGGAACCGGCGGGGCAACGCCGGGTGGTAGGGGACAGGGAGGTCCCGAAGGATCAGGCCAGACGGGCAGCGGGGTACCTGGGGGCAGCAGTTCCGGCTCGTCATCGTACACGTTCAGCGGTACCTACACCCTGGATGGCGGGACCGCGAGCGAGACCGGCAAGACCTACTCATCGTCTACCAACGATATCTCAGCGGTCTATGTCACCGGCAACGGCGACCTCACCCTGATAAACCCGACCATCATAACAACCGGCGAGACCTCGTCGAGCGATGCAAGCAGTTTCTACGGCCTCAATGCAGCGGTTCTCGCATCTGACGGGGGAAAAGTGACGATCAACGGCGGCAGTATCACCACGAGCGGCAGCGGCGCCAACGGCGCATTCCCGACCGGTACCGGGTCGACCATCGTCCTGAACAGGGTCAGCATCAAGGCAACCGGTGGCGGGGGCCATGGCGTCATGGCAACGAACGGCGGCACCCTGGTCCTCACCGATGTCGATATCGACACCACAGGGGCCAACAGTGCACCCCTTGCAACGGACCGCGGCAGCGGCACCGTAACGGCAACCCGGGGAACAATCATCTGTTCCGGTACTGACTCGCCGGCAATATATTCGACGGGTGTGATCACGGTTACGGATGCTACGGCTACCGCAACCGGTTCGGAAGCCGCGGTCATCGAGGGCTTCAACTCCATCATCCTTGAGAACACCACGCTGACCGGCGGGGTGGCGAAGACCGGCGGCACCATGATCTACCAGAGCATGTCCGGCGATGCCGATGCCGGAACGGGAACGTTCACGATGGATGGCGGTTCCTACACGTCAACAGCCGGCCCGGCATTCTTCGTCACGAACACGAATGCCAGGATCACGCTGGACAGCGTGAAGGTCACCAGCAATTCGGATACCCTCATCAACGCAGCGGGAACAACCCGCTGGGGCACCTCCGGGAGCAACGGCGGTACGGTTACCTTTACTGCTGAAAACACCGCCCTGACCGGCTCGCTCGTCACCGACAGTATCAGCTCGATTGACGCAACCCTGAAGAACGGCGCATCGCTGACCGGTGCCATCAATTCGGCAGCACTGACCCTCGATGCAACCAGCTCGTGGAGCGTCACCGCCGATTCGGAGCTGGCCAGTCTTTCCGATACCGACGGGATCTCGGGCACCAGCATCACCAACATCAACGGTAATGGCCACACGGTAACCTATGATGCAAGCCTTGCGGCCAACCGTGCACTGGGGGGGAAGACGTATACCCTGACGAACGGGGGAACGCTCACACCGGAATAACCTGGCGGACTGTACAGCGTCCAGATGAATCATTATCTTTTTTAAACTGGGGGAATAGGCCCATACAACCAGAACCGGGAATTTTCCGGTGTCGGAACACTATAAAAAAGGGAGATTGGATCGGGTCCCGGATCAGAGTGCGTTGACAAGCGAGCGCCGGGTGACAACGCCTGCCAGCTTGCCCTTGTCCATCACCGGGAGAGAACTGATATTCTTCTTCAGCATCAGGGCAACGGTATCGGCCACCTTTGCCGTCCGTTCCACGCTGATGAGCGGGGAGCTCATGATATCCTTGACCAGCAGGTTCCGGATCCGGTGGTCCTGGTGGTTGTCGTCCACCTGTTTGCGGAACTCGCGCATGGCGATTGCCACGTCGGTCTCGGTCACGATGCCCGTGTATTTCTCGTGCTCCGTCACCACGAACCGGTTGATGTTGTCGTCCAGCATCCGGCGCCGGAGGTGGACAACGCGCTCGTCTGCCTCGATAGTCAGCACCTTCTCGATCGCGCTCTCCATCCCGTCCTCGGGCTGGTATTTCTTCAGCAGGTCCCCGGCCGAGACCTGCCCGATGAGCTTGTGATCGGCATCGTAGACCACGACGAGCTTGTACTTCTGGAGAAGGGGTATCAGGACGTTCGTGTTCTGGTCCGGATAGACACTGGTGAAGTCCTCCTCGACCACGCTTGCCACATGGATGGCAGTCGGGGCAAGGCTGGAGTTCTGCTTGCTCCCCAGCTTCTCTGCGATTGCCTGCCGTGAGACCGTGCCGACCACCGCGTTGTTATTGACGGCGATCAGGGGATCGAGGCCGAACTCGAGCATCTTATCAAGCGCTTCGGTTATCTTGGCTGATTTTGCTATGGTTGCGGGCTTTGCCATTACGTCTTTGATAAAAACTTCTTTTGTCATTTCGCCACTTCCTTTATGATATCGTCGCGTTTTAGTATCCCCACTATCGTGCTCTCGTCCATGACAACAAGGCTGTTGACATGGTGTCTCTCCATCAGTGCAATGGCGTCCGGAAGCAGTGTCTCCGCGTGGACCGTGATCACGGGACTCGTCATCAGGTCTTCTGCGGCTACCGGGGGGATCACCATCAGGTTCTGCCCGCCCGGCCCGTCCGCCGTTTCGCGTCTTCGTATGGCTATGTCTTTTTCAACCACACCCGATATCTTTGGTTCGTCTTCGTAGAATGCCAGGTTCGTCTCGGTGATGATACCGGCAGGGGTACCGTCATCGTCCGTCACCAGCACCTTGTCATTGCGTTCGCGCATCACGCCGACCACGTGGTCGAGCGAGTGGTAGCGGCTGACCGTTGCTACATCCTCCATCACGTCCCCGGCCGGGCAGGTCAATGCCCGGACAAGGGCGGATTTCATCAGATCGGTCTTGGTCACGATACCCCTCACTACACCTTCATCCACAACGGGGACACTGCTAATGTTCTTGTCAACGAACATCCGTGCAATCTCCCGCACACTGGTGTCAGGTGCGACCACGAGAGGGATCTCCGTCATGAGCGCCCCCACCGGGATCCGGTCCAGGGGGCGGCGGCGCCAGGCCGGCTCTGCCTGCCGCATCCGGTAGGCGATGTCCTTTTTGGTGATGATACCGGCAAGCTTCCCGTCTTCCATGACCGGGAGACGGGAGATATGGTGCCGGACCATCAGGTTCCGGGCATGCGCAACCGTAGCATTCGGATCCACGACAAAGACAGTTGCGGTCATCACATCGCGGGCATACATTGCTCTTACCCTCCTGCAAACTCCCGCACGAGATCGAACTCGGTGACAAGTCCGATCAGGCGCGAATCCTCGATCACCGGCAGGGCCCCGATGTTCCGGGTGAGCATCTCCCGGGCCGCCTCGTTGATGGTCTTCTCGGGGGTCGTCGTGAAGAGCTCGCCTGCCACAAGCGTCCGGACCGGAAGGCCGGTCACTTCCGCGACATTGCCGGTCGTCATGCGGGAGAAGGCTTCGCGGCTCCCGAGATACCGCATGATATCCGTTGCCGTGACAATCCCGTACAGGACGTCATCGCTCACCACCGGTAAGCGCCGGAAATGGTGCCGGGTCAGGTCGCGGGTGACCGAGGCAATCGGGAAGTCCGGGGCGGTGACCCGGAGATCCGAACTCATCGCGTCCTCGACCCGCAGCGCACTGTGCTCTGCGGCGAGCACCCCCAGGACGTCGCGTTCCGTAACGATCCCGGCAAGGATCCCGTCCTTGTCAACCACCGGCAACCCGCCGATCTTTTTACTGACGATCACGTCAATGGCATCACGGATGCGGGCGTCAGTATGAAGCGTCTCTACCTGCTGCGTCATGATCGATCGGACAGGTTCATTGACCGCGGCGATCAGGTTGCCGTTGTGCCTGACCTCGACAAGCTTGTACTTGTCCCCGCCCCCCATGAAATTGATGATATCCCCCGAGGTGATGATCCCCCGCAGCGTGCCGGTGCCGGCATCGGTGATAGGAAGCCGGCGGAACCCGCACTTCGTCATCTGCTCCACGGCCGCCAGGATACTCTGCGTCGGCGGTGCCGATACGACGTCGCGGGTAGCAATCGCCATGATCTCCCCGGCCTGTTCTGCTATATGGGACTTGAACTCCACCGGGCCCCGGTCGAGGGTCCCTGGCATTTTTAAGAGCCGGTCGCCCTGTTTGGCAATCCGGCCGTTCTGGTGCATTAATGCCCTCCGTTTCTGGTGTTTTCCTTTTGGTTCCCGGGACATCTTCGCCCCGGCATATTCCTGGTTTTTCCTCGTGTCTTCCTGTGTAATGCCTTCATGCGAGTGCTGTAAGGACATCGTGGCGGTTGACAACACCGACAAGGTGTTCCCCGTCCACCACCGGCAGGATGCTGACATCATGGCGGACGATCAGTTCTGCCGCAGCGCTGATCGGCTCATCCGGGGCGATCGTGACAACATCCGTGGTCATCACGTCCCCGACAGGGGTATGGGTGTGCTGCGCAAGTGCCGATCTCACCCGCCTGCTGCTGATGAGGTCGCGCCGGGAGATGATCCCTGCGAGGCGCTTCTTCCCGACAACCGGGAAGGCTGCAAAGCCGCTCTCCATGATCATCGTGTACACCTTCTGGATATCATCGTCCGGTGTTGCTGAGACAATCTTGCGGGACATGAACCGGGATACGGGGCCGTGCAGCTCGTTCCGCGATATGATCACCGGGAAGAGGTCAGCTATGAGGACCCCGCCGACCACGTGCGATCTGTCGTCGACTACTGCCACGCTGTCCGTATGGAACTGTCGTATCGTTCCTGCCACCTGCTCGATCGCATCGGGGGGATGTGCCACGGGCGCTTCCCGGACAAATCCCTCCACAGTCACGTTCGATTTGGTTGCGGTCACCCGCAGGCCATCCGTGATATCGATATAGCCGAGGAGCTTCTTCTTTGCGTCCACGACATAGACTTCCCGGAACCGGTCATCTCGTAGAATCTGCCGTGCCTTGGTTATCTGGTCACTTGGTTTCAGCACAGGGATCTCTACGATGAAATCCTGTGCTGTCTTCATCTGATATTGTCCTCCTCGCGGCACTGGGGACAGAGCAAAACGCTGTCCACCCGCTTAAGGTCATCAGACATCTGGCTGCAGCGGTCGCATACGCCCTGCTCGACGATCTCCTCGCGGTTGATCTCGATAACATCCGTGAGGAGCTCGTTGAGCTCGTTGGAGACGGTAAGGAGATCCCGCACGGTCACGATGCCGATAACTTTCTTATTGGTATCGACGACCGGAAGCCTCCTTACCCTATGCTTCACCATCATCTTGGCAGCGTCCACTACAGTCTTCTCCGCACTCACCGTAATGAGTGGCGTGCTCATGATATCGATTACCGGTACAGTGCTCGGTTTGAGATCTTTTGCCACCACCTTGCAGGTAAGGTCTTCCTCGGTCACGATGCCGATGGGCTTCATGTTTTTGAGGATGATGACGCTCCCGACCTCTCCGGTGCACATCGCCTTTGCGGCTTTTGCTGCAGTGGCATCAATGCCGATCATGATCGGGTCTTTCTTCATCACTTCCCTGAGGGGGACATGGGTCTCAACCCGGATTGCGTTGTTTGTCTTTTTCATGAGTCACCTCCTTGAAGTGCTTGTGCTGATGATTACAATTAGCATACTCCCCTCCCCTTGTATAAATACAATGTGGCCGTGCCGGCAATCCATGCGGGACAGTAATATTCAGGCAGCCCGACGTTCCCTTACCGGCGTGGGAGTGTACCTTCAGGGATAAGAAACATAATAAACTGCGTATTCAATACATTACTAAGGCAGTATGGTGAATCGATTGAGCCGGGATTATCCGGGCCACATTGCATTCCCATCGAGGTGAATAGTGAAGATATTTTATCAGACCTTTGGCAGGGTAAAGAAGAAATTTTCCAATTTCCTTAACCGGTTTTTTAAGAAGAAGCGGACCCGGATCGGTATTTACGGTCCCCCGAATGCGGGGAAGACAACACTCGCCAACCGCATTGCCCGCGACTGGACCGGTGACGCGGTCGGCCCGGTGAGTGAGATCCCACACGAGACCCGGAGGGCACGAAAGAAGGAGGATATCGTCATCTCCGGTGCGAACGGGAACACCGTTGTCATGGATATCGTCGATACTCCCGGTGTCACGACCAAGATCGATTACCACGAGTTCCTGGAGTTCGGGATGGAGAAGGATGAGGCGATCATCCGGGCCCGCGAGGCAACGGAAGGTGTCGCCGAGGCTATGCACTGGCTCCGCGAGGATATCGACGGCGTTATCTACATGCTGGACTCGACAACCGATCCGTTCATGCAGGTCAATATCATGATGATCGGGATCATCGAGGCCCGGAACCTGCCGGTGATCATTGTCGCCAACAAGATCGACCTGCCGGACGCGGCGCCGGCACGGATCCGCAGCGCCTTTCCCCAGCACCCCGTTGTCGCGATCTCGGGGCTCGAAGGCCGGAATGTTGAAGACCTCTACGAGACGATGCTCGAGTACTTCGGGTGAAGGGCGATGCCGCACAAGTGCACGAAATGCGGGCGGGAATACAAGGACGGGTCAACCGAGATCCTGAAAGGGTGCGAGAGCTGCGGCGGCAAGAAGTTCCTCTACGTCAAGGAAGCAGAGATCAACAAGGACGTTCTCGAAGAGAAGACGATCGACGAGATAGCAGAGGAGAGCCAGCAGGAAGTCCTTGAGCTTGGCGGCCCGGCGAAGAAGCAGGTGGAGATGTACGACCGGGTCGAGACGATCCGGATCGTTGCGCCCGGCTCATATGAGCTGAACCTCGAGAAGATGGCCCAGACCGACGAGCGGATTGTCAGCGTGGGCAAGGAAGGCTCCTATATCATCGACCTGATGTCGATGTCAGATGAAGAGTCAAAGAAGAAGACGAAGAAAAGCCGGAAGAAGTGAGAGATCCCATCCCCTTTTTTAATAGTATTCCAGCGATCAGACGCTCTGGAAAGTTCTCACAGAAGGGGGAGATCCCCGGTTTGCGAAGTACGGTATTTCCTGTTCTGGCACAAGAGGGGGGCGGGATTGTTGAGAGGTTCCGTTCATCGTGCCGGAACATGAAAACCTATCGCGTTGCCAGCTCGTCCCGGATCCCTTCATACGGCGCCGGCAGGTCAAGGCGCCGGTAGAACTCATCGGTCACGATGACACTGTTGATGATCGCCCATTCCGCACAGCCATGCCCAAGGCACTTATCCGGGAAGAACGGCTGGTTCTTTGCAGCGAACGGGTTGGCAGCAAATTTCTTCCTGAGAAGTTTCTCGATCTTTTCCACCATGGTTTCTTCGCCTTCTCCCGCCGCAGCGCCTTCACGGATCACCACCCACTCCCGCTTGTAATGCATGAGGTGGTTGCGGATCTCGATCAGGGTCTTTACATTTGCAAACGCCTGATCTCCTTCATCGAAGGGTGATCTTCCCGCAATGGTGAGGATCTTCTGGTACTTGCTGATCATCGGGGCCCGGTCGAAGTTCTTCTCGTTTCGCCACTTCTCCCCTATTGTCCTGAGCAGCGCCTCGTGCTCCTCGTCAGCAAAGAAATAGGCATCGTCGGCAGCATCGGCATAGAGTTCGTTGATGGTGGACTCAAGGAACGCGACAGTTGACAGGACCGAGTTGAGGATGAAGGCCTCGTGACGGATGAGGAGGTCAGGGGATTGTCTACCGTTCCCCCGGCCGGCCTCTTCGATAGCGTACCCGAGCCGGCAGAGTACCGCGGCAGACTGGAGGTAACGGACCGAGAAGCAGTCCCGGAACCGGATCGCCGATTCCTCGCCCTCCATCTCAAGGGGGATCTTGTCCATAGGTACCATGCATTTTTCCTGCGAGGGTAAAAAGGGTGGGGGATGCTGATCTCCGCGGTTCAGATCTTCGCAACCTCGATGTCCGGCAGGTGTCTGCGCACCGCTTCGATATCAGAATACCGGGTGAGCCCGTCAACAATGATCGGCAGGGGCTCTGCCCAGATCTCGGGGAGTTCCGCCTCGCCTTCCACCCGTGCCACATAGGGCAGGACTTCCACCGGAGGGGTGAACGCCGCATCGTGCCCGGGCTTGAGGCCACGGGCATCGGCCCGGTACCAGCCATACCCTTCAAGCCAGATCGCGTTGAGCCCGTGCAGGAAGAACGGCTGGCCGAACTCTCCCGACACGAGGCGCTGGTAACAGAGCCCTGCGGGAATGCCGTTTGCCCGGAGGAGCGCTGCAAGAAGGTGACTCTTGGCATAACAGAAGCCGGTCCGGTACCGGAGCACGTCTGACGCCTTCAGGGTCACCGGGTTCTTCCTGTGATCCCAGCTGTGGAGGATCTCGTCGCGGACAAAGAGGAAACAGCATTCCGCGATCTCCCGGTCCGAAGTGCAGCCTGCGGCAAGATCCCGGGCTTTTTTTGCAACATCAGGATGAGGGTAATCGATGACTGGCGAGGGTTCCAGATAGCGTGCAAGATAGTTCCTGTCCATAGTGACAGCTCCACATGTGCTGCATCCGTTTTGGCATCGCCAGGAGATACAGGTATTCCTCGTGCCAAGCGGCAGGCTCATAGCAGGATCATTCCTTTCATTGGTTTTAAACCATGGCCGGACACCAGGACATGCAATTCCCCGCCAGATATAAATACCAATATTTAAATTTACACTATTCATACTTGTCCGGTTCAGGTAAGGCCAGCCAATGGATCTCAGGACTAAACTGCTGCTTGGTATCGGGATCACCCTCACTATAGCATTTGCACTGGTCGCCATCTTTTCTGCCATCTCCATGGAGTCCAGTTACCAACACCTGGAAAATTATGAGGTGGGACACGCAGTCGGATCCACGCTGAAAGCAATGGAGATCGACATGAGAACCGCCTATTCCACAGCACGGGACTACTCTGCCTGGACTGAAACCTACCGGTTTGCGCAGGGAGAGAATCCGGGCTGGGTCGGCCAGAACATGGGAACGGACTTCTTCTCGCGGTTCTCGATGGACTATGTCTTCATTTACGACAAATCAGGCCACCTCATCTACACCGTCCAGTACAATGCCACGGCGAATGAACTCTCACCGGTACCAGATGCACTTATCGCTGATATCACGGATATCGTCAGGGTAACCAACTTCACCGGAGCAGAGAACGGGACGGTCGCGATCACCGATACAACGAACGGGCCGGTCTTCATGGCTTCCCATCCCATCCTTACCGATGATTTTGAAGGCCCGGCCACAGGAAGCCTCCACCTCGTCCGCAGGCTGGACAACCGGTACCTTGCAGGCCTCTCCGAGAGGGAAGGCTATACCATCACCATCGTTCCTTCAGAGGATCTTCAGGACAGCACACCCTTTGCCGGTGCTGTATCCCGGTTCTCATCCGGCCGCCCGGGCGAGATACGGGCCGATAACAACGGGAATATCTCTGGATATGTCCCGCTCGATGACACAAACACTCCCAACAGGTATTACCTCCGGGTGTCAGAACCCCGTAATATTTACAACACCGGCATGGCCGGTATCGTCACCTTCCTCTCAAGCCTTGCAGTGGCCGGTGTCTTCATCATTCTATGTATCCTGCTCTTTGTGGACCGGATCATCCTCTCGCGGCTCAACAGCATCATCAGGACGGTGAGGGCCAGGAAGAGTGCCGGGGATAGTACGGTACCGTCAGCACAAAACGGGGAGGATGAGATCTCACAGCTCGCCATGGCAATTGACCCGGTCTTTGCCCAGCTCGCGGAGTCCCGGGAGCGGCTTTCTGAGAGCGAAGAGCGGTACCGCACACTGGCCGAGTCGGCCCGGGACTTCATCTTCATTATCGACAGGGACGACAGGATCGTGTACGTCAACACGTTTGCGGCAGACTCGGTCGGGCATTCCCGGGCAGAACTCGTAGGGACGCCGCGTTCCACCCTGTTCTCAGGTGACACGGGGGAGCACCAAAGGGAGAGTATCCGACGCGTCCTTTCAACCGGCCTGCCGCTCAAGATCGAGAGCAGCCTCCCGCTTCCCACCGGTGAGAACTGGCAGGACACCCTCCTTGTCCCGATCCGGGACCGGAACAACACCATCACCGGCGTCATGGGGATCTCTCGGGACATCACGAAGCGCAAACGGGCAGAAGAAGCGGTGCAGGCATCGAATGTGCGCTTCCGGACCGTCATGGACAGCCTTGATGCGCTGGTCTATGTTGCCGACATGCAGAGCTGCGAGGTCCTCTTCCTGAACCAGCGCGGACGGCACGTCTGGGGAGACATTATCGGAAAAGAGTGCTGGAAAACCATCCAGGACGGGCAGACCGGGCCATGCTCCTTCTGTACCAACAACAAACTTGTGGATGACACCGGGAATCCAACAGACGTGCTGGTCTGGGAGTACCAGAACCGGGTAACCTCACGATGGTACGAGTGCCGGGATCGGGCGATCCGGTGGACCGACGGCAGGCTCGTACGCCTTGAGATCGCGACGGATATCACCGATCGCAAGAAAGCGGAGGATGCCCTCTTCAATGTGAACAAGAAACTCAACCTGCTCTCGACCATCACCCGGCACGACATCCTCAACCAGCTCACCGCTCTTGCAACGTATCTCGATCTCTCCCTCGATTATGCAGACAACGATACCCTGAAGGATTTTATCACCAAGGAACAGCAGATAGCCGCGATTATCAACCGGGAGATCAATTTCACCCGGGATTACCAGGAACTGGGCGTTCAGACCCCGGTCTGGCACAACGTGAATGCCACCATTACCGGCATTACGCGTTCGCTCATCGCAGGCAAGGTGAATGTGAATACCGGATTTTCCGATCTCGAGATCTTTGCCGACCCGCTCCTTGAAAAGGTCTTCTTCAACCTGCTCGACAATGCGATCAGGTATGGCGGGGAGCACCTGTCGGAGATCAGGTTCTCTGCTCGCGAGACCGGGGATGGGCTCGTGATCTCCTGCGAGGATGACGGGCCGGGCGTCCCGCCGGAGATTAAGACACAGATCTTCCAGCAGGGATTTGGCCACAACACCGGTCTTGGGCTCTTCCTCTCGCAGGAGATCCTCGGGATCACGGGCATTACCATTGCCGAGACCGGAACGTTCGGGTTCGGTGCACGGTTCGAGATCACGGTGCCGAAAGGGATGTACCGGTTTACAGGACGGAATCACACCGGGTAAGCGTGGGTAACCCATGCCCCCCATCCAAGGAAACCCTATATCGGTTTCAGGACAACGATAAAGTAGTTCCCTGCATCAGCCTGCGATGCAGGTTAAGACCTGGAGATGACCACTGTTCCTGACGATGACCCGATCCCAAGAGTTCCCCAGAAGTATCTTGGCAACCGGGGACTTATCCTCCTGATCGCGGTGCTCTCCGCGTTTGTCCCGCTGTCGACGGATCTCTACCTTCCCGCCCTCCCCGGGATGAGTGATTTTTTTGGTGTCTCTGCTGATATCACGAACCTGACCCTCATCCTCTTCTTTGTCTTTTTCAGTCTCGGGATGCTCTTCTGGGGGCCGCTCTCCGACAAGTACGGCCGCCGGCCGATCCTGCTTGCCGGCCTCGCCCTCTACATTGCGGCAAGCGCAGCGTGTACCCTGTCATGGGACATCTGGCACCTGATTCTCTTCCGTATCCTCCAGGCCGTTGGCGGGAGTGCCGCATCCGCAGTAGCAACCGCGATGGTCAAGGACCTGTATGACGGGAGGAGACGCGAATCGGTGCTCGCGATCGTCCAGTCCATGGTTGTCATCTCGCCCGCCGTTGCCCCGGTCATCGGGGCGTTCATGCTTCCCTTTACCTCGTGGCGGGGCCTCTTCTGGATGCTTGCCCTCATCGGAGTTGTCTCCATGATCGGCAGTATCCTGCTGACCGAGACGATTCCCTCGCGGTATACCGGCACCATGATACAGTCCGTCCGCCGGCTCGGTACCGTGCTGAAGAATCCCGGGTTCACCTCGCTTTTGATCGTCTTCTCGCTCGTGAGCGTGGCATCGCTGGCATTCATCGCCGACTCCTCGTACATCTACGAAGACGTATTCGGGCTCTCCGAGCAGTGGTTCAGTTACTACTTTGCCATCAATGCCATCGCGATGATCTCAGGACCCCTCCTGTACCTCCGGCTCTCCCGGTCATTCGGCCGCAGGTCGATCATTCTTTCCTGTTTTATCGTTATGCTTGCCGGAGGGGCACTGATCTGCCTCTTTGGCGGCAAAGGACCCCTGATCTTTACCCTTACCCTGTTCCCGGCGTCGCTGATGGGCAGCTGCGTGCGATCTCCCGGCGCATTCCTCATGCTCGAACAGCAGAGGGAGGACACCGGTTCCGCGTCCGCCCTGATCAACTGTTTCGGCCTCGTGTTTGGCAGTGCCGGAATACTCCTTGCATCCCTGGACGCAGACAACCTCATCCTTATCCTCGGGGCGATCTACGTCTCGACCGGGCTGGTATGCCTTCTCGGCTGGCTGCTGATTGGCAGGCTGAGCCTGGCAAGAGAGGTGCCGGACAGGGAAACCGGGGACCGGTGAAGGCGGGATTATGGGGGAATTTTCTCCCGTTCCCTTTATTACCCCTCCCCTCCAACAGTATACCAGCACTTTTACTTGTGCTGACAGATGTAAGTCCGACGTGCGACACCGCACTGCCTGAACATGGCTTTGGGATTACAGAGAGTCAGTAGCTGCAAAACGCAACTGCACTTTTCTGGACTTACGTTCGTCGATTTAGGAGGCTATACCATGGCACGAATGCACGCCCGCAGAAGGGGCAAGTCATGCTCAATCCGCCCCTACCGGAAACAGGCTCCCGCGTGGTCGAACACCGACCCGCAGGCGATCACCAAGATCATCCTGGATCTCCGTAAGGAAGGCGCATCGAGCGCAAAGATTGGACTGGTCCTGAGAGACCGACACGGAGTACCCGACGTTAAGCTTGTCACCGGCAAGCGCATCGGGACCATTCTTCGCGAGAACAAGGTTGCGACCGAGATCCCTGAGGACCTCCGCGACCTGATGAGCAAGGCCCTTGGCCTCAGGAAGCACCTCTCCGAGAACAAGAGGGATCTGCACAACAAGCGCCAGCTTCAGCTGGTCGAATCCAAGATCCGCCGTCTCGTGAGATACTACACGTCGAGCAGAAAACTGCCCGCCGGCTGGGTCTACAAGCCGGAGAATGCCGAGATCCTCCTCTCCAGGTAAATCGTCAGGAAATCGTCCATCATGTCCCCGTCGCTTGAATCCGCAGCTGAGACCGTTGCGGCACAGATCCGCAGGCAGGAATTTGTCGAGGTGTTAGCGCACCACGACGCAGACGGCATTGCAGCCGCTGCCATCCTCTGCCACGCGATGCTCCGT
This sequence comes from Methanoregula sp., assembly GCF_028679125.1. Lineage (GTDB taxonomy): Archaea > Halobacteriota > Methanomicrobia > Methanomicrobiales > Methanospirillaceae > Methanoregula. The sequence continues at coordinate 21,156 of NZ_JAJRCG010000023.1, read as the reverse complement.
GCAGGCATACGGTTCAGGCTCCGGGTGCGACAGGACGTCAGCGCATCGGATCTTACCGGTGAGAGTGCATACCTCCTCTGCGATATCGGTGCAGGGATTGCCGACCTCCCGAAGACGACGATGGTGGTAGACCACCACCTCCCGCTCTTTACAGGAGAATTCCACGCAAACCCGCGCCTTGCCGGTATCGACGGCGATCGCGAGCTCTCCGGGGCAGGTACCGCGTACTACGTGGCCCAGAAACTGGGCGACAACCGCGATCTTGCCGGCCTTGTCATACCCGGCATTATCGGGGACGGGCAGGAGATTGTCGGGAAAAATCTCGAGATCTTCAACGATGCGATCACGAACGGGATCATTGTACCGGACCGTGGCTTAAAACTCCCGGGCCGGGACATGATCGAGCGCTGGTATACCGCGACCCACCCGTACCTCGATGGAATCAGCGGCGAGGAACAGCTCGTTGCTGATTTCATCGACAGTTCCCGGGACCAGACCAAGGGCGAGGAGCCGCTCCGGCTCGATACCCTGGTCTCCCGCATTGTACTCGAAGCGGCACCGAAAGCAACCCTTGCCGGTCTTGAAGGCATCTACGGCGACACCTTCCACCTCCAGCGCGAGGTGATAGAAGATGCCCATGCCCTCGCCGCGGTCATCGACGCCTGCGGCAAGACCGGCAACGGCGACATCGGCGCAACGCTCTGCCTGCGCTCATCGCACGACATCGATCGTGCATGGGAGATCGCACGGCAGCACCGCGTCCGGGTGATAGGCGCAGTCAAATCCGCCCGCCCGCATGAGGGAGTACCCGGGGTATACGAGGTGCAGGACGCAACCGTTGCAAGCGACGTTGCCGACATCCTCTCCCGGGACATCCCGGCAGAAGGCCCGGTACTCGTGTACGCAAAGAGCGGCAGCATGTGCCGGATCTCGGTCCGCTCTCCCTTGAGCAGCACCGTTGAACTCGGGCCAAAGGTCCGGGAGATCGCGGCAGCCTGCGGGGGAAGCGGTGGGGGGCACAACCTCCGGGCAGGGGCAACCATTCCCTGCGACCAGATCGGCGCATTCGCGAAAGGCTGGCAGGAGGCGCTTGCAGCATGATGCAGATCGAAGGCACTATCACGACCCTGCACCAGGATGCTGCCTGCGTTGCCCCGGCACTCTCGCCCGACAACCTCCGCAGCATGGAGACGCGGGCAGAGGGCGACCGGGTGGTCACGACCATCGCGGGTACACAGCTCCGATCGGTCATCGAATCCGTGGACGATTATCTGATGAACCTGGCAGTGGCGGAGGACGCATGTTCTCTGCACGGGAAATCCAACAGGTGATACTATGGCAAAGAAGAAACAGGTAGGAAGAAGAGTTGAAGGCTGGAAGGCCAAGAGCTGGTACAAGGTGCACACCCCCGACACCCTCGGCAAGGTGTACATCGGCGATACCATTGCAAACGATGCTGAGAGCGTTGTGGGCCGCATCATGCACGCAACGCTCGGCGAGATCACCAACGATTACGCCAAGCAGTACATGAAGATGAGCTTTAAGATCGAGAACGTGACCGGTGATTCGGCATATACCGAGTTCGTTGGCCACGAAGTGACCCGCGACTATCTCCGCTCGCTCGTGAAGCGCCGGAGCTCCCGCATCGACACCATCGTCCTCGTCGTCACCAAGGATGGCAAGAAAGTCCGTCTGACGATCTGCACGTACACGTTCGCCCGTGCCAACATCTCTCAGGAGCACGCGATCCGGAACGCAATTATCCAGGCCGTTGCAGCACAGTCAGGCGCATGGGACTTAACCACGCTCCTGAACGGGATCGTTTCTGGCGAGATCTCGCGCGATCTCTTCAAGGCAGTCAAGACGATCTACCCGACCCGCAGGGTCGAGATCACCAAGTCCAAGGTCGAACCGGTAGCAGCACCGGTCGACACGACCTAATCCCTTTTTTTAAGAGCCTGCCATCAGGCCCCGTACGGATCCGGTATTCCGAACGTTAATGAAATCTCCCGCTCTATACTGTAGCTCATGTCCACCGTCATCATGGATCCCCTGCGCCAGAAACTCCTGCTCGGAGCAGTAGCGCTCGGCGTAGTGATGGACGGCATCGATGGATCCATCGTGAACGTGGCGCTCCCGACCATGGCCACGTACTTCAGTACGGACACCGGGACGATCGCGTGGGTGATCATCACCTACCTGCTGATGATGGCCGGGCTCCTCCTTGTCTTCGGGAAACTCGCAGACCGGGGGCTTGCCAAGAGACTGTTCCTCCTCGGGTTCATCATCTTCACCATCAGTTCTGCTGCCTGCGGGATCGCCCCGTCGCTCGACACCCTGCTCGCTGCACGGATCGTACAGGGTATCGGGGCGGCGATGATCGCCGCCGTTGCCCCGCTGCTCTGTATCCGGTACCTTCCGAAAGAGATGCTCGGTACTGCCCTTGGCGTTATCGCTGCAACCGCTTCCATCGGGTTCGCCGCCGGGCCGGCAATAGGGGGAATCCTCACCCAGCACCTCTCGTGGCACTGGATTTTCCTGGTCAACATACCGATCGGCATCATCGGGATCCTCTTTGCAGCCCGGGTGATCCCGGCAGATGAGCCGGGCATGGGAGACCGCACGTCATCCTTCGACTACCCGGGGGCTGTCCTGCTCTTTGGCGCCATGGTCTTCTGTACCTTTGTATTGGAAGAAGGGGCAGCCCGCGGTGTATCGGATCCGCTGATCCTCATCTGCGGGATAGTATGCCTGCTCTGCTCGGGGCTGTTTGTTGCCCGGGAACTGGCGATCCCGGAACCTTTTGTGAACATAAGGATCTTTTCAGGATGGCAGTTCACATCGGTGACGACTGCATACCTGCTGGTGAATGTCATCTTCATGGGAGTCCTGTACCTCCTCCCATTCTATCTCACGATGGAGATGCACTTCGATCTTATGACAAGCGGTCTGTGCCTCCTGATCCCGCCCGCGGTGATTGCCATCCTCAGTATCCCGTTTGGTAAGTGGTCAGACCGATACGGACGGCGGGCATTTGCAGTGGCAGCCTGCGGGTTTGTTGTTCTCTACAGTGCCATATTCGCGTTCATCTCGCCGGGATCCGGGATCGTTCCCCTGCTTGCCGGGCTCATCGTGATGGGGGTGGCATTCGGGATCGCAGCCGGGCCGGCTGCGAGCAGGATCATCGAGAGCGCACCCAGGGGCGAGGAAGGCACCGGATCCTCGCTGATGGTGACTGCCATCTATTTCGGCGGCGTGCTCGGGACAGCGATCTATGCAGCACTCTTCACCTTCGCAACCATGGATACCGGTGCAGTTGTCGCGTTCACGGATCTCGATCCCGCAACGTTTCTGGACGGGTTCCACATCACGATGGTAGCAGGCATTGTGCTTTCCCTCGTAACGGTCGTGCTCTCGGCAATCGTGCCGGATGAGAAGAAGACTGCGTGAGCGGTGTAGTACTTGGTGTACCTGGTGCGGGACAGGCCGGACCCTGTCTGAAATTTTTGATCGCGATCAAAGGGTGTAAGTTCGTGAGGCGATTGTAGGATAATTAACCTACAATCGGTTGTACAACCTACAATATTTTTCAATCTTCGACGTGAATGCGGCAGGCGATCAACCAAACCCTGCCTGAAAAAATGCGAGCAGGGGTCGAAGGGGTGGTTGAATTTTTTTTACTCGGTAGAAAACATTTCGATATACCAACGCTCCCGGGCTTATGTTGCACCCGTGCAGCGAGTGTCGGGCGGTGTACTTCCCGTGTGAACAAACCAATGTGATTCAGGTTAAGACTGTCGGAAATTTTCTCCCGGACCTGTTGGTCACGGGCGGTAAAATATCAAAGTACACCGCCCTACCCCCCCAAGCCCCTCCCATTTTCGAGCCGGATTCATGCAGTTTTACGGGATGACTGGGGGGATTGTTCTGGCTCCGGGGGAGCGGGGGTCTGGCGGTGTACAAACATGGTGCATGCCAGTACCGGTCACCTGCACGATCCCGGACATCGACAATCTCCCGTTCATCGAAGTATCGCTCAATGCCGGAGTGCCTGTAGTGACCGGGAGTGGCCGGGGTTTTCCGGATAATCCACCACAATAACCGTCCTTTTCCCCCCGCATTCCAACCGCGAGTCTAATTACCCCTCCCGCCCTACCATTCCATACGAATGACCGCACGTAAAATCCTCTTCATTGTTCTTGACGGGATCTCCGACCGCCCCTGCCCGGCGCTCCGGGGGGGAACGCCGCTCTCCGCGGCAAGAAAACCCGTCCTTGACAAACTCGCTGCCGAAGGGATCTGCGGGATCATGGACACCATCGCCCCCGGCATCCGCCCGGGTTCCGATACCGCCCACCTCGCCCTGCTCGGCTATGACCCGTACAAGTATTATACCGGCCGGGGCCCGCTCGAATGCGTTGGTTCCGGCATCGACATGAAAGCGGGAATGATCGGGTTCCGCTGTAACTACGCGACCCTCTCCCCGCAGGGCCTGGTCACTGACCGACGGGCAGGCCGGATCCACGACACGGCAGCCCTCTCGCAGGCGATACAGGACGGCGTCGACCTCTCGAAATTCGGCGTTGAGTTCATCTTCCGCTCCGGTGCCGGCCACCGGGCTGCCCTTGCCCTCAGCGGGGATGGCCTGAGCCACTGCGTCTCATCGAACGACCCGAAGAAGGAGGGTGTTGCTCCCCTCACCATCACTGCAATACGGAAGGGAGAGAGGGAGGATAAGACCGCCACGGTCTGCAACGAGTTCGTGAAGCAGTCCACAAAGATCCTCTTCGAGCACGCCATCAACAAGGATCGTGTGAAGCAGGGGCAGAACCCGGCCAACATTGTCCTGATGCGGGGCGCCGGGGAGATGGGGGACTTCGAGCCCTTCCAGAAGAAATACGAGATGTCGGGATCGGTCATCTCGGCGGCAAGCCTCATCACCGGGATCGGTAAAGCAGTCGGTCTCCCGCACGTCGAGGTACCGGGTATCACCGGCTCCCAGAACAGCAATATCGCCGGCAAGGTCGCGGCAGCAGTGAACGAGCTCAGGACAAAAGACTTCGTGCTCATGAACATCAAGGGCGCCGACGAGTCAGGCCATGACGGTCTGGCCGAGCAGAAGAAATCATTCATCGAGAAGATCGACCCGCTCCTCGAACCCCTGCTGGGCTTAAAGGACACGATCATCATCATCACCGGCGACCACTCGACACCGGTCTGCATCAAGGACCATTCCGCCGACCCGGTCCCCGTCCTGATCCGGGGCGAGGGGGTCCGGGTGGACGATGTGGTCCGCTACGATGAATTCAGTTGCGCACAAGGCGGGCTCTGCCGGATCCGGGGAGTCGATCTTCTCCCGATTGCTCTCGACCTTATCAACAAATCCCATAAGTTCGGTGCCTGAATACGGCTCCCTGGTGATGCATGAAAGAACGATCCGTACAAGACTGGCACAAGCACTGCCTGCTTCCCGACGGGACTGAGTTGCAGGAGCACAGCATCAAGACCTCGCATGACATCGTGGTCGGTGAGTTCTGCCAGATCGATTACGGACTCCGGGGCAACGACGTATTCGTAGGCGAATCCTCGAAGATCCGCGAGTATGTCTGGGCGAACGGCGACACGCGGATCGGGAACTGGTGCGAGATCGGCAGTGACGTGATCGCAAAACAGGATGCCTATATTGGCGAGGGGGTGAAGATCAACGGCAAGCTCTCGGTTGCAGGAGCGCTCGACATCGGTGAGAAGGTCGAGATCCGCGACGGGTTCGAGGCAAAAGGGGAGATCGCGATACGGAACCCGATGCCGGTCTTCATGTTCATCATCATCTACCTAATGACCCTCATGCACATCGAGAACGAGAAGGAACTCGACCGTATCCTCGACGACCTCTTCTCGGAAGACGAGGAGAAGCGGGAGATCCCGCTCATGATCCCCGCCCGTTCGAAGCTGAACATGAAGCTCTTCTCGGTCCCCTCCTCGATGAAGATCGGCAAGGGCTGCCGGCTGCACGGGAACATCCGGGCGGGTTCCATCGATGTCCAGCAGAACACCGTGATCTTCGGGAGCCTCCGGGCCAGGAACCAGATCACCGTGGTCGACGGCGTCACGGTCCACGGCAACGTGGAGAGCGGTTCAACCGTTTACGTGAAGAGAGGGGCACATATCCTCGGCGACGTAAAAGCGAAGTCGATCGTGCTCCACGAGGATGCAAAAGTCGACGGGACGATCGAGGCGCCGCACGGTCTCCGGATCGAGCGGGGGGGTGCCGGCGCATGAAGGTCGCAGAGATCCTTGGCGTCGACGAGGTGGTCTTCGTGGAGCCGCAGTTCTCGGTGCTCCCCGACCCCCGGTATAACGATACCCTGACCCTTGCTGGCGGGGATGAGGGCCGGCTCCTGCTGGACGAGAAGGAAGACCCCCTGGCCCTTGCGTTCAGGAACGGCGACTGCTGGATCACCGGATCGTTCCTCTCCCGGAACCCTACTGCGCTCCTCATCGAGAAGTTCGAGAACCTGAACGGAGAGATCTACCAGGAAGACCGGGCGGTCTGGGCAGCAGCAGTTCGGGAATACTACAGCCTTGCCCTCAAAGCGGAAGTCCCACCGGCTATTGAGGATCTCAATCCCAGGCGCCGGGGCATCCTCACAAACCTGATCAGCGGATTCTGGGACGCAGGCTCCGGTGAGACGTGCATCGATGCCTGCTGCGGGTCCGGTGTCGGTTCGCTCGTCCTCCGGGACCTCGGGTTTACCCCGCTCTCGTATGACAACGATGACGCACTCCTCTCCCTCGGACTCTCCACCGGCCGACTCCTCCCGGAGGAGACGATGTGGATCGATGCCATGAAGACATCTGCGTATATCGAGCCAGTCCCGAAGGGGATCGGGATCATGATGGGCGAGATCAACTCGTTCTCGCAGGATATGTGGCAGCAGATCATCAGCCAGCTCTTTGCGGTATCGCGTGAGACACTCATCACGGTAGGCACAGAACCCGAGGCCCTGCTCATCAAAAGCTGGGGCGAGGAACTCGGAAGACAGGTTGAAGTCACCGAAAATCCGGCCGACCCGATCTATGATCTCTGGGTATGCCGGTCTCTAGGAAAATAAAGATTCACCGGTAGTTCAACAATTTTTTTTTTCAAAAATGATGGGGGAAATTGCCACCCGGTTCACTCTTCCGGCGGCTGTACCCGTTTCAGCCGTTCGCTGACTTTTGTATCATTGATATGAGAGGAATCAAAGGGGGGCGTACAGGACCGGATCCCCCGGTTCTTCGCAAACATGACCTCCGCATCGATGTTGTCAGGCGTCAGGGTACGGGTAAGGTACCTGATATCCTCCGTTATCTGGATCTCCTGCTCCTCCGGGGTCTCCATAGTCATCCATGGAGCGTACTCAATAATAAATTATTGGATTACTGAATCACGATTAACAACGCCAGATAGTAAAAACAAGTGTTAAAACAGGCCTTGAATCCCGCATTACCGGTGCCTGCGAGCGGATGGTTTCCCGGGTTTGGGCTCCTTTGGCTTTACCGGGTCCGGCTTGGTCTCTTTCTCGAGATCCCAGCTCTCCAGTTCCGCGATGATCTCCACCGGGTCTTCCATCTTCCTGGTGAGCCGGACGATCTCCAGCAGCCGCTCCATGCCGATGAAGTGCTCTGCCATGACCCGGGCCAGCGGCGTCATCACGAGTCTTGTACCGTGCTTCTCCACAAGCTTGTTCGCAACGAGATCCGGCAGCACCGGCTCCATGCTCCCGACCATCGTGGTATTGATCCGGTTGAGGTCCGCCTCCTCGCCACCGCAGGCAACCGCATTGGCCACGTACTCCTCCGAGCTCTGCTCGAAGTTGTGCTCCGGCGCCACCTCCTCCATCTCACCCTTGAGGAGACGGATCGCGATCTCCTCTTCGGTCCCCGGGTTCTCGCGGGAGTAACTGCCGCCGGGCTCGGCGAGGATCACGACCCGGCCAAGGTCATGGTAGTCCGGCCGGCCGGCCCGGCCCGCCATCTGGTTGAACTCCTGCACCGAGAGCCAGTCCCGGCCCATGGCCAGGGCATCGAAGATCACCTGCGATGCCGGGAAGTCAACCCCGGCCCCGAGCGCCGCGGTGGTGACAACGGCCATCAGCTTCCCCTGCGAGAACCGTGTCTCCACGTCACGGCGCTCCACCGAGCTCAGGCCCGCATGGTAAGCGGCAGCCCGCATACCGAGTGCATCGGCGATCGTATGGCACCGGACCCGGGCATTGGTGAAGATGATCGTCTGGCCCCGGAAGCCCTTCGAGGAGGTCCGCTTGTACTCCTCGGTCGTCATCTGCTTGATCGTCGGGATCTTCTGCTTGCGCTCCACGAAAAGGAGGTAGCGTTCAAGGCCGACCGGCCGGTCCGCGTACTGGACGAGCGTGCAGTTCAGTTTCTTCGCGAGCACCTTCGGCGACCCGATGGTAGCCGAGAGGTAGAGATACTGGGCCTGCGGGGCCAGGTACTTCAGCCGGGCGATCATCCCGTCGAGCCGGTGGCCCCGCTCCGGATCCTCCAGCATCTGCACCTCATCGATCACGACCGTGGCGATATTGGCCATCCTCTGCCCGCACCGGATCATGTTGTCCACCCCTTCATAGGTACCGACAATGATCGGCGCCTGCGGGTTCCGGTCCCCGACCTTCCGGGTCTCGGGCAGGTTCAGCCGGCTCACACCGGTCAGCAGGCCGGTCCGGGCAAACTTCCCGTACCGTTCCGTGAACCGCTCGTACTTCTGGTTTGCGAGTGCAACCAGCGGAACCAGGAAGAGCGTCCTGCCCCGGCCTTCGAGATAGTTCTTCATCCCGGCCATCTCGCCGATGAAGGTCTTGCCGCTCGCGGTTGCCGCAACCACGAGCAGATCTTTCCCGTACAGCAGCCCTGCCTCAACAGCCAGCTGCTGGGCAGGCATCAGCTGCTTCACCCCACAGGCATCAATGAACTGCCGCGGCAGGGGCAGTTCCTCCAGGGGGGCGGTTGTCATCACCGGGTGGGCTTCGAGCTTGTCGAAGAGGGCCGCCCCGATCGTCATCTTCTCAGGATTGAGGGTTGCAAGCACCCGGTCAAGGTTCCGGAACTCAAGGAGCAGCTGTTCGAGATGGGAGATCCCATCCCGACCGAGACGGCCAAGATGCGAGACTTCCCGCCGCAGCTCGCGCCGGGCGCAGTCAAGGCAGATCTTCTCGTTCTTGCCGAACTGCACCGTGTTGGTGCCGTCAAGCGGGGTGAACTTCTCGTCGAGCAGGCACATGCGGCAGGCATCGACCGTCCCCGTCTTTACCTGGAAAGCCTCGAGGAACGTCTCGAACCGGTGATCCCGCTTTGTCAGCCGCACATCCGCCTCGCGGAAGTTCGCGATCAGGTCCTTTGAGGGAGTATGCCGGTAATCCTTCTTTGCCCCCCACTTCACCCGGTACTTCGTGGGCCGGGGACCCCGGGGGGTGTCCTGGAGCTCGACAAAACCGGCTCCCCGCACGTTCCTGCCATCGTAAAAGAGCAGCTTGTAACTGTCACCTTTCTGGGGCTGGACAATGATCTTCATGGTGCCTTCAGGGAGCGATCAGGTCGTGGATCACATACGAGAGCCCCACGCCTTCGAGCCTTTTCAAGAAATCCGTAAACTCCTCGTCCACGACCACAATCGCACAGTCGATCCCGTGGAAGGCCGCCTCGATCACGCCCTCCCGGGCGCCAAAGAACATATCGGGCTTCCTCCCCGCTGCTTTCAGGGCAATGAAGGCCTCAAGGCCGACCGCCGCAACAAAACCGGCCTTTTTTGTGACCTCCAGCAGGTCTCTTTGCCGCACCTTGCGCGAGCCGCCGTGCTGGATGCGGGGGACCTTGCAGACATGAATGGTGCCTTCGTGGTGCTCGATGATCCCGTTCAGGCGCGCTATCCCGATGTCCTCGTCCTTCTTTGCATCCGCAACCGCCGTACCGGTTGCCGCGGTCGGGTTCTTTGCCGCGTAGAGAAACCCGTCCTTCATGTATACGCCGACCTCATCACCGGCCTTGAGATTCTCGGCGGCGATTGCTGCCCAGACCGAGACCTGCTGGATGATATCGCGCCGGATATGCCGTGCATAGGATTCGAGCGACTCGGCGTTTGCCAGCACCCATTCGATGCCGGACTTCGTCACCTCGTAGTTGCCCCGCCCGCTCGCGGAGACCATGCCCTCGTCCACGAGCTCGCGGATATACTCGGAGATAGCCTGCGGGGTCACGCCCAGTTTCTCGGCGATCTCCTGTTGCCTGACCGCCGGCTGGTGTTCGGCTATCTCGACCAGGATCTGGAGGCGCGAGACCTCGCGCTTGCTGCGAAGAATAGAATAGAGGGGATCTTTAGTGCCCTGCGTCAAGCAGCACCAGCCCCTGTCCCTTCACATCCAGATGGGTGATCCGTTTGGCGAGGCCTTTGATGAAGATTGGACTGACGTTGAATTTCCGGGAGAGATCGTTGATGGAACTGTTGCCCTTCATCAGTTCGCCCTCGATCTGCTCTACCACGTTCCTGAGATTCTCGTCATTCGAGAGCGAGATGTACAGGATATCGGAAAGGTCTGACAGGTTGCACTGGAAGTTTGCCCGGAACTTATTATAGGTTGCCCGGAATTCCTTCTCGGGCTTTGAGCCGGGCTTCGGCATCCGCCACTGCTCCTCGACAAGGTTGCCCTTCTTGAGCACCTGGAGGCAGAGCGGCACGGTATCCTCGGTGATGTTGGCCCGGATCTCGGCCTCGGTCAGCCAGGATTTGTTCAGGAGTTCATAGACCTTCTTGAAAGTAGGGTCGTTGAATGTCATCAGGAGAGGGACCAGCTCTACTGGATCATTGACGATGCGAATATGGCCCGGCACGGTGAAAACCCTATACATATATCCCCGCGAGCATCAATAAATTTTTGCGACAGCATCATGCAGAAAGGCAGAATTACGGTCCGGGGAATTGTCCAGGGTGTCGGGTTCCGCCCGTTCGTGTATGCGCAGGCAGCCGGTTTCGGAATCGCCGGCACGGTGAAAAATCTCGGCAGTGAAGTGGAGATCTTTGCACGCGGTGCGCGTTTTAATGAATTCCTTGCCGCCGTCTCCCGCGGGCCGCCCCTTGCCCGTATCGACTCCGTGGAATGTTCAGATACCGATGCGGAGATCCCGGACGGGTTTACAATCCTCGCGAGCGGCACCGGTTCGTTCTCCGGCATGATCCCGCCCGACATTGCGATCTGCGATGAGTGCATCCGGGATCTCTCCACAAAAGGCGGCAGGTACAAGAATTACTGGGCCACCTCCTGCGTCAACTGCGGGCCGCGGTACAGCATCATTGGCAAAATTCCCTATGACCGCGAGCGGACCACAATGGCGGAGTTCCCGATGTGTCCTGCCTGCGCAGCGGAATATGCCGACCCGCACTCCCGGCGCCACCATGCACAGACGATTGCCTGCGCCTCCTGCGGGCCGGAACTCTCCCTCTTCGATAATCTCGGGCATGCCGTCGAATGCGCCGACCCCGTTGAGGAGGCGGCAAGGCTTCTCGATGACGGGTTCATCCTTGCAATGCGGGGGATCGGCGGGTTCCACCTCGCGTGCATAGAGGAATCAGCAGACAAACTCAAGCACCGGCTCGGCCGGATCGAGCAGCCCTTCGCGATCATGGTGAGGCCGGACCAGCTCGGCCGGATGGCCGTTGTCTCACCGGAAGATCGGCAGGTTCTCGAAGGTCCCGTCCACCCTATCGCAGTGCTCAACAAACGCGACCCTACTGCCCATGCAACGATCAGCAACCTGCACACCATCGGCTGCATGCTCCCCTACACCGGCCTCCACCACCTCCTCTTCTCACACCTTAAGCACCCGCTCCTGATCATGACGAGCGCGAACATGCCCGGCTACCCGATGATCACGGCTATCGACGTTGCGATGGCAAAGCTGAACCGCGATGCCGACTTCTTCTTAACGCACAACCGGAAGATCGTCAACCGGTGCGACGATTCGGTGATGCGGGACGGGTACATCATCCGGCTCTCCCGCGGGATCGCACCGAAGCGGACTGCCATCGATCTCGGGGAACACTGCATCCTCGGCGTGGGCCCGGAACTGAACGCGAACGCGACCATCTACCGGAACGGTTTTGCGGTCACCTCGCCCCACGTGGGAAACGTGAGGAATCCCGCAACGCTTGAATATCTCGAAGAGACCGTCCGGAACCTCCAGCGGATCCTCGGGGCAAAGTTCGATGTGATCGCCCACGACCTCCACCCGCAGTTCCTCTCCACGCGCTTTGCAAAGGAGATCGCATCAGAGCACGGCCTTGAACTGATTCCCGTCCAGCACCACCGGGCCCACATCGCCGCAGCCACTACGGGGCCCTGCATCGGTATCGCCATCGACGGGGTGGGATATGGGGACGACGGCACGGTCTGGGGCAGCGAGATCTTCTCCGGGCAGGTACCTGACCTCAAACGGGTCGCCCGTCTCGAACCGGTGGCAATGCCCGGGGGAGATCTTGCAACAAAATTTCCGGAGCGGATGCTGTACGGCATCCTTCCGGATGACCGCGTCCGCTCGCTCCTTGCCTCCCGTGGCTGGTCGGACGTGGAACTGGGCGTGCTGGAGAAACAGCTCGCGACAGGTTTCAATGTGACGCAGACAACGAGCACCGGCCGGGTGCTCGACGCTGCCGCGGCCCTGCTCGGCATCTGCCGGGAGCGGACATACGACGGCGAACCGGCAATGAAACTCGAATCCGCGGCGGCCGCAGGAACAGCGGAAACCTGGGATCTCACCTTCACCGCACGGGACGGCTGCGAGACCCTCTCCAGCCGGGCGCTCATAGAGACCGCACTGCTGAAGATGAGCGCTGCACCCGGGAACCACCAGGCAATCCGGGATATTGCCGCATCGTTCCAGTACAACCTTGCTCGGGGAATTGCACAGATGGCAATCCGTGCCGCCCGCAGGGACGCCAGGGAGATCATTGCGATCAGCGGCGGGGTCGCGTACAATCACGTGATCCGCACCACCATCGAGAGGGAAGTTATCGCGCAGGGCCTGACGTGCATCACGAACCGGGATTACCCGCTTGGCGACGGCTGCGTCTCATATGGCCAGTGCGTGTACGCAGGGATGCTGCGGTCCCGTCGGATCTGATCGCGGAGACTCATCCAAAATCCCCCGTTCTTTTATCGCAGACCTTATAATACCCTAAAAGAAAGAGTGATGCACGAGTAATGGCGCCGGCAGACCCAGTCAACCCTACAGAGAAGAAGATAAAAAACCTTGAGCAGAACCTAAACGACCTGCGCCAGGGACTCACCCTTGTTGCCGATTATTACCGGGAACTCCAGCGGGTATCCAAAAAACAGGACGCGGCAGAGGCCGTGGACCAGATCCTGGCAAAACCCCTCCTGGACGATGACATTGAGTTCGAGGGCATCTGGCGGTTCCACGAAGATATCCTCATCGCAGACCCAGGGGCGCATGTGCCGTTCCCGGCGATGTACGATGCATTCGTACAGTACTGCCAGGAGAGCGGCAGGAGTGTCGTGGACCAGGAAGCGTTCGAGTTTGTCTTTTTACACATCGAGAGCCCGGCACCGGTCCCCGACCGGGGCGAGTGGATTGGATACCGGCTCCGTAGCGAGAGCCCCTGAGGGGATGGGTGGCCACATTCTTTCATGACCCACATCCAGATCACCGAAGAGTCGCAGATACCCCTTCTCGGTTCCCTCTATTTTGGCATCATTGACCGGGGCACGAACATCCTGCAGGTGCGCCCAAGCTGCGGATGTAACATCAACTGCCCGTTCTGCTCCGTGGATGCCGGGCCAAAGTCCACGACCCGGGCCACCAGTTACGAGGTGGAAATGGAATACCTCCTTTCCGCGGTGGATGAGATCGCCCGGTTCAAGGGAGAGGGTGTCGAATGCCACATTGATTCACCGGGCGAGCCCCTCATGTACCACCGGCTCCCGGAACTGGTAGCAGCCATCCGCGGGATCGATTGCGTGAGCACCATCTCACTCCAGACCAACGGCACCCTGCTCGATGCCGCAAAGATCGCGGCGCTCGAATCCGCCGGGCTTGACCGGATCAACCTCTCGATCCACGCCATGGATCCGGCTATTGCCCGTACACTGTCCGGCGTAGACTGGTTTGATATCGGACAGGTGACTGATGCGGCACGCGCGGTGGCAGAGAGCCGGATCGATCTCCTCATTGCCCCGGTCTATATACCGGGGATCAATGACGCCGAAATTCTAAAATTGATCCGGTTCGCGCAGGAGATCGGGGCGGGTAAACGCTTTCCCCCGCTCGGCATCCAGAAATTCGAGCGTTACCGGTACGGCAGGTCGCCAAAAGGCGTGAAGGCGCAGAGCTGGTGGCAGTTCTTCAACCGGAGCATCAAGGAGTGGGAGAAAGAGTCCGGCCTCGTCCTCCGGCTGGATGCGGAACGGGACTTTGGCACGGTGCGGCGCCAGTTCGTCCCGCTCACCCTTGCAAAAGGCGAGAAGGTGACTGTTGAGATCCGGGCACCGGGCTGGATCCATGGCGAGATGCTCGGTGTTGCCAATAACCGGGTGGTATCGGTATACAACTGCCCGAAGACTGCAGGGCAGATCCGCGTGAAGATCATATCCACCAAGCATAATATCTACACCGGCATGCCGATCTGATACAGGGAGTGAACCCGGGGAAAAAACAAGGCTTAACATCCGTGGCGATGATTTTATAGTATATGAAATCGGGCTGGGCGCTTATTCTCGTCGGGATCATCATCATAGCCATTGGTTTTGCCTGGATCATTCTCGGTTGGCCGGCATCTGACATGATCCCGGGCGGCAACCCCATGGGCTCTGAGTCCCCTGGATCAACCCCGCCGGCAATCCAGAACAACAGCCCGACAGGTACAGCCCCGACCGGCGCCGGGCCGGCACCATCCGGAGCAGTAACCATTACCCCAGTAGCAGAGAGGACCCTGGAAATTTCTTCAGATGATCTCCGGCTGCATTTCCTGGACCTGGCTTTCGGTGCAGGCAATGCATATCTCTCACGATGGGATCCCACAAAGAACAACGGCCGCATCGTTATTTCCGTTAACGGAAACCACGATTCCGATGCCCTGCTCCTAGAGAACGCGGCCCGGGTGTTCAACAACATGTCGAAGACCAACCAGATCTCCGAACAGATCAAACAGGGATCCACCGGGGATATCACCATCAAGTTCATTCCGGAGAGCGGGATGAGCGGAATCGCCATCAATACTTCAGAAGACAGGACTACCCGGGAGTTCAATATAAACGACACGGCAGTGGCAAAGATCTCAAAGGGAACGATCTACATTGACGCGAACCTGAAAGGCGATGTGCGCAATTATACACTCATGCGTACTCTCTTCTACGAGCTGGGATTTGTCGGTGACTCGGACATGTACCAAGACAGCGTTTTCTCCTCAGGGCAGACCACGAACACCAACCTTACCTATGCCGACCAGAAAGCGATCGAGATCATGTATGCCGGCAGCCTCACCCCAGGAATGACCTTAAACGACGTGAAGAGTGCGGTGTACCTGCGATCATGACCGGCCTCCGCGGGTTTCGCAATATTCATAATATTTTCCCGTGATATCTCCGGATATCAGATAAAACAGACAGGACAGTGACAATGGATCTTCTCACGAACAGGAAACACCAGACCCTCCTCATCGTTTCCGCGCTCCTTTTCTTTTCAGCACTGGCGCTCGTATTGAGGATGATCCCGGCGCTATTCATACCGAACCAGGGATTCCTGTACAGCAGCGGGTCTGATATCTGGTACACCCTGCGTCAGGTCGAGGTGATGGTGGCACATTTCCCCCAGTACAACTGGTTCGATCCAATGACCGCGTATCCCGCCGGGAAGACCATTGACTGGGGACCCCTCTTCCCCTTCCTTGCCGTGGTCCTTTGTACAGTGTTCGGCGCGTCGTCCCGTGCAGATATCGTCAATATTGCCGGATGGGTTGCCCCGCTTCTTGCCGCCCTGATGGTGCCTGTAACCTACCATCTAGGCAAACAGATCCGGGACTGGAAGGCCGGGCTGGTGGCGGCCGGCTTTGTCTCCGTGATCTCATACACGTATTTTTACTTCTCTTCCTATGGCTGGATGGATCACAACAGTGCCGAGACATTTTTCGTCGCGCTCTTCTTCCTAGCCTATATCTCTGCGCTGGCATCTGCCCGGACGACTCCGGTTGATCGTGAACACGCGAAATCCCTGTACATCCCCGTTCTGCTTTCCTGCCTTGCCGCGATCCTGTATTTCCTCGGGTACCTCACGTCCCCCACAGTCATGCTTGCCCTGCTGGTCATCGGCATCTATATGTTCATCCAGTACATCGTTGATTACGTTGCCAGTCAGCAATCCGAATACCTCCTCCTGACCAATGGCGTATTGTTCGCAGGTATTGCGATCCTGGTGGCCCTGTTCGGGTTCCCTGCAGACGGCCTTTCCCTAACCACCTATTCAGCAGGTCACCTGTACGTGATGCTCGGTCTCCTGGCCGAGACGGTACTCTTGTATGGTCTTGCCCGGGCATGCCGGAATAACAAGATGCATTATGGTCTCTCTCTCGCCGGAATCGTCATTGGCGGGGCTGCGCTGCTCCAGTTTCTCCCGATTCTCCAGACCATCCGGGACCAGGCATTCTCCCTCGTCTTTGGCTCATCTGCATTCTCTGTAGCGGTAAGGGAGACCCAGCCTTGGTCTTTTACCGGGGCATACGAGACCTTCAATCTCGCCCTCATTCTCATGGCAGGTGGTCTGATCATCCTGGCATGGTATGCAGTGAAACGGCGTCAGGGTGAACACATCTTCCTCCTCACGTGGTTTGTTGTGATGCTGTTGGTGACCATCCCGCACCAGCGGTTCCTTCTCTACCTGACCGTCCCCGTCGCACTCCTGACAGCGATTGGTGTAACAGAATCCCTGAAATGGTCGTGGGATGCCGTGGAAGCGTCGCTCTCACCATGGCTCTCTTGTTTGTCCGGCAACCCTGCACAGGATGACGGAAAGAGAGATACCGGAAAAAAGGACCGGAAAACTAAGAAGAGTGCCCGGGCATCAGAAGGAGTCCGGCCGGGAACTGCACTCAAAGGAATCACGTTTGCAGGTATCATCATCCTTGCGCTCCTTGTCTTTGCCATATCAGCCGTGCAGGATTATGCTTATGTGGCAAATACACCGGCCAACGAAATTCCCGGAGACTGGACGGAAACGTTGGGCTGGATGGAGAACTCAACCGCGTTACCCGACGTTGATTACTTCGGGACATATGACCGAGAGACGTTCACCTATCCCAACGGATCGTACGGGATCCTGGCCCCATGGGAGGAGGGACACCGGATCACGTTCTTTGCCAAACGCCTCCCCATCACCAACCCGTTCCAGGATCACCTTTCAGGAACACAGGGCGCAGCAGCATTCTACCTGAACGAGAACGAGTCCGCAGCAAATGCCATCCTCACGAATCTCGGGGGACGGTACGTTGCCACCGATCTTGGCACGGCCACCGACACCTTTCCATCGCTTATCCCCTGGGTGACAAACACCGATGAGATTTCTCCCTACCTCCGGTGGTTCTTCGTTGAGGACCCGGGTTCGTCGGGGATGACAAAAACCCACCTGCTTGGTGATGACTATTTCCAGAGCATGATCGTCCGGCTCCAGGTGTTTGACGGGTCGTTCGTCCTTCCCGACACCGCACAGTACACCCGATACACCATACGAAGTATCCCGGACACTGGTACAACCGCAGGGGTTGGCGGGCTGGCACGGGTGATCACCGGAACGCAGACCGTGAATGTCTCGCAGGAGACCATCGCTGTATCTCCCGAAGGAGCCACCCTATCGGCCGGAGCAACGTATGCTGACCTCTATTCCAGCGTGCCCTACCAGCCGGTGAAGAAAGTGCCGGCACTGACCCACTACCGGCTCGTCCACGAATCACCGACCAACATTTCCATGCAGTTGTACGGGACCGCACAAGGCAGCGCCCTTCCGGATATCCGGCTCGTGAAGGTCTTTGAATACGTCAACGGCGCCCATATTCCCGGTGAGGGCACCATTGAACTCACTCTTGTCACGAACACCGGCCGGAACTTTGTGTACCGGCAGGAGAGCACCGGGGGCGAATTTGTCGTCCCGTATGCAACAGAAGGGAGCACGTCAGATGTCCGGGCAACCGGGCCCTACCATATTGTTGGTACGACGAAATACATCACCGTGACCGAAGCGAACGTGCTGAATGGTAACAAGGTTGTGGGATAGACAGCACTTGCACGAATAAGTGTGCTGTTCAAGCAGTAAGAACCGCCATAACACTTTTTTTTAAGACTCCTCTCGATCTCGTTCTTCAGCGGAGAGGATCGACCTCCACAACCTGCCAGATCGCAAAAGCGCAGCGGGTCGTCCCTCACAGAGAAATCGTCTCCGAAAGAACCTGATTTTTACCTGATCGCAGAGAAGGTTCGCCGTACAGACATCCACGTGGTTCCCAGAACGCTGCTCACGGTCATAAGAACGGCCACCGGGATCAAAGAGTGTGCGTCCAGGTTCAACAAGGAGATCGATTTCGCTCATTTCATCCGCAGGATGACGGGCAACCGGTCCAAAAAGGCGGATCTGCGATGCGCCGTACCGTGCCGCAAGCCCGGATAGTTCCTGCTATTTTGAGGCAACGGGAGGGTAGATGTCCGGCTCGGGCGTAATACCGGGATTGTTCAACCCAGTACAAAAAAACCTGCCCGGTCTCCAAGGGGGAAATTACCATCAGAAAAGATCGTCCCGGAATACCAAAACGGAATCGCACACACTGATTAGAGAAGAGAAAAGAAGAAAGGATTAGCCGAACAGGGCACCGAGCCCTGCCATGCCGCTCTCTTCTTCTGCCTTCTTGTCTTCTTCCTTGTGCTCTGCCTTGGCGGGTGCTGCATGTGCTGCTGCGGGTGCTGCTGCTGCAACGGCGACCGGGGCTGCTGCTGCTGCCTTGATTGCGTCCTCAATGTTGACGCCCTCGAGTGCTGCAACGAGTGCCTTGATCCTTGATTCGTTTGCTGCTACACCTGCGGCGGTAAGGACTGCCTTGACGCCGTTCTCATCGACCTTCTTGCCTGCCTTGTGGAGGAGAAGTGCTGCGTAGATATACTCCATCGTTAATCACCTGTGATTTAATCTCAAATATTATTTTACCAGGGTCTTGAGGACCTGGCTTTCTCTTTCGGCTTTACCGATAATCGCATCGACAACGTCTTTCTCGTAGATCGCTGCCTCGATCGCAAGACCGCGGGCATCCCTGACAGCTTTCGTCAGGAGAGGCTCCATCGAGTCCTTCGTCGGGATAGCTGCTTCGAGCGACAGGGCGAGTGCCTGCCGGCTTGCGAGCTGGATCTGTCCGAGGATGACGGTCTCATCGACTGAGAGCACGGACGGCTCATAGATGCTGCCCTCGTGGAAGGCTGCCTGGAGGGCAAGCCCCACGTCCATGGGCTTGATGTCGAGCTTGACGAGCACCGCGGCGAGTTTTGCCGAGATGACTCCGCCCTTCTTGACAACCGTCTTGGTCTCTCTGATCTTGACCTTGCCGCCTTCAATTGCTGCCGGGATACCTGCCTGCTGCAGTTCACCGACAATCGGGCCCGGTTTGAAGCTGGTCGGACCGGCCGGGATGACGATATCCTCCGGTGCTTTCTCACCGGGCTTTGCCGCCATCTTGGTCTTGGTCTTCTCGAGCTGCTTGAAGAGCCTGAAGGGGTTGTCGTTCGTGAAGATGAGCGCCGAGTGACCGGAGATGAACTTCGAGAGGTTCTTGGTGTCCCCTCCGATCTCGTTCAACGCGTGCTCGATGAGGGTGTTCCTCGTCACCTGGATGACAGCCTTGCCGCGGAGGTTCCTGCGGATCTGCTGCACCTGCTGTGCGGGGATACCGTACATGTCGACAAGCCCGATGAGCTTGTACGCTTTCGCGTTCTTCTTGATGTCGGCGACCTTGTCCTTCTTCCACGCCGGAAGGTGGTGGGTGTATAACGCCATTATTCCAACCTCACGGAGGGGCCCATCGTTGTCTTCACAAAGACGGAGCGGACGTTCAGCGGACCCTGTTCGAGAACAGCTTCGATACGCTTCATGATAGCCTCGATGTTCTCGGCTACCTGCTCGGGCGTCATCGCGGTTGAACCGACCTTGGTGGAGAAGAGTTTCTTGTCCTTGGTCCTGATCTTCACCGAGTTGCGGAGACGCTCTACGATCGGGCGGATGTCCTGTTGTGCCGGAATCGGCATCGGCATCCTGCCCCGCGGACCGAGCCGGGGACCCAGATAACGACCGACACCGGGCATGACCGCCGTCTCCGCAAGGAAGTACCGGTATGAACTGGCAACTTTCCGTGCTTCGCGGGGTGCACCGCCGAGCCGTTCAACTTCTTCAGGGCCGATGATAAGGTCGACTTTGGCCTCTTTGGCCTGGGTAACGATATCTCCCTTCCCGATGACACAGATGCCGACATTCTCGCCGGACCCGTGGGGCAGGAGAATCGTCTCGTCGATACGATTCTTCGGCTGCGCCATATCGATATTCTTGAGATTGATGGTAATATCGATGCTCTCAGAGAATTTACGTTTAGGCGCTTTCTCAATCGCCGTTTTCACGGCTTCTAAAATCTTTGCCCTGTCTACCATCAGATTCCTCCATAGTTCTGCGACCGGCGGATAGCCGATCTCCTATGGTTTTCTCATGTTATTTCACGAGAACGCTGTCGTACTTGCCTGCATCGATGAGGGCGAAAACCTCTTTGGCTTTCTTGCCGTCAACGGTAACTCCCATGCTGACACACGTGCCGATGACTTCGCGTACTGCGGTCTTCAGCTCGTAGGAGAGCATGCCTTCGAGTTTCATGTTGGCAATTCTGACAGCGGCCTCGAATGGCAGGTTTCCTGCCACCTTGACGTTGGGCTCTCCGGATCCTTTCTCGATACCGGCCTCTTTCTTGATGAGAGCCGACGTGGGCGGTACACCCACCGACACCGTGAACTGCTTCTTGTCGTCGACAACGACCTTGACCGGGACCTGCATTCCGTTGAATGTGCCGGTCTTCTTGTTGAT
>NZ_JAJRCG010000022.1 GCF_028679125.1 Methanoregula sp. | reverse complement strand
CGGTTTTGAGGTGTTTAAATGGGAACCAAAATTGGAAAAGAAAAGATTCAGCGCGAAAAGGGATACCTCTACTTCATTGGCAAGGACGGGTATGTCTGGGCAGCCCCGATGAAGCACAACAAGACCGGCAAGAAGAAGAAAGTCGGTACTGAAAAGATTGCCAAGGAAAAGGGCTTCATGTACTACATTGGCAAAGACGGATTCGTCGCAAAAGCCAAGATGAAGAACGCATAATCTCACTTTTTCCTATTGCACGCAGGACCACCGGAATCCCGGCGGTCCTGCATACTGTTTTTTTTCCCTGTGGCGGAGTTTCGCATTCCCGTCCTTGAGTTCCCTTTCCCTGACGCTATGGCAGGCTGATGCTGGCAGCGTGTCAGTCAGTCCTGCACCTGAAATATACGATTACCCGTACTAGGAAATACGCGGTTGCCGCAGAGATGAGAGCGTACGGGAACTCTTCGGTAAAAACCATTACCGTCACAAATGCGACCAGGGCGGCAAGATACGCAAGGAGATGGTAGATCACTCCCCAGTTGATCCGGAACGAAAGAGATCCCCGCATGGTATAATTCTTCTTACCGGGCTGTAGGGAACCGGATACTATAAAGCCTCCTTTTTGTCAGGATCGGGTTCTTTGGGGCTATGGGTTTTATCTGGAACAAAGCGGAAGTCATGGATATCCCCGCGAGGTATCATGGCATCGCTTGTCAGCAGGTTTTTCCAGGAATGGACCGGGGGGCTTGATCCCCGGCAGGGTCGGATCGCGGTATTTGAACATATCCGTGACATCCCGTACTCGCTTTCGGTTTCCATGACGGATCCGAAGACCTCCCCGGAACAGATTCTCTCTCTTGGAAAGGGATATTGCGGCCCGAAACATTACCTGCTCGCGGCAATGTACCGTAAACTGGATCTTGACGTGGTGTATGCTACGTTCCCGTTTCTCTGGAATGATCCGGATCTTCCGTACCCCCCGGAACTCCGCAGGTTGTCCGCAGCAATGCCGGTTGCCTACCACCTTGCCTGCCGCGTCCGGATCAATGGCCGCTGGGTACTGGTGGATGCTACATGGGACCGGCCGCTGGCAAAAGCGGGATTCCCGGTCAACGAGCACTGGGATGGCTTTGCTGAGATGCGGTGCGCAGTAACACCGCTCCGATCTGCTGTGATGACGGCATATTGCCGTACGGCAACGAACGAGCCCTGTCGTGACAGCCAGGATGCGGGTCTGCACCCTCTTGACGGAGAACAGGACCATGGGGATGAGGAGGATCATATGCAGTACTATCGCGGGAAAACCGGGATGCGTACCTCTGAACAGATCGGACAGATTGCCCGGTTCTATCCGGCATTCGATGCGTGGCTCACCAAATTGAGAGAGTGATGTGTGCGGTCGCTGACGGCCACCTGCCCATAATCCACCTCCCGGCAGTGAACATGGTTATCAGCAGGAGAATTCAGAGAACCGGCTGACCAGACGGGGATCAGTCTGACGGGCCAGAGAACAGGTCCGGCACATCCCGTGCCCGCAGGTTTGCTGCAATGGTACGGGCGAGCAGGGGATTTGCTGCTTGTGGGGGCAATCCAAGGGCAGCGGCGGTTGTCCGCGTCAGTTCCATGATATCCGGAGAACCGTCACCTGCACTGGCAAGCACGGTCTCGTGGATCTTACGGAGATATTCCAGCGCCCGGTCCATCTGGCGGTATGCCTCCTCTCCTTTCCTCGGCTCATCCCATGCTGAGAGAAGAACTCCGATACCGGTCAGTCCCCGGAGCCGTTTTATCGACAGCACGGATGCAGGGGCATCATCATAGATCGGCAGGTCGCCGACTACCGGTATTGCATCGCCGGAGATGAGCGCGCCTTCACTGTGCATGAAAAGGGAGATGGAACCTGGCGAGTGGCCCGGTGTGTGCAACACCTGCAGCTCCCCGGCACGGGTCTCATCGGTCTCTATGGAATCCCCGTTCACGAGTTCGAAATCCAGCTGCACCGGTCCGCCAACCAGCGTGGTAAATCCTGGCACCGGCCGCTCGCGGTTCTGCAGTTCCACATCCTCGATCCATGCCCGCTCGGCCGGGTGTGCAGCAATGCTGCACCCGGTTGCTCCCTGGATGGCCCGGGCCGCTCCGATATGGTCGGGGTGTGCATGGGTCAGGACGATCAGCGCAATCTCTGACGGGTCGCGGCCGGTGGACCGGATATAATCGAAGATCTGCTTCTCGCATCCGGCTACCCCTGTATCGATGAGAATGATCGTCTCACCAAAGACGAGATACGAGTACACGAACCGGTTGAGTGTTATACCGGGTGCTACCGGGATTTTGAACGTGTGCCTGAGCGCATGGATGGAGGGTGTGATCAGCATATGATCTCCTGTATGCAGGAGTATTGGGCCGGGAAGGGTATATTGGTGAGGGAGGTGACGAGCGGGAGCGGAATGCCGGGCCGGATGATAGAGGGGGTGATCGGCAGATCGCGTGAGAACCCAAGCAGTGTATTTCGAACCGTTTTAATATTTAAACAGCGACGATCCGTGTCACCATGCGGCCTCCGGATCTCGAATATGCTGCAGATGACAAGGTCCCGCTCCCCACTGTTTTTTTACTCGGGCTCCAGCATACGGGGATTGTTGCCACCGCGTTCATCTTCCCGATCCTTGTTGCCCGGGCGGCCGGCATCGAAGCCGGTGCCGCGGCGTTCTTTGTCTCGATGTCGATGCTCGCAAACGGCATCTCCACGATATGCCAGGCCATCAAATACCCGGAGTTCGGGTCGGGGTATCTCATTCCCCGCGTGGCCGGGCCCAATTATGTCTCGGCCTCAGTCCTCGCCCTCCAGTCAGGGGGGCTTGCCCTCCTGTGCGGGATGACGGCCTTCTCCGGGGCATTGCAGGCCGCCCTCTCCCGGGTCGTGCACCGGCTTCGTGTTCTCTTCCCTGTTGAAGTGACCGGTCTTGTGATCATGATGCTCGGGGTCGCGGTCGTGCCCTATGCCCTGCCGAACTTCTTTGGCATGGAGGGAACGACCGGGACACCCTCGATGACGGCAACCGCGATTGCGGTGATCACCCTTGCCGTCACGGTCGGGATCACGGTCTGGGGAAGGGGGCAGCTCAAGCTCTTCCCGGTGATTGTCGGGATGGCAGTCGGGTACGCGCTCTGTATTGTGGTCGGGCTTGCCGGTGCCGATCCGCTGGGCCGGATCATGGCATCGCCGCTGGTAGCCCTTCCCGACGTGCGGTATTTCGGACTCTCGTTCGATCCGATCCTCATCATCCCGTTCGGGATTGCCGGTATCGTGACCTTTGTGAAGAGTGTGGGCGAGTTCTCGATCTGCCAGCGCATCAACGACACGGAATGGAAACGGCCGGATATGATGAACATCCGGTCCGGGCTGTTTGCGGACGGGATCGCCTCTTTTTTCGGTGGCCTGTTCGGCGGAATGGGTCAGACCGGTTCATCGTCGAACATCGGTCTTTCGATTGCAACTAGGGCAACG
Organism: Methanoregula sp.; assembly: GCF_028679125.1. Taxonomy (GTDB): domain Archaea; phylum Halobacteriota; class Methanomicrobia; order Methanomicrobiales; family Methanospirillaceae; genus Methanoregula. The sequence continues at coordinate 43,280 of NZ_JAJRCG010000022.1, read as the reverse complement.
AGCAGGTATATCGGGTATATGACCGGTGCGCTCCTGATCCTGCTCGCCTTCCTGCCGTTTCTCGCCACGGTCTTTATCATCATGCCGGGCCCGGTGATCGGCGGGACGCTCATTTACGTAGCGGGTTTCATCATCGTGGGCGGGTTCCAGACGATTACGACCAGGATGCTGGATTCGCGGAAGATCTTTGTGATTGGGATCTCGTTTATCTTCGGGATCAGCGTTTACCTCATCCCCAATGCCTATGCAGGTGTTCCCGCGCTCATCCGGCCGCTCTTTGATTCGGCGCTCTCCTTAACGACGGTGATTGCCATTGTGCTGAACCTTGTTATGCGGATTGGAATCAGGAAGAAGGTGTCCCTGGCCCTCGATCGATCATCCAGCATCTCGGAGCAGGTATTTGCCCTGATGGAGCGGCAGGGTGAGGCGTGGGCGGCCCGGCGTGAAGTGATCCAGCGGATGGCGATGGCGCTGACGGAAGCCTGCGAGCTCGTTACCGATCAGGTCTCCGTTTCCGGCCCGGTGACGGTTGCGGTGTCGTTCGATGAGTATAATCTCGATGCCGAAATCTCGTATGCCGGAGCACCCCTCCCGCTCCCCGAGACGCGTCCGGGAGAAGAGGAGATCCTCAGCGATCCCTCGGCGATGCTCCGGCTCGGGGGATTTTTGATCCGCGGACATGCCGACCGGGTGTGCACGGTGGCATCGGGCGGGCTGTCTGTACTGAAGATCCACATGGAACACTAACCGGGTATTATGGCAGAGAACAACCCGGGATTGCCAGGAGCCAGTTCCGGCACATAATCAGGAACCGGAATAACCGGAATGGCAGGTCCACCTTTTCATCAGGGTCTGGTTGAAAATTTTCCGGCAGAGTCTGATTGATCCGACTCACGTTTTCAATCACGATCATGATCGCGATGAAAATTTTGAAATCAAGGTTTGATGAAAAAATTTCAGGCAAGGTCTGCTGGAAAATTTCTAATCAAGGTCTGGTTGTTAAAAGTTAAACAGATCTGCACTCGTCCAGATACCTTGTTTACGACGGATATTGGATCGCGGGGGTGGTTTTTCAACCAGAGTCTGCTAAAAAAAAATCAAGCAAGGTCTGCCTGAATTTTTTTCATCAGGGTCTGCTTGAAAAATAAAAATCAAACCCTGATTGATCTGCGAACGGTTTTCAATCGCGATCGTGATCGCGATGAGAAAATCTGAATCAGGGTCTGGTTGAAAAAATACCCTGATCTCTGCCAACAAGGTTTCGGCCTGCCCGGTCAGGCCCGCATGAACCTAAAAGAAGAATAGTACCGGGAACAAAATGTGGATACACGGAGCAGTCCGGCATGACCGTTGCAGAACCCATCAACAAAGTAAACCTTGAACGTCTCACCAACGGCATCTACGCCTTCACTATGACGCTGATGATCCGGAACATCCAGCTCCCGGCTGCCGGCGTGTTCGACAACGCCGTGTCCGCGGTTGCCTACATCGATACCACGATCAGTGCCGCTCTCGACTTTATCGGTGCATTTCTCATCCTTGGCATGTTCTGGCTCTTCTATTACCAGATGTTCCACCGCATGAAAACCTTCGATTACCGGTTCCTGTACATCCACCTCCTCTCCCTCATGGTGGTTGTCTTCGTCCCGTTTACGGAGGCATTCACCTCTGGTGACGGATACTCGTTTACCGATATCCTGTTCCAGTTCAATTACCTTGCCCTCGCTGTACTGCTTGCCTATGCGTGGTACTATGCCTGTCGGGCCCGGCCGTCCCTGCTCGTACCGGAACTGACGGATGCAGAGGCATCGTTTCTCCAGAAAAAATTCCTTGTTCCCGTAGCGGTTGCCGTGCTGGGGGTTGTCATTCTGGTATTTGGATTGCCGTTCTATGATATCCTCTACCTCCTCCCGTTTGTCATCCTGGCGATCTTCTTCCGCCACTACCCGGGCGTACAGGAAGACGCCGCGTGAGGATTCGCCCATTCAACCCTGTGGCGATCTTCACTGCACCAGATTGCATGTGCAATGCACATGCAACCTATTGAGCGATATTACCCCCCTCTATTGACCCCTTCATTTCCAGTGGAGAATGCAGTACAGGGGCTCTTAAGGTGTGTCCAAAAATCCCGGGAAAACAGGAATAACCAGAAAGTGGGCCCGTCGAGATTCGAACTCGAGATCTTCGCCGTGTGAAGGCGACGTCATAGCCAACTAGACCACGAGCCCTATGCACCGACCGGGAATCGAACCCGGGCTATAGGCTTGGAAGGCCTAAGTCATGCCTCTAGACCATCGGTGCACTGTGCTCTACAATTTTGGCCGGGAGGTGTATTAATGATTGTCACTGGTTTGTCATCTCCCCGTTTTTGCCGGCAGGACGGACAAGGGTAGTGAGCAGGCACCGGAACGCGGGCACGACCCACGCAGAACAACGGATCCGTGACAAAACCGGAGAAAAAGAGTATTGAAGATTAATATCCGCGGAGTTCCGCCTCGACTTTCTCAAGGTTAGCGATCCGCTTCTCGAGCGGCGGGTGGGTGGAGAGCAGCTCCATGATGGAGTTGCCGGAGAGTGCCGGGATGATGAAGAACGCGTTTGCCCCTTCAACCTTTGCCTTTGCCTGCGGAGGGATGACGTCGATCCTCCCGCTGATCTTGTTCAGGGCTGAGATGAGCGCCCGCGGGTTCCGGGTTATTTGTGCGCTGCCACGGTCGGCAGCAAACTCCCGGTAACGCGAGAGCGCGAGGATCAACAGCGTGCTGATCGCGTACACAATGATCGAGACGACCCAGACAAGGATCCATGCCCCGCCATTCTCCCGGTCATTGCCCCCGAAGAGCGCAGAGAAGAAGAAACTCTGCATGATCATGGATGCGATCATCGCGATGAAACTGGCGAGCGTCATCGTCAGGATGTCGCGGTTCTTGACATGCGAGAGTTCGTGGGCGAGCACCGCTTCAAGTTCGTCCTTTGTTAACAGGCGCATGATGGAGTCCGTACATGCGACAACCGCATGCTTCGGGCTTCTGCCGGTAGCAAAAGCGTTCGGTACCGGGCTCTGCATGATTGCGATCCTCGGCATCGGGAGACCGGCCTCGGTACAGAGCTTCTGGACCATCATGTGCAATTCCGGCTGCTCGTCCGCTTCAACGACCTTTGCCCCGGTACTCCAGAGCACCATCTTGTCAGAGAAGAAGTACTGGACCAGACCCATGCCGACGGCAAGGATAACGATAAACCAGGCACTTACTCCGAGTGTCAAGAGGATGGTCATGAATACGAGGTAGAGCAGGAGCAATAAAAGTCCTGTAAACCAGACCCTGGCCGTAAGGCCCCAGTCACGTTTCCATTCCATGTGAGTACACATTTCTGCCCTGCACTCTTAAATCAATCGACATGTGCAAGTCGTGGCGGGGATCGCATAATCGTACCCCTTTCCATCCAGATACAACGCGCTTACAATGTGCAGCAGATCGTAGGATCAATGCATAAACTATTTTTTTGCCAACATCGTTTGTGGTACCAATGGCTGAAGCAGATCCCGAGGCACTTGGCGATGTGGCATATGGTATCTTCGAGCACCTGCTGAACCGCGGACTGCAGGAACAGGAGAAGTACCTGTATGCGCTGGTGGAGAGCGGTACGGATTTTAAGGCAGATCTGACTGCGATCTTTGACAGGTTCCGCGAGGAATATCCGCAGCTTGCGGAAGCGATGCTGGTCCGGTTCACCAGTATCGATACGATCTACCGGATGCTCTGCGAGGGGGAGGGGGTACTCCCGACAAAGACCACCCAGATGTACTGGATTGTGCTGGACGCTCCCGGCAGTGCACCCGAGGCGATCGAGGATGAGAATGCGGGGAAGTGGCTCATCTTCCAGGATCCCGATGTCGTGGATGCGGCATGGAAGAAAGTGCGGGATGCAACGGTTACTCGTGATTTGGGCATCTCGACAAAAGTGAGCACGGCCAAACCCAATCCGGAATCCCGCGACAACCGGAAGGTGATTTACGTGTACACGAAAGACTGGGCGGATGAGGCTGACGTGATGCGCGTGCGGGAGAAACTTCGTGAACTGGGTTTTGTCGACCGTATCGGGTACAAGCGCAATATTGAGACCTTTGCCGGGGAATACGCCAAGAAAGGTAAGCGGGTCACCTATTATTCAGCGTGAATGAACAACCTGCCGATCCGTTTTTCCTACAGGGTTTCATACCTCTTTTCGATGACGGCTGCGATTTTAACTGGCAATTCCCATCAGGACTGGCAGGGCGATACCTGTCGTATCGCTGTGATGAGCGAATCCCCATGGATGTAGAGTCCATCGATCTCTGAAACAGGGATCGATAAAAAAACCAAAAATGAGCACTGTATAAGAAAAGGATTACGCCTTGCGTTCCTTGTTCTTGGGGCGCAGGTTCTGGTAACCGCACTTGCGGCAGCTGGTTGCGCGAATTGCGTTGCGTGCGTTACAGTGCATGCATATTTTGACGTTGAGCAGCCGTGCTTCGGCTTCTGGAAACTTTACCATTAATGAACACTCCTTGTCTGCCCTTATAACAAAGCTGTAGGACTTCTTAACCGTTTGCGTTAGCGGGGTTGGTATGCCGTGATGAACCAGTCGTGAAATGCAGTGAGGGCTCGTGCCCGGTGGGAGATCCGGCTCTTCTCTTCAAGGGGAATCTCGGCAAGCGTCTTTCCCCCGGTATCGAAGATGGGGTCATAACCAAACCCGCCATCGCCCCGTGGAGCAGTGGTGATCTGCCCCTCGATGGTACCCTTAAAGACATGAACTCCTCCCGCATCCGCAAACGCGATGGCCGTGATGAACCGTGCGCCCCGGTCCGGCCTCCCCTCCATCAGTCTCAGGATGCCGGTATTGCCTATGGATTTCAGGACATATGCGGCATAGGGGCCGGGGAACCCGCGGAGTGCGTCAATGAAGAAACCGGTGTCGTCAACGATGAGCGGGGACGTGAGCTGCGCATAGGCGTATTGCGCTTTGCCCCGGGCGATCTCGCCCACGTCTTCGGAACGGTACTCGGGCAGGTCGAGGGAGATGTGCGTCACATCGGCCGTTCCTTTGAAGAAAGAGGCAACTTCCTCGGCTTTGTGGGCATTGCCGGTCACGACCGTGATCTTCAGAGGTACCGCCCCCGCAATTCAATCTCGTGTTCGCGGGCAATGACCTCTCCTGCACAGGGGAATGTCTTCTCGTATCCTTCGATGAATGCAGCTTTCAGGCTGTCCGAACGGCCTGGTGCCGTGCTCTCGATGGTCTGGAAGAGGACATGGATGTCCACGCCCCGCTGTTCGATCTCCTGCGTCACCAGTGCCAGCCCGAAGTCGATCAGTACACACTTCCCGTCGCTCCCGCGCACAATCAGGTTGCTGGTGGTGAGGTCGCCGTGCATGATCCCTGCTGCATGGAGCAGGCCCACCATGCGCCCGGCCTCCCGGACATTCTTTTCCGAGAGATCATCGGTGAGCAGGGTCCCCTGCACCTGCTCCATGACGATCGTATCCCCGGTGATATCGCTCATCACCGGTGTGGGCACGCCGCCCCTGCGTGCAGCATGGATGAGCCGTGCCTCAGCCCGGGTCCGCTCAGTGATCAGGCGTTTATCAAGGGCAGGCACCCGGTAGCGCTTGGAGACCCGGTTTTTCTCTGCGTTACCGTTCCGGAATGTGATGATCGCCTCGGCACCGCGTCGTTGTGTCCCACCGGAAGGATGAACTGGCACTGTACTGGCCGGCGCATCGTGCTTCCAGGTAACCTCCACCTCATCGGATCGGAACGAGGGATTGATCCGGGAGGATTCCACCGGGAGCGTGACACCGCTTTCCAGCATCAGTTTTCCCGTGTACGCGATCATTGCCCCGTTATCCCCGAGGTATTTCTTCTCGGGAACAAAGAACTCCGCCCCGCGGTCCTCGCACATGGCACGGAGCATTGCCTGCAACCGGTGGTTCGCCCCGACACCCCCGACCAGGAGCACCTCGTTCTTGCCGGCAAGGGACATTGCCCGCTCGGTCACTTCCACGCACATGGCAAAGGCGGTCTCCTGCAGGCTGTAACAGACATCGGGTAAGGGGGCCTTGTGGTCTTTTGCCGCGGAGACGAGCCCTGAGAAGGCCAGGTCCATCCCTTTCACCGTGTAGGGCAGCTCCACGTACTGCCCGTCTTTTGCCTGGGACTCAATCAGCGGGCCGCCCGGATGCGGGAAATTCTTTGACCGGGCAAACTTATCGAGTGCATTGCCAATCCCGACGTCTAGTGTCTCCCCGAAAATCCGGTACCGTCCGTTCAGGTACCCGATAATCTGCGTGTTCGCCCCGCTGGCATAGAGCACGATCGGATCTTTGCATCCGGTGGCAAAACAGCCTATCTCGACATGGGCAACACAATGGTTCACCCCCACGAGCGGGACATCCAGGGCAAGGGCAAGCGAGCGGGCTGCGGTGGCAACGGTCCTGAGACAGGGGCCAAGGCCTGGACCCTGCGAGAATGCGATTCCCTCCACGTTCTCCGGCTCTGTGAGAACTGAGCCGATAAGTTCCTTCATTGCCGATGCGTGGTGCTGCGCAGCTTCACGCGGGTGGATACCTCCCTGTACTGGGCTGTAAGGCCGTGAAGCCAGGGACACCAGATCGCGATCAAAAAGAGCGGCACTGAGGTTCCAGGCCGTGCCCTCAATCCCCAGTATCTGCCCAAAAACAGGCATTGGTAGTTATTTTCTGAATTCAGTATATCCGCACTTGCCGCAGGTCATCCGGTCCTTGTGGTCCGCCATCATGACACCGGGTCCGCAGCGCGGACAGTATTTCTTTGTGGTGGTGACTGTTGCACCCTCGACCTTGAAGTATGCGCCTCTCTGGGGGCCCTTCGCGACTGCGGCTTTCTTTGCTGCTGCCATGGTTATGCCGCCTCTTCCTTGGGTTTGGGCATACCGCGCGCTGCAAGGTGCGGGCGCTCGGTCTTGTTCCTGCTCTCTTCGCTCTCGTAGATGCGGGCAGACCCGGTGAGTTCTGTCTTGCCGAAGCTGCTGTGCAGGGTGTCAAGGGTTACCTGGTGCTCTTTTACATTGAGCAGTGCGCAGAGTTTGCCGATGATCTGCATGCGGGAGGGGGTCGCTCCATCGTATTTGAGGGTAAACTGAACCTCTCTTCTGGATAAAAGTTCATTCCTTTTATCGCTGGTGATCTCAAAGTCCATCGATATCCTGTAATTATTGGGAACCGGTTTATTTAAAGCATGACCTTCGTTCGGCATCTGAAAAAAAGAGGGATTGATACGTGCGGGAGTGGAGTGCGGCTGTTATACGTCTAATGATCTTTATGAACCGGGCAGAACCGCTCGAGGAACTGCCGTGCAGTCACCTGTGCTTCGGGAGTTACCGTCCGTAGGACAACCCCCTCATGGGGCTGGCCGTAGAGAACAATCGATCCCAGCGGTGCTGCGATCACCATCGGTATGACAGCGAGATCTTCCTCCCCGTCCACGATGATGGTTGCGGGCGGGTTGGCTACGGCACAGTTGATCGCTGAAATCAGGTCCTCGGTCAGTGAACCGGCCGGGTTTTTGACCCGAATACAGTTCCCATGGACCGGTGGCAGTTTGCGGCACGGGGATCGCATGGTATATCCGTCAACCACCGCAACCGCAGGTTTGATGCCTGCCTTATGGAGGTTGTGGGTGACAACATCCCCGACACTATAGACAGGGGTACCAGAGAGCCGGGGAAAAATCTCTGCGATCTCCCGGTACAGTTCTCCGAACGGTTCCTTGAAGAGCTTCCGGTGCTCTTCCGGGAGAGTGAGCATCAGCGGACCTTCAGCGCATAACGGCCAGGCAGTTTGATATTCATCCGTTTTGCCACTTCGGAATTCTCCGGGTCGATAATGACCAGGTACCCGGACCAGTCATCGCTCAGGTTGGATGTGCCGCAGATGACACAGCTCTCGCCGTCGACAACGCGATGGCAGTCACGGCATACCTTTCCCTGTTTCTTCTTATTCGCCGGAGGCATGCTCCTTCCTCTTGCCCTTTGTCTTCTCAGGGGCCTTTTCCTTACCGGCTTCGGCCGACTGCCCGGCTTTCTCTTTCTCCTTTGCTATCTCCTCTTCAAGCCAGAGGGCTGTACCGAGACCTGCCTGTCGCATGGTAAGCCCGATCTTGCTGTCCCGGGGTTCGCGTTCGTTTAAGGATAACGTGACTACCCGGACCCGGACAATGTCTCCCACTCCGATGAAGCGTTTGGACTCCTGGCAGATGAGCCGGGCGTTCTTCTCATCATAGTTGATATACTCGTCAGAGATCTGGCTGACATGCAGCATTGCATCGATGGGGCCAAGGCTGACAAACGCGCCAAAACTGGTCGTCTCCACGACCACGCCTTCAATAACTTCCTGAAGGGCGAGCCGCAGGACCATAGCTTCGAACTTTACGTCGTAATAGACTCCGCCATCGCCGGGAACGAGTTCGCCTTCGCCGACATCCTGCACTTTCGTGACGCAGATAAAGATCCCGATCTCCTTGTCGATACTTCCTTCGAGCTGCTCCTGAAGGACATCGAGGATCACTTTCTCAAGTTTCTCTCCCAGCCGCTGGGGAGGTACCCGGACTTTGTCCTCAAGCATCAGTTTATGATACATACTTCACTTCATCTCCGCAATAGTTCCAGTTTCTGCTGTTTTCTCATGGATATTACCCCGATACCGCGTTCAAACAATGCATCCCTGACACGCCGGTCGTTCGTTACTACCAGACAGATGTTCTGTACTGCATAATCGATAACCTGATCGTCAACGGTTCTTGCCGATGCATCCCGGCTCTCTGCGATTGTGCACTTCTCACCCAGTGTAAGACCCAGACGGGCTGCGGCCCCGTTCCGGCCTTTTGCCCGGGTGAGGCCTTCAAGCTCGTGGATCACGGATGAGAGTACGATAGGTTCGAACCCCCCAAGAAGGTTCCGCAGTTCATCGAAGAGATCGATATGGAACTGGGCTGGCATCATCAGGGCATTGGCATCCAGGAGAACCTTTACTCTCCCAGTACACCCATCCCGATCAGGCGCCAGCGTGCTCCCACCTGCCGGCTGATGGCGATCCGTGAGCCGATTTCAGCACACACGGGCCGTTTCAGCTGTATCTCAACACTGTCTTTCTTGGTGTTCGTGACAACCCCGACGGTCACCGCGGTACCTACGGAGAGCATCAGGGGCTCGGAATGTTTCAGCGGCTCGATGACGAGTTCGCTGGTAGCTCCCACCACGCGTTCCATCAGGGTCACCTTGCACCGGATTTTGTCCCAGACCGGGGGTAGTTTTCCCTCGTGGCCCAGCACCTGGCCGGCAAGTGCATCACTTTTTGTGAGTGCGGGATCCAGTTTTGTCCCGACACCGAGCAGTCCGCCGGGTGTTGCCGTCTCAACGACCTTCGAACCGGCATTGATTGACGTGACGGTGGTGATGATGGGAATCCACTTGATCCTGTTCTCAACCTGGGTCTGCCTGCCTGGACGGATCTCGATCTTTTCATCTGCGTGGAGGATGCCCCGAATAAGAGACCCTCCAACGACTCCGCCTTTCACGTCCTTCCAGTTGCAGCCGGGTTTGTTCACATCGAATGAGCGGGCGATCAGCATCACCGGTTCGGCAGCGGGATCGCGCTCCGGTTCCGGGACCACGGTATCCAGAGCCTGGACGAGTGCCCCCATGTTGATCCCCTTCTGCGAGGAGACCGGGATGATGGGTGCGTTTTCAGCAATCGTCCCCTTGACAAATTTCTTGATCTCAAGATAGTTGTCCATCGCCTCTTTTTGGCTGACCACATCGATCTTGCTCTGGACGATGACAATTTTCTTGATGCCGACCAGTTCCAGCGCCATCAGGTGCTCTTTGGTCTGCGGCTGCGGGCATTTCTCGCTTGCTGCGATGACCAGCATTGCCCCGTCCATCAGTGCAGAACCCGAGAGCATCGTTGCCATCAGGGTCTCGTGTCCCGGCGCATCGACAAACGAGACGGAGCGGAAAGGTGTTCCCGTTCCCCCACAAACCGGACATTCGATGTGGGTTGAGAACGCGTCAGTACCTTCGCACCGATCACACCGGTAAAATGTTGCATCGGCATACCCGAGCCTTATTGAGATGCCCCGCTTCACCTCCTCGGAATGTCGGTCTGTCCATGCCCCGGTGAGCGCGTTGACGAGGGTGGTCTTACCATGGTCAACATGGCCCACAACCCCGATATTGACACTGGGAACTGTCACATCATGCAAATGAAATCGAACCTCCCTATTGTATTTATAACGATCCTACTTATACGTAACCAGTAATGGTGAAATCCGGCGGAGTACGTATCTTTTTTACGAATTTACTCACTGCAACACGGTACCAGAAAGAGGGACATCCGTCTCGTTCCTGCATGTGTCCAGGGTTACCGGGAAATGGTTATCCCCCGCCCTCGCAGCTCTGATCGATATTCTTCAGCGCGTCCTGCAGTCCACTCCCTGCGGCAAACTCCCGCTCGCGGGAAATGACCTCTTTTGCATCCTCAACAATCGTTGTTGATGTGGTGGCTGTTGCAGTTGCCGGGATCAAGTGATCGATACGGTACAGGAGGTTTGTTGTATCCAGTTCAGCAAAGGTAATTCCCCCGATCTCATCGATACGGAGTATGTTACCCATTGTTCCGGTTCGCGGGTACCTCACCCGCATGCCGAGGGTGATCTCTCCTGCCAGCATATGTGTGAAGGGTAAGTGTCCGGCACTATAAGGTTTTCCCTGTCGTTTCTGGAAGTTTCAAAGGATCATGAAAAAGAGTGAAAGGTAAATTCCCCTGTTCAGGACTTACGGGATGGTGAGTCCCTGCATGACAGCAGATTCCGGAACATCATATTCCCGGGTCGTCCCGACAATCTTGTATTTCCCGGTTGTTTTCACCTCATAGGGATTATCTGAGGTGGAGTACGGTACAATGAACCCCCCGTTCACGCTGGCCTGCCGGTACGTGAAATTCCGTCCGGTGTTGGTGACCACCGGTACTTCGATGATACCCTCTCCTTTGATATGGGCGCCTTTCACGTATTCGAAGACCTTGACATATTTCAGGTCAACCGTAGCTGAATTGAATGCATTCGTTGGGGATTCATGAACAAGCCGGTAGTGCTGGAGTGCCGGGACCGTATCCACGGGTGAGATGATACTTGCACTGTAAACTGCAGCATGGTACCCTGATGCAGCGTCAAGGTTATACTGGTCTGCCTTCTGCGATGCGGCAGAATAATTCATGAGCTCAGCACCGGTAATCAACGGCGCTGAATACCCGGTTACTGAGGAATCCGCATACACCACATAGTACACATTATCTGTGGCGGAGTTCATTGATCCGTCAAAGTTATGGAGCCGGGAGATCATGGTCAGGTAATATGCCTGTTTGTTGAGGATAGCCGATGTGAGAGCATTGTTCTGCCCGGGGAGGAGGACGGTATCGTAATACGGGTCCGTTGCTTCCGTTGCATTATACCATGTTGACATCGCCCAGAATTTTCCCTGGTCCATCTCGACATCGGTTATAATATACCGGGTCCCGACGTTGTCAAGGAGGGTGTTTGCGGTATCCTCCGAAGTGGACATGAAATATGCAGCAGATCCATTGCTCCCGGACACGCCATGCTGGAACGGGTTGGAATTGGGGATTCGTTTTGCTATGGTGGTGATGATATGTCCATAGTCCCACCAGGACATCACACCATACGATCCCTTCGGGAACGTAAAGGTATCTTTGTCATACATGGTGGTGTAACCAACACCTGTTTCCGGGGTACTGTTCTGCATCCATTCAGCGGTCTCCTTCCAGTCAGGATTCATCAGCGTCGGGCTGGCAGATCCGTTGATGTAACTGTAGGAAAGGGAGGTGTAGGCAAACATGAGGGCGAGACCAATAACCAGGACAGAACCGATAATCGTGAGGTTCTGCGTCCCGGAGCGTCCGGATGATGCACCCTTGACCGGCTTCTTCTGTTTTCTCCGTTTTGCCGGGGTCTCATCAGCATCTCCGGTTTCCGATGTTACCTCCTGCCTGGATGAAAACCCCGTGGTAAACTTTCGGATATCCGACCATGCATGACCGAGAATAAAACTGACACAGATCGCGGCAAGCAATGCGACATTGATCGCAAGATAATACTCGTACCGGACATGCTGCCATGCGGAGAACAGGATTATCCCTGACCAGACAAGGGCAAAAACCTGCTCGGGACGCTCGTCGCGAATATTATTGTATATCATGACGAGGAATCCGATGGCCATCAGGATGAGCCCGTAACTGAACGTCTGCCATGCAAGGGCCATGCTCCATGCACGGGCTTCCTGGACGGTCTCGGTAATCGCGGCCTGGCCGAAGAATGCAAAGAGAGCAGAGACGAAAAGCGAGTATAAATCCGGGCTGGCAAAAAACAGCACGGTTACAACCACAATTGTCGAGACAATGATGGCAACAGGATAGTAATACCATTCTTTTGTCTTGAGACCCTGCTGGAGGAGGTAGAGGAAAATGGATCCTCCGATCAGGCCAAGGTAGGCAAAGATGTGCCCGAGGGAGTAACTGGAGAGATCAAGACCAGGGCTTTTCAGACCGAAGGCCAGGAGACCGATGATGGCGATGCTGAAGATAGCAAGGTTGATGACAACGAGGTATTCGCTGGTCTTTCCACGGAATGAATCGATGATGAACTGGATGACAGTAAAAACTCCCACGATCATCGCAAAAAGGATCATCGTGGGCATCACGAAGAGGCCAAGGAGGTATGCGATACCTGCGAGGACCGAGATCAGGAGTACATTCTTATAGGTATTAATGTCTTTGAAGACGATCCTGGTATCCTTCTCGGAGAGGACAACATACATGTAGAACAGGCAGAAGATCGTTGAAAAAAAGACTTCAGCGATATGGTGGTCGGCATACCCGTACATTGACCGGTAATAAAACTGGCCGGTGACAACCGCGGTAAAACCCGACGCGAGCAGGCCGGTCTTCCAGTCCCCGCATAACTTCCCGACATAATACATGACGGCCACTGCTGCAGCACCCATGAGGGGTGGGACCAGCAGGAGGATCCCGATAATCTCGGGACGGGTGGCAGCACCGGTGATGAGGCACCCGAGTGCAACGATGAGGGGGAAGAGGGGTCCCCAGTAAATACTTGAACCCCCCGGGTATTGGCTCATCGGGTCGAACCATTCGTAGTGCAGGTTGTTCGAGAGTAAAAATTCCACCTGCCGGAGGTTATAGAGCGGATCATCGCTTCCCACCATGGAAAGGATATCTGTATTTCCCATATTGAACATGGGAATGAGGCGGAGCCAGAGGGCGAAGAGAGAAAAAAATGCCACGAGTGCAATGACCAGCCAGGTCATGCGGTTTTTCAGATCCAGAGATATCATGCAATCATCCTGTCGTTTGTACTTGGTTTCGGGGGAGACCATTAATAAATTTGGATGACTGTATCAGGTGAGGCTTTTTAAAATCGCCTCGAATTGGCGTGATTTCTCTTTCCAGCTGTAATTTTCAAGATTTAAGGAAAATGTTTCACGGGTTTCCATCAGTGTTTTTATGATAGCGGTATATTCGTCACGGGTGCGGTAAACATGCAGGTTTGGGCCGCCGATTTTTTCCACATCCTGCATAGGGCGCATGACAATTGACTTCCCGCAGGCTGAGTACTCAAAGAATTTATTCGGGAGCGCAATATCCCCCCACTGGGGTGGCAACAACGGGATGGTACAGGCATCCATACATGCAATATACCGCGGGAGTTCATGGTATGGTTTGGTTCCCGTGAATATCGTGTGCTCTGAAATACCGAGATCCCGGGTAAGCGCTGACAATTCCTGCTGGTAATCGGTGAAGAGCGATCCACCGATGATCAGGAGTTTGGTCTTGGGATGGTGGTGAATAAGTGCGGGGAGTGATCTGATCAATTCGTCAATTGCGTACCACCGTTCGACACTTCCAGAAAAACCGATAACAAAGTCATCAGCATCAATCCCAAGTTCCTGCCGTGCCGGGATTCCGCTCATGGGTTTGAAGAGATCCGTGTCCACTCCATTGGTGATGACATCTGCATGAAACCCGAACCCGGCGAGTTTTCCGGCAAGCGACGGGGAGACCGTGGTAATTTTGTCACAATTCAGGAGGTTGTGTCGGGTGATGGCCCAGACACACCGGCGCACGATCTCCTGAAGTGTGGGGTTCTTGAAATAGGCGGCAGCGGAGTCCGGGAACCAGTCCTTGAGATCAAAAACAACGGGAACGTGGTATTTTTTTGCTGCACGGATTACTGCGCTTCCGGCCAGCACATTCGCGGCAACAACCACATCATAGCCCCCCGTACGGAGGATACGGTCAAAAATATAGTAGTGATAGGGGGTATTGAACGTATAGTGAAAAAGGGGTTTTTTCAGGGGGAATACTGTCGCCTCTTCCATAACCAGTCCGGTGGGACGGGGCGAACCCCTGCTGACGTGAAAATGCGCCACATGCACGTCATGCCGCTTTGCCATATCTTCAAAGATATAGTGGTGCCGCGACGGTATGGGATGGTGAATATAATCCTGGGTGGAAACAAGGAGGATCTTCATACGCCAAGAAAAAGTATTGTTCCTGATCTGGATTAAATCCCGTTGTTCATTCTTTTGAGGTTATTTCCTTTGGGAGGCTCCGGATTTTTGCTGGCGATCCGATCGCGAGCATGTGATCCGGAACATCCCGGGTCACGATGGCGCCGGCAGCGACAAGAGCCCCTTCTCCGATACAGACCCCGGGAATCAGCGTGGTATTTGCCCCGATTGCCGCGCCATTCTTGATGACCGGCCCTTTTAATCCCCCTATCCTTGTCGGGGGATACCGATCGTTGGTCAGGACCGCATTCGGGCCGATAAATACATGATCGCCGATCTGTGTTTCCGTTGGGATGAATGCCATACTTTGGATGCTCACATCGTTCCCGATCGTAGTGTATCCCTCGATCACGGTCCCGGTTCCCACAGCAACCCGGTCACCGATCCGGGTCTTTTCGCGGATCATGACATTGTGCCCCGTCTGGAAGTCATTTCCGATAATGACATCGCAGTACAAGATCGTGCCGGATCGAAGTATTGCGTTTTTTCCTATCGTAGTACCCGGGAAACCCTTCTTTGTCATGTTCTCCCGTGAAGGGAAACCAAGCGTGACCGGCTCAAAGATCCTCGCGTCTGGCCCCACTGAATTAATTCCATATTCAATCATTCAACTGTCACGCTCTTTGCAAGATTTCTCGGCTTGTCGATGTCGCGGCCCAACTTCTCTGCAGTATGATAGGCAATGAGCTGGAGCACAACAATGGTGGTCAGGACCTGAATAAACAGATCTGTCTGCGGAAGGGGAATGAAGTAATCTGCAATATCCCCCAGTTCAGTATCCTCTTTGCATCCGACTACAATGACGGGTGCACCGCGTGCTTTCATCTCCTTGATATTCGAGACCATCACATCATAGGTTTCCCCGGGCATGCAGAGTGCGATTATCGGGGTATCCTTGGACAGGAGGGCAAATGGGCCGTGCTTGATCTCCCCTGCGGCATATCCCTCTGCATGAATATAGGAGATCTCTTTCATCTTCAGGGCCCCCTCAAGAGATACTGCGTAGAACGGTCCCCGCCCGACATAAAAGATACTTTGGGCGTTTTCGCAAAACGTTACACATTCAGTAAGATCCATCAGGAGAACTTCCTCTATTGCCTTGTGGGCCTGTAAGAGTACCTCCCCTTCTTTTCCTCCGGACAGGCAGTTGATAATCTGCATGAGTACTGCCAGTTGAGTGATGAACGATTTTGTTGCTGCTACACTGATCTCCGGGCCGGCCCGCATGAAGAGCGTAACATCCGCCGTCCTTGTCACGGTACTCCCAAGTACGTTCGTGATCGCCAGTGTCCTGCAGTTGTGGGTTTTTGCCAGACGCAGCGCTGTGAGGGTATCTGCAGTCTCCCCGGACTACGTGATACCGATAACGAGCCCGCTCACCGGCGGAGGATAATACCGGAATTCAGATGCAAATTCCAGACGGGCAGGTATCCCGCAGGTCGCCTCAAGCAGGTATTTGAAGATAAGACCCGTGTGATATGAAGATCCACATGCAACGATCGTTATGGAATCAGGACTACCAATAATTTTTTTCAGGCTGTCTGGATTTATTGCTGAGATGGTATTATAGAATGCCAGGGGTTGTTCGAATATCTCTTTAAGCATGTAGTGCGGAAAACCGCCCTTTTTTACATCCTCAACAGACCAGTCGATCAGTTCAACCGGACGGGTGACCTGAACGCCCTTATTGAAAATATCGGCAGTATCCCTGGTCAGAGATACCACATCCCCGTCCTCAAGAAAGATCGCTCGCTCCGTGTATTCGAGCATAGGAGTCATATCGGACGCGACAAAGATCTCCCCATCGCCGATACCCAGGACCAGCGGGCTTGCGTTCCTTGCTGCAATGATCCGTTCCTCTCCTGCGGCGATCACAAGGATGGCAAAGGATCCCTTGAGCTTGGGAGTTGTTGCCTGTACTGCTGCAAGCAGATCCTTTTTTACAGCATATTCTTCTTCAACAAGATGGACAATAACCTCGGTATCCGTTTCTGAACGGAACGTGTGCCCCCTCCCCTCAAGCTGCCGTCGCAGTTGGGAATAATTCTCGATAATGCCATTATGGACCAGTGCAATCGTATTGTTGCAATCGGTATGGGGATGGGCATTCTTATCGCTGGGAACCCCATGGGTTGCCCATCGTGTATGTCCTATGCCGGTCTTCCCTTTCAGGTGGGCTGCAGAACCGGCATTTTCTGATATCCTGCCCTGGTGTTTTGCAAGGGTGATATCTTCTTCCACCGTGGCCACACCAAACGAGTCATACCCCCGGTATTCGAGTTTTTTCAATCCCTCCACGATCAGGGGTGCAGCATCTCTGCGGCCGATGTACCCTACAATGCCGCACACGTCATATCACCGTGGAATTATCCGGAATATATCGTGAGGACAGACTGGCACGGCCTTCGATGGTGACACTGTTTCCGATCATCGAATTTTTCATTATGGAGAACGGCCCGCAGGTTATACTGTCCCCGAGAATTGCACCGAATTCAGATCGTACTGCCAAACCCTCGAAATCAAGGATTCCTGAGGTTGTCCATGTCGATGTATGGTCAGCAAGGATGCACCGCTCGCCCGTCACGGTATCGATGATCCGTGAATGAGATCCGATTACGGTATCATCCATGATAATCGACTCCCCGATAATTGTAAACGGTTCAATTTTTACCCGTGATCCGATACTGGTGTTTGGCAGGATGCAGCAGTTTGGCCCGATAACGCAGTCATTTCCTATCACAACCGGTCCGGTAATGACGGTATTCGGGCCGATGGTCGTCCCTTTACCAATCCTGACTGCCCCCTGGATGATGGTCTGCCTGCTTGCGGAACCATCGCGTGACGGGGATATGGTGGGTAACAACCGGCGGTTCATCTTGAGCAGGTCCCAGGCAAAGATTGCATCCTGCCAGTCATCGGCAGGGATGCCCTGTATCTTCACACCGCTTTTGATGAGGGAGGAGATGGCATCGGTCAGATTGTTTTCCCGGATATGACCAAAGACCTCCCTTGTCAGGGAATAGATCCCGGTACTTACCATGAAACTGGGGGCATGGGCAGGCTTCTCGACAATATTGGTGACGTGATCTTCGTGGAGCATCACAACCCCGAAGTTCGAGGGATTCTGGTGTTCTTTTACCAGCATGGCGTTGGGAATATCTTTGATCCGGGCAATAGATGATGGATCGATATAGTTGTCCCCGGGAAGCACCAGAAAATTATCATGAATTTTAGATTCCGCTGAAAGGAGGGCGTGCCCGGTTCCCAGCTGCTTGTTCTGGACAACTACATCAACGGGAATATCCATCTGGTTCAGGTATCGTGTCACCTGCTCCTTCCGGTATCCCACAACAACGATGATATCCCGGATACCGTTTTTTACCAGCGCTTCGATCACGTATTCGATAATCGGACGATTGGCCACCGGGATCATTGCCTTGGGCCTGCTTCTTGTCAGGGGTCGCACCCGCCTCCCCTCACCTGCTGCAAGAATTACCGCCTGCATAGTTCACCTACCGTATAACTGCTTTTTCCCCGATACAGCCCTCAATGACTGTATTTGGCGCAAACTTCGCCTCACTCCCGATCATGGTACCGACATTGATGGAACAGTTGATGCCAAACCTGACATCATCACCAATCACCGCACCAAACTTTTTCCGTCGCGTATCCTTCCCGCATACCCGGATGGTCGCATGATCGTTTCTGAGGTTGGCAATCTTTGTGCCCGCACCGAAATTGCATCCCGCCCCGACAACGGAATCCCCGACATAGTTGAAATGCGGGATTTTTGTCCCTGCCATGATGATCGAGTTCTTGAGTTCGGAACAATGCCCGACGTGGCAATCGTCTCCGATACTGGTGGCGCCGCGAATGTACGCATGGGGTCCGATACGACAGTTTTTCCCGATGATGCAGGGGCCCTCGATATAGGTTCCGGATTTGATCACGGTTCCCTCGCCAATGATGACACTGTTTTGCAGGGTCACACCTTCCTCGACCACCCCATGATTTGCCGGTTTTGTGGTCTCCATAAGAGCAGCATTCGCATCGAGCATGTCCCATGGATGGCCAACATCCATCCAGTACGAGAGATGGTGTGCGCATAATTGCCGTTTCTCCACCAGCACTGCAAGCGCATCGGTAAGCTCCAGCTCTCCCCTTGGTGAAGGGTGGACATTATCGATGAGATCAAAGATATCCGGTGAAAAAAGGTATGCCCCGGCATTGATGAGATTCGATTTCGGTATTTTCGATTTCTCTTCAAGGGATGTAATCATCCCGTTCTCGGTCAGTACCACACCATAATCCCCGGGATGATCCGTGGAGCTTATACACATGCAAGCCGGTTTCTTCCTGCACAGTTCTGCGATATCTTCCCGTTTGAGAACCATATCCCCGTTCAGGACAATAAATGGGCCGGTGACCAGATCCCGTGCAGCACTTACTGCATCCGCAGTACCCCGCTGGTGCCGCTGGGTGGCATAGGCAATATGGATTCCGAATTCTGACCCGTCGCCAAAATGTTTGCGTATCTCCCGTTCACCATACCCGACAATAAAGACAAAATCGGTGATCCCGGCATCCCGGGTCGCAAGAACAAGGTGCTCCATCATCGGCCGGTTGGCGAGAGGGAGCATGACTTTCGGGCGCTTCGCAGTCAGGGGTCGCATCCGTTTTCCCTCTCCTGCCGCGAGAACGACGCATTCCATACGTACACCTCTCCTTACAATGGTTAAGCAGTTTTCCCCTGCCGGACGAGTTCCTTTCCCTTTGCAAGCATTGTCTTAGCCTTTGCTGGATCTTTTCCTTCTGCGGTGATACGGATCTTCGGTTCAGTGCCGCTGGCCCGGATCAGGCACCATCCGTCCTCTTCAGTAATACGTATCCCATCCGTGGGGCTTGATGCCCCAAGACCCGTGAGAATCTCCCGTGCAGCACTTGTAGGGAACGATTCCCGGAGTACAGGATAATGTGGCATTGCATCGATCTCTCCTGCAACATCCCATTCTGATGCGATCTCACAGAAAAGAGCAGCAGCATACGGACCATCGGGACAGAGCGAGATCTTCGGGAATATCCAGGCACCCGAAGGCTCCCCGCCGAAATCACCTCCTTTCATCAATTCCTCAGATACGTATGCATCGCCAACCGGTGTCCTTCGGACATCGGCGATCTCATCGATGATCATTGATGCATCGCTGGTGGTGACAACCTGTTTTGCACCAGTATATTTTGCAAAGATCATGAGGAGGTGGTCGCCATCGATATACCGTCCCCGGTTGTCAAATGCCATCATGCGATCTGCATCCCCGTCATGAACCACGGCACAGTCTGCGCCTGTTTTTTTCACCATCTCCCCAACATAGCCGAGATATTCCGGTAATGGTTCTGAAGGTCGGGCAAAATGTCCTGATGGATTGCAGTTGATGGTTGTTGTTCTGATTCCTGCATCTGACAGAAGGTTCGGTGTCAGCGTGCATCCGGCCCCGTTACCGCAATCGATGATCACGGAGATCTCCCGGCCAATGTGCACGTTCTTTAAAATTGCATCCTTATGGGGCGTCAGTGCATCGATAATTGATTCCTTCCCCAGATTCTGCCAGTCAGTATAGTTCAGGTTAATGAGTTGCTCTTCGGTCTCCTGCTGCTGTGCCCGGGTAAACGAAGACCCGTCAGGATTGAAGAGTTTGAGCCCATTGTACTCCTCTGGGTTATGCGAGGCCGTGATCATGCACCCGGCCTTCTTGGACCGTGTATTGTATGCTACCGTGGGTGTCGGGACAATTCCCGCAAGGAACGCGGTTCCGCCATTGCTCATGATGCCGGAAACAACCAGGTGCGAAAGAAGAGGGCTTGTTGTGCGGGTGTCCATCCCTACAAGGACATCGGACGATCCGGAAGCGAGAACGTTTCCGATTTTCAGTGCCGTATCGACAAGCGTCTGATCAAATGTCCTTCGTATTCCGGATGATCCGAAAAGCATGGTACTATCTTATGAAGTGTATATTAAAAAGAGTTTACTTCCATCGGGTACAATCGGGAAAGAGGGGAATCAGTCAATGCCACTTCTTCCGAACGGGCACCAGTGCTCTATCTCATAGAGCCGTGCGATCCCGGCTGTTGAAGGACCGATACAAATGATTCGTTTAGTGTTTTTATAATTTTCAATAATGTCACCGGTTCCCTTCGCAATGATCCCATCGCCGGTGATGAGAATGATCTCTGCATCTGACAGGTTACCGGTGACGTGGCGGGAAAAATCCCGCTCCGTTTTCCCCAGAGAACCGATACAGAAGAGCATCTTTCCGGCAATCTCCTGGTGAATCCGGTTTCGGCAGGAGGCATGACAGGATTCCGGGCATGCATGCAGTATACGGGACATACAGAGGAAACCCAGCACGACATTAATAATTGCACACGCAGCGCCACGGACCGGGGGGGTGTCCAGCGATTCACCGAACATGAAGGAGATCTTTGTCGGGGCACGTATGGGATCATGCGTTGCGAAATCCGCACTCCTCCCGCCAAACGTAGCCGACATGGTGGCACCGCTCTCGAACTGGCAGGTATCAGCATCGGTGTCGACATCAAGCACTACCCCGGCATCAGTACAGCCACTGTCTTCGAGGAGCACTTGGATTTTTTTTACGGATTCGATAACAATATCCATCATTTTCCTCCATCATTGGTTACCAGAATAACCCGGGCCGGAGCCCCGTCCAGACCTGCGAGACGAAGCGGGAGTGCAAAAATCGTGTAATCACCCTCCGGGACGTGCGAGAGATCGAGAAGTTCGATAATGAGACAGCCATGGTGGAGTAATTCGCGGTGCACCGATCCATCGCAGTCAAATTTTTCTATTGAGAAGGAATCAATGCCGATACAGAGCGTCCCGGTTGATGTCAGATACTTTGCTGCATCGAGAGTCAGCGAGGGATACTCCTCGCTGAACGAAGTACACGTGGAAAATACCGTCTTTAACAGGATACGTGGAACTCCGTCTGTTCTGTTTTTGATCCATGAAACATCGATGAGTGGGCCGGCACCGGATACGTCGAGCACGCGGCAGGGCCCGATCAGGTGGGAAAGGGGGAGTTCATCAACGGTCAGACCCGTCTTCAGGTAATGGACTGGAGCATCAATGTGCGTCCCGGAATGGCTGCTCATCCGGATATCGGAGACCAGATACAGGCCGGCATCGCTCTGGATAAAATGCGGGGCTGTATCACCGGGATAGGCAAGGGAATTGCCGGCAAGAGGACGGGTAATATCAATAATCGTCATCAGGTGTTCCCCCAGCCGAACTCACCAATCAAGGGGACAAAGCGGACTCCCCCGTGCGAGGAACGTTCCATGCTATCTCCTTTTCTGGCAAGTGTGATCAGTTCCTGTATTTCCCGACCTCCCACTGGTGCGACAAGCCTTCCCCCATCTGCAAGTTGATCGATGAGGGGTTGGGGAATTTCCGGTGTTGCTGCCGTAATCATGATTCCATCATAGGGTGCATCTTCCGGGTATCCCTGTGTCCCGTCGCCGACAATGACGCTGACATTGTTAAATCCAAGTTCTGCGAGGTTTGCCCTTGCCAGGTCCGCTACGGCTGGAATACGTTCGATTGTTGTTACGTGCTGCACGAGCATCGAGAGTATCGCAGCCTGGTAACCGCTTCCGGCACCGATCTCGAGGACACGATCTCCGGGGCGGGGGTCAAGCAGTTCAGTCATGAGAGCCACGATATAGGGTTGTGATATCGTCTGGCCGTTTCCTATGGGGAGCGGGGCGTCCTCGTATGCTGACGTGTTATACGGCGGGGGGATGAAGAGATGACGGGGAATGTCGCGCATTGCTGCGAGTATGCGGGGATTGGATATTCCCCGGGATCGGATCTGCAGCTCCACCATTCTGGAACGTTCGTAGGCCCGGGGATTGGTATCCATAAAGGATCTGTTCAGAACCCTGTTTTTTCTGCCTCATCAATGGAAGCATCGATCTGCTTTTGCAGGGCTTCGGGAAGACCGGAGATCTTTACATCGAGGAACCCGCGGATGATCGTTGCTGTGGCCTCGTCTTCATCAAGTCCGCGGGCCATAAGGTATTCGATCTCTTCCTGGGCGAGTTTCCCTACGGCAGCCTCATGCGAGAGTTCGGTCCCGACAACCGATCCCTCGATCTCCGGAACCGCATAGATGATCCCGTCCTTGAGGATGAGACCTTTGCATTCGAGGTGCCCCCGGGTCCCGGCGGTTTTTCCGGCGATGTGACCCCGGGACATGATGGTGCCGCCTTTCGTGATGGCACGGGTTATCAGTTCGGCGCTGGAACCGGGGCCTACGAGGATTGCGCGTGAGCCCAGATCCATGTACGAACCGGGAGTTGCGATAACAACACTGCTGAACCGGGCCACCGAGTTGGCTCCTTTCAGGGTCGCCGTCGGGTACATCTGGATCTTTTTCACGGGCTGCATGCAGACATAATTGGAGAGGAACACACCGTTTTCCTCAACTATTGAAGCGCTCCGCGGGTATACCTCAATATTCTCGCTCCAGTTATGGATCATCGTGAAACTGATCTTTGCGTTCTTTTTGACGTAAAACTCGGAAACCCCGTAGTGCATCCCGCCTTTGCCTACGTGCTCCCCGCTTGAACAGCCGGATATAATGTGAAGCTCCGCCCCTTCTTCGGCAATGATGATGTTGTGAACATGCTGGATCAGTTCCCTCCCGAGAAACAGGCAGGCCTGGATTGGGTAGATGTTGTTGGTGCCCTTATGGGCGATGATCACGTAGCCTTTTGGCTCTTTTTGTGCTGCTACATATTTTGTGACCTCGTCTTTTTCCGGTGATACCACGTTCCAGGCATATTCCTTGAGCCAGTCGTATTTCTCCATCGCTTTCTTGTAGGGGAGGACCTCGATGCCTGCCTCTGCACATTCCGAATGGACGACATCCTGGTCCATCTGGAGATAACTGCCGCACCGGTTCTTCATCTCAAAATCAATACCGGTCTGGGCCATCCTCTCCCGGTCTGCTTTTGAGATCTCATGCTCTTTTACGGGTTGCGGCATTCGAGACACTCCTTGTAACCGTGCTTTTTGATATCTTTTAAGATCTCGCGGGGATTTCCGTGACACCTGATCTGCCCGTCGCACATCACATGGCCGCGATCGGTTTCGAGATAGTCAAGGATGTAGCCGGTGTGAGTAATGACGAGACCGCTCTTCTGGCGCTTGACGATATGCTTGTCTTTTTCAAGAAGCGATCCAATCGCGGTCCCGATGAGGGATATGTTCTCGATATCGACCCCGCTCTCCGGCTCATCGAGCATGATGAAGTCCGGGTTCTGGATCATCAGCTGGAGCACTTCACTGCGCTTTATCTCACCCCCGGAGAACCCCTTGTTGATATCTCTCTCAAGGAATTTGTCCATGTGGAGTGACTTGGCCAACTCAGGAATATCCTCCGTCTTGGTCCGGGAAATTGCGGTGAGGAGTTTTCCCAGTTTCAGACCGGATATCGTCGGGGGGCGCTGGAAGAGCATGCCTATGCCCCTCTCGGCCCGTTCGTGGGCCTTCATGTTGGTCACATCCTCCCCTTTGAATGTAATCTTCCCTTCAGTGATGGTATAATTTGAGTACCCCATGATTGTCATCAGGAGCGTTGTCTTTCCCGAACCATTGGGGCCAAGGAGCACATGGGTCTCCCCCTCACCGATGTGGAGATTGATGTCGTGCAACACTTCCTTGTCGCCGACCTTCACATGCAGGTCTCTGATATCCAGCATAAGATAATCGTAGACAATATGTCCATTGCTGCATTAAACGCTTTTCTCGTTGACATCGTTGCAGCAGAGTCGGCATCTTTTACTCATCCAGACGTATACGATCTATTAAAGGTTCAGTATGATGAGATCGGAGAAAGTCAGGGATAAGGAAGGGAAAGCCCGGATCCGCAGGGGATCGCAGGATGCACAGCAGAACCTCCACTCTGATGAACCCCCAGCAATTCTTCCGTTCATCAACCGGTTAATCTGCGGGGATGCCCATGATACCCTTTCCCGGATTCCTGACCGGAGTATTGACCTTATCATCACGTCCCCTCCCTACAATTTCGGCCATTCCTATGCCCAGGATCCCCACGATGACACGCATGAGTGGAACGAGTATTTTGAGAAACTGCTCGGCGTCTGGCGTGAATGTGAAAGAGTACTGAAGCCGGGAGGCAGGATCGCGATAAACGTCCAGCCCCTCTTCTCGGATTACGTTCCCACCCACCACATCATCTCACGGCAACTGGCAGGTCTTGGTCTGCTCTGGAGGGCGGAACTGCTCTGGGAGAAGAACAATTACAATGCGAAATACACGGCATGGGGAAGCTGGAAATCCCCATCCATGCCCTACATCAAATACACGTGGGAATATATCGAGGTTTTTGACAAGGAGTCGCATAAAAAGGCCGGTCAAAAAGAGGATATCGACATCTCGGCCGATGAGTTCAAGGAATGGGTGCTGGGCAGGTGGACGTTTCCTCCGGAAACGCGGATGAAAGACTATGATCACCCTGCCATGTTCCCCGAAGAACTGCCCCGGCGGCTCATGAAACTCTTCTCGTACAGGAACGACATCGTGCTCGATCCGTTCAATGGTGCAGGAACAACCTCTCTTGTGGCATGGAAATGCGGGCGTCGGTTTATCGGTATCGACATATCGGAACAGTATTCGGCCCGGGCAATGGCCCGCCTGGAGGCCGCGGGACACAACGGGTTCGAGTCAGAGTCCTACCCCGCCCCTCAACTGCTCTCTTCTGATGAACGTTGACTGTAATGGCGTGTATGAATTTTACGTCGGCAGGTTCGCTTTCACGTACTGCCCGGCACCCTTCCGATCAAACTGGTGCTGGAGAATATAATTGTGGACCTCTGCAAACTGCAGCCGTTTGCGCTGCAGATCATTGAAGATGGGGACCCGCTGGTTGTAATTATTCGCATCACGTTTCGCGTAATAGCCATCCATTTCAGTCATGAGTGTATCAATTCGGACCGTGAGATCCTTCACGTTCTGTTCAGAAGATTTGTATACAGAGTTCAGGTACAATGACTCCGAGCAGCTCCCGAAGGTCTTCGTACCGTTTCCTACATGAATAACCAGAGGATCTGAGTTAATCCCGATCCCACCGTTGAGGGTTTCCGGGGCAACTCCCACAAAGGAGAAGTTGGTGGTTTCGATATACGTATATCCAGTCTGTCGATATTCTCCTTCAGGGCATACAACCCCGACAGCCATATGCGACTCAGGGGTGAATGAGAGCAGGGAGACGTTATACCCTTCCCGGGACAGAAGGCCTGCAAGGAGCAGGCTCTTGTCGTCGCAGTCCCCGGATTTATCAACATAGGTCTCCACGGGGAATTTCGGCGGATTCTCTGTTGAGGTCTCGTACCGGATTGACTGGACTAATACAGTCATGAGTTCGAGATATTCATCATCGTTGAGGTTTTCTTTGTCCCGGATCGTTCTCATTGCGCTGATCAGGTGGGTATAGAACTGCTCCTGGTTCGGATCATGGATCATCGCCAGGTAGGTGTCCTGGATCCATACCTCACTGGAAATATTTCCCCGGATAATGGTTTCCTTGTCCGCAGCCTTTGCACCTGCATACACGGAAGAATCCACAGGGCTTGAGATAGTGATAATTGCCTGTTCGAACGGGAATACATGGACCGGGTCAGGGAGTGTGAGATTTGTTTGCAGGGGATCTATGTGAGGCGGGGTGACCGGGTCGCGATTGATCGTCAGGCAGGCGCTGATGGTGACCACGAGCATGACGATCGTGATCAGGAGGGCATATTTGGCTATCCGGTTCAGGAACGTCATGATCAATCACAGGATCGTGTCAATATCAGCAATGGAATTGAGGATCACATCCGGTTTCACAACGGACGCTTGCAGGATCTCCTCGCGGAACTTTCCCGTTTTGACGAGGATACCTGCCATACCCGCCTGTTGTGCACCGGCAATATCCGTGAAGAGATCGTCACCGATCATCGCGACCTCGTCCCGAGATAACTGCATATCATCAAGCGCCTGGAAAAAGAAGGATTCAGAAGGTTTTCCCATGACAATGGCGGTCTTTCCTGTTGCGAATTCAAGTGCGGATACAACAGGGCCCGCAGAGAGGGAGAGACCGTCCTGCGCCATCCAGTACCGATCCTTTTCAAGGGCGATCAATTCCGCGCCCTCCATGAGAAGCCTGAACGCGGTGTTAAGGCTGGTGTAGGTCAGTGCCTCCCCGGCATCCCCGACAATGACATAATCCGTGTTTTCAGCATCGCGGGTCCCGGCATCAGCAAAGTCCCGGTCCACATCCCCGGTTGTCAGGAGATGGAACCGGGTCTTTCCGGTTTTTTTCATATAGGTGATCGCTGCCCGTGGCGGAGTGAAAATGTATTCTTCGGGAATTGCAAAGCCCATTGCAGATACTTGTGAGGCAATCGTTCTCCGGCATTTACGCGTTGTATTTGAGATACACCGGAACGGCACCCCGCTTTCAGTCAGGTGTTCAATAGCCGTCCGGGCACCAGGTATGGCTTTTCCCCCCGTGTACAGGACGCCGTCAAGATCGATGAGCAGACCCCGGACTTTCATGTATCCCCTCTCATACACCGCACATGGTATCCGAAAACCGATTCCTGCACCGTGCCGGTTTTCTGCATATGCTTGAATAGTTGCATTGCTTTGGAGATTAAACGTCTCACTTTCCCGACTCAATCCATTATCACTTTCACCCCGCCCGCCCGGATATTTAAAGAGCTGTACCGGGATGCTGTAGTACGAACATGTCTGTCATCCCGGTTCCCGCACGTATCGGTGCACTCTGGCAGCAGCGGATACAGGGACTGCAGGAGTACGAGGTCATCCGCGACGGGAATGTATTCGGTGCCGGTTTTTCAAATTCCATGGTATTCTCCACTGAATACGAGCAGGCCCGGCGCTATCTCGAAACACTCCTTTCCCGGTATCAGGATACCCGCTTTGATGCACAGTTCCAGGGCCGTGAAGTCTTCAATGAAGGCGGTACCTGTTTTACCCTTGAATACCGGCAGGATCTCTCTCATCCTGCTGTTGATCGCGATCGTTTTATGACTCATCTCATGGGGGATATGACCCTTGTTCATGGCGTTGGTCCGGTGACCCGGAGGAATCTTGAATCCCGGGGATATCGTTCGATTCCCGATCTGTTGCAGCATCCTGTACTGAAAAACCGTGCCCGCCAGGTTCTTACCTGCCTGTCAGAGGGAAAGACCCTGTCAATAATGGAATTGATCGGCACTCGTTACCCGAAATCCCACGCAACTATGCTGGGTACTGCAGAGTTACATGAACCGGAAGACTTTGTGTTCCTGGATATCGAGACCCTCGGGATGTTTTCACGCCCTGTCATCCTCTTTGGGATTGGGGTGATCGATAACGGACAGTTTGCTGTTCACCAGTACCTGTTGCGCGATATTGCTGAAGAGCAGGCAGCGCTTGTGGAGACGGTTTACCACTTATCCGGAAACCGGGTGGCGCTGGTGACGTTCAATGGCAAATCGTTTGATCTGCCCTATATTATCGATCGTCTCGCGTACTATGGCATGAAGTCTCCTGTGAGGATGCCTCACTTCGATGTCCTTCATTTCAGCCGCCGCCGGTGGAAGGACCGGTTCTCTTCCATGCGCCTGGCAACCCTGGAACGCGAAGTTCTCGGAGTCTGCCGGAACGATGATGTCCCTGGTGCGATGGTGCCGGAATTTTACGAAACATATCTCAGGTCCAGAAACATCGGTCCGCTTGTGCCGATTGTCGAACATAACCGTCAGGATGTGATCTCGCTGGCCCGGATTTTCTTCTATCTTCTGGAGGAATCATATGGCTGTCAATGATCTGATCCGGCTCCTTGAAGTGAACCCGGTATACCGCACCAGGGTGGTTCATGTACGATCAATAGAACCAAAACCTGCCCGGGTTGGGTCCCTTGAATTGCCCCTGTCGCCATCACTTGCTGCATATCTTGATCAGATGGGTATCCGGCTCTATTCGCACCAGTGTGAAGCGATTAATCATGTACGGGCTGGTAAAAACGTGATCCTTACCACCTCA
Source organism: Methanoregula sp. (assembly GCF_028679125.1). Lineage (GTDB taxonomy): Archaea > Halobacteriota > Methanomicrobia > Methanomicrobiales > Methanospirillaceae > Methanoregula. The sequence goes on along the minus strand of NZ_JAJRCG010000022.1, from coordinate 14,460 downwards.
ACGGCGAGCGGCAAGACTCTTGCGTTCAATATTCCTGTTTACAGCAATCTTGAAATAAATAAGGATGCACGCGCACTCTACCTCTATCCAACAAAAGCCCTTTCGAATGACCAGCTGCTCTCCCTCGATCAGATGGCAAAATTCACCGGCATTGCTGTAAAACCCGCTCTCTATGATGGGGATACACCCCAGTCAAAGAGAGCCGCGATCCGCGAACATTCGCGTATCATCATCTCCAATCCCCATGAATTACACCAGGTACTTTCGTGGCATGCAAAGTGGCAGCCGTTCCTGTCAAACCTGCAGTTTATCGTTATCGATGAAGCGCACCGGTACCGGGGGGTATTCGGATCGCATATTGCATTCGTGATACGGCGGCTCCTGCGCCTTTGTCGGCATTATGGATCAGATCCCCGGTTCGTCCTCTCAACGGCAACGCTTGCAAACCCCCGTGAGTTTGCACATCATCTCACCGGGCAGGAGTTCGAGCTTGTTGATAATGATGGCTCGCCCCACGGCAGGAAAAATTTCGTCTTATACAATCCGTTTTACGATGGCATCAGCGAACGTTCCATGCACCAGGAGACAAAGGATCTCCTGGTCTCCTGCGTGAAAGAGAATCTCCAGACCCTCTGTTTCACCGGGTCCCGGAAGATGGCAGAGCTCGTTACGGTGTGGGCGAGGGATGATGTCCGGCGGTTATCTCCCGGGCTCGCCGATTCGATCTCGGCATACCGTGCGGGTTTTCTGCCGGAAGAACGGCGGGCAATCGAGCGACAACTCAAGGGAGGGACCCTGAAGGGAGTCGTCTCAACAAATGCCCTTGAACTGGGCATCGATGTCGGTTCGCTGGATGCGGTGATCATCTCCGGGTATCCCGGAACGATGATGTCAACCCGCCAGCAGGCCGGGCGGGCCGGGAGGAAAGGAGATGAATCGCTTGCAATCCTTGTTGCACAGGCAAACCCCCTTGACCAGTACTTCATGCACCACCCGGACCAGTTCTTCGATCGCTCCCATGAACATGCGATCGTCGATACCGCAAATCCGTATATCCTATCCGGACATCTCCTCTGTGCGGCTGCTGAACTGCCCCTGAATGAAGAGACCGACCGGGAGTTTTTTGGCGAACCTGTATCGGGATTCCTTTCGGAACTTGCATCTGATGACCTTTTGCGGAGAACCTCCCGCGGGTGGGTTTATACCGGGCGCGGCCGGGCTGCGGAGGCCGTGAGACTGGATGGAGTTCCCGGCGAGACCTTCCGGATCATGTGCCATGGCAGGCTGCTCGAGACCCTGGATCGCGGGCAGGCATATCGCGAGGCCCATAAGGGTGCGATCATGCTCCACCAGGGCGAGACATTTGTGGTCAACGAGATGGACCTTGAGACACATACGATCCGGGTGACCGAGACCGATGTGGATTACTATACCCAGCCGCAAAAAGAAGTGGACCTGTCCATCATTGAAACCCTGGAGACCCGGACAGTCAATGGTATCAAATGCGCCTACGGTGAAGTGGACGTGACGGAGCAGTATACCGGCTACAAGATCAAGCGGGGCGATACGATCATCGGCATGGAACCACTCTCTCTCCCCGCTCTCACGTTCAGGACGAAGGCATTCTGGTTTATTCCACCGGATTCTGTTGAACATAAGGTGACCGATGCCGGTCTTGACCTTGCCGGGGGACTGCACGGCGCGGAACACGCGATCATCGGACTCATGCCCCTGCACGTGATGTGCGACCGGTGGGATATTGGCGGACTGTCTTCACCTGTGTTTGGTGAGACTGGCGAACCCGTTGTTTTTGTCTACGATGGGTATGAAGGCGGCATCGGGCTTGCGGAGAAGGCATTCGGGATTTTACCTGCCCTGTTCACAAGCGCATATGAACTGGTGAGGGACTGCCCGTGCGAGAGCGGGTGCCCCTCCTGTATCTACTCACCAAAATGCGGGAATGACAACCAGCCCCTGGACAAGGAAGCAACGATTCTCATTCTGGGGGAACTGTGCAGGGAGCCTGAGAAGAATGGATCCTGTCATCCCTGCCCGACAGGACTGAAAATTACGGCACCCTGAATCAGTTCCGTCAATCCACCAGCACGACTCGGCTCTGTGGCGTCATCAGATCGTCATCGAAGATGAACAGTTCATCGATGGTCGCGTTCAGTGTTGTCGCCACATCGTGGGCAAGTTTGAGTGAGGGATTGTATTTACCCTGCTCCAGGAAGACGATCGTCTCCCGGCGCACGCCGACTTTTTTTGCCAGGTCGTCCTGGGTCAGCGATATGCGGTTGCGGTATTCCTTTATCCGTGTCTGCATAGGATCCCCGGAACCTGTAATCCCGGTCTGGTCGTTTTCATAGATATCCTCAGTGATGCAGGGACAATACCCTGTCACTCAACATCCCCTTTCCGGAAGAGCCACTCCTGGTAGACCACTGCCGAAAGTGCAAGGACAACGACAGATATGGCCAGCGCGTTCTGGGTAGTTAGTCTGAGGTAACCGCCGTAGTCGAGCCAGAAGAGCATTGTCATGAAGAAGAGGCCGGTGAGCCAGGCATACGTTATTCCGTACGCCCCGATCTTCTTCGACCGCTCGTCCGATTCCGGATCATCACCATACTTTCGGTGGCGGATGAGCCCGGTGATAAGAAAGGCAAGGCCGGCACAGAGAAGAACTGTCCCGATGACAGCATCGCCTCCGCTCATAAGGAGGACTGCCAGGCCGTATGCAACCATCAGAATTCCGATAATAATCCGGTACATGTTTCTGGGCTTCATGGCATCACATCGCTATGTTATCTATTTCTAACATAGAACCTTATTAATGTTATCTATATCTAACAAAAATTTGTTAATTCTTGTTAATTAGGTTATATTTTTCGAACATCCCCCTCATCTCCAGTTCTCACACCATTTTAATAGGGTTCTGCACTCCACAGGTACTCATCGTATGGATCACCCGCCCAACTTCAAGGAGATCATTGCCCGTTCCCCCATCGTCTTCACTATCGGCGTTGCCGGGGACAGCGGGTCGGGAAAGACAACGTTCACGAACGCGATCCGGCAGATATTCGGGCCGCATCTCGTCTCCACCATCACGCTGGATGATTACCATAAGTACGACCGGGAGGAACGAAAGCAGCGTGACATTACACCGCTTCATCCGGATGCTAACAATATCGCGCAGCTTGAAATTGACGTGGCCCGGCTGAAACAGGGACTGTCTATTGAAAAACCGGTGTACAACCATGCCACCGGCCGGTTCGATCCTCCGGTTCCGTTCACCCCGGGGAAGATCCTGATTCTCGAAGGGCTGCACACGCTCTTTACCCCGCGCCTCCGGGACTTGATGGACTTCTCCATCTTTGTCGACCCGGAGAAGGAGGTGAAGTACGCGTGGAAACGGGTCCGCGACATGGGGCGCCGGGGCTACAGTTCCACGGAAGTGACAGAGGAGATCGTGCGGCGCGAGAAGGATTATGATATGTACATTGCGCCGCAGCGGTGCGATGCGGATGCCATCATCCGAATTGCCCATTCAAAATACGGGAAGGAGAACGGTCCCGAGAGGAATGTCTACAACATCTCTCTCATGCAGAACCGGATGAACCACCGGATTGCCGATGTCGATCTCAACATCGATCTGAATTCACTCCTTTCGTTCCATGACCGGGATTTTTTAATCGAGTTCTCCACGCAGTTTGTGGACTGCGCAAAGATGCGGGTGCTCACGTTCGATGGCGAGATGAATTACGACACTATCCGGAAACTTGAGAAGAGTATCGAGCAGCAGACCGGTATCCACCCGATCGCCATGTTTGAGGGTCGTGAAACGGTCACGGCCACGGATATCGTCCAGCTCATTCTTTCCTGGCGCATCATCCATCGCCGGATATTCACAGGGGAACGGGCCTGATCTCACTAACGTCTACCGGTGTCAGGAAATACCTGATCAAATCAATATATTGTTGAGATCGCACAGCGTACCTTTCCGCAATTATCTCATGATATCGTTACTACATGTTGATTCCGATACAGCGCTCCAGGTATCTTTAAAAGAGTACCTGGAGCGCGGCGGGGGAATATCAGTTGTGTCGATCAGATCGGCCAGCGAAGCCCTTGACCTGCTCCGGACAACACAGTTCGACATCATTGTATCAGAATACAAGTTACTTTCGACTGATGGGCAGGCATTTCTTGAAGTGCTGCGCCGTAACAGGAAAATTTCCACGCCCTTCATCTTCTTTGCAAAGAAGGCGGGCAATACCGTTGTGATCAATGCCCTGAATGCAGGCGCCACCTTCTTCGTGCTCAAAGGACGGGCCCCGAAAAAAGAGTTCATGCTGCTCAGACATTACATCAACCTGGCCCTCCGGCAGAACCGGCTTGAATATGCCCTCAGGGAACAAGAGAAGCAGTACCGCAGTGTTGTCGAGGATCAGTCGGAATTTATCTTCCGTTTTCTCACCGATGGCACGATTGTTTTCGCCAACGATGCGTATTGTTCCTATTTCAAAAAACCGCACAATGTGATCCTGGGGAGAAATATTCAGGACAACATCTCTCCGGATTACCGGGATACCTTTTTCCACCAGTTGCAGGATCTCACCCGTGAGAATCCCGTGCGTTCCATGGATTCACGCATGCTTGCCAGTGATGGATCCACCCTCTGGCAGCAGTGGAGTTACCGGGCAATCTTCCATGATCAGCCTGTTCCCTCGGAATATCAGGCCGTGGGACGCGATATCACCGCTCAGAAAAATGCAGAGTCCGCCCTTGTGCAGGCCCACCGGAACCTTGGCGTCATGAATACGATCACCCGCCACGATATCCTCAACCAGCTCACGGGGGTCTTCGGTTACCTGGAAATTGCCCGACAGTGTAACGCTGACGGAAAGATCGATGAATGCCTGAAAAGAGCGTACCATGCGGCAGAGACCATCCGCGGACAGATCACCTTTACCAAAGAGTACCAGGAGATCGGCTGCAGTGCTGCCCAGTGGCAGAACATGGATCACCTGATCGGAAAAGCGATATCCGAACTTGACCTGTCCGGTATCCGGATCGATTATGACCTTGAAAACCTCGGGATCTTTGCGGACCCTCTTGTTGAGAAGGTGTTCTACAACCTGATGGAGAATTCCCTCCGCCACGGTAAGAGGGTATCAGAAATCCGGATCTCCTGGCGCGAAGAAAAGGACGGTCTGGTGATCGTATACGAGGATAACGGCGTTGGAGTTCCGGCGGGAGTAAAAGAGAAAATTTTCCGGCGCGAATATTTCCAGAACACCGGACTTGGCTTATATCTTATCCGTGAGATCCTGGCGATCACCGGTATCCGGATCTCTGAATGCGGCATACCCGGGACCGGGGCGAGATTCGAGATGAAAGTCCCTCCCGGGAATTTCGGGTTCAGGATTGATGATGATCCTGCACCTGATCCGTGTTCAGGAAAAAAGGAATAGGATCAGGGTGTCACGGTCGAGCGGACCGAGAGGAAGACCGGCCCCCGGACATCGACTTTTTTCTTGTTGTCCGTGATGAACCGCATTGCGTATTCCTCGATCTTCAGGTTGATATCGCTCGGGAGCTTTGCCATCTTCACCTGGACCGTTGTTCCTTTCCCGCATCGTGCCGCTTCCTCGATCCGTGCTGCTGCAAGTGCCGATACCGCAGAAAGATACGAGATGCCGGTGGGCACACCCTCCGTCCGCACCTGTTTCCATTTCTCGGCATCCGGAACCCCGAGAACCGAGCCATCGTGGACAAAGATCTCGTTGGCGCAGGCAGGGCCGCAGAGTTTTGCGGTGGCCTCTGTCTCTTCCACAACAACCTTCACCTTCAGGTCTCCCATCATGCCTTCCCATGCATCGAAGGCACACGGGCCCTGTGCAGTCCCGTTTGCAGCAGCGGTTTTTGCGATTGCAGCGGCGAGCACCTTCCCTTCACCCGAGACCGGCTCTTCGCGCAGGTGCACGGCCCGGGTAATCTCCCGGTCGCTCAGGGGCCGGGGGAAGAACTGCGGGAAGCAGAGCTGCCGGACATCGTTGGCATTGTACGCGATCATCGCAAGGCGTTCAACGCCAAGACCAAGGTTCATGACCGGGACACCGACCCCGTACTCGGCAAGTGCGGAGGGCGAGTACATGCCAAAGGTTGCTACCTCTACCCAGCCATGGACCGGGTGGCGGGCATATACTTCTGTCTGGGAATCCGGCATGTAATACTTGGAGCGTTTCTCATCCGGCTGGAACCGGAAATCGGTGTACCCGAATGCAGAGAGGAGCGCTTCGCTCACTGCTTTTCCATCATCGAGAGTAATATCGTCCCCGGCCACAATACAGGACGCGGAGTGGTAGGTCATGAGCCGGGTCGGGCCTTCCGCCTGTTCGCGCCGGAAACAGCGGTCTACCGAGAAGAGCCGGAGGGGAAGCGGGCTCTTGTCCCAGATAGACCCGAGCGTCATGAACCAGCCGCTCGTCATGTGGCTTCGGAGAGTTGAGCGCGAAGACTCGGGAGCCAGTTCCCGGAACTCCGGGAAAACCTCGTCAAGAATGCGGACAACAACCCCGTCGTCGGTTTCGAGCACTTTTGAGATCTCGAAGGCCAGCTCGTCGCCATCGATCTCCGATTTCTTGTAGGAATGGAGTGTCTCGCGCAGCTTCTCCTCGGTTGCAGTGGCCATCGTCTTGCCAAGAATCCCGTTGATCTTGTCGAGCCGGTCGCGTGCAATCCCTACATTCGGTCGTGGGAGGCCGCCAAGATAGAATACCCGGTCGAGCACGGCCATTGCTTCAGGCCCGAACTGTCGGTATATGTCCTTCTCATCGATGATGACCGGGACCTCTGCCTCATCGAAACCCATCGAGAGGTAGGTCTCCCGCAACTTGTTGATGGTCGAAAAGACCGGGTGGGCCTGCGCCCGCTTGTACACCCGGCAGGGGTAGGTCTCGGCATGGGCAGCCGGTGTCAGGACCGATGGTCCCTCATGCCAGGCCCCTTCAAAATTCTCGTGTGATTTCCGTTTCCAGTCATCGGGATTAAATCTCATGTCATATGCTCCAGCACTACCACTCTGCTCAGTTTATTCTCATCCTTGATTCGGTAATCGCATGCATCGGCAACCTTCTCCGCAAAGGCCCGCACGTCCGCGTGCTCCGGCATGTTCTCTCTTGCCAAACGGTTTCTACTGTATCCCAGATACATATATCCCTTTATTTCCACAAATCTTGCGCCCGAACCCTGCATGATCGCGGCATACTGTTCCGGGGCAACATCATTGAGACCTTTGACCAGCGTGACCCGGATTGCCGACCTGCGGGATCCCAGCAGGGTAAGGCTCTCCCGGACCCGGTCCCAGTAATCCCCGTGCGGGCGGCAGACCTTCTGGTAGGTCTCCCGGTCAGGAGCATCCAGTGACACATAGGTCTGGAACGGGCGGCAGCGCCGGAGCATATCCGGGTTTGTGCCGTTACTGACAAGGAATGTGGTATACCCCTTACTGGTGAAGAGATCGATCAGTTCCGGGAGCCGTGAGTAGAGCGTCGGTTCTCCCGAGAGCGATATCGCCACGTGGCGGGGATCCAGCGCTTCCTGCCACTTTTCTTCTGTCACCGTATTGTCAAGCACCGCGTTGTAGCCGGCGAGCGCCTTCTTCTGGTACTTGTGGATTCCGGCAAGGATCATCTCCGGTGAACACTCCTCTGCCTCAACAGGTTCGTGCTCGAACGATCGCCAGCAGAAGCGACATCGCTGGTTGCACCGGAGTGTTGGCGTCATCTGGACACAGCGGTGGCTGTCGATCCCGTAGAACTGGTGCTTGTAGCACATGTCCCCGCCGGCAAGCGCTCGCTTGCACCACATGCAGGGCTTGAGCGCGGCTGTGGAAGTCTTTGAAAAAAACTGGTATCCCTGCTTCTGCAGGGGTTTACATGGATCGGATGGCATCGATCCCGAGCGTTTCGAGGGACTCTTTTAAGGTGTTCTGCACCGCTTTTACCAGCGTCAGCCGGCGGTCCCGGATTTTCCCCTCGCTCTTCAGCACCGGCTCGAAGTGATAGAAGGTGTTGAACGTGTCCGCAAGCTCCCGGGCGTAGGTGGCGAGGATGTGCGGCCGGAGTTCGACTACAACCCGCTCTATGACCTGGGGGAATTTTGCGATCTCTTTTGCAAGCGCGATCTCCTGTTCCGACTCGAGGTCGTAACACTCGGTAAACGCTCCGGCTTTTTCCATGATGCTGCAGGCGCGGGCATGGGCATACTGGATGTAGGGTCCGCTCTGGCGTTCGAAGTCCAGTGCTTCCTTCCAGTCAAAGACCGTGCTCTTTTCGGGAGAGACCTTCACGATATCGTACCGGATTGCTGCAAGCCCGACAGAGGCTGCGATTGCCTTTCGTGACTCTACATCCAGTTCCGGTCTCCGTGTGGTCACCTCGTCAAAGGCACGTTTGCGAATCTCGGTGATGAGGTCATCGGCCGAGACGAACTTGCCTGCCCGAGTGCTCATAGATCCTTCCGGCAGGGAGACGAACTCGAAGTGGACGATCTCCGGCACTTTCTCGCCAAGGAGCTTCATGGTTGACTGGAGCTGTGCACCGATGAGCTTGTGGTCGGCACCCAGGACATCGATGACCCGATCGAAGTTCGCCCCTTTCCAGGCATGGAACGCGAGGTCACGGGCTGCATAGACTGAAGTGCCGTCACTCCGGCGGATGACATACTTGTTCTCGAACCCGAACTCGGAGAGATCGAGATAGAGTGTCTCATCTTCGTGGGCCTGCGGCATCCGCTTGAGTTTGTTGATGATCCGTTCCGTGTTCCCGTTCCGGATAAAATCGCTCTCCCAGACGAAACGGTCGTGGACAACATTGAGATCCTTCAGCGTGACCTTGAACCCGTCAAGGCAGCGGGAGACTTCTTTCCGGAACTTTCTGACAACGGCCGGGTCGCCGTTCTCCACGAGCTGCATCAGGACATTGACCTGCTGGGTGATCCCTTCGTCCTTCTCGATCTCGCGGTTCGCCGCAATGTAGATCCGGGCGATATGGGCATCCTCTTTCTCTCCCGGCTGCTGGGTGGAATCAAGGTTGTCGAATCCCCAGACAACGATCGCTATCTGGCGGCCCATGTCATTGACATAATACTGCACTTCGAGCGGGTAGCCGGCTTTCCGGAATGCGCGGGCGAGCGTGTCTCCGATGATTGAGTTCCGGATATGCCCGACATGCAGGGGGCCGTTCGGGTTGGCGCTGGTGTGTTCGAGAACAACCCGCGTTGTCTTCTTTTCGAGGTTGCCGTAACCGGGCCGGACCGCTGCTTTGAGCACTTCGCTGACGTACGCATTGCCGAAGATGAAATTGATGTATGGCCCTTTTGCCTCGATGGCGATCCCGGCAAGATCCGGGCGCTTCTGAAGGTCTGCGACGAGATCTTGCGCAATCTTTACCGGTGCCTGTCTCTTCTGCTTGGCAAGGGAGAATGCAACGGTCGATGCAAGGTCAGCGTGCTCTCCGCCCGGAACAAGCAGTGCATCAGCAGCACCGGACGTTTCTTTTATAGCGGTCTCTATGAGGGTAAACATGTCGTGGGGCATCTAGTATCCCGTCCTGTAGCGGAGAATTGCGGCGATCCCGCCGAATGCCGAGAAGAGGATCGACCCCTCCTCGAAATCATCGGAGATGATCTCGACTTTTGAACTGCTCTGGTCGGCCAGTTTTGTCAGTTCGTCGACGATATCGATCTCCTCTTCAAGTATGAGCGGGGCTGAACACTTCGGGCAGTTCCCGAATGCGATGTCTGCAACCGTTTTGCCCGGCTCGATATTGATCGTCTTCTCCGTAGTATAGTCGCAGCTCTGGCACTTGATCCTCAGCCGCGACTTACGGAGGTTACCCGAGAGAAGGAGGGTGTCAACAGCCCCGATCTCAAGGTTATGCCGGATGCTCTCCTCACCATACGCGGCCAGCCCGTCATCCTTGACGAGCTCCTTGAGGAAGCGTTCCATGAACCCCTTCTCCTTGATGACCGTCATGCCCGACAGTGCATCTTTTGCCGCATCCACGAGCTCTGCGAGTCCGTCCTCATTGGTATAGGCGACATCGAAGAGTCCGATGATCCGCTTCTGGACCTCATGGTGGAGATATGCCCCTTTCTCGAACTCCTCTTTTGTCGGGCTCGGCCCGCCTATAAGAACGCCTTTGAACCTCTGGAAAAAATCCTTTTCGGCGAGGTAGATCGCGCTGGAGCGCTCCCCGACTTTGGTATAGAACTCATCAATGGCGATCTCACGCAGGCGCCCGAACCGGGCTGCGGACTGGCCGCCTTTCCGCATATTACCCGGAACCGTTGAATTGGCTCCGTTTACCGGTTCGATCCGGTTGCCGCGCAAAAATCCCCAGTACGCTTCGCGCTTGTCGAGAACGAGCAGGCCGTACACGTACTTCTCCTCGAGCATGTCGAGAAGTGGCTGGAGCTCGAAGTTGGAGCTGCACCGGTACATGTACAGGTTGAGGGCTTCCGGCGGATCGATGATCGTGCACTGGAGATCGGTGCGATCGCCGTACGTTTTTACCGTGCCGCAGAAGACTGCAAGGCCCTTCTCCGGCGGGTGCTTGTAGTATTTAAGACGCGAGAGGATGGATGAGATGGCGCTCTGGACATTGGTGCGCGTCTGTTTGCTCTTGATGTTGGCGCACTGCCCGAACTCATCCTTGAGCTGGTTGGTCACATCGTAGATCTGTTTGTCGGGCGGGATGTAGAGTGTGATAAGTTCCGTCCCGTCACCCTGCTGCGACTTGAGTTTCTCCAGGACTTTTTTGAATTCATAGCGCTTTCGCGCATCGTCCATCTCAACTTCTTCTGCCATTGCCGGACTCGAACCTCTCTTTAAAGCTAGTACCTATTCACCCGCGGGTGGCATAAATTTGCGCCCATTGCACAAGGAGCCTGTCATCCACATCCGGGTTGATGCCGTGCTCCCCGGAGAATTCCGTGAAATTCTTGGGATTTTTCGCCTGTTCATAGAATGCCTTCCCGTTTACAAAGGGGATGATGGGATCGGCCGTACTGTGGAAGATCCAGACCGGGCGCGGGGAGATCTTCTGGAAGGAGGTACTGGGTTCCAGTGATGCAGCGAACCGTACCGGGTCACCGGTATAGCCGCTTGCGGTTACGCTGTCCAGCACGCCCCAGTCTGATGTGGAGATCCCCACATACCCGGCAAAGGCCGGGTCAGCCCCGACTGCAATCGCCGCGTACCGGCCGCCATTGCTCGATCCCACCGCATACACCGGGACGGAGAACCGGCCCGAGAGGAACTGGCGGGCATTGACCAGATCGCATATCGTGAGATAATACTGCGGCCACTCACCGGACTCGAACGCGCTGAAGTCCTGCTGGACCATCTGCTGGCCAAAGGGTGTGCCGGCAGTTTCTCCGCCATTGCCCCGGGTGTCAACAAAGAGGAACGCGTACCCTGCCGCTGCATACTTCACCATGCGCTCTTCGTGCCCGGCAAGTTTCTCCCCGGCACCCGGCACGTAGACGATCGCTGCTTTCGGTGATTCCGGTGCGGCAAGATACGTGACCACATCCCCTTTCTGAGTATGCAGGACGATCCTTGATTTCGTATAGGTCTCGTTGGTGAACAGGACTTCCTCACTAGTGGCTGACGGCAGGCAGGTCACGGAAAGTACGCCGTTGTCATCCACGGAATACGTGGATTTTGCGGGAGTATTGGTACATCCTGCGAAAGCTGCTGCCATGACCAGCATTACTACGAGGACCAGGGGCGCTCGCACGATCAGCACCCCAGGCAGCGCTGGATGAGGCAGATCGTCTTCCCGTCTATGATCCGGCCATCACGGATCATTGTTGGAAGGTCGCGGAGGGCAACATCGATCACTTCGATCACCTCATCCTCGTCTTTCTCATATTCCTGCGAGGGGATGAGGTTCCGGGCCTCGAACAGGAAGATCTTCTCATCCGTGAACCCCGGGGTCGTATAGATGAACCCTCTCGGTTCTATCGTTTCTGCCGCAAAGCCGGTCTCCTCGATCAGTTCCCGTCCCGCTGTGGCGAGCGGTACCTCTCCCTGTTCCATCGTCCCTGCCGGCGCCTCGATGATGTACTGGTCAATCGCATAGCGGTACTGCTTCAGGAGCTTGCACCGGTCCCCCTCAACCGGAAAGATCGCAACCGCGTTTGAAGGGTGGACGATCACCTTCTCCCGCTCTATTCCGGTCGGGAGCCGGATTGTCTTTGTCTCTATCCAGAGGCGCCTGCCGCGAAAGATCTCCATGTCACACCCCGCACTCGGTTGGATCGCGGATACCTGCCGCAGCGAATGCCTCTTTCCGGCATGGCACATACCTGTTGGGAATGTGCTGGCGTTCCGGGTTGAACGCATCCACAATCATACGGCTGTCGGTGAGGCAGCTTGCCCCGGCCACCAGCAGCGAAGCGATCTTCTTTGCACAGACGAGTTCGGTTCCTTCTATGCGCTGGCCGTAGTTCCTGTGCAGGGCTGAAATACCGTAACCTTTGCTCTTTGTGACACCGGCAAGGGTCGATGAATCCATTCCCCCTGAGAGTGAACAGACAGCTTCCATTATTGTACTCCAAGGATCTTGTGCAGCTGGAGCTGGAACCGCACGGGCAGGGTGTTCGTAAGGACGAATCTGACGAGGGGTTGGTAATCCGCTCCGAATACCGGTGAGAGAAAGACTTCCCCGGAGATCGGGTGTGTCTTCAGGACCTCCTGTGCATACCGGCAGTCCGCCTCGTCCTTCACCACGAACTTCACGCTGTCCTCCGGCCGGATCTTCTCCAGCAGGGAGAGATCGCTCTGCTCTCCTGATGACGGGCACTTGACATCCATGCAGATCGAGGCGCAGGGCTGGAAACGGGAAAAGTCGATGGTGCCGTTCGTCTCGATATCGATTGCCGTCCCCCGCTTCTTCATGGATACAAGGAGACGCTCCAGTTCGTCAGCCTGCAGGAGCGGTTCGCCTCCCGTGACACAGACATACGGGGGATTGATGCGCCAGACCTGCTCCATGACGGTGTCAAGGCTCATCTCGATCCCGCTACTGCGGGAGGCTGGCGTGTCGCACCAGCGGCATTTCAGGTTGCAGCCGGCAAGTCGGATAAAGAGACAGGGCTTCCCCTGGTTCTTTCCCTCCCCCTGGAGGCTCCGGAAAATCTCCACAATCTTCATTCAGAAAGCTCTGCAAAGGCAGTAGGGGATTCCCAGATCCGGATCTTAGGGACGGTTGCCTTGATCCCGTGTTCACGGCAGTACGTATACAGGTCATTTCGGATAATCGAGGCCATCAGTTCGCTGGTCGGATCCCCGGGTGTCGTGATGACCGGATTGAATTCCCGGATGCGGGGCACCATAGGGTCATCCTGGTTTAAGATGATCTGATGATCGTACTTATCCACGATTCTCTTGATCATAGCAAAATCGATCAGGATCTGCGTTGACGGGTCCGGTTCCCCCTCCATCCAGATCTCCACCTTCCACCGGTGCCCGTGGAGGTTGGCGCACTTCCCCTGGTAGTGGAGCAGGCGATGACTGGTGTCAATCTGCACCTCTTTATAGATCCCGGTTTTCATTGCTCATCATTGTCCCTGAGAGGATATAATGTTATTATGGCTGAGCATCAATAGTATAAGACAGGCAGGTGGAAGGCCACAATTTATAAATCGATCGCCCGCGTTAGTACATATCCCAGCGTGGGTTATCGATAACCACAAAAACAACTTACATGAGGCTATTTAATGGGACAGGGTAAATTCGCAGCCAGAAAACTGGTTCGGGAGTCAAATAAGTTCCGGTGGGCGGACAAGAACTACGCACGCCGCGAACTCAATCTCGATGTAAAGTCGGATCCCCTTGAGGGGGCTCCGCAGGCGAGAGGTATCGTGCTTGAGAAGATCGGTGTCGAGGCAAAACAGCCCAACTCCGCAATCCGGAAGTGTGTCCGTGTCCAGCTGATCAAGAACGGCCGGCAGGTCAGCGCATTTGCGGTTGGCGATGGTGCCATCAACTTTATCGATGAACACGATGAAGTCGAGATCGAAGGTATCGGCGGCCGTCTCGGCCGGTCCATGGGAGATATCCCCGGCGTCCGGTATGTCGTCACCAAGGTGAACAACGTCTGCCTCCATGAGATGGTCATTGGCAGGAAGGAGAAACCGCGCAGGTGATTTTAGATGTCAGAAGAAGTAGCAGCCGGAAAGAAACTCCTGTTCAACAAGTGGGACGCATCCGAGGTCAAGGTCACCGACCCGAGCCTTATACGCTATGTCACTCTCACCGACCAGATCATCCCCCACTCCTGCGGCAAGTTTTCCCGCCAGGAATTCGGTAAGAGCCACATGATGATCGTTGAGCGGTTGATCAACCGCCTTATGCAGACCGAGAATAATACCGGAAAGAAGCAGCTT
>NZ_JAJRCG010000021.1 GCF_028679125.1 Methanoregula sp. | reverse complement strand
GATACTACCAAGTACCTTATTCACATCAGCCTCACTGCAGAGGGGGTGGTCGAGAAACCTGACGTAGTCGGTGCCATATTCGGGCAGACTGAAGGGTTACTCGGCGAAGATCTTGACCTGCGGGATCTCCAGCGGACCGGACGTGTAGGACGTATAGACGTCCAGATCACGAGCAAGAAGGGCGAGACAAAGGGCGAGATCCTGATAGCTACCTCGCTCGACCGTGCGGAGACCGCTATTCTTGCTGCTTCCCTCGAAACAATCGATCGCGTTGGCCCCTGTGTAGCCCACGTGGCCGTGGAATCGATCGAGGATATCAGGGTCAGCAAGCGGAAACTGATCGTTGAGCGGGCCAAAGAGATCCTGATCGAACGATTCGATGACGGGACAATCGATAGCGATGAACTGCTGGATGATGTCCGCCAGAGCCTCCGCGTGGAGAAGATAGGCACTGTCGGGGAAGAGAGATCCCCCGCCGGCCCGAACGTGCTGGAATCGGATGCAATCATCATTGTCGAAGGCCGGGCAGATGTGATAAACCTGCTCCGGTACGGGATCAAGAATGCCGTTGCCGTTGAAGGGACCAATATCCCCAAAAGTGTCGTGGATCTCTGCGAGAAGAAGACCACGACCGCGTTCTTTGATGGCGACCGGGGCGGCGAACTGATCCTGCGGGAACTGATGCAGGTCGCCGATATTGATTTTGTCGCCTTCTCTCCCAAGGGCAAGAGCGTGGAGGACATGACAAGAAAGGAAGTCATCAAGACGCTTCGCAATAAGGTGCCCGTGGAGTATGTCCGTGACCAGTATTTCGAGACATCAGCAGAACTTCCGGCGGATTTCAGGATCAGCCGTGCCTCCCCTGATACAGAAGACTCCCATGAACGAAAAGGAAAATCTGCGGACCCGGCAAAACGCCCTCGTGATGCTTCCGGCGGCCCTTTGAGCCTCCGGGAGCATATTGAGGATGTGAAGGGACAGAACATGGCACGGTTCCTGAACAATGACCTGACGGTGGTCAGGGAGATGCGGTCGGACGAAGTGGAGAAGGTGATCGAGACTATCGATCCCTCTGCAACCGGTCTTGTCGTGGATCGTCCCGTTGACCAGAAACTCCTTGACCGGCTGGTCTGGAAAGGGCTCTCGTATGTTGCAGCACGGGATTTTAAGGGAATAATCAAGCGTCCCCTCTCGATCCGTCTCCTGAAAATGGGGTCGTAATCATCCCCACACAAATTTATTTATGCTGCATGGGACCATTTTACTGTCTGAAGTGGTAGCATGCACAAAGATGAACTTATCAGCCTTCACCAGATGCTCTCTGAGGTCAAGGACTATTTTGAGGAGATCAATCCCGATCTCAAGTTCACACAATATACTGCTCTCAAAATTACTCCGTCTCAACAGCATAAGAGTAAGATGGAGCATAAATATGCAATTTTCGTCCTGGGGACAGAGATTGCGAACGCGATGAAAGAAGTGGATTACAGTTCTTCCAGCAGGATCTCGGCACGCATGAAGGAACTTGCTGACAAGGCCTTAAAAGAGATGGATTACCAGCAATAGTTCTTTTTTTATCCCGTTTCACCGGTCCGCCTTTGCAGACCATATTGATACCAACCTTCAAATTCCGGTAGTGTGCATTCCCGTTCATGGAATACTTCACGGATACCGACATGGGGCTTGATATGGGGCTTGTCAACCGTGCCGTGGAATCGGCATTCGCGGATCACGGGAGGGGGCAGATCCAGATGCCCCCTAAAGTGTATGTCACGCTTCCCGAAGGTGACTTCCGGACCATGCCTGCATATCTCCCGTCCCTGGGGATTGCCGGGGTGAAGATCGTCAACGTCCATCCCGCCAATCCCGCCCGGGGCCTGCCGACCGTGATGGCCCTGACGGTGATCCTGGATGTCGGAACCGGCCAGCCGGTTGCAGTCATCAATGCAACCCGGCTGACTGATATGCGGACCGGGGCAGCCGGGGCTGTAGCCTGTAAGTACCTTGCCCCGAAAAAAGAGATCGTCCTTGGCGTCATCGGTACCGGACGGCAGGCAGAAGTACAGGTCATGGCGATATCGCAGGAATGCAGGATCCGCCAGATAAAGATCTGGAGCCGGGATCCGTCTCATGTCCGGAAATTTGCTGATCGGTTCATGGCGTTTCCCTGTGTTGCCGCACCTGTGGAGAAAGCCTGTGACTGTGACGTTCTTGTGACCACGACCCCCTCCCGTGTCCCCATCATACGGGATGATTGGATCCACGAAGGCACTCATATCAATGCCATTGGTGCGGATGCACCGGGAAAGGAAGAACTCGACCCTGCGATCCTCCAACGGGCACAGGTCTTCGTGGACGATCCCGCGCAAGCCGTCCACTCCGGCGAGATCAACGTGCCGATCAGCAAAGGTCTCTATCGTGAATCGGATATCGAAGGAACGCTTGGGGAGGTTGTCATCGGAAAGAAGAAACGGAGGGATGCAGAGGCTATCACGGTCTTTGACTCGACCGGCCTTGCGATCCAGGATCTTGCGATCGCGAAGATCGCGATGCAGCATGGCAGGAAGATTGAGCTGCCATTTCCGTGAATCAGTGCGTTCCTGATCAGGGGGGGTCTGCGTGAGACCCCCCCACAAGTTTGTTTTTAAAACGCTGATACCCCCCCACCCGCATGGGGGGAGGTATCCGGCATACCCCTCCCCCCTTTGGCTGGATCAGACCCCCCATGATCACTATTGAGTAGCCTTGATAAACGGCGGTTTCGTCTGAAGTCGCGTGCAATGCATAGATCCTGGACGTGTGCAATAATGCACAATTCTCATTTTTGAGAAGGGGGGTATCGGGCAGACCCCCCCCTTTGTCAGGATTTTGGGAGGGGATACCCCCCTGCCCGTCCGGAAATTGCTGGTGGGTACCCCCTCTCCTGCTGTATCATGCTGAGCAAAATCTCTCGATTAGATGCGGTGGCAAGAGGGGGATTTCGTGGATTGCATCGAGGGGGTACCGATCATCTCCCTCACATATCACTGTTGGGTTGAACGTGATCCAACCGGTATCGGATGGGTAAGGAAGTTTCAAGAAGGGGCACATCAGATCCGTATCACAGAGCAAAGGAAGGATTTGGCGTGGCCCCCAGAAAAAGACCCGAATATGAAATAAAGGAGGATACTTCCGGCTGTTTCAGCGTCGGACAGATCATTCCTGATTCTCAATACAATTCCGTGAAAGAAGACTATGATATCCGGTTGAAAGAATGGGCCGGCAGTGAAACGCTCGTGCATATCTCCGGCCGGAAACGGGATCTGATCAAGGGTTTTCTCGAAGAGAAACGGTACGCTGTCACCGCTGAATATTTCCATTACACGGTAAGGGCACGCGGGAAGAACATTGATGCTGGAGCCATTTCGATGAGGATCCAAAAACTGGGTCTGAAATTTCTGCGGGTACGCGTTATCGGTGAAACCGGTCCTGACGGGGATTCGGGAAACCGGAAATCAGGGTAAAATACCAATAGTCTCTCTCATTTCTCTGAAATTGCGAGACTGCCCGCCTCCTCCGGCGGCCTAATACCTGTTCGTGGTTGGATGAACAGGTAAGCACAAGGGAATCGCGCCGTGGCTTGCCTGATAAAGAAATTGTAAAAAAGATACAACCCGGAAATCACTTGTTTTCCGGCTGTTTTGCATACTTCTTCCAGATCTGCTCGCGGTACACCGGCCCGCTGTTGTAGGTACAGAAGGGGATCAGTTTGCCATCGGGCGTAGCATAGTGAATGCAGCACCGCTGGACGCGGTCGATGTCATAATTGTACTTGTCCATGAAGTGCATGGTACCGATGAAGAGGGCGTTCCAGTGGAACTCCCGCAGGGCATCGAAGTTCTGGCCAATCAGCGACTTGCTGATCAGCTTCCAGAACTCTGTTGTGCTGCTCTGCTCGCTGTTCTTCACCGAGTCGTGCATGCTCTTCACACCTTCGAGAAGCGCCTTGTACTTGTTGATGGCACCGCCCTTCTTCAGCGTCTCGGCCATGTGCTCGATCGATTCGAATAACGAGTCGACATCCACCATGCGGTTAACCGGGACGATCCCCCCTTCACGGGCAAAGACATACGTTGCCGCCCCGCAGTGCTGGTGGGCGGTGAACCTTACCTGCGGCCGGCCGGTGTAGGCCTCGACCAGGTCCGAGAACGGGAGGACGCAGGGCACCGGGTAGAAATCGTCTTTTTTGAGCACGCCGCCCATCTGCGTTTCGATCTCTGCAAGGACATCCGGAATGGTGATCCGGGCCTTCTGGAGATCCTCGTCGCTTGCGGCCCCGGTGAATGCAACCGGCTGGAAGTTGATCCCTCTTACCACAGCTATGTTGTCGATGGCAAACCGGATGATGTCACCGAGTTCCTGGTCATTCCGCCCGCGGATCACGGTTGGCACGAGGACTGTCCCAAGACCCACCCGTTTAAGATTCTCAAGAGCTTTTTTATGGATCTCGAGGAACGGGTTCGTCTCCTTTGTTACCCCGTCAAAATGGAGATAGACTGTACTGAGCCCTGCATCCTTGAGCTGCTGCGCGAGTGCCGGGTCCTTGGATATCTTCACACCATTGGTGGCGATCTGGACCTGCGGGAATCCCATGCTCTTGGCTTTCCGGATGATCTCGACAAGATCGTCCCGCATTGTTGGTTCTCCCCCGGAGAACTGTACTGCCGGAGCCGGAACGGGTTTCTCGTCCCGCAGGACCTGGAGCATCTTGACAACCTCGTCGAAACTCGGCTCATACACAAACCCGCATGCCCTGGCATTCGCAAAACAGAAATCGCAGTCCAGGTTACACCGGTTGGTAAGGTCGATATTCGCAAGCAGGGTTGCCGAATGATGGTTGCTGCAGAGACCGCATGCCGTCGGGCAGCTGTCCGGCGGTGCGATGTTCTGTGGATTTGCAACACCATTTCCTATGGCTTCGTATTCCTGGAAACGGTGGTACATCGGTGCATCGGACCAGTAGAGATGCCGGGAAGTCCCATGTTCCGGGCACGTCCGCTTCAACCAGATCTTGCCCTCCTCTTCAACTATCTCCGCGTCCACGACGGAACTGCATGTGGGGCAAAGACTTCTTGTCTTTTTTATCAGCATTAACGTCCACCCGAAGGATGTTATTGAATTATTTTCGGTAGTGATTCCGGTTTTAGTAACCTTAATCTTTCTGCCTGTTCTTTATTACAGGTATTGGAGTGCTACATTATTAGTGTTGAGTTCTTCATAATAGCATTGCTGTCAGCACTGTGGATCATGCTGCCTGCCTATCTTCCTAACCCCGTAGCCGCGCTATGTGGCGGAGGTACCCCCATTGATCTCGGGCGGAACTTCACCGACGGCCGGAGGGTGTTTGGTGATGGCAAGACCTACCGGGGGTTGATCACGGGTATCCTTGCCGGCATCATCATCGGGCTCATCCAGATATGGGCTGCCGGTGCATACGGGCTGGAGTACCTGCCCCAGCAGACGGTGCTGTCGGTTACGCTCCTTTCAGTCGGTGCACTGCTCGGGGACCTGATCAAGAGTTTCTTTAAACGCCGGTTCGGCAAGGAACGGGGGGCAAAGTGGCCGGTTGCCGACCAGTATGATCTCGTAGCAGGTGCATTCCTGCTCCTGCTCGTCTTCAACCCGGCATGGCTCTTTGCTGAAGTCACACTCGCGGCGTTTATCTGCATTCTCATCCTCACGCCCCTGCTCCACCGCGCCGTAAATATCATCGGCTATCTGATCAAAGTCAAGGAGGTACCATGGTAACCAATCCGCTTGCGGAGATGCTCATCCGCTACAAGGCCATTGAATTCGGGGATTTCACCCTTGCATCCGGTGTGAAAAGCCCTTATTATATTGACGTGAAGACCGCTGTAACCCGGCCGGAACTCCTCTCCGCAGTCGCAGAGACGATCGCATCATCCCACGATTTCGATATTGTTGCCGGGGTCGCCGTGGGCGGAGTCCCGCTCTGCGTGGCCACAGCCCTTGCCAAGAAAACGCCCTATGCAATTATCCGATCAGCCGAGAAGGATCACGGCAAGAAGAGCCTTATCATCGGCGATGTCAAGGGCAAGGATGTTCTCCTTGTCGAAGATGTAACTACCTCGGGAGGTTCTGCCCTGTATGGCGTCAACATCCTTCGTGCGGCGGGCGCCCGGGTTGACCGTGTCGTGACGGTTGTCGACCGGGAGCAGGGCGCGGAAGCGATGCTTGCATCCAATGGTGTCCGGATCATCCCGCTCGTCAGGTTACACGAGCTCCTGAAACAATAAGGCGCGGGAATGGAAAGAGAAGGAATTTTTATTCTCAATGTAAACTAGGATGGTACTATGAAGATTCTTGTTGTTGGCGGGGAGGCAGGGAGCATGCGATTGCTGCAGCCCTTGCCCGCAACACAACGACCACATTATTCTCCGTCATGGCAAAGCGCAATCCCGGGATTGACGCACTTGTTCGCGATGTCCTTATTCTCAAAGAGACCGAGGTGCCTGCGATTGTTGCTTATGCACGGGAAAAGCAGGTGGATTTTGCCTTTATCGGTCCCGAGTCTCCGCTCGAAGCCGGTATTGTCGATGCTCTTGAAACCGCAGGAATCTCCTGTGTCGGACCGGTAAAATCCGCGGCCCGCATCGAGACGGACAAGGCATTCTGCCGTGACATGATGGAGCGCAATGCCATCGAAGGATGCCCGAAATACCGGGTCTTCCATTCGGTTCCCGAAGCGGTGGAGTTCATCGGCGGGTATGATGGCGATCTCGTTATCAAGCCGATCGGGCTCACCGGGGGGAAAGGTGTCCGGATCATGGGCGAACAGGTTGACCGTAACGGTGCGATCGAGTACGTCAAATCCCTGAATGGCGAGGCGGTGCTTGAGGAGCGGTTGCTTGGGGAAGAGTTCACGCTCCAGGCATTTGTTGACGGCACCCATCTTGTCCCCATGCCCCTGGTGCAGGATCACAAACGGGCATTCGAGGGGGACATTGGTCTGAACACCGGTGGGATGGGTTCGTATTCAATGCCCGATCACATGCTGCCATTCGTGACTGGTGCGGATTATAAGAAGGCAATCGCGATCATGAAAGCCGCAGTAGCCGCAATGGAACGGACGGGCCAGCCCTACAAGGGGATCCTCTACGGCCAGTTCATGAACACCGCCAGGGGCCCAAAAGTAATCGAGTTCAATGCCCGGTTCGGCGACCCGGAGGCAATGAATGTTCTCTCCCTGCTCACGTCAGACCTTACGGAGATTGTGTCCCACATTGCTGAAGGCTCGCTCCTGCCGTCCCATGTGACCTTTGACGCGCAGGCAACGGTCTGCAAGTACCTGGTTCCGGAAGGATATCCGGACGCACCCCTTGCCGGCAATCCGATTACTCTTGGACCACACAACAATGCCCTTCTCTACTATGCAAATGTCGAGAAAAATCTGGGAAATCTTGTCACCATGACCTCCCGGACCCTTGCATTTGTCGGTATCGGGGAGACCCTGGAGTACGCGGAGCAGGCTGCCGAACAGGCTGCATCGGAGGTCAAGGGAAAGGTGCGCCACCGCAGGGACATTGGAACCAGGGAGTTGCTTGACCGGCGTATTGCCCATATGAAGGAGCTGCAATGAAGAAGGATTTTATCTCTATCCTCGATATCAACGAACTTGAGCTTGAACAACTGCTTTCCGAAGCGCACCAGCTCAAGCGCCAGAAGAGGGCAGGTACACCACACCTGCTGCTGGCCGGCAAGACCCTTGCTATGATCTTCGAGAAGTCCTCGACACGGACGCACATCTCGTTCGAGGTCGGGATGAACCAGCTGGGAGGGCATGCGCTCTTCCTGAACGCCCGCGACATGCAGATCCGGCGCGGCGAGGAGATCCGCGACACGGCCCGTGCGGCATCCCGGTATGTCTCGGGTATGATGATCCGTGCCTACAAGCACAGTACGATCGAGGAGTATGCAAAGTACGCGACCATCCCGGTGATCAACGGTCTTTCGGACCTGGAGCACCCGTGCCAGCTCCTTGCCGATATCATGACCATGCAGGAACATTTCGGGTCCACCAGGGATCTGAACGTCGCGTGGGTGGGAGACGGGAACAATGTCTGCAACTCCCTGATCCTCTCAACCGTCCTCACCGGCCTCAATGTAACGGTAGCAACACCCAAGGGATATGAACCCGCAGAAGATATTGTTGCAAAAGCGCGGTCTCTGGGTGGCAATGTGACTCTCGTACGGGAACCAGAGGCCGCGGTTAAGGATGCAGAAGTGATTGTGACAGATACCTGGGTCTCGATGGGTGACGAGGACGAGAAGGAAGATCGTATAACGATCTTCAGGGACTACACGGTTGATTCTGAGCTGATGAAACTTGCATCTCCTGATGCCCGTGTACTCCATTGTCTCCCGGCACACCGTGGCGAGGAGATCTCCGATGAGGTGATGGAGGGCGGACAGAGCCTTGTATGGGACGAGGCCGAGAACCGGCTCCATGCGCAGAAGGCGCTGCTCGTGCGCCTGCTGAAAAACTAGCAATAAAAAAAATTTTCAGATTTACTTTTCGTCGATGAACGCTTTTAGCTGCTCGATCATATACTTCTCAACTTTTTTGACTTCATCCATTTTTCCCCGGAACGCGAGCAGTTCCCGCTCTTCGCCTTCCATGTTGGCGAACTTGAGCGGCTCCATGCGCTCGACAACCTTGACGTCAAACTTGTTGGTTACGTCAAAGATGATCTTCTGGGGGACGCCGGGGGGAATGAGGACATCGAATAACTGTTCGTCTTCTGTATCGGTCATGATTCTTCACCAGTCTTATTTACCTATCTTGATCCGTCGGCTCATAATACATGGGCCCCCACGGACGCCCCCAATCGGGTTTTTGGGCTTGCCAAGGGAGTTCATGCACCGCCCCATGAGCGCCGCGCCCCGGGCAAGGCCGTCATCGACAAAGACCAGGTGGTCGTTCGGATCGTCAAAGAGGTTCCGTTCCGTAATCCCTTCGAGGATATATTCCGGTTTCCGCCCGGAGATTGCCGCCCTGCCGGTGAAACCGATCGAGGCATTTGGTGGCACGAGCTTCTGTTCCACCGCAACATCGATAAGGCGCAGCGCCATCTGTGCACAGACCCGATCGATCACCTCGTTAAGGGTTGCCAGCCCGTGGTTCTTGTGGATCTCGGCACCAATGGCAAGCAGACTTTCCAGTTCGCTGCTGTTAACTCCACAATCGCACCCGATCATCGCGATACCGGACTCCATGGCAAGGCGGGCATTGACCGGGACCCTGCCGAACCGATCACGATCCGCGGGAACGATCCGGATATCAATATGCTCGTGGCACCGGTTCACAAAATCGTCCACGACCTTTCGGTTGCCGCCGGAAAAGAGCCCCCCGGTCACGCTGTGTTCCCCGAAAATATCCAGCGCTGTACCCGTCCGCTCCTGGACAAGCCCGGTGCCCCGCACGATTGCGTCGGGGATGGCACCGGCAAGCCCGCAGAAATTCCCGACTGTCTTGGCAAACGGGTTGGGATCTGTCGGGCTTACGTCGGTTGTGATGCGGCCGTCCAGTGTGGTCCCGAAATCAATGGATATACAGGGATTGCGGAAATCCACCGGGGTCCACTTTGCTCCTTCCTTGATCCCTGCCATGGCAAGTTCGCCTTCCATCTCGTTTGCCACCATCTCGACACCGGTGGAACCGACCGGGGGAACCACACCGGCAACCGCCCCGATAAAAACGACCTTGTCGGCAAAACTGAACGGCTGGAGTTTCTCCGGCTGGTTCTCCTTTGACATGGGGGGGGTCATCTTCCGTGGCGGAACACCGGCAACAAGGCAGCCGTTCGCGAGCGCGATGACGAAGTCCCCGACCTGGTCCGGGGATTCCATCTCCGCTACTACGCCGGTACTCCGGACAACGAAATCCAGATCTTTCTGGACATCGAGATGTGCATCTTCATGACACTTCAGCAGCGTATCCCGGACCAGTTCGGTCACTGCCTCCCGGGTGAGTCTGGTACCGTCCAGCGTTGCCCCGAAGATCGTCTCACCCGGTTTGGGGGGACGGATGTCGCGGCTCATGCTGACGGTCTTGTTGATGACATACGACATGCCTGTCTCGAGGCTCACACCGGTCAGGATACATTTTGTGGTGGTGTTGCCCATCTCGACCGAGGCCACGATAAAATAAGGTTTGTTCTTGTATTCCGGGATCTGCATCCCCGGGCCGTGGCTGATGGAGGGTGGTGACGGGCTCTCCACGATATGCGGCTTTGGTTTTATGAAGCGGGAGAAAAAACTGGCGCACATATACACCGAATCTTGTCTGTCACGCCATATAAGTTTCTCTTTTATGCCGGCGATAACCCGGGCCGCAGCACCAGATTTTCGGAATCTGATCATCCCGTGATGGTGCCTGCAACAGCAAGAGTGATACAGGATCCTGCACGGGGGAGTGCGAAAAAAGAATTACCTGGTCTTCTTATGCATCTGTCTGACCATACGGGCCTGGATGCCGAAATAATGGGAGACGCCGATCGCATGGCACTGGTCAATAGATGCGCTGTCGAATGAGACCATGTCGCTCGAATAGATTGCATTGGGGGATGTCCTACCCAGCACACGCACGCTGCCTTTGTACAGTTCGAGATCAACGGTACCGTTCACCCGCATCTGTGTAGTATTGATGAACGCATTCAGGGCAGCATAGAGTGGTTCATACACGAGTCCTTTATAGGCGAGCTCGGACCACTTGTCATCAACCATCCGCTTGAAGACGAGTTCCTGCCGTGTCAGGGTAAGGCTTTCCAGATCCCGGTGGGCAGCAAGGATGACCGTGGCGGCCGGGTGTTCGTAATTCTCCCGTGCCTTGAGCCCGAGAATGCGGTCCTCGATCAGGTCATTTCGCCCGATCCCATGCTTCCCGGCAAGGACATTGAGTTTCTGGATCAGGTCATACCCGGCATACTTTTTCTTATTGAGCGCAACGGGGATCCCTTCCTCGAATGTGATGGTAAGTTTCTCGGGTTTTGCCGGTGCCTTTTCAGGTGAGGCAGTCCAAAGGTAGATCTCCTCGGGAGGGTGGAAGGCAGGGTCTTCAAGTCTGCCGCCTTCGATACTCCGGCTCCAGCAGTTCTCATCCATACTCCAGGGCTTGTCCTTCTTCACCGGTACAGGGATGCCATGCTGTTTTGCATAATCGATCTCCCAGTCCCGCGTCAGGTTCAGCTCGCGAATAGGGGCAACAACCTCAAGGCCGGCACCCCGGATGATGAAATCGAACCGGAGCTGGTCGTTTCCTTTGCCGGTACATCCATGCCCGATCGCTGTCGCCTTCTCCTTCTTTGCGATCTTGACGACCTCTTCGGCAATCAGGGGACGTGCAAGCGATGTTCCCATGGGGTATCCTTCGTAAGACCCGTTGGCCCGGATTGCCGGGAAGATATGTTCGGCAACAAATTTTTCCCGGACATCGATGGTGTAGTGACGGTCGGCAAGTTTTTTGCCTTTTTTGGTCGCGACATCGATCTCTTCGTCCCGCTGGCCTACGTTGACCGCGACCGTGACGACCCGGTCATAATCGTATTTCTCCTTCAAGAGCGGGATGCAGATTGAGGTGTCGAGCCCGCCGGAATATGCAAGAACTATGGTGCCTTTTCCCATGCTTGTCTCCTCCTATATCGTGTAATACTCATTGGCAGTACCAGAATATATGTTCAGGGGCGGAATCAGGACTTCCCCGTGCAACAGAATTCTTTTACGAAGAAGAGAAAGAACAAAAAAGTGGTTGTTCAGGCATTATAATCCTGAACGGTTATTTTTACTTTACGTATATTACCCCAGTAGTCTCCGGCTGGAACACGGTTGTGTACTCGTATGCACCGGTCTTGTTGAAGGTGACATCAAGAGATGATCCATAGGGAATTGTTGCGCTGGTCATTCCACCGAACCATGCACCATCGGACGGATCCGTTGCCATAACTGAGTGGGGCTTCAGGGAGTCGTTGTTTACCCAGATTACCTTGCTACCGACCGGAATGGTTGCTGAGGTGCCCGGGATGATCGTCATGTCCTGAGTGAATGTAATCGTATATGAGGGGACCGGGGTCGGGGTTGCAGTCGGGGTTGCATTGGGGGTCTTGTTGACAACCACAACGACAACTTCCTTGGTTGGTTCAGGGGTTGGGACGGCCGTTGTGACAACGACGGTCGGAACAGCTGTTGGCGTGGGAGTAGCGGTCGCGGGTGCTGTCTGCTGGGATGTGCATCCCGCAAGCAGAATCCCGATAAACAGGATTGCAAGAACAACAAATAATTTCTTCATGCATGTTTTTTGGTTATTTCGGTATTTAAGGATATTCAATTCTCCTGTATAATTAACCATGATTCCCGAACAGCGAAGATACCGGGAAATACACCGCGAAAAAAATAAAAACGCTGGAAATCAGTGCTTTTGTCAATATGTCCTCAATTATTTGAGATAATAACTGATCGGCTCCAGCGTTACTTTCTCCCGCTTGATGGCATCAATGGCGAGTGCAGCAGCCCGCGCTGCCTGAAGGGTGGTGATATAGGGGATTTGGAAGTCTACTGCCGCACGCATGATCTGGTAATGATCCTGGCGGGACTGCTTATCCTGGGGGGTGTTGATGATGAGGCGAATCTCACCGTGGCGCATCATGTCGAGCACGTTGGGAGAGCCTTCCTGGACTTTCCGCACGAGATTTGCTTCCACGCCTGCTGCATACAGGTAATCCACGGTACCTTCTGTCCCGTAGAGGGTGAGGCCGAGATCGCGCAGTTTCCGTGCTATCGGGATGGCCTCTTCTTTCTGTTCCATATTCACGGAGATGAAAATATTTCCCTTGAGGGGCAGTTCATTGTCTGCCGATATGCAGGCCTTGTAGAACGCAAGCCCGAAATCATAATCTATCCCCATGACTTCCCCGGTGCTCTTCATTTCGGGCCCGAGCATCGTGTCGACGCCGCTGAGCTTGTTGAACGGGAGGAGTACCTCCTTGACCGCAACGTGCTTGATCTCCTTCTCCTTGTATCCCAGGTCGTGGAGTTTCTTTCCGATCATGACCTTTGCGGCGATCTTGGCAATCGGGATGCCGGTTGCCTTTGAGACAAACGGTACCGTCCTGCTTGCCCGGGGATTTGCCTCAAGGATATATACCACGTTGTCCTTGACAGCCATCTGGAGATTGACGAGGCCAACGACACCCAGCCCAAGGGCAAGTTTCCTCGTATAATCCCTGACTGTATCAACAATTGCCGGGGAGAGCGACTGGGTCGGGATGACACAGGCAGAATCTCCCGAGTGAATACCTGCCTGTTCGATGTGTTCCATGATGCCACCGATCAGGACTTCCGTGCCATCGCAGACCGCATCGACATCGAGCTCGATAGCATTCTGGAGATAGGAGTCGATAAGGACAGGATGGTTATGGCTGACCCGGACCGCCTCTCTCATGTACGTTTCGAGTTCGCGTTCATCGTGCACGATCTCCATTGCCCGGCCGCCAAGAACATACGACGGCCTGACCAAGACCGGATACCCGATCTTCTCCGCCATGGCATGTGCTTCATGTTCAGAATACGCCGAACTGTTGGCCGGGCAGGGTATATTGAGTTTCTTTAAGAGCACGCTGAACCGGTCCCGGTCCTCGGCAATGTCCATGGCGTCGGGGCTTGTCCCGAGGATACGGGTTTTGAGGTCGAGCCGTTTGATCTCTTTCTCAATGGGCACGGCAAGGTTGACCGCGTTCTGCCCGCCGAACTGGACCATGACGCCGTAATATGTGTCGGATTTCAGGATATTGATAATATCCTCGAGCTGCATGGGTTCGAAGAAGAGGCGATCAGAGGTATCGAAGTCCGTGGAGACAGTTTCGGGATTATTGTTCACGATGTGGACAAAAACACCCTCTTCCTCCCGGAGAGCCTGCACTGCGTGGACCGTGCAGTAATCGAATTCGATTCCCTGACCGATCCGGATGGGACCGGATCCCAGGATCAGCACCTTTTTACTGTCCGTGGGGACGATCTCTGACTGCTGCCCGAATGTTGAGTAGAAGTACGGGGTATTGGCGGGAAACTCGGCTGCGCAGGTGTCGACCATCTTATAGGCTGGAGCACCGGCGATGGCATCGATCTCCTCCGGTGCTTTCTCGCTGATCTGGACGATCTCCGCATTGGAGAAACCGTATTTTTTTGCCTGTATGATATCATCCCTGTTGCACGGGCATGTAGCCAGGCGTTTTTCCAGTTCCACGATATTTTTGATCTTCTCCAGGAAGAACGGGGTGATGGACGTGAGCTGTGCGATCTCATCAAGGGTGAATCCCTGGCGGAATGCATCGAAAAGGCAGTGGAACCGCTCATCGGTTGGCCGCGAGAGGATCATACGGATCTCGCTCGGACTCGTATGGACCTGCACATCGGTGTCGAGCGAACGCTTTGCCTTCATGAAGGCTTCTTCAATCGTCCTCCCGATTGCCATCACTTCCCCGGTGCTCTTCATGGCGGTTGAGAGTGTCCGGTCAGCGCCTTTGAACTTGTCGAACGGCCAGCGGGGGACTTTGACGACGATATAGTCGATTGCAGGCTCAAAGGATGCCGGCGTACAACCGGTTACGGTGTTGGTGATCTCGTCGAGCCGCAGGCCGATTGCGATCTTGGATGCAACCCGTGCGATGGGGTAGCCGGTGGCTTTGGAGGCGAGTGCGGATGACCGGGAGACCCGGGGGTTGACTTCGATGACGCGGTAATCCCCGTTTTTGAAGGCGAACTGGACATTGCATCCACCCTGTACATCGAGTGCCCGGATGATCTTGATGGCAGCGCTGCGCATCATCTGGTACTCATCGTCGCGGAGAGTAAGGATGGGTGCAACGACCACGCTCTCCCCGGTATGGATGCCCATGGGGTCGACATTTTCCATACCGCAGATGATGATGCAGGTATCGGCCGAGTCACGCATAACCTCGAACTCGATCTCTTTCCAGCCAAGGACGCTCTCCTCGATGAGAACCTGGTGGATACGGGAACGTGAAAGTCCCAGTTCTACGATACGGCAGAGTTCCTCGCGGGTCCGCGCTATCCCACCCCCGGCCCCTCCCAGCGTATAGGCCGGACGGACAACGGCAGGGAGCCCGATGGCTCCGATTGCATCATCGATCTGGTTCAGGCTGGTCAGGATGACGCTCTTCGGTACCGGCTCACCGATCTCGAGCATAAGGTTCCGGAATTTCTCCCGGTCCTCCCCCTTGTAGATCGCCTCGAGCGGGGTTCCGAGGATCTCGACATTTTTCAGTGCCCCCATTTCCGCAAGTTCTGCGGTCAGGTTGAGCCCGGTCTGGCCTCCCATGCCGGAAAGAACCCCGTCCGGCTTCTCTTTCTCAATGATCTTGGCGATGATATTTGCCCTGAGCGGCTCGATATACACCGCATCTGCCATCTCAGGGTCCGTCTGGATCGTGGCCGGGTTGGAATTGACGAGAACGACTTTCACTCCTTCTTCGCGCATAGCGCGGCATGCCTGGCTCCCGGAGAAGTCGAACTCTGCGGCCTGGCCGATCTGGATGGGGCCCGACCCGATGATCAGGACCTTTTTGATGTGCATCTTCTTGGGCATTATACGAGCCTCCGGAAGACACCGTCAAAATAGTGACATTCGGTATCCATGGGACCGGCATGGGCTTCGGGATGGAACTGGACGCAGTTGATCTTCAGGTCCTCGTTCTCGAATCCTTCAACCGTTCCGTCATTGGCGTTGACAAAGGTAACCTCGCAGCCTTCCGGTAGAGAGTCTGCGTCAACAGCAAAGCCGTGGTTCTGGGTGGTGATGAAGATCCTGCCATCATAATATTTCACCGGCTGGTTGGACCCCCGGTGGCCGAACTTGAGCTTGTAGGTGTCCCCGCCAAGGGCGAGTGCTGCGATCTGGTTACCCATGCAGATCCCAAAAATGGGGAGCTCGCCGATGCATTTTTTCACGGTCGCGATGGTTTCCGTTGCCTGTTTCGGGTCGCCGGGGCCGTTGGTGATGAAGAGGCAGTCGGGTTCGCACATAAAGATCTCGTCATGGGTGGCATTATGGGGGAATATATAGAGGTCGCCATTTCTTCGCGAGAGGCTGGTGATGATATTGGTCTTGAGGCCGAGGTCGAGGATGGCTACCCGTTTTCCCTTTCCCGGGATACGATACGGGGCCTTGCACGAGACTTCGGGAATGGGCGTGCATTCAGAAATGGAAGGGGTCTTTCTTGCGAGTTTCACGGCATACTCGCCATCGTCGCTGCCGACAACGAGGGCAGCACGCATGGTGCCGTGGACACGGGTCTTGATCGTGAGGCTGCGGGTGTCCACGCCGTACATCCCGAGAAGTTTCTTCTGCTCGAAATACTCACGAATCGAAGGTTTCACATCAGGGGCGTCGCAGATCTCGTGACAGACGGCCCCGAGAACTTTGGTACTCTGGCTCTGCATGTTCTGCGCGTCCACGCCATAGTTGCCAATGGTCGGGAAGGTGAACATCAGGATCTGGCCAAAGTAACTGGGGTCGGAGAGTGCCTCCATATACCCGCTCATCTGGGTGTTGAACACGAGTTCACCGGAACATTCGCCCTCAACACCAAATCCATCCCCCGTAATATACTGCCCGTCCTCAAGACCCAGAACCGCCTTCATAATTATCCATATATGGTATGCACGAATGGTTATTAACGATAGTGCAGAACAAAATTCACGGATGGAAGAATGCCCATGTGTCCTGAATTTTTACCGTCCGGATGCCTCGTGAAGATACCTGCGAACCTCCTCTGTTGCCATGACGGATATGCATTTAAACGATCCCTGACGATAATGAAATATTACTTCGGATAGGGTGGTGAATTCAGATGGGAACACAAGGACGGAAGATTGTAGGAACTGATGTGAAGGATCTCGTGAACCTGCTCAACAAGGCATATTCAGACGAATGGCTTGCGTATTACCAGTACTGGATCGGCTCAAAGGTCGTGAAGGGGCCCAACAAGGAGGCAGTCATTGCCGAGCTCACGCTCCATGCGACAGAAGAACTGGCTCATGCCACCCTCCTGACAACCCGTATCATCCAGCTGGGCGGGACGCCGGTTACCAAGCCGCAGGACGGGTTCAAACTCACCAACTGCGGGTACGATGCACCTGATGATCCATTCATTGTCAGGGTGCTGGAGCAGAATATCAAGGGCGAGCAGTGCGCCATCAAGACCTATAATTCACTCCTGAAGAAGACACGGGACAAGGATCCTGTCAGTTACAATATGTTCCTCACCATCCTCTCGCAGGAAGTGGAGCATGAAGAGGATCTCCAGGCCCTTCTCGAGGACGTAGAGATCATCATGAAGAACAAGTGATGGCACGAGCTACCTTTTTTTATCCCGCCGTGCCGGATCGCACTATCCCCGGGTATAAATAGTTATTACACAATTTCCTTTCATAGAACAGATCGGTGGCTCATGGCGGTTGAACATGTTGACGGAAAGAACAGGGGGCATGTCATGCTGTATGCCCTCTCCACCTGCGGGTGGTGTGCAAAGACCAAGGAACTCCTGCGCCAGACGGGGGTTGCCTTTGATTACGTGTATGTCGACCTCCTTGAGGGCAAGGATCTGAATGATACGATTGATATCGTGGAAAAGTTCAACCCGAGCGGTTCGTTCCCCACGCTCGTCATCGACAACCGCAAGGTGATCGTCGGATTCCGCGAGCAGGAGATCCGGGAGGTGTTGGGAGCATGAACTTTGCCGGTATCAGCGAACAGGATGTGGAGCGGGCGTACGAGATCCTCCGGAAGGACGCGGCTGAAGGGGGGTACCGGATCAACCCGGATACAGAGTTTGTCAAGAACCTGGTGCAGGGCCTGCTCAGGAACGAACAGCGGTACGGGTACCGGGCCTGCCCCTGCCGCCTTGCCTCCGGGAAAAAAGAGGATGATCTTGACATTGTCTGCCCCTGTGATTACCGTGATTCGGATATCGAAACGCATGGGGCCTGTTACTGTGCCCTGTACGTGAATGAGGCAATAGCGAGCGGGACACAACAAGTGACATCCGTTCCCGAGAGCCGGCCGCCACGCTCGCAACGCGGAACCAAAAAAGAGCGTGCTGTCCAGACTATCCAGATCGGTGCATCGCCCCTCCCCACCCTCCCGTATCCGGTCTGGCGGTGCAAGGTCTGCGGGTATCTCTGCGCACGCGAAGAACCCCCGGGAATCTGTCCCGTCTGCAAGGCAAAGAAGGACCGGTTCGAGCGGTTCATCTGAATTCCCTCTTCTTTTTGTGTCGTTTCCGAATTCTCAAATACTGCCCCGACCAAGAATATGGGTATGGCAGGTACCGTCAAGATCGAGATCATTGGCCTGAAGACCTCGGAATGCTCCCCGTTTCCCTGTGACGAGAACCGCACCTGCGGGTTAGAGGGATGTTACCATTCGGGAAAACTGCTCGATGCATTCCGGGAACTCAAAACCGCCCTCCAGACAATCTATGGCAACCGCGTTGAACTCACGCTGACACTTGTCGACGATGGTGTCCCCGATCGCATAAAAGCGATTATCGAGCGCGAGTATCCCCCGATCCCCATGGTGCTGGTCAATGGCCGGGTGACAAAGATCGGCAGGATTGTGCTGGACCGGATCAAAACCGAGATCGAGAAAGAACTCTAATCGTCTGCATTGCATTGCGCGCATCCTGTGAAAAACTTCAATTTTCCTGTATTTTTCCCATTCGGGCGTCATTTTTTTGTTTTTCCTGATCCTTCACGAATCAGGATCAGTACCTGCGTGTAAATTGCTGGCAGAATTGTCATTTCTCACTATATCCTCGCCATTATAAATATAAGGATAGAGAAATAACCGTGTTAGATTGACATCTGCCGAGGATACACATGTCCATCCTTACGATAATCCCCCGTGCGTTGCCTATCCCTTCTGTACGGTTCGTGGCCGGTACCCGAAGTGGCAGTGACGCGTGCACTCTCCTGCCGGTGATTGCATGATCCAAGAGACCTTGTTCGTCATAGCCCTGCTGGTGTTTGTGGCTGGCATTCTCATCCCGCTTGCAACCGCTTCGCGGGATCAGCGCATCTTCAGGATCGTCTCGCACGGATGCACGGTCATCGGGTCTGCAGCCCTTGGAATCCTGGCTCTCCTTGTTCTCCTCACCGGAGATGGACTCTCCTGGACCCTCTACCAGCCGCTCCCCGGCTGTTCCCTGAGTGTCACCATCGATCGCCTTGCCGCGTTCTTCCTCCTTCTCATCGCTGCGGTATCTGCCTGCGTTGCGCTCTATACCGCAGAATACGTTGAACATCTCGAAGGCGGCTCCCGGAGGAACCTGCTCTGTGCCTGCACCAACCTCTTCATCCTCGCAATGGCACTCGTGGTCGTATCGGCCAACACCTTTGCATTCCTCATCTTCTGGGAACTGATGGCCGGGTGCTCATTCCTTCTCGTCATGTATGACTATGCCGGGCCGGAGACCCGGAAAGCCGGGATCTTCTATTTCGTGATGACTCAGCTCTCCACGCTCTTTGTCCTGCTGGGCATAGTCCTCCTGTACGGTCAGACGGGCTCGTTTGCCTTCACCAGGACCGGTGTATCTCTCATTGCCACGCTCGCATTTATTGCGCTGCTCATCGGTTTCTCGATAAAAGCAGGGATCATCCCGTTCCATAAGTGGCTCCCGTATGCCCATCCCGCAAGCCCGACCCCCATATCGGCGCTCATGTCAGGGGTCATGCTGAAGATCGCAGTCTACGGTCTCCTCCGGTTCCTGCTGGATGTCTTCTCCCCTGATCTGTGGTGGGGAATCCTGATTCTCATCCTTGGTATCGTATCCGCGGTGCTGGGGATCATCTATGCCCTGAAAGAGTACGATATCAAGGCGATGCTTGCCTATAGCAGCATCGAGAATACCGGCATCATCTTCACCGGTATCGGCCTGTATGTCATCTTTGCCAGTTCCGGCCAGCCTGTGATTGCTACCATCAGTCTCCTTGGCGCACTCTTCCATGCGCTCAACCACGCGATGTTCAAGAGCCTCCTCTTCCTGACCGCGGGATCGGTGGTCCATGCAACGCATACCCGTGATATTGAGCATATGGGCGGGCTTGTGCACCGGATGCCCTGCACCTCTGCCCTGTTCTTTGTCGGAGCACTCGCAATCGCCGCCCTGCCCCCGTTGAACGGGTTTGCGAGTGAGATCCTGATCTTCATCTCGTTCTTCTCGTCGGTCGCTGTGGCAGATCCGCTCTTCAAGGTCTTCCTGTTCCTCTGTCTCGGGCTCTTTGCTCTCACGAGCGCGTTATCCGCGGCCTGTTTTGTCAAGGCGTTCGGGTCGATCTTCCTTGCTCTCCCCCGGTCCCCGGAGAGCAGCAGGGCACAGGAAGTGCCGTTCCTGATGCTGCTGGGCCCGGCCCTGCTGGCTTCTGCCTGCATCGTTCTCGGTCTCTTTGCCGCGCAGCTCTTCCTGCTGGTCGGGCTCTCGGTGCCAATCCCCGACATGTTCCTTGTCGGCCTGCTGCTCCTTGCCATGGCATTCCTTACCTTCGCGGTCTTATACTTCACGGCCTCCCGCGAAGTGAGGGTGACCGGGACCTGGGGTTGCGGAACCCCTTCGCTCAAGCCGGCCATGGAATATTCCGGCCACGGATTCTCGGAACCGATCGAGATCATCTTCTCGACTGTTTACCGCACGGAGATGAAGAACGAGCGGAAATTCTTTGACGCAAAGAACTGTATCTTCGCTGAAGGCACGGCGGATATCCGGCTCATGAAAATCTTTGAGGAGTATCTCTATCTCCCGGTTGCCCGGTTCTCGTACCTGGCAGCAACAAAAATCTCCCGGTTCCAGAACGGGTGCCTTGACACGTACCTCCTCTATGTCTTCTGCGCCGTGATCGCCATCATAGTGTACCTGGGGTGGCTGGCATGAGTCTCTCGTTCATCATCTATCTCGTGATCAACACGCTTGTCGTTCTGGCAATTGCCCCGCTCTTTGTCAGCATCATCAAAAAGGTGAAGGCCTGGACGCAGGGGAGGCAGGGCCCCTCCCTGTTCCAGACGTATTTTAACCTTGCCAAGCTCGTGAAAAAGGAGACGATCTATTCCGCCCACTCATCGTGGATCATGCGGATCACCCCGCTCGTCAGTATCGCGGCGATCCTGGTTGCGGCGCTCTTTGTCCCGCTGGTCTTCGTGCCGGAGCCGGTTGGGGGAATCGGCAACATCATCCTCCTGCTCTACCTCCTCGCGCTTGCCAAATTTTTCATGGCACTTGCCGGCCTCGATGCCGGCAGCTCGTTTGGGGGGATGGGCAGTTCCCGTGAGATGAGCATATCCGCCATCATCGAGCCCACGACCATCATCGTGTTTGCCGCGCTCGCATTTGTCTTCAAGACACTCAATGTCTTTACCATGTTCTCCGCGTCGGTGGCATCGGGCACGACCTCAACGCCGACCCTGATCCTGCTGGCCATCTCACTCTTCATCATCCTGATAGTCGAGACCTCCCGGATCCCGGTCGACAACCCGGAGACCCATCTCGAACTGACCATGATCCACGAGGGCATGATCCTCGAGCAGTCCGGCCCCAACCTGGCCCTCATGGAACTCTCATCGGCTGTCAAACTGACGCTCCTGATGGCGCTGCTCATCAACCTCATTGTTCCGTTCGGCCTTTCGACCACCCTGACCCTTGGTGCACTTGTACTTGCGATAGTCCTGTTTGCCCTGAAGGGGACCATCCTTGCCGGGATCATCGGGCTCTTTGAATCATCGATGGCCAAGATGCGTTTCTTCCGCCTCCCCAGTCTCTTTGCCATGGCGTTCTTCTTCTCCACGCTCATCATCATCATCGAGGTGTTCGCATGATCGATCCCGCACTCATCCAGTCCGTTATACGGGTACTGTTTGCCGTCGTCATCATCACGGCGGCATATATCATCTCCACGAGGAACCTGAGCACGCTGGTATCGGCCTATGCTTTCCAGTCGCTGACACTGGTCTTTATGGCGCTCGCCCTCTGGTCCCTTGAAGACGCACCAATCCTCCTGGCCATCGCCATCATCACCTTCATCAGCAAAGTGCTGATCATCCCCTACTTCATCACCACCATCCAGGAGCGCATCCGGATCAAACGCGATATCGAGTTCCATTTCCTGAGCCCCACAACATCACTTCTGCTCTCCATGGGTCTCATACTCTTCATCTACATCGCGCTCTCGAACATCCTCAAGGACACCGCGGCCCGGGAGAGCCTCTTCTTCTTCGGGGCCGTCATCGGCCTCTCCCTGATGCTCATGGGTATGATGGTCACATTCTCGCGGAAGCGGGCTATCACGAAAGTTCTCGGTTACCTTTCCATGGAGAATGGCGTCCTGCTTTTCGGTATGTTCGTCACCGAACTGCCGTTCATCATCGAGTTCCTGATCGTCATCGACCTGATCATCCTCGTCATGCTGACCACGATCCTCTCGGTGGGCCTCGACTCCACTCTGGAAGAATACCACGACCGCCTCCACCGCTTCCACCTTGTTGAGGATACGGAGGAAGGATCATGATCCTGGCGGCCTTTATTGTCACTGCCCTCGCAGCGCTGGGGCTCATTGCGGTCAGTCGGACCCACCGCCAGATGAATTCGATCTGTATTGGCGAAGCAGCTGTCTTCCTTGGCCTTGAGATCTGGCTTCTCCTCTCCGGGCAAATTCCCGTATTGTCCCTGGTGCTCGGAAACCAGTACTTCTTCATCGACCATCTCGGTCTCTATGAAGCACTTATCGCATCCATCATCTTCCTGCTTGCCGCGATCTATGCCCGGGGGTATGTCGACAACCTGCTCGAAAGCAGGGAACTCGGGAGAGGGAGTCTGAAGCTCTTCTACGTGGCGTGGGCGTTCCTCCTTGCCCTCATCGTCTTTGCGTTCTTCTCGGACAACCTGGCCCTCTTCTGGATCTTTACCGAACTGACAACCGTTGTCTCGGCTATCCTCATCGCAATCCTGTATGCGAGGGACAATATCGATGCCGCCATCAAGTACATCTTCATCGCATCGGTTTCGATGCTCTTCTCGTTTGTCGGCCTCATCTTCCTCTTCCAGATCTCGCGGTCAACCTTTGACCCCGGCACCCTGAACTGGACAGTCCTGATGCAGCAGGCACCGGCATTTCCCGCAGGTATGATGCTTGCGGCCTTTGCTCTCCTCTTCATCGGGTTTGCGGCCAAGTCCGGTATCTTCCCCTTCCATACCTGGCTCCCGGAAGCCCACGTGCGGGCACCGTCAGCGGTCAGCGCCCTCCTCTCAGGTGTGCTCCTGAACGTGGGGATCTATGGTATCATCCGCATCTTTGCGCTCGTCCACCGGACCACCGCGGTCTCTACGGTCTCGATCCTGCTCCTGGTATTCGGTCTCCTTACGGTCGGCATTGCAGCCATCTCCATGCTGCCGCAGAAGAAACTCAAGAAACTGATCGCATTCTCCAGTATCGAGAACATGGGTCTCATCCTGGTGGGTCTTGCCATTGCGACACCCGTCGCCATCTTCTGGACGCTCTTCCATGTCATGGCCCACTCCTTCACCAAGGCCGGTCTCTTCTTCTCGGCCGGAATCCTCCACCGCCAGTATCACAGCCCGCTCTCTGCCGATGCAGTGGACGATATGCATGATGTATTCCGGTTCCAGCCGGTGGCCGCATGGGGGATCATCCTTGGCGGCCTTGCGATCATCGGCATGCCGCTCTTCCCGGTCTTCCTCTCCAAGTTGTTCATCCTCACCCAGCTCTTCACCGTCTCGCTGCCTGCTCTGGTCCTCCTGCTGGTCCTGTTGTTCATCGCGGCTGCGTCCTTTGGGTATTACGTGATCAGCACGTTTACGCAGGTATCGCAGCCGGGACCCGATGCCCACGATATCGTGGCGTACAAGACCCCCGCCGGCATGCAATGGCCAATCATCATCCTTATTGTCATGATCTTTATACTCGGCACGGTGTTCACGTCCGGGGAGACCGGATTCCTTAATACGATTGTTGCGGAGCTGATGTTCTGATGGCAGAAGAGACCCTGATGGAAATGGAATCCGTGCAGGACCTCATCGGATCCGCTGGTCTTGCGGCAAAGATTGTTCCCGGGCCCAATGACGAATATTACCTCACGGTCGGGGAACCGGCGTTCGACCCGCTGGTGACCACCCTTGCATCCCGCAAGTGCGTCCTCATCGGCCTCTTCTGCACGGAAGGGTTCTCTCCCGATGCCCGCTTCTCGCTCCTGTACGTCTTTGAGAAGAAGAATATCGTCCTCATCCTCGTACGGAACAGCGACGGGACTGCAACCTCGGTTGCCCGCATCTTCCCCTCGGCCTCATGGTTCGAGCGCGAGTGCCGCGATGGCTTTGGCATCCGGTTTGATGGGGCGTTTGACGAGCGGCGACTCTTCCTGCACGAGACCTATCCCGATGGCTTCCACCCGCTCAGGAAGGATGTTCGGAATATACCGGTCACCATGCGGTCAACCATAGATGTAGTCGGTGAATATCCCTTCCGGAGCGTTTCCGGCAATGGTGTTTACCAGGTTGCAGTTGGCCCGGTGCATGCAGGTATCATCGAACCGGGACACTTCCGGTTCAGCGTGATCGGCGAGAAGATCTTCAACCTCGAGATCCGGATGTTCTACAAGCACCGTGGGATTGAGAAACTCGCGGAGGGAAAGACGCCGCAGGAGGTGGTGCGGATCGCCGAAGCGGTCAGTGGTGATGAATCTGTGGCCAATGCAACTGCCTGCTGCCGTGCCGTTGAGGCGATTGCGCAGATGACCGTGCCCGAACGGGCCCACTATCTCCGGACTATCCTGCTCGAACTGGAACGGATCGGATCGCATCTCGGGGACCAGGGCGGTATGCTGGTTGATGTCGGGTTCCCGCTGGGTGCCAGCCAGTTCGCGGTGCTCCGCGAGGAGGTCTTCCGCATGAACGCCAGCCTGACCGGTTCACGGTTCCTGCGGGGGATGGTCGACGTCGGCGGCCTTTCGCGTGATATCCCAAAACGGCAGCTGGATGAACTCGGGGAATTTATCCGGGAACTGAAGAACCGGTACCGCATCGGGCTGAAGATCGTTCTCTCGACGTCGTCAGTCCTGGACCGGTTTTCGCCAACCGGAGTAATCCGGAGATCGCTCCTGCGCCCGCTCAATATCACCGGGCCGATGGCCCGGGCTTCCGGAGGCCGGGTGGATGTGCGGATCAACCACCCGTACGGCCTCTACGACCGCTACCCTCCCACCATGAAGACGCTCAATGACGGGGATGTGCTCTCCCGGTTCACGGTCAAGGCATCCGAGTTCCTCGACTCTCTGGACCTTATCGAACGGCTGCTGGCAGATATTCCTGAAGGCGGCGTCAGGACAATTCCGGAGATCAAAGACGGGTATGCTCTTTCCCTTGTCGAGTCGCCACGGGGACAGGACCTCTGCTGGGTCTGGATCCGGAACGGCACGATCGAGCGCTACAAGGTACGGACTGCATCGTTCTGCAACTGGCAGGCTATCGAACACGCGGTTCAGGGAGAGATCGTCCCGGACTTCCCGCTCATCAACAAGAGCCTGAACCTGTCGTACGCGGGAACGGACCTGTGAGGGAACAGATATGGTGAATTCGTTAACCTGCCTGCTCAAAAACAAAGTAACGGAAGAGGATATTGTCCGCGACGACGAGATCGAACACCTGGGTCGGGAGATCCGCCGTGAAATTGACGCCGTGTTCGGGAGGAGTCTTGCCATCCGGGAGCTCGATACCGGCAGTGATAATGCTGCCGAGATCGAGATCAACAACCTCAGCAACCCCTATTACGACGTCGAGCGGTTCGGTATCACGTTCGTTGCCTCCCCCCGCCATGCGGATGTGCTGATCGTGACCGGCGCGGTGACGCAGAATATGGTGATTGCGGCACGGAACACCTATGATGCAATGCCCTCCCCGAAATTCGTGGTCGCGGTCGGTGATGATGCCTGCACTGGCGGGATCTTCAAAGGGACCTATGCCGTGCTGGGCGGGGCTGACAGGATCTTCCCGGTGGACATGAAGATCCCGGGCAATCCCCCGACCCCCCGGGAGATCCTGGCCGGCCTGCTGGCCCTGATGAAAACCGCCGGCAAGACCCGGTGATTGCATCGTTTTCCTGTCCGCAGGACACAATTTATACCCCGGCAGGATAACCGGTTAGCCATATGAAACCGGTACGGATGTGGGGGCCCGGGCCCTATAATGTGGCCGTCATTCATGGAGGCCCGGGAGCGCCCGGCGAGGTGGCACCGCTTGCCCGCGAACTCTCCACGCTGACAGGGGTGCTTGAACCGTTCCAGACCGAGACCACGCTGGACGGGCAGGTGCATGAGCTCCGGTCGGTGCTGGTAGAGCACGGTAACGTGCCGGTAACCCTCATCGGGTTCTCGTGGGGGGCGTTCCTCTCGTGGATGCTGGCTGCCCGTTTCCCGGCACTTGTCAAGAAACTTATCCTCGTCAGCAGCCCTCCCTTTGAAGAGCGGTATGTTGCCGGAATCACCCGGACGCGGATGACCCGGCTCCAGGACGCTGGCAAGGCACATGCCGAAGCACTGCTGGCAAAACTTGATGATCCTGCCCAGGCCAACAAGAACGCGATCCTTGCCGAACTCGGGACCCTGCTTGCCCGTGCAGATGCCTATGACCCGGGCAATGTGCCGGACGAAGGCTTCCACTGCCAGTATGATGTCTTCCGCGGGGTCTGGGACGAGGCCTGCGATCTGCGGGAGAAGGAGATCCTCCTCCAGATGGCAAAGGCGATCAAGTGTCCCGTGGTTGCGATCCACGGCGACTGGGACCCCCACCCGGCCGAAGGTGTCAATGACCCGCTCGCAAAAGCCCTTCCGGACTTCCGGTTCGTCCTCCTGGAGAAATGCGGCCATCGCCCGTGGACCGAGCGAACCGCGTCCGATGCATTCTACAAAACTCTTGTCGGGGCGATCTGATCCCGGGTCTCCCCTGCGATTTTCTGGATCACTTCAGAATTTTCCCCAGTCTTTCCTCCAGTTGCCTGCCATGCGACCCGTTCCAGTAGAGTTTCTTACAGTGCTCGCACCAGAAGAACGAGAACCCGTCACGATCCCGGGGTGCATAGTCCGCCCCGCTGATCTCCCCGTGACTGGCATCCCGGAGTAGCGTGTTGCAGAGCGAGCACCGGCTCAGGGTCAACCGCCGCTCGATAAGGCCGGCATCGATCAGCTGTTGTACCTGATCCATCACGTTCCCGGGCCGGACAAAGACCGCACGTTCTTTTCCGCGACGGGCGAGTTCTGCATCCCGGGTCAGGAGGATACGATTCTCCTGTGAGGCCATGTCGAGGAGGAGGGTGTCCTCCTTGGTGTTCCCCTCCGCGAGCCGGTTCGCGCTCGTGGTATCGTACCCCATGAATCTCAGGTAACGTGTCAGGGTACCGAGCATGCGATCAGCGATGAACCGTGTTTCATCACCCGAATCATCAGGCATGGGTAGCGATCCCGATTGTCTCACCGCACTTCCGACACTGCGTCCCGTCCAGCCCGACAAGCCGGCTGGAGAAGCCCTCCCGCTCGATCAGGGTGGCACCGCATGCCGGGCAGTACGTATTCTCGTACCGGTGGTGGTATACATTGCCGAGATAGGGATGCCGGAGCCCGAGTGCCTTTGCCCGCTCGTAGATCTTCTCGAGGGTGGCGATCGGTGTCCCCCCCCGGTCGGTCATCTGGTAATCCGGGTGGAATGCCGAGAAGTGCATCGGGGTATCGGGACCGAGATGATCGATCACCCAGCGGATCAGCGCTTCCTGCTCTTCCATGGTGTCGTTCAGGCCGGGAATGACGAGTGTCACGGTCTCGATATGCATGCCCAGTTCGCGGGCAAGCATGGCAGAGTCGAGGACCGGCTGGAGCCGGGCACCGCAGATCTTTTTGTAAAAATCGTCCGTGAATGCCTTGAGATCAACCCGGTACGCGCCCAGCATCGGAGCAAGTTCGCGGAGAGCCTCTTCTGTAATGTACCCATTTGTCACGTACACGGTGCCGAGCCCCCGCGCCCGGGCAAGCGTGCCCATGTCGAGCGTGTACTCGTGCCAGATGGTCGGCTCATTGTAGGTCCACGCGATGCTGGCGGATCCGCTGCCAATTGCCCGGCTCACGCCCTCCTCTGGTGAAAGGGACCGCAGGTGTGCGGTCTCTCGATCAGCCCGGGAGATGTGCCAGTTCTGGCAGTGTCTGCAATGGAAGTTGCACCCCACACTCCCGAGCGAATAGGAGGTTGTGCCGGGCAGGTAGTGAAAGAGCGGCTTCTTCTCGATCGGGTCGACCGCCTCTGCGCTGATCTTCCCGTATGTCCCTGCGTACAGGATCCCGTTCTCATTGATCCGGACCCCGCAGATCCCGTGCTTTCCCTCTTTGATCACGCACCGGTGGTTACAGAGGGAACAGGTTGCCGCGTTATTCTCTGTCTTCCGATATTGGCGGGCCTCGTGCATGGGGGACTCCACCCCGGATCAGCGGGGATTTTTCTTTGCGTCCCGATCCGCTTCTTCCAGTGCTGCGGGGTCGTCGATCTCAAGAACGAACGATCCACGGTATTTGCACTTCTTGCAGAGATAGACCTGGCCGATATATCCCCCCGCAACCGGGAAGATATCCTGGCTTTTACAGACCGGGCAGTAGAACATGGTCAACAACTCTATATGAGCACCCGGTACAAAAACTAGTGCAATGAAGAAGGTTGTCATCTCGCTGGGCGGCTCCATCCTGATCCCGAAGCTGGACGAGCACCGGATAAAAGAATATGTCCCCGTACTGAAGAAGATCGCACAGAAGCACCATCTCTATGTTGTCGTTGGCGGCGGAGGCATGGCCCGGAGTTATATCGACATCCTCCGGGATGTGGGGAGTGATGAGGGCACCGCGGACGAGGTTGGCATCCTGATCACCCGGCTGAACGCGACCCTGCTGATCGCGGCGCTGGGAGAAGCCGCGTATCCCTCGGTAGCCACGAGCCACGCGGAGGCACTCATGTTCGGGGAGTCCGGCAAGATCGTGGTGATGGGCGGCATCACCCCGGGCCAGACCACCGATGCCGTTTCGGCAGTCCTTGCCGAGCGCGTGGGCGCATCGGTTTTCATCAATACAACCTCCGTTGACGGGATCTATACCGAAGATCCGAAGAAGAATCCGAAAGCAAAGCGGTTTGATACCCTGACACCCGAAAAACTGCTGGAGATCGTTGGCGGAACCGCGCTCGGCGCCGGCTCCAACAACGTGCTCGACATTGTTGCCGCCCGGATCGTGGAGCGGAGCGGCATCCCCCTTGTGGTCCTTGACGGGAGCGTGCCAGGGAACCTTTCGGATGCGATCCTTCTTGGAAAATTCCGGGGCACGGTTGTATCAGATGAGAAGAAGAAACCGCTGCCGGTATGAGTAATCTCCCTCTTCCACCACCACCCTTTTTTATTCCCCCGCCCCAACTATGATACCGCGGGGTAGTAGGGTAGCCTGGTCCATCCTAGAGCGTTTGGGACGCTTTGACGGCGGTTCGAATCCGCCCTACCCCATTGGACCATGAAAAAACAGGATGCCGCACGGATCTATGCCGCTCTTCTGAACCGGTATCCTGATGCCCGCGAGCGCCCGGAGTCGGTTGCCCGGGGCACGCCGTTTGAAGTGCTCATCCT
Source organism: Methanoregula sp. (assembly GCF_028679125.1). Lineage (GTDB taxonomy): Archaea > Halobacteriota > Methanomicrobia > Methanomicrobiales > Methanospirillaceae > Methanoregula. The sequence continues at coordinate 18,968 of NZ_JAJRCG010000021.1, read as the reverse complement.
CACGATCCTGTCCGCCCAGACAACGGACAAAGCCGTCCTGAAAGTAAAAAAATCGCTCTTTGCGAAGTATCCCACTCCCGTGAAACTCGCGAAGGCACAGATCGCGGAACTGGAACCCATCATCCACAGCCTCGGCTTCTACCATGCGAAAGCGAGGAACCTCATCGCTGCATCCGGGACCCTGCTCGCGGAGTTTGACGGGAATGTTCCGGAGACGATGGACGAACTCCTGACAATCCCGGGTGTGGGACGGAAGACGGCAAACATCGTCATGTATCACGCGCTGGGCAGGAACGAGGGGATCGCAGTGGACACGCATGTCCGCCGGCTCGCGCAGAGGATTGGGTTTTCTGATACCGACAATGTCGAGGTGATCGAACGCGATCTCATGAAGATCTTTCCCCGGGATCTCTGGGGGGATCTCACGGATGTCCTCATCGCCCATGGGCGGGCGACCTGCGATGCGAAGAAGCCCTTGTGTGCTGATTGTGTGATCAGCGGGGAATGCCGGTATTTCCGGAATGAAAAATCCTGATAGGAAGAATAGGTTTTCGTACATCCGGGCATGGTGTCGCTCTGTTGCCGGCAGGGTTACGGATCTGACCGGATATATCCTGCAGATTCTGTTTGTATGGGTTCGACCGGATCTTTTTTCATAACCAGACCCTGCTCTAAAAAATTTCATGCAGGGTCCGGTTGATCTGCTCGCGGATTTCAGGCAGGGTACGAGGGGTTGATGAAAATTTTTTATGCAAGGTCCGGCAAAAAAATTTCAGGCAGAGTCTGCTCTACATTTTTCAAGCAAGGTCTGCTCTGAAAATTTTAATCAGGGTCTGGTTGAAATCCCGGTTTTTTTCACGTCGGAACCTTGGTTTTGAGATTCCGGTTCATGCAAACCTGGTTACCTTTTTCACAGCAGAGTCTGCTGAAAATTTTTCATGCAGGGTCTGCTCAAAAAAAATCAGGCAAGGTCTGGTTGATCTGCTCGCGGATTTCAGGCAGGGTACGATGGGTTGATGAAAATTTTTCAGGTATGGTCCGGCAGAAAAATTTCAATCAGGGTCTGCTGAAAAACCCTGTCCATGTATGGATCAGTACCCGATGAATACCCGGATCACGGTGAATGCAACAAACCCGATGAAGGCGCTGATGGGTATCGTGAGGACCCATGCCGACATGATCCTTCGTGCCACCCCCCATTTTACTGCACTGGCGCCCATGGTCGACCCTACGCCCATGATGGATGTGCAGATTATATGGGTGGTGCTGACCGGGATCCCGGCAACCGATGCCCCGAGAATTGTTGCCGCACCAGCAGTCTCCGCAGCAAATCCGTGGACCGGGCGGAGTTTTGTGATATTGTACCCCATGGTCTTGACAATCCTCCAGCCTCCGGAGAGGGTGCCGAGTGCAATCGCGGTATAGGAGGCAATGATCACCCACATCGGCACCGGCAGGTTGTTGGGATCCACGGATGCACCGAAATACCCGATCGAGAAGAGGAGGGGAAGGATGATCCCCATCGTCTTCTGGGCATCGTTGGTTCCGTGGCTGAAACTGTAGGCTGCTGCCGAACAGAGCTGGAGCCTCTTGAAATAATGTTCAGCAGACTGCTTGTTGGCTTTTCGTGTAGCCCAGAGGACCACAACCATGAAAAAGAATCCGGCGATCAGGCCGATAACCGGTGAAGCGAACATAAAGGTCACAACGAGCAGGACAGTCTCTATCTTGATTGCGGCAAGTCCCGCTGCCGCGATACCGGCACCAACAAGACCGCCGATTAATGCATGAGAGGACGACGTGGGGAGGCCGATGAACCACGTGATCAGGTTCCAGGTAATTGCACCGATCAGAGCACAAAGGATGATATAGGGAACCACAGCGGTTTCAACGAAGTCGAGGTGAATGATCTTACTGACCGTGGCCGCAACGGCAACGCCGAATCCGAATGCAGCAACGAAGTTGAAGAAAGCAGCGAAAAAAACAGCATTGCGGGGGGAGAGGACCTTCGTTGATACCACCGTTGAGATCGAGTTGGCCGAGTCATGGAACCCGTTGGTAAAATCAAAGACCAGCGCTATGCCGATGATGATGACGATCAGTTCCCATGTTGCTTCGATCATGCCAGCCTCTTAACTATTCCCGGTATCATGAATGCCGAATCGCGATATCCGAGAGCACGTTTGCCACATCTTCGCACCGGTCGGTTGCGGTCTCGAGATGCTCGTAGATGTCCTTGAACTTGATGATCATGATGGCATCGTTGGTCTTGAAGAGGTCGGTGACGGCCTGGGCGAGCACGTCATCGGCAAGGTTCTCCAGCCGGTTCACCTCGATGCAGCGTTCATCTATGTAGCGCGGATCCTTGATCGACCGGATGCCCTTGACCGCGCTCTCGACCTCGATCGTGGACATGTGGATCAGCTTGGCGAGTTCCACCATATGTGAATCGGCAGAGTCGATGCCATAATAGAGCATCTTCTCGGTTGCACCGTCAATATAGTCCAGTACATCGTCCATGGTTGAAGCAAGCCGGGAGATCTCTTCCGGATCCAGCGGTGTAATGAACGTTGTATTCAGCTGGTGGTAGATATCGTGGGTAAGGAGGTCGCCCTTGTGTTCGAGTTTCTCGATTGCGTGGCGTTTCTCCTTGACATTGGAAAAATCTTCAGTGAGGGCGACCAGCTGCCACGCAGCCTCCTTCACAATTCCTGCCTGTTTTTCAAACAGATCAAAAAAAACTTTGTCCTGAGGTATCAGCAATTCCCGCAAGCCCATAACAAACACAAACCCAGTGGTAATCGGCGGTGAATCTTAAAAATATAGCGAAACCCTGCGGGCCTCAGAATGCAGCCATGGCAAGCGAGACCACGGAGTACCCGGCCCATGCCACCGCAATGGCAAGCGGGATCGTGATGATCCACGCGGTCATCATCTCACGGACAACCCGCCACTGTACCGCGTTTTTGCCCCGTGTTGCCCCGACTCCGATGATCGTCCCGTTGATCGCGTGGGTTGACGAGACCGGGATCCCGGCCACCGTAACGGCAACCAGGAGCGTGCTGCTCACGGTAGCGGCACAGAACCCCTGGTAAGGACGGATCTTCGTGATCCCCTTTGCCATCTTGTCCACGACCTGCCACCCGCCGAAACAGGTGCCCAGGCCGATGGTTATGGCACAGGCAAGGATCACCCACAGCGGGACATCGAATGTCAGGAGGATTCCGGATGAGAGGAGCAGTGCCGTGATCACCCCGACTGCGAGCTGGCCGTCGTTTGCACCATGGGCGGTTGCCTGGATCAGGCATGCGAGGATATGCAGGGGCCGGGCAACCCGGTTCACCCGGTTCCGGCGGGAATGCCGGAAGAGGTGGGTGATGAGGAGATCGAAGGAAAAGGCACCCACGGTCCCGATGATGGGGGAGATGAAGATGAAGAGCACGATCGCGAGCAGGCCGGAGAGTTTTAACATACCTGCCAGCATCAGGATGGGAATGATCAGGGTGGCGCCGCAGATGGCCCCGAGCAGGATACCGAGCCGGACATCTTCTTTGCATGATGCGGTGAAGAGTCCCAGTCCGGCTCCCCCGATAGTCCCTCCGATCAGGCCGTAGAAGATGACCTGTTCAACGGTTGTGAGTGAAGGGAGAATTATGGCAGCAGGTCCCATGACCGCGATACCGGCGCCGATCAGTCCCCCTACCAGCGCGTTGCTGCTGGAGAGGGGGATGCCCGCCCGGGTTGCGACAAATACGAGGAGAATGGCGGCACCCGTTGCAACAACAATGGAGAGCGGGGTGAGGCCGTCCTGGTTCACGATGGCAGTCCCGATCGTGGCAGCAACGGCGGTCGTGAAGATGAACGGCCCTGCCATATTGCAGATCGCAGTAGAGAGAACGGCCTTGAATGGCGAGAGGGCTTTGGTCGCAACAACGGTGGCGATGGAGTGGGAGGCATCATTCAGCCCGTTGACAAAACTCAGGCCCATGGCGAGGATGATGCCGAAGAGAACTAGGGGCTCCATACCGGTCATACGTGGGCCATCGCGATGTCGTGCAGGGTGTGCCCCACATCATTGCACTTCTCCATCACTTTCGCCAGCCCCTCGTAAATATCCTTGAGCTTGATGATCAGGAGGAGATCCTGCGTCTTGAAGAGTTCAAGGACGGCGCGTGAGAGGAGTTCCGTGGAGAGATTGTACAGCCTGCTGATCTCGCGGGTATGGGTCTTGACCTCCTCGGGATTCTTCAGCGTGGCAAGGCTGTTCACCGCATGGCTGATCTCGGCACTGGTGAGCAGGATGAGGTACGAGTATTCCTTGAGCACATCGTTGGTTGCCGGGATCCCGTAATTGCATAACTGGTGGGTGACCCAGTCGATTTTATCGAGGACATCGTCAAACGCCGGCGCAAGCCGGGCGATCTCATCGGGTTCGAGCGGGGTGATGAGCGACTCGTCGAGCCGTTCGAAGATCTTCCGGGTGATTTCGTCTCCCATATGTTCGATCTGCCGTATCTTGTGGGCTTTCTCGGTTCCCCCGGGCAGTTCGTGGGTGATCTCGTTGAGCGTGGTCGATGCCTCGGCGATCTTCTCCGTCATCTCAAAAAACAGCGTGAAGAAGACCTTGTCTTCCGGCAGGATCAGGTCACGGATACGCATAATCTTCAGACTTATCCTTACCCCGTGAACATAAAAAAGTGTGTATGGTACCCGGGGACAGGAAGAGAGAATAAACACAGGATTGCGGGAGATACCTGACCGGAATTCTGCCCGGGCCTATTAACCCGCCTGTACTATGAGACCCCCGGCACACTATTCCTGGACCGGCCGGAAGCCGTCAGGAGGCACGGTGATCTCAAAGTATGCCCCTTTGCCCGGGGTGCCCTTCTCCCAGATGGTAATGCTGGTGATGCCAAGGATCTCCCGGCTCAGGAACAGGCCAAGCCCGGTATTCTTCCCGAACCCCTTTAAGAAGATCCGGTCCTTGTCCTCCGCTGAAACACCCTCCCCGTCATCCAGGTACCCGACGGTCATCGCCCCCTCCGCATTTTTGGCCATGGTGATGCAGATCTTCCTGACCTGCCTGCCGTGACGGATGGAGTTATCGACCAGGTTCTCGAAGACCTTTGCGAGGAGCGGATCGGCATACACTTCGGTGGCCAGGTTTTTTGTCTCAAGCTGGATCCCCGCAGCCCTGATGATGGGCCTGAGCACATCCACGATCTTCCTGATGTCCTGCCACCGGGGGACCTGTATCCCGATATCCTCGTACTGTTTGGTGAAGACAATCTGTCTCTGGATGGTCTCCGTGGCAAACTTCGCTTTCCGGAGATGTTCAAGAACGGCCGGGTTCACGCTCTCCGATTCCGCGAAGTCGATATACAACTGGAGAGCGGTGATCTGGTTGTTGATGTCGTGGCGGGTGATGCTCGTCATCAGGTTGAGTTTCCGGTTTGCATCGGCAAGCGCCTTCTCGACCCGTTTCCGTTCGGCATTCTCCAAGGAGAGGTTCGCGTTCGCGGTCTTGAGATCCGCAACCGTTGTCGAGAGTTCCTCGTTGAGCAGGCTCATCTGTTCCTGTGTTTCCTGCAGTTCGGTGTTCTTCCGCAGGGCATACTCATAGGTGGAGAGGAGGATATTGAGGATGCGGGAAGGGTCGGAGGTGATCCGGTGCTGCTGGTGGCCGAAGATAAACTCAACAGGGGGATGATGTGGGAACTTGTTCAGGCTGGCTGCCTCCAGCATGGTTGCGATGCATGAATAGATGTGCCCTGCATCATACGGCTTGACAATGAAATTGTCAGCCCCGGCTTCCAGCCCTTTGATCACATCCGCCGGGTCATAGAGCTGGGTGACGAGGATCACGGGGATCCCGGAGGTGCGGGGATTTGCTTTCATCTCCCGGCAGAGATCGTATCCGTCCATCTCCGGCATGACAATGTCCGTGAGCACCATGGCCGGGAGATCGCTCTGGATTAGGTCGAGCGCTTCCCGGCCATGGGTTGCCATGACAACGCTGTAGCCCCCGGTCTCAAGGATATAGCGGAGATACTCTGCCTGGGTACGGCTGTCCTCGACAACAAGGATCCTGCTGCCGGCGAACCTGCTGCTCTTGTCAGGGAGAACATCCGGTTTCTCCTGACGGGGGCTATCTGGTATATCGCCATGTTCCCGGGATCCCTTTCCTGTTGTCAACGTCGTAGCCACTCAGGAATCGTCTATTTAAATTCAGGTCTCATAAGCATTGTGAAACAGTCCGCCGTCGGTACGCAAGAGTCCTGCAGGCCAGTGTCCCGGGGGATCACCGAAACCGTGCAGATACAACTGGCATGATTATCAGGAAATTTTCCGGCAACCTGTCGGGGGAGCGTATCGATCCCGTGTTCAAAAAACAGTCCTGCTGAAGCGGAGATGGACCGGGCGGGAATTGAACCCGCGGCCTCTTCCATGCCAAGGAAGCGATCTACCACTGATCTACCGGCCCGCTCCTATCTAGTAAGTTGTCCATGGTTAAAGAATTGTTTGTTCACCCTGCGGGCCGGATCCCCCGGGCCCGGCTCGCTGCAAAACACGGGGAAAACGGCGCTAGGTATTAGTATTCACTCGCCAACATTTCTCCAGCGAAGGGATTTGGATGATGCAGGTCAGAGATATGCCGGAAATCGCCCGAGCCGCCGGGGGATGCTGATGCTGGGAATTATCGGCGGCACCAGCCTCCTCTTCTCCACGCTGCCGGACCTTGCAAAGCAGGAGATTGCAACGCCGTTTGGCACCGCAGAACTGCTCTGCGGCGACAACCTCGTGATGCTGATGCGCCACCAGCTCAACCGGCCACCGCACCGGATCAATTACCGGGCGAACCTTGCGGCCATGGCCATTGCCGGAGTCACGGATATTGTCGCGTTCGGGTCATCGGGCTCGCTCAGGCAGGATATTGCGCCCGGCTCGCTGCTCATCCCCACGGACTATGTCAGCATGTCCGATATACCCTCCATCCACGACCATGCTATCGAGCATGTCCGCCCCGAACTCTCGGACCGGCTGGTGAAAAAACTCGCGGAGCGGATCCCGTCGGCACGGTTCGGCGGGGTATATGTCCAGACCCGGGGGCCCCGGATCGAGACGATCGCTGAGGTGAAGGCGCTTGCAGGGTTCGCCGATGTTGTGGGTATGACGGTGGCATCCGAAGCAACCCTTGCCTGCGAACTTAAGATGGACTTTGCTGCGCTCTGCACCATCGAGAACTATGCAAACGGCCTGGGGAACGAAGTGCTGACGTACGAGCACATGCTTGAGATTGCACGGGAGCACCGGGACCGGAACGAGAAGATTGTAGCAGATATCATCAAGTACATGAGTTGACGGAGAGAGGACTATGTCTGATTACGAGATGAATGCGCTTTTCCGCGGGAACCACTCCCTGCTGATCAGCAATGTTGTTGTAGACGGCCGCACGGTCGATATTTCTATTGACGAGAAGGGCATGATCGCCAGTATCGGCGAGAACGAGCGGAAGGAATGGAAAGGCGAGGCGGATTTTCTTATCGACGGGAACGGGGCGCTCGCCCTGCCAGGCCTGGTCAACACCCACACCCACGCGGCCATGAGCCTTCTGCGGGGGTATGCCGATGACATGATCCTGCAGGACTGGCTCTCGCAGAAAATCTGGCCGCTCGAAGCCCACCTGACCCCAAAAGACGTGTACTGGGGGACACGGCTCGCGTGCAACGAGATGATCCGGTCCGGCACGACTGCGTTCAATGACATGTACTTCATCATGGACCAGGCAGCCAAGGCCGTGGACCAGGCCGGTATCCGGGCCACGCTCTCGTACGGGTTCATCGATCTCGCGAACGCGGAGAAGCGCGAGGCCGAATGCAAGGCCACCGAGCAGCTGGCAGCTCACATCCGCACTCTCGCCAACCCACGGATCAAATTTGCGGTCGGCCCCCACTCGCCCTACACGTGCTCGCCCGAAGGGCTGAAGTGGTGCGCTGAATATGCACAAGCGCAGAAGTGCGGGATTCATATCCACCTCTCCGAGACCGAGAAGGAAGTCAATGACTGCGTTGCGCAGTACGGCAGGCGCCCGGCCGCCCATGTCGATGAGTGCGGCATCCTTACGCCGCAGACGGTTGCAGCCCACTGCTGCTGGCTGGACGAGGCGGAGTGCCAACTGCTCGGGAAGCGTGGCGTCTCGGCTGCCCACAACCCGGTGAGCAACATGAAACTCGCCACCAACCGGGCCATGCCCTACCCCTGGCTCAAGGCTGCGGGGGCAAACGTCAGTCTCGGGACGGATGGCTGCTCCTCGAACAATAACCTCGACATGTTCGAGGAGATGAAGGTCGCCGCCCTCCTCCAGAAGTTCTACTGGAACAATCCCACGATCCTGCCGGCACCGGAGGCCCTTGCCATGGCAACGGCGAACGGGGCAAAGGCGCTCGGCCTCCCGACCGGGCGGCTCGCGGCCGGCACCCCGGCCGATATCATCCTTGTCAGCAACCGGGATGCCTGCAATGTCCCGATCCACAACGCGACCTCGAACCTGGTGTATGCCTGCAACGGCTATTCCGTGGAGACCACCATCTGCAATGGCAGGATCCTGATGCTCGACCGCGGCATCCCGGACGAGGCCGAAGTGCTGAACGAGGCGACCGAGGCTGCATTCAAGCTCGTGGACCGGGCAAAGTCAGCCTGATGCAACCAGAGGCAGCAATGCGACCCCTCTCCCGTTCTTCAGCCCGGGTCAGTACCGTCATCGCGGTACTCCTGGTACTCGTCCTCGTTTCTGCGGGGTGTACCAGTCCGCAGCCCGGTGCACTGCTGAACCAGAATACCACCGGTGACCTCCACGCGTATTTCCTGGATGTCGGGCAGGGGGATTCATCGGTCATCCTCTTCAGGGACAAGGTAATCCTGATCGATGCCGGTGAAACAGACCGGGGAGACACGGTTGTCAGCGACCTGAAAAAACTCGGCGTCACGAAGATCGACCTCCTCGTTGCAACCCACCCTCATTCAGACCATATCGGCGGGATGCAGAAGGTTCTCGTTGCCTTTCCCGTAGGGAAGGTGCTCGATACCGGGATGCCCTCGACCTCTTCGCTGTACGAGCATTTCCTCGAAACGGTGGACGAGAAGAATATCCCCTACATTGTGGCAGAATCAGGACAGAACATTGACATCGACCCGGCCCTCGGGATCCTCGTTCTCTCTCCACCCAAAGAGCGGATAGGGGACGATATCAACACCAACAGCATCGTCCTGCGGATCTCGTACGGCACCATGAACCTGCTGTATGCCGGCGATGCTACGGCTGCCGCCGAAGAGGTGATGACAAAGACCGGTTATCCCCTGGATGCCCGGGTGCTCAAGGTCGGCCACCACGGGAGTTCCGGTTCGAGCTCGGCAGCGTTCCTTGCAAGGGTGAACCCGGATGTCGCGGTCATCTCGCTCGGGAAGGACAATGACTACGCCCACCCGCACACGGCCACGCTCGAACGGCTCGCAACCGTGGGTTCGAAGGTATTCCGTACGGACAGGGACGGGACGGTCCGCGTGGTGAGCGACGGGAGCACCTTCTCGGTAACAACGGAAAAAGGAGATTCAGGTTTCTGGAACGCGGCGGTCTATGCAACTACGCCCTCCCCAAAAGTCACCGTGACGAATTCCGGAACAGCGATTCCCCTGCCCGCGATCACCCTGAATGCCACCGGCCTGGTGCCCGACCTCTCCAATATCTCCCTCACCAATGTCACGATCCCGGTCACCCTGCCCCCGGTCCAGATAGGCAATGCATCGTCAATTGTCATCAGCGCCACGCAGTTCAATGCACCGGGCGATGACCGGGAGAACCTGAACGGTGAATGGGTCCGGATCACGAACAGGGGAAGCGGCTCCGTGCTCATTGCCGGCTGGACGCTCTCCGACAAGACCGGCTCGCACCCGTACACCTTTCCCGCAGTGGTCCTCATTCCTTCGACCTCCGTGACGGTCTTCACCGGCAGCGGCACCATGAACGACACGGCGCTCTACATGGGGCAATCCACACCGGTCTGGGGAAACAGCGGGGATGTTGCCATTCTCCGTGACGGTACGGGTAAAATCATTGACGAAGAAGGAGAGGATATACCCGCATGAAGGCCACCATCGATCGCATTGAGGAGGGGATCGCGGTTCTTATCCTTCGCACGGATGAACCCCTGCGATTCCACCTCCCCGTATCCCTCCTTCCCCCTGAATGCAGGGAAGGCGATATCGTCACGATTGCGGTTGAACGGGACACCAAAGCCACTGCCGAAGCAAGGGACCGGGTTGCCGGCCTGATCCATGACCTGCAGAAAAAAGGTGGTACCTGATACCTGTATTGAATTCCCGGCATAACCCGACACGTTTTTACCTCTTTGCAACGAAGATGCGGGATATGACGCACCACGAATCGTTTGAACATCACAATCACCAGGAATCCGGCAAGGGCCCGGCAAACAATACCGGAAAAACCTGCAGGGTTTGTAAAACCTCCTACATCCACGATGAGCACCCCTCTTTCTTTGGGATTTGCCCAACGTGCGGGTACAAGATCCTGATCGTGCTTTTGATCATCATGGTCGCGACATCCTATGTCGCGTGGTTTGGCGTGTTCTAGGTATCAATGCAATAACCTCAATCCCGTTTCTCTTTTTTCATTTTCGTGATCGGTAGGATACAGATACATAAATAGATCCCCGGGATACAGAGAACTCAAAAGTACAGGTGGATCGTTCATGTACGCCATTGAAGCCCTCTCGCTCTCGAAGCGGTTTGGTGATATCCAGGCTCTCACGCATGTGGATTTTTCTGTGAACGTCGGGGAGACCTTCGGGTTCCTCGGCCCGAACGGTGCCGGGAAAACAACCACGATCCGCATTCTCACGGGGATTTCTGCACCCACGGAAGGGACTGCCCGGATCTTCGGCAACGACATCGTGCAGGAGACTATCGCCGCCCGCAGGCAGATGGGGATCGTGCACGAGACCTCGAATATCTACACCGACCTTACCGCATGGCAGAACCTGATGTTCACGGCCGAGATGTATCATGTCGGGAGAACGGAGCGCGAGAAGCGGGGATCTGAACTCCTCGACCTCTTCGGGCTTACGGAACGGAAGGATGACAAGACGAACGGGTTCTCGAAAGGTATGAAGCGCCGGCTCACGCTTGCCATGGGCCTCATCAACGACCCCCGTCTCCTCTTCCTGGACGAACCGACTTCGGGCCTCGATGTGCAGAGCAACCTGATCATCCGGGACGTGATCCGCGACCTCAACGAGAAGGATGTCACGGTCTTTCTCACGACCCATAATATCGAGGAAGCGAACCTTGCCTGCGACCGGGTGGCGATCATCAACCACGGGCGCATCGCGGCAATTGATTCTCCCGAACGGCTGAAAAAGACGATCCAGAGCGTCCAGTCCGTGGAAGCCGCGTTCGATCTTCCCGCGCCACCGGAACCGGAAGACCTGGAACAGATCCCCGGGGTCACCGAAGTCATAAAGCAAGGCGATAAGTTCCGGCTCATCACCGAGGACCCGTCGGCTGTTATCGAGGGTGTCATGGCCTTTGCCGCACAGCGGAAAGGGAGGGTCATCAGCGTCAACACATTGGGCCCAAGCCTGGAGGATGTCTTCATCCGGTTGACCGGTCTCGATATCCGGACAAAGGGGGTGAAGACCGTTGACTGACCTGGCGGGCTGCTGCGGGGAGCTCGTGAGCGAACTGACCGCAGCATGGGCGATCGCGAAAAAGGACATGCTCATCTACTACATCAAACCGAATATCATCGTCTCCGGCATGCTCTTCCCCCTCTTCATGTTCCTTGCCTTTGCAGTCGGGAGGCCTGCGGAATCTTCCGTGATGATCCCGGGGCTTATCGCGATCACGATCCTCTTCTCAGCGTCCTCTATCGAGCCCGTCTCCATCCCCATCGAACGGCGGATGAAGACGTTCGACCGGCTCCTCTCGGCCCCCATCTCGCTCCACGCGGTTGTCCTTGGCGAGAGCCTCTCCGGGTTCATCTACAGTCTGGGGATTGCCGTTGTCCCGCTCGTTGTCGGGCTTATCCTTTTCCCCACGCCGATCACGAACATCGCCCCTCTTATCGTGGGTATTATCCTCACGTCGTTCTGTTTTGCAACCATGGGTACGCTCTTTGCCGCATATCCCACGGAAAGCCCGGGCGATATCATGTCCATGCTGAATCTTGTGAGGCTCCCGTTGATCTTCATCTCCGGGGTGTTCATCCCCCTCTCCCAGATTCCCGATGCGGTCCGGTTTGTCACGTACCTCTCCCCGCTCACGTACGGAAACGACCTGATCCACGCGGCGTTCAGCGCGGAAACCCACTTTCATCCCGTTGTCGATATCGCGATGATCTGCGTCTTTATCCTGATCTTCCAGTTCGCCGCAAACCGGTTGTATAAAAAATTCAATGAGTGAAGCAGGTCAACAGGTACTGAACAGATCCTGCGGAGGGGGCCGGATGCAACCGGCCCCCTCTCATTGGTGATGGAAGGACAAGCCATGAAGATCGCCTTTGTGATTTACGACAACCTGACGCTGCTGGATTTTGCCGGTGTTTACGACCCCCTCACCCGGCTGAAAACAATGGGTTTTATGGATGACCTTGCGTACGATGTCTGCGCCCGTACCGAACGGGTCCGGTCTTCAGAAGGGGTTGAACTGATCGCAGACCTGGTGGGAAATGACCTCTCATCCTATGATTACGTGATCATCCCGGGTGGCGACGGGATCAAAGGACTGATGAAGGATACGGAGTTCCTGCACTGGATCTCCGCTGCATACGGGAAATCGACCGTTGCAGCGGTCTGCGGGGGTTCGCTGCTGCTCGGTGCTGCCGGCCTGCTGCGTGGAAAGAGGGCGACTACGCATCCCAATCTGACGGGCGTGCTGAAACACTTCGCAGGTGAAGTGTCGACAGATCGGATCGTTGACGAAGGAAATATCATCACGGCCGGGGGTGTGACTTCAGCCATTGACCTTGGTCTTTACCTCTGCGAGAAGATTGCCGGGAAGGATGCCCGGGAGAAGATACAGGTGCAGATGGACTATTCCTGTTACCGCGTGCGGTGACACCTGTATCCGTATTGTGTTTTTTCCGGAACCTGTTTTATCTGTCCCGGGCCGGACCGGCGGCAGGCGCCCCCCATTTCCCACCGGTATCCCTGCAGAGTATCATTTCAGAAGAATGCCCTCCGCTCCCTGATCACCGGCTCCAGCTCGTAGGTGTAGAGATCCGGGTACCCGGTGCTGACCGAGAGGTTGAACGGGACAATCTCATGGTACCCGACATGACCCACAGATCCCTCGGAAGAAACAAACGCCTTCCCGTTCCGGTCATAGAATGTCCCGCGGACAATCAGGTTCTCCATGGGCCGGGTGCAGGTGTTGCTGACATACCCGGTTATGGTGATCTCCCGGGACGATCCTGTATTCCCGCTGTGTGCGGAATCATTGACGCGGAAGAAGCAATCGCTTGCTGTTACGGTGTCAGATTCGGTGATCTGAGTACCTGGTGCCACCGTCTCCGGAGATGACGATACGCATCCGGCAAGTGCCGCTATGACAAGTACCAGGACAAGTACACCCCCGGCTTTCACCAACGGATTGTTCTTCATGTACTGCATGGTGTAGCCGTATCTTCACAAAGCCTTTTCCCCTGGACCGGAGGTGAGGATAACCATGGACTCCAGGATCCGGCATGGCCGGTTGTACCAAAAAAAGGGAGGATAATGGGGGGATTATGCGGTCAGGACCTTGTCGGCTTCCTGGAGGCCGAGCACCTTGATCGACTCTTCCCGCATCTTGAACTTCATGATCTTGCCGGAGATATTGATCGGGAAATCGTTTACAAACATCACATACCGCGGGATCTTGTAGTGGGCAATCTTCCCCTTGCAGAAATCCTTCACGTCCTGCTCGGTCATGGTCTGGCCGGGCTTTGTCTTCACCCATGCACAGAGTTCCTCGCCGTACTTCACGTCCGGGACCCCGACAACGTACACATCGGCAATCTTCTCATGGTGGTGCAGGAACTCCTCGATCTCGCGCGGGTAGATATTCTCCCCGCCCCGGATCACCATGTCCTTTAACCGGCCGACAATCTTGAAGTAACCTTCCTCGTCCATCGTGCCGAGGTCGCCTGTATGGTTCCAGTGATCCTTGTCGAGCGTTGCATGGGTTGCCGAGGGATTGTTGTAATAGCATTTCATGACGCAGTAGCCGCGTGCGCAGATCTCGCCGATCTCCCCGTGCGGGACGATCTTGCCGGTCTTGGGGTCGATGATCTTGAGTTCGGTGTGCGGGAACGCCCGCCCGATCGTGGTGACACGGCGTTCTACCGGGTCTTTCGTGGTCGTCATCGTGACACCGGGGCTCGTCTCGGTCTGGCCGTACACGATCACGATCTCGCTCATGTGCATCTTGGTGTTGACTTCCTTCATCACTTCGATCGGGCAGGGAGAGCCGGCCATGATGCCGGTGCGGAGGGTTCTCAGGTCGTATTTTGCAAAGTTCGGGTGCGTGAGCTCGGCAATGAACATGGTCGGGACGCCATGCACTGCGGTGCACCGTTCCTTCTCGATGGTCTTGAGGACCGATTCGGCATCGAAGGTCGGGGCGGGCAGCACCATGGTCGTGCCGTGGGTGACGCAGGCAAGGTTGGAGAGGACCATGCCGAAGCAGTGGTAAAACGGGACGGGAATACAGAGCCGGTCCTTCTCGGAAAATCCCATGCCTTCTCCGATGATGAACCCGTTGTTGAGGACGGAATGGTGGGTGAGGACAACGCCCTTGGGGAACCCGGTGGTGCCGCTTGTGTACTGGATGTTGATGGGGTCATCGAACGAGAGCCCTTCCCCCCGCTCCCGGATATCGTCCATCGACATCGTATCCGCCTTCTTCAGGAAGTCACCCCACGTGTACATGCCATTATACGGGATGTCGCCCATGAAGACCGCGTTCTTGAGGAACGGGAACTTCTCGCTGGAGATCTTCCCGGGTTTGCATTCGTATGCCTCGGGGCATGCCTCGTAGAACATCCCCACGTAGTCCGAGGTCTTGAACCGGCCCTGCACGATCAGGGTCGAGATCTCGGCCTGCTTGAGCACGTACTCGAGCTCGTACGTGCGGTACGCCGGGTTGATGTTCACCATGATGGCGCCGATCTTCGAGGTCGCGAACTGGACTACCACCCACTCGGCATGGTTCATGGCCCAGATGCCGACCCGGTCGCCCCGCTCTACGCCAAGGCCCATCAGGGCGCAGGCTACCAGGTTTACCTGCTCGGCGAATTCCCGGTAGGTATACCGGATATTCTGGTGCACGGACACGATGGCCTCGGTGTCCGGGTATTTTGCTGCTATGCTATCGACCATCTCGCTGATGGTCATTCCCAGCAGCGGAACTCCTGATGTCCCGCATATGTAACTGCCCTCAACCATTGCAATAGTACTGGGACATGAGGTATTATATGCGTGATGATTTGCCCGGACCGTGGTGCACCACCATCCGGCTTTGTATGAAAGAACAAAACTCTTAAGTTTATACAGCGCGATTTTATTGAGTCAGCATGGGAATACCGTCCCTGTTGGTGTAATGGGGTTGTGGCCTAGCCCGGTATGGCGACGGGCTCCAGCGGTCTTTGCGTTCTTTGTGCTCGCAGATGATGAACAATGGGTCTACTGAATTCAAGATGATGACCCGTTGGAGCACTGATGCATGTCGGAGAGACCCGTCGATCGTGAGTTCAAATCTCACCAACCCCACGTTTTCTCATATCTGCTCTTTTATCGTGCTGGTTTTTTCAGCCACTTCTGATCTCCGGTGCATAAGCCAGCTCCCGGCAAGAGATAAGCCGGCAAATACTGCGCTCACCAACATTACGACGGGAAAAATAAAAATGGCATATCCCGTCACAAATGCCAGCCGGGGCATGAGACCGGGTTCCAGGTACGGGACATACTGGTTCGCGGAGAATACCGCCATGATCAGGTTGCATGCCACAAATACCCCGAGGAAGCCGGCACAATAGGGATCGGGCAGTACCCGGCCGGATCGGGGTTCCCGCTGGTGGAGTATCTCTGAAAGAGCCCCGGCGATCACCAACAGGGCCGGCGCGATAAGGAACACCATGGTAAGAGACAGGAAGCCCCCCTTCAATCCTGACGGGAGTGTTGGTTCAAGATACGTCATGGTCACAAAGAAGATGACCGGGTACAGGATCCCGAAGAGCATGCCTGGGATGATGATCGTGTTCGTGTTAATCTTTTCAAACATCGCGTGCCACCTCTCACGTTATCCGGTATCCTCTTCACGTCTCGCACGGATACGGTATATATAATAACCCCCGGCAAGAGCGAACAGCGCGAAGAATATGCCCAGTATTGCCGCGAAGGTCAGATATTCAAGTGCCCTATCCAGGGCAAACAGCAGGCGGGGGGTAAGTCCGGAAGGGAACTGGGGGAGATACTGGTTCATGCCAGATTCGAACCCGGTTATGAGTCCGGCACAACACATTCCAAGGAACCCGGCAAGATAGGGAATTACCGGCTTCCACCGGGCATGGGGATTACAGGAATGCATTTTTTCTGCAGCCGCGCCCGTTGCTATCAGCAGGACCGGTACGACTGACAACATGGTAAACAAAAACAGGGTCGCTCTCCAGCCCTCTGTTCCCAGTACGGTGAGGCAATTGGATCCCCCGATAACCACCGCCCATATCGTGATCCCGGACACCAGCCCCGGGATAAGTATTTCAGACCCCCTGAATCGGAAGAATGCTGGTACTGTCACAATCACGGTATTTGCATAAGACCCCTAATAGATTTCCGAATACCTGCAAGACCGGACCCATCGATCCGTCCCCGAAAAACCTGCCCCTTCCGATCCTTTATTTCCCCCGGCACACAATCACTCATCCATGCAAGCAGAACTGCACCTCGTCGACGCCTTCACGAGTTCGCCGTTCCGCGGGAACACGGCGGGCGTCTGCATTCCTGATGGCCCTGCCGATGCTGCATGGATGCAGCAGGTGGCGGCCGAGCTCGCGCACTCGGAGACCGCGTTCCTGTTTCCTGAAGGTGAGAACTGGAACCTGAAGTGGTTTACGCCCGCAAAGGAACTGGAGCTCTGCGGCCATGCCACGCTTGCGGCCGCGTTTGTGCTCTGGGAGACCGGCCGCGTTTCCCGGGACAAGGCGATTGTGTTTGAGACGCTCTCTGGCAAGCTGACTGTCCGGCAGGAAGATGACTGGATCAGCATGGACTTTCCGGCAGAACCTCCCGCCACGTCCATGCCGGTGCCCGGCCTTGGCCCGGCGCTCGGGGTCGAGCCGTTGTATTACGGCCGGAACCGGTTCGATATCATCGTGGAACTGCCCCTCGCGGATGATGTCTGTAGTCTCGAACCCGATATGGCTGCCCTCTCTGCCATCCGTGCCCGGGGGATCATCGTCACGGCGGCCTCCGATCTCCCGCACTTCGATTTCGTCTCCCGGTTCTTTGCACCGTCCGTGGGAGTTCCGGAAGACCCGGTCACCGGCTCGTCCCACTGCTGCCTTGCACCCTACTGGGGAGCAAAACTCAACAAAACGGAGATGACCGGGTTCCAGTGTTCGGCCCGGGGCGGATCGGTCCGCGTGACCTGTTCGGGCGACCGCGTCATCCTCAAAGGCCACGCGGTCCACGTCTTCTCGGGAAAACTTCTTGTCTGATTTTTTTAAAATAATACACCCTTCTTGGTGTGTATTTATGAATTTCCGGGCGCTTTTGAAACTCACATGAACCGGAGTTCTCACCCGAAGTATAAAAAATTCCCAAATTGTCCGTTCGAGAAACCAAAAACTCCTGGACCTGTCGAACTAATCGACACATCCTCGAAACGTGTCGAAAAAACTTAAAAATTTCGACATATCCTTAAGACTCTGAAAGCAATTTCAGGAGAGCGGGATGGAGGTAGATTTTCTCACGCCCGACTTTACGGGATTCCAGTACACCGATTCCCTCAAGCTGCTGAAGATATTCAGCCGCAGTCTGTCGTTTTGCAATACCCGCATCAACAACGAACGAGATTTTACTGTAGGGCTGAATAAAAATCATCTCGACAAGTTCCCTGGAATAGATCTTATGGGGAAGGTTTTCACGGCATAATACGGTTGTCTCAAAAGGGTGTCTGCAGATTCGTTCGATGTCCCGTTTTATCGCGGTCTGATCAAAAATGGCAAAAAAATGGGATAACTACTTCGTCGGAACAGGCAGCACGAAGGCAGGTATCTCCGAAGGGCCGACAAATACCGGCCGCTCTGATGGCGGCGTTCCGCGGATGAAGACGCCCAGATGGTAATACTTCTTTGCATCGGGTGGCAGCGGGATGTCCGCTTCATAATCATGCCAGCTGGCAACAAACTCTTCGCGGGTCATACGGAGCCGGGATCCCAGGAGGAACGGGTCTTCCAGGTACACATACCGGTCATCCATGCCGATGACAACCATGTAATGCCCGGCAGACCAGGTGTTCTCCCAGGTGCTGTTCGGATCCATAAACCGCTGCCCGTCAATGATGACCGGGGTGCCCTGGCTGAGAGCCGATGCAAGGTCATTCAGGGTACAATTCTCTTTCCACTCGGCATCAAATCCCTGTTGTTGTGCGACCCGGACCATGTCCCAGGGTAATGTCCCATGGGAGGGGGTGGTGTTCAGCATCGACCGGATGTCGCACTCAAGGGAATTTTTTCCATAATAATTCATGACGGCCTGGAATGACGAGGCGCCGCAGGAATAATACTCAGCCTCAGTACTTCACTAAATTTTCCTCCATGACCTTTGGATAGTCAACAACACTTACCAACCTCCGATCAGCCGAGAGATCGAAGAATAGAAACCAACGAGACGAATTTGAGTTTTTTCCGTAGT
>NZ_JAJRCG010000020.1 GCF_028679125.1 Methanoregula sp. | reverse complement strand
GGTTATACTTCTTGCCGGCTTTGTCTGCATTATGATGCTCGCAGCCGGCTGCACGAATACTTCCGGTACAACACCGGCAACCACAACAGCAGCAACACCCGCTGCCACGACCGCAGCTGCGATACCGTCTGTCCCTGCAACAGAGGCAACAACTGCGGCTGCCGCGAACACCACCGCAGCGCCGGTAACTCCCTTGTCATGGTCAGGATCCTGGAACACGTCATATACCTCCGATAACGCAACGGTAATCGAGGTTCTCGTCATCAACCAGACCGGTTCATCCGTGACAGGGACCTATGGCAAGAACAGCACCGGTGCGATCAAAGCAATCGTACAGGAAAAGACACTTGCCGGCACCTGGTCCGAGAGCGATGCAACCGGGAATTACACCGGGATCTTCGAATTTGTCCGGTCCGCTGATGACAAGTCGTTCACCGGCCGGTGGATAGATGTATCCGAAAAGCCCGATGCCCTCTCAAACACCACCCAGACCTGGAATGGTGTCAGGATTTAATCTGCCGGGAAATACCCGGTAATGAGATCTTTTTTTTTATTTGACACAGCAGCATCCGTGTTGATGGTGTGAAGCACACACTCATGGCAGGCACTGGCATCTTCATTGTCGGCCGTGCAACCGCTGCAACGAAGAACCGGGCGGGTTCTCCTCAAGGTCCGGGTCTGATAAGACTCTGCAATTCGGAGAATCCTTGCGGAATCGTCTCCAGGTCCGGGTCTTGAGCCCATCAGCGCATTGAAAGATATCCGCTATTCGCCCGAGTTCCCCGACCCGCTGAACCGGGAAGTGACTGACGTTCAAGTCTGGATACTGTATTTTCTTTGAAAAATTCCGGCAACGCACAAAAATTTCAGATCGCGCCCGGAAAATTTTTCCGGAAAAATGTTCAAAATCTCCCCTGGTTCAACTCCTCCAAACAGCATATTCTCCCCGTCAACAACCTTTGGTACCTCTCGTGTCGTAACCCCCCTCAACAGTACTGCTCCCCCCATCACCCATTCTCCGTCGAAGACCCATCATCAATAGATGTCTGACAAATCCCACATATCCTATTCTCCGACGTGATACTGGCGTTTTGGATCAGTTCCGGCAGCCCGTCACTAAGTCCGACACCTGTTGGCACCCCCAAATCGGCCCGCAGAACAATGCTATGAGCCTCTTTTTACTGGGTGATTTTTCGCGATTTTCTATGAAAACCGGATAGTCCGGATTTGGGGGAGATCGTCCATTGGAATAGTGCTAAATAGCGTTTTTTCCGGGCACATTTTATCCATATTTACACCAATCCGAGGCGATTTTGGTTGAATCTCAAAACAATAGTGTCGTTTTTTCGCGAAATAGTGTCGGTCGGGCTCTCGGGAAGGGCAATCGGGGGCTGAAATGACCTCTGTTGGGTTCAGGTCAAAAACAGCCCCCGGACTGGTCGGGATCATCCCTGACGGTCTCCTGTCGTCGTGTACGTATTCGCGATTCAAACGCGATCGGATGTTCCTCGTTCCCGTGCGATTTCCCCACCCTGTTTCGCGGGAAGTCCCCGCGACGCCACCTTCGATTGTATCCGGGCAACGTCCCCCGCTCGATACATTTGCGAACCGATATCTCCATAGCGTAAAACCCGGGCGTGGCGTTTTGCCCGTAAGGCCTCGCCCCGCATCGGAAACAGTGTCCATGAATGGACGAGATCCTGTGTCAGCGAAAAGATGCACTTCTATGAAAAGGAATATTTTAACTGGCAGTTTATTTGGGTGAATCACGGTTCTTTTAAATTCCTTACCCGCTTTTCATTGTTAAACTACAAAAAGAAATTTAAATATTCATACGTTCACTATGCTGATAGGCATAATGAAAATTCCCTGGGGTTTGTTGTTCTTTTTGATTATTCTTGTCGGTATAGTTACACCGGTTATTGCCGCTTCACCGGAAGAGGATATCTACGCTCACGTTCAAAAAATCGAAACGATTCCCGTTCCAACCCAGGGAACTGCACCATTAGGATCGCAGGAATCTATGATGACGTACACAAATTACCTGAATAATTGTGTGTATGCACTCATGTCAACGATGAATTCGCTCCTCAATATTTTCGGCCAGGAAAAAGTGAACTGGAGCATGCCTGGTGAGATGAAGGCACCGGTAGAGGAATCCACGACTCCCCCGGTAAATTCTGCCCCGGTAACCTATGCCTACGCCGCGAAACTGCCCTCGGGTCCCGGTGTATACACATTCGATACAATCTCGGGGCAATCCGGGTACCAAAGGCATATCGTGCCGGTATATTATGATAACTGGGAAGTCTGGTATACCGTTGAACCTGTGGAGTCCGAGCAGAATTCTCATCTGTCATCGCCCTCCTTTAAAATTGTTATTACCGATCTTGGGAGCGGTCAGAAAATAGCAACGATTGAGCCACCGGGTGGTCTCGATGCGACCTTATGGAAACAGTATGATCCGCGCCCGTGGTCGAATAGTTTCTCGGGTGAGGATGACAGGGTATATTCCTTTGATATAACTGCAAATGATGTGAAGTCATACCTCATCGAAGTCAAGAGACGAAGATCCTGATCACGTCATCAGGCTCCACACGGATCCAACCTTCCTGCGCAAGAGCCCGGACCCGTTTTTTTATCCCGGCTTTTGCGTGCGAGACGTTTTTAGATCCCCTGGTTGAACTGCCCCTTACGTTTGGAGAGCAACCCGTGGTTCTGCTGCGATTTGATCTCGTAGAATTGCCGCGCCTCCCAATCGTTGATATCCATGAGAAATACCTGATGCCACCAGAGGGGAAACCGGGAACTGGATCGTGCGGACCGTGCCTGGTGCACCTGGTACAGTCTGTCGGACACGTGCCGGAGAGTTTCCCCGGTTTTTCCCACCTTGTGCACGGCTCCACGTGCCAGCGAACGTTCGTTCCGGAAAAGGCAAACTGCAATTTTTATGTGAGCATGAGTTTAAGCACTCGCTCAACTCATGTGAGGTTATGCTTGAGGAGTTCTGTGAAGGAAATCACTGCGATCAGTACATCCATTCGGATGGCGGGTCGTTTCCCCAGTGTCTGATGGTGCAGAGGGAATTATCCCGGGTGGGCTCCTGTCCTCTCCGCTATGACACGGTTGTAGCAAAGGCAGGCCCGGTCGTAAGAACCGGTTCCCGCAATGAGGCACGGTGCGAACCCATGAGAAAGAAAGGGTTTGGCAACCGATCAAAATGATCTGAATGTATGGGCGGTCGAAACGATCGCAGATGAATCTCTCCACCCCCTCACTGCTCCGTTATGTGTCTTGGCAACGCTTCATCGAATCACCTCCGGGCAGGTTCGGATCAAAATAATTCCCTGGCGTAAAACCCTGTGAGGGGTTTCCCGCGTTTTGCCTCATACTGGATTGGTCTCCCCCTCTACACTTACAGGAGGTGCTGTGTAATGCAGTTCATCCTTCCGGGCCGGCCACTTCCCCGGAGAACCCCGGCAGATCAAAGACCTCCGGCTCCGGGAGATCGCATGGATGAACCCGTACGTGAAGGGCAGTGCATGAGGCGGACCATCCTCACGGTTCCAGCGGGATATATGGTATCTTGGTGAGGAGATCGCTGTTCAGCCGCTCCATTGTAATCCGTTCCATGAACCGTGCGGACCGCTCCTTTGGCTGTGCATTGAGCCGGTAATATTCAAGCAGCCGGCTGACAAGGTCCTGCACCTCATCCGTTGACAGATTCTTTGCAATAACATCGCCGAACCGTGGCCGGGTGCCGTTGTTTCCCCCGAAAAAAACCGTCCACCCGTTCTTCGACCCCATGATCCCGATATCCCGGGTATGGCTCTCCCCGCAACAGCGCTGACACCCGGAGATCCCGATCTTGATCTTTCCCGGGAACGGTCGCTCGCGGTACCGTGCTTCCATTTCGATCGCGAGACCAAGCGAGTCCTGCATACCGTTCCTGCAGTTGCGGATCCCTGGACATGACTGGACAAACCGGATGCAGGGCCCGGTCTTCCGCACCGCATCGGTCCCGAGCTCATCAAAGACCGATGCGAGATCTTCTTTTTTAATACCGATCAGGGCAATACGCTGCCCCGAGGTTATCTTTACCATGGGCACGTGGAATTTCCTTGCAATGGCGGCTATTTTTACCAGGAGTTCCGGCGTGACAAGCCCGGCAGGCGACCGGGCCATGACCGAGTAGGTCTCTCCATCGCGCTGGAGAATTGCACCTTCGGGATGATCTGCCATGGGTAAGGATGTGGTTTCGTATCCATTAACCTTCGCTCTGCTGGCCCGGCTCCTGCCAGATGTTTTTATTCTCTCCTTTTTGGAGTCTGTATGCAAAATCCCTGACCTGTTGAAGTAAATCCCCCGGCAGATTGCATGCCCTCGAAGAGGATGATCGTTATTATTCCGGCGTCTTTTCCGAATCCTGGATCTCCTTGATAAAATCCTGCAGCCGGACATGATATGCCTCTGCAAGGATCAGTGCCTGCATCTGTGCATTGCAGGAACAATTGGAAAGCCCGAGATTACGGAGTTCTTCTGAATGGGGATCACCGGATCCATAGATCTCATCAATCACCGGCCAGGTTTTTGAACACCAGCGGACAAAATCGTAAAATTCCAGACCATTCTGATCCGCTTTTATCGTTTTTATCGCGTCGATTCTCTGGTTAATGAGAAGAATTGCTTTTTCCGGCGGAATTTTAAGATTTACCATAGTATTTCATCCCGGATATTGATTCAATGATAACACAGAAAAAGATTTTTTATTGATGTTTCCCACGGGATGATCCCGTGCACCCCCTGGCAGGACGGGACTCCCGAATCTGTCTGGTCCCTGCGGGAGAAATTGATTCTGCATTGAGTACCTGCTGGTATCGCATCGTCTCAACAGACTCCTATTCTGGCCGGATTTCTCAAGCCTGCAATCGGGACCCGGCTGGCAGAGAAGCCCGCCGCAGACCTGTCACGGTAATGGTACTAGGGTGAATTCGTGAATCGCCAGGCCCCCTTCGGCACAAGGATCTCGAACCGTGCCCCCACCCCTGGTCTGCCGGTCTCCCGGATTGCGATACTGGTGATCGAGAGGATCTCGCGTGAGAGGAAGAGACCAAAACCGGTGTGTTTCCCAAACCCCCGTTCAAAGAGGTGTTCCTTGTCCGCATCCCCAATCCCCTCGCCGTCATCCTGGCAGGTGATGACCAGTCCCCCATCCTTCTCCTCCGACTTGATCCTGATGGTTCGTAACGTCACCCCTCCGTATTTGAGGGAATTGTCGATCAGGTTATAGAAGACTTTCATAAAAAGGGGATCTGCGAATACCTCAAGGTCAGACAGATCCACATCAATGGTCACGTTACCGGTGGGAAGCCCGCCTTTGGCGTCTATAATGACGCTCCTGATATTCTGCCATGACGGGGCCTTCACCCCCATGTCCTGGTAGTCACGGGTGAAGGTGATCTGGTGATCGATGTTCTGTGCCGCATGGTTGCTCCGGTCGATATAATTGAGGAGAACCGGATCATCGGTATTCAGTCTGAGCAGCTCCAGGTAACTCTTGAGGACCATGAGCTGGTTGATGATGTCGTGGCGGGTGATGGAGGAGAGAAGGTTGAGTTTCCGGTTTGCCAGGGTCAAGGCGTCTTCGGTTTTCTTCTGTTCGCTGATATCCACGAAGGATGCGATCGATTTCCGGGTTCCCGGGATCATGGCGACAACGGCATGAATGGTTTTTATCTCCCCGTTCCGGTCATGGATCCGGACCGTATACCTTGTGGGAGCGGATGCCGGGTCGATCCGCCGTTTTTGGTGGTATCGTCTCACCATTTCGAAATCATCCGGAATGATGAAATCCTTCCATCCCATCTTCCCTTCGATCTCCTCGCGGGGGAATCCAAGCAGCCGTGTAAATTCAGTGTTGACCTGGTCTATGGTGCTGTCCTCGTTGATGATGTGGGTGGCTGCACCGGTGTGCTCGAAGAGGATGCGGTACCATGCCTCGTTCTCCGCGAGCGCAACCTGCATCTTCTTGCGCTCCGTGATGTCCTGGAAGACCCCGACCATGAATACCTGGCCGGAAGGATCCGTGTACACCGTGGAAGTAGAGATGATCGTACACACCTGCCCGTCAGGTTTTGTGATCGTCACCTCGTCTTCACGGGGTGTATTGAGCTGCATGACCTCCTCGGTCATATCATGGTGGAATGTGGAATCCTTATCGCTGAAGAAATTGCCCGGTGTCCTGCCAATGATCTCATCCCGCGTGCGGCCGATAAAACGGCACATGCTGTCATTCACCACCGTGAAACGGTGGTCCCGGTCAAGGACATACACCGGATACGCGATGGTATCGATCATCGTGGCAAGGTTCCTGCGGGACTCCAGTTCGAGTTCCAGCATATGCACCTTCTCAAAGTGGCTCCGTTCGTCAAGGAACCGGTGAACCACTGAGGCAAAAATGAACATGCCGAGAGTGGTGTACACAATCATGGGAACTGCCACCTCGGTAAGGATCGTGAAAAAATCCGAGGGTTTGGTTACGAGAACCAGAGTGCAACAGGAGATCAGTGTCTCGGAGAGCCCCATGAACAGCACGGCAATCCATACCGGGACGAACTGGCGTTTGTTGGCGAGATAGAGGATTCCTCCCAGGATCCCCGAGAGGATGGGAGCGGTCAACCCGGTCCACATGTACGGTCCACCCTGGGCGAACCGCAGCAATCCCCCGATGATTCCTGCTCCCATTCCGACATATGGCCCACACAGCAGGCCTGCAGCCATGGGGCCGAGATCCCGGATATTTATCACCGCCCCATGTATGGACATCCCGCTGAGGGTACCGAAGATCGATATGATTCCAAAAAAAAGGATAATGATGATCCGGGTGGCCCATGTCATGCGGTTTTCAAAGGCCTCATTAAAAAAACGGCTCCGTACGAAAAGGGATGCAAAGACGACGATGACACAGAGAATCTCAAAAAGGGTGACTGAACTCTGGATGATCATCAGGTCCATACTATCGAATAGGTAACCTATGTAATAAGTTTATTGAGCAGATTGAACGCTCCAGGGTTACTATATCGGGAGGCATCGTCCCGTTTCTGGGATCCTGATACGCATGCAGGGCCGATTCCCTCTGTTTTATATCTATGGTCAACTATTCCGGATCGTAAGCGGAATACCTGTGCAATTTTCTGAAGAAAATTTACCGGGGCATTTCCTTTGTCTATAAAAACCAGCGGAGACTCGATATGCTGCCCAGGAGTGAAATCGCACGGGCTGCCGGGATCATGATGAATCCGGTTGCCATCGTATGGACTGATACAAAACCTGAAAATGCCCTTGCATTTAAACCCGGTGTCTGGGGATGTGTCATGTGGCTCTTTGCAAAGGTTGCAAAGGAGGGAAAAACCGCGGTCTTTTCCCGGGACACGACCACATGCGCCGGCGGGGCGATGGGCCTTGGATTCGGGCGGCCGCTGGAGCGTCACGCAGCTCGGAGCGAGGAGGGGTTCTGTTCGTTCCTCTCAAACGGTATCGGGGGAGCCGCGAACCGGAAGGCATACGATGCTATCATCGCGCAGGCCCCGGATGAGCGCCACAGGACGATGCTGACCGAAGGGGAACGCTTCCTGAAGAACCCGGGGACTGTCCGGAACTTCCTGTTGAACCTGCCGATCTACGATGCGAAAGACCGGTATATCGTGATGAAACCCGTCCATGATGTCGGGGATGGCGAGGAGGTGAAGAGCGTGGTGTTTGTCGCCAACGCCGATCAGATCGCAGCCCTTTCTATCCTCGCGAATTACGGGACCGGGAATATCCGGGACGGGATTGTTGTTACTGCCGGTGCTTCCGGGTGCCAGGCAATGGGTGTGTGCACGTATGCCGAGGGGGAATCCCGTTCACCGCGTGCGGTTATCGGTCTCACGGATCTCTCGGCCCGGCGGGCTGTCCGCCCCACGCTGGGAAAAAATATCCTGACGTTCTCCGTCCCGTTCGCAGTGTACCGGGAGATGGAGAAGAATGTCCCGGGAAGTTTTCTTGAGCTGGACCTCTGGAAGGAACTCCGGGATTCAGGGTAACAGGATCGCGCCGGCACGGTCATCAGTGAGGATCTTTATTAAAAAACACTTTCCCTCGTTATACAGCATTTTTCCGGCAGCCCGTGTTCTCCGGTGTCTGCGACAACGCGGAATTCTAAAAAAAACCGGAATGAAGCCTGCCGGTTACCCGCTGATCCTGAATTCGCAGGTCTTATTCTCGCCGCAGGTCTGACAGACCCGGAGAATAATCCCGCACCGTGAACAGTCCGGCTTCTTCTCCAGTTCACAATGGTCACAATCCGGTTCCTGTGAGTCCCGACCTTCTTCCTCAAGACCGTCAATCGTTTCATCGGTCCCGGTTTTTTTCTTAAAATCTTCATTACACGCATTACACAAGGCATCGAGGCAGGATTCACATTCTTTTGCCAGGGGGTCGCAACCCCAGTCCAGGTATGTCATGCTTGTCTTCTCATATGGGCGTCATACAGACAAAACAATTGTGTGGTCATGAGCGCCCTGAACCTGGAATAAAAGCGAAAAGTACGTCCCGTCCGGTTCCTGTGCACGGGGATCGGGTGGATGTCTGTTTACCGCCATTTACCACGGTCAGCGTGGGGCAACGGTTCGGGTTCAGCCCCCGGTTTCCCGTTTCGGGAAAAAAAGATTAGTCCGCCCGGTTACGATCTCGTGTCAATCACGCTGCGGATGTACGCGACCATTGCGGGGAACTCATCCGCGCCAAGGGTGCCCTTAGCAAATTCCACATCGGAGCAGCGCCCGAGGATCTCCCCGGTCTTCCGTGAATCGCCTTCACGGGATTGCAGGAATGCCATGAGTTCGGTGTTGGTCATCTCGTGGTGTGCCCCGTTCTCGCGCGAGAGGAAGAGCCGGAGCGCCTGGCCGGCAAGGCCACATGCCTCGGCATGCTGCTGCTTCGTGTACGCGGTCTCGGCACGGGCCAGCAGCTCGCGGGCAGCAGCCCTGTGATCGAACGGCTCCTCCCATAATGAGGGTCCGGCCGGTTCCCGCACCATTACAACCGGGCAGCGGAACCTCCGGTACAGGATCCATACGGCGCCGATGATCACGGCGGCAGCGATGAGCCCGGCAATGAGCGGCAGGTAATCGAACGGCGCATCCGGTTCGGTTGCAAGACTGATCGACGTCACGTTCGTATCGTCGGTCGTGGCGTTGATGAATGCCTGCTTCCCCCCGGGGTTCTGGAACGAGAGGTTGACCATCGATCCGGTTGCCGAGATGTTCACGGCGGTGGTGTTGCGGGTGTAGCCCTGTGCCTTGAGCTGTTCAGCCATGTTCTGGTACGTTGTGTTGGATGCAAGCGGTGCCGTGACATTGACCGGCGCCTTCGAGGTCTCGGCAACAGAGGGAACTGCCCCGTTCTCCATGGCGCCGGCAACAGTCACGCTCTCACCGGCAGCATTCTGGTACTCCATCGAGAACGTGCCGGCATTGCCGGACGTGGGGTCTGATGAGAGGGACTGCCGGGCGAATCCGTCGGCAGCAAGGCTCTCGTTGACCGAGCCCAACAGTGCGTCGCGGCTGAGGGCCTCCTCGAACGCAGTCTTCTCGAGTTCGGCCTGCTCGGCCTCCCGCTGGAGTTGTTCCTTTAAGGCGCTGGTGTCCTGTGACTGCTGGCTGTTCGAGAGCGCCTGCTGGACGGTCCCATCCCGGCCCGCCTGCTGCTGGACAGAGACGGACTGCTGCACGATCTGGACCGAACTCGATGAGGGGACATTGCCCGTTCCAGCCCCGCTCGTGCTTGTAACCGGGGACCGGTTGGTGGATGGTTGCGGGACCTGCGACACGAAGTGGATCGTGATCACCGGCAGGGTAACCCGGACTGCTGACGTATCCGTGTAATCGTAGGTGACCTGCACCTGCATGCTCTTTTCCACCGACGAGGTGCCAGCGCTGATGGTGATCTGCGATGCGCCCGGGTCTATCGTGTGGGTGTATACCCGGTTCTTGGTACTGGTCATCACCGTGCCGGTGTTCTGGAGCTGCTCAACGGTCGAGAACTGGAGGGTGCCATCGACAGTATGGTCGTAACCGCTCATGACAAGGACCGGGATATCGGCCGCTTCGCCGAGCGGGATATAATACTCGCTGCTCTCTGCCGTGAGGGTGATCTCGGCGGCGCAGGCCGGGACGATGATGAGCCCGGCCAGCAGGAGGAGCAGGACAAGGGAGAGGTTCAGATATTTCATTGGATGATCCTCCCCCTCCCATAGCGCAGCCAGAGTTCAAGGCAGAGGAGGATGAGCGCCCCGAAGATGAAGACGTTCTTGATGCTCGTCTCCTCCTTCTCGCGGGTGATCTGCTGGTTGAGACTGCCGTAGATTTCATTGAGCGTCTGTCCGTCAACAGACTTGAAATATTTCCCGCCGGTCTGCGATGCGATGGACTGGAGGGTTGACTCGTCCAGCTGGGCATACTGGGGATTACCCATCCAGTCATAGCCCAGCACAACCGGCTGGGATGAACCTAAACCCACGGTATAGACCTGGATACCGGAGGATTTGGCGAACGCTATGGCCTCATCGGGTGTGATGACGCCGGCATTGTTCACCCCGTCCGAGAGCAGGATCACGACGTTCTTCCGGTTGGGGATGGACTTGGCCATATCGATGGCAAGCGCAAGGCCGTCGCCGATCGCGGTCTGCCCGGACTTGGGGGAGACTGCCGCGAGCTTCTCGCGGACCCGGTCCTTGTCAGGGCTCAGGTACGCGGCGGTGGTGGCGCCGGATTCAAAGAGCACGACACCGGCATTGTCCTTCGCGTCAAGGCTCTTGATGAGCGTGTCGGCAGCGGTCTTTGCCGCCTCGATACGCGACGGCTGGTAGTCAGTTGCCTGCATGCTGCCGGAATCATCGATGACCATGACCACGTTGACCCCCTCCTTGGTCTGTTCGAGCGGGATGTGCGGGTCGGCAAGGCCAATGACGAGGAGGGCGATTGCGACAAGCGCTATCCCGAAGAGGAGATGCGTGCGCCGGGATTTCTTCACGTCGCCCAGCGCAGATTTGACGAATGCGAGCCGGGAGAACCGGATCGCCTCCGTCTTCTTCTTCCGCGTGACCAGGAAGTACACTGCGGCAAGTACCGGGATGGCAAGGAGCCCGATGAGCCAGACCGGATCATAGAATCCCGGCATGGTACCTCCTCCTGCCCGCGATCCCGGTAAAGAACGACTTCACCGGGATCTCGTACGGTTCGTTTGTCGTGAGCGTCAGTTCATGGATGCGGTGCTTTGCAAGCTCGTGGTGCAGTGTTGTCTCTGCTTCCTCCACGAGCACACGGTACCGTTCCCGGAACTCTTCATCGGCCGTGTCGACTAATACCTGCTCACCGGTCTCCGGGTCTTCGAGTTCGATGTACCCGACATCCGGGAGCTCGCGTTCCCGCTCGTCGATGACCCGGAGCGCGATCACTTCGTGGCGCCGGGAGAGGATCCGGAGCGGGAGCATGAACGACGGGGAGATGAAATCCGAGAGGATAAGCACCGAACTCCTGCGGGAGAGCACCCGGGAAAGGAATTTTGCAGCAGCCCCAAGATCGGTCTTATCCGAGACCGGCTGGTGATCGAGCATGGTACTGAGGATGCCGACAAAATGCTTCCTGCCCCGGCGGGCGGGGATGAACTTCTCCACCCGGTCCGAGAAGAGGCAGAGGCCCACGCGATCGTTGTTCCTGAGCGCGGCAAAGCCGAGACTTGCCACGAGTTCGAGGATCTTCTTCTGCTTGGTGGTCTCCGATCCGAACGACCCCGAGCCGGAGATGTCCACCATGAAGTAGAATGTCTGGTCGCGTTCCTCGGTATACTCCTTGATGAACGGGTGATTGTACCGGGCAGTCACCTTCCAGTCAATGGACCGGATATCGTCGCCGGGCACATACTCGCGGATCTCGGCAAACTCGATCCCCTGTCCCCGGAATACCGAGTGGTGGAGCCCGGACTGGAGCCCCTCCACGAGGATACCGGTCTTCAGGTCGATCTTCCTGATCTGCCGGATCAGTTCGTTCCTGTCTTCCATGTGCCATTCCCCCTCCTGCTGACACGGTTGACGGGAGCGGAGCTGCAGGCCCCTCTTCCCCGCGGGGTCATCGCAGTCATGGGACCTTCACCCTTGCAAGGATGCGGTCAATGATAGCGTCGGTGGTGATGCCATCGGCTTCGCCTTCGTAGTTGAGGATGATCCGGTGCCGCAGGACATCATGTGCAACGGCCTTGATGTCCTCCGGGATGACGTAGCCGCGGCCTGCCAGCAGGGCATGAGCCTTGCCGCCGAGAATCAGGAAGATGGATGCACGCGGCGATGCGCCGAGCGCAATGTACCGCGCCTCCTCAAGCCCGTATTCTGCGGGCTTCCGGGTAGCATCGACCAGCTCGCTGACGTACTGCTTGATGGCGGTATCGGCGTATACCTTCCGGGTGAATGCCTGGATAGCGAGGATCTGTTCTGATGAGATCACCTTTTTCGGGGTCAGCGTGATCCCTTCGGTGAACCGGTCGAGAATGAGCACTTCATCTGCCTTATCCGGGTAGGTCATCATGACCTTGAACATGAACCTGTCCACCTGTGCCTCGGGCAGGGGATAGGTCCCCTCGGACTCGATCGGGTTCTGGGTGGCGAGCACAAAGAACGGGCGGGCAAGCACGTGCGTCTCTCCCTGGATAGTAACCTGCTTCTCCTGCATTGCTTCAAGGAGTGCGGACTGGACTTTCGGGGGTGCCCGGTTGATCTCATCGGCAAGGATGAAGTGGGAAAAGATCGGGCCTTTCACGGTAGAGAAACTCGCATCTTTCTGATTGTAGATCTTCGTCCCCATGATATCTGCCGGGAGGAGATCGGGGGTGAACTGGAGCCTGGTGAAACTGCAGTCAACACACTGCGAGAGCGTGCGGATCGTGAGGGTCTTTGCAATGCCCGGCACGCCCTCAAGGAGGACATGGCCGTCGGCACATACCGCCATCAGCAGGCGATCGATCACGTCGTTCTGCCCTACGATGACGGTCTTCATCTCGTTTCTTATCGCATCCAGCGTTCCTGCATGAGTCTTTGCTTCACTCGTTAACTGGACAATCTCTGCATTCATACTATCACGTACCTGTCAGGTTTCCTTTGGGCCCGGCTCACCGGGCCCTGAGTGCCGCATGTACGGGACCGGGGCTACGTATATCCGGGCAGTATTGCCCAGCCCCTCCGCGATATTTATGCCAGGGTGCCGGGGGCATTCCCTGCACCTCGCGGAGTTCCCGCAGCATGTGTGTCTTTTATATATTCTTTAAATGGTTTGTGCAGTAACCCGCTCCCCTTCCGGGCATTGTTTCACGGGAGCCCATGGGCGTTCCGGGTGCTGCGATTACCATTCTGTTTTGTCCCCGTAGTTGTCAGGGGCTTGCAACAGGATTACACCGGGTAGTATAAAAGGAGGTGGATTTTGGAAGAAAAGCCATGGTTTTTTTCCAAGTCCCAGTACTTCACTAAATTTGAGCCCTACCTCAAGAAAAGCGTACGATCTCAACAGGCAGCGGGCGCCGGATATGGTTACGATATGGCAAAAAAGCCAGCCGAATACTAAGAGATCATCCAGACACGTTGCGATTCAGTACCTGCTGAACGTCACTGCCCAAGAATATCCGGGATGTGATGTGACATGATACGAGTCGCTGACTTTCCACTATTCACAAAGAAAATTTCAGAGACGTACTGGATTCATACTATTTGTCTGGATTGAGATATCCTCCAGAGCTTTTTTCAGCCAGACTCTGCTGAAAAAATTTCAATCGCGATCATGAGGTGTCAGTTGATGAGGCGATTATCGGATAATTATCCGGCAATATGTATGTACATGCTACAAAATTTTTGATTTGCCGACGTGAGGTAATTTGCCGATCAACCGGACCCTGCCAGAAAAAAATTGAGCAGGGGGTGAGGGGGTGGTTGAAATTTTTTTTGCCGGAGATCGATTGCGATGCTGAGAATGGTGTAACTCTTCACTCAGGTTTTTGGCAGGTTGTGTACACTACCAGGATTCACGGAGGAATTATGAGAGAAGTACTGAGTCCGTTCTGACCGGTTAAGAAACTCTTATACTCCACCCCCGCGAACCTCCTCATGGAGAACGATCATGGACAAAGTCACGCTCGGCCCGATGCCGTACATGAGTGTCATGCCCACCCTGCTCGTGGGTGCTAACGTGAATGGGAAAGCAAACTACATGACTGCCGCGTGGGCAACGGTTGCCTGCATGGCGCCGCCGATGGTCTGCGTTGCGCTCAACAAGACCCGGTTCACGGTGAAAGGGATTGACGAGAACAAGACCTTCAGCCTGAACGTGCCGTCAGCAAAGCACGTTGTCGAGACTGATTACTGCGGGCTCGTATCAGGGACGCACGAAGACAAGTCGAAGATTTTCAAATCATTTTACGGGAAACTGAAAACCGCCCCCATGGCGGAGGAATGCCCGGTAAATATTGAATGTAAATTTTTCAAATCGGTTGACTGCGGAAGCCACCTGCTGTTCATCGGTGAGATTGCGGAGATCCATGCAGACAAGTCGTGTGTTGTGGACGGGAAACCCGATACCGCGAAGATCGATCCGATCGTGTACGCACAATCCGCGTACTGGCATGTGGGTAAGCAGGCAGCAAAAGCATTCTCGATTGGGAAAGAATTCAAAAAGAAGTAACCGATTATTGTTTAACGTATAGTGATTATGATTAAATCAAAATTATTTTATGTTCATTTTTTTCAATAACGACTCATTTGCCTGGGACTTGGATCCATAGAGAAAGCATTCAATGGGATGTCCATTATCCCGGCAGCTTCCATTTTTCCTGTCCAGGCAGTCCCGGCAGGTGGGAACTCTTGTGTCCGGGACATCGGCAAAATGACGCTTCCAGTTGTCTCTGTCGATATCTCCCGCATCAAGCAGCGCGTTGAGGTTGTTTAAATTATAGATCATTATTCATCCAATTTCATTAGTTTGTATTTTTGTTCAGCCGGGTAAATTAATTTTTTTATTTTATCCTGTATTTTCATCCCGGCTAATATTCAAAATCCCTTTTACCAACCGGTATCTAGTGATACGGTTCCAAAAATCTCGTCTCCTGGAGGAGCTTATCAGCAGGATTACTGCGGCTTCCCATATGTTAATCTACCCCGGCCATCCAGATCCATTCCTGAAGAACATGCAACCAGACAGGAGCACCATGGTATGGTAAACAAAGGCTGGCAGTTACGGATGAAGCGGCATGTCGAACGGCTCGTCTCCACGCACCGCCGGGAATCCCTGCGCAAGGTCGAGAAGGACCTGCATGCCCTGGGATTTGTCGAACTCGGGGCAGATCAGGTGGCGATAGCCTTCGAACACGTCTTTATGGAATTATATCTTGAGATTGAGCTGGATGACAACCGCACAATCCACAGTTACTTTATCGTACCGTTTGAGGAGAAGGAGAAGAAACAGCGAAAGTACCGGTGGTGACGCATCCGGAAATCCGGCTCCCGTTTTTGTACTCACCCGACGGTTCCCCTTTTAACCCCCGGTATCATCAGGTTTTCCCGGTGGCCCGTCAGGCATTCCGGCATCTGCATGACAACGGAATACTTCGTCCAATCCGCAGCAACAAAAAGAGAAGAAAATTTACAGCAGTCCCGGTGCCTTGACCCGGAACTTCTGCCAGAGGACGCGTCCCACCACGCGGTAGGTATAGTCCAGCTCGTCGAAACTGGGGATATCGTGCTCCTTTAACATCTCGCGACCCACGTTCATCGAATCCCCGCCAAGGAGAGTAGCCACGAGCCGGTTCTCGGTCGATGCCGAGAACTTGAGGATCTGCCGTGCAAGCTGCTCTGAGGTCAGGACAAGGTTCGGGAACCCGACAATGAACGCCATATCCCAGAGTTCCGGGTGTCGTGCGAGCACGGCAAAGGTCTTCTCGAACCGCTTCTCGCTGGCATCGCCCAGAAGGTCGATCGGGTTACCCTTGTTCCAGAACTCGGGAAGGAACTCGTTGAGCTCGTCGATGACCTCCGAAGGCAGGTCAACCATCTCGATCCCATAGCGTTCTGCATAGTCGGACGAGAGCACAGCAAACCCGCCGGCGTTTGTTATGACCACGGCACGCTTGCCCTTCGGGTAGCGCTTCCGGTGGGCGAGCATCTGGGCTGCGAGGAATGCACCGGTCAGGGTGTGGACCGCGATGATACCGGCGTTCCTGAACGCTTCCATGTACACCTCGTAGGAACCGGAAAGGGAACCCGTATGCGACGAGGCAGCGGCCTGGCCCCGGGTGGATGATCCGGACTTGATCGCTATGATCGGCTTGCACTTGGCCACTTCGGCCGCAACTTCCATGAATGCCTTACCATCAGTGATCTGCTCGATATAGAGGATGATTGCCTTTGTTTTCTCGTCCTTCCCTACGAACCGGATGTAATCAAGGAAGTCGAGGTCAGCCTGGTTGCCGACGCTGATGACCGCAGAGAAGCCGATGTTCTTTGCCAGGCTCATATCCACGACCGTGTTGATGATGGCGCCGCTCTGGGAGATGAACGCGATGTTGCCGGGCCTGGGAGACTGGTGGACGTAGGTGGTGTCGATGCCCCGTGGGGGAATGATCATGCCAAGACAGTTCGGCCCGATGATCCGCACACCGTGGCTCCGGGCAATAGAGACGATCCGGTCCTCAAGTGCTTTTCCGTGTTCTCCCATCTCCTTGAAGCCGGCTGTGATGATGATCACCATCGGCACGCCCTTGGTTCCGCACTCCTCGATGACCCGGGGAACATGGATTGCCGGAACCGTGATCACGGCAAGATCGACCGGGGCCTGGATTGCCGAGATGCTCGGGTAGGCTTTCAGCCCCTGGATCTCTGAGCGCTTGTTGTTCACCGGGTAGAGCTGGCCGGGGAAATGGAGGAGGTTGTGCATGACCGCATACCCCATCTTGTTCGAGTCCTGCGACGCGCCGACGACTGCGATGGAGCGGGGGTTGAAGTACTCCATCGGTACCGGGGGTCGTTCCTCCTTGACCTCGTGAACGGGTTTATCGGAGACGATAACCCGTGCATCCACCGCGAGCGCCCCGTTCTCGTACAGCCGCAGCGGGTTGATATCGAACTCGGCAACATTCTCGCTCTCAAGGAAGAAGCGGTTGACCGACATCAGCGTGGATACCAGTGCTTCCTCATCCTTGGGTTTCATCCCGCGATATCCCTTGATGAGGGGGTAACCGTCGATCTCCTGAATCATCTGGCGGATCGTACCCTCGTCCAGCGGCATGATCCGGAGCGTGATGTCTTTCATCAGTTCAACGAGCGTGCCGCCCATACCGAACGTGATCACTTTGCCAAAGGCCGGGTCGGTCTTTCCGCCGATGATCAGTTCAAGCCCGGGTTCTGCCTGCTGCTCGACAATGACGCCCGTGATCTCCGCATCATTGTTGTACTTCTTTGCACCGGTAATGATCTTCTCGAATGCTGCTACGGCCGCTTCTCGACTGCCGACACCGACGACGACACCGCCCGCATCGCTCTTGTGAACGATCTGCGGAGAGATGATCTTCATCACGACCGGGAAGCCGATGGTCTCGGCGGCATCCGCAGCATCGTGGGGGGTCATTACAATCCGGTAGGATGGGACCGGTACGCCATATCCCTTGAGGAGATCGTATCCCTCAGATTCCGATAACATGGTTCTTTCCATACGTGTCACCACATTTTTTGAAATTATAAATGATGTTTTATAACCGGAACCACCTACCCGGGCGGTCGGGTGAAGTGAGACCCGGTCTTGTGCCCGTCGCAGTATCGTCGTTCACAGTAATGTTAATGAATCGTAACGATGCTGTTTTAAAGGTATGGGAAAAATGGTGTTGGATGAGCGTGGATTTTTTGCCCGGGTACCACCGCGCGCAAAAATGCATCTGAAAAACTCATTAAAATGCCCGGATCTGGAAAATCAATGAGAAGCGCCGCATTAAATAGAAATGGGAGTTATAATAAGCAGATAACCCTCAACAGGTCGCCGATCCTTCAATTGCGAGCGACAACTTTAATTTTGAATTACGCATTATTAATAGTGTTAAATCGGGGTTTTTCATGACTGAAGACTTTGATGTCATACTTTCCGAGAAGTGTTACACGCCCGATCACTCCTGCCGGCAGAACAGCTGGCTTGGCGATTACCAGAAGGCGTATGATGAATTCCTCAAGGATCCTGACGGATTCTGGGACCGAGCAGCCAAGGAACTCCACTGGTTCACACCCTATACAAAAGTGAAAGAGTGGAAATATCCCTATGCCCGCTGGTTCATAGGAGGTAAGACCAATATCACGTACAACTGTCTCGACCGTCACGTGATGAGTTCCCGCAAGAACAAGGTGGCACTCATCTGGCGCGGAGAGGACGATACCGAGCGGATTTACACGTACCGCCAGTTATACCGTGAAGTGTTGAAAGTTGCAAACGGGCTGAAGCGTCTTGGGGTGGTAAAAGGTGACCGGGTCTGCATCTATATGCCCATGGTCCCGGAACAGATCATCTCGATGCTTGCCTGCGCCAGGATCGGCGCTATCCACAGCGTTGTTTTCGGGGGGTTCGGTGCAGCTGCCCTCAACAGCCGGATCACCGGTGCCGGCGCGAAAGTCGTCATCACCGCGGATTCCACGTTCCGTCGCGGTAAGACGATTCCTCTCAAACATATTATTGAAGAAGCGATCATTGATGCACCCACGGTCGAGCATGTTGTTGTCCTCCGGCGGGAACTTCGCCAGCCTGTGGAGATCCACAGCGAGATGGAGATGGATTTCTATGACATGATCAAGGATGTCCGGCCGGAATGCGAACCCGCTATAATGGATGCAGAAGATCCGCTTTTTATTCTGTACACGAGCGGATCGACTGGCAAACCCAAGGGTATTGTGCATACCTGTGGCGGGTACATGGTTGGTGCGTACTATACCACCAAGTATGTCCTCGATATCAAAGACAACGACGTGTACTGGTGTACTGCCGATCCCGGCTGGATCACCGGTCATTCCTATGTCGTCTATGGCCCGCTCTCGCTCGGTGCAACCCTTGTTGTCACGGAAAGCACCCCGGATTTTCCGGATCCCGGGGTATACTGGCGCATGGTCGAGGAGTTCGGGGTTACGATCCTGTACACCGCACCCACGGCAATCCGCATGTTCATGAGACTCGGTGAAGAGTGGCCTAACAAGTCCAACCTCAGTTCCCTGCGGCTTCTCGGGTCGGTCGGCGAACCGCTCAATGCCGAGGCATTCGAATGGTTCTACCGTGTTATCGGCAAGAGCAAATGCCCGATCGTGGATACCTGGTGGCAGACAGAGACCGGAATGCATATGGTCACCACCATGATTGGCGAACCGATGATGCCTGGCTTTACGGGAAAAGCGATTCCCGGCGTTGTCGTGGATGTTGTGGATAAGGAGGGCAATTCATTGCCTCCCGGTGTAGGGGGTTTCCTCGCCGTTCGTGAACCGTGGCCTTCTATGTTGCGCACGGTCTACAATGATGATGAGCGGTATCTCAAGTACTGGCACACTATCCCGGGATGCTATGCAGTCGGGGACCTTGCAGTCAGGAACAAAGACGGCTATATCATGGTGCTTGGCAGGTCTGACGATCTCATTGTTGTGGCCGGGCACAACATTGGTACTGCCGAAGTTGAGAGCGCGCTGGTCTCCCACAAGGCTGTTGCAGAATCGGCGGTCATCGGCAAACCGGATCCCGTCAAGGGTAATACCATCAAGGCATTCGTGATCCTCCGCCAGGGGATTGTCTCAACGGACCGTTTGAAAAATGAGCTGCTCTACCACGTGCGTATCACGCTGGGTCCCATTGCCATGCCATCAGAGATCGAATTTGTTACCACGCTGCCCAAGACCCGCAGCGGCAAGATCATGCGGCGTGTGCTCAAGGCCAAGGAAATGGGCACGGACCTGGGGGACACATCCACCCTGGATGAAGAATAACGTAGCTGGGATATGAACCCAACTTTTTAAATACTGTTTTATATCATTTATAAATATGAAGGTCAGACCAGAAGACTCCCTCAAGATCGAAAATATCGTTGCCTCTGCCAAGGTAACCGATTATCTGGATCTTCCCGCTCTCGCATCCCAAATCAAGGATGCCGAATATAACAAGAAGCGGTTCCCTGGCGTTGTCCTCAGGATGCAGGACCCGAAGATTGCGGCGCTTGTCTTTGGATCGGGAAAAGTTGTTCTTACCGGCGCAAAGAGTCTCGACAGCCTGACCAAGGGACTCAATATCCTTGGCAATATTCTTCGGAAACTCGATATTGATATCCCCAAGAAACTGGAATACAAAGTCCAGAACATTGTTACTTCTGCCGATCTTGCCACGCCCATCAACCTCAATAAAATTGCGGTCGGCTTTAACCTTGACCGGATTGAATATGAACCGGAACAGTTCCCGGGTCTGGTGTACCGCCTTGATAACCCGAAAGTTGTGGTCCTGCTCTTTGGGTCAGGCAAACTGATCATCACTGGTGGCAAAGTAACGGAAGATGCCAAAAAAGCCGTTGTCAAGATCGTCTCTGATTTGAAAAGCCTTGGTCTTCTCTAATTTATATTTTTATTTTTTCATGCAAGTTTTCAATTATACATATATAGTTCTCGTTCATTGCATGCCGATAACAGAGCCTATATATCTATCATTAGATAATTATAGACTGTACAATAAGAAATAATAGATGGATGTGATGCATGAGAACAGAAAACGTAATGTATTTTACCGAGAAGGAAGAGGAGTTTGCCAACCTTCTCATCGAGATTGGAACGAAACGCAATGTAGCAAAGGTTCTGGTATTTCTTGCAAATACA
Organism: Methanoregula sp.; assembly: GCF_028679125.1. Lineage (GTDB taxonomy): Archaea > Halobacteriota > Methanomicrobia > Methanomicrobiales > Methanospirillaceae > Methanoregula. The sequence continues at coordinate 29,611 of NZ_JAJRCG010000020.1, read as the reverse complement.
CCGGAAGCAACGTCCCGTGCCATTGAGCGCGGTACCGATCTCCGCCAGCCTGAAGTCAGCATTGCCATGAGGTATCTGATGGAACAGAACTGGATCTCGAGCAGGGAGAGCAAGGCCGAGAGCAAAGGTCGCCCGGTAAAGATCTACGAGTTGGCCAAACCGATCCATGAGATCATGGACAGCATCGAGAAAGAGAAGAAGAAGGAGGCCAACAACCAGCTGGCCCTTGTTCAGAAATTACGGAACTATATCCGTTGAATTAATTATCCTGCACTTTTTTTCATGGCCCACGATGACCGTGGTCTTGTCTGCAAACTCGCAGAATAACCCGCTCTCCACAATACCGGGTATCCGGTCTATTGCATCCTCAACTTCAAGAGGTTTGGCGATCTCCGCAAAACTACAATCAACAATGAAGTTTCCGTTATCGGTAATAACCGGGCCATCCTTCTTTATCCCCTCGCGGACGACCGGGCGGCAACCCAGCCCTCGAAGCTGTGCCAGGGCCGGTGTGAGCGCAAACGGAAGGATCTCAACCGGGACCGGCGCACTGAGCTGGGGGACAATCTTTTGTTCATCGACAACAACGATAAACCGGAATGCTGCGGCGGCAACGCATTTTTCCCGGGTCATAGCTGCGCCCCGACCTTTGATAAGGTTCAGGAAGGGATCGACTTCATCTGCCCCGTCAATTGCCAGATCAACGACCGGATAATCATCAAGTGTGGTAAGCGGGATGCCGTATTCGCGTGCCCGCATGGCCGTCTGATAGGAGGTTGGTATGCCCGATACTTTAAGCCCGTCCCGGATCCGGCCGGAAAGCCGCTCGATCATGTAAAACACCGTGGATCCGGTGCCTAGCCCGATCACCATGTCATCTTCCACCATGTCCGCTGCGTGGAACCCGGCCGCAGATTTTGCCGCCGTAAGTGCGCGTGCCTTCTCATCCATGTCAGTGATACGTATCGGTGCGGAAATAGTTAAAACTGGTGATTTGGTGGGAAATACTGGCAGGATCAGGGAAGAAAGATCTTTTCGATCGCCGCGTGCGCATGATGCGCTGTGCAGTCAAGGGTAATCGGGGTGACCGATATGTTCCCCTTACGGACCGCATGGACATCGGTTCCCTCTTCAGCATCCTCGATGAGCGGCCCGTTGATCCAGAAATACGGTCGTCCCCTCGGGTCGAGCCGTTTTTCAACTCCCGTATGGAAGAGTTTCCGGGCAAGCCGTGTCACTTCGTATCCCCCTTTCACTTCCGAGGGGATGTTGATATTGATCACGTCCGCACCGGTGCAGAATCCTTTGGCCAGCACGCGGGAGACCACATCGCGCACAATCTTCTTTGCCTCGCCAAAGCTCTGGCCATACGTGCGGGGGTCGTCGAACTTGTCCCCCTGGTCCTCAACCTGGAGCGAGAACGCGATCGCATTCGTTCCCTGGTTGGATGCCTCGAGCGCGGCACCAACAGTTCCCGAAGTCATGATGGATTCAAACGAGAGGTTCTCTCCGATATTGATCCCGCTCACTACAAGAGTCGGGTTAAGTTTCAGGGCATAGAGCCCGATGATTACGGAATCCGTAGGCTTGCCGGCAACCGACCATGCCTGTTCGCCGTTGATGATCACCTTGTTTGCCCGTAACGGCTCGAAGATCGAGATGGACCTGCCGACAGCACTCTGCTGGGTTGCAGGTGCCACCACGGTTACATCCGCGATGGGTGTGAGTGCTTCGTATGCGGCCCAGAGCCCGATGGAACTCACGCCGTCGTCATTGGTCAGCAGGATCGATGGCTTCATGTGTATTGTTCTCTCTCCGGCATTGCACAAATACCCAACCGATCGGATAGGGTAATTTTATTGCAGCGCTAAAAGAAGAGGGATGAAAGTTCTCCTCGCTGAATATACTGTTACGCATGACCCTGCCCTTGCTCACGAAGGGGCTGCAATGCTTGCCGTACTCAGGGACAGTTTCGAACGTTGTGGAGACGAAATCGTGTTGCCCGGTCCCGGCGATTTTGGTGAGGAGATCGCGCGTCTTGCCCCGGAATGCGATATGGGGCTTGTGATAGCGCCGGACCACTTACTTTCAAAGTACACGTTCCTTGTAGAGCAAGCTACGCACAACCTGGGCTGCGGGTTCATGACCATTGCGCTCTGCGCGAACAAGGTGCAGAGCGGCAGGGTCCTCCGGGAACATGGCGTGCCGGTTCCTGACGATGCCGGCGCCGGGAAGCGGGTGATCAAGCCCGTGAAGGGCTGCGGTACGCAGGAAGTCCGGCTATCAGAGGAGATGCCGCGTGGGGGCGAGTTTGCGCAGCAGTATGTTGAAGGAGAGAATTACTCGGTGAGCCTCATCCCGAACCGGGTGATTGGGGATGCATGCGCCTATTACTCCGGGAAACCCCCGGTTTTCCTTGCAGTGAACCGGCAGGAGATTGTAATCGGGTCTGACGGTGCGTTTCGGTATCTTGGCGGCGAGACCCCGGTTCATCCGGCCCGTGAGGACGAGATTGTAGCGACGGCGAAAAAAGCGGTTGAAGTACTCGGCTGCCAGGGATATTGCGGTGTTGATGTGGTTGTTGCCGACAAAGTGTACGTGGTGGATGTGAACCCGAGGATTACGACAAGTCTGGTGGGTATTGCCGCATGTATGCAGGAGGAGATCGCGGAGCTGCTTGTCGCGGCATCCAAAGGTGACGGCCCGGCAACCGTTCACCTTACAGGACATGCCAGGTTCGATACTTATGGGAAGGTTACCCGCACATGATCGGCATTGATGTTGGCGGGGCCAACCTGAAGGTGGTGGACAGGAACGGGGTCCACATCCATTACTGTCCGCTCTGGGAGAAAGCACCGATCACGTCCCTGCTTGAGCAGCACATAACCGGCATGGATGAAATGGCAGCGGTTGTCATGAGCGGGGAACTCGCTGACTGTTTTGAGAACAAACTGCAGGGCATCTCCTTTATCGTGGATGCAGTCCGCAGGGCGTTTCCCAAAGCCCGATTCTATGGGATGGATGGAGTGTTCCATACTACTGCTGTGCCGCAGCTGGCTGCTGCCAACTGGCTTGCCTCGGCAGATATCCTTCGGGAGAAGTATCCCCGATCAGTCCTGCTGGACATCGGCAGCACAACCGCGGATATCATCCCCCTTGGGCGGTTTCATGAACTATTGGGCATGACCGACCTTGCCCGGCTCCGGAAAGGTTACCTGCTCTATACAGGAATGTTGCGCACCAACATCGCAACAATCCTCCAGTCAGTGAACCTTGATGGCGTGCAGACTCCGGTGAGCACAGAATATTTTGCCACAAGTGCCGATGCATACCTCGTGCTGAGGGAGATCGCTCCGGAACAGTATACCTGCGATACCCCGGATCACAAGGAGAAGACACGGGATGCATCCCTGCGGCGGCTCGCCCGGGTGGTCTGTGCCGATCTCGATGAGATTGGAGAGACCGGGGCCCTATCGATTGCACAACAATTCCGACAGCAGCAGCATACCCTGATCTGCGATGCAGTACGGAACTGTGCGGATTCCTGTCATGCAGAGGATGTTATCGTAGCTGGCATCGGAGCCCCTATCTTTGCCCGGGAGTTAGGGGGATATGACCTGACTACCGAACTCGGTCCTGCGGCCGATGCTCTGCCGGCGTTTGCAGTAAGGGAAATTGCGATCCGCGATCGGGAATTTTCCCGATAAGCCCGGAATCACCAGAAATGAACGCACCGATGAATGTATGGAAAACAAGTCTCCTCCTGCTGGCTGGATCCCTTGCGGCCACTGCGCTGATGTGGTATCTCGGGTCACCGTTCTTCTGTCTCTTCCTGTTCATCCCGATACTTCCGTTCCTCAGAAGGGAACGCAGCCTCCGGCGCTGCCCTGTCTGTGGATGGGAAACCTGTGGCAGAGAGCGGTTTTGCCCTTTTGATGCCAATCCTCTTGAATGCCCGGGAAACCCGGCTGGAAAAGGAAAAAACTGAGATAAACATATGTTGTTATTTAACCAGTCCGGTATGCAGAGTATAATCTGGATACGCTTGAAATCAACGGGTTTTAACCGGTTCCGGATGTTCATTACAGTAATGCCGGTAGTTCCTTACTATTTTTATTACAGCAACACTAATGCAAGATCACCGGTGATTCCCCATGGCCCAGTTACTCTTCTTCTCTGTTGATGATGTCCACGGTGCAATCCCTCTGGCAGATACATCCCGCGTGATCCGGATGGTTATGCCGGCTGAAAAACCCGGGGCCCTCCCTTGGGAAGCCGGCACGATCAACCTACATGGAAAAGAGATCACGGTTATCTCGATGCGATCGCTGTTAGGTCTTGCTGCATCACAACCCAGGTTGACCGATATGTTGATCATTGCCAGTTCCGGGCGTGGAGATGTTGCTCTCTGGGTTGATACTACCTCTGGCGTACAGGATATCCCCCTCTTTTCGGATTCTGCAGATACACTCGGACCGATTCAACCGGAAATTCCCGGTGTGTGGCAGACCTCGGAAGGCCTTCAGGTAATTTATGATCTCACCCAGTTGATTGCCACTGGGGGAAAGACTCTGTACCGGCCTGGTTATCCACGATCACTGGAAATTCCGGAAATTGTATCCGACGCTTCTGGTGGATACTCATATGACAGCATCGGTGTGGATACAGCACAGGCCGCCTCCCTTCTCAGAGAACGGGCAAAAAAAATTGCACGGCCTGAAGAGGGATCCCAGGAAAGCGCAGTAACGGAAGTTCTCAGGTTCCGGCTCGCATACCGGGAATATGCAATTGACATGCAGCATATCCGGGAGGTTGTCCTGACCGGTAAGATCACCCCCGTTCCCGGGACACCCGATTATATTTCAGGCATCTGCATGGTACGGGGAGAGATCATCTCGCTTGTGGATCTCCGGGTTCTGCTCTCCATCCCAGAGAAAGGCCTGACCGATCTGAACCGTGTCATCGTACTATCTGATAACAAGTTCTCGTTTGGTATCCTCGCAGACCATATTACCGGTATCGGCATGGTCGAACTGGACCGGATCTCCCCGGAATACACCGATGCCATCCCGGTAAAAAGCAATTATGTCCGGGGTGTCGCAGAGGGATCGCTGATTGTCCTTGATACGGTGGCCATGTTTGCTGATCCCAAGATGATAATTGAGGATACATAAAGAACAGGACAACCTCTTTTCCATTCTGCCGGGTAGACTAGAGAAATGGGGACCTACGGACCGGTCCGGAAAAGAATCACTACGTTTATGAAATATGCGATCAGTCTATTCATGAATACAGGTTCATCCGTGATATCTTCGGGGGCAGGGTATGCTTGAGTTTTTCTCCAATATGAAAGTAGGGACCAAGATCCTGGTTATCTGTCTGATGCTGGCAATCATTCCGACGATCCTGCTCGGGATTGTGGCCTATTCCAGCTCGAGCGGTGTGATCAATGACCAGATCCAGACACTGCTTGAGACACAGGTCCAGGATATGAAAGGCTGGACCAATGATGTGTACAAGCTCACGCGGAACAAGGTCAATAGCGATCTCAACGTCGCCAAACAGAACTTCTATGCGAAAGGTACACCCCAGATCATTGATGGTAAAATGACGCTCGTCGATAGAAATGGCGAAAAATATGTCGTAAATGAGAATTTCGAGATCGTTGACAAAGTCCAGTCGATGGTGGGTGGTGCAGCAACGGTCTTCCAGGTATACAATGATAGTTATGCCGCCCGCATCTCCACCAATGTTCTGGACACTGAAGGCAAGCGGGCAGTAGGCACCCATCTGACCGATAATGTATACGAAGTGGCTGTTGAGAAAAACGAGACCTATTACGGATGGCGCGATCTCTTCGGCAAGAATTATGTTACTGCCTATGAACCGATCCGTGATCCCAGTGGCAAGGTCATCGGGGTCCTTTTTGTCGGCACTGAAGAAGGACAGACCCTTGATGTTGTCAAGAAAAGTATCCGTGAAACGGTCGTGGGTAACCACGGGTACATGTACGTGATAGACAGTTCCGGAGCTGTGCTTGTCCACCCGACTTCTGAAGGCCAGAACTGGGCAGACCGGGATTATATTCAGGAGATGTTCAAAAACAAAGAAGGGTCTATCCCCCATGAAGTGAACGGAACCCGGATTCTCGATGCCTACACGTACTATGAACCGCTTGATTGGTACATTGTATCCCGGGCAGAGCTGACAGATTTCAGCGGCCCTATAGATACCATACGAAACACGATCCTTGCCCTTGTCATCGCTTCCATGGCTGGCGGTGCCGCGGTTGCAGTCCTCTTCGGCCGGTCCATATCGGAGCCCCTGCAACAGGTTGTCATCATGATCAAGGAACTCAAGAACGGACACCTGTCCGCCCGGTTGAACCTCAAACGGAAGGATGAGATCGGGACCATGTCCGCGACCATGGATGAGTTTGCCGATGATCTCCAGACCAATGTGGTTGGGGATATCAAGAAGATTGCAAACGGTGAATATATTGAGCGTTTCTCGGCACCTTTTGACGATCGTGACGAGATTCGTCCCGCCCTCCAGATGATGGTCGATTCCCTTGATCACCTGCATAAGGAGACTATCAAACTCACCGATGCGGCGCGTGCGGGCGATCTCTCCGTGCGGGGTGACGAGAAGGCATTCCGCGGCGGGTACCGGATGATCATTGCCGGTTTCAACAAGACCCTTGAGACGATCACCGAACCGGTGAACGAGGCAATGCGCCTTGCACGGTTCTACGCTTCCGGTGATCTTACGGCACGGTTCGATGAGCGGATCCCTGTTGCCGGTGAGTTTGTAGCCTACCGTGATGCCCTGAATACCATTGGTATCGAACTCCAGCGCCTTATGAAACTGATCAACGAAGAACTGTACGAAGGCATCTCGGTTCTCTCCTCGGCCTCAAGTGAGATCCTGGCAGTTACTACCCAGTTGTCTTCCGCCAGTTCCCAGACCGCAGCAATCGTCAACGAAACCTCCGACACGGTGGAGAGCGTGCGGACAAAGACTGACCTGATGAACCAGAAGACCAAGGAAGTCTCTGAAAAAGCGATGAATGCGCTGAATGTGTCCGGGGACGGCCAGAAATCGGTACAGGAAATCCTTGATGGTATGAACCATATTCAGCGGCAGATGGACATGATCGGGATGAACGTTATCAAGCTCTCTGAGCAGAGCCAGGCTATCGGGGAGATCATCGCAACGGTCACCGATATCTCCGAACAGTCCAATCTGCTTGCGGTTAACGCATCTATTGAAGCGGCTAAAGCCGGTGAGTTTGGTAAAGGCTTTGCCGTTGTCGCCCACGAGATCCACAACCTTGCAGAGCAATCCAAAGCGGCGACTGCAAATATCCGTACAATCCTGACGGATATCCAGCGGGGCGTTTCGTCGACTGTGGTCTCAACAGAGCGGGGGACAAAATCAGTGGCTGACGCGGTACGGCTCACCAGCGATGCCCAGAAAGCGATCGAAGTGCTCACACGGTCAACGGCCGAGTCCTCGCGCCAGGCGATCGAGATTGCGTCGTCAATCCATGACCAGGCAACAGGCGTGGACCAGATCTCGCTTGCCATGGAGAAGATCCGGGATGCGGCCCAGAAGAACCTTGAGATTACCCGGAAAGTAGAGAAGACCGCAGAAGATCTGCATGAACTGGGCCTCCGGTTAAAGAAGCTCACGGTCCAGTATCATGTCTAACGTTCGTCTTCCATGAACGGAATGGATGCTGAATTTACAAAAAAGCTGCTCGCCACGTTCTGCGATGAGGCAGAAGAGCATCTCAGCGGAATGGTGGACATTCTCCTGGTGCTGGAAAAGTCCGGCGCTGGGGCAGATCCCGCTCTTGTGGAGCGGATCTACCGTACCACCCACAGCCTGAAAGGGGCATCTCGTGCAGTCAGCCAGAAAGAGATCGAGTCCATCTGCCAGAATCTGGAGAATGTCTTCTCCCGGATGAAAAATGGGACCTATATCCCGGATGCAGATGCCTATGATATCTTTCACAAGGCTGTAAAAGTGATCCATGCTATCCTGAACGGAGAACGGCCGGATGTTTCTCCTTCGGATATTGTTGCCGGCATTCGTATCATTGCAAAAAAAGATATGGGGGTTAGTTATGGTACGACAGATAGTTCCCTGCCGGTACAATCCTTCAGTTCCAACCCCTTACCCCCTTTTGCGGTGAAAGATCCAGAGTCGGGAGGTGTTCGTGTCGGGGCCTTTGCTGCCCGAACCTCAAATTCTCCTTCAGAACCACCGGTCGTTCAGGCAGCCGGGATTGTAGGTATGCCGGTTCACGATGGGGGAACGGTGCGGATAGCATCGCATAAACTCGACCGCTTGATCGCAGGATCGGATGACCTCCTCACCACCCGCCTTTTTATTACGCACCGCCTGCGCGAACTGGAAGAGATGATGACCCGTTTCACCCTCTGGCGGTGGAACCAGGCCCAGATCTCTTCAGATGTCCATAGTATCCGCGAGAAAGCGTTCGGATCTGCCAAGACAGACTTGCCCGAAGACGTTGTTCTCCCGCTTCAGCGACTGGTGGAATTTTTCGATTATGACCGCGAGTTTGGCAATTTTCTCCGCCATGATCTGGCTGAACATATCCGTTCAACAGAACGCGACCGGTCCGCACTGGAAGCCAGTACCTCCGAAATATCTGACCTGATCCATGATGCGGTCCTGCAACCGGTTTCCAGCATCCTTGCTCCCTTTCCCGGGCTTGTAAGGGAATACTCGCGAAACACCGGTAAGCAGGTGGAACTGATAATGGAAGGGGACGAGATAGAGGTTGACCGGCGTATCCTGGATGCACTCAAGGATCCTCTGATGCACCTTATCTACAACAGTATCGATCACGGTGTCGAATATCCGGATATCCGGGTTTCCCGAAATAAAATTCCCTGCGGCCATGTGAAAATAAAGGTTTTTACACTTTCCGGGGGGAAGGTGGGTATTGAGGTATCTGATGACGGGAATGGGATTGATGGCAGGATTATCCGGCAGGCAGCCGTACGGGCAGGCGTGATCACAGCCCGCGAGGAGAGTCTCCTTACGGATGCCGAGGCAATATGGCTGATCTTCCGGTCAGGTCTGTCCACCAGCCCGATTATTACCGAGATCTCCGGTCGGGGTCTTGGCCTTGCCATTGTTGAGGACAGCGTCACACGTCTGGGGGGCTACGTTACGATCTCCTCTGATGTCGGGAAGGGTACAAGTATAACCATGCGCGTCCCGGCCCGCCTGGTAACGTTCCGTGGGGTTGTTGTTCGTTCGGGTAGCCAGGTGTATGTCCTTCCCATGCAGCAGGTGCGACAGGTGCTTCGCATGAGGCGGGATGCAATTGTATATACCGATGGCCGCCCGTCTATCCGGTTTGATAATGAGATGATTGGGGTACTCCAGCTCTCCGATCTTCTCGGTATACCCCACCCGCGATCCATCCTTGAAACGGAGAAGCAGATCTCACTTGTGATCATCGCGTACGGAGCAGGACAGGTGGCCTGTCGTGTGGATGAGGTGATCCGCGTTCAGGAGATTGTTGTCCGTCCTCTCGGGGGCCAGCTCCGTCGGGTAAAACGTATCGCCGGCGCGGCAGTCCTGGGTGATGGGACGCTTGCCCTGGTTCTCGATCCTCCGGAACTGATCCAGGAATCTCTCCGGCCTTGCGGGCCTTCTATCCCCATTACTTACGCAGAAAAAGCAGCATGTCGGATCCTGGTTGTGGAAGACTCTGTTACCTCGCGCGCGTTCCTGCAGATACTACTGGAACGGGACGGGTACCAGGTATCGACAGCGATCGATGGCCTTCAGGCATTCGCAATGCTTAAGGAAAATGAACCGGATATGGTCGTGTCAGATGTTGATATGCCCCGCATGAACGGCTTCGTACTGACCGAGAAGATCCGTGCTGATAACCGACTCTCCCATCTTCCGGTAGTGCTGGTCACGTCCCTAGATTCTGCAGAAGACCAGAGACACGGGATTGCGGTTGGCGCAGATGCCTATATTGTCAAGAGTACCTTTGAAAAGAACCATCTGCTCGCGGTTATCCGTGACCTGATAAGGATGCGGCACCGGCCTGGACCCGGAAATCCTGGTGATACATAATGGAAAAAACACCCAAGAAACTGGTAAAGATCCTGATCGTTGAGGACAGTCGGACGCAGGCTGAATACCTCCGGCATATCCTGGAGACCGAAGGATACCGGGTCATGCTGACCGACAATGGTATGGAAGCGCTGGAACAGATCGCCACAGACCGGCCCAATCTCATTCTCTCGGATATTGTCATGCCGGAGATGGACGGATATGAACTCTGTCGTCGGATCAAACAGGATCCCCGGGTTGCGACAATTCCCGTGATCCTTGTTTCACAGCTCTTTGATCCGGCTGATGTGATCCGCGGTCTTGCTTCGGGGGCAGACGATTTTATCATCAAGCCCTATGATCCGTGCTATATCAGCACCCGGGTCACAGGGATCCTTGAAGCGCTGGACGAGCCGGATCCCGAGAAGGTCTCACCGCCCCTGGATCTCACGGTAGCTGGTACGATCTATCGCATTACTGCCGGAAGGCTACGGATCCTCCGGATCCTGCTCTCAACGTACGAGATGGCGATCCGGAAGAATACCGAACTTGAGGAAGCTCGGGAGCAGATCAATGCGGTAAACGAGCAGCTCCAGCAGGCAGTCTCTGATCTCAAACAGTCCAACTCCAGCCTTGCGTTGGAGAACACGGAACGGCGGAGGGTGGAAAAAGCCCTTGATGAGGCCAACAAACGGCTTAACCTGATGGCGAGCATCACCCGCCACGATATTATCAATCAGCTCACGACTCAGCATGAAATCCTTGAATATTCCCTGTCCCTGCGGTCAGTGGAACCGGAAAAAGCATGGGAGCAGGTAACGAGCGCGATTGCCATCACCACCCGCACACTTAACTCGATAAAATTTACAGCGGATTACCAGAAAGTTGGAGTTAAAGCTCCCCAGTGGCAGGAGATCCATACCCTTGTGCAGGCTGCGGCAAAAGAGATCCTTCCTTCAGGACTGGCGTTTTCCAACGAGGTCTCCCCCGGGACAGAAATTTATGCAGATCCGCTGATCGGCAAAGTCTTCTCCAACATGATCGAGAATGCAGTAAAATACGGCGATAAGATAACTGCCATCCGTTTCAGCCTGAACTCCGTTGACGGTGACACGATCATTGTCTGTGAAGACAATGGCGTTGGCATACCCGCTGGCAGCAAGGATAAGATTTTCAGCTACGAGTACGGACTGAATACCGGCCTGGGCCTCTTCCTTGCGCGGGAAGTTCTTGCGATAACCTTCATCACCATCCGCGAGACCGGGACACCGGGCACCGGAGCCCGTTTCGAAATTCACTGTCCAGCCGGCACAATACGGGGATCTGCACAAAAATCCTGAGGATCCTGTCCGGGCCGCTATACCCGGTGGGATGCTCCAGTTTCCTGATCCCCGGTCTGACCGGTGGGGAATCTTTTTGCACGTTCAGATCGAACGGGAGTGTACAGGTTTTCCCGTTCCATGCCGCTCCCCAATCCTTTGGTTCTCCAGCATCCCGTGCAGCGCAACCGCATCCTGCTTCTTGTCGGCCTGACCGCAGTAACCCTTGCAGTAAACCTGTTTGGGATCCTGTTCGGCCTCACTGCGGTGCTCTCACACCTGCTTTATTTCCCCGTTATCCTCGCCTCCTACTGGTATCCCCGCCGGGGTCTTATCTTCTCCGTGGGGATAGCGGTGCTCTACGGCATCACGGTGTTCATGATCACTCCCCAAGATATCATGATTGGCATCGCCACGATCGCACGTGGGGCGATCATCGTTCTTGTGGGTAGTGTAGTTGCACTCCTGTCATGGAACTTGGCAGAATCCGAGCAGCAGCTCCATGATATCATCGAGTTCCTTCCTGATGCTACGTTCGCCATCGACCGGGAAGGCAGGATCATTGCATGGAACCGGGCTGTCGAAACTATGACCGGTATGTCAAAGACCGTCATGCTCAACCGCGGAAATTATGAATACGCACTTGCATTCTACGGCGAACGAAGGCCGATGCTGGCAGGCCTGATTATCAATAACGAGCAGCAGATTGAAGAGAAATATCCGCAGGTCAGAAAAGAAGCAGGAAAACTCGTGTCAGAGGTCTTCCTTCCCCATTTTCATGGGGACCGGAGCATGCATATCAGGTTTTCTGCAACGGCACTCGTGGATGCGGAAGGGAACATCACCGGTGCCATTGAATCGGTCCGGGATATTACCGATCAGGTGATGATCGAATCAGCGCTCGAGAAGACCAGCAACCGGCTCAACACCCTTGCCGGGATCCTCCGCTACGATATGTCCCGGAAACTTGCCGTGCTGTACGGGCAGCTCCGGTTCGGGGTCATGAAATTCCGCGACCCGGAGATTATCTCGTTTATTGCTGATCTCAAGGAATCGGCGAATGGCATCACGCGTCAGATCGATATCTCCCGCGAGTTTCGGGATATCGGTGCCACACCCCCGACGTGGATTCCCGTGCAGGATGCTATCATGACCGCTGCCGGGCGCCTTGAATTCGGAAGGGTGGTATTCCATGCATGGACGGAACGGCTCGAAATCTTCTCGGATCCTCACCTTCCCACGGTTTTTTACCACCTCCTGCACAACTCCCTGAAAGAGGCAACGGGTGCGACAAAGATAGTCATCACCTACCAGATCCGGGAGAACGGCTGTGCCATTATCATTGAGGATGACGGAGTCGGTATCCCGGATCATGATAAAAATTCCCTTTTTGTCCAGCAGGAAGACCGTTATGGCAGGGGACTCTTCCTTGCTTATGAGATTGTTTCCCTGACTGGTATGACCCTCCGTGAGACCGGCGTGTACCGTGAATCAGCCCGGTTTGAACTGGTCGTCCCTTCAGAAGGATATCGTGTGGAGGGGATGGAGCAGTGAATGGTAATAATCCGGCTCCGAAGACCCCGCCTCTCATAGTCACCACCCCCGGCTCATCGGGAGATGCCGTGTCCGGTATCCGCGAACTTAGGGTTTCTGAATTCTCCCTCGCTGATAACGTCTGGCTTGATTATCACAACACAACGGGAGATCCCAAAACTGACCGGATCTTTGCAGCATTTTCATCAGGGGTCATTGTCTCCCTTGCCCGATGCAGGCGCCACCGTGACGGACTCGAAGTGGATGGAGTGTTTACACCGGAAAACTTCCGGAAAAAGGGATATTCCCGTAGGGTAATGGATGCGCTTGTGGAGGCCTGCCACAATGACGATCTGTACATGTATGCGGTCCGGCATCTTACCGGGTTCTACGGCCAGTTTGGGTTTAAGCCAATCCCGGAAAGTGCGCTTCCCCCTGATATCCGCGAACGGTATACCTGGGCAACAGGAAATCTCGAAGGTGCTGACGTCCAGCCGATGTGCCGGAAGGCCGGTTTATAATCGTTGGAAAATAGGGGAATAAGTGTTTATGAACCCAGGAACCTTTTTTGAATCCCCGGTTATTTCCACTTGAAGAGGGGGATCATGGGTTTTAAGGGATCGTACTGGTTGCCGCAGGCAGACAGGTTATATGTACGGGAAAATTTATCCCCCATCACGTTCTCAAAGGTTATAACCGCCCTGACCTCAGTGATCATTTTTTCCAGCGGGTATTCGTTGATCTGGTCCGGTGCAAGGACTGCAATATTGAACTCAATATTTGCCGGGACAAGCGCAACATGTATCTTGACAGCATCGGCATTACCGTTATTCCTGATCATGATCCCTTTCGCATCCTCTTTGAGTTCCGCAACAACATCCGACAGGGTCGTGCTGTCCTGCATGATGAAAAGTGACATGACCAACGCAGCGAAGAGGATGAAGACAACGCCTGCTGCATAGACATTGATGAGAAAAACGATCAGCGTAATGATTATTCCTGACACCAGCAGGATCTGAATCTTCCGGTCCATACTGAAGAATAGTCACGTGCGGTTATTCTTTTTAACGGTTTCAGTCCCGGAGTTTTTTACTGCTGTTAAGATTCCAATAAATCGGATACGAGCTGCGATGATCAAGAAAGCCGGTGCAGTTTTTTCATTATTCGTATGGTTTCCATTGTTGTTTTACTGGGGGTACCCTGAGGGACATTTGCCGGTGTGGATTTACCCAGCGTGTCGAATATCCCGCGTATGGCCTCCGGCTGAGAGGGCCCGTATCCCCCTTCAAGGACGAATGCGAGAGAGTTCCACGGGGCATCCCGGACGAGTGCTGTCAGCAGACAGACATCCGCAGGAATCAGCTGCATGCTCCCGACCGGGTCATCTGAAAGCATGTCCTGCCCTGCGGAGACGATGACCAGATCCGGTTTGAACCGTTCAAGGGCCGGCAGGAAAATCTCGGTAAAAACCGGGTAATAATCGGCAATGCCCGAGTTATGAGGAAGCGGGGCGTTTATCGTGTAACCTTTTCCGTCATGTGACCCGGTCTCATCGATCAATCCGGTGTGGGGGAATGCATCTTTCTCGTGCGTCGAGCAGTAGAGTACCCGGTTGCTGGGGTAAAAGATACTCTGCGTACCGTTACCGTGGTGGGTGTCCCAGTCAATGATGGCAACGCGATCGACATTCGTCAGGGCGTGCGCTGCTGCAACAGCGGCATTGTTCAGGAGACAGAAGCCCATGGCGCGGTCTGCTTCGGCGTGATGACCCGGCGGCCTTGCCAGGGCAAAACAGCATTCGCCATCAATAGAGTGGTTTACTGCCTCTATAGCCGACCCTGCGGCATAGGTTGCCACTTCATAGGAACAGGGATTGATGTAGGTATTTGGATCAAGGAAACCCTGTACAATCTGGTTATTCTCCAGATACCCGCCAGTATAAACATACTCGTCGAGCATGCAGAAGTCCATGTGTTTCACGCACTGTCGCTCAAGCCACGTGAGATACCCCGGGACATGGACGCGCTGGAGGTCTTCGAACGAAGCGGGTGTGGGTGTATGAATCTTCAGGTTTTCCGGGAGGTGGGAAAGAATGGAGACCAGCCGGTCATGACACTCCTTATGACCCTTGCAGTCATGGTTGGCAAATATATCCCCGGTTATCGCTGAAGACTTCATAGGACGGTCCGGAAAATCAGTACGATACTATTCCTTTTTTCACGCTTGAAGATTGTGGAATTGACACACTTTCTGTTTTCCAGGATCTGGTGCCGGCAAAGGATTTTCCTGATCTGGATAGTCCCTTTCGTTCGCCGGAAGACGGGAGTTCTTCTTTCCCTGCGCGTCAGGAAAAACGATCTGTTCCGGGTGGATATTTTTCATAGCCGTGTCTTCCCGCTCGCATGCTGATTTCACGTCGTTAACTAAAATATCTGAACATAATAGGATGTTAATGGCGCCGGGTTCACGACAGATACCCCAAACGTCAGTAATTCACCCTAAAATTCGTCCCACCCGGCGAACAATTCGAAAATTATTAATAACAACATACAAGAGAATCTGATCGACCTATACAGATCCAAGTAAAAATCTGTTCGTATAGGTGATTGATTCTGAGGTGTGTAAAAAATGGTGTTTCATCCACCGGTAGCAATTACTGCAAAAGCAGGAGATGCCGGTAAGTACAAAGTCGGCCTGCCCGCTTGGAACATGGTCCTCCGTGGATTCATGTCTGGAGCATATATCGCCATGGGTGCGGCTCTTGCAACGGTCTGTTCAACAGGTATTATGGCAACCGATGCTGCCCTGCGGTATGGAACCGCAAGTGCAGGTTTCTCCCAGTTAATTCTGGGAGCGGTCTTCCCGGTTGGGCTTATCATCACCGTCCTTACGGGTGCTGAGCTCTTCACTGGTGACGCAATGCTCGCCCCGATGGCAGCGTTCATCCACAAGGTCAGCTGGGCGCAGGTCGCCAATCTGTGGATCTTCGTGTATATCGGCAACCTGATTGGATCCGTCGTATTTGCCTACATCATGGCATACGGTCCGTTTGTCTCATTCGACGCAGCTGGCGTAGGAACCGTGAGTGCATTCGGCTCGCGGGCGATTGCCATAGCCGGCGCAAAGACCGGGTATGTCGGCCTGATGGGATTCTATTCTGCGTTCCTGAAGGGTATTGCCTGCAACTGGCTTGTCAACCTCGCTATCCTGCTCGGTATCTGTGCAGATGATGCAGTAGGCAAGTTCTTTGGTATCTGGTTCCCGATCATGGCCTTCGTTTCCAGCGGATTCGAACACTGTGTCGCCAACATGTACTTTATCCCCGCTGGTATCTTCACGCAGGGATTCGTCACTGATCCGACCAAGATCGTTGCCAGTGTCAACTGGGTTACCATGTGGACTGCAAACCTCATACCGGTCACTCTTGGAAATATCGTCGGGGGTCTTCTCTTCGTCGGTGTATTCTACTGGGTTGCATTCCGGAAAGAGATTGCAGCACTGAAGTAATGTTTCACCCAAACTATTTTTTTTAGTATAAACGGTGAGATCAATCTCAACGTTTCCGTAATTGCAAAAGAGCAGGAGTTGCGAATCAGCACTCCTGCAAATAGTCTCATCGCCCTTATGTCCTGGACTATGGGATGTCTCCACCGTACCTGTCGGAATGTTTTTTATATATTGTTCATATCGCATTCCTTTTTACAGCCTGGAATATATGCCGGAAAAAATCGCAGCACTGAAGTAGATCAACGGCAAACTATCATTTCAATGAAGATCGGTAATGTCGAAGTGAAACCCTCAATTATCTCGATTGCGGTGTTTGTGATTTTTACGGTTTTTTTACTTGCTGCGTCGGTTAACAGCCCTGAT
Organism: Methanoregula sp.; assembly: GCF_028679125.1. GTDB lineage: Archaea > Halobacteriota > Methanomicrobia > Methanomicrobiales > Methanospirillaceae > Methanoregula. The sequence continues at coordinate 12,779 of NZ_JAJRCG010000020.1, read as the reverse complement.
GTAAGATCACAGCTCATATGGCTGATCCCCTGCCTGTTCATGCTCCTTGTCATCCCCATTGCACTCAATTATATGAGTCGGAGCCAGTATGCGGATATTGCACCCCAGTACGAAGAAGAAGCAAAGACCGTACGGGTAAAACTTATCAACGAGAATATGATTGGGAAACCGGTACGGATTGAGGGGGTTGTTGAACGGGTACATTTTCAGATTCTGAACAGACCCCAGTACCTGGTTGCTGACCGGTCCGGTGCGATCTCGGTCAAGATGTTCACGAGTCCCGATGAGGACGTGAAAGTGAACGATGTTGTCGAGGTGCTCGGCCAGGTAATCCGCAGATATATTGTTGTCGGCGATCCGGTTATTAACTGTGTATCTATCCGTAAAATAAAAAAATCCGGAAACTGATGACCGTCAATCGTTCAGGGATTTTTCAATGGGGTTCTTTAATGGATGCAATACCAGATGAAATGAGAGCTGATTCCCATGTCCGATAAAAATTCACCTTGTATCCTCCAGAAACCGGATACTTTCCTCCACCCTCTGGAACTGGCAGTCCCGGTCCTCTCTTTAGGTGGTGTCCTCCTTGCCATGCTGTTTTCCGGCCCGGAAAGCCCGATTGATGTCCGGTATTTTGCAGCAGGTTGCATCATAAGTTCGTTTATCCTTGCGTACCTGGCATGGATCCGGCCCCGCAAGGATATTGTGGCGCTGACGACCCCGATCTATTCGTTTCTGTTCTTTGTTGCACCTTCGGATTTTGCAGTGAATTTTGTCCTTGAACTGTTGTATGCGGTGAGCCTGACGATCCTGCTCATCCGGCTGAAAATGAGGTTTGGTGCCGCAACGGAGTACGGTCTGTCCCGGGAGAAAACACTTGAAGAGCCGCTTAAAACCTACTGCGAAACCATCAGCAGGCAGGCAAATGATATCAGTCCCGGATCTGGACATTATGCAGCGGTGGCATTTGCCCGGTTCGCACAGGGGGATTACCGGCTGGCGGCAGATGTGGCTGATGCAGCGCTGGCAGAGATGGGGAATAACTCCCCGTCTCCGGTTCTTGCAACCGCGTTTTCGATTATCCGGGAACAGGGACTGCTACTGGAAGAGTCCGCGGAATCACCCGCAGAATTCATTGAATTTTCCTCGCAGGATTCCGACGTTCTTGCCAGATCCCTGCCTCCTGCAAACAAACGCAATGACTGTTACGAGGTATCTCTGGATAATGCCCTGCTCTTCCTGTATGCCGCGGCATGGACGGCATCACTAAAGGATCGTCCGCTCCTGCTCACAGGGCAGGGTTTTGCACAAAAACTCTTCGCATCATAATCGAAAGATCAAATATCCCAAAAGAAAGCATCCTTGCGACAGAAAGAAAACTGGTATATACTGGATAAACAATGAGGCGGATATCCTGAGTATGGTGATATGAATCAGAGGTGTGTATATCACGTATTATTGATTGCAGGACCCGACCCCATTTCCGACCGGTATGTTGTGCGCTAGTGCACAAACACTATGCACACACATAATTTACCTGTCATCTACATATATCTTATCCCTGGTCACGACCCCCGGAAACGAGGATCCGATCAGAACAATAAACATGGACAACGTTGATTTTTGACGTAAAGGTGTGATTACGTGGCATCCAGTCATCAGGCAGATGAATTTATACGGATACAGGATGTCCTTAAGGATCAGCCGTTTGGCCTGAGCATCAAGGAGATTGCTGCCGCAGCATCGATGAGCCGTAATTCTGCGGCAAAGTACCTCGATATACTTACGGCATCCGGGCGGCTCGAGCTCCGCATGGTGGGCAATGCAAAACTCTACACGCTTTCAACCCGTGTCCCGGTGGGAAATCTCCTCAACCATGCCCGGGAACTGATCATCGTGCTGGACAATGACCTGCGTATCGTTCAGGCAAGCGGCTCGTTCTGTACGTTCACCGGCGCACCGCTCGGGAGCATCCTGCACGCACGTCTCAGTTCCCTCTCCCCTCCTCTCGTCTCCGTATCAGAAGAACAGGAGATCACCGCACTCCTGAACGGCGGGCCTGCATGGAGGAAAGAGATCCATGTCCTCCGGAACGGAACGGAGTATTATTTTGACAGCCGGTTCATCCCAACAGTGCTGGAAAATACCCTGCCCGGCATCACCCTCATTCTCGAAGATATCACGGAGCGCATGCTTGCTCAGAAAGCCTCCCTTGAACGCGACCGGCTGCTCCAGACCCTCTTCCAGATTCCAAAGGAACCCCAGTTCTTCATAAATCGCAATCATAAGGTGGTGTACTGGGACCGCGCACTGGAGATCATGACCGGAATCAAGGCTGAAGAGATGGTCGGGACGAGCAATCACTGGCAGGTATTCTATGCCTGCCCGCATCCCGGTCTTGTCGATCTGCTGGTGGATGGAAACCTTGAGGAGATCCACAACCGCTGGGGGGGGAAATGCGTACATACGCCGGTCGAAGGGAAATACCAGGTAACGGAATTCTACCCGGAGGGGAAGGTCGGCGGCCGATGGTTCCGCATCACAGCCACACTCATCCGGGATACTGCGGGTAATCTCACCGGGGCAATGGAAACCATTGAAGATGTCTCTGAAAAGAACCGGGGACAGTTCATTGTCCAGGAATAATGCCGCGCATCCAGCCTCATTTTGCTTTGGAGATAATCCCCTTTTTTGTTCTTCCCGGGTATACCGGTATGCTCACCTATGCGTGTTGTATCCTCCTGATATGATGACATCGTATTGCTATAAAAGAAAAGGTTGTTTTTAACGAATCAAATATCGTAGTAATACAATGCGCCCTGCCTTCATCAGAGACTGGTGATGCCCGCAGAAGATCATCGGATTCGAAAATGGCGTTTACAAAAACACTTCTTATCTTTCCGGTATCCCCTGAATTTGTTTCGTAGAAGAAAACTGATTATAAAAATTGATTACTGTGCTCTCATGCAGTAATGGCCGCTTGATTCTGTGCCCCGGGTTCCCGACGCATCGGGCAGACGCTGATCGCGTCAAGATCGCCTAAACAAAACTCAAACCTGTCCCGGATTGTTTTGGGCAGGGCTGATTCCGGTATCCGCTGGAATCCCAGACTGCCATAGAACTCTACCAGTTCGGTCTTTGAGTGCATATAGAGTGTCTCGTTCCTGCCGCATTCCTCTATCAGGAGGATCATGACCGAACGGGCAAATCCCTTGAGACGGTACTCCTCAAGGACGTAGACCGCGTCAACTTCGAGCCCGTCCTCGTGTCTGGAGCAGCGGGCAACCCCGATGATACGCTTGCCCGAGAAGACCGCAAAGAGCCGGTCACGCGTCCTGTCTGCTTTCTGCTGGTGGTAGTGGATCCAGAGTTCTTTCTCGGCCCGCACCATCTCGGCAGTGGTGAGTTCGCGCACTTCCACCGCCTCCACAACCTGCCCGGCAGACGTTGTCGTGCGCTCCGAGAAGATATACCGGCGGATCTGTTTGATAAACCGGGGCCGGATCGCCGGAAAACCGCTGCTCTCTTCCCCGGCAAGGGAGTAGAGTGTCAGGAGTGTCAGATCCTCATTATAGCGATCGGTTGCCGCCGACGCGGAAATTGTTGGCATGCTATCTCGAATCGGGCGTTTGCATACGGAATTCCCTGGTGAGAGTCGTTTCCTGCCCGTTGTTCTTAGCTGTTATTCCTGCTGGGAGATAAATCCTGATGCCGGGTCAAGGGAGATTTCTGAAGATCGCGTCGGATCATTCCGAAAGGTTCTTTCATGACCGTTGCCAGTATCAATTATACATAAGCTGGCACAAACCGGCATATGTTTTTTAACACTGTCAGAGGTGTGTGACATGATCGATAAGTTGTTACTAGGGAACCTGAGGTTTCGGGAAACCGACTTCACCCCGAACATTGACTATTACAAGGAACTGGCCGGGAGCCAGCACCCGACCACGCTCTGGATCGCGTGTTCTGATTCCCGGCTCCAGTCCGGGCACATCACGCAGGCCCGGGCGGGGGAACTCTTCATCCAGCGGAACATCGGCAACATCGTTCCGATTCATGACTGGAACTTTGCGACCGTCCTGGAATACGCTGTTATGCATATGCATGTGAGCGACGTCGTGATATGCGGGCACTCGAACTGTGGCGCAATCCGTGCGTTGGATCACGAGACCAATGATTCCTACATCCCGCTCTGGCTGAACAATGCCCGCGAAGCCAAAACACGTGTGGATGCGAGGATAAAAACGCCGGAGACCGTACTGGAGAAGGAAGAGCGGTACCGCCAGATAGAGCAGGAGAACGTGCGCCTCCAGATCGAACACCTGTATACCTATCCGCTTCTCAAAAAAGCGGTGGCGGAGAAACAGGTCGAGGTCCATGGTCTCTATTATGATCTCGGGACCGGCGCGCTGAGCCGGGTAACCTGATTCACCTTTATTGCCCGGTGAATCCGGGCAATATTTTTAAAAATGTTGTCAGATCCCCCTATCAGGAGATCCGCTCATAATACATCATCGAGCCGCATGCCCCGCAGTGGTCACCCTCGATCATGTAATCCGGGACGGTCTCGCCGCAGCGGGGACAGGTGACCGACTTCCATTTCTTCTTGGGTGTGACCTTGATTTGGACTTTCTCATAGGAGAGAATCTTGCGCCCGGCGCTGAAGATCTCATCCTGGAGAAGTGCGGTCATGGTCTTCTTGTCATATGCCGGGCTGTGGGCATACCATGCGTCGATAGTGGTATATTTTTTCAGTTTACCCAGATCCAGGTATACCCGGATAGCATCGGTTGTCGCGTCTTCGGATGCCCTGTTGACCGTGATGGCGAATTTCCCGATGGGTATGATCTTCAGCCGGTTATTCCCGGTGGTGATGTAAGCCATTGTCTGGAGAGCATCGGGAACACACTTGGGCGTTTCGCAGACACCGTAGAGTTTTTCTGTATTTTTTGCACCGAGCAGTTCCAGGGCATAATCTACCATGAATGCCCCGATAAGGATTCCGGGTGCCGGGTATGTGTGGAACTTTGCCAGCCGGAGGATCTCCTGCTGGAGTTCAGGTCTGACCCCGCCCCTCTCCATGCTGGCGATTAATGTCGTATCTGTTTCCTGATGATGACCGGTCGTCATACAGATACGGTGGCATTGCATCTGATAAACTTTTTATGATTAGGATCTCCCTCATTGCCCATCGATATGGTTAAGAAAGAGGCAACCCGGCCTGTACCGGGTTATCCTGTCCTGAATGTGTCTGCCGGGCCAGGATATGTTGTGGAATCCTGGACCGCCGAGGGGTAACTGCATGCATCCAGCACATCATCCATGCCCAGAGTTACGGTTTCCCGCGCCGATCCGGCGAGCGTTGAGAGGGTGATGATCGACAGTGGAATCTGCATACCGAACACTTCCATGGTTGGCTTATCCGGCAGGGAAATCATTGCATACTGGCGGACACTCCAGCGGTCCACCATCACGCCCATGCGCTGGAGGTAAGTGGCTGCCCGGGAGTATGGCATTGTCCGTGAGAACGAGCGGCAGAGATCCACGACCGGCGAACCGACCCGGGTGCCGCAATAAAACGGTTCCGGTGGCCGGGAGAATATCTTGCAGGTCCGGCAGTACGAACGACGGATGATAACATGCACCGGGATGGTCTGTCCCTCTTCAATAAGAACTGCGAACCGCTTCTTCCGTTCATCATACCCGGACATGGCACCGCCGCAACAGGGGCAGGTATCATCGGCCTGGAACCGGACTCCTTCGCAGGACTGGAGCGCTGTATGGATGATGCCGGTCAGCAGGAGGGGAATTTTACGGGCTCTCACAGATCAGCCTCCGGTCGCACTCTGGTTTTCCTGACCCTGTGATGAGCTCCCTGCGCGATCACAGAATTTCCTGCCATGTACAGAAGTTACCCACTCCATAAAGGATCCTATGCCCCAAACCAATCACCAGTTTTCAGGTTAATCTCATAATGTATAAATATCATTTTATCGAGATCTTACGTTAAGCAAAATTGCTTAAAAACCAATTTTGCAGCATATCAACTCCAGAGGTGTGTAAACATGGGCGTTTCGGCTGCTTGTTTTTAGCTGTTGCTCCCGTGAATGTATGTATGGTGATAAAATGAGTGATAGCTCGAGTACTCTTAAGTATGTACCCACGACTTGTCCTTACTGCGGTGTAGGCTGCGGTCTGAACCTTGTTGTCAATGACGGCAAGCTTGTCGGGGTTGAACCGTATAAGCGGAGTCCGATCAACGAAGGCAAGCTCTGCCCCAAGGGCATGACCTGCTGGGAACACGTCCAGAGCCCGGACCGGCTGACAAAACCGAAGATCAAGAAGAACGGCAAGTTCGTGGACGCGACCTGGACCGAGGCAATCGATCTTATTGCCAAGAAGTTCAAGGAGACCTCCGACAAGTTCGGGCCCAAGGCACTCGGTTTCCAGACCTCGTGCCGTACGGTCAACGAGGACTGCTATGCCCTGCAGAAGTGGGCCCGCGTTGCATTCCAGACCAATAACGTCGACAACTGTGCACGTATCTGTCACGGACCGTCCGTTGCCGGTCTCTCCCTGTCCTTTGGATCCGGAGCAGCCACCAACCCGTTCGAAGATGTCCTGAACTCCGACCTGATCGTCATGTGGGGTTCCAATGCTGTTGAAGCGCACCCGCTTGCCGGGCGCCGCGTCATGCAGGCCAAGAAGAAAGGCATCAAGGTTATCGTCGTTGACCCGCGGTTAAGCGCAACAGCACGGATTGCCGATGAATGGATCCGGTTCAACCCGTCGACCCATATCGCGCTTGCGAACTCCATGATGTACTGGATCATCAAGGAAGGACTCCAGAACACGGCGTTCATCAACGAGCGCACGAAAGGCTTCGAAGACCTCAAGAAGACGGTCGAGAAGTACGCGGACTGTGAAGAGATCCACGGTGTCCCGCTCGAGAAGGTCAAGGAGTTTGCCCGCGAGTATGCCAAAGCAAAGAACGCAGTCATCATCTACTGCCTCGGTATCACCGAGTTAACCACCGGTACCGACAACGTCCGTTCCATGGGCAACCTCGCGCTGCTCACCGGCAACATCGGACGCCCGGGTGTGGGTGTCAACCCGCTCCGTGGACAGAACAACGTGCAGGGTGCCTGCGACATGGGTGCATACCCGAACGTCTTCTCGGGCTACCAGGCAGTTGCAGTTCCCGAGAACCGTGCCAAGATGGAGAAGGCGTGGGGCATGAAGGCTGGCTCACTGCCTGACTGGTATGGCGTGACCTTAACCGAGCAGATCAACCAGTGCGGCGACCCGATCAAGGCGATGTACGTCCTTGGCCTGAACCCGGTAGTATCCTACCCCGATTCAAACCATGTCAAGAGATCGTTTGACAAACTCGACTTCCTCGTCATCCAGGATATCTTCTGGACCGAGAGCTGCGAATATGCAGATGTGGTCCTGCCCGGCACCTGCTTTGCCGAGAAAGACGGGACATTCACCAGCGGCGAGCGCCGTGTCAACCGTGTACGGAAGGCCGTTGACGGTCCCGGCGAGTCGAAGTACGACTGGGAGATCATCGGCATGATCGCCAAGAAGATGGGCCTCAAAGGCTTTGACTGGAAGACCGCAAAGGATGTCTGGGACGACATGCGGGCATGCACTCCAGGCCAGTTCGGTGTCACCTACGAGAAGCTCGAAAAGCCCGAGGCAATCCACTGGCCCTGCCCGACCATCGAACACGCGGGAACCCCGATCCTCCACGTGGGGAAGTTCTCCGCGGCGGATGGCAAGGGCACTATGTTCGGGCTCGAGTACCGCCCGCCCGCAGAAGTGGCAGATGCAGAGTACCCGTACACACTCATGACCGGGCGTGTCATCTTCCACTACCACACCAGGACCCAGACCGACCGTGCAAAACAGCTGCACTACGAAGTCCCCGAGTCCTACATCCAGATCAACACCATCGATGCAAAGAAACTGGGTGTCAAAGAAGGCGAGAAGGTTAAGGTAACCAGCCGCCGTGGCGAAACCATAACAAGGGCACGCATATCGGATGACGTTGCCCCGAAGGTATTGTACATGGCAATGCACTTCGCCGGTGGTGCAAACAACCTCACCAACACTGCCCTCGACCCGCTCTCCAAGATGCCAGAGCTGAAACACTGTGCTGTCAAGGTTGAGAAGGTGGCGTAAATGGCAAAGAAAGGCGAAATGCTCTATGCATGGACCAATGATGCCGCTCTTGCAAAGAAGGCGGAGTGCGGCGGTGCAGTCACCGAGCTGCTCAAGTACGCACTCGAGAGCAAGACTGTTGATGCAGTGCTTGCCGTAAAGCGCGGCGTTGACCTGTACGATGCAGTCCCGGTCATTGTCACCAAGCCTGCAGAACTTGACCAGTGCGCGGGTTCGCTCCACTGCGGAACGATCCTCATGTCCAAACTGGTTCTGGAGTATGCACCCAAGTTCGCCGGCAAGAAGATCGGCATGGTTGTCAAGGGCTGCGACATGATGGGCATGTACGAGCTCGCGAAGCGGAATCTCGTCAACCTTGACAACCTCGTCATGATCGGTGTCAACTGCGGAGGATCGGTCAGCCCGGTTACTGCCCGCAAGATGATCAAGGAGAAGTACGGCGTTGACCCGAACACCGTCACCAAGGAAGAGATTGACAAGGGCCAGTTCATCATCGAGTACGAGGGAGGCCACAAGGGTATCTCCGTTGACGAACTCGAAGAGGCCGGCTTCGGCCGCAGGTCCAACTGCCGCCGCTGCAAGGTAAAGATCCCCCGCCAGGCAGACCTTGCCTGCGGTAACTGGGGCGTTATTGGCGACAAGGCCGGCAAGGCCACCTTTGTCGAGGTCTGTTCCGAGAAGGGTGCAAAGCTCCTTGACGGGGCAATCAAAGCCAAGAAGCTCACCACGGAAGCGGCAAACCCCAAGGGTGTCGAGATCCGCGGAAAGGTCGAGGGTGCAATGCACAAGCTCGGCGACAAGTGGCGCAAGCACGACTTTGAAGCCCTTGCTCCCGTTCTCTGGCAGACCATTGCGACGGAGACCGGGCGCTGCATGAAGTGCTACGCGTGCATCGACCACTGCCCGGTCTGTATCACCCGGGCAGACAAATTCGAGCAGCCCGACATGATGGTCCGCCATGGTGTTATCCCGGCCGACCCGATGTTCCACCTGCGCCGGTTTGCGCACATCTCCGACTCATGCATCAACTGCGGGCAGTGCGAAGAATGCTGCCCCTCAGAGATTCCGCTTGCTCTCTTCTCGCATGCAATCCGCACGGAAGCAGACAAGTTCTTTGAGCCTAAGCTGGGGAAATCAGCTTATACCAATTAATTTTTTAGTAACCCTTGTACACAATCCGCCAGTTATCCAATAACCATTCATCTCTAGGGATACTGGGCGGGGCCGGTGGTACGCGGGGAGATTCTGTTCGAATATCTCCCCGACCTATCATCACCTTTCTTTGAAGATTCGTTGTATCGTCACGATTGTATATCCGGTAGTACCTGTTCCAGGTTTTGATGCATCATTCCGGAGATGCTGTCTATCAGGAAGATCAGTAACCGGATCCTGTACTTCTTTCCGAATTCCCCCGTGAAGCATGGGAGTATACACATCCTGCCAAAAACCTGATTGAGTTACACCATGATCAGTATCGCAATCGATCTCCGGCAAAAAAATTCAACCACCCCCTCACCCCCTGCTCAAAATTTTTCAGGCAGGGTCTGGTTGATTGTCAAATTACCTCACGTCAGCAAATTAAAAATTTTGTAGCATGTACATGCATTTTGTAGCATAATTATCCGATTGTAGCCTCATCAACTAACACCTCATGATCGCGATTGGAAATTTTTCAGCAGAGTCTGGCTGAAAAATGTGCCCTGGAGAATACCTCAATCCAGACAAATTGCAGGATCCAGTACGTTTCTGAAATTTTCCTTGTGAATAGTGGATAGTCAGTAACCCGTATCACATTCCGATAACCTGGAACTTCGAAGGACCGTACCAAAGGAACGGATTTGAGTTTTTAAAAATCCCTTTGGATGAAGAGCCGGAAGAGATCAGACCGGAACAAATCTTCGTCAATCGTTCTGGGCCCACGGAGAACCCGGGCCGGGAAAATCCCTTGATAAGACACCCGGATATTCTCGTACAGGAACGAGATGAGGGTCAGCAGGTACCGGATCGCACTGTTTCCGGGAGATGTCTGAGTATCCGGCTGGCTTTTTTGTTATATGGTAACCATATCCGGCGTCCGCTGACTGTTGAGATCTTATGCTCTCCCTTAGTCCGGGCTCAGATTTAGTGAAGTACTGGGATCATGTATGGGCATTGCGGGTATCTCTTTTCCCGATGGATAATTACATGCCTCAAGAACTTCCAGTGCCTCGAACCTCCGGCTTCCGCCGGTACCCATGGACAGGGAAGAGAGTGAAACAATAGACCGGGGAACCCTGATGCCAAACATGTCTACCGAGGGAACCGGAGGGATATTCCTTTGCACATAATTGCGGACACTCCAGCGGTCAACAATGATTCCCATCTCTTCAAGGCAGGATGAGACGCGGGGGGAGTGCATCGTCTCGCCGAGGGTTACGCAGAGATCCACCACCGGGGCCCCGATACGGATGTCCGGATAAAATGGCTGATCGGCAAGACAGATCTGCCTGCAATGGCGGCAGCGGAACCGTTTGACACGTACGTGAATGGTTTTCAGTTGTTCCCCATCTCTGATGATTGCAAACTGCTTCTCTTTTACATCATACCCGGAGAGATCGCCGCCGCACCGGGGGCAGACATTACCTGCATCGAACAGGATGCCATCGCATGATGCCAGTGCTGCGAGGACAAGGTCCGAGATCATGGGAGGTATACGAAATCGTTTCACAACAAGATTCTCCGTTTTGTCTTCCGCAGTTGTTGGGAATTTCCGGTTATGGAAAAACTCCCGGATTCATTTCTTGTTCGGTGTGTTGATATATAAACCCACTTTTGTTCACCAGTTTTTACGAAAATTTCAGAACGATTAAATAATACAGGGATAGAGATCTGGTGTTTAATCTCTAAATTTTGTTAACAAATTCCGAAATCAACCGGTATGAAAACAAGTGAATGAATTATGGTGAATCTTCATGACTGACATAAAAACATCATTGAAGTATACAGCAACGACCTGTCCCTACTGCGGGGTTGGCTGCGGCCTGAACCTCGTATCCATCGGGAACAAGCTCGTTGGTGTCGAGCCGTACAAGCGGTCCCCGATCAACGAGGGGAAACTCTGCCCGAAAGGTGCAACCTGCTGGGAGACTGTCCAGAAGCCCGGCCGGCTGACCAAACCCCTGATCAAGAAGGGCGACAAGTTCGAGGAAGCCTCCTGGGACGAAGCCGTTGACCTGATCACGAAGAAGTTCAAGGAGATCTCCGACAAGAACGGCCCCAAGGCCCTGGGATTCCAGACCTCCTGCCGTACCGTCAACGAGGACTGCTACGCGCTCCAGAAGTGGGCCCGTGTGGCATTCAAGACCAACAACGTTGACAACTGCGCCCGTATCTGCCACGGACCTTCCGTTGCCGGTCTCTCGCTCTCGTTCGGGTCCGGTGCAGCCACCAACCCGTTCGAAGATGTCCTGAACTCTGACCTTATCGTCATGTGGGGTTCGAACGCTGTCGAGGCCCACCCGCTTGCAGGCCGCCGCGTCATGCAGGCCAAGAAGAAGGGAATCCCGATCGTTGTCGTCGACCCCCGTCTCAGCCCGACCGCCCGGCTCGCTGACAAGTGGATCCGGTTCAACCCGTCGACCCACATTGCCCTTGCCAACAACATGATGTACTACATCATCAAGGAAGGACTCGAGGACAAGGAGTACATCAAGGAGCGCACGAAAGGCTTTGACGACCTCAAGAAGACTGTCGAGAAGTATGCTGACGCCACGAAGATCCACGGTGTCCCGCAGGAGACCGTCCAGGCGTTCGCCCGCCAGTACGCAAACGCAAAGAACGCGGTCATCATCTACTGCCTCGGCATCACCGAGCTCACCACCGGTACGGACAATGTCCGGTCCATGGGCAACCTCGCTCTCCTGACCGGTAACGTCGGCCGCCCGGGTGTCGGTGTCAACCCGCTCCGTGGCCAGAACAACGTGCAGGGCGCCTGCGATATGGGTGCATACCCGAACGTATTCTCAGGCTACCAGGCAGTTGCAGTTCCCGACAACCGTGCAAAGATGGAGAAGGCATGGGGCATGCCGGCAGGTTCCCTGCCCGACTGGTACGGTTCAACCCTGACCGAGCAGATCAACGACTGTGGAGAGGTCGTCAAGGCGATGTACGTCCTTGGCCTGAACCCGGTTGTTTCCTACCCTGATTCAAACCATGTCAAAAAGATGTTCGACAAGCTCGACTTCCTTGTTATCCAGGATATCTACTGGAACGAGAGCTGCGAATATGCAGATGTAGTCCTGCCCGGCACCTGCTTTGCCGAGAAGGATGGCACGTTCACCAGCGGCGAGCGCCGTGTCAACCGTGTACGGAAGGCTGTCGACGGTCCCGGCGAGTCGAAGTACGACTGGGAGATCATCGGCATGCTCGCAAAGAAGATGGGCCTCAAGGGCTTTGACTGGAAGACCGCAAAGGACGTCTGGGACGACATGCGCTCAGTGACCCCCGGCCAGTTCGGTGTAACCTACGAGAAGATCGAGAAGCCCGAGGCCATCCACTGGCCCTGCCCGACCATCGAGCACCCGGGAACCCCGATCCTCCACATCGGCAAGTTT
>NZ_JAJRCG010000019.1 GCF_028679125.1 Methanoregula sp. | reverse complement strand
TAGCTTTCGGGACACACCTGGTCTCATTCCGAACCCAGAAGTTAAGCCGGAACACGTAGTGCACTGTACTGAGGTACGCGAGTCCTCGGGAACTGTACCAAGCTGCTATCACCTTCCTTCTTATCCGACAGTTGTTTTTGTATTGTTTCACCAACGAGCGAATGCTCTAAAAAACTGTTATTGTATTGTTTAATCAGATACCGGCAGGTTCGTGACCTGCGTGACAAATTAACTGTCCGGTAAATGGATGGAGATTATACCCCTCCTCATCCCCATTCCCTCAATTCAAATGACTGGAATGGATCGTTCCCGTCAAGATACTTGTTTGGGAACCGGTACTGGACAGGCACAGGGATGCCCGATGTAACCCAGAATGTAATCGGTGTCCCGTCGCAGAATGAGCCGGTATATTTACGAGCATTCGTGAATGTCCCGGCCGGGACGGTCACGGACTCGGTTCCCTGATCGGTAAGGGTGATGTTTATATCTTCCAATGGCGTGATTCCCGTCCACCCACTTGGGCTGTCCTCAGGATGCTGCGTATTGTTATCCGCAGGGAGGTCCACGGCAGGTTTCGCCTCCCCTTTAATTGTCTCAGTCATCGATCCCCCGAGGTACGCGCCGGAGGTGGCACCGTAATACATTTCGGTTACGAAAATGTGCCCGTTCTTTGTATGAGAAACGATATTATCGGTACAGCATTCTGAATAATCGCCAGTGGATGTGATTGTATAGCGGAATGCCGGAATGCCCTGGTAACTGCCAGGCGACCGTTCCGTCTTTACAACAGACTCCCACTGGTAGCGGGGATTGGGAGGCATGGTCACCGTATTATTCTCCCGGTATTCTGCCCAGCGGTACGTGCCAAAGACCTTCACCAGTACCGGTGCAGTTGTTGCTTTGACCGTAATCGTGGTGGCTGGGGCTGGCTGCAGGATTGTGGTTTCCGGAACTGCCGGCGTGAATGTTACTGTCGGCGTTGACGGTGATACCCCCGGTGAAACTGGGGGATCAGCATCTATGCAACCTGCGGATATCGCGGCGAAGATCAATGCAACGACAATGAAAATCCGGTACCTGGGTCCCATCATTCTCATGCACTTCCGATACGGCAACGGTCCTGATACATTTCTTCTCTGAATTGCTGAGATCGTTCCGGTTCAGTTGTTTGCGTCAAAGATCTCTCTCCGGGAGAACGTCATGGCGAAAAGACGAAAAATGCTATGCTGCTGCTGGCTGCGATGACAAGACCTATTTAAAACCACTGTGAAAGCCGGCCGTTTCCATATTCGGCATGGAGATCATTGTTGACATAAAAGGTGTCGCCCGAGGGGATAGTGGAATACATCTCCCGGGGATGCACCAGGTTCCTGTTCCGGACTGCATGGCGGTCAGGGCACAACCCGAGCCAGGCCCGGATTACTTCCGAGACCCGGATCATCGGGCGGGCTCCGCAACAGCGGGGGAGGTGTTTTCTCGTGAGGGTGTGGTCGAATTCGTCTTTCCGTATGAATACAGATCCGTGATGGCAACCCCAAGGACTGTCGATCCGAGAGCCATCAGCACGCAACAGCCCAAGAGGAAGCCGTAACATGCAATGGTCATCAGGATCTGCCCGCGGGAAACCTGGAGGAAGAAGTCGTAGTCATGGTTGAGCAGCAGGGGCGACTGCCCGATCAGGAGCGCAACGGCGGCGACCATAAGGAGGATCGCCCCGAAGATGAGGATGCAGCCCAGCAGCTCGCGCCAGGTCTTCTTCATGAGAGTAACGGACCCGACAAGAGCCGGGAGCAGTCTTTTGCTCTCCAGCACGATGCCCGGCACGACATACAGGGCCAGCAGGAACAGGACAATGTTGATGATCATGATCCTGAATGAGAAATAATACATGGAAGTGACCCCGTTAGGTACATAATACGCATAGGGCAGGTAGAACAGGGCCATATCAATCGTATGCAGGAATCCGCTGATGAGCTGGCTCTGGGATATCAGCTCAAACACGAGCGTTGCCACGAAAGCCATACTGATGGACAACGGTGCCAGTGTACCGGCATGGGCATTGACCCCGGCAAATGCATTCCGGATCGTGACCGGCTTTTTTGCACGGCTTTCGTTTCGGTACAGGATCATGCCTGCGAGCAGGCAGGTGAAGCAGGAGAGGCAGATCGCTTCGATCAGGAACAACTGCATGTTGAACACGACGAGGCTTGCGTTCCCGATGGGAATCCAGATACTGTATGGCAGGGGGAGGTAATCATAGTGTGTTACGCTCCACCCTTCTGCCACGAACAGGAAAAAGATCACGAGGCCTGCAAGGAGCGAGAACCAGAGCAGGTGCCTCTCCCTGAACAGGGTCCTGATACTTCCCGTTGCGATATCGATCCCGCGCCGGATCCGGCCTGATTCTCCGACAGCTCCTCTGCTGCCCGATTGTGCAGGATTTACCGTGACTGGCTGTACTGCGAGGATTGTCGGGGCCGTGCGCAGAGTCGGCGCTTTCCGGCACAGGCCGAACCAGTGTTCAGCAGTTTCGGATACCGATGTCATGCTGCACTCACCCTGTTTTTTGCAGAGAGGTAAAGATCCCGTGCAGCGATCCCTCCGACGGTTACCACGACAAACGCAAACGCCAGAAGTACGAGATTATAGAGAACGGCAAGAGTAATCCAGGTGACGGTGGGATGGAACATTACCGTTTCGTAGGGTGACACAATCCCGGATACAGCCTGGACAAGCAGGTACGTAAGAAATACACCGAAGACGACAACGCCAAGGAATGCGGCACAGGTAACGGTCTCCGCCCAGATCTTTTTCATCATGGCAAAGGATCCCGCGACTGCCTCCCTGAGAGTCTTTCGTTCAAGTACGACGAGGGGCACGACAAACGGGGTCAGGACGAAGAGGAGCAGGTTGATCACAAGGAAGTTCATCGCCTCTAGAACCCCGAACGGATAGATCAATAACAGCAGGGATCGTCCCCCGTAGCCCGGAAGTTCGGTGAACATGGCCCAGTCGAGCGTCCAGTTGAAGGGGAACTGGTTGATCGTGCTGTCAAAGAAATATGGCCCGAAGGTATTGAGGAACCGGAAATCAGGTGGCAACCCGAAGAATAAATAACGCCAGATGCGGAAGAGCAGGATGCCTGCGAGTGCCAGGACAAGCGACCACAGGAAGATCGGTTTCCAGTATTTTTTTGCCCCGGCAAGTCCTTTTGAGAACGATGCAGGACCTCCTTTCTTTGACGAGAGGCTCAGGACAAGGCCCGCCAGCAGGAGCAGCAGGCAGAACACTGTGATAAACTCCAGGAAAAAGTCCAGGATATACATGTCCCGGGCAAACTCCACGATTACCCCGGGTTGTACTGCCCTGTCGAGGTAGCGGAGTGCCCCTTGGCCGATGGCGTTTCCCGCGAGCACAAGTCCGGCCAGAAGCGAGAACCAGAGAAGCTGCGGGTTATGGATAAGGGTTTTCGTGCCTGACAGGGCAGCCCCGATTCCGCGTCGGATCGTTCTTGATCCGCCAGCCCCGCCATCCGGGCTCCCCTCATGGGCTGGTTCAGGTTGATAACCAATACCTGTCTCTGATGCACGGAATACCGGCGCTTTCCGGCACAGGCCGAACCAGTGCTCGGCAATTTCCGATACCTGGGTCATTTTACACTCTCCCTGATTTTTGTGAGCAATTCTTCAGCCATTTTTGTCGGGTCTGCGGTCTTTTCGATCTTTATCCCGAGTTCGGATGCGAAATCCCAGATAAATTCGATACACTGGGTGAATTCATCGCAGGCCTCACAGTCGCCATCATGCTCGTACCAGACCTGCATGCCGTGCTTATCAGAGACGAAGATGTAGGCATTGGTCTGGAACGGGATGGACCTTCCAAACAGGACACCTTTCTCCACATCAATCTTCTCGATCTGGATCCTGTTTGCCTGTGCCATCTCCCGCAGCGATGCTTCGATCTTCTCGTTCATCGCAAGGAGTGCCTGAGAAACACCCTGCCTTGTTATTCCAAGCAGGTTTGCAATAGAGACATTGGACATCCCGCTGCGCCGCATCTTCCAGAACCCGAACTGTTTCTCATTCGTGGGTAGGAACATACGTAAATGTATGGATATTTACAATATAAACGTATGGGAGATCCGATCTAAATCAATGGACATTGTTCAGGACCCGTCAGATCATGGCTTATTCTTCACCCGATTGAGGAGGCATCCCCCTCCAGCAAAGAGTATTATGGTAACGATAATCGCGAGAACAGGAAGTGCAACTGTCGGGTTCGCATTCTGTCCGCGTACGGGAGAAGTTGTCTGGGTTGAAGCGATTGTTTGTTGTATTGTTGTCCTTGGCAGGGTAATGCGTGTCGAAGAGATCGTTGTTGGAGCGGTTGTCAGAGATGATGCGTTTGTTCCAATTGCATACAGGTTCTTATCATTACTCCCGACATAGACAATCCCATTTGCCACAGCCGGAGATGAATCCACCCAGTCTCCTGTTGCGAACCTCCACTTCTCTTTACCCGTCACCGCATCGATCGCGTACAGGTTCTTATCATCACTTCCGGCATAGACAATACCATCTGCTACAGTCGGGGATGAATAGATAAATCCTCCCGTAGCGAAATGCCAAAGTTCAGAATTTCCCGGTTCATTACCTCCGTTGCCATAAACTCCCGTATGCTCCGGATTTGCCCGGAACATTGCATCTTCCGCTGAAGCAGGAACAACGGAAATAAAGAAAAGAGAAATGATCAGGAATAGTAAAAATAAGAGATGCCCAGGACAAGGATCACTGAATCGTCGTCCAGAGGTCATCCGAAAGGGGGGATGTTTTGATTTGCCCATCACTTTTCACCAAGTTGATCGTACGTCTTTTTTGGGTTTCAACAGAGTCGATGTTAAAAAAATGATCTGAATGCCTCTCCGATCGCCCCGAGCAGACCGTACTTTGTCGACTGCTGGACCGGAGCGGTTGAAGCATCTGTTGCCTGGGGCGTCGGATTTCCTGCATCCGTGACCTGGAACGGGATCTCCGTATAGGTGTCATCACCATTAACGGGATCACTGAACGCAGCAACGAGTGCGTCTGCCGCGTCATTGCCCTGCAGGCTTCCCGGGCCGGAGATCCTGAAGAGGTTCGTACCGTTATTCAGTTGCAGGCTGCGGACGTAATCCCCGTTGACATCGATGTCGAACGTGGTGTTCTGCATCGCATGCTGGACAACTACCAAGTACTGGCCGCTTGCAAGCTGACTGGTAACCTCACGGGGGACTGTATACGTATAAGAGGCATCAGGGTTGACGGCTTGAACTGACCTGGAGTAGTAGTTCTTACCGAGGATCCAGATCTGGACCGTTTCGGGATCTCCTTCCGCAAATCCGGAGACTGTAAACGGCTGTCCCGGTAATACTGATGACGGAGAGATCTGTGCCGTGATGAAGGGTTTTTTCAGGATAATCCCTTCACCTGCGGCAGCCGGGCCAGCCAGGTCCAGTGCTTTCGGCTGGCTCACGGCATAAATGTTGTATGTGCCGGCATCCACCGGGAGATTGGCGGTGTAATAGACGTATTCCCAGGTCTTATCCGTCTTAGTTTTCACGGTGGTGAATGAATCGGGATTCCCGCTGACTACTTCCTGCAGGGGGGAGGTAAGTTTTCCCCCGATGGCGGGGATACCGGGTCCGTCCTTGAAGGTGCCGGGTCCGGTGATGAAAAGGTACGTGGTATCCGAATCGGTATTACGGCCTCTGATAACCACTTTTTCTCCCAGGTAATATGACTTATCTCCGTCAGTGGAAATAGTGACTCCCGTACCTGCGGTTGCACCGGATCCTGTATTAGTGACCTGGAAGGGGATCAGGGTATACGTGTCATTGGCCAACGTCTTATCGTTTGCCTCCTGATCGCTGATTGCGGCGGTGAGTGCGTCTGCCGCATCGCTGCCCTGCAGGCTTCCCGGGCCGGTGATCTTAAAGATGGTTGTGTCATTGTTCAGTTTGACATAATCCCCGCTGACATCGATATTGAACTTGTTATACCGCATCGGGTGCTGGACAATCGCAAAGTACTGGCCGGCTGCAAACTTACTGGTGACCTCCCCGGGCACCACGTACTTGTACGATGCATCAGTAGAGTTGACGGATTCAATTGACCTGGAAAGATAGTTATTACCCAGGATCCAGACCTGGACCTCCGGTGGGATTCCTTCCGCAACTCCGGAAATGGTAAATGGCTGTCCCGGTGAAACTGATGACGGGGAGATCTCTCCGGTTATGAATGGCTTTTTGTATATGATACCGACCGTACCATAGGTTGTCAGATCGTTGAACTGGTCTTTTGTTTCCGGCTTTGTCACTGCATAAATCGTATACGTCCCGGCACCCAGGCTGACATCAGATGTATACCAGGTATATTCCCAGGTTTTATCCGGTTTGGTTTTTACGAGGGTGAATGAACCGGGATTCCCACTGGTTGCATTTTGATTTGGCGAAGCAAGTTTTCCCCCGCCTTCGGCAAGGTTGGGTCCGGTTATGAAGAGGTACGTGGAATCTGAATCAGTATTCATCCCGCTGAAGACCACTTTTTCCCCCATATAATAGGACTGATCGCCTTTAGCGACGATAGTAACGAACGGTTTCTCCGCGGATACGGGAGATATCGACAATACAACTGCACCTGCCATGATGAGCAGCAGGATCACCTTCCAGAACCCGAACGGGTTGTTGCTGGTTTGTTTGGACATACGTAAATGTATTGATATTTACAATATAAAATCATTCTGGTCCGCGATTTTATGCGATATCCTCCTCGGGACCGGGGGGTCACAGGTACTTCCCGGCACCATTTTTTTACCGGGGATATCTGCCAGCAGGGTCAGTGATAAAAAAAAGTTATGCTGGTGGTTCTGTTTCAGCGGATCCGGGTATCTGCCCGGATCTTTGCCGAGGTGTAAAGGTTCAGTGCTGCAATCCCCCCGACCGTTGCCACGACAAAAACAAGGCTGAACAGGGCAAGAATGTACAGGAGGCCGGCTGCAATCCACGCGTCACTGTGGTGCGTGAACGAAACGTCCATTGGGCCGGCAACCCACGACACAAGATCAACAAAGGAAAACCGGAAGAGCAGGAACACGATCCAGGCAGCGAGTACTACCATTCCAAGGCCCAGAACGCAGGACGCCACTTCACCCCAGATCTTCTTCATCAGGGTAAACAATCCAAAAACCGCTTCCTTCAGGCTCTTCTTCTCAAGCACGAGGAGGGGCACGACAAACAGGGTAAGGACGAACAGGAATACGGTGACTGCTGAAAGGATCAGGGTATTTTCGAGCGCCCAGGTGATGAGCCACCCATCCCCGCCAAATTCCGGAGGCAGGCTGGGAAGGTAGAGGGTCGGGGCGAGGAGGATGTTGAAAGGGAACGTGTAGTGCACGTAAAACAGGAACATCGAGAGATCAGTGGAGAGTGCCGATATGATATTGAATGGCTGGAACCACGTCAGATCGTAGGAATACTGGCCGACGATGTAGATCAGAGTGCCGGCAAGTGACATGACTACGGACCACGCGGTAAGACGCATCAGGTATTTTTTTGCCTGCTTTAGTCCCTGGAAGAATGAGACCGTACCGCCTTCCGTTGAAGAGAGGCTGAGGACAAGGCCCGCCAGTAAGATTACCAGGCAGAACACGGTCAGGAACTCGATCGCAAATGTCTGGATAAGTAATGAGGGTATACCGGCATGAGAAGAACCAGCGAAGAGCAGCCACTGGGGGTTGCTGACAAAAAGCACGCCCTGGGCAATGAAGGGTTGGGCGAAGAGTAAAATCCCCGCGAGTGCTGCGACCACAGATCCCCCGGTAAGAGGTACCAGGTATTTTTTTGCCTGCTTTAGTCCCTGGAAGAATGAAACCGTACCGCCTTCCTTTGAAGAGAGACTCAAGACAAAACCCGCCAGTAAGAATACCAGGCAGAACACCGCGAGAACCCAGGCCACAAATGTCAGGACAAGCGATGGGAGGAGAGTGTTGGTATCAAAGAAGAACAGCCACTCTGACAGGAAATGAATGACCGCCTGGGCGATGAGGTGTGCGACCAGCACGAGTCCGGCAAGGAGCGAGAACCAGAGGAGCTGCGGGTTATGGATAAGGGTTTTCGTGCCGGACAGGGCAGCCCCGATTCCCCGCCGGATCGTTTCCGGTCCGCCGGCTCCTCCGTCCGGGCTCCCCACATGGGCGGGTTCAGGTTGATAACCTCCACCTGTCTCTGAGGCACGGAACACCGGTGTTTTCCGGCACAGGCCGAGCCACCAGTGTGTATCCGGGGAATTCTGGTTCATACGGTACTCCCCCGGATCTTTTCCAGAAGTTCTTCTGCCATCTTTGTCGGGTCGGCGGTCTTCTCTATCTTTATCCCGAGCTCCGATGCAAAGTCCCAGATGAATTCGATACACTGGGTGTATTCATCGCATGCCCCGCAGTCGCCGTCATGCTCGTACCAGACCTGCATGCCATGCTTCTCCGAGACAAAAATGTAGGCTTTTGTCTGGAACGGAACGGACCGCCCAGACAGGACACCTCTCTCCACATCGATCTTTTCAACCTGGATCCGGTTTGCCTGCGCCATCTCCCGCAACGAGCCATCGATCTTCTCGTCCATCACGCGGAGTGCCTGCGATACTCCCTGCCGTGTAATGCCGAGAAGGTTTGCAATAGAGATATTGGACATCCCGCTGCGCCGCATCTTCCAGAACCCGAACTGTTTCTCATTGGTGGGTAGGAACATGTGTAAATGTATGGACATTTACAATATAAATATATGGGAGATCCGATATGAGACAATGCGGATTATTCATTACCGGGTGTCAGGGCGCCGGATTCTGGCGTAAGTGTATCTCAATCAGTTGAGTGAACCCTGTTTTCCCGCATCGCTGTTTCGGCCTTCGCCAGCCGGTACGACCAGACCCCGATATACAGTGTGGCGGCGATGACGACAACGAGCATCAGGGCAATTGCCCAGATCCCGGCAACAATGCTCCCGAGTACTACCAGTACGCCGGCAACGACGAAGACCGGGCCGCCATGTTCGTGGGTCTTCTTCCAGACCTCTTCGCTCGCAAGCGTCCACGGCAGGCGGATGCCAAGAGTGGTATTCCGTCCGATATGCGGCATCAGGCTCCCCATGACGATGAAGAGGAACCCGATCAGCGCGGAGATGAGCGAGACGAGTGGTAGGTCGGTTCCCGCTGCAACCAGGAGCGCGATCACTTCCAGCCCGAAGAGCATCGAGAGTGTGGCAAAGATGATGATCGCATAGATGTCCCGGAATGCCTCGAGAGTGAACTGCATGGAATCGAACCGGGGCAATACGATAAACAGGATCGTCATGAACGTGATGAAGACCGGCAGCATGAACGTACCTGTGAGCCGGTCGGAGAACCCGTTCGCTTCCCCGTTCAGGTCCCAGTGGACCGGCACAACTTCCGGGAGATGGGGCAGGACCAGGAATGCGACGAGCCACGAGAGGATGACAACCCCCCATGCCAGGCGCATGAACCGGGCAGACCTGCGGGCAACCGGCCCACTGTCACCTGAGGCCGCCTTCTTTTGCGCATCCCCCGCAGAGTTTTTCACCGGATACTGAATGGAAGCCTCCATCGGGCACCAACCCATGGCGTTCCAGATATGTGTTGCAATCTGTGCCATGTCACCGCACCTTCCGGATATGGTGATAGTACCAGTACGCAAGGCACGCGACAAGCACCGCCCCAACAAAGAACGGCCACCAGAAAAGGCCCCCGAAACCCAGTGTTGCAAAGAGGATAACGATGCCAAGCGCTGACATCCATTGGGGGATACCCCCGGTCTCGCGGGAGGTGTTATCATTCCGGTCGGACTGCATGATCAGATCCTCCGGTATATCAGGTTCCCATCAGTGTACAGCGGGATACCGGACCGTCGTTCCCATATGATGATCGTGAGAACGTGATACCAGCCACAGGCAGCAAACCCGGCAAGGAACCCGTTCACCATGAGCATCGAGAGTCCGGGGATCAGGCCGAGGAGGATGGCTCCCACGAACGCGAGGATAAGGGCAGCCCCGATGATTGGGAGGATGCGGACAACCGAGACCTCCTTCCAGTTCTTCTCGTCAGCGACACAGTCCCTCTCCACGTCCCGGAATACCTCCCAATATCTGACGGCGTCGGCACAATACAGGAGGGTGGCAAGTACAACCCCGATACCGAACATCGCGAACCGGTCCCCCGTTGATGTGGCAAAGAGGGAGATCCCGACACCGGTCATGCAGAGCGCGAATGCGAGGGCCCGGGTGCGGTACCGGTTCTTCCAGCCAAAGGAAAGGGTGGGCATTCCCCCTGCGCTCCCGGACGATGATGTATGCACTGTATCCATCGCGCTATCCCTGTGGAACGAGCGCTGCTGTGCCTGGGGGCACCAGCCCATAAACCGGCGGAACTGTTCGATAATCGTATCTTTGAGGTAGTATTTTTCTTCTGACTGCATTTTTTCAGGCTCTCCGCTGGGTCTGAACGGTCCGGATCTGGATAACGACTAATATCACAAGGACGACGAGAACAAATGCCACCCACCAGAGATTTCCTCCGACAAAGAACGTGGCAACGAGGATCGCGAGCGCAATGGCGGTCATCCAAGCGGGCGTTGCGATCCTCATTGGGATTGTCTGGGGCTGTGGCGGTTCCGGATCGGTAATTCCCGTGGGGTTAATTCTGCTGGTGCGGGGTGTCTGTCCGTCCAGGGTACGGGCATTCGGGCACCAGCCCAGATATGCCCAAATTTTGTCTGAAATGATCTGTGTCATTGCGGTCCCATAGAGCGTGACAGATCCTTTTTTTCTGTTCGTGCCTTTTCTATCGCGGCCTTCAGGGCTTCCGGCTCATCGGTGCCGATCCGAAATGTCTTCCCGGAGAAAAGTTGCACCTCAACAGCCTCATACCCGGAGACATTATAAAGCGGGCCGTATGGCGTTATGCGGATACCCCAGCCATAGTACCAGGAATTAGTAACCGTTTTCACCATGGCGATCTCCGATACCGGCCAGCTCTTCCTGATAAGCCCGACCGGTCCGAACCGGATCCGGAGGAGCCCTTCCCTGATGGTGACGGTCAGGGTGGTCATGATTGCGAGCACAACGATCAGGATGCCCGCTACGATGAGTGCAACCCATTCGGGACCGAATATGTATGCCAGTGCGAGGATCAGGATGATGGCAGCGGATACTGCACAGAGGATAAGTGTTCCCCGCTGGGTATGCTCATATCTCCCTTCCCATGGTGTACCGGATCCATCGGTTCCTGAAGGCCCGGGATTTTTTACCTGCAGGCTGTCCGCACCGAGGCTGAATGTTGTATTACCGCAGTTCTTTGCATTCATGGCATTCCTGTTCGGGCACCAGCCCGTCCATTCGTGAATAATCTCAGAAATCCTCGTGATCATAACATCGCCTTCACGTTTGCGAACAGTTCTTCTGCCATCTTCGTCGGGTCCGCGGTCTTCTTGATTTGGATGCCGAGTTCGGTGGCATAATCCCAGAGCAGCTCGATGCATTCGGTATATCTCTGGCACGTGCCGCAGTCGCCGTCATGTTCGTACCAGACCTGTACTCCGTGTTTCTCCGATACGAAGATGATCGCCGCAGTCTGGAACGGGATCGATCGGCCGAGGAGGATGCCGCGTTCCGCATTGATCTTCTCAACCGAGATCTGGTTGGCCTGCGCCATCTCGCGCAGGGTGGTCTCGATCCGATCGTCCATGAGGAGGAGTGCCCGGGATACGGCCTGGCGAGAGATGCCGAAGCGGTTGGCAATCCCGATATTGGATTCACCGCTCCTGCGCAATGCCCAGAACCCGAACTGTTTGTCGTTCGTTGGCAGGAACATACGTCAACATTATGATGTTGACACTATAAATATTTGGCTGCTTTTAGCTACTGACGGCCAGTTTCACCCCCCGCGCCTCTCTTTTATCTCATGTAAGTCCCATGGGTGATCAGGAACGGTTATGTTACCCAGAGTCATCCTCCACACAGCCACAAGTCTCGATGGCCGCATCACAAATTTTCCCGCTGATCTGGAATTGTATTATACGCTCGCCGCACAGTGGAACCCTGACGCTATCCTCTTCGGCAGCTCCACGATCCTTGCCGCTCCCACACTCGAAGTCCCGGCCGAGCACCGGAAGATGTTCACGCCTCCGGCAGATGGGCCTGACCCCCGCCCCCTGATGGTGATCGCGGACAGCAGAGGCCGGGTGCGGTGCTGGGAGACCCTGAGATCCTGGCCGTACATGCGGGATCTTATTGCGCTCTGTTCGGGTTCGACACCGGATGAATATCTCGATTATCTCCGGCAATGCCGGATCGGCGTGATCCGTGCGGGGGAACAGCAGGTGGATATGCGTGCCGCCCTTGAGGAACTCAACCGACAGTTCGGTGTCCGGACAATACGGGTCGACAGTGGAGGGACGCTCAACAGCGTGCTCCTGCATGAGGGTCTTGTTGACGAGATAAGTATCCTTGTCCATCCCTTCATTGCCGGCGGGAGGGCTGATCCGACCCTGTGTGATCCGCTGCATGCCGGGATCCGGGATTTGCAGGTTCCGCTCACGCACCGGCACACGGAAGTTCTGGGGAACGGGATTGTGTGGTCACGGTATACCCCGCAGAAAACCGGTTAGATCCGCAGGGAACCGACTGAAATCCCCAACATTTATCTTATATTCTCTCCCACATCCCCATCATGAGATGCGTGCATTGGATCTGCCTGTTTATTATCGTGCTTGTTATCACCTGCGGCTGTTCCCAGCCGGCAACCCCCCCGGTGGTAACGACCCTTCCCCAGACCCCGCCCACGCTCCCCCCCGCTGTCACCACCACCGATGCGGAGAAATCCCTGAACTTCACCGTCACCTCATCGACAACCATGGTGAATGTTACGTATAACGGCGGTCCCGATGCCGCAGATCTCCAGTATTTTACGATCCGCGTTGACAACCGAGCCGGCTCGTACAATGAGCGGACTATTGTTGATCCCGTCCCGGGCTCCACGTATAACTTTGTTTACCGTGGAGTATCGGATGCATCACGCGTGAATATCGTCGGGACGTTCAAGGACGGGTATCAGCAGACGGTGCTCATGTACTATCTGTGAGTGTTTGGTAACTGCGCTCTCATCACCCTATGTCCTGACCTTCGATTACAAGATCACCCGCGAGATCCTTGAGAAACGGTTCGCGATAGAGAAGCGTCATTCGCTGGGCTAGAGGGGAAATAATAAAAAAAAGGGCCTGTTTTGGGAATTATCCCATTCCATTGAGTTCCATTACCACGGAACCTGTTGAATCCCCGCCCTGCATCTTGATGAGCGGCTTCCCCATGACGATCCAGTAGGTGGATGTCGTACCCTGGTAGGTGGATGTATATTTGTCTGCCGTGAATGTCCCGGCAGGAACCGTGACTACCTCCGTACCCACTTTGACGAACTGGACATCGGATTTCACATCATTCGGGTTCGATGACGATGAACCCCCTGTGGAACTGCAGTCCATCTCGGTTGCCATGCCCTTCATTGCCTCGGCAGCAGCCCCCTCGAACCGCATCGTGCACGTCCCGGTCTTCTGGTTGTACTTGTAATAGACAATCATCTGGTCATCACCGGTTGCGCTCCCGACCATCTTGTATTCGACCCAGTTGTAAGAGAGCCCTCCGAACAGCTGCGATCCGCTGGCCGAAGCACTGGCTGATGCCGTACTTCCGGAACTCTGGGCACCGGATGTCGGGGTTGTTGCGCTGCCGGCACCCGTGGCAGCCGGTGACGGGCTGCCCGTTGTGGCCGGTTGTGAGGATGAACACCCTGCAACCGCAACCGCAATCACAACGAGCATGACTAAAATACTGATATGTGTGAATCTCATGAGTATTTCTCCCGATAATAGGACAAATCACCCGTATCCGCGTTCCCTGTCAGCACAGGGTCCGGACTGGGATAAAAAAGTATTTTTCATAATCTTTTATTAACATACCGAATTCCCCCAGTACGGGTCTTTCCGCAACGGTAACGCAATCTTCTTCCAGACCCCACGGATCACGGTCAGGTTCCCTTGTTCTGCACCCGGACCGCGAGCGTGAGAATGCCCGTGAGCACGAGACATGCCCCGAGAGCGACCAGCCCGGCGCTGGTCGATCCGGTCATCCCGGTCAGGAGCCCGACGATGGAAGGGCCGATGAACCCGCCAAGGTTCCCTACTGAGTTGACTGCAGCAATCCCGACGGCAGCCGCTGCTTCGGCAAGGAAGATAGCAGGAAGCGTCCAGAACGGCCCGAAGAAACAGTAGATGCCGGCCGTTGCGATGATGATCAGGACAAAGGCGAGGAGGGTGCCGGTAAAAAAGCCGACACCGGCAAGCGCGATCCCCCCGATCACGGGAGGGACTGCGGTATGCCAGACCCGCTCTCCCGTCCGGTCCGAATGGGCGCTCCAGAGGATCATGGCGCCGAGCGCAGCAAGATAGGGGATGGTCATGACAAGCCCGATCTCGAAGTTCGAGAATCCCCCAAAGAGTGACTTGATGATCTGCGGCATCCAGAACCCAAGGCCGTACAGCCCGATGGTGACCGTACAGTAGACGAGGCCGAGGTGCCAGACCCGCAGGTCCAGGAGAACTTCCCGGAAACTGCGGTGCTGATCAGCCTTCTCCTTGTTCTCCCGGGAAAGGACCCCTACAAGCCAGTCCCGTTCCTCTGGTTCGAGCCACGTTGCATCGTTCGGCCGATCGCTCAGGTAGAACCAGGTGATGACACCAAGCACGAGTGCCGGCAGACCTTCGAGGATGAAGAGCCACCGCCAGCCCGCAATGCCGAACCAGCTGATGTTGTCGAGGATCCAGGTCGAGACCGGCGCGCCGATGATGTTCGAGACCGCGAGTGCCGTCATGAAGAGGGCAACGGCCCTGGCGAGATCCTGCTTGCGGAACCAGCAGGTGATGTAGAGGATGATCCCCGGGAAGAACCCGGCTTCCGCAACCCCGAGGATGAACCGGAACGCGGCCATCTGGTACGCGTCCATTGCAGCAGCGGTGAGGATGACAACAATCCCCCAGCTGATGATGATCCGGCTGATCCAGATGCGGGCGCCGATCCGCTGGAGGATCATGTTACTCGGGATCTCTAAGAGCAGGTACCCGATGAAGAATATGCCGGAGAGGAAGCCGAAGACCTCGGCAGAGAGTCCGAGCGCGCTGTTCATCTCGAGCGCTGCATACCCGAAGTTGACGCGATCGAGGAATGCTACGACATAGAGAATAAACAGGAACGGGAGCAGGCGGCGGCCAACCTTGCGGACGGTCCGTGCAGCCAGTTCGTCATCGGATTGCATCAGGTAATGTCAGCGTTGCGCCAGATATGCGTTCGGTTTTGCACCGGATCCGCAAGGCCTGCCCGTAACACCCCCACCCTTTATTATCCAGCCTCTCTAACACAGAGTTAATGATACGCGAGTCCCCGGACGAACTCCTCTCCATCATCCGGTCGCATGCCCCCGACCAGAAGAAGCCCCTTGCTGCAATACGGGAAGACTTTACCGCGTTTTACGCTGAGATGCAGGAAGAACTCATCAATGAAGGCGGATTTGTCGTGGAAAAGGCCGCCATCCGTGACGATCTTTCCGGTTACTGGATCTCTGTCCGGGAATCCGCCATGGATTCTGTCATACTCTTCCTCCACGGAGGGGGATTCTCCCTGGGGTCGACTGAGGATCACCTCGGCCTCTGCATACGGCTCGCCCGTGCCGCGAAGACCCGGGTCTTCTCGGTCGATTACCGGCTGAGCCCGGAACACATCTTCCCGGCGCCGGTCGAGGATACCATAGATGCATACCACTATCTCCAGGCCAGGGGATTCATGCCCCACCGCATCCTCCCGGTTGGCATATCCACGGGGGGCAACATCGTGCTCTCCACCCTGCTTTCGCTTTGCGGGAAGGGATATACGCTTCCCCCGGCAGCGGTCTGCATGTCCCCTGCCACAGACCTCCGGTTCACCGGGGAATCGGTTGAGAAGAACTCGGCGCGGGACTGGATGACGCCCGATCGTCTGCATGCTATCCGGACCACCTACCTTGGCGGTCATGACCCGGAGAACCCGCTCGCATCCCCGGTCTTCGGCACCCTCCGTGGCCTCCCCCGCCTCTATATCCAGGTGGGCACCCACGAGCTCCTCCTTTCTGATGTAGGCACGTTTGTCGAGAAAGCCCGGTGGGCCGGCGTTCCGGTTCACGTCGAGATCTGGGAGGATATGTTCCACTGCTGGCAGATGTTTGCCGGCCAGATTCCTGAAGGGCAGGAAGCCATCGATCACGCCGGCCAGGTTATCCGGAATGTGCAGGGCCGCTGAACTGTTATCCTGCTCTGCGATAACCAAACCGACACTTCTATCAATTGTAAGGTAACCACACTGGTTACGATACTCCATGAACCCGATGAACCGTTTCCTGCTCTGCGGGTGCCTGCTGCTCCTGCTTGTCGTGCTTCCGGCTTCCGCAAGTCCCATGCTTGTCAGTCAGTCGTTTACCCCGAATCCCCCGCTCGTACCCGGTGGGCAGGAACAGGTCGTGGCCACGTTCGCAATCCCCAGTGGCACTTCCTTCCCGAAGACCCACAATCTCCAGATGCAGACCAGCCTCGAGAATGCCCGGTGGAATATCCAGGTAATTCTTGACGGCAACAATGCAGCCCAGCAGACGGCGTCGGGTTCTGCCGCATTCATCAACGGCGAGATACTCTCCTATTCCATCAACCGAGATGTATCGTTTACCGTCACCATCGCCGGTACTGTTCCCGCATCGGCAACCGGCACCGTGACTGTCCTCGACCTTGTTGAGATCGACAATACCGGCAATGTTGTGCCGGGAAGCGAGATTCTCATCTCCCAGCCGGTAGCAGGGGCGACGGTGGCACCGGTGCAGACAACGGTTCCCACGCTGACGCTGCCCCCGGTCACCACAGCCCCTCCCGTCACAAAATCGCCCGGGTTCTCTGTGGTGATCGCACTCCTCGGGTGCTGCACAGCAGGTCTCGCGTGGATGCGCCGCAGGCAATAACTGCCAGAACCGGCGCAAAAATACCTCTTTTTTGGGAAAATTTCCCGTAATCTTCATCTCATACCGCCTACTATGCTGATCTATGTTCGAAAGTATCGGCAGGAGTCTCTCGCTTGTCAAAACGAGCTGGGACGTCCTCATAGATGACAAGAAACTGCTCGTGTTCCCGGTCCTCTCCGGGATCGTGACCATCCTTGTCATCCTGTCCTTTGTCCTTCCGCTCATCGTCTCGAAGTCCTTGTTCGCGTCAGGATCGATCATCGGCCTTGTGTACCTCTTCCTCTTCTACCTGGTGAGTTACTTTGTCGTGATCTTCTTCAACACGGCCCTGATCTCGTGCGTGAACGCGAAACTGAACGGGAAGTCCATGACCGTGGGGGAAGGACTTTCCGCTTCCGCCCGGCACCTCCCCGCAATCCTCGGGTGGGCAGTCATTGCAGCAACGGTCGGGCTGATCCTGAACCTCCTTGAAGACCGTGCGGGTTTTATCGGCGATATTATCCTTGCCATGATCGGTGGAGTCTGGAGCCTGATCACGTACTTTGTCGTGCCGGTCCTGATCCTTGAGGATAAGGGTGTTGTCGACTCCTTCAAGGAGTCCCTCTCCCTTGTCAGGAAGACCTGGGGCGAGAGTATTGTCGGGGCAGCGTCAATCGCCATCATCTTTGTTGTCGTCGGTCTCCTCGGTGCAGCCTGCGTGTTTGCGACCCTCTTCATTGCGGGAGGCATCCTCTTCATCCCTGCGCTGGTACTCTTCCTGCTCTTTGTCGTTGTCCTTGCCGTGGTGTACTCGGCAATGCAGGGCATCTTTGTAACAGCGCTTTACACGTACGCAAAGACCGGTACCATCCCGTCGGCGTTCAGCAAGGATCAGATCCAGAACGCGTTCATGCCAAAACAGGCAGGGCCCGGGAACTTATCCGGTGGCAATATCTGACCGGGTATACTCCCGGCCAACAACCTTTCTTTATCCATCAGGTACAACAGGTTCTGATATTATGAGTATGATGAGAGATGCAATGGGTGCACAAGGTAAGCCGAAATGGTGGTACAGCATCGCTGTCATGGTGATGATCTGTGTATTCTTTGTTGGTATCGATGTATACACCAATGGAAAGATCACCTGGTCGGTCTGGCCGGTCGCGGCTGTCCTCTTCTTTGGAGTGGGGTTCTCGCTCCTGAACAAGTTCGGGCGGGAATAATCCGGACCTCCTTTTTCCCGTCCCCCGTTGGGGCACTTATCGTTATATTTACGCCCCCTGCCGCCCCATTACTGGTATGCTGAAACCCGCCGCATGGGCTGCCGTGCCCGGTAAAAATCCCGCTGAAAAACTCGGTCGCCTGGGACTCTTTCCTGGAAAATCCGTTGACATACGGAAACTTGCATCGATCGCAGACAACTACGGTGTCACGGTGTATCTTTTCTTTGAGGAAGACCTTGCCCGGACAAAGTCCCTTGCAGAGGTGCTGGCTGAATATGCCGGTGTTCCCGAGTATGAACGCCCGGTCATCCAGGTGGAGAGTTTCCTCCGGTTCACGCAGGAGAACGATCCCTCGTTCGAGCAGACCATGGACGAGTTCCCGCTGATGGTCGAGATCGTGACAATCGGGGAGATCCCGTCTGGCAGCAATGTGCGGCCTGAACCCTGTGTCTCCTGCCTGATGCCGTTCCTCGATGAACTGGATGTCAGTGCCGAACTCCCGGAACCCGGAGTGCACGAGATCCCCCCTGCAAAAAAATGAATCCGGCAACCGGCTGACCCTTGTACGGTTTTCCCTGTTCCGAGATTTATAAATCTCGGGAATGCGTATATTATAGGACATGAGCCTGTTCCCGAAGAAGAATCTTTTCTGCCTTTTTGATTCGGTTGTTCCGAGCAGGTATATCCTCAAGTTCCGCAAGTTTGTCTTCTTTGAGCCGTTCATGGGTAACGACATTGCGAACCGGGGCCGGCTCTCCCATTACGGGTGCGACCGAAGAAAGGAGTTTGCAAAAAACCTCCGCAAGATCCGGAAGGAGACCGAACTCCTGCTCGAGGATATCGAGGCCTACCATATCTACATGGCCGTCAAAAAGACCCAGAAAGTGCCAGGGGACATCGCGGAGGTTGGCGTATACAAGGGCGGGTCGGCCAAGATCATCTGTTCCGCGAAGGGGGACAAGACCCTCCATCTCTTCGACACATTCGAAGGCCTGCCGAAAGTCGATGATATCGACATGGTCTGGCCCTTCTACGAGGGAAAGTTCGCCGCGTCCTACGACAGCGTGAGGAACTACTTAAAAGAAGACAGCAACGTCCACTTCTACAAGGGCATCTTCCCGGAGACCGCCGGGCCCATTGAGGACAAGCGTTTCTCGCTCGTGAACCTGGATGTGGACTGCTACGAGAGCACGAAGTCATGCCTTGAGTTCTTCTATTCACGGATGAACCCGGGTGGCATCATCATCTCCCATGATTATATCACGGCGCCCGGCGTCAAGAAGGCCTTTGACGACTTCTTTGAAGAGAAGACCGAGCCGGTGCTGGAGACCGCGGGCTCCCAGTGCCTTGTTGTCAAGGTCTGATCTCACTCCCGTGTGAGATGCGCAATCTGTCGGGCACCGGTTCATGGGAAATGGCACCCCTCATTTTTCCTCATGCCTGGTGTGAATCACTTTTCCAATACAACCGTTCTGTCGTCAGGTCCTTCATTTCCTGCGGAATACGATAATCAGGAAAATGACGGTGATAATCCCGCCTGGATCAAAAAGGCCACGTGCCCATCATCTGTCTGAGCAGACTCTTCGTTACGGTGCTGTGGCCCTCGATCATATCGGGATCTTTGGGGAACCGGCTTCGAAAGGTATCCACGGCCGGTGAAACATTGACCGATATCAGCAGGGCCCCGGACTCTTTTTCCGCCAGGCTGACCGTCCGGATATCCTGATGGTAGGGGATGATGAGCGGCAGGTCGATATCATCCCTCTCTCCGAGATCTTTATAGCCTTGTTCGAGACTGGAATTTTCCATCTGCTCATGGCGTTCCAGTTCATTCCTGAAACCATATGCCTCTACCTGGCTTCGCGGATCCCAGACATCGAAAGAAAACAGATGGGTCCCGTTGGGCGCCAGTATCGTTGCTGTGAAATTCCCGTTCTGATATCCGAGGTTAGGGGCATGGCCATACCGGATTTCCACGGATTCCAGGGCAACGCCGTCTTTGTGAATCCCGAGGATAATCCAGATGATCTTTTCCTGATCATCGTCATCAGACATGGTTACTGATCCTGTGACCAGGCAGAACAGCAGAACAACTGCCCCGATGAGTATGACAGGTTTCATGGATTCCACCTGTTGATGTTATCCAGCATATAGTGGATGTGAAGCGTTGTTGCGTTCCCGAATTTGCCATAAAAGAGCGAATTTCCCATGAGATCCGGTTCCGGGTCATATCGCCAGAATTTTTTCGTGCAGGTGACGGTTGTTCCATTTTTTGACGTCTGGACAATCTGCCGGCAGAGCGAGGGATCCCAGCGGTTACCCTGTGCTGAAAGGATACATGCAGACTGACTGCTCCAGACATTGGGTGTGGGATTGTTCTCGGTATAGTAGGTCTCACCACAGTAGGTGTCGATCAGGCCAAACACCGCATGGCCGGCCTCATGCATGAATACCGATCCGGCATTTGCCGGGCTCTTGAACCAGGAGTTTGTCCCGGGTCCCATGCTGCTGGAACAGCCGTTTGGCTCACAGGGGGGTCCGGTGTAACTTCCCGTATACTTCGGATAGATGATGACCGCCACATCCGTAAAGGGTGCGTCCTCCCAGAAATCCTCGGGAAGGGTTCCGGCACACCCGCTGAAAGCATCGGCAAAGTCGCCGGGATCCGAGTAATAATAAAAATTGAACCGGTTCGGGGTATCTTCCGGCAGGCACGAATGGTTTGCGGTTCTTGAATTCAGGACTAACAGTGTTTTGATAAGCGTGTTCACGTCCGTCCTGAAGTTATCTTCATTTGCGGTATAGTAATCGGTAATCACTTTCTCTTTTTTCGTGCAGTCGTACTGTGTCTTTGAAGGGACAAAGACAATATCCATCCGTTCCTCTTTTGGCCCTGTTTCCCCTATCGGGATGATCTTTGCGGGGTGCAGCAGGAGGATGGCATTTGTCTCATCCGGAATTTGGATCGTACTGATGTTTTCCATGAAACCCCGTCGAACCGCCCTGAGGGTATGTTTTCCCGGGGAAACCGGGGAGACTATGATGTGGCCGTCCGTTCCGGCAGTCGTACCCCGGTATTCTCCATCAAGGTACATCCGTACATCAGCAATTCCCGTTTTGGTGTTGGCATCCCTGCAGGTAATGAGGATACTGGATGCATGGGTATCATTCATTGCCGGTAGTCCTGAGGGGGTATCGGTGGAAAGGGCAACAACCGGAGACAGGAGGAATCCGGATACGGTGACGAACATCAGGAGTGCGATAAAAGAAAAAATGCGGGAATTTTGAAATTGAAGACAAATTCCTGTGAATTTCACCATAGAGGTATCCGTGAACCGTAATTCCCCGGGATCGGGGGGACATTTCCCGTGTCTGAGTGCAGGGAGTAATCCTCCAGGAGACCCGGGTAATCCTCGTTTTAATTAATGTCCTGTTATCTTAAACAATATATAATCTTACTGGTCAAGGGGATTGACCTGTTCCAATACTTCACTAAAGCTGAACCCGACCTCAAGAAAAGCGTACGATCTCAACAGGCAGCGGGTGCCGGATATGGTCACGATATGGCAAAAAAGCCAGCCGAATACTACGATATCATCCAGAAACGTTGCGATCTGGTACCTGCTGACCCTCATCTCGCTCCTGTACAAGGATATTCGGGTGTTTCTTCAATGGATTTTCCTGTCCCGGGTTCTCCATGGTCCCGGAACGATTGACGAAGAGTTGTTCCGGTTTGATCTCATCCGGCTCTTCGTCCGGGAAGGGATCCGGGAAAAATCCCAATTCGTTACTTTTGTTACGGTTCTTCGTTGTTTCAGATGACTGGGATGTGATGGGTTGCTGACTATTCACGATTCACCGGAGAAATTTCAGAGACACAAAGGGTTCCAGCAATTTGTCTGGATTAAGGTATTCCAGAGCATATTTTTTTCAGCCAGACTCTGCTGAAAAATTTCCAATCGCGATCATGAGGTGTCGGTTGATGAGGCGATTATCGGATAATTATCCGACAAAATGCATGTACAAGCGACAAAATTTTTGATTTGCCGGCGTGAGATGGTTTGCCGATCAACCGGACCCTGCCTGAAAAATTTCAAGCAGGGGGTGAGGGGATGATTGAAATTTTTTTGCCGGAGATCGATTGCGATACTGATACTGGTATAACACACCCAGGTTTTCGGCAGGTAGTGTACACTACCAGAATTCACAGAGAAATTGTGAGAGAAGTACTGTTTTGGAATATTCTGACAATAGCACAAAATGCGCCTGGTGCTTACACCCGCGGATGGGAATTGAAAAAAATCTCCAGAAAACAGAGAGTAATCTCCAGAATTTAAAACTGTGGAGATCGCTCTTGCAGTAAATGGAACTGCAGAAATTTTAAAAAAGATGGCGGGATCTTCTTCCCGTTCAATAATTTCAATCTTTAAAGATCAGGATGCCGAAAACCACCATCATCAGGCCGGCGAGCAGCACGACAATGCCGATCAGTCCCTGGACTGCGATGATCACTTGCGGCAAAAATGCCCAGATGGCATACCCTCCAAGGGCACACAGGATAATCCCGACAATCAGCGAAATAACTCCAACTTTATCCATAAACAATCCTCACATACGGTTTTCCCCGGGGCAATATAAGGATATTGCCGTTTTATGGTGCGCAAGCGCCTGGCTTCCTGCCAGACAGAGTCTTCCACGGATAGGGCAGCAGCGCCATCAGGATCACGGCGCCGACAATAGGGATGGGAATGGTGCCAAGGGCTGCGGCAAGGGAGTAATGGTCGGCGATCATCCCGTTGACCGCGACACCGAGCCCGCCAAAGCCGATGGCAAGCCCGAGCATCATCCCCGATGCGAGGCCCACATTTCCCGGCAGGAGCTCGTGGGACATCGCTACGGCCACGGAGAAGGTGGACCAGAGGAAGAACCCGAAGATGAGGATCGCAATGACAGAGATCAGCCCTGTGGTTGCGAAGAAGAGGTAGAATGCCGGGATTGCCCCCACAAGACCGAAGACCATGAACTCCTTTCTCCCGATCCGGTCGGAGATCCGGCCACCGGCGATCTGCCCGGCAACGCCCGCAAGGAGCATCAGGGTCATGACCGCGCTCGCAGTCACCAGGTCATAGCCCAGCGTGACGAGGTACATGGGCAGGAACGTGATGGCAGCGAAGACTGCCCAGGCCCGGAGGATCGATGCGGCCATCAGGATTGCAAAGGGCCTGATCGACCGTGTCTCGCCCGGTGGGGATGCAGGTTTTGCATGCATCTCGCGGGCAGCAGCAATCCCCCCCGGGAGCAGATGGCGGAGGACGAAGATCATGATAGCAGCCGGGATGATGAGGAGCAGGAGCCCGGGGAGCCCCAGCCACAGGACGAGTGCCGCGGCAAGCACCGGGCCGATCGCGTACCCGATATTTCCTCCGACCACGAAGTAGGAGGTGATAGCACCCCGGTTCTCCGGAGAGCAGAGCCGGCTGACGAGACTCAGGGCCGTGGGGTGGAAGCAGGCATGCCCGAGAGCAGCGAGAACCGCAAAGGCCATGATCAGGTAATAGTTCTGCGCCACTCCCATCAGGGCCACGAAGAGTGCGCTGATGAAGAGGCTGATGCTCACGCTGATCGTGAGCCCTTTTCTGTCCGAGAGCCAGCCGACCACCGGCTGGGTGAACGAGGACGTGATATTATAGGCTGTCACGAGCAGCCCGGCGGCAAGGTAAGAGTAACCGTTCTGGGCGATCAGGAGCGGCAGGATGGCCGGCAGTACCGGCATGTAGATGTCGGTGACCAGGTGGGCTGCCGAAAGGCCGGTGATGGTCTGTCTGACACTGCGGGGCGGTGTCACGGTATCCGTGTCAGTCGTAGGATCTCGACCTCGATCTCCTGCACGTCCTTTGTGTGGAACGCGAAGGTCCGCTTTATCGGGAATGAACCGCCGACCCGTTCGGCAATCTCCCCCCGGCCTTCTGTGTAGGTTTTTACAAATGGGGTGGATCCTGCATTAAAGATGCCGTACGTGACAGGCGCAAGCCGGAGGGCAAGGTCGATGAACGGCCTGTCGGCGTGGGCTTTCTGCGCCCCGAACGGCGGGTTCATGATGACCGTATCGCACGCCCCTGCCTTTGCGATGGTCCCCGGGTCCCTGACGTCAGCCTGGATGAACTCCACGTCCGCTTCGAGCAGTTCCGCGTTGGTGCGTGCAACCAGAAGTGCATCCTTGTCAATCTCGATCCCCGCCACCGATCCGGCGCCAAGGAGCCAGGCACCGATGGCAAGTACGCCGGTGCCGCACCCGAGATCACAGATCCGTTTCCCTTCAATATCGCCCTTCATGAGGGCGTGATACAGGAGCCGCGCTGCGAGCGGGGCCGGTGTCTGGTATTGTTCGAGCGCAGCCCGGGGCCGGGAGAACCCCGCAAGGCGCTGGAGGGTCATCTCAAGTGCTTTGAGTTTCATGGGATCTCATCGATCTCGTACTGCTCCCAGGTCCGGGTGCCGCAGAGGATCTCGAACTCCTGCGGGGAGAGGACGGGCACGGGGAACCGCACCTGGTCGTCGTAGGCGAGCCGGGGGCAGGCCGTATTCACGTAACAGCCAAACCCGAGGTTCAGCAGTTCGTCAGGGTTCACTTCCTGCATGGTCACGATCACGGCAGCGGGAGAGAGTGCAGCGAGGCGGCGGGCAAGATGCATCCGTGCCTGCCCGCTCTTGGTGCTGACAATGATTCCTGCACTCTTTGCATCCCGGGCCTTCTCGATCACGGCAAAGCGCCGGCGCAGGAGTGCCTCCCCGCTCACTTCCTGTGCGGTGCCGGCAAGGGGATCGAGTGCGATGACACGGGACCTGGTCGTGAGCGCGATCCCAATCGGGTGGAATAAGCCGGTACCAACGAAGAGGATCTCATCGGCCTGCGTATCTATCGCAGTTGAAAAACAGCACCCGAGCACCTGCCCGCGGAGGGGTGTCCTCCCCCGCCCCGCTGCCACCCGCACGTCAATGCCCTTCGAACGCAGGTACTCCTCCATTGCCGGAATCATGTGGGCGTGCTGGACGGTCGTCACCAGTCCCGTGCTCTTTCCTTGCAGGAGCGGGAGTGCATTGTCCAGAACGGGCAGCTCAAAATCAACCGCATAGGCAAGAAAAATGACATCCGGCCGGTCATCGACCGGGGCATGCCCGACATGGATGAGCACGTCTGCTTCTGCAAGGGCATCGAGCGCAAGGTCGCAGGCTCCGTAACAGGGATCGCCGCTGACGATCACCTCGAAGCCGGCCTCACGGAGTCCCGCGACATATTCCAGAGCCTTCCGCTTCAGCCCTTCCGGGAACTGGAGGGCAACGCGCTTCGCACCCCGCGCCCTCAGTTGTTGTACCAGGTCAGATGAACCGTTTGACAACATGCACCTTTTCGTCCACCTCGATCTTTACGAGGGACTTGTAGGGCCGGCCGATATCGGGATCGCCGCGCTGGATAGCGATGCAGACATCCACGACCTCTGCACCGGCAATTTCGAGTGCGGCAAGGAGCGCTTTCATCGTCCCGCCC
Source organism: Methanoregula sp. (assembly GCF_028679125.1). GTDB lineage: Archaea > Halobacteriota > Methanomicrobia > Methanomicrobiales > Methanospirillaceae > Methanoregula. The sequence continues at coordinate 26,232 of NZ_JAJRCG010000019.1, read as the reverse complement.
GTGCTCACCACGTCGTCGATGATGACCACGCGATCGCCCTTGTATACCCCGTTGAGATACAGTTCTCCTTTGGAGTACCCTGTTTTCTGGTGTACCGGGACCTCGTGCGGGAGGTTGTAAACCCGCTTCCGCATCACGGTCATCGGGATATCGGTCATCGTGGAGAGGACCGTTCCGATGTGGATGCCCATGGCCTCCACGACAACGATCTTGTCCACATTGTTCAAGTCCATCACCTTGATCATGGCTGTTGCCACGTCGCGGAGGAGGGCAGGGTCAACAATCGGTACGCCATCGGTGATGGGGTGGATGAAGTAATTGTACTCCCCGCGTTTCACCATGGGGCAGGTTTCCAGCGATTCAACAAGTCTGTCGAGCATAGTGTTCACCGTGTTCTGGTTTTTTGCATATCGAGAAGGAATGCCTCGATTCGTCCTGCGTGCACGTGCGGCATGCAGACGGTCCGCAGGTGGTTGCGGCGGGTCCACGAGACCCTCCACGGTGCAGGTACCGCGTCCTTTGCAGCGACAAACGTCGCGACATTGAGATCGGGGGTTGCAGCCCGCGGGAACCCGAGCGTCTCCATGCCGGCAATCAGGCGCTCCGTGTTCTTCATGCACCCCGCAACAACGGCTTTCATCCCCTCGATGCCGAGATAATCGAGCACGGCGAGCGCCCCGGCAACGGGAGCACCGGGCCGGGTGCCGGCCAACGTATATTCCTGCTTCACCGTAAGGTAGGGCGTATCGATGTTGAGGGAATTGAGCAGGTGCGGGTCAAGGGTGAGGAGGCAGCCGCAGGGGATCGTGCTCATACCCATCTTGTGCGGGTCAACCGCAATGGTCGTGACCCCCGGGAGGGAAAAGTCGAAGGGGATGGGACGGTCGAGAAAGGGAATGACCATGCCGCCGAACGCCGCATCCACGTGGAAGAAGAGATCGTGCTGCTGTGCGATCTTCGCAAGATCGGCGATAGGATCGACCATGCCGTACTCGGTCGTGCCGGCAACGCCGACCAGTGCAATGGTATTTTTGTCAATGAGCCCGGCAGCATTCTCCGCATCCATCCGGAAGTCGTTCCCGATCGAGACACCCCGCATCTCGATGCCGAGGATATCACATGACTTCTTGAAGGAGAAGTGGGCGGATTCCGGCACAACGACATTGGGAGTGGAAATACCGGTCTTCTGCGTCTTTGCGAGGCGGAGCGCTTGGAGGTTGGACTCTGTTCCCCCGCTCGTGGCATAGCCGCCGGCGTTCTCGCAGTGGAAAAGGGAGCCGAACCGGTGGACCAGCAACTGTTCGAGCGAGAAGGTGCCGGGGAAGAGCCCCGGGTCGCCGAGGTTCGTCTCCATGAACATGCAGTGCGCCCGCACTGCAACGGAGTGCGGGACCGTGCACATGGAGCTCAAAATAAAATCGTGGTCTAGGTCCTCTTGCTTCTTCTGCGCGAGGAACGTGAAGAGTTCTTCTTCAGACTGACCCTTATTCAGCATCTTTCTTTCTCGCGCCTTCGAGGATGATGCGTTTTTCTGTCTTTGCCACGGCTTCGCGGATCTTTGCGATGGCGTCGATGTTTGCCGAGACACTGGAGATGCCATGCTCAACAAGCCAGGCCGCCATCTTGGGATCGGAACCGGCCTGCCCGCAGATCGAGCATTCGACGTTGTAGGCGCGGCAGACCTGGATCGCGTTGTGGATGAGGGAGAGGACAGCCGGGTGCTGGGGGTTGTACATGTCGGCCACGTTCTCGTTGTTCCGGTCAATGGCGAGCGTGTACTGGATCAGGTCGTTGGTGCCGAACGATGCGAACCTGATGCCGGCCTGGATGAAGTCCTCGATCATGATCGCGCTCGAGGGGATCTCGATCATAATACCGAGATCTACGTTCTCGACGTCAACACCCCATCCCCGCATCATCTCTTTTCCCCTGATGAACTGGTCGGGGTGGGAGACCATCGGGAACATGATGCCGAGGTTGTCATAGCCCTCTTTCCAGAGGCGCTTGAATGCCTCGACCTGGAGCCTGAACTGGTCGGGGCTCTGGAGGTCCCGGCGGATGCCTCTCCAGCCGAGCATCGGGTTGTGTTCGTGCGGCTCGTTCTCGCCGCCCGCCATGTTCCGGAACTCGTCGGTCGGGGCATCGAGCGTGCGGACCCAGACGGTCTTTCCCGGGAATGCGTCGAGCACGATCTTGATGCCGTTGTGGAGTTCCTTGATGAACTCCTCCTCTTTCTTGTTGGAGATATACCAGCCGGGGGTCTTGTTGAGGCCGAGGATCAGGTGCTCGATCCGGAGCAGGCCTACACCGTCAGCGCCCGTGGCTGCTGCCCGTGCTGCTGCCTCGGGAATGGAGACGTTCACCTTCACGCTTGTTGCCGTGATGATCGGGGCGTGGGCGATGACTGCCTGCGGGGAGATTCCCCCCTGGGCCGGAACTGCGGGTGCAATAGCGCCCTCGTAGATGAGTCCCATCTCCCCGTCGACCGTGATGACCTGGCCGTTCTTCAGCTGGTTCGTCGCGTTCTTGGTCCCGACGACCGCGGGAGTGCCGAGTTCACGGCTCACGATGGCGGCGTGGCAGGTCATCCCGCCTTCATCGGTGATGATGGCCGCAACCTTGCGCATTGCCGGCACCATGTCGGGGTTCGTCATCTTCGTGACGAGGATGTCCCCTTCCTTTACCGCGCTGGTGTCCTTCACGTCTCGTACAATGATGACCTTGCCGGAGGCGATGCCGGGGGCTGCCCCCTGCCCCTTCAGAATGATCTTTGCGTCTGATTTCTGTCCTGACATGCCTCTTCCCTCCTTCTTGCCGATGGTCGTGATCGGGCGGGACTGGAGAATATAGATCGTCCCTGCCACGACACCCCACTCGACATCCTGCGGAACCCCGTAGTGGTTCTCCGCGATCTTGCCGTACATAGCGAGCTTGGCTATTTCTGCTTCGGTGAGAACCTGTGCGTCCTGCCGGTCCTTTGCCACATCCACGATCTTCGTACCATGGTCCCCGTTTGCAATGATCTCGATCTTCTTGTTGGCGAGATAGATGTCGATGACCTTCTCCGTCCGCTGGTCAAAGACGTACTTATCCGGAGAGACCGTGCCCGAGACAACGGCTTCGCCAAGGCCCCATGAACCTTCGATGATGGTCTGGGACTCGCCCGTGATCGGGTGGGATGTGAACATGACGCCGGCCTTCTCCGAGTGCACCAGCTGCTGCACGACCACGGCGATGTTCACGGTATTGTCGTCGAATCCCTGTTTGGCCCGGTAATAGATGGCCCGGGCGCCGTAGAGCGATGCCCAGCACTGCTGGACCGATGAGATGAGTGCCGTTTCGCCCTTGATATTGAGATAGGTCTCCTGCTGGCCGGCGAAACTGGCATCGGGCAGGTCCTCGGCAGTGGCGCTCGACCGGACGGCAACAATGAGCTCCCCGTCTGCCATCTTCTTGTAGGATTTTTTGATATCGTCACGGATGGCTGTCGGCATCTTCGCCTTCATGACAAGTGCTTTGACATTGTCGGCAGCCTTCTCCAGTGCCTCGTTGTTCTCCACATCGAGCCGATCGAACGATGCAAAAATCTTCTTCTCCAGACCGGTCTCAACCAAAAACCTGCGGAATGCCTGGGCGGTTACCACAAAGGCTTTCGGGACGGGGAGACCGATGGAGGCCATCTCGCCAAGGGAAGCCCCCTTGCCCCCGACGGATATGATATCCTCTTTACGGATCTCCTCGAGCCAAAGAATATTAGGCACAGTTTTCATTGCTCGCACCACTTATGATCTTGCCGGCACCCTGTTTAAGGGTTATGTTATAAGGTTTCATGGTACAGCAGAACCCCGGACTCAGGAAGTTTTTCCCCCACGGGGAAGGGGAGTATCCGCAGGATAAAGAATAACCCTCATTAAGTCCGGCGCAGATAGTATATGGGTTTTTTATGGCAAACGCGAGAGTGCTCGTCAGCGATCCGCTGGCGGAAGAAGGGCTTGAGATCCTCAGGGCGGCTGTTGACGTGGATGTCAAAACCGGCCTTTCGGAAGACGAGCTCTGCAAAATTATCGGGGACTACGATGCCCTGCTGGTGCGGAGCGGCACCGATGTCAACGCCAAGGTGATCGAGGCAGGGAAGAAGCTGAAGTTCATCGGGCGTGCAGGCGTCGGCGTGGACAATATCAATGTTGATGCAGCGACACGGCGAGGTATCATCGTGGCAAACGCTCCCGAGGGCAACACCCTGGCGGCTACCGAGCACACGATGGCCATGATGCAGTCGCTTGCCCGGAACATCCCCCAGGCGAACGCGAGCCTGAAGAAGAAGGAGTGGAAACGCTCGAAGTTCATGGGCGTTGAACTCAACGAGAAGACTCTCGGCATCGTTGGCTTCGGCCGTATCGGGCGCGAGGTTGCGAAGAGGGCACAGGCAATGAGCATGAAGTGCATTGCCTATGACCCGTTCATCACGAAGGAACGGGCAGCCCAGCTCGGCGTTGAGATGATGTCCATGGCCGAGCTCTTCAAGGTCGCCGATGTCATCACCGTCCACACCCCGCTGATTCCTGAGACAACGCATGTCATCAACGAGAAAAGCATCGCGACGATGAAAGACGGCGTCCGGATCATCAACTGCGCCCGCGGCGGCATCATCGACGAGAAGGCGCTCTACGATGCGATAAAGTCCGGCAAGGTGGCAGGAGCAGCCCTCGATGTCTTCGAGCAGGAGCCCCCGACCGAGTCTCCGCTCCTCACCCTCGACCAGGTCATCGTCACCCCGCATCTCGGGGCAAGCACCGTAGAGGCGCAACTGAACGTCGCAGTCTCGGTTGCCAAGCAGTGCATCGAGGTCCTGAACGGAGGCTCTGCGAAATACGTGGTCAACGCCCCGATGATCCCCCCCGAGCACGCAGAGATCCTGGCTCCCTACGCCGAACTTGCCGAGAAGATGGGCAGGTTCGCGGTCCAGATTGCGGGCGGCAGGCTCGCGTCCGTGCAGTGCATCTATGGCGGCGAGCTCTCGGCCTATGCCGGCAGCATGAAGTTCGTGACGAGGCTTGCTCTTAAAGGGCTTCTCGACCCGATCCTCCAGCAGCCGGTCAACCTCGTGAACGCGGAGTTTGTCGCAAAGGAACGCGGCATTGTGGTGAGCGAGACGGTCACCGAAGAGTCAAGCGGGTTCAAGAACCTGATCACGATCAGGATCAAGACCGACCAGGGCGAGGAGTCCGTCAGCGGCACTGTTTTCTTCAAGGGCCGGAGCCGGATCGTTGCGGTTGGCGGATATACGATGGACCTGATCCCTGAAGGTCATGTCCTGGTCTCCAAGCATCTCGACAAGCCCGGTGTTATCGGCAGGGCTGCGACGATCCTCGGCAAGAATACCATCAATATCGCCGGCATGCAGGTGGGCCGGTTCAGGCCTGAGGAACCGGCGCTGATGGTCTTAAACGTTGACAGCGATGTGCCGGCTGCCGTGATTGAGGAGATCCGCGGCCTCCCCGGTATATTCTCCATATCGTTTGCCAGGATTTCTGATAAGAAGATCTGAGAATACTCTTTTTTACTCCAGGTTATCCTGTAGTCTCTCCGGATTGCCATCCGGGCAGAAAAAAGAATGAGCCGGATCAAAAACCGGCAAGACTTATACACTACGTATTATACCCGATGCGCTTCGCTGTCGGTGATCTCGTAAATGCTATCGATATTTCCCTGTTTCAACTGCTGGAGATCGGTTAAGATCTCCTCCAGCTGGTTCGCCCTGTCCCGTGTCGCGAGGATATAGGGTCTGCCCGGCTGGGGATTTTCCGGGGTGAATGCCACCAGTTCACAGGTATTACGCTGGCGGCTTATCTGCATCTTGGTAATCAGGGCAAGATCAAGGAATTTGAACGTCCCTGCATTGAATGAGCCGGATTGTATGAATTTTACCTGTACCGTCATTGGATGCCCCCGCCCGCCCCACGGTTTTTATTCCCGTGACTGAATGACGTTATCCGGGCATGCATCATCTGTTGCCCGCACTGCTGCTGTACCATACTGTTTTCCTCCACATGCTTTGTATTTCCGGTCCGGTAAAGTGGTTCGTTTCACTCGCCGGGTGTACCACTACATATATCATCAACGGATGGCTGGTACAAAAAGAAGCAATCGCTCTGTTGTGATAGGTAGGAATGGGTTCCCCGGCCCATTATAGGTATGTATAGCAGACTCCCGGAATCCCTTCCCCCGGGTATGGGTGTTGGAGGGGGTCGGACAGGTACATAAGCCATGCCACAATCCGGGGATGTCCGATGAGCTTCCGTCATAATTATCCAGTGCATGCCTCACGATCCGTGCCACCGGACTTCGAAAATATGTGTCCGACCCCCTACACCCCCCTCCGGTTTTCATGTAAAAAATGGAAAATTTTACGTCGTAATCCTGAGCACAGATGCCAATGGTGTGGTGTAGGGGGTCGGGCAGATAAATAGCATTCTGCCGGGCCCGGGCCGGAAATCCATGAACGGGTGCCCTGCCGGACAGATCGCGATCTCTCCTGAGTTACCCTGGGAAAAACGGAATCCCTGCACAGGCAAGGTAATATCTCTGGTGCAGGCCACACGCAGGCACTGCACCGGACACGCAAAAGAAATAAAAGAACTTCTTTACTCGGCGTTTGGCACACAGGCTGACCAGATGCCGCAGCCCTTTTTGTTGCGTTCAAAGATCTTCGGTTCTGAAAGGGGAGCCGCATTGGCGTTTCCACAGCGTGGTCCAAGCAGGTCGGTTGCGGGGATGAAAGCCCCGCAGTTGTCGCATCCTCGGTTGTGCATCATAGTATACACTCTTCCGGTTAACGTGTGAAGTAAAATTATTTTCCTTTCTTTTCCCGTTTGTTCAGGAAAAAGGATGGAGCCGGGACGGGCGCCCGGCACAGGGAATTATGATTCCTCGTAGACCTTAACGGGAACCGGCATGATATCCGGGCGCTTGTCGGTCATGATGTAGGTATAGGGCATGACATGGATCATGTATTCCAGGTATCCCCTGGCGAAGTCCGAGAGCCCCTCATGCCTGCTCCCGAAGATCAGGATGTGGAACCACTGGATGATGAGGCAGATGACTGCAATAATCCCGTACACCCAGAGGACGATGGCGATCAGGATCCAGTACACGATACGGATGAGCAGTTCGAGGCGTCCTGCGTCATGTTCGAAGACGAAGAGCTGCTTCTGGGATGGTGTTCCTTCGGTCATAGTACTACCGGTTCAGTGATGGAGAGCTGCGCACATAAATCATGCGCATTGATTGCAGAATAGGGCCGGCAGACCGTTCCCGGACCTATTCGGGGGGAACAATTTTTAATAATACCAGAACAGATGTTATAGAGCATCAGACTTACGAGGGCTCGTGGTCTAGTTGGCTATGACGTCGCCTTGACATGGCGGAGGTCCTGAGTTCGAATCTCAGCGGGCCCATACATTTTCTCTTATTGTTTCCCTGCGAGCGGATGCGATTGCGGGTAACGCCGGCTCACCCTGCCGATATGCCCCACGAGGAGGGCTTTTCCTTCCCCCCGATACCGTTAAAAGTCGCTTCACCAGGGCACTGGTAGGGACCGGCGGGTTCTTTTATTATGTTCGTTCGAGGTGTATCAGAAGAACTTCTTGCGCCACATGAAGAGCCCGAGGACCACAGAGACGATGCACGAAATTCCGAAGATGGTTTCGAAGGCAAGGGGCGACTGGGAGAGTGGTATGTCCAAGACGTTCATGCCATAGAAACTGGCAATCATCGTCGGTATCGCGATGATGATCGTGGCCGAGGCTAAAAACTTCATCACGCTGTTGAGGTTGTTGGAGATGATGGTGGCAAAGGCATTGGTCATCCCGTTCAAGATGTGCAGGTAGATCTGCGACATCTCCATAGCCTGCTTGTTCTCGATGATGACGTCTTCGAGGAACTCGGCATCGTCCTCGTACATCTTCAGCGGCTTGGTGCGCAGGATCCGTTCGAGAACCGCCTCGTTGGACTTGAGCGATGTCGAGAAGTAGATGAGGCTCTTTTCCAGTTCCATCATCTGGAAGAGCGCCTCGTTCTTCATGGACCGGTGCAGCTCCACCTCAATCGTTGAGATCGTCTTCTCGATCTGGCGCAGGTGATGGAGGTAGGAGGAGGCATTGCGGTAGAAGATCTGGAAGAGGAACCGGGTCTTCTTGACCGTATGGAAGTGACGGACTTTGCCTGCAATAAAGTCATCGAGAATAGGGGACTGGCGGTTGCATACCGTAACGATCAGTTTCTCGGAGATGATGATACCCAGCGGCAGGGTGGTCAGGGTCTTGATCCCTTCATATTCGGTGACGATCGGGACGTCAAGCACGATGAGGACCACGCCATCCTCGGCATCGATACGCGGCCGCTCCTCTTCATCGAGTGCAGCGCGGAGGAACTCCGGGGGGAGAGAACAGGACCCGGCGATCTCTGCCAGTTCTGCATCGGTCGGGGTGGTCATGCGGACCCATGCGCCGTCAGCCGGGGCATCGATACACTCAGTGACGGATGGGTCGGTGTCTTTCTTTGACCGGTAAATCTGTATCATATCCCCACGTCCTGACGGTACCCGCAGGTACCGTTGTGATAAGCTAATGGTATCCGGTATCCTTTATAAGCCTGCGTAACCGTTCAGGAAAAACACAAAAAAAGGAGGAAGAATTACTGTTCCTTCCAGAGCATCCAGATGGCCGCGAGCATGGAGATGCATGCCATGAGGAATATCAGCGCGTACCCTTCGGACGACACCTCCAGGGCAAAAATACGGGCAAGGTTAAAGAGCACGAGAAGGACGAACGTGATCCCCATGAAATAGCCGTAGGTCTTTCTCCTCTCCACGGCGATCAGGAATGCGATAACGGCGACAATGACTTCAGCCAGGGTCGCGATGAACTGGATGGTTCCGGACACGTCCATGGTACGCATTTATCCCGGCGTGGTTGATAAACAATGCGAATTCTTGTCCGGAACCCTGTACCGGGGACCAGGTAGTGCAGCGGGAACTGCCCACTTCCCGCCTACTTCTCTTTCCACATCAGCCACCCTGCGCAGAGCATCGATATGCATGCGACAAGGAGCACCAGTGCGTGCCGTTCGGCCGACACTTCCAGCGCAAAGATGCGGGCTATATCAAAGAGCACGAAGAGCGCAAACGTGATGGCAATGAACCAGCCATAGAATTTCTTCTTCTGTACCGCGATCAGGACAGCAACAACAGCGATAATAACCTCAATGAGGGTTGCGACAAGCTGGATGGTTCCAGAGATATCCATGGTACGATGGTAGCCCGGCCCTGCTGATAAATAATGTGTTTCAGGTCAGCGGCGGCAGCAACTGCCGCCATGCTTGGCAAAGTACCGCTGGTGGTGCTCCTCGGCCGGGTAGAACGGGCCGGCCGGCTGGATGAGCGTGACTATCTTGCCAAACCCGTAGCGCCCCGAGGTTTCAATATCCGCCTTTGATCTCCGCGCCATCGCTCCCTGCTCCGGGTCATGGTAGAAGATCACCGACCGGTAGTTCGGCCCGGTGTCCGGTCCCTGCCGGTTGAGCTGCGTGGGATCATGGATCGACCAGAAGATGTCGAGGAGTTGGGAATAGCTGACCTTTTTGGGGTCGAAGGTGACCTGCACCACTTCCGCGTGCCCGGTCCCGCCCGTGCAGACCTGTTCGTACCGGGGATTCCTGGTGAAGCCCCCCATATATCCCGCCGCAGTTCCCAGTACACCGTCCACGGTCCGGAACGCTTCCTCCACACCCCAGAAACAACCGGCGCCAAATGTTGCGACACCGGTTGTCTGTTCTGTACCTGTCATGGTCGTATCTGATCATTCTTGGGTGGCGGGGAAAAAAAGGTTCTGCCCGTGCACCCGGGTGATCGGGGTGAGGCTTATCTCCTGCACTGGCTTAAATCTGTACATGAAACGGCTGTTCCGCCCAAAGGATGGACGCATGCTCGGGGGCGTCTGTGCCGGCATTGGTGCACATCTCGACACCGACCCCACGGTTATCCGCCTGATCTGGGTCGCCCTCACGCTCCTCTCCCTGGGGACCGGCATTATTGTCTATCTCGTTGCATGGGTCCTCATTCCCGAAGAGCCCGGTGGAGAGACACCATAATTCATCTGTCATCAGAACAAACCCTTCTGCAAGAACGCGAATGAAGATCCTTTTCGTTGTCTGTGGTGAGGGACTCGGGCATGCCTCCCGTTGTCTCCACCTTGGGCAGTATATGCAGCAGCAGGGGCATACGATCCATTATGCCGGGTACGGCAAGTCGTATGATTTCATGGACCAGCACGGATGCACGGACCTGCACCGGATCCACCGGGAGGTCTGCCTCGAGGGAACGGATGGGTTCTTCAGCCTGAATAAGACCCTGTGGAACTCAAAGACCCTTTTCTTCAACCTCATGCGGTCGGGCCTCGATGTCAAGAAACTCGTCCGGAAGTATGGTTTTGACTGCGTTGTCTGCGACACGATGTATGCCGGTGTCACCGGGGCACGGCTGGCGCGGGCGCCTGTGGTCTTTATCACGAACCAGACCCATTTCAACGGGCCAAACGGCACGACCACCATTGTCTGGAAGATCCTCAATGTCCTCATCCGCCGCTACCTGCGCTTTGCCCGCAGGGTGATCATCCCCGATTACCCGGCACCTGACACCGTCAGCGAGTACAATGTCCATTTCCCCCAGCATGAAAATGACCGGTACTGCCTCACCGGCCCGCTCAACCGCTTTGACCCGGAACGGTACGCGTTTGACAACAGGACCATCTTCACCAGTTTTGGCGGGGAACCCTACAAGCTCCCGATGTACCGGATGCTCAAAGACCTTGCCGACCGGAGAAAAGACCTCCTCTTCGATGTCTTCTATACCGGTCCGGCGCTGCCGGAGTCGTCGGACAATTACCATTCCCACGGGTACGTTCCCAACCTCTACGAGCATCTTGCCTCGGCACGGATAGCCATCGTGCACGGGGGGCTCACCACCCTGCACGAGGCCCTGATCTTCGAGAAACCGATCCTGCTTATCATGGACCCGGGCCATCCCGAACAGCAGAATAATGCCCGGAAGATCGAGAGCATGGGGGCAGGGACTTCCGTTGACGGGCGGCATCTCACCCCCGAGATCATGGAGCAGAAGATCGCCGAGGCCATGAAGATTGTCCCGCGGCCGTTCCGGGCCTCCCACGCGGAGATCAACGGGCGGCAGAATGCATCCGAAATCATCATCTCTGTTGCGGAAGACGGGTTCCGCTCCATCTGGGCCTCCCGTCTGAGCAGCATCAGGAATTTCAGGAATAATTTCAGGACGAATTTCAGGAATTTATATGACAACATCCGGTGAGATCACCCACATCAAGGCAGGAGTGGAATTCCATACCTGCCCGGCCTGCGGGTACAAACGGGGGTTCCATACCTCGTTTCTCGGGATGAACGCGGATAAGGACAACCCGATCAAGTCCACCCGCGAGGTGTACCGGGTGATCCTCATCTGCCCGGAGTGCGGAGCCCGGTTTGATGTGGGGTGGCGGGTCTCCTTTGCTGAATTCGAGAGCCGGTTCGTGAATGTTACGCCGGCTGCTCACCCGGATTCCCCGCATGTCACTACCGTTACCACCCTTCCGTCCCTGCACCATGACCCGTACCTCCCCGAATGATGGCGGGCAGGTCCCCGTGAAGGTGCTCCCCCGATGATGCGGTGCGTGGAGTGCAAGGGAAAGGGTCTCTGCGGGCTTCCCCGCTGCCCGATCATGAGCCGGTTCCATGCCCAGGCATCCGCGCTCCAGAAACCGTCGAGCAGTTACCAGGGAAGCTCCCCCTCGGTCTTCATCGGGAGTTTCGGGTATCCCGATGTGCACGGGGGACCCCTTCTGATCAACGACTCCGACAATCCCCCGGACTGGCTCCGCCGCAACCTGGGCATGGACGAGATCGTGGGCATCCGCGCCCGCACCCTCCGGGGGAGTTCAACACTCTCTTCCGTAGCGGATGGCCTTCAGGAGATCGCGCTCTCCACGGTGCCGCTCGATGTGGATGTGGCCTTCGAGCGGCCGGTCTCGTTCTCCTTAAGTTTTGACGGTACGGTTGCACCGGTGGGGATGACCGGCTCCGTGAAGACCATGGATGTGATCGGGAACGCCCGGGTTGATCGGGTTGTGGATAAGATCACCTCCGATACGGACCTTGCCGCAACCGATGCCTGCGTTGCGCTCAGTGACTCCTCGGTTGACGTGTACCAGATCTCGAAACTGATGACCGCAGGGCTCCTTGGCCGGAAGCGGAAGTTCGTTCCCACCCGGTGGGCGATCACGGCAGTGGATGATACCCTCTCGATCAATCTCAAAAAGGAGATCGCCCGTTTCCCGTCTGTTGAGGAGATCCTCGTATTCTCCGGAGAGATCTACGGAAACCGGATCACCTGCATCCTCGTGCCGGGCGACTGGAAGTTCGAGATGATCGAGGTCTGGGGGAAGCACACGCTCTGGGGCGGGGAGGAGGACGTGATCGTGCAGGACCGGGAGGGGATGACGAAGAAGGGGTATTCTCCCATCACCGGTGCCTACTACTCTGCCCGGCTCGGGGTCTGTGAGTACCTCATGAGCATCCGCCGTTCTGCCCGGGTGATCGTGGTGCGGCATGTCTCGAGCGAGTACTGGGCGCCTCTGGGGACGTGGGTGATCCGGGAGGCCACCCGGAAAGCCATGCAGGGGCCATCGCTCGCGTGTCCCACGCTGGACGCCGCGGTTGCCCGGGCTGTTGCGGTTACCGGGTCGGGTGCCTGGGTTGCCCACAGCACGCTGATCCCCGAGCTGCGCACTCAGCGGACGCTCTTTTCGTTCTGATACTCCGGAAATCACGCCTGACTATAAACGAGTTCCCGTGTAACTGCGGGATCAAACGAGTATGCGGTTCCGGAATCCGGTGAATCAACCCTGCGGGTTAAGTTTACCTGAGATGAATAGATGAATCCGGATTTAAACGATTTACCTCCTTGATCCAAGGATATGTACGTGTTTCCGTGGTCAGCGGATACATTGGAGATCAGGCTCCAGGAGTTATTTCCCAGGTATGTCCAGCTGCCTTTATCCCGCATATTGTCCCTGTTCCCCATCATGTCATAGTTGAAGGTGAACGTCCCGTCAGTATTGAATTCATACCAGATCCTTGCACCGTTTCCCCGTTGTGTCTGGTCCCATGAGCCGACAAGTGCAGAATAGTTTTCACTCCATTCGGTTCCTGTCTCGTTTGAAGTCAACAGAATGTGACTGGCAGGTAACCATCCCGTATTGGATCTTCCATCGTTCGTCCGGAGCGTGACACGATACCACTCATCAGCACCATATCCGGTTTTTTCCCAGATGGTGACTGTTGTGTTTGAACAGGCGGGGAACCATCCGACTACACTTCGGCTCCTCTCATTTTCATTCTCTGTGGGAGTGTCCCCTAGGTCCACTCCGGCATGCTGCCAATATCCGGCATTTGTCGGATCGGACATGCATAGGTCCAGAAACCCTTTTCCAATCGGTTTTTCCGGAACAACTGGCTGGCTTACACACCCGGTCGCAACAAGGAGAACAATAATCAGGAATACCAAGTGCCATGTTTTCATTTCACTCTTGATTATATGCAAATCAAAATAAATCAGGAGGTTTCGTGTTGCCAGTGAACAATCTCCGATCAGTCCTGATAAGCCCGCGTGGAGTTTGCCTGCCGCTGGTACCTGGCCCGGATGCCCTCGATGGTCTCGATGTCTGCGAGATCCTTGTCGTCCCGGATCCGGATGAACCGGGGGAAGCGGAGGGCAAACCCTGCCTCGTACGTGGTGCTGGCCTGGAGTTCCGCGTACCCTACCTCGATGACGAGCGAGGGTTCGAATGTCACTTCCTTGCCGGTCTTTTTGATCACGCTCTCCTTGAGCATCTCGTACACTTCCGCGAGCTGCTCCTCCGAGAACCCGGTGGCTACCCGGCTCAGGGTGATGAGCCGGCCCTGGTCCTGGCAGGCCACAAGGAACGAGCCGAAGACACCTGCCCGCTTCCCTTCGCCCCACTCAGCCCCTACCACCGCAAGGTCGAGGGTGTCGACTTCCGGCTTGATCTTGATCCAGTTCTTCCCCCGCTGGCCGGGCGTGTAGGGTGATGCGGGGACCTTGATCATGATCCCCTCGTGGCCGGCAGCAAGGGCATTCTCGTACACCGTCTCGATAGCGGCCTGATCGCTGCTCGTGGTCTGCGGGGCGATGAACATCGTCACCACGTCCACGAGTTTTTTCCGTCGCTCTGAGAAGGGCAGGTCGATCAGGGTCTCGCCGTCAAGGTAGAGGATGTCGAAGACATTGGGGACCATCTCGATCGCCTCCTTGGCCTCGGCAATATCATGCTTGCGGCGGAGACGGCGGAGCACGGACTGGAACGGCATCGGTTTCCCGCCCTTGATCGCGATCACTTCCCCGTCCAGGATCACGTCGTGGTCGGTGGCGCTCATCAGTTGCTCTATCACGTCCGGCAGGGCCGCGGTCACATCCTCCAGCCGGCGGGAGTAGAGTCGGGCCCAGTTGCCTTTCTTGTGGAACTGGAACCGGGATCCGTCATACTTGAACTCGGCAGCGAGTTCCCCGTGCTCCCCGATCATGTCGGCGATGGAGCCCTGCTGGGCGAGCATCATCCGGACCGGGTGGAACGGCGTGATACTGACCTGCTTTAGGGCATCAGGCCCCACTTTGGCGAGCCGTGCAACCTCTCCCATATCGTTGAGCGCCTGCATCGCGTGCTCCACGAGCGCGGAGTCCACGTTGAAGGCCTTCGCGATCGCTTCCCGCACGCTGCCCTCCCCGACCCCGATCCGGAGTTCTTCGAGCATGATCCGGGCAAGGTACCGCCCTTCGAGGGGCCGGGCATCACCGAGAAGTAGCATCGCGGTGCGCATCTTCTCCCGCTGGGATGCCTCCCCTTCCTTTGCTGATATGCTGACCAGTTGGTTGTAGACTTCAAGGAGTCCGAGGTCATTGTGCGAAAAGGACATCTGGGTTTTTACGGCAAGAAGTTCTTCAACCGTCCCGCCAATATCCCCGGATTTATTCAGACGATCGATCACGACCGCTTTTTTGACGCCGGCAACACTCCGGATCGCATCATAGAGGATATTGGGGCCGATGCCCAGTTTACGGGAGTTCCAGTCCGGGAAAATCCTTCCCATTACAAACCGGACAAAGACCGGCAGTTCCTCATCAGAAAGTCCCGGAAGCACGCGGCTGATGATCTCGATCATATCGAGCCGGCCGGCGGTCTTCTCCAGCTGCTCGCAGGTCCGTGCAAAATCCAGGAAGAGCATGGTGTTTCTCGTGTGAGATCTTACTTGGGATGTGGATTAACGTTTTGATATCAGGGATAGCGGGAGGTACCGGGGTCACCCGGTCAGAGCCGGATCTCCTGCCGGCACCCGGTGCTCGTCCCGCACTGGGTGGCGACCGTGACCCGCTCTTCTTCGTAGAAGAGGCCAAGACCGTCGCGGGCGCTGCCCATCGCCTTCTCGGGAGTATTGTTGATCTCGCTCAGGTGCGCTAAGATGACGAGCGGAACATCCTTCCCGAACCCATGGAGACATTCGGCAGCGGCCTTGTTCGAGAGGTGCCCCTTCTTCGACCGTATCCGCCGTTTCAATGACTCGGGATACGGGCCGTTTGCCAGCATCTCCGGGCAGTGGTTGCTCTCCAGGACGATGCCGTCACAGGGGCGGAGGAGTTCCAGCATTTCAGAGCTCAGGATGCCCGTGTCCGTGCAGTACCCGATGCAGGTGTCCCCTTCGCTGACGATATACCCGCAGGGCTCGGCTGCATCATGGGAGGTTGCAAAGGGTTCGATGGAAAAATTGCCGATTGCAAAATGCTCGTTATACCGGCAGGTATGGTGGAGGAGCGGCTTCTTGGATGCACGGCGGTATTCAAGAAAATCGTGCAGCGTTCCTTCCGTTGCATAGATCGGGACATCAAGTTTCCGGGCAGTCACGTCAAGCCCCCGGATATGGTCGCCGTGCTCGTGGGTGACCAGCACGGCATCGATCTTTCCGGCATCCAGCCCGGCAACAGCCATCCGGCTCATCAGCTCTTTGGCACTCAGGCCGGCATCAATGAGAATGGCACCGGCACTCCCCTCGATGACAGCACAGTTCCCCTTGCTCCCGCTGGCAAGCACAGTACAGCGCATTGTCTCATTATTTGCCGTGCACGTATTAGAGTATAACACGTCCCTGTTCAGGGATGGGGAATGCCAGGGTCCGGGGAATATCCCGGCACAACTTCAGAAAAGACCGTCGGGGAGTACCCCCGGGAAAAATTATTTTTTGGACTTGTGGGCTTCGTATTCGGCAAGGACCGGCGCTATGGTCTTGGTGGCTATGGACCTGCGCACCAGCGCTGTGAGCTTGTGGCAGTAATGGATATGCGCTATCTGGAAACTGACAATGAGCCCGAAACAGAAGCAGGTTATGCTGATCAATGCGTAACTCGTAACATCTACCATATTTTCCCCCTCCTTTAAGACTCCCGCGAGAGTTCATCCACAATGGGGATGACGGAATCGGCGTCCGAACATTCCCTGGCAACGATCATGAACCGGTTGGTATAATGCATTATCAGCAGCTGGTACCCGAGGATAATCCCGATAGTGAACGTGATTATCCCGATACCGGCATAGATCAGGAGATCGGTGAACATATCAACCATAGCGCATCTCAATGACTGATACAGTCAGCAAACAGATAAATTTATTGAATAGTATTCTGGTCTTTTTCTGTTGCACGCGTTGAAAAGGTTAATTCCTATCATCACGTTACGCTAATTCAGAGATCCCCGTGGAGCCGGCCCGGCGGAATTGAACGATTCCCCGATCCGCCCACATAGATCCAGGCAACCCGCATGACCCAGGAACCGCCCCTCCCCCTCTCGTTCTCGCTCTCGGAGCTGGCAGGATCGATGGGCGATTTCGGGACGATCATCCCGCTCATTCTCGCGGTTGCCCTTGTCTCGGACGTCGACCCCCGCTACATCCTGCTCTTCTTTGGGATCTGGTTCATCCTGACCGGCCTCTATTACCGTCTGCCCATCCCGCTGGAGCCGATGAAGGCTATCGCCGTGGTGGTGATCGCAGCCGGTGCCGTAGGAGGAATATCGGCCGGGGAGATTGCGGCTGCAGGGCTTATCCTTGGTGCGATCTTCCTCCTGCTCGGGTACGGCCGGTTCTTCTCGATCATCGAACGGTGGGTGCCGCAGAGCGTGGTGCGGGGCATCCAGCTGGGGCTTGCCCTGCTCCTCTTCCGGTCCTCGGCAGGATTCATCATAAAGGACCCGTTCTTCTTTGGGATCGGTATCGCGGTCATCATTGGGTTTTACCTCCTGGTCCGGTATCGCGGGATTCCGGACCTCTCCTCGATCTGTGTGATCGGCATCGGCCTGATAGGGGGAATCCTGCTCTACGGTATACCCCCGTTAAGCCTGATCCCCGCCCCCCAGCTGGTCATCCCGCTGCCATCGGACTTTATGCCGGCACTCTCGACGCTCGTTCTCCCGCAGGTTGTTCTGACCATTGCAAACGCAATCCTGGCCACAGCGCTGCTGACCAAAGACCTGTTCGGGAAGGATGTCCCCCCCAGGAAGTTCTCGACCACGATCGGGCTCATGAACCTGACCTCCGTTCCCTTTGGCGGGTTCCCGATGTGCCACGGGGCCGGGGGGCTTGCCGGGCAGTACCGGTACGGTGCCCGGACCGGCGGGGCAAATGTCTATGCAGGCCTGATCTTCCTGATACTCGCCCTGTTCTTCACATCCCCGCAGGTTCTCTCGATTATTGCGGTGGGTGTTCTCGGTGCCCTGCTGGTCTTTGTCGGGATCGAGATGGGCCGCCACAGTTTTAAGTCGGACTCCCTCCTTGTCACCGTTGTCATTGGTATCCTTGCCGTGGTAAGTTCGATAACGGTCGCATTCCTCGTGGGGATGGTGATTGCGTACCTGGTGGCATGGAGCCGGAAGAGATTGTTACGGGAAACAGCATGATCCGTGAACCACAGCTCCGGGAGTTCCTGGCTTACGTCCCCCTTTCGGTTTCCGGCGGTTTCCCCCCCCCTTGGCGTAATGGAATAACCCTGTACCTGGTGAGTGAAACGCACCCGGGCTGCCATCGGGAAATCCCGTCAGCGCACAGGTAAAAAAGACAGGAAAATGAGAATCCGGGACGGTATCCCGGCCCCTGATTACCAGAGGATTACTTCGACCCTGCTCCCCTTCTCAAGCCCTTCGTACCCTGCCGGAATACAGATGAGCCCGTCGCTCTTCACCAGCGTGTTCAGGAGCCCGGATTTACCGAAGAGCGGGGTTGCAACACCCTGATCAACCACAACGCGGACGTACTCCTCCCGTCCCCTCTGCGACGGGATGTTCACCCCGAGAATGGCGGGGATGGACCGGAGCAGCGGCCTCTTCTGCCCGAGCATCCTGTCGAGCAGCGGGCGGACAATCGCAATCAGGACAACGAATGCGGAAGCCGGGTGGCCGGGCAGGCCGAAGACCGGCTTCCCGTCGATCTTTCCGATGATCGTGGGTTTGCCCGGGGCGAGTGCGATCCCGTGGACCAGTATCTCCCCTTTGGCAGCAATCACCGCTGCGGTCATGTCGCGGTCATCCTTGGAGCTGCCTCCTGACAGGAGGACGAGATCGCATTCGGGAACGGCCTTTGCGATCATCATCTCGAACGACTCCCGATCGTCACGGATTATACCATAGCGCCGGGGGATGCACCCGTATTCAGCCAGCCATGCCGCAAGCATGGGGCCGTTTGCATCCCGTACCTGTCCCGGTTCGGGTACAACCGAGGCCGGAACCAGTTCGTTGCCGGTCGAGATGATCCCGACCACGGGTTTCTGCGCCACGGGTACGGCTGCACATCCGCAGGCTGCAAGGACCCCAGCATCCTGGGGGGTGATCTTACGACCCTTGAAAAAGACCGTATCGCCCTTCCGGAAATCCTCGTCCTTCAGCAGGATGTTCTCGCCATGGGAGGCCGGTTTTTTGATAAGAATCGTATCCCCGGCCTTCTCGGTATATTCCACCATAACGGCCGCATCGGCTCCCGCGGGGAGAAATCCCCCGGTCGGGATGTATATACATTCGGTATTGCCGATGGCTAGAGTCGAATCGCGACCCCCCATCATCACCCGGCCCACGCACTGGAGGAGGGCCGGTGAGGAACCGCTTGCACCGGTAGTATCCGAGGACCTGACCGCGTACCCGTCCACCACCGAGCGGTCAAACCCGGGGATATCCGTGTCGGCTGTAATATCCTGCGCCAGTATGCGCCCGGCGCACTGGTCAACAGGGACAGTTTCCATTTTTGGCGCAGGTGCTATCTTCTCCGCTACAGCAACAGCATCGGTTACAGCAATGACAGTGAGAAACCTGCTCATTTGAAGCAGCCCAGCTGGCAGTCCCGGATCTTGATCCGGTTCTTTGTGCAGTACTCCCCGACGGCACTCCGGGAGACCTTTGCCTTCTCTGCAATGGCGAATGCCTGC
Organism: Methanoregula sp.; assembly: GCF_028679125.1. GTDB lineage: Archaea > Halobacteriota > Methanomicrobia > Methanomicrobiales > Methanospirillaceae > Methanoregula. Next base: position 6,636 of record NZ_JAJRCG010000019.1, on the reverse strand, counting down.
GGACAGGTGATCTTCTCGCTGATACCGGCCTCTTCTAATGCCTTCCTGATCTTCTCGTCACTCATGGTTCATCATGTTTCGTATACTTCCTTATTGCGTTTACCTTTTACCCTTGGAGAGGATCCAAGGAATCATCATGTCCCTCCCTCCCGGGGGATGGAATTATAAACCCGGGCCGATGACAGGAATCTAATAATAAAGACCGGCTGCAGGGGTTTCCCGATCATGACCCAGAAGAGAATCGATATTTCCGGAAAGACCAGCCCGTACTGCCTCACGGTTGTGAGAAAAGAAGCAAAGGCTTTAAAGCAATCCGGTGAATTATTCATTACCTGCGATAATTTCCCCGCCGTAACAACCTCTATCCCCCGTATCGCACGGGAAGAGGGGCTGACCCTGGAGACCCGTACAACATCAGACGGGTGTTGGGAGATCACGCTGACACGACAATACCATCATCCCACGTGACCGGCTCATCATGACAACGCATTTTTTCCTCATTTCCGGACTCCAGTCCATCGAACGGCTCTCATGGATCGAGGAGTGCCTCAAGTTCTTCTTTGTCCAGCTCTACCCGGAAACCCTGATGCACCGTGCACCTGCGGGAAGCCCGGTCTTCACGTTTCTTGTCACGGGGGACGCCCTCTACAGTCTGGAAGAGCCGGAGGCCCAGCAGGTCTGGTCGGTTATTCTCTCCATGACCGCCATCCGGGTTGTCTGCGATCGGCAGGAACTGGCGCTCCGGGGGATATCGATCGAGCAGCTGAAGATGAAGTATCCCGATCAGGTGATCGACACCAACGGCCTTGCAGCGGGTAACAAGCCATCATTCTGGAATGATGTCGTGGGGCTTATCCGGCAGAACCGGCCCCCCCTTCCCGATGCGATCGGCTGGCTCCAGAACGAGTCCCCGTATATGCATCTCTCGGCAGGGTATGGCATCCAGTACCTCTCTGCCGGGCTCGAAGCCCGCCTGTCCCCGGAACTGTACGCGTACCTTGACGGGATCCATATGGGCCATACCGGCCAGAATCCCATGGAGTCCGAGAATATCGGCAGAGGTATTGAGGATCTCCATGATCGTGCAGCAAAACAGGGGCTGACCAGCCAGTTTATCGCCTGCAACCGGTGTGCAACGGCCCGGGGGTACAGCACGTGGGACGACGGGGAGGGCACGGTGATCTCGACGTGCGCGGTCAAGTCGTTCCGGATCCGGGACATGAACGCGATGATCGACCGGTTCGAGCGCCCCCACGTCATTCTTTCTGAGAACTCCGGGTCTATCCAGTTCCCGAAGAAAGGGCCGGCGGTCTCCTTTGACCGGGCAGAGAAGACAAGCACCGCCCCGCCGGTCACGATCCTTGTCACCCGGAGCCCGTACAGTTCGGAGCATGCCTATGGCGCCATATCGTTTGCGGTTGCCTGCGCCCACCAGGGGGTCCTCACCCGGGTGGTATTCCTGGAAGACGGCGTATATTCGGTTGCCGGGAGCCACCGGACCCCTGCGGAGTCGATGACCTTCAATATCCAGGATGTGATCAATGCGGTGGCGGGGAGCGAGAACCTCCACTTCTTTGTCCTCATGACCTCTCTCCAGAAACGCGGGCTCTCGAAGAACAAGAACCTGAATGCGGTGCTGGATATCGGGTACCCGGGCCTGGGTAAGATCCTGTTCTATCCCCCGGGGAACGTGCAGGCAGAGCACCAGCGGGTGCTGGTGTTCTGAACGGACCGGATTTCACACCCGTACCTTTATTTTATTTTCCCATCGAACCTTGTAGATCATCTCATCTCAGGACGACCGGGCGGGAACACTGAATGAAACTGAAATGGATTATACTGCTGGTGGTAGTGGCGATCGTGGGTATTTTTGTTGTTCTTCCCGCTGTTGCACCTGCGGTGACTGAGAAGACGGTTGTACGGGATGCCCAGGTCTCTCTTGGTGACACCTTTGCGATCATGAACCAGTCCGAGCTGGCCATCTCAATGTATGATAATGCGCTCAGCGTGAATGCTACCGATGCCGTTATCCTGAAGAAAAAGGGCGAGATGCTGATAAAAACCGGGCGGGTTAATGAGGCAGAAACCGTGTACCGGCAGGTGCTTTCCCAGGATGGAAGCGACACCACGGCACTGATGAGGGCGGGAGACAGCCTGGTCCGGCAGGGTAGCCTGAACGAAGCATTGTCCTATTATGATGCCGCGCTCGCGGTCAATCCAATGGATTCGAAGATCTGGATGCGGAAAGGGGATACGTACCTGATCATGTCGGTCGAAGAGAACAAGAAACTCCAGGCCGCTGCAAAGGCCTTATCAGTACCGCTCAGTTCCCCGAATTACCAGCCATCGTCTGCAATCCAGTACGAGTCAATGCAGTCATACAAGGAGGCGATGGCCAGTTATCAGAAGGCGATGGAGATCGATCCCAAGCTCTCTGTGATGATCTCAGCAAGAATCCTCACCGCCACCCAGAACCAGGTGGCAGGTTACCAGGATCTCCTGAAGAATTTCTAATCCCCATCCCGGCAATCCCTTTTTATATCCTCCGGGCCGCGTGCAGGCAGAACATCTGGGTGCCGGCGGTATAACATGAACACAGGGACGCTCATGTTCGCACATGGCATTTATTTCCGGAAGCAGGATGTGAAGGCCACGTTCCAGCCATACCCCCCCACCCCTTTCTGTTTCAAACCGATCATACCCCCCCTGCATGGGGGTGGGGGGGTATCCGGCATACCCCTCCCCCCCTTTGGCCGGATCAGACCCCCCCATGATCAGTTTTGAGTAGGTGACAATACCGGCTGCTTCGTCGGAACCCTGCTCCGGGCAGCCCATGAAAAACGCGTGCAATAATGCGTACATCCCAGTTTTGAGGAGGGGGGTATCCGGGAGACCCCCCCACCCGGTTGGTTTCCAGACCGATCACCCCCCCCACCCCATGCCAGGGGGGGTCTGGTTGATACCCCCCCGTTTGCACCCGGAAATCCGGTGACCAGCGGGTTTCCGGATGCTTTCATGAACCGTGTTTACGTCGGAATATAAAAGTGAAAAGGGGGTTGGGCCTGGTTCTGGATGGAGGGGGGGTATGCGGGATACCCCCCATTGACCGGGTTTTCACAGGATTGGATCCACCAGCAATGATCCTGTCGCGGAATTTTTCTCTCTGGAACAAAGGCCGGCTTCAGCTTGTGCAGGAATTAATCAATCCTGCCCGGTCAGTCCGGAGATCTCAAATACGGGTGGATTTTCGTTTTCCCTCCTTTGATTTCCGTCGTTTGTTAACTTATTTAAAATGCAAAAATTTTTGGTTAATGTATTGTGATTAATACCGATCCTCTTTAACAATGTTTATTTACAATTCAAAAAATAACAGAAAGTTAACACTATTATGTGTGTGATGTGCATGGCGTTTTCAGTACATGTAAACATGAACCGTTGCACCGGATGCGGCATCTGCGTGGTTGCCTGCCCGGTCAATGCCCTCGAGCTTCATACGCTCGACCCGGTAACCAACGAGAAGATCTATACCGTCAAGGATGGCAAATCTGTCAACGTTGACGCGAAGAACGAACTCTGTGCCGGCTGCGGCGTGTGTGTAGCAGCATGCCCGTACAAAGTGATCACCCTTTCAGGAAGGGGAGAGACCAGCGCACTGGTACAGATGTAACCTGGAGATGGACGAATGGCAAAAATCCACCTGAACATGATTACCCAGCGTTCGATCGAGGAAGGCGCTGCGATGGAACAGGGAAAAACCAACCCGAACTACTTCATCGCCTGCTCGATCTGCGAGATGAATCCTGAAGACATGAAGCGTGGCGGTATCCTGAAAAATACGAACGTGCGTGTCACCAGCGAATGCGGCACGGTTATTGTCAAGGCTATCGAGCCGACCCAGTACTGCCCGCCCGGCCTTGCCCACATCCGCCAGGGTGTCTGGGCAAACCAGGTCGTGCCGCCCCGGACCCAGTCCACCGGCACTCCCCAGTACAGCGGATTCCCGGTCACCATCGAACCCGCACCGGAAGAGAAACTGAAAACCGCCCTTAACCTCGTTCAGGGTGCTGTAGGCCTCTGGAAAGGAGGGAACTAACAATGCCTAAGCTTATCAAAGGTGTCGGATGCCCGTACTGCGGTTCATCCTGCGACGACCTCGAAGTTCTTATTTCGGACGACGAGACCAAGGTCCTCGAAGTTCACAATGCATGTATCATCGGGACCAACCTGTTCCACCATGCGAACGACCCGACCCGCCCGAAACTCCCGCGCATGCGCCAGCCCGATGGCACCATGAAAGAGATTCCCTATACCGAGGCTATCGACTACATGGCAAAGACCATGCTCGCGGCGAAGAAGCCCCTCATTTACGGCTTCGGCTCAACCAACTGTGAAGGCATGAGCGCAGTCGCCCGTATTGCAGAAAAATCCGGTGCGGTGCTCGACAACTGTGCAACCATCTGCCACGGGCCCTCGTTCCTTGCAATCTTCGACAACGGGTACCCGAGCTGCACGCTCGGTGAGGCAAAGAACCGTGCCGATGTTGTGGTCTTCTGGGGCTGCAACCCGATGCACGCCCACCCCCGCCACACCTCCCGGTACTCGATCTTCCCCCGCGGATACTTCACCCAGAAGGGACAGATGCAGAGGACCGTTCTCTCCATCGACCCGCGTGAGACCGATACCGCAAAACTCGCCGATATCCACCTCATGCTCGACCAGGGCCACGACTACGAACTCTTCGATGCGTTCCGGACCGTGCTCCGTGGCTTCGACATCCCCGAGACCGTAGCAGGTATCCCCCGCGACACGATCAAGAAGTCTGTGGAAATCATGAAGAACGCACGGTTCTGCATGATCTTCTTCGGCATGGGCTGCACCCACACGAACGGCCGCAACCACAACATCGATGCCGCAATCAGCCTGACCCGTGACCTCAACGAGCACACCAAGTGCTCGATCATGGCAATGCGGGGCCACTACAATATCGCCGGTCCCGGCCAGGTCTGGGCATGGCAGTTCGGCTTCCCGTACTGTATTGACCTTTCCAAGGGCACCCACGCCCACATGAACCCGGGCGAGACCAGCTCCGTCGACCTCGCGATGAGGGACGAAGTGGACTGCTTTGTCAATGTCGGTGCCGATGCGGGAGCACACTTCCCGATCCAGCCGGTCCAGCACTTAAAGAAGCACCCGTTCATCACCATCGACCCGAACTTCAACATGGCAAGCGAGATCTCGGATCTCCACATCCCGGTCCGGATTGCCGGTGTCGATGAGCCGGGCGTTGTCTACCGTATGGACAATGTCCCGATCCAGTTCAAGGCAGTGCTCAAAGGACTCCCCGGCGTCCCAAGCGACGAGGAACTCTTCAACCTGGTCTACGAGCGCATGTGCGAACTCACCCAGACCAAGCCCATCTGGCTTGCAGCAAAGGAAGACCGGAGATACCCCGAGTCAGAGGCGGTGATCTGAGATGTCATCAGGTGAAATTATTGTCAAGGGCGGGTTTATCATCGACCCGACCCGGAAGATCGACGGCGATGTCGGCGATGTTGCCATCAAGGACGGCAAGATTGTCGACAAGGTTGGCTCCTCTGCAAAGGTCATCGATGCGAAGGGTAAGATCGTCATGGCCGGCGGTGTGGATGTCCACTCCCACGTGGCAGGCCCCAAGGTCAATGCCGGCCGCCTGATGCGCCCGGAGGACAAGCTCCGGTCGGGCGTCTGCATGAGCGGGATGGCCCAGAAGAACGGGTACCGCATGGAGTCCGGATTCTCGATTCCCTCGGTATTCAAGACAGGGTACGACTATGCCCGTATGGGATATACCTTCGTCATGGAAGCAGCAATGCCCCCGCTCCTCGCCCCGCACACCCACGAAGAGATCCATGACACCCCCATTATTGATGAAGCTGCACTGCCGGTCTTCGCCAACAACTGGTTCATCATGGAGTACATCAAGAAGGGCGAGGTCGAGAACACCGCAGCCTATATTGCCTGGCTCCTCAAGACCACGAAAGGCTATGGTGTCAAGCTCGTCAACCCCGGTGGCACCGCTGCATGGGCATGGGGTCTCAACTGCTTAAGCCTCAACGACCAGGTCCCGTACTTCGATGTCACCCCCGGTGAGATCATCAAGGGCCTGATGGAGGCAAATGAGTACCTCGGTCTCCCGCACTCCATCCACGTCCACCAGAATAATCTCGGCAACCCCGGTAACTACCCGGACACCCTCGAATCCCTCAAGCTGGCGGAGGGTGTCAAGACCCACAACAAGTTCGGCCGCGAACAGGTCCTGCACTCCACCCACCTCCAGTTCCACTCCTATGGCGGAGAGGGCTGGAAGGACTTCTGCTCCAAGGCAAAAGAGGTCATGGACTACGTCAACAAACAGAAGAACATCACCATCGATCTCGGCTGCGTAACCCTGGACGAGACCACCACGATGACCGCTGACGGCCCGTTCGAGCACCACCTCCACGGCCTCAACCACCTGAAATGGACCAATGTGGATGTCGAAATGGAGACTGCCGCAGGCATTGTCCCCTACATCTATGACAAGAATGTCACGCCCAACGCAGTCCAGTGGGCAACCGGTCTCGAACTGGCACTCTATGCCAAGGACCTGAACCGGAC
>NZ_JAJRCG010000018.1 GCF_028679125.1 Methanoregula sp. | reverse complement strand
GGTTTTCTCATGTTATTTCACGAGAACACTGTCGTACTTGCCTTCATCAATGAGGGCGAAGACATCCTTTGCCTTCTTGCCGTCAATGGTAACTCCCATGCTGACACACGTGCCGATGACCTCTCTGACTGCGGTCTTCAGCTCGTACGAGAGCATGCCTTCGAGTTTCATGTTGGCAATTCTGACAGCGGCCTCGAATGGCAGGTTCCCTGCCACTTTGACGTTGGGCTCTCCGGATCCTTTCTCGATACCGGCCTCTTTCTTGATGAGTGCCGTGGTCGGTGGGATACCGACCGTCAGCGTGAAGTTCTTCTTTGCGTCGACTTCGATCTTGACAGGGACCTGCATGCCGTTGAAGGATGCGGTCTTCTTGTTGATCTCGTCAACTACGGCCTTCACGTTGATACCGAGTGGTCCAAGCGACGGTCCTAATGGTGGACCTGCCGTTGCCTTTCCGCCGGGTACTAATACCTCGACCACTTCTGCCATAGTCTTTGCACCATGCCGTCCCTCCTGCGGAGGGTTCCGAGCTTGGGTCTGTTAAATTTGACGGGAAGGGAGATAAAGGTGATCTTGGATGGGCATTTTATTACATCAATAATCACGCGATCGATCAATTCAAACAATGATTAAAATTGAAAGTTCAAATATACTTTATGAAAAGTGATGATACTCCATTTTTGAATCTTTTAAAACAAAATCCAAAACTTGAGAGAGTGGTGCTGGATAAATTTTCAAGACATCATGAGTATCTATCTTCTCTTGACAACCTTATTGCTGATTTAGAACGATTAGATTGTCGAAATATAGGTAAAAAAATCCAAGAGACAAATGCTTTAGATAAATTTTCTTCATTAACTGCTGAATTCATGGCAGCAAAAAAACTTGCAGAACATGGATTTGTTGTTACATTATTATCAGATGATTTTTTTGGAAAATCCACCCAATCTCCAGATATTCATGGAGAAAAATTTAACAAGTCATTTTATTTTGAGGTTACACGGTTTAGTGATAGTAATGCCGTTCTTTATATTATTGAAGAATTACGAGAATTCTTGAAAGACAAACCATTCATTGTGAATACAGTTTTTAAAACAGAATTAGCTCTTCCAGCATTTTCGAAAACTGATAGAACCGTTCAAAAGGAATTAGCTAAAAACTCAATGCTCCAATTTAAAGAACACGTGAAAAAAATAACTGTGGAGGATACTCCTCAAAAATTTCAAACTGATGGGATAGAATTTACAATACTACCCGCAGATTCCACTACTGGATATCCTGGAATTTTGAGTTCTGGTTGGAAATTTCCTGAAGAGGTTTTTGAACTATATGTCACTGGCAGGTTATTAGAAAAGGCATGTAAGCGATCTAGTTTCAAAAAAAATAATCGAAAGATTCCGTATATTCTTGTTTTTTTAAGCGATGATAGTTCGATTGATGAAATGGACTTCAAGATGCTACTTTACGGTCGAACAATTGAATATGGTATTTGGGATTCCGGAGATCCTCAACTGTTAGAACAAATGAAAATAGAAAGAGAAAAACAATGGCGAGAACTTGTGAAAAATAAGCGAAAATATATTCAAAATTATTGTGAGATTGAATCTGCAAGTAATTTTGGATGGAAAAAATTCTTAGAAGAAATGAATTTGATTCCAAAAAAATTCTGTTATCTGAACAAAGTTGGATTATTTTTATCGAATCCTTTAATGAAAAATGTCAGCGGGATTATTCTAATCACAAAATCAGAGAGGCTAACATTTTACCCAAATCCATTCTGTTACAGTGAGATAAACGATATTGGCATTTCAAAAAATTTTAATTTTTAATAGAATCATTCATCGGTCCTCGCCCAGTACTAATCCAGCCCCATATTACCCCCCGATTCCCCTCATTTATCGGGCAACCGACACTGTTTCTATTCAAATCCACCCAATAATCCCATTTTTACGACAGAGAATCGGTACCGGACCATGGCACTATTTAGCACTATTTAGTTGCACGATCTCCCCCAAATTCAAACACCGGCAAATTCCCGAAACCCAAACGAAAATCACCCTGCAAAAAGACGCACATAGACGCGTTCTGTGGGCATTTGGGGTTTACCACAAGGTTTGGACGTGGCCGGATGAGCCCTGGATCTTCATTTTCACGTCGGATAATAAAATCTGGGCTGGTGACGGGCACATGCTCTTGGGGATTCTCCGTCGGGAAGCCCATTACGTTGTAAGATAGTGGTTGTCAATTCAGTTGTCAATCAAGTTGTCAATTAAAAAAACAGTCGCGGATGAGAACATGGTCACCGGGAGATGCTCCACACCGCAACCCCGATGACTTGTGCCCCTTTGCCAGGGATGATATCCAGATTGGGTTCAAGATGCAGGGTGATCTCGTCCCTGATATTCTGTTTTACCTCCTTGATAGTCTGGCCCTGTATGATGCAGCCGGGACGAGAGAGAACCGTCCTCTCCTTTGGTGATCACAACTTTCAGCTGCACGATCCGCCTCCCTCTGGGTTTCGAACTGGTCCGGACCGGCAGCGGATAATCGGTGTTGTTATTCCATGATTCAATCACCCAACATGGCCCCCCTCTTCGCCCTCCCCCTCAATCTGTACCCATGCGACCCCCCCTTGGCACCCGGCCCGCAAAAACCTCCCCACATCCATAAAACTCACATCGTAAAATTGCTCAAAAATACGCAAAAAATCTGCGCGAAAATACAAAGGGGGAGGGGGGGTCGCGTGGGTACAAGATGAAAACGGGAGCCCCAGGCAAAGCGGAAGGACCGATAATTTATGACGTGAAATTTCCAGACCCGCCCTTCAGCACGGGATCTTTTTGTACCCACGCGACCCCCCTCCCCCGCCATTAATCGCCAGTACCCTCATCCAGCAATCCGCATTCTCCATACCGCGGGCAAAGAAGAGACATCGTCCCGTAAATCCGGTACAGGGAACGCCTGCCAGACCCAAAAGGCAAGGTATCAGGGTACGTCAGGGCGGTATTCCCCAGCCAGCATCCCGTAATACCGGCTCGACCGCCAGTGATCCCGCAGCCAGACATGCTCGCGGAGCGTGCCCTCATACTGCAACCCGCACTTCTCCATCACGTGGGCCGAGGCATGGTTGAGATCATCGCATTTCCCGTAAATCCGATGCAGGGAAAGCCTGCCGAACCCGAAGGCAAGGAGAGCCCGGAGAATTTCTGAGGCATACCCGGATTTCCAGCAGCCGGGCACCAGGATACACCCGACCTCCGCAGTGGTCGGCTGTTCAGGATCGATCTCGAGCATCGCAAAGCCGGCGAACTCCCCGGTTCCCGCAACCCGGACCGCGAGTACGTAATCCTGCCGGTCGGCCCGCACAGATTCATCGATTGCGTGCTGCACGAACCCGGCAACCTGCTCATCGTTCTCAAGCCAGATGAACACGTATTTCATGACGCGGGGGTCCCGGGCGAGCTGCATCATACTGACGAGATCCTCCCGGTTCATATCCTCAAGCAGCAGCCGTTCTGTGGTAATGCAAAAAATCATGCCATGCCCCGCGGTTAATCCAGTAAGAAAATGTGTCCGGGAATGTTGAAACAGTTTTGTAAAAACACCCTCCGGGGTTCTGACAGGAGGGGAGCAACCGCGACCACAAACCACTTGGCACCCTGAGCCCCACGTTCCTGAAACACGTTCAGGTTATTTCCATGAACACATCTGATTCCGGATGCACAGAGGTGCATTCCTCTACCCTGAAACAGCTTGGCTGGACAGAAGAACATGCGCAGGCATTTTCAAAATATACCGGGCCCTATGTTCCCGGCCGCGTGGTCTGCCGGCAGAAAACCGTATGGGACGTTGTTATCGATGGCGGATCCGTTACGGCAGGGATCTCCGGGGCCTTAAAAAAGCTCGGCCGCTTTCCCGCAGTGGGCGATTTCATCGTGCTGCTCCGCCAGCCTGAAGCCGGTTCCTCCACGATTGTTGATATCCTGCCGCAGAAATCGGTATTCTCGCGGGGAACTTCCGGAAGAGACGGCACAGACCAGGTCATAGCGGCCAATATCGACATCGTGTTTATTGTCACGGCAGCCGGCCATGACCTCAATGCACGGAGGATCGAACGATACCTTGCGATCGCCCATGCATCGGGAGCAAAACCGGTGATCGTGATCAATAAATCCGATCTTGCAACAGACCCTGCCCTGCTCACTGATGAAATTATCCCGGTCGCATCCGACATTCCGGTTATTCCCGTGAGTGCCATCAGCGGGGACGGGATCGCCCGGCTCGAACCATTCCTTACCCCCGGCACCACGATCGTACTTATCGGTTCATCCGGTGTCGGCAAGTCCACGCTGATCAACCGGCTGCTGGACCGGCCCGTCCAGGAAACCTCCGTTATCCGGGACTATGACGGGAAAGGCCGGCATACAACGACCGTACGCCAGCTCTTCCTCTTGAAGAGCGGGGCACTCATGATCGATTCTCCCGGGATCCGGGAGGTTGGCATGGGCACGGCATCAGATGGCATTGCCGACACATTTCCGGAGATTCTCGAACTCGCAACCGGATGCCGGTTCTCTGACTGCCGGCACGAGCGGGAGCCGGGCTGTGCCGTGCAGGAAGCCGTGAAAAGCGGGACGCTTCCTTCATCCCGGCTGGAAAATTATCACCGGCTCATGCGGGAACGTGCATTCACGCAGGAGAAGGCCGAGATTGGGCTTGTACGGTCAGAACGGAAACGATGGAAAGGAATCTCGAAACTCGCAAAGGAGATCTCTCAGGGAAAGCGGGAGTTTTAGAGGCCCCAGGCAGGTATAATTTTTGAGGGTAATCACCATCAATTGCGGGTTAAAAGAGTGAAAAAATTTCCGGCAAATTTCCCAAAAAACGACCGGCAACGAATCCGCAGGCCCGGCACCCCGCACTGTACCCGTCGTGCAGCAGAATTGATACGAAACGACACTCATTTATCTGTTCGGGGAATAGTATCCAGTAATGCAGGATAATTCTCCGGCAACCGAGGTGTGTCGCGTCATCTATGTGGATGACGAACCAGGCCTGCTGGAGATCGGCAAGATCTTCTTAGAGAACGACCACTCGTTTGTTGTCAAGACATTCCTCTCCGCACGTGAGGCCCTCGACCACCTGGCCTCAGAACGGTATGACGCGATCGTCTCTGATTACCAGATGCCGAAGATGGACGGTATCACCTTCTTGAAAGCGCTGCGTGAACGAGGAGATGCCACACCATTTATCATCTTCACCGGCAGGGGCCGGGAAGAGGTGGTCATCGATGCGCTCAACAGCGGGGCTGATTTTTACCTCCAGAAAGGCGGCGATCCGCAACCCCAGTTTGCCGAGCTCGCGCACAAGATCCACCATGCAATCTCCCGGAAACGGGCGGACCTGGCGCTGAAGAAGAGCGAACAGGATTATCGCAAACTCATCGAGCATGCCGGCGAAGGGATCTTTGTTACCCAGGACGAAGTGTTCAAACTGGTCAACCCGCAGCTGATCACATTGACCGGGTATGCCGAACAGGAACTGCTCGACCAGCCATTCACCCGGTTTATCCACCCGGAAGATGCCGGCCTGTTACTGGACCGGTACAGGAAACGCATGAGCGGAGCCAACTTCGCCACCCACTATATCTTCCGGATCATCTGCAAGGATGAAACCGTCCGGTGGGCCGAACTGAACGTGGTTTCCATAACATGGAACGAACGTCCCGCCATCCTGAACTTCCTGACCGATATCACCGAACGCAAACGCATGGAAGACTCGCTCAGGGAGAGCGAGGAGCGATACCGCCAGTTTTTCAGGACAACCCTGGATGGCCTTTTCATCACAACTCCTGATGCACAGTGGATCGATTTTAATGATGCTATCCTGGAGATGTTTGGATGTACCAGCCGGGATGAAGTCTTCAGCAGGCCCATCATCTCATTCTATGTACACCCGGAAGAACGGGCGGTGTTCGTGGAACTCGTTGAGCGGGACGGGTATGTCAAAGAGCATCCGGTATCATTCAGGAAACGGGACGGCACACGCTTTGATTCCGTCATGACCGTCGTGCCTCGGAGGAATCCTGACGGATCTACCAAAGCGTTCATCGGCACCATCCGGGACATCACCGAACGAAAACGCATGGAAGACACCCTCAGGGAAAGTGAGGAGCGGTACCATCTTTTTTTCAAGACAGCTAAGGACAGCGTCTTCATCACAACGCCGGAGGGGCAGTGGATTGATTGCAATGATGCCGTTGTAAAGACATTTGGCTTTGCCAGTCGTGATGAAGTCATTGGCGTGCCCGTCATCTCGTTCTATGGGCGCCCGGAAGATCGCGCCGTACTCGTTGACCTTGTCGAACGGGAAGGATATGTCAAAGAGTACCCCCTTTCATTCAGGAAACGGGACGGCACATGCTTTGATTCCGTCATGACTGTCGTGCCGCAGAGGAATCCTGACGGATCTACCAAAGCGTTCATCGGCACCATCCGGGATATCACTGACTGTGAACTTGCAGAGGCAGCGCTTCAAGAGAGCGAGGAGCGGTACCGCCAGATCTTTAATTCGTTTGATGACCTGTACTACGAGACGGATGTCAACGGGATTATCACCCATCTTTCGCCCTCACTCTATCATGTGACCGGGTATATACAGGAAGAGTTGATCGGCAAACCGGTAACGAAAATCTATGCCAACCCGGAATCCCGGAACAACCTGCTCAATGCGATCGCAAAGAACGGACATGTAAGGGATTTCGAGGTGCTGGCAGTAAAGCGTGACGGGACAGAGACCATGGCATCGCTGAATGCAAACCTCATATACCATGCAGATGGCACCCCTGCGGGAGTCGCCGGAATCCTCCGCGATATCACCCAGCGCAAACATGATGAATATGCCCTGCGGGAGAGCGAGGAGAAGTTCCGGTCCCTTGTCGAGTATGCCCTTGAAGGAATCCTTATCCTCGACCTCCATGGGCAGATCCTGTTTGCGAACACTGCGGCAGCCCGCACCATAGAGGTCGGAGGCGGGGCAGACCTGGTTGGCAGGAGCGTGATGGAATTCATTGCTCCCGAATCCCGGCCCGATGCCGTGCGTGACTTTGCACAGGTTGTCCAGGGTCATGATGCGTGCTTTGCGCAGTACCATGTGATCTCGGCAAAAGGGAGCAGAAAATTTGTGGAAAGCATTGGCAAGACCGTTACCTACGAGGGAAAAACCGCAGACCTCATCTCGATCCGGGATATCACCGCCCGCAAGAGAGCCGAAGATGCCCTGAAAGAGAGCGAGGAGAAGTACCGTCTCCTCATCGAGAACAGCCACGACATCATCTATACGGTGAACGCGGAGGGTAAATACATCTTCATCTCCCCCAGTGTCACCACGCTCCTTGGACGCCGGGTATCCGAAGTCGTGGGAAAAAATATCCGGCAGTTCATTCATCCGGATGACCTCCCGCATTGCCTGCTCGCCATGAAGAGGACACTCGAGGAGGGAATCACGCAGCAGGAGATCGAATACCGCGTGTCGCATGCCGACGGCTCATGGCGCTGGCATGTCTCAAAAACGGTTCCACTTCGCACCGGATCCGGTGAGATCACCAGTATTGAGGGGATTTCAAGCGATATCACCGAGCGCAGGCGGGCGGATGATGCCCTGAAACAGGCAAACCGGAAACTGAGCCTGCTCTCCGGCATTACCCGACATGATATCAGGAACCAGCTCACGGTCATCAGGTCATACATTACCCTGATGGAGAGGAGGCATGCCGATCCCGTGTTCACGGAATATCTCCGGAATATCGATGCTTCCGCACAGCGCATCTCCACGATGATCCAGTTCACCAAAGATTACGATGAGATCGGGGTCAGGGCACCTGCATGGCAGGACATCCAGGCACTGGTGAATGCAACAGCAATGCAGGTCCCCCTCGGCCGGATCCTGGTGAAAAACGACATCTCCCCGGGCATGGGAGTGTTCGCCGATCCCCTCATTGCCAGGGTATTTTACAACCTGATGGATAACGCGATGCGGTATGGCGGGAAGATCTCGGCCATCCGCTTCGCTGTGCAGGAACGTGAGGGGGACCTGATCATTGTCTGCGAGGATGATGGTAACGGGATTGCCGCCGCTGAAAAGGAGAAGATCTTCGAGCGCGGGTTCGGGAAGAACACCGGCCTTGGCCTGGCCTTGTCAAAGGAGATCCTCGCCATCACCGGCATCACGATGACCGAAAACGGAGTGCCGGGCACGGGGGCGCGATTCGAGATGGCTGTGCCTGCCGGGAGTTACCGTTCGGGATACGATCCCGGCAGTCCTCCCGCCTGCACCGGTACTCCCGATCATTCCCGTCACCACAATCAATAAAAAACATCGGTCTCTTACACATCTCCACGTACTTACGAGCGTGTTCATGACTATCAGCAGCTGGTTGCATCCCCATCTGGAGAAACGAAATTCGGATACGGAAGGGCATGGGATATTTGCCCGGGCGGATATCAGAAAGGATGAGCGGCTGGCAATTTTCGGCGGGAAGATCATGCTGATCGACGATATGTACCAGATCCCCGAAGAGCTCCAGAGGTTTACCATGCAGATCGAGGAGCGGTTTGTCCTGGGTCCTTCCGGCACCGTTGCGGAAGATACGGACTTTTTCAACCACAGCTGCTGCCCCAACTCCGGGTTCAAAGGCCAGGTCTTCCTGGTTGCCATGCGGGATATCCGGGCCGGGGAGGAGATCACGTTTGATTACGCCATGACGGTCTCTGAATCGGTGGGAAGCGACATGGTCTTTTCCCTGGACTGTGCCTGCGGTTCACCACTCTGCCGGAAAACGATAACGGAACAGGACTGGATGCTTCCCGCATTACAGGACCGGTACCAGGGGTATTTTTCCCAGTATATCCAGGATAAGATCGAGGCACGGAATGCGGCTCGTGCTGGGGAACTGGCAGGCAGCGACGTAATTGTTCCCGAAAACGAGACCGCCGTATTGCTTTCCCGGTGAGTACCTTCCTCCTGGCTGCAGTATCGTATACGGGATTTTCTTCCATCGGGACCGAACAGGTACTTCGCTGCTGCGATTGAACACTAAAAAGACGACGAGGTTGCAACCGGCAGACCATTTTTTTAATCCGGATGCGTAGGAGGAACACGGGCCGAAGCCGGACGCGGGGAGCACCCGGAAAATCCAGCCGTAGTTCATAGAACGATCGACAGCAATAAATCAGTTATACATAATACTTCCCTATAATGATGAGCAATACCAGCACACCCACCATCAATAAAATCCTGTACGTTGATGACGACCCGGGTCTGCTGGAGATCGGCAAGATCTTCCTTGAGAGTAACGGGACATTATCTGTCACTACGTATCTCTCGGCATCTGCTGCACTGGACCACCTGAACTCCGCGTCGTATGATGCCATTGTTTCTGATTTTGAGATGCCCCGGATGAACGGCATCCAGTTCTTAAAAAACCTGCGTGAACGGGATGACACGACCCCGTTCATCATCTTCACCGGCCGCGGCCGGGAGGAGGTGGTCATTGACGCGCTCAACAGCGGTGCCGATTTTTACCTCCAGAAGGGAGGTGCGCCAACCGCCCAGTTTGCCGAGCTGGAGCACAAGATCCTCCATGCAATCTCCCGGAAACGGGCGGACCTGGCCCTGAAGAAGAGCGAACAGGATTATCGCAAACTCATCGAACATGCCGGTGAAGCGATCTTTGTTACCCAGGACGAACTGTTTAAGCTGGTTAATCCGCAGCTCATCAGCTTGTCCGGGTATTCCGAACCGGAACTGCTCAACCAGCCCTTCACCCGGTTTGTCCACCCGGATAATGCGGGTATTCTGCTGGACAACTACAGGAAACGTATGGCCGGATCCAATCTTCCCACACACTATATTTTCCGGATTATCCGGAAGGATGAAACAATCCGGTGGGTTGAACTGAATGTGGTTGTTATCACCTGGGACGAGCGCCCTGCAATCCTGAACTTCATGATCGACATCACCGACCGGAAACTCGCCGAGGATGCACTCAAAGAGAGCGAAGAACGCTACCGGCACCTTATCGAACATGCCGGAGAGGGGATCTATGTCGTGCAGGATGAGATACTCCAGATGGTTAACCCGCAGACAACCGCACTGTCGGGGTATTCTGAACAGGAACTGCTCGGCAAGCCGTTTAAAAATTTTGTCCACCCGGCAGACTTCGGTGTATTAATCGACCGGTTCAAGAGACGGATCAACGGGGAGACGGTCCCGTCCCGGTATCCGTTCCGGTTGTCCCGAAAGGACGGGACCATCAAGTGGGTTGAACTGAGTGTCGTGACCATCAAATGGAATGATGCGGCGGCAACGCTGAATTACGTGACAGATATCACCGACAGGAAACTCGCGGAAGATGCGCTTAAGGAGAGTGAGGAGCAGTACCGCTTGTTTTTCAAAACATCCCAGGACAGTGTCTTCATCTCCGGGACAGATGGGAAATATATCGATTTTAATGATAATTTATTCGAAAGACTCGGGTGCAGGAGTCGCGAAGAGGCGTTATCCATCGATGTTGCATCCACGTATGCACACCCGGAAGAACGGGCACCGTTCCTTGAACTCGTCAGACGGGAAGGATATGTCAGAGAGTATCCGATTGCATTCAGGAAACGGGATGGCACAGACTTCGACACGCTCATCTCAATCGTGGCCCGGAAAAATCCTGACGGATCAACCAAAGCGTTCTTTGGTACCGTCCGGGATATCACCGAACGCAAACGTGCTGAGGCTGCTCTCAAAGAGAGCGAGGAGCGGTACCGCACGATCTTTGAATCGTTTGAAGACCTCTACTACCAGACGGACACAAACGGCATCATTACGATCCTCTCCCCCTCCCTCAATCGCCTCACCGGGTGGACCGGGGAGGAACTAATCGGGGAGCCGATAACGAAAATCTATGCCAATCCCGAAGACCGGCAGATTCTGCTCAATGAACTCGCAGAGAAGGGGTACGTGAGGGATTACGAAGTGCTGCTGCGGAAGCGGGACGGGACAGAGACTCCGGTATCCTTAAGTGCGAACCGGATTTTCCATCCGGATGGCTCGCCGTCAGGTGTGGCCGGGATCATCCGGGATATCACCCGGCGCAAACAGGCCGAAGATGCCTTACGCGAGAGCGAAGTGAAGTTCCGCTCGCTGGTCGATCATGCCCTTGAAGCGATCATGATCACCGACATGCAGGGAAAAGTACTGTTTTGCAACAATGCTGCAGCCCGGACGGTCGATGCAGAAAACTGTGAGGACCTCATCAGCAGGAACGTAATGGAAGTGATCGCGCCGGAGTCCCGTGCTGATGTCGTGAAGGACTTCGAAGAGGTGGCCCGGGGTCACGACGCCTATATTGCGCGCTACCACCTGATCTCCCTGAAGGGGAGGGACGTGTTCGTGGAGAGCATCGGCAGGGTGATCACGTACGAGGGAAGACCTGCAGACATCATCTCCCTCCGGGAGGTGGCGGGGCAGACGCAGCGAACTGGCCTGACACCGTAGTCTGCAATCCTCGAAACTTCTCTAAAAATCGTTTTAAAAAAAATTACTTCTGGTCCGAAAACTTCTCGACAACACGGACATTGTCGCCACGGACTGTGATCGGGATCGGGACAACGCTCTCGTAGAGCTCGACCGTGATCTCTTCCTTTGCGGAGTCCACGCGCTTAACAACCGCTTTCTCGCCCTTGAAGGGCCCGGCGATCAGTTCGACGATGGTACCCTCTTCGATACCGGAGACGACCGGTTTCGGGATGAGGAAGTGGCCGACTTCCGCAAGGTTCGTCTCTCCCTTGGTAACGACACGGGCATGGGCGATCATCTCGACGAGCTGCTCGATACGGTTCCGCTGCTCGGGGGTCTCAACGAGAACATAGCCCTGCAGCTCGTTCGGGACGATGATCGAGGTCACCTTGATATCGGTTGCCTTGGTGTCGATTGCTTTGAGGATATTGTCCGCTACCGTCCGCTCCTGCTTGGAGGTCGTCTTGATCGCGAAGATCCGGTTCACGAAGGCCTCAGGGGCTGCCGGGGTGACCGGGGCTTCCGGAGCGGAGGGGGTGGGAGTCTGGGTCATAGACATCGGGGATCAGAATCCCAGCATGGTCTTGTGTTCGAATACAACGAAGATGAGAAACCCAATCATGCCGACGAGAAGAACACCGGCTGCCGCAACCGTGGCAATCTTGGTGAACTCTTCCCGGGTGGGAGTGCGCGCGAGCTTGAGGACCCGGAGGTACTTACGGAATAATTCCTCATGCAGGACATCCGTTTTGATTTCAGGCTTTGAAATTTCCATATTTAATCACTTGAGAAAATCGATCTCAAACTGTTTCTGAACTTTGGGGGTAAGTTTCTCATTACGACCATATATTTGTGGCGACCGTACGCCCGTGACTACCAGCAGGCAGCGCATCTTGTCTTCCATCGCCGGGTCGATCTGGGCTCCCCAGATGATCCGGGCGCTCGGGTCAACACGGCTGTAGACTTCCTGCACCACGCCTTCCGCTTCTTCCATGGTCATGTCCGGGCCACCGACCACGTTGACGAGTGCGGCAGTTGCACCGCTGATATCCACATCCAGGAGCGGGGAGCGGATTGCCTTCTTGACCGAGTCGGCTGCCTTGTCCTCACTGTCGCTCTCGCCCATCCCGATCATGGCAACGCCACCGCGTTCCATGACGGTGCGGACATCGGCAAAGTCGAGGTTGACGAGACCGGGCATGGTGATCAGTTCGGTGATGCCCTTGACAGCTCGCATCAGGACTTCATCGGCGATCTTGAACGCAGCATAGAGGGGGAGTTTGGGGACGACTTCGAGCAGCTTGTCATTGGGCACAACAATGACGGTATCTGCAACCTCCCGGAGGCGTTCGAGGCCGGCTTCCGCGTTCTCCATGCGGATCGATCCCTCTGCGGCGAACGGCAGGGTGACGATCGCGATGGTCAGGGCCCCTTCTTCCCGGGCGGCCTTTGCCACGACAGGCGCAACACCGGTACCGGTACCGCCGCCAAGCCCGACCGTGATGAAGACCATGTCGCAGCCGGAGACAACGGCACGGATCTCTGCCTCGTTCTCGAGGGCCGCTTCCTCCCCGATCTGCGGGATGGAGCCGGCGCCAAGGCCCCGGGTCCGCTGGCGGCCGACAAGGATACGCTGGTCCGCACGGGTGCGGATCAGGTGCTGGGCATCCGTGTTGATGGCGATGAGTTTTGCGCCGTGGATACCCTCCTCCATCATGCGGGAGATCGTGTTCGATCCTCCTCCACCACAGCCGATCACCGCGATCTCGGTTTTGAGCTCAGCGAGTATCTGGTCAAGGTCTTCGTTATTCTGCGTTGGGGACACGGTCTCGTCCCTTGCCTTGGTGAGTGCCTCTTCTACAATTGACCTCATGAAAACTTCTCCAACCCCGGGATGTGGATTCTGACTTCACTACGGGAGGACACCATTTCCGGTGTGATGGTCCGATCGTCGACAACTACCGGCCGGCCCCCTGCCAGCTCATGGTAGGAAGGTCCGGGCATAACCCCCAGTTCGCGCGCTTTTCCTGGGTCGAACCGGATCTTCGTAATGATCAGGAAATCTCTCTCCGTTGCAGTGATCTCTTTACTACGTATGATTTTTACGCACAATGTATTTAAAGCATGTATTATTTCGGGGGAAAATTCCGGATAGGTGATGAATTCGGGAAGCAGGCGGTTATCGCGCGTGGAAAGGTGAACGAGCGGCAGGTTGTCGAGATTTTTTATGAGACCCGGCTCATCTGCTTTCACGGTTTCGGCCAGTAAATCGGGATTTGCCCGTTCAAGGACCGGTGTTCCGGCTCCTGCGAGTGCGTGGCTGAAACACCGGGCTCCCGGTGAAACGGCATCGGCCATCTTCCGGATCGCACACCAGGTCTCCCACGGGAGATGGCCGAGTGCGGCAATCTCGCTCTCGGATAACCGGGGCAGTTCAAGGGAATCAAGGATCCCGGTCAGCCTCTCGAACTCAGGGCGGGACAATGACTTACGGTCAACATAGGCCGCAACCGCCCCGCTCTGCCGGATCATCTCCTGTACCATCTCTTTATCCAGCACGGCAGCCTGCCGCAGGGAGCTGGCGATATGCCCGAATGCCCCCCGGGTGGTGAGGGCGATCTCCGTTTCGCGGGGTGCGTAATGGGTTCCCCCGATCCCGATCAGCGGGATGGTATTGACCGGTACTGCGCTGAGCACGGCTTTTGCCACCGCCCGGCCGGCAACGGGATCGGTCCACTCGGTCTCGGTGCTCCCGATCTCGACAAAGAACGAAGGATGGGAAAGGGATGTCGGGCCATGGTGGGTCACCTCGTACGAGACCCGGTAACCTTCGGGGCAGTGCCGGGCCAGCGCCCGGAGGGTTGCCTGCATCATGGCCGGTGCAGCGGGTGCGAGGGTGCGGGGCGATCCCCCCAGTTCCGCGACACCATAGTTGCCGGTGACGTGGACGGTGAGAACAGGGACCGGGTTGACGCTGGAATGGCGGGAGAGGAAGATGAGAAGGTCTGCCTCGATCCCGCGGTCAACCTCCCCGGCATGGATCAGCCGCTCGTTAACATCGTAAAAATCGTACGTGTGGCCATTCGGCCGCCACGCTGCACCGCCCTCTTCCGCGAGGAGATGTTCGATATGGTGCCGGATATTCTGCCCTGCCACATCCTGCAGGGAATTGACGAGCGCGATCCTCATTCTATCACCTTTGGACGTGACAGCCGATTAAGGGTGCTTGCGGCCGGCCACCCGGGCACGTGCCGCCTCAACGGCCAGGTTCACCGCTTCCTCCGGGGTTTTGCACGGCACCACGCCCTCGATCTTCCACGTGGAGAGGCCGAAGACCGGGCACCCGGTCTTCAAGGCGATCGCGATCTCCGAGAGGGTACCGTAACTGCCGCCCACCGCGATCAGGGCATCCCCCGACTGGGCGACCAGCACGTTCCGTCCATGGCCAAGGCCGGTCCGGATCACGATGCCAAGGTACGCGTTCCCGTCACCGGTGCCGGAGATGATCCCGATGGTGGTGCCGTCCTTTTCCTGTGCACCCCGGCACGCAGCCTCCATCACCCCGCCAAGACCGCCGCAGATCAGTACCGCCCCGCTCTCCGCGATGAGGCGGCCGACCGCGTATGCCGCTTTGTACTCTTCCCGGTTTGCCTCGGCACCACCGGCAACGGCAATCTGCATGGATGACATGTTGGCCCGGAACCAGATAAACCCGGTTCCCCTTATTCCATCCCACC
Organism: Methanoregula sp.; assembly: GCF_028679125.1. Lineage (GTDB taxonomy): Archaea > Halobacteriota > Methanomicrobia > Methanomicrobiales > Methanospirillaceae > Methanoregula. The sequence continues at coordinate 36,993 of NZ_JAJRCG010000018.1, read as the reverse complement.
CATCCGGTTGATCACCATCAGGCGGAGCTCGCTCATCTCTTCAATGGCAAAGCGGGGACCCTCGCGGCCAAGCCCCGAACCCTTCGCCCCGCCGTACGGCATCTGGTCGGTGCGGAACGTGGGAATGTCGTTCACCATCACGCCCCCCACGTCCATCTCGGAGAAAGCCCGCATGGCCCGGTTGATATTCTGCGTGAAGATACCAACCTGGAGCCCGTACTCACCTGTGTTTGCGATCCTCATGGCATCATCGAACGTATCATACGGCGCAACCGAGATGACCGGGGCAAAGACTTCCTCGCGGTTCACCCGCATTTCAGGTTTTGTATCGGCCAGCACCGTAGGAGCAAACATCGTCTCTTCGAGCGTGCCCCCGGTGAGTGCCCGGGCACCCTGCCGGATCGCCTCCTGCACCTTCCGGTAGGCCTCCTCTGCCTTCAGCCGGTCGATCATCGGGCCCACGTCCGTTGCCGGATCGCGGGGATCGCCAACCTTAAGGGCTTTCGTACCCGCGAGGATCTGCTCTACGAGCTCCTCGTAAACCGACTTCTGGGCAAGCACCCGCTGGACCGAGATGCAGACCTGCCCGGCGTTGGTGAATCCCCCGGTCACGATCCGCTGGGCTGCATACGGGAGGTTCGCGTCCTCGTGGACAATCGCCGCCGCGTTCCCGCCCAGTTCCAGCCCCACCTTCTTCCTGCCGGCAATCTCCCGCAGGTGCCAGCCAACCGCACAGCTGCCGGTGAACGAGAGGCAGGCAACCCGGGGATCGCGGGCCAGCTGTTCGGCCCGGACGCTGGCGCACGGGACCACGCTGAGCGCTTCCTTTGGCAATCCGGCGGCAAGGACCATCTCCCCGAGAAGCAGGCTCGATACCGGCGTTGCAGACGCAGGCTTGAGCACCACGGAATTCCCGGCCGCGATCGCCGGGGCGAGCTTGTGGCAGGCGAGGTTGAGCGGGAAGTTGAAGGGAACGATGCCGACAACCGGCCCGAGCGGGAACCGGCGGAGGAAACCGGTCCTTCCGACCGTGTCAGCGCTCAGGTCAAGGGGGATGATCTCGCCGTAGATCCGTTTAGCCTCTTCCGCGGAGGCCCGCACGGTTACCTCTGCACGAGCGACCTCGGTTGTTGCGAACTTCAGGGTCTTGCCCCCCTCCATGATCATGACATCGATGAGCTCCGCAGATCGCCTGTGAATCTCATCGGCAAGGTTCTGGAGGATCTCTGCACGGGCATGTGTTGGGAGACGTTTCGTCTTCTCAAAACCTGCCACGGCATGAGTCACGGCCGCTTTCAGGTCGCTGTTCGTTGCCTGGCTGACATTGCAATAGAGTTCCCCGGTATAGGGAAACCGGACCGGAATGGTCTCTTTTGTCTCTTTCTTCTCCCCGCCGAGAAGTAGTGGATAGGATTCCATGATCTCTTCCGTCCTGCACGCTGCTGTACGAAGTGTTACGCGGTCCAGCTAATAAAGCACAACCCGGGAATAATTACACTCCGGGCATGGAATCATTTTTTATAGGGTAATGCCGATTGACTGCTAATCGGACAGGGTCTTAAAAATTGCCGGTAATGGCAAGGAAGTGCAGATGAACAGATCCGGGTAATACGGGCACGAACACGGGGAGAGGAAAACAGCACGATGATCGAACTGCCGTTATTGTCACTGGACCTGTTGCGGACCATGGTCCAGAACTTTGCAATCATCGCCGCCCTGATCCTGCTCTACTATTTCATCCCGGATTCGATACGTTCCCGGTCGCAGCTTGTATACTCACTCTGTGTTGCGCTTGTCTTCGGGGTGACGGCGGTCATCAGTATCCCGGCGCTCTGGCAGGACTCCGGCGGATCGGTCATCGGGTTTAATGTCATTCTCGTACCGCTTGCAGCGGTCGTCGGGGGACCGGTATCCGCGGTATTTGTCGCCAGCGTTCTTCTTGCCGCGAGCGCTACATCGACCGGATCCCTGGCAACATCGGATTTCCTGACCGTCATGTGCGGGATCCTGCTGGGAACGGTCTTCTATTCCGGCCAGTCATGGATCCGGTTACCCGGACAGCACAGTGTCCGGCTTCTCCTTCTAGGGATTGGCGTTGCGCTCATCGAACTGGTAGTACCTGTCTTTCTCTCAGGCCGGCAACCCACGGGGGGTGTACCCCCGGACAGTGCCGGAATCCTCACCCTGATCCCGTTCATCATCATCAGCTGCGTGGGTACGGTCCTTCTCGGGTCCATCATCTGGTTCATCGACCGCAAGAAACAGGCTGAGCAGGAACTCCTGGATCATAAGAATCACCTTGAAGCCGTGGTAAATGAGCGGACTTTCGAGCTCCGCCAGGCCAATTCCCTCCAGAAAGCAACGTTCGAATCCACTGCTGATGGAATCGTGGTTGTTGACCGGGAAGGCGTGATCCGGGCATATAACCGGAAAGCTGCCGGGATCCTGAACCTCCCGGTCCAGCCACCAACAGAGGCCCCGGGAGCAGAGATCTTCACAGGACAGGTCTCCCCTCTTCTTGAGGACCCGGCAGGTTTCCTGACACGTGTCACCCCTCTTTCGGAATCTGCCGAACAGGTTGTCACCCCGGATCTCAGGTTCAAAACCGGAAGGATCTACGAGGTCTTCGTCCACCCGCAGCGTATCGGCGACCAGACGATCGGACGGGTCTTCAGCTTCCACGATATTACGGACCAGCGGCTTGCCGAGGAGGCGATCGAGGCGGCAAACAACAAGCTGATGCTGCTCTCAGCACTCACCCGGCATGATATATTCAACCAGATAACCGCCCTTGGCGCATATCTCGATCTGCTGGAGATGGATAACCGGGATCCCAAGGCTTCCACGCATATCACTGCCATGAAAAAGAGCCTCGAGGTGATCCGGTTCCAGCTGGAGTTCGCCCGGGACTACCAGGATCTCGGCCAGAAAAAACCTGAATGGAAGAGTGTAGAGAGCACGTTTGCACAGGCTGCGGAGTCGTATGCAGGAGAGAAGATCCGTCTCCGCTGCGAGACCGGGCCTGTCAGGATCTTTACGGATCCCATGATCGGGCAGGTCTTCTACAACCTCATCGACAATTCCCTCCGGCACGGGGGAACGCAGATATCCTCAATCCGGCTGTCAGTCCGGCAGGGAGACCCGGATCTCCTCCTGGTGTACGAGGATGACGGTGCAGGAGTCCTCCCTGAGGAGAAAGAGAAGATCTTCCTCAAGGGTTTCGGGAAACATACCGGCCTCGGGATGTTCCTCATCAAAGAGATCCTCTCAATAACGGGCATCACGATCCGGGAGACCGGAACCTATGGAAACGGTGCCCGGTTCGAGATCCGGGTGCCTGCCGGGAAGTTCCGGTTCCCGTGATATCAGCCACATCCAAGAAAACTACTTTGTGCAGTGGCACCAACGTATCTATCGCATATTCCACCGTCCATACGGATGCAGGGAATTTCACGAGGGGTTTTTTTGAAGGAAGTCACCGCGAACTTCAATGCGCAGGAGATAGAACGCGGGGTGCAGGAGTACTGGCGCACCCGCGATACCTACAAGACTGTCAAGCAGCACCGGGCCGGAGGCAAGCCGTTCTTCTTCGTGGACGGGCCACCGTATACCACCGGGGAGATCCACATCGGGACCGCGTGGAACAAGATCATCAAGGATTCCATCCTGCGGTATTACCGGATGAACGGCCGCAATGTCATTGACCGGGCCGGCTACGACATGCACGGCCTCCCCATTGAAGTGAAGGTCGAGCAGGCGCTCGGGTTCACCTCCAAAAAAGACATCGAGACGTTCGGCATCCAGCCGTTCATCGAGAAGTGCCGGGAGTTCGCGATCAAGAACAAACTGCTGATGGACGAACAGTTTGCGAGTCTCGGTATCTGGCTCGACTTCCCGGGCGCATACCAGACCGTGAAGACCGAGTATATCGAAGCGGCGTGGTGGACGCTGGCGAAGGCACAGGAACGGGGTATGGTCGAACGCGGCAACCGGGTCGTGAACTGGTGCCCCCGGTGCGAGACGGCGATCGCGGACGCCGAAGTGGAGTACTGGGACGAGACCGACCCCTCGGTCTTCGTCAAGTTCCCCCTCATCGGAAAGACCAATGAGTTCCTCGTCATCTGGACAACGACTCCGTGGACCCTGCCGGCCAACGTAGCGGTGGCAGTCTCAAAAGAGTTCGAGTACGCGAGAGTACTCGCCAAGAAAGATGGAAAAGAGGAGTATCTCTGGATAGCAGAGCCCCTCGTCAAGACCGTGCTGAAGAAGGGCCGGTTCAAGGACTACGCGGTCGTGGAGAAGAAGAAGGGCGCTGAACTCATCGGGTGGACATACGAGTCCCCCCTCAAGGAGCAGGTGCCCTTACAGCGGGAGATCCAGCACCGGGTCGTTGCGGCAGATTTCGTTGCCCTCGAAAATACCGGTATGGTCCATATCGCCCCCGGCCACGGCTGGGACGACTACGTGCTCGGGACCAAGGAAGGCCTGCCCATCGTCTGCCCCGTTGACGGTGCCGGGAAGTTCCGGAACGAGGCCGGGATCTTTGCCGGCCAGGTTGTCAGGGAGTCAAACGATAATGTGCTTGCAGCCCTTGGCAGTTACCTGCTGGCAAAGGAGATGGTCACACACCGGTACGGCCACTGCTGGCGGTGCAAGACCCCCATCATCTTCCGGGCAACATCGCAGTGGTTCCTGAAGGCTTCCGAGATGCGGGATCTGATGCTCTCGGAAGTGGAGAAGGTGACGTGGTATCCCGAGTGGGCCGGCAGCGCCCGGTTCTATGACTGGATCAAGGAGGCCCGCGACTGGTGCATCTCCCGCCAGCGCTACTGGGGCATCCCGATCCCGGTCTGGGTCTGCGACAAGTGCGACACCTACAAGGTGGTAGGCACCATCGCGGAACTGGAAAAACTGAGCGGCAAACCGCTTACCGATCCCCACCGCCCGTATGTCGATGAAATTACCATCCCGTGCACCTGTGGCGGCACGATGAAGCGGGTCGGGGATATCTTCGACGTCTGGTTCGACTCCGGGGTCGCCTCGTGGGCAACGCTCGGGTTCCCGAAGAACACGCAGGACTTTGAAAAATACTGGCCTGCGGACTTCATCACTGAAGGGCAGGACCAGACCCGGGGCTGGTTCTACTCCCAGCTGGGCGCAAGCACCATCGCTTTCGGCAAGGCGCCCTACAAGAGCGTCTGCATGCACGGGTTTGCCCTTGACGCAGAGGGCAAGAAGATGAGTAAAAGTCTCGGGAACGTGGTGAGCCCGGGCGATGTGATCGGGAAGGTCGGCGTGGACGTGCTCCGGCTCTATGTTCTCTCCTCATCGGCACCGTGGGACGACCTGAAGTTCAACTGGGAGAGCGTCGGTACCGTCAACCGGGCGATGAACATTCTCTGGAACGTGTACCGCTTCCCGCTGCCCTATATGATCCTCGACAGGTTCGAGCCCGCGTCAAAGAACGGGGTCTGGGACGATGCGTATATCCGGGCCCATATCCGGCAGATGCCGGACGAGGACCGGTTCATCATTTCACGAATCAACACGGTCGCATCCATTGTCGATACCGCGACCAAGGAGTGCCAGCTCCACCGGGCAACCCGCGAACTTCTGAACTTCATCCTCGAAGACCTCTCGCGCTGGTACGTCCAGCTCGTCCGGCCCCGGATGTGGCTCGAGGGCGAGTCCGAGCAGAAGGTCTTTGCGTACGAGACGATGTATTACGTGATGCGCCGGCTGACCGGGCTTCTTGCCCCTTTCTGCCCGCACATCACCGAGGAACTCTACCAGAACCTCCGGTGTGCGAACGATCCCGCAAGCATCCATATGCTCGACTGGAATGCCGGGGAATCAACGCTCCTGGACCAGGATCTGGAACATGCAGTCGAGATCGTCCGCTCGTTCGACGAGGCATCGGCAAATGCCCGGCAGGCCGGCAAGCGGAAACTCCGGTGGCCGGTCTCTGAAGTAACGGTGGTCACCAGTGCCGAGCCGGTGAAGGCTGCCATCGGGCGGCTCAATACGGTCTGCATGGACCGGGCTAATGCCCGCAAGGTCACCGTGGTCATGGGCCGGTGGGATCGGATCGGCTGGCATGCCGAGCCGGTCATGAAGGCCCTCGGAAAAGGGTTCGGCAAGGACTCGTTCAAAATCAAGGGCCTCATCGAGGCGGCTGACGGCAACGCGATCAAGGCCGCGGTCGATGCCGGGCAGAAGTTCCGGCTGGAGAGCGAGGGGGCGGTCTTCGAGATCGGCAGCGAACACGTGACCTTCACCGAGAAGCTCCCGGCAGATCTCTTCTCGGCCCCCATGACCGATGCGATGGTGTACGTGGACGTTGCCCTCACCCCGGATCTCGAAGCGGAAGGCTATGCACGCGAAGTGATCCGGCGGATCCAGGACATGAGGAAGCAGCTCGATCTCGCAGTCGAGGACAATATCAATGCAGAAGTAGCGGTTGGCGACAGGCGGGTGCTTGCCCTGATCAACACCGGTGCTGCCATTGCCATGATCGGCGACGAGGTCCGGGCAAAGTCCTTCGTGTTTTCACAAGACGGATCAAAGCCCGATGCATCACGCTTTGCATCCGTCAAGGAGTGGGACGTGGAAGGCGTTGCGATGATTGTCGGGATTGGGAAGGCTGAGTGATTCAGTCGTCCCCTCCGGTTCTTTTTTAGAAATTCCCCTTGTACGTGACTTGCATTCGTTCTGATGAACTTTGGATGATCCGATTCCAGAAGGATCGTATTGAAAAGGAGTGGAATTTTTCTCTGCTCCAGGCTGCCCGGTTATACGGGCAGATTCTGTGCAATAGCCTGGAGGACTGCAATGATGAGCTGAATAAGCCATCCCCAATCGAACAGAACAACACCTCCTTTGGATAGGGGATAGTTTACTATAGTTGTATTTATACTTTCTTTTTTGAAAAAATCAATATAATTGAGACGGAATCGTGTTTAAACGGATTTATGACGGTATTTTGGAACATTTGCAAACGCGGGTTAAAAAAGATTTGGATACTAAAAAACGGTGGAGACAAGAGACCGGCTGAATATAACGGTAAACTCGCAGGATGAGAAACGAGATTACACGATGAGATACCTGCTCACCCGGGCGATCCGCTCACGACGGAGGTGCAGGTTCGGTACGGCGGGGGGCGTGTCAGCCCTGCCCGGATCCCAGGATCTTTCTTAAAAATGCCTGCCCGTCCGGCGTGGTAAACAACGGCAGTTCAGGCTCCGCGGTAACCGCACTCCGCTCGGCAACCACCGTCTCCTTTGTTATCGGGTTGAACCCTTCCTTCTCGGTGAGCTTCTTGTACACGAGCGTACCCCTCCGCTGCCATGCCGGGGTAGTGGCGAGGTTGAAGCCCCGGATATGCATCATCTCGTGAAGATCCTTTGACTGGAGACCCTTGAGCTGCTCTGCGGCCTTCTTCGCATCCATCCCTTCCTCGATGAGTGCCTGCTGGCAATAGGCATTGATGTGGTTGCGCCACGCCTCGTTCTGCCGGTTGACCAGGTACTCGATGGCATATTCCGGGGTTGCCGGGATGACCCGGGCATCGAAAGCAACAAGCGTCGTCCCGCCAAGGGCGAGAGTAAAGGAACTGGCTGCAAAGGAGGCCGCCACCGAATCGATCTTCTCCACCCGGCCGGAGAACGGGAGTTTCGTGAAATAGAGGCTGATCTCGTCCGAGAACGTGTAGGCAAGATCCGGGTTCAGCCCGCTGTCGGAAACCAGCGAGGTGCAGGCCGTCACCATCGCCTTATGGAAGAACTCGTCGAACGGCTTCTCAAGCCCGAGCGTGTCCGTGAGACGGTGGAATGCCCTGCCGTCAAGCCGTACAAAAACAGGAGCGATAGCGGTTATCGTAGAGAAGATTTCCCGGTTTTCCATAAAAGTACCCTGCGGGAGTACGAAAATATGGGGGTGATTCTCCCGCTGTTCTCGCGTGCCTGTTGGCTTATTCTTCTTCCCCGCCGTTGCCGCCGGCAAACGCACCGGGCAGGTGGCGGATCAGGACAATGTCGTCGATTGCGCTGATGATCCGGTAGGGAATCTTGAGACCCTTGAAGTTCTTGAGCTCGAAGAGCTGGTCGTTGACCTTACTGACGACAAGCGACTCAATCTTCTTGGAGTCAACATCGATGACGACATCTTCGACCTCACCAATGAACATACCCTTGTCCGTATAGATCTGCAGCTGGAACAGTTCGGTAATCTGGGTTTCCATCGTTATCAGATGAAAGTATATACTTAAGAGTTAAAAAGATAACCCTTTATTATGGACGGATCGTTTCGTATCGGGCGTTTATTTGGGATTCCGATCCTGATCCACTACACGTTCCTGCTGGTGATCCCGCTCTTTGCCTGGATCATCGGCAGCCAGATCACCCTCACCATCGACATGCTCAGGGAGATCTACCAGGTCCCGATCGACGTCTCGATCGCAACGGCGGGGTACATGCCGTACGTGCTCGGGACGATCGTGGCCTTCGGTCTCTTCTTCGGGGTCCTCGTGCACGAGCTGGCCCATTCGCTGGTGGCACGGGCAAAGGGCATTGCGATCAACAGCATCACCCTGATGATCTTCGGCGGCATCGCGACCATGGAGGAAGGCGTTCCCGACCCGAAGGCCGAACTTCCCATGGCGATTGTCGGGCCGATCGCGAGCCTCATTTTCGGGCTCATCTGTTCCCTGCTGATCTATGCCGTTCCGTCAGTCACAACCGATCCGGGATGGGCGGGCGTGCTCATCTTCATCCTCGGGTACCTGGGCGTGCTCAACATCATCCTCTGCGCCTTCAACCTCATCCCGGCATTCCCCATGGACGGCGGCAGGGTGCTCCGGGCCTGGCTTGCCAAGCGGATGCCCCTGCACCAGGCAACCAAGATCGCTGCGGATATCGGGAAGGGTTTTGCCATCGTCTTTGGGATCATCGGCCTCTTTGCCTTCTCGCCGTTCCTGATCCTGATCGCCCTCTTCATTTACATCGGGGCAAACATGGAGTCGAGTGCCGTGAAATACAGTCACCTCCTCCAGGATGTGTCCGTAGGCTCCATGATGAGCACTCCCGTGACAACCGTCGGTTCGACCATGCCGGTCAGCCAGGTGATTGCCATGATGTACTCAAGCAAGCACCTTGGCTTCCCCGTGATCGAGCGGGACACACTGGTCGGGATGATCACACTCGCTGACGTGAACAGGACCTCGCCCATCGACCGCGAGGCCATGCAGGTCCGGGACATCATGACAAAAGACCTCATCACGCTCCCCCCGACGGCCCCGGTTATTGACGCTCTCCGGATCATGTCGGCCAAAGATATCGGCCGGATCCCGGTTGTTGCTGACGGGAAGATTGTCGGGATCGTGACCCGGACGGATATCCTGAAGGTCACGGAACTCCGGCAGGTTTAAGGCCGTTTTCACGGATTTTCTTCTCAGGTTCAGACCGGGTTTCTGTTCGGGAAGACCCGGTGTGCATTATTTTATCTGAGTTTTCCTTGAGGGAGAGGCGGGATCAGTACCCATTTAATGCATCCGACCCCCTACATACAAAAAAGACAGGATTCCCTGTGTTTCACGTCGTAAAACAGCAGGATTTTACGGGAAAACGGGAAGGGGATGTAGGGGGTCGGACCACTTTTTTGGTACGGATGCCGGTTGGAAACAGGGAAAAATCCTGAAATTTTACGGTGAAGATCTTCGCAGACCGCTGATATTCAGTGAGGGCCAAAATATCTGCCCGACCCCCCACCCCCGTCATTACAAGCGGCAGGTGGGGGCTCCTGGAGCAGGTAACAGGGAAGGGGGAAAAGGAGGAGAAGGGAAAACGCCGGTTTTTAAAATTTCATGAGCTCGTCAATCGCCGAGTTCCCCGCAATCTTCCGGTACGCTGCAAGATCCTTAAACGGCCGCTTGGCGATCACAGCAGCCACCTTCATCTTCCCCACACCCGGCAGCCATTTGATCGCAGCGGCGGGAAGCGTGTTAACCGGCACCGGGGCCGGCAGTGCCGTGATCGAACGCATGCCCCAGTCAACGACAACAGCATCGATCACGCTCCGCTCGGGAAGCCGGACGGGAATGCCGGCAAGGATCGGATACGATCCCATCTGCCGGCCGAACGAGAGATCCCCGGACACTTCGATCCGCACATTCCGGAGCACGGTGCCGATGGGGAAGACCCGCTGGAGCATCGGGAGATCGATCCTGTTCCGGACAAACTCCTTGAACTGTTTGAACCTGCGGTCGTGTTTCCCGAGCGTGTTGCTGGTGTAAGCAGGCGTACCTTCAAAGGGCATCACCTGACGGATATTCACCCGCCGGACCGAGAGGCCGGCCTTCAGTACGCGGGCGAGGAACTGCTCGTTCAGGTCATAGGTCTGTTCCGTTTCACCGGCAAGCCCGCAGACAAAGTTCAGGCCGGGCAGCAGCTCGGGCACGTTGTCCCGGCGCTTCCCACCCTCTTCGTTGACGATCTCAATGGCCCGGAACACGTCATCCGCCTGTGCCTTGAGGTTGTTCGCAGCAACAACGGCAGGATCGGCCGTCTCCATCCCGAAGGCAGCAACATCGCCCGAAGTATGATGCCGGATGATAGCACGCAGGGCCTCCCGGGCAGCATCCTCGTGTCGGGCTATCGTCTCCGGGTTGGTGTTGTCGATGTGCAGTGTTGCAAGATCAGGAGCTGCCGTGCGGATTGCTGAAAAAAGGGCCTCGATCTTTGCCGGTTCCGGCGCCGGGTATTCCCCGCTCCCCGCACCGTACGCAAGGATGTCAGGCTGACGCCCTACCCGGAAGTGCCGTGCCCCGTGAGCAGAAAGGGCAGCCACCTCTTCCGCAACCGCAGGAATGTTCCGGTACTTCGGCATGCCATAGAACGGCTCCGTGCAGAACGAGCACCCGCCCGATGCACCGTGGGAGCAGCCCCGGGCGGTCTCCAGCTCGCACATCACGTACGGGTAATCGGGGTGCTGCTCAATGATTCCGCTGCCCGCCACGCTCCACGGGTCGGTACGGGAATAATCGAGCGTCCCGGCCGGGCCGTTGCCCGTGAGGTAATTGTCCAGCGCAACCGCAGGTTCACCGGTCATGAAAGCGTTAAAGCCGCTGATCACCTGGCGGATCGCCTTCTGACCGCCTTCCCCCGCGTAGCCGAACCCGATGGGGCCGCCGATCAGTTTCTTTGGCCCCCGCACCATGTGGCCGATCTGCTGGATCTCGGTGAGCGTGGCGGGCGTGCCACCAAGGTACTTCCCCGGCACCGTGACCCCCGCAATCATGACCAGCAGGGATGCCTTGTTCAGGTCGGCGGTCCGCATAGGATCCTTCCTCAGCTGGTCGATGGTGAGATACCCGACCGTATGACCGTGAGCGATGAGTGCCCCGGCAACCGTGCGGATATAGGGCGAAATATACGGGGGAACGCCGAGACAGGCAGGTTCGTCCACGTACCCGTCAAGGATGAACGCGGTCGCACTCATGCCTGGTACCCGATCAGGGCAAGGAGTTTTCTCGCCCAGTGGAGTTTCCCGCGTTTCATCGGGTCCACGTTCTTATCATCAAGGTCGAAGCCGACCAGCGTGACGTGCAAGGCCCCGAATTCCTCGGCGGCAAAGACCGCCCGGTCGCCATCCGTGAACCCGCCGAAGTTGTGGACATGGGGGAGCGGGGCGGCCTGCGTTGTCCCGACAATGTTGCCGGGGAACCGGGGAACCCAGTGCTTCAGGAGGGGGATATTGTCACCGTGCGCATGGACGATCACGATCGTTCCCTCGCGGTTCATATCGAGAAGCCGGTCGGTTGTCCCGTCAAGATCCGTGAAGACTGCGTCCGGCCGGATGCCGTTGTCTTCGAGGACTTCCGCTGCTGCATCCGCAGCAAACACGATGCCCTTGATTTTTCCCAGTTCCTTCTTCAGGCAGGGAGCGTTCCCGCAGACCGTCACCTCGTTTCCTTCGGTGAGGGCGGCGAGCGAGAGGAGGTTGTCGCGGTCGAGAAGCGAGGCAAGGAGCCGGGCTGCCTCCTCGTCCCCTGCCCGGTCGAATCCGAAGTACTCAAGGATCTCGCGGTAGTGGGGTTCCCATTCGGAGAACTGCATAATTACTCGTCCGGCATCCGATAATACGGCCGGTTACGGTCCGCCATTCTTCTTTCCTTCGTTCTCAAGACCGACAAGGTTCTTGAACTTCTGGAGGATCGGCTCGATCACAAACTCAAGGAGCTGTGCCTTGTTCTCCACCCGGGAGAAGTAGTTGAGCGGGAGGCTGGCTGCCCCCATGTTCGGGTGACCGCCCGCATCGCCCATCTCCCCGAAGGCTTCCGAAAGGGCGTTACCCACGTGGAGCCGGATGTCGCGGTTGCGGGCAGAGATGATGATCGCATTGTCCGTGATGCCGTACACGAGCGCCGTGTTCACGCCTTCCAGGGTGATCAGGAGCTCGGCAGCCTGCGGCAGGGCATCGCGGTTCATCACGTACCCCACGTTGGCGAAGAGGTACCCGCTCTGGACCTTCCGCTCGTGGATAGCCTTGCCGATCACGTCAAGGGTCTCCTGCGACATTGAGGGCGACATGATCTTGTCGAGCAGGTCGGCATCGGTCAGCGGCAGGAGGAATCCCGCATAGCTGAGGTCCTGCGGAGTAACATTGCGCTTGAACTCCTTGGTGTCCGTGCGGATACCATAGAGCAGGGCTGTGGCAACCCGCTTGTCGACCGGCACGTCCAGTTCCTGCAGGTACTGGGTCATGATGCTCGCGGTGGCCCCGACACCCGGGCGGATATCGATGAAACTTCCCGGGGACGCGCTGTGCTTGCCCTCCTTGTGGTGGTCGATGATGATGTTGATCTTGGTCTGGGGCGGGATGTCGTTGTTGGCACCCGGGCCCGAACAATCCACCAGTGCAAGGAAATTACAGGACTGGAGCGCCTCGGGAGTCAGGTGCTCCATCTTGATATCGAGCAGGTTGACGAACGTGCGGTTCTCCTGGTGGCCGATATTGCCCTCGTAAAAGATCCGGGTGACCAGGGTCTTGCCGTTTGCCTGTTTTGCGATCTCGGCCAGCGCCATGGCAGAAGAGATCGCATCCGGGTCCGGGTTCTTGTGGGTGATGATGCCAAACGTCCCTTCCCAGCCGGCAATGAGGGTGAAGAGGCGCTGGGATATCCGGCTTGAGTGCTGCTTTCGGATCTGGAGGATGGCTGAGCGGGCCACGACTTCCTGCGGGTAGAGAACGACCTCGGCCCCGGCAGCGGTCAGCTTCTGGCCGTTCACCGGGTCGATGGCCCGGACAACGATCTGGACGGAGGTGTACCGCTTCTTGATGGCAAGAACCGCTGCAAGGTTCGCGTCGCCATCCCCGGTCATGACAAACGCGATCTCGAACTGGGGGAGCCCCGCGAGCATATCAGAGGATGCGATATCGCGCTGGTACGCATCGAACTTCTGGTCGCGGAGGTTCTGGACCCTTGCCTCGTCCCGGTCAACGACCAGCACGCGCTCGTGCTCCTTGGCGAGTTCGAGAATGATGTTGTAACCGTTCGTCCCGCACCCGAAAATACAGTATTTTGCCGGTCCCTGCTGCTCAACCGGGGCTTCCTGTGGCATGTTACAGAAGATGTATCGTTTCACGATATTAAGGAATTCCAACCGCATGCAGCCAAAACATTTATTCGCAATTATCAACCACATTAGTAAGCCCAACAAGCGGGTCTGTAGCTTAGTTCGGCATAGCGGCGGACTCTTAATCCGCAGGTCAAGGGTTCAAATCCCTTCAGGCCCGTTCTTTTGACTGTTTTTGACTCTTGCGCGAGATTATTTCTAATTTCTGTTGGTTTAAACTCGTTATTTCGTATTTCCGTTATGTTTGATCCGACCTTTTTCAAATTCAACGGTATAAACTTGTTAGATTCAGTTGAGAGGATATAGCCTCCATCAGCCTTGTAGATAGATACAGGCTTACAAATGAGTGCACGAATTGAGAAGATCCTTCCCATTATCACCCGAGACGGTTATTCAATCATAGAATTCATTAACGGAAATGGGGGGTATGATACTCCAGAAAAAATCAGGATGATTTATAACGAAATTATTCAGAATCGACTTGGTATGGATTTGTTTATGTCATACTAACCGATCTACTATCTGTTTAATTGCTTCTGGAACTCAATTCGATAAAATTGCTCCCACTATCAAACACGGAAGAGATATCCACATAAAATTGGTGCTTTTTGCACATAATATTAGGAATAATGCTCCTATGAACCCTAAAATGGCCACGACAATAGCAATAGAACCCTGTTTTATAACGGATAATATCGCTGCTATCGTAAAAATTGCACTTGCTAACAATAACCAAGGACGATATTGATCCCACATGGTTGGTGTTTGATTTGATACGGCAGTTTTAGTTGCGTTATTAACCGTATCTCCTATCGTGAATGCAAGGCTTTCAGGATCTATGTTTTGGCCCGTTATCAGATAGATTCCAAAAAACATACCTGATGTAACACCAAATATGAATTCCTTCTTATATCCCATAATAATTTACGAACCTAAAAATATATTGTCTTACCTAATTCTGTATACTCAAGAGAGGGTCTAAAATGGGTTTATCCTTTGCACGAATTAAGATTATTCCCATCAGTCTAGTGATCGCAATATTTGTGCTTGCAGCGGGATGCTCTGATAATTGTTTAAACGGAGAAGACAAAAATATCAATGTATCAGTTGTTGAGAATAGAGATTCTCAAATGAATATGGGGTTAACAAATCACCATAATGTTACGATAAAAATTGTCAACACCAGAGATTCTCCGGCAAAATCTGTTCATGTAGATACAGTATTTTGTAACGATTTTTCCCCCCATTTTCGTAAATGTGAGAATCGATCCTTTAACATAAGAAATATATCTTCAAATGGAGTAGTCCAACAATTTTTTGAATATGATCGAACTGCTATTGAAGATCCAATAGATGGGAAATATCAAATCCAGTATAGGGTTGAGAGTTGTCTTCCTATAACAACAATCAACAATTCAGTTTATATCATTCAGAGGTGAGTGAGACAATTCCCCAACAGTCCATATATCGAGCATACACATTCTCTGGCAAGAACTGTTTATAGGAAGTCCAGTTGATTGAACTCACTCCGTGACTCATGATAAAATTCTTATTTGCATCATTGAAACCGATTTCATCTGACTTCTGTTCAAAGAATTTTCTTATATCTTTGAGTTGCAAAGACCCATTCGTATGAGTGAGAAAGGCGGGATTCCGTCTTATATAACGGGGCAGGGACATCGGCCCGATTATCCCGGAAAAGACGATAGTGCGATCCATGGTGCAGAGTAATTCCGGATCTTCACGACGCCCTCCGCGATACTATTTTTAATCCGGCACACCTAAGCAGAGCGTAAGAACTCCCGTATGAGCAGATGGTCCCTTCATGATCTCCCCCATCATCACCCGGCTGCGTGAACACCCGAGAGCCACGCAATTCCTTATTTTCCTGACGTTTGTCATTGCCCTTGCAGCAAACCTTTACGGGCTGGCTGCCGGGATATCCATCATCTTCCCGCACCTGTTCTATATCCCGATCATCCTCGCGGCATTCTTCTATCCCCGGTGGGGGGTTCCTGCTGCGGTTACCCTCTGTGCACTCTACCTGCTGATGGTGGCCGGTGTACAGGCTGGTACAGGCCCGGATCTCCTTCCTGCGGCGGCCCGCTGTGTCGTGTACCTCATCGTCGCGGTCGTTGTCACCTGGCTCTCGGGCAGGGTCGATGCCCAGAAGAACGAACTGGTGACGGCAAAAGAGGAGTGGGAGAACACCTTCAATGCGGTCCCTGACCTGATCGCTCTCATCGGGAAAGAGCACAACATCATCAGGGTCAACAAGGCCATGGCAGACACCCTGGGAATAACCCCGGAGACGGCGGTCGGCCTGAAATGTTACGAGGTTGTCCACCACACAACGTCCCATCCCCCATTCTGCCCCCACGCATTGCTTATGAAAGACGGGCAGGAACATTCCGCCGAAGTACATGAGGATACTCTTGGCGGGGACTTCCTCGTGACGACAAACCCGTTGTATGATCCCGGGGGAAACCTTATCGGGAGCGTCCATGTGGCACGGGACATCTCCAAGCGCAAGAAGGCTGAACGGGAGCTTCGGGAGAGCGAGCAGAAGTACCGGTCGCTGGTAGAGACTTCGTTCGATGGTATTGCAATCCACCAGAAGGGCATTCTCGTCTATGTCAACCAGACTGCTGCCCGGATCCTGGGTTCCGAAGATCCCTCGCTCTTTCTCGGGAGATCCGCACTTGACATGGTTGCACCAGCGTTCCGGGAACGGACCGCAGAACGGGTACAGCAGGCACCCGATAAGGCCCTTGAGCTGGTTCGTGAGCAGTTCCTCAAGCTGGACGGGACCCCGATCGATGTCGATGTAACGACTGTTCCCAGCATCTGGGAGGGAAGACCGGCTGCGTATGTGACGTTCCGCGATATCACTGCCCGGGTGCAGGCAGAGGCCGCTCTCCGCGAGAGCGAGGAACGGTACCGGACCATCCTCGAGAACCTCCAGGATGTGTATTTCCGGTTCGATCAGGACAGCCGTCTGGTCATGATGAGCCCTTCCGCTGCACGCACATTCGGGTGTAATACCGTTTCAGAGATACTGGGCAGTCCGGCCACATCGCTCTGGAAGAACCCGGAAGAACGGTCACAGATGATCGAAGCCATGAAACGCCAGGGTGGAAGCGTACAGGACTGGGAGGCGGAGTTCGTGAAAAGGGACGGCACGCCGTTCTGGGTATCGGTGACTGCCCGCCTGCATACCAATCCAGCAGGGGAGTTCCAGGGATCCGAGGGGATCATCCGGGACATATCAGGGCGCAAGAAGACCGATGAGACCCTCAAAACTGCCCTCAATAAACTGAACATGCTCTCCTCCATCACGCGGCACGATATCCTGAACCAGATCATGGGTCTCCGGACGTTCCTCGAACTCTCCAAAGAGGACCTCAAAGGGACAAAATACGAAGCATTCATCGACAAGGAAGAACAGGCAGCAGAAGCAATCCAGCGGCAGATCGAGTTCACGAAATATTACCAGGACATCGGGGTCAATGCCCCAAAGTGGCAGGAGGCAGGATTGGTCATCCGGGAGGCAAAGACACAGCTCAACACCCGGTCGATCGATGTCCAGGTTGCGGTACCGGGTGTTGAGATCTTTGCAGATCCCTTGATCGTCAAGGTGTTCTTCAATCTCATGGAGAACTCCCTCCGCCATGGTGAACGGGTCACGACAATGTCATTCTCTTCTCTCGAATCGGATGCGGGGCTGGTCATTACCTACAGGGATAACGGCGTGGGCATATCGACAGATGAAAAGACGAAGCTCTTCCGGAAAGGGTTCGGGAAGAACACCGGCCTCGGCCTCTTCCTCTCCCGCGAGATCCTCGCCATCACCGGCATCACGATAACAGAAAACGGAATGCCGGGTGAGGGGGTGCAATTCGAGATCATCGTACCCGAAGAGGGATACCGGTTCACGACGGGTAAAAAAAGATCGAGTGACCAGCGATAACCAATGCCAACCGGGCGGTTTCTTTTCATCGAGCTCAGTTCCGCGATCTCTCTTTACCGGATTGTGCGGGAAGGGCATACCCCCGCTGCCAGATTCTCTCGTCATAATGCGTATATCCTGAAATGTCCGACTGGATTCTCTTATCATGCTGCCCCTCTCACCTGGTGGTTCCCGGGCGGGGAGATCACCGGGTTTTTTTATACATGAGACGTTGATATCCCTACATGGTTCAGATGACAACAACACAGGATCCCCTTCGTCTTGCAGCAGCAGTGATCCTCGGCATTGTTACAGGATCTATCCTCTTCTTCATTGTCGCACTCCTGATCGGCACATTCAATGATATTGCCCGTACGAATATCTCGATCACAACGAACGTGGCGGAAAATATCTTCAGCCTGGTCCTGCTCGTAGTCCTGATCGTTGTCTGCGTTGCAGGGTTCTGGTGGAAGGTTACAACAACACCGCCGTCGGAACAAAAACCTGAAACGGGACCGGAGACCGAGCAGGAAGACTGATCCCGTTCCTTCTCTTTTCAGGGGCCGGGGTGTGAGCATGGATAATCTGACAATTTCTGAAATGACTGTCAGGGTCGGATCTTACCGGTTCCCGGCTATGAACCCGTGAAACCTTTCTTCCGGATCACGTGTCCCATGGGCATGCAGCCACGATCGTGATAAAACCCTGTTGCTCACCGCACAAGACGATGACGTGAAGCCCGGCTTGTCAGTATGTAGGCACGTAACATTGAAATTTGATGCAGTCAATTCCTTTCATTAAACTTCTTGCTGGTCGCCCTGCCCAGGAGCATGTGATGCTTTCCCTCCTCTATGTCGACGATGAACCGGGACTCCTTGAACTGGGAAAAATCTTCCTGGAGAAGACGGGGGATTTTTGTGTCACACCGGTTCCGTCGGGAAAAGCGGGGCTTGCCGAACTTGCAGAGCACAAGTTCGATGCCATTGTCTCTGATTATCAGATGCCAGGGATGGATGGGATAGAATTTTTAAAAAGGGTGCGGGGATCCTTTGGCAATATCCCGTTCATCCTCTTCACCGGCCGGGGGCGTGAGGAGGTCGTTATCGAAGCGATCAACAACGGGGCTGACTTCTACCTCCAGAAAGGCGGCGATCCCAAGGCACAGTTCGCCGAACTTGTCCACAAGATCCGGCAGGCGGTCAGCAGGAGACAGGCCGAGATTGCACTCCTGGATTCCGAGCAGCGTCTTACCGATCTCATCAACTTCCTCCCGGATGCTACTTTTGCCATTGATTCGGACGGGAGGGTGATTGCATGGAACCGGGCAATCGAGGCAATGACCGGCATAGCAGCTGCAGATATGCTCGGGAAAGGAGATTATGAATATGCCCTGCCGTTCTACGGGAGTCGGCGCCCGGCTCTTGTTGACATGATTCTGGAACCGGATGGAAATATGGACACGGTCTATTCCCCCGTCCTGCGCGAGGGACACGCCATCTCTGCCGAAACCGATCTCTCCCTTCCCAAGGTGGGATCGATTCACGTCCTTGCAAAGGCCAGCCCATTCTATAGCCGTGAGGGAAAGATCACCGGCGCAATTGAATCGATCCGGGACATCACTGAACAGAAAATACGTGAGAAAGAACTCCGGGCCGCCAACGAACAGCTTGCCGCATCGGAGGAGGAACTCCGGGAACAATACAATGACCTGGCAGACAGCGAGCGGCGGGTCCGGGAGAGCGAGATACGCCTCACGTACATGATCGGGTTCTATGAACGGGCCCGGAACAGCGAGAAAGAACTCCTCGATTATGCTGTTGAGGGGGCGGGAATCGTTACCGGCAGCCCTCTCTGCTACCTTGCATTCCTCAATGATGACGAGAGCGAACTCGCCATGTACGCCTGGTCAGCGTCTGCCATGGCCGAATGCTCAATGCGGGACAAGCCGCTCGTGTATAAAACAGAAAAGACCGGTCTCTGGGGAGAAGCCGTCCGGCAGCGCCAGGCAGTCATCACCAACAACTATGAGGCACCGGACCCGGTGAAGAAGGGATACCCGGAAGGCCATCCCCGGATTCTCCGGCACATGAACGTGCCGGTCTTCGACAACGGTCACATTGTCCTCGTGGCCGGTGTGGCAAACAAACCCACGGATTACACCGATCAGGATGCTCATGAAATTCTTCTCCTGATGCAGGGGCTCTGGACGATTATTACGCAGAAACGTTCCGAAGAGACGAGACTGGAGAGCGAGAAGAAGTACCGGAACATCATCGAAAATGCCCCGATCGGCATGTATTTCTATACCCTCAAACCGGATGGTGCGCTGGTCTTTGCCGGTTCAAACCCCGGTGCGGATGCAATACTCGGCGTAAAACATGAGAGCCTTATCGGTGAAACGTTCGAAGCCGCATTTCCCGATCTGGCCGCCACGGACATTCCCGTAAACTACCGCAGGGTTGCCGCAGAGGGCGGGAGCTGGCAGACCGATACCATTCGCTACGACAACAAGAAGATCCATGGCGCCTACTCCGTAACGGCATTCCAGACCTCTCCCGGTACAATGGTTGCGATGTTTTCTGATATTACTGCCCGCAAGCAGGCAGAGACCGAACTCATAGCCGCGTACCACCAGGTCACCGCGGCCGATGAGGAACTTCGTCGCCGCCAGCAGCAGCTGGAAGAGATCACCTCAACGGTCCCGGGAGTTGTATACCAGTTTTATGTCCGGCCTGATGGCAGTATGGGGATGTATTACGCGAACGGGCAGGCAGGAAAGATCCTTGGCTGGGAGATGAGCGGGGATACTGAAGGCTCATTCCGGGCGTTTGTGAACCGCATCCATCCAGACGACCGATCCCGGTTCATGGATTCGATTCATGAATCTGTGAAATCCACGACACCGTGGGAGTTCACCGGGAGATTCCTCAAACCCTCCGGGGAGACCCTCTGGATCCGGGCCATATCGAGCCCGGTCAGGCACGGCAACGAACTGGTCTTTTCCGGGGTGATCATGGATATCAGCGACCGGGTTTCTATCGAGGCTGCACTCAGGGAGAGCGAGGAACTCTACCGGGTCCTGGCAGATTATGCCTTTGATGGTGTGCTTATCCAGGACTTCACCGGCAGGATCCTGTACGTGAATCCCAGTATCCTGCGCATGCTCAACGTTTCCGATTCGAAACAGATCATCGGAAACCGGGTGCTTGATTTTATCCAGTCGGAATTCCAGGAAACGGTAATCCAGGACCTGCAGAATGTCTATGCCGGCAAAGGCGGGAATATCCAGAGATACCGGGTGAATACCTCAGAGAAGGGCGAGATCTGGGTCGAATCGGTGGGAACCAGGATACAGTACCAAGGCCAGGATGCAAATATCGTGGCCCTCCGGGATATAACGGAGCAGAAACGGATGGAGGATGCGCTCCAGGGGTCAGAGACAAAATACCGGTTGCTGGTGGAGAATACCCATGATATCATCTATACGATAAATGCTCAGGGAATCCTGACATTCGTCTCACCGAGCTGGACGCTGTTTCTCGGGCACAACCCTGGCGATGTGGCCGGCAGATCGTTCCAGGACTTTGTTCATCCTGCCGATATCCCCGCGTGCAGGGCATTTCTCGCGAAAGTCGTTGCAACCGGCGAGCGACAGTCGGGTATCGAGTACCGGGTCCTCCATGCTGACGGATCTATCCGGATCCATACCTCGACCATCTCCCCTGTTATCGATGATACGAAGCAGGTGCTCTCGTACGTGGGGAACGCACGTGATGTTACCGAGATGAAACGGTTCCAGAACGCGATCCGGGAGAGCAGCCGTAAACTGAACCTCCTCACCAGTATCACGCGGCATGATGTCGCCAACCAGCTTGCGGTCGTGCAGGGATACACGCAGCTTGCCGCACTCAGGAAACCCGACCCAATCATTGCGGACTTCCTCGATAAGATCTCCTCCGCGGTTGACACGATCCAGCATCAGTTCGACTTTGCCAGGGCTTATCAGGACATGGGAGCACAGGCACCGGCATGGTTCCGGGTTGGCGATGTGATCGCGGATGCCAGGCCCCCGCTGCTCACCCTTGACTGCACCTGCAATTCCTGTGAGATCTTTGCAGACCCGATGATCAACAAGGTGTTCTTCAACCTCTATGACAATGCGATGAGGTACGGGAAGAGCGTGACAACCATCACGGTCAGGTGCAAAGAGGCAGGCAATGAACTGGTTATCACGTTTGCCGATAACGGGGTCGGGATCCCGCTTAACGAGAAACAGAAGATCTTCGAGAAAGGATTCGGCCAGCATACGGGGTTCGGGCTCTTCCTTGCACGGGAGATCCTTGCCATCACGGGAATATCGATCCGTGAAGTGGGGTACCATGGCAAGGGCGCCATTTTCGAGATCTCCGTGCCGAAAGGTGCATACCGGGCTGTTGCCAGGTCAGCCTGAACGTGCGGCTGATCACAGGTAAAAAAAGATCAGGCCGGGACCGCGACCACATAGGCACGGTTCTGCATATGTTCCGGGAAGTAATGGGCATCGAACCACATTGCATCGAACTCCCCGTAGTTTGCGTACGTTATTCCGTCCACTCGGTCATCGTGGCTGTCAACGGAATCTGCACAGATGATTACATCGTCCCAGACCGTCTCCGTGCCCCGGGTGTCGTAGCCGACGACCACAACCCAGTGGCCTCCCCAGTCGATCCATTCTACCATCGTGGGAATGCCGGCCTTCAGATTATCCCGCAACATCTGCCCGGACCCGCCCGTGCCCCATGTGGCGTTCCAGCCGTTCCGGTTGAACCAGGATGCGATCTGTTCCGGGTTCGTACCATTCGCTGAGGTCCCCATCTCCCGTGCTATCCGCGCCTCATCGGCATCGGTATTGTTGGCAGGCATGCCGTAATAGGAGAGCACGGTCATGGCCGCAACCGGGCCGCAGGTATAATTGGACACCTGCTGCCGGAAACTTTTGAGCGGAATGACCGTCAGGTGGTCGTTGGATTTCAGGGTATCGAAATCGATGCCGGTATAATACCTGGGTTCGGGCAGGGGAGTGTCCAGTGCGTAGGTGATATTGCCGGAACCTGGTCGGGGTGTGCTGATTGCGTACTGTGCTATACCAAGCAATGCGAAGGCCACAATGATGAGGAGAATCGCAAGTATTGCCGGACCGGGACGCTTCATGAGGATCTACCTTTGTGAGTCTTAGGACGCTGCCCGTTATCAAGGATACGGATCCGGAACCCGCCGGGATTGACCGCTGGGTATATCCCTCCTGAAAAAAAGAACACTCACAAGAGTGATCATGAAGTTCAAAGGAAGCAAGACGGAACAGAACCTGCTTGCCGCGTTCGCCGGTGAGTCGCAGGCACGGAACCGGTACAGTTTCTTTGCAAGCATTGCACGGAAAGAAGGTTACGAGCAGATCGCGGCAGTCTTCGAGGACACTGCGGCAAACGAGCGGGAGCACGCGAAGCTCTTCTTTGCGCAGCTCAAGGGAGGCGAGGTAACGATCACGGCAGGCTACCCGGCCGGGGTCATCGGGACCACGAAAGAGAACCTTGCGGCAGCAGCTGCGGGCGAGCAGATGGAGTGGGGCACACTCTACCCGGATTTTGCAGCCACCGCAAAGAAAGAAGGATTCAAGGAGATCGCCCGTCTCTTTGAGAAGATTGCCGAAGTAGAAGCTAACCACGAAGCACGGTACACGAAACTGTATGAGAACCTGGTGAACAAGACCGTCTTCAAATCCGAGATGCCGACAAAATGGCACTGCCGGAACTGCGGATATGTCCACGAGGGCAAGAACGCACCGGTGAAGTGCCCGGCCTGCGATCACCCGCAGGCATACTTCGAACTGTGGATAGAGAATTACTGATCCTTTTTTTATCGCGGGGGTGCAATCCCGGTCTCCTGTATTCTGGAGGTGGGATTTCCTTATTCAGCCGGTGTATCCGGAGAGTATGGCAGGGGCATATCCGCCCCGGACTCCCCGTGCAGGACGACAGAGGCAGGACATCTCCCGCCCCTCACAAGCTCCCGGTACTGCGGAGAAGTCCGCCAGCAAACGACCGGAGCGATGCATCCTCATATTCGTCTGCAACAAACTCACGGAGTCCCCGGAGGGCTCCGGTGCTCCGGATGGCAGACAACGCAACAGCTGCCTGTTCGCGGGTTACTCTCCTCTCTCCGGCGTCCCTCAACCGGCCGATCAGGCTGTCCACCGGGCGGCCGCTCTTCAGCAGTCCAAGCGCAGTTGTTGCGGACAACCTGACCTCCGGGTCTGCATCGTCAAGCAGGTCCATCAGGGGACGGACCGCACGGGGATCGTCACTCTTCCCAAGAGCCGTGACCGCACGCAGCCGCTCCCCGGTATCTGCCTTGGTCTGGGCTGCAGATACCAGATCATAGACTCCCCCGCTGCGGGGCAGGGCATTGAACCATTCGCCATTCTCGTTTTCAACGCTTGTATTCATGTAATCCACCGTAATTATCACAAAGTTCACGAAACATTACTGACTTCCTGCCGGAGTATCGGAAGAGACCGAACCTAGCAGATGAAGAAAAGCATCCGCTTACCACAAGCGGACCGTACCCGAGTTGCCCTTATTTCCCTGCATGGAACTGAAAGGTACATTAGCCTAATATAATGTAATCAGATTATAAATAATTAATTGATAAACCCGTCACAGGGTTCTTCTGCGACGGGAACGCCGGCGCCTTCCGGAAAAGGATAAAGGTATTATCTCTCCTGCACGTACTGTCTGTTGATGCTCCACGTCCTGTATATTGACGATGAATCCGATCTCCTTGAGATCTGTAAACTGTATCTCGAGGTGAGCGGGGAGTATACCATCGATACCGTTACATCAGCAACGGCAGGGCTGGAACTGCTGAAAAAAACATCCTACGATGTTGTTGTCTGCGATTACCAGATGCCGGGGATGGATGGCATCACCCTGTTGAAGACCCTCCGCGCTCAGGGTAACGACCTGCCTTTTATCCTGTTTACCGGGCGGGGCAGGGAGGAAGTCGTGATCCAGGCCCTCAACAACGGGGCTGATTTCTATATCCAGAAAGGCGGCGATCCCGAGGCGCTCTTTATCGAGCTGGCACATATCATCCAGCAGCTTGTCGGCAGGAGAAAGGCCGATGAGCAGCTCCGGAAGACGAATATCTACCTGACGAACCTGATCACGCATGCTCCCAACCCGATTGTTACCTGGGATGTCAACTCGAAGATCACCCGATTCAACCAGGCATTTGAAAAACTGACCGGTTTTTCCGAGACGAACGTGCTGGGACATGATTTTGATGTTCTTTTCCCGGAGGATTCCCGGGCGAGCTCGCTTGACCTCGTGGTCAGGGCGCTCTTCGGAGAGAAATGGGAGGCTGTTGAGATTCCCATCCGTACGATCCACGGGGAGGTCCGGACGGTGATCTGGAACTCGGCCAACATCTATGATACCGATGGGATAACACCCGTTGCAACCATTGCCATGGGATCGGACATCACCGAACGGAAAAAAGCGGAGGCCCGGCTCAATGTCGCATACGAAGAACTGGCTGCAACGGAAGAAGAACTCCGCCAGCAGTACGAGCAGCTGGGGGAGCAGGAGAAGGTACTCCGGAAAAACAAGGAACGGTTGAACAGTATTGTCCGGACAGCACCTACCGGTATCGCCGTGCTCCGGGATCGGATCATGACGGAGCTGAACGACCGGTTCTGTACGATGACCGGGTATTCCCGACAGGAACTGGAAGGAAAGGATCTCCGCATAATCTGGCCTGAGGCTGGCGGATACCTGCCGGAAGGAGAGATGGATCCGGGAGCTGCCGGAGAGAGACAGAATGGAGGTGCGGAAGCGCGGTGGCAGAAGAAAGACGGTACGGTCATCACGGTTATTCTCAGTTCAACGCCGCTCAATCCCCAGGATCCTTCCCTGGGGGCGACCCTGACAGCCCTCGACATCACCTCCCGCGTGATGGCAGATGAGGCGCTCCGCACCGCAAACAGGAAACTCGGTCTCCTCACCAGCATCACCCGCCACGATATCCTGAACAAGATCAGCATCATTGACAGTAACCTTGCCCTGATCCGACGTAAGGGCATCTCTCTGGATATCAGTGGATATATCGAGAAAATCGGGACCGCAAGCAGGGAAATACAGTCGCAGATTGAGTTTGGCCGCATTTACCAGAACCTCGGGAACACCGCGTCCCGCTGGCAGGATATTGCATCCATCCTTCCTGTAACCATGGTGCCAGATTCGGTCCGGTTCCACGCGGATATCGATGATTTCGAGGTATATGCGGACCCTATGCTGGAGAAGGTGTTTTTCAATCTCTTTGATAATTCCCTCCGGCATGGCGGGGGCGTGCACGAAATCCGTGTGACACACCGTGAATCAGGTACCGGACTCATTATCCTGTGGGAAGATGACGGTGTGGGAATCGGGGCTGACGAGAAAGAGCGGATCTTCGAACGAGGGTACGGCAAGAACACCGGTCTTGGCCTGTTTTTAGTCCGGGAGATCCTCGCCATTACAGGAATCGGGATCCGTGAGACCGGGATACCCGGGGCAGGGGCACGATTTGAACTGGTTGTCCCAAAAGGGGGTTACCGGATCCGCAGACATACCCCCGCAGACGACCGGAAACCACGGGTATCTTAACTCACGACAGCCTGTGCGGTTTTATCACGTTCTTCAGAGGAGAGTTCTTTGATCTGCATGGTCAGGGATCGTGCAAACTCATCACCGGCAAAGATGCTGAGCGGTTCAAAGAGATCGTCTGCGAGGAGGGGAAGTGTTTCTGCGGTGATGCCATCCGGCGTGATCCCCAGTTTCTTGCACTTGATCCGGAGTGCGGACTGTGCAAGGGCATGGCCGACCTTTGGTTCGAGAATTCCCATGATGCGGTCAATATATCCCGTCATGGTTTATCCTCCTCAAACAAGTGCAGCAGGGTATATCCGGCATACATGAAGGCGCCAGAAGCTGCAATATATCCAACGGACTGGAACCATCTGAGGGAATACTCTTTCGTGAATCCGAATTCTGTCCCGTCAGCATAAATCCTGAGCCAGCCGGCAACAAAGGCAAAGAGAGCAAACAGGATCAGGGAATCGATGAATACCCGGATCTTCTCCGAATAATACCTCCGGGTAAAAACATAACATCCCAGTACCACAAGGAAAATGAGCGGGGCTATAATTTTCAGGATAAGGACGAGGGGGCTGGTGGTGTAATCGAGGAGATCGATCATTTATTTCCCCCCCTTGAGCCCGAATGCTTCTGCAATCTCTGATAGTTTCGTATAGACCAGCCAGGCAACAAGGAGACTGACCAGGGCAAAGAGGATAGCACCGGTGCTCTCGATCCATTTGAACTGTACCAGGAAATCACCCAGGAAACGGGCGGAGGCACCAATACATGCTGCAATACCCCCGCACGTCAGAGCCCCGACTATGATCTTCAGGTTCCCCCCGTACTTCTTCCAGGCCTGGTAAAAATACCAGGTCCCGATGGCAAACATGATGATGACGAGGAACTTTAACAGCGGATTGAGGATGCTGGTTTTATATGAAAGGATCTCGATGACCACAGGTGCGCCTAGTGACTACATTTGTGGGAGCAAATAAAAGAATATCGTTTGGCTCTCCCCGGAAAGACCAGTTCTCTCCCGGCCATGCAGGTATGCCGGATCCGGAACGGTCCGGAACCTGGTGAATCCCGTCAGTTCATGCTCCGGGACCTGAACGAAAAAAGAATGGGAGGAATTCTCCCCGGTTATCTTCAGCTGAACAGCATGCCGAAGATAACACCGGCGATACCTGCCGCAGTCGCGATCGCCATGGTCTCCAGCACGGTCCGGAAGACCGGGCGCTGGCCGAGCCGGGCACGACCAAGACCGAGGAGGAACAGGATTGTTGCCGTACCTGCGATACAGGCAATCTTTGCCTGTTCAAGGGGCAGAAATGCAAAGGGGATCACCGGGATCATGGCCGCGATGAAGTCTGCAATTCCCATCCAGCAGGCATGGATATAGATCGGGATCTTCTGTGCCGGGGCCTCTTCCTCATTGCACACGGCATCCTCAAACTTCTGAATGGCGAGCGGGTTCTTCTGGAAATCCGCACGAATCCCGTCAAGGCTCGCTGCACTCAGGCCGGTGCCCTGGAGATCGCTGATCAGCTTGTTCACTGCACCATCGGGATCGCATCTGATCTCGGCTTCCCGCTGCTTTGACTCGACCCGGGCCGTGTCCTGCTCGGATTCAAGATCGAGGAAGACACCGGCCATCATCGATACCGTTGCCGCAACGGCCGCTGTGGCCCCGGCAAGGAAAACAATGTTACCTGACTGGGCACTGGCCACCATACCGGCAACCAGCCCGAAAATTGAGACCGTGCCATCGGACATGCCAAATACAATCTCTCCGGAAGAGTCCCGGAACGATTCTTTTAACCGGCTCATGAGAGACGGGGCACAATCCCCGCTCATGACCGGTTCACCTTTACCTGGATCAGAGTCATGCCACTACTATGTGAGGTGTGAAAATAAGAAATGAACTGGTCAGGGGAAGGGTAAGGAACAAATGTGCGGGAACCGCGACGATCCCCGGGAGCTATTTATGATACGGCTCCCCGCTCTTGATCCGGAATGCCCGGTAGATCTGCTCCATGATGAGGAACCGGGCAATCGGATGAGTGAAGGTCATGCGCGAGAGGGAGAGCCGTAGATCACTCCGGGCGAGTACGGCAGGCGCGAGGCCCAGGTCTCCCCCGATAAGAAACGCAATCTGGTTCCGGCCATCCATCTCCCAGCGTGACAGGGCCTCGGCAAGGGCAATACTCGACCAGTCCTTCCCCTGAATGTCAAGGGCAATCACGAACGAGCCGTCTGGAATGGCAGAAAGGATCCGTTCCCCTTCCTTTTCCATGGCAATACGTCCTCCAGGAGAAGACGAAGAGGCGGGGCGTTTCTCCTCCGGGATCTCAATGACCTGCACTTTCGCATATGAGCGGAGACGTTTTTCATATTCCGCGATCCCGTCCTGCAGGAACTTTTCCTTGATCCTGCCGACAGCAATAATCCGTATCTGCATGGTAAGCACCAGATTTCCAGGATTTGTCCATATGACAGGCTAAAGGGGGGCTAAAAGAAGAGATGGAAGTATGTTACCTATGAATTACCCTTGGAATCTTTTGGTTCAATTTTCTGGTTGGATAACACATCCAGCAGGACTTCTTTCATCATGTTTTTCATGAGTTCCCGACCCTCATCTGATGACATGTAGTCCTTGAACAGCTCCCTGAACTGTCCCATATCGTGGTGATTATCGACGAAGGCTAATAAAGCTTGCGTGATGCAGTCGGAGACCGTAGAGAACTTCTTTTCCTCGTAAACGAGTTTATTGACCTTCTCATAGATATTGGGGGGCATTTTATACGAGATCGCAACGCGTTCCCCGCGGGTCGCCGGTATTTTTTCTGCCATTCCCTAGAAACTAGGGTAAAATACTATAAATAGGCTATTAATTGCCCCGAATATTCTTTAAGTAATACAAAATTTTCAAACGTATTCTTTAGGTAATTCATATGGAGTACTTTTTATAGCGCGGCGATTAAAGGGAGAATATCGTGAGGTGAGCGTCATGAACGAAATACTTTTGTTACTCCTGCCGGTTGTCGGGGTGTTTGCAGTAGGGTGCAGCATTGCACTCATTGCCCTGGGCAGGATGATCGACCGGTTCCCGGCAGGTGACGAATCGAAACGCGAACACAGCCTTTCCAGTCCTGTTGAATCCACCCGGATCGCAGTGGTTATCTTCTGGGTGCTGTTCATCGTCGGCATCTGGGGCTTTATGCAGGAGACACGCTTCGGCCTGATCCTTGGCATCACCACGCTCTTTGCCATCTGCCTGTTCATGTTCACGGCACTCGGGTTCTCGTTTGCTGTGCTTTCCACCATGCGGGCACGGAGGAACAGGGCAGAAATTCCGGTTCTGCAGGTCGGCACAGCTGATGAGATCGTCACCATCTCCCAGCGAGTATCAGAGCCGACATCTGTCGTGAAGCGGAAGCGGCAGGAGAACTTCCTTACCGGCATCATGATGGACACGATGCTGAAAAAAGATTGATAGTCTCCACCATTCTTTTTTTACTGCCCGGGGGCATCAACCACGGGCAATATCCTGCCGATCTATAGGGTGACGGGTTCAGGATCGGAGCCGATGAGAAGGATACGATGTTTGGTTTCGGACGAACCGGCCAGTACCTTTTCAGGAGTTCGTTTATCCAGGAGAACAGTTATCCCCACACTTTTCCAACAGGTCTCTATGGCATCAGGTAGAGAATCCAACCCCCATCACCACCACGAGGTCTTCTCCGCAAAGAATGCCGCTCACCTCGACACGCCCCTCCGCCGCATGATCTATCGCCCCGAACGGCTCGCGGAGCGGTACGTGAAATACGGGGACCGGGTGCTCGACTTTGGCTGTGGGCCGGGTTTTTTCTCCCGCGAGTTTGCACAGCGCGTCGGTGAGATCGGGCAGGTCTGGTCTGTCGATCTCCAGGAAGAGATGCTCGACATCCTCAAAAAAAAGCTGGAGCCTGAAGAGCTGATGTCGCGTATCAGGACGCACCAGTGCAAGCCGGACTCCATCGGCCTGCCAAACGAGCTGCACGGGACCTTCGATGCCGTGTTCACCATCTTTGTTGTACACGAAGTACCGGATCCGGAAAAGCTGTTCCGGGAACTATTCACCCTCATGAAGCCGGGCGGGACATACATTTACACCGAGCCCCCGTTCATTGTCTCCGGCAGGGAGTTTCGGGAGAACCTTGCGCTGGCGGAGGAGGCCGGGTTCCGGCAGGTGGACCGGTTCTGGTACTTTGTGAACCGGGCGGCAGTGCTGAGAAAGGAGTAGTGCCCGTATCGTTTACAGCAAAGTCAGATGGATCCGGTTCCGCATTTCAACCGGGATCACGATCGCAATGATCATCTTTTCGGTAAACATCCTGAAAAAAAGATGAGATAATTATCCAAAGATCTTTTTTGACTGCTCGAGTGCATCGACCGCGGGCAGTTTCTTGCCGGTCAAAAACTCGATGCAGGCCCCGCCACCGGTGGAGATGTGGGTGAACTCATTCTCAATACCCAGTTTCTCGATGACGGCTGCCGTATGCCCGCCACCGACAACCGAGAATTCAACCTTTGCAGCGGCCCGGAGGAGTTCGAAGGTGCCGGTGGCAAAGTCGGCATCCTCAAAGACACCGGCCGGGCCATTGAAGACAACAGTCCCTGCCTTTTTGAGATCCTGAACCATCGAGGCAAGCGCATCCATGCCAAGATCGAGCACCGGCGCATCTTCGGGAATCTTACCAACTGCGTATTCAACGCGGCGGTTATCCTGCCGGACGGCAACGGACTCCGGCATCACGACGCGGTCGCGGTGGCGGGAGAGGATCTCTTTTGCCTTCTCGATCTCCGGCTGGTACTTGAGATGGGCAATCAGCTGCGCAGAGGGTTTGCCGATATTATACCCGGCCGCGATCAGGAAGACATTCGCCACAACGCCGATGACGATGACCTGGTCGGCGATGCCATTGTCCAGCACGTGCCGGGCAACGTCGATGGAATCATCCACCTTCGTGCCGCCGAGCACCATGCAGACAGGACGGGGAGCGCCGGAGAAGACTTTTGAGAGCGTTGAGACCTCCTTTTCCATAAGGAGACCTCCTGCTGACCTCATCGCAAGAGGCAGGCCGACAACGGTTGGCTGCGACCGGTGGGCAGTACCAAACGCGTCGTTGACAAACACGTCCCCCATGGACGAGAGTTTCCGGATAAGATGGATCTTCTTCGCTTCTTCAGGCTTGAGCGTCAGGTTCTCCTCTGCATTGAACCGGACATTCTCCAGCATCACCACCTCACCGATCTTCATCGCGTTCACCGTCTCGCGGGCATGGCGCCCGAAGATGCTGTCAACGTACGTAACCGGCTTACCCAGCAGCTGTTCAAGTTTCTCTGCATGGGCCTCAAGCGTGGTGAAATCCTTCTTTCCGGGCCTGCTCTGGTGGGTGATGATCACGACCCGGCTGGATTCCAGGGCACGGATGGTCGGGAGGTGTTCCCTGAAGCGCTTGTCATCGAGAATAAGGTTGGACGTGGGATCGATGGGGGAATTGAGGTCAAGCCGGAGGAGAACTGTCTTTCCCTCAGCGCCCAGGTCCTTGATCGTTCCAATCGGCATCGATACACCTTTTTTTAAAAAATTATGCGGTATTCCGGGATTTGGTTCTCTTCATCCGGAAGAGCTCTTCGCGTTCCATTTCATCGAGACGCATCTTGATGAAGTCCCGGGCTTCCGTGAGTTCCGGGATCACCTTGAACTCCAGCGCGTTAACACGGCGCTTGGTCTTCTCGATCTCATCGAGCAGGCGTTTCATCGTGGTCTCGATCTCGGCACTCATGATGATCGCTTCGACAAGCTCCTCAAATGATGAGGCAGTCTCGTCGATGACGGTGGATGTCCCGAGGACACCATAGCCACGATCAGCGAGCGTCTTTCTGACTTTCGAAGACTCGATCTGGGGCACGACGACACCCATGATGTTCTTGCTCTTTAAGGTGATCTGGGGCACTTCCTTGACGGAGAATGCCGCTGATTTCACCCCGATTGCGCCTTCAACCGTGTTCGCGAGCGCCATCATCTCGGCGGCGCGGTCATATTTCACGAGGAGTTCGCCTTTGCAGTCCTTTGCATTGGCAAGCACCTTGAAAAATTCCATGATCAGTCCATCGCGCTTCATCTTGAGGATCTTATAGCCGCGCTCGGAGAGCTTGATCTTCCTTTTCAGGTCGATCAGTTCCGAACGGGTTGGCTTGATATCGCGCAGCGCCATGGATGATTACTCCTTCTTTGCACCGGCTTTGATCTTGGGGTGGTACTTGTTGATCAGCTCACGGTCGATACGGGTCAGCTGCTCAACCGGCAGCGTCGAGAGGATATCCCATCCGATGTTCAGGGTGTCCTCGATGGTGCGGTCCTCGTCATATCCCTGGCGGACAAAGCGGTTCTCGAAGAGATCCGCGAACTCCAGGAGCAGGCGGTCGCGCTCGGAGAGGGCGTCCTTACCCACGATGGCCACGAGGCCGCGGAGGTCATTGCCTTCTGCGTATCCTGCGTACATCTGGTCGGAGACCTTCTTGTGGTCCTCACGCGTTTTCCCCTTGCCGATACCGAGGTTCATCAGACGGGAC
Source organism: Methanoregula sp. (assembly GCF_028679125.1). GTDB lineage: Archaea > Halobacteriota > Methanomicrobia > Methanomicrobiales > Methanospirillaceae > Methanoregula. The sequence continues at coordinate 4,138 of NZ_JAJRCG010000018.1, read as the reverse complement.
AGCGAGGGCAGCACGTTGATGGGCGGGTAGATACCTTTGCGGTGCAGTTCACGGCTGACCACGATCTGGCCTTCGGTAATGTAACCGGTCAGGTCAGGGATCGGGTGGGTGATATCGTCACCGGGCATGGTCAGGATCGGGATCTGGGTAACAGAACCCTTCAGTCCTTTGATCATACCGGCACGCTCGTAGAGCGAGGCGAGATCCGTGTACATGTACCCCGGGTAGCCACGGCGACCGGGCACCTCTTCACGGGCTGCACCGATCTGGCGGAGCGCTTCACAATAGTTGGTCATATCCGTCAGGATAACCAGCACGTGCATACCGAGCTCGAAGGCAAGGTATTCTGCAGTGGTGAGGGCGAGACGGGGCGTGATGATACGCTCGACCGCCGGGTCATCCGCAAGGTTGAGGAAGACAACGGCACGCTCGAGAGCACCGGTGCGCTCGAAATCGGCCATGAAGTAGTTCGCTTCTTCCTTGGTGATACCCATGGCAGCGAAGACCACGGCGAAATTCTCGGTCGAGCCGGGCACCTTTGCCTGGCGGGCAATCTGGAGCGCAACATTGTTGTGCGGCAGACCTGCTGCCGAGAAGATCGGGAGCTTCTGGCCACGGACAAGGGTGTTGGTCCCGTCGATGGTCGAGATACCGGTCTGGATGAAATCCGCCGGCATACCCCGGGCATACGGGTTGATTGCAGCACCGGTGATGTCGAGGCGTTTCTCCGGAACAATCTCCGGGCCGCCGTCGATGGGCTTACCGCCACCGGACAGGATACGGCCGAGCATCTCCTTGCCAACCGGCATCTTGATGGTCTCTCCGGTGAACCGGACGCCGCTGTCCTTACCAATACCGGTTGTGGTCTCGAAGATCTGGACAACGACCAGTTCATCGCTCGTATCCAGTACCTGGCCACGCTTGATCGTGCCATCGGCAAGGACCACGTTTACGAGTTCCTGGTACGCGATAGGTTCGGTCTTCTCTACGAAGACGAGCGGACCGGCAATCTTGTTGATCGTCCTGTATTCCTTCATGCTGCCGACCTCAGTGTGTTGAACTCAGCGTCCATATCCTTCTCGATCTTCGCGAGTTCGGGCTTGTAGTCCTTGATGAACTTGATCTGGGGCAGTTCGTTCTTCGACTTGACCGAAAGGATCTGCGCAGGGCTGACACCAGCGAGCTGTGCCGCATAGGCATAGTCTGCGAAGAGCTTGATCGCCTTCATCATGTCGTACTGTTTCTTCATGTCACAGAACGTGTCGACTGCGTCGTATGCGTTCTGCTGGAGGAAGATCTCACGGATCATACGGGCAACTTCGATGGTCACCTGCTCTGACTCAGGCAGCGCATCGGAACCGACGAGCTGCACGATCTCCTGGAGTTCTGCCTCTTTCTGGAGGACTTCCATGGCCCAGGACCGGGTCTTGTTCCAGTCGGGTGCGACTTCACGGTCATAGTAGTCGTGAAGGGCATCGAGATACAGGGAGTAGGAGTTCAGCCAGTTGATGGCCGGGAAGTGCCGGCGCTGGGAGAGCTTTGCATCCAGTGCCCAGAAGACCTTGACGATACGCAGGGTGTTCTGGGTGACCGGCTCCGAGAAGTCGCCACCAGGTGGTGAGACTGCACCGATAACCGAGACCGAACCGGATTTTCCGTTCAGGGTCTCGACAAGACCCGCACGCTCGTAGAACTCCGAGAGCCGGGCTGCGAGGTATGCCGGGTATCCTTCTTCACCAGGCATCTCTTCAAGACGGCTTGAGATCTCACGCATGGCTTCTGCCCAGCGGGAGGTCGAGTCTGCCATCAGCGAGACATCGTATCCCATATCACGGAAGTATTCCGCGATGGTGATACCGGTGTACACCGATGCTTCACGGGCTGCCACCGGCATGTTGGAGGTGTTTGCAATGAGCACCGTCCGCTCCATCAAGGGCTTTCCGGACTTCGGGTCCTCAAGACTCGGGAACTCCGTAAGAACTTCCGTCATCTCGTTGCCGCGTTCTCCGCAGCCGATGTAGACCACGATCTCAGCATCCGACCACTTGGCCAGCTGCTGCTGGGTAACGGTCTTGCCGCTCCCGAACGGGCCGGGAATTGCGGCAGTGCCTCCTTTCGCGATCGGGAAGAGACCGTCGAGAATCCGCTGACCGGTGATCAGGGGGATTGTCGGGTTCTTCTTCTCACGCACGGGGCGGGGGACACGGACCGGCCAGCGCTGGATCATCGGGTACTCGCGCCCGTCGTCGAGAACATAGATGATCTCGTCGATGGTGAAGTCACCGCTCTTGATGGTCTTGACAACGCCTGCCTTTGCATTGGGTGGGAGCATGATCTTGTGGACGATGTTCGTTTCCTGAACTTCGCCGAGGATCGCACCCGGTTCAACCTTGTCGCCGGCCTTAACGAGCGGCTTGAAGGTCCACTTCTTGTCATGGGAAAGTCCTGGTGCCGTGACACCACGCTGGATGAAGTTGCCCATCTTGTTGACGAGCACTTCCAGCGGGCGCTGGATACCATCGTAGATACTGGTCAGGAGACCCGGGCCGAGTTCCACGGAGAGCGAGAGACCGGTATTCGTGACCGGTTCGCCCGGGCGGATACCCGTTGTATCCTCGTATACCTGGATGATGACATTATCACCCTGGATCTTGATGACTTCTCCCATCAGCTGTTCTTTGCCGACCTTCACCACATCGTACATGTGGGCATCAAGGTTGACTGCCGTAACGACAGGGCCGGCGATCCTCTTCAGGACCCCTTGTTTCTGTTCTTGTGCTTGTTTGCCTTTTACTTCCACAGATCAACACCCACCGATCTCTTGATTCTCTCCCGCATGGACAGCCCGCCCTCTTCCTCGCCGCCGATCGCAATCACGGTCGGCTTGACGGAATTTTCAAGCGTTGCGCGGAGCCTTCTTGGGATCTTATCCATGTCACTGCTGTTGAGCACGAGGATCCCGACTTCGCTGTCCTGCAGCACCGTAGTGATGTGCTCGTTCAGTTTCTCTTCGTTCTCTGCTGCGTAGGTCTTGCGGATGCCTGCGAGCCGGAACCCGAGAATGAACTCACTGTTGCCGATTACTGCGATCTCCATTTACATCACCAGGTATTCCGCGATCTTCTCGGATGGCAGCTTCGACTCCTTGCCGCGGGCGAGCGCCCGCAGGTTGAAGACCTCGTACTTCTTCTTCTCGAGATAGACGAGGACCGGGTGAACCGAGAACGGGTTGCGCTTGCTCATCTTCTCCATCTGCTCGAGCTGCACGCGGGTCAGCCTGACCTCGATATCGTGCATGGCCTTCTTGCCTTTCATCTCGTCAAGCAGCGTGTGGAGTGAGTCGTTTCTGACATTTGCCTTGAGCTGGTCGATGAATTCGTTCAGATCCCTGATGGCATGCAGGCTCGAAAAATCCACGACCGAGAGGGTTCCCCCGGCAATGAACATGTCCCGCACGTCATCGGCCTGTGCATCCGCACGGAGCCGGAAGAGGGTCTTCACGTTCTTGATATCGATCTCCAGCTGGATGTAGGACAAAAACGATGCCCCGCCCTTGATCCCGGCCTTTGCATCGCCGAGGATCTCCGCGTAGAACTGCTTGTACAGTTCGTTCTCCATACGGGAGAAGGACCCGGTCTCCTTGGCATCGGGGTATTCCCGTGCAAGCACCGCATACATCCGGTGATCTTTTAAGAGTTCGATAATCCGGTCATTGCTGTCCTCGGCAAGCAGCCGGTCCAGCACAACCTTGTCCAGGCTGCCGGCGGGGATCAGGATCTCCTTGATCTTGCCCGACTTCTCACCCTGCACCTTGCCGCGGAGAATCGTTAAGACATTCTGGATGTCCCAGCGGCGGAGGTATGCCTGGGTAAAGCTTTTGAGCGTGCCCGGGGTGATCTCCTGGATCTTCTGGTATTCCTTGGCCAGGTTCCAGCTCAGGGCGACTTCCATGAGGTCCATGCCCTTGAAGGTCGTCCCGAGTTCGTCGATTTCCTGCTTGTATTCGGTCTCCTCAATGATACGGGTGATCTCGGCAACGCTCATGTTGAGCATCCGCATGTACTCCTCCTTGGGGAGGAGTTTTGCCTTCCGCACCCGCATCCTGGTGCACACATAGATGTACGGTGCTGAAATATTC
>NZ_JAJRCG010000017.1 GCF_028679125.1 Methanoregula sp. | reverse complement strand
GTAGGTTAGATTGTCCACGTGTTACTGAGCAGTATGCCGAGGTCTTGCACCTCTCGACTCGCATGGCTTAATCGAACTCCGATAGCAGTGGCCTCTGGCAGGATCAACCAGAATTAATTGTACTCTTCGTACGCACACGTATCTGAACTTGTTCTAAGGAATTAGCGGTTACTAAACAAATTTCCGCATTGCCAGTATCAACGTCAGAACCAACTCTGGTCAAGCCAGGTATCGTTGGATCTCCATCAAAGAAAATTTGTGCTATTGTTTCGTCGTGTTGCTTGATTGAACACGGGCTATTACTGTATGTTTCAAGGATATTTATACCTTGTTACATGCAGTTTTTTCCCATCGGAACCAAGGCAGGTAAAACCTGCGTGTTTGATTCTTCATCAAGGGAATCTGAACTGTGAATTTCGTCGTGATTTTTCACGCATTCACGGGCTTACAATGTAGGGCATTGAGGTATATAAACCTTGTTGCCCTGATTGTTTTTCCCTCGGAACCGACACCTGTCCCTTTTGGGGGCGGTTTTCGTCGGTTCGTCATCAGATTTTGTGGATCTACATATAACACAGTCAACCATTTAAAGATGATCCCCCTGTTTTCCCCGTATATTCAGCCGGGATCTATTGCTGAAACAATATTCAGATTGCGGATAATCTGGAAATGGATTCCAATGCAGGAAAGATTCCGAAAATTACCGTTTCCAGGATCCTTACACAGATCCTGCGCGAAAGGGACAATCGCACACCCGGCCTGCGGGCCCCTGCGGATTTTTTTTGGAAGCGCGGAACGCTGAAAACGATGATTACGTCGGAGATTATGCAGGTGATAGCAATCCTGACCGGATCCTTGCCGCAATCGCGCATACACGAAAAGACGTGAAATCCGGGATGCAGGGGCCATTTCGATCTCCATGTGATCCCGTTCGGATCCTGATCGCGTTCAGCGGTACGCGGGATCGCGCATATTTTTCCGGGCCAGGGGCCTGAAAATGGGGGAGGTGCCGCATGTGTGTGGCAGTTATACGCATGGGACGAACCATGGCCGGACCCGTAGTATGCCCAGTGAACAGGTCCGGTTTACCGTGGCAGATGCCGGATCAAACTTGCACCCGCATCAGATCCCAAAATATCTGCCCGACCCCCTGCAGCTCACCTTGCAGTATTCCTATCTTATCTTCTGCTTTTTTTTCGTCATAATAATGCACTAATGTACTGGCACAATCCGGCTTTGGATTAAAACGACATGTAGGGGGTCGGACACATTTTTAGACCGGGAAAATTTATGGACGCACCAGATTGTTGCAGATCATTCGCCCACGCAAGCAGTGCATCTTTGACGGGAGACTGAATCCTTCTTGGAGAGAATCGACCCGCCACGGAAACAACCATGAACCCTTGAAAAATTATGCCCGACCCCCGCATCTGCCGTGCATCCGACCACCAAGAATTTATTGTTCTGCCAATATGTATTATCAAAAATATCGCAGTCTGACCATCCAGGTGAGATAATCCATGGCACCGTTCATCCCAAGAAGCAGTGCAAAGAGTGCAGTCCACTGGTTGAAAACCCCGTTTTCTGACGTCTCTGCATTCCAGGCCGTTGTCCAGTCATTCATCCTGAAAAACCCGTTCGGGTGCACATCCTATATGAGCGTAAGGAAGAGCCATCCGCCCGTAGAGAAGATCCGGGAGATGTACACGGCAAAGTTCCTGTACATGAATCCCAAAGGGAAACGCATCGGCTATGGGCTGGATATGTACGATTCTGTTGATGGCTATGAGACAGGCATTGCTGCCATCATCTCGAATATGGCCAACATCGCCTCCCATCGCGGGACGGTGAAGCACATAAAGGCCGCCGACCTCTTCTCGGTCACGCTGAAATGCCATGACCCGGACGGGGAGGTATATTTCCTGAGTATTGCCCGCGACCGGGTCACGCTCTCATCCTACCTGGATGACGCGATCCGTAAGCGTGTAGAGATTTGGACTGACTCTGTGCCGGCACTGGTATAGATCACGACACCAATAGATCATGCCACGATCACGCAAAGAGCCCGCTGATCGATCCGACGACGAGAACCATGGGTGTGAAACTGATGAGACTGAGCACCGCAACGATGGCAAGCCAGGCCAGGATCTCCGGTATCATGCCGAGAGCAGTTATCCGTGACAGGGCCCGGGCTCCCAGGTCCATGACCGTCTTTTTTCCCCCGGGTGTCATATCCTCGTCGCAGAAATGCGCCATGAAGCGGACGGTGAACACCATCACAGGCGGCCAGAGCACATGGGCAATATATCCCCCGGCATACGGCACAAACGAAACGGCACGGAGACCATACATGTAGAGCAGCCCGGTAAGGGTGACAATTCCCAAGGCAATAAAATAGTTCACGATCCCGATATGATCCATGGTCCTCTTGATAGCCAGGACGTTGAACGCCTCACGGACATATCCCGTCCGGGCGAACCGTATAGCCCCGACAATGACATACTGTGCAGCAATGAAGAGGATCACCAGCTGGATACCCAGAAGAATGAGGATAACTACCCATCCAAGAGTCGTTCCCTTGAGGAGACCGGGTAGTATTCCGCCATCGGCAACCGAATACCCGATGAACGCAAGGATGGAAGGAACAATGATCCAGACAAGCGGGATCGCGTTGACTTTGATACCATCAAGAATGAGTTGGATCCTGTTGTCGAACTCCGGGGGGGCAGAATCGCCTTTCAGGAGGCGCACGACATATCCCGAGATCAGGAAATAACACAGGAGCCCGAGAGCGATCAGGAGACCGGCCTCTCCCCAGGGCATAAGGGCCCAGTGTATCCGGTTGCTCTCGATGAGATTCAGGCTGCCGGCAAGCGATGAGAGCGCCAGCCATGGCAGGGCGAGCAGGACGAGGATCAGCCAGCGGGACCATCTTCCGGTCAGGGTCTCCCGGGTGAAGGCCGCAGATTCCCGGATAAAATGGCTGAGATCCATAGCGTATGCAATCAATGATTGGCATCAGGGGTACAAATAGGCATGTGGATCCTGGGCAGAACGCAGGAAAAACGGTGTAATAGAGAGAGATCTACTCCCTGTTTCTCATGATGGCCAACGCACAGCAGATGCCGATGCCGGCCAGGGGAATAAACACCGGCAGCGGTGACTTTGTAGGCTGGGATGCGGAAGTTGCTGGCGTGGTACCGGATACAAGCGTCCCGGATACTGCCGTGTAGCTTCCCCCGGTCACGGCAACCGACGATGTCCAGTCCTGGTACCCGCTCTCGCGCAGCACGATCACATGGTTCCCGGCCGGGATATCCGAAAGCACCATGGGCGTAACGCCCCGGAATGTTGTATCGAGATAGACATTTGCTCCTGATGGAGTGGAGCCAACCGTCAGCTGCCCGGTTGTATCGGATCCCGACGGTGCAGGAACCATGGTTGCCGTGATGACCTTGACCGCATTAGCCTGGACCGCCACGGTCTCGGTGTAGGTCTGGTAATCCGGCATGGATAGGCTGACCGTATAGCTTGCCGGTGTCAGCTGGGTGACATACACGGGGTCTCCCGGGTACGTGGTGCCTTTGTAATCACCGTTCACGGTGACTCCGGCTCCCGGGGGTATCGACTGGATCTGGAGGTCTCCGTAGGGGGACGACGTCGGGTACGGTGTCATCCCGGGGGCAAGGGTGGTTGTCCTGTCAGCGGAGATGGTAAACTGCTCCTCATGATCGTAATAGCCGGGCTTCTGGAGCAGGAGTTTGTGGCTGCCCGGGGAGAGCGACATCGTCTGATCGCCGTTTCCCTTGTAGATGCCGTCAACGTAAATATCCGCACCGAACGAGGTGATGTCCAGGAATCCGACTGCAACGGGGTTGGGATAGAGATTCGCATTGACAACCGTGGTTCCATAGTCATCCAGGTACACGCTGTCGCTCCACGTCTGGTACCCATCCATGGTGACGACGATGGTATGCCAGGAGTTGGGCGTAGCTGCGAAATCATCAGGGGTCGAATACCCGCAGTGGTAATCAACACAGAACGAGGCTCCCGACGGGGTCGAGTAGACACGGAACTGAGGGCTGTCAGCGGCAACCGGGGAGATCATGGCAACGAGGCAGACAAGAATTAATCCCATGAACACAAGGGACCGGCGATTCAGAGGCATAGTACCTGAATATTCAGGGATTGTATAAAAAAGGACCGGGTTAAAACCATGGCGGCCGATCACCCAAACTGAACCACTGGGAGGCATGACATCCCGGAGACGAAAGAAGCACCGGCGGCCCCGTCAGGCATGGTCACGGGGAGGATAGCCGGTGTTTTCACGGCAACGGGTTATCTCCAGCCGGAACCTGTACGTACCAGTCAGGATCTAACGTCCGGCGTGAAGTAAATATCCAAAGATATATCTCGCATCAGATAAAAAACGGACTCTGATTATTCCAGACGTGGATATTGTGCATCCTCCCTATGCAGTCCTGTATGTTGATGACGAGCCGGATCTCCTGGAAGTAGCAAAAGAATTTCTTGAAAGTTCACAGGAATTCGCTGTCGATACGCGAGTTTCCGCAAAGGAGGCATTACTCCACCTTAAAAACCAGCGATACGATGCTATCGTCTCCGATTTCCAGATGCCGGTCATGAACGGCATTGCATTTCTCAAGGAAGTCCGTTTATCCGTAGGCAATGTCCCGTTCATCATCGTCACCGGCCGGGGCCGGGAAGAAGTGGTCATCGACGCCCTGAATAATGGTGCGGATTTCTATCTCCAGAAGGGAGGTGATCCTGATGCGGCATATGCCGAACTTATCCACGTGCTTCGCAGGGCCATCCAGATGCGGCAGGCAGAGATCTCCCTTGTCGAACAGGAACAGCGCTACCATGATCTCCAGAATGCAACTGATCTGATCCAGAGTATCGCCCCGGACGGGCATTTCCTGTTTGTTAATAAAAAATGGCGGGATACTCTTCAGTACCGCGAAGACGAACTGGCTATGCTCACGCTCTTTGATCTCATCCACGAAGAGAGCAGGGAGCACTGCCGGAACCTGTTCCCCCGGGTTATTGGCGGAGAGGATGTCGGGATCATCGATTTCGCGTTCAGGGCCAAAGACGGGAGAACCGTGTACGTGGAAGGTTTTGCCAGCTGTAAAATACACGAGGGAAAACCGCAGTACACCCGGGGAATATTCAAGGACGTTACCGACCGTAAACTGACGGAATCTGCCCTCCGCGAGAGCGAGAACCGGTTCCGGACCATCTTCGAGAACAGCCCGTATCCCATCGCCATCAACAGCATGCCGGACATGAAATTTGTAACCGTGAATGCAGCGTTCCTGAACGTCAGCGGGTATGCAAAAACAGAAGTACTCGGGAAAACCCCGAGCGAAATCGGGCTCCTCTCAACCAATGATGCGACCCGGCTGGTCTCGCGTATGGGCATGACGGGCAGGATCGCGGACATGCCCCTCTCGCTGAAGGTAAAGGACGGGAGATCGGTCCATGTCTTCTTCTCAACAACTCCGGTCACCATCAGCAACCAGCCTGCCAGCATGACCATGATCCTGGAGGTGAAACCGCTGAACCAGGTCAATCCGGATCTGGTACAGAAGTCCGAAGAGTTCACTGCCCCAGATGAGGGAGTACGGGCAGATACTGAAGATCTCAGCCAGCGTGAACACACAAAGCGGGAGAACGAAGAGAAGGTCCGGATGCTGGCCGAAGAGTCCCCAGATGGGATCCTTATCACCGATCTGACCGGGATGATCCTGTTCTGCAACGGGGCAGCAGCGAATATCTTTTGTGCCGGCAGCGAACCTGACCGGATGAGATCGGCAAACCTGCTGGATTTCATTCTCCCTGACGCGAGAGACGAACTCCAGAAAAACTTCAACCGGAGCCCTCAGGAGAAGGAATGTTTCCCGCTGAACGCGGAAGCCATGACAATCTCCCGACGGAAGATCTGGATCGAGGGAACAGGAAAACGGATCGTCTTTGCAAACGTACCTGCCATCATCATCTCACTCCGGGATATCAGCGCCCGGAAACGCATGGAGGATGCACTCCGCCAGACCAACAAGCAGCTCAACCTGCTCTCCAGTATTACCCGTCACGATGTCCTCAACAAGGTTGCCATCATTCTGGGATACATCGAGATCACCCATATGGCCGGGGGTCCGCCACCGGATTACCCGAAACTCTTTGAACGGATCGAGTCCTCAACCCGGATCATCAAGTCGCAGATGGAGTTCACGCGGATCTACCAGAATCTCGGGACAAAAGAGCCGGAATGGCAGAAACCCGTAAAGAGCCTGGCGAGGGCACATCTCCCCGAATCCATCGTCGTGAAAAACGAACTGGGCGATCTTGAGATCTTTGCCGACCTCCTCATCGAGTACGTGTTCCAGAACCTTGCTGACAACGTGGTCCGGCATGGGGGAGAGGTAACGGAGATCCGGATGGAATCCCATCCGGATCCTGAAGGACTTACCATTGTCTTTGAAGATAACGGGAAGGGTGTCCCGGCTGCTGAGAAGGAGAAGATCTTCAAGAGGGGGTACGGGAAACACACAGGTCTCGGGCTCTTCCTTGCAAGGGAGATTCTTAGTATTACCGGCATTACCATAACGGAGACGGGCATGGAGGGGACGGGAGCACGGTTTGAGATACATGTCCCGGACAATGCGTACCGGTTTACGGGAACAGAGGTGGAATGAAGGAATTGCCATCCGGTTCTCTTCGTGGTCCTCTCACAGGATGTCACTTCCTGCCATGCTCGCGGATATAGGTATCAAGCGCCCGCCGGCTCGCATACCAGGTGTCATCCATCTTGGCGGCATCGAGAAGTCCTTTCCGGGCGGCAAGGCTCAGGTATTCCTGCGAGTACGGCGACTGTGCTGCCAGGTCACGTAAGGGGACAAGCGATTCATTTCCCCCGGAAACGGCAAGGTACCGGGAGAGGGCATCGCTGACAGCACGGGCGATGAAACACGTGAACGGTACGAGATTGCCGGTGTCCGCCTCACGGAGAGAACGATAATACTGCTGCCGGCTCTTCTGGTCAAGCACGATGGGGGGATATCCGTGCCGGAGAAGGTACAGGTTCCCGAGCAGCCGGGCGACCCGCCCGTTCCCATCAGTAAAAGGATGGATTGCCACAAACCGGTGATGGAGATAGGCGGTCGTCTCAACAACCGGCAGTTCCGGTTTTTTTATCTCCGCAATCAGATCATCCATCTCGCTAGCGATGTGCATCCAGTCCGTCGGTGAGCGGACTGCTCCGGTGATCCGCACGTTGCGGGTCCGGTATCGCCCGGCGCTTTCGAGAATTCCCCGTGTCACGACCTCGTGGACCTGCTGGATGGTGACATGACTGATGGGAGATTCTTCGCGTGCCAGCCGGACGATGAGGTCATATCCCTGCGCATTGTTGGTGGCCTCCAGATGCTCGCGGAGGGTCTTGCCCCCTATGGTGATCCCTTCGTCAAGAACGAGTTTGGTCTCGGAGAGCGTGAGGGTGTTCCCCTCGATGGCATTGGAGTTGTAGGTATGCAGGAGCCGCATCTCGTCGTGCAGCCGTGCGACCGTGTCCCGGTCGAGCGGACGCATTGCTTCGAGGCGCTCGTGCTTCTCACGGATCCATTTCATCAGCTGAGTATCGGGTTGTGACATATCGGTATCGGCAGTTTTTTGATTGATCCGATATTCGTGCGGGAGATATTGAAGGTATTGTCACGTGAAGAATGGATACGAGGAAATGGATGTGGGGATACCGGATCCCGGGCATGCGCCGCACGGGGAAGTGAGGAGATTCAGATAAACAAAACCGGCCTGCTGACCTATTCTGATGCGGAACCAGAGGTGGATTCTGACTCTTCCACCCTGCATATCTGCACCCAGATATCACCATAGAACTCTTCCTGCCGGAGTGTGCACCGCCCGTCAAGCGCAAGGAAGAGGAGCGGGATAAACACTTCCGGAATTCCCCACTCCATCCGCTTGCACAGTTCCGCGAGCGTCATCTCCTCGTTGATCTCCAGCCCTTCGAGATATTCCGCAAGCCGGGTCATGGAGGATTCCTGGAATCCTTCCTCGTGGGCGATGCTGACTACGTCGTCCGCATCGATCAGGGAATCGTCGGTAAGGTCTGCGGACCCGTTTGCCATCCTCCGGCGCCGGCGCTCCTCCTTCTCGATATTCTTGAGCTCGGTGATCAGCTCGAAGAGCGTGGTCGGGCTCTTTCTCATGTTCTTCCGGTCAAGCCGGCGCTGGATCTCGGTTTCCAGCCGCTCGATGGGGCCGAGCCGGCTGGAATAGGCGATATCCTCCCCGTCACCGCCCGCGTACCCGTCGCCGAACAGGTCGTCGTCCTCACCCTCCCCGGCATCGTCGGGTTCCTCCACGACGTCCAGCAGTTCGGACTTCATCCGGAGGAGCGTGGCTGCGTAGAAGAGCGTCCGTCCCGAGATCTGGAGGTTGAGTTCACGCCGCCGTTCCAGCTCGGAGAGGAAGCGGTCGGTCACCTCGATAATATCGATGTTCCACGGGTCAATCTCCCCGCGTTCCGCCAGGCCCACCAAGATCTCGACCGGGTCCTCGACAACCCCCATGGTCACCGGAGGAGATACGGTCTGGTCGGCAGGCACTTCACCAGATTCAGGTATTGTTTCGTTTGGGGGAACCTGTCCGGGATTCTCCCCGGCAATCTTTCCAGGCTCTTCAGCCATTCGCCTTTACCCCGGTAACGAGCGTGCTCTTGTCCGGCCGCAGCGTAACTCCCATGATCCGCTGGGCTGCCTCGATCATCGGCTTACGCAGCGAGACAATGACGAACTGCGAATTGGGTGCGAGTTCCGTGACCATGGAGGCGATCCGTTCCACGTTCGCGCCATCGAGAGACATGTCCACTTCGTCAAAGGCATAGAACGGTGCCGGGATATAGTGCTGGATCGAGAAGATGAAGGCAAGCGTGGTGAGTGACTTCTCGCCTCCCGATAAGGAGTTCAGGAGGTGTACCTTCTTGCCCCGGGGCTGCACGGCAAAGGTCATCCCGCCGGCGAACGGATCTTCCTCATTCTCGAGGACAAGGTGGCCGCTGCCGCTCGTGAGCCGGGCAAAGATCTCCCGGAAGTTCGTATCGATTGCCTTGAACGCTGTTGAAAATGCCTCGTACTTCATCTGCTCGAACTGCTGGATCCGCTCGATCAGGGATTCGCGTTCGGTGGAGAGCGTCTCCTTCCGTTCAGTACGCTCCGTCACCTGCTTCTGGACTTTGTCATACTCCTCGATCGCGAGCATGTTGACAGCCCCGATCTTCCGCAGGGCACCGTCCGCCTCGGCAATCTTCCCCTCGATCTCCGAGAGCGTCAGGTTCGTGTCCATTTCGCCGACCTGCTGCCTGAGCATTGCGATCTCGATGCCGAGCGTCTTTGCCCTCTCCTCGATGGCCACCAGCTCGGTGGTGATGCGTTCCTTCCCGGCATCGAGCTTCATCAGCTTGAGTTCGGAGTCCTGGATGTGCTGCGAGACCTCGCCGCGTTTTCCCCGCAGCTCGTCGAGTTCGCCCGAGAACTCCTTCTGCCGCTCCTCGAGGGCTGCGATCTGCGTCTTGTGGGCCGCGATCTGTTCTCCTGAAGTGGCAATCTCGGCATCGATCCGCTGGTTGGCCTCGTCCTGCCGCTTCCGCTCCTCGGCCAGTTCCCCGATCCGGACGGTGAAGTGCTGGCGGTCCCGCTGGGCATCGGTGATATCTGAATCCTTGTTCCGGAGCCGGCGCTCGGACTCCTCGATCTCCCGGCGCTTCTTCTCCATCTGCTCGGTGAGGGTAGGGATGTTGGTATCGTCAAGGCGTTTCTTGATCGCATCGATCTCGCCGTTCAGGGTATTGATCTCCCCGGTGATCGTGTCGAGATCGGCTTCGAGGGTAGTGAGATCCGTTGTGCTGCTCTTCGTCTCTTCCTGCTGCCGGGCAACCGCCGCCTCGATGGTCTGCTTCTCGACCGTGATCGCATCGAACCGTCGCGTGAACTCCTCGGTGAACATCCCGAACCGGGCCACTTTCTGGTCGATATCGTTCCGTGCCCCGCGTTTTGCGTCCACTTCCTCGGTGAGCCGTTTCACACCAGCTTCGAGCGTTGCCGCCTCGCCCTGGAGCTCGCCAAGGTGAGAACGGATCCGCATGATCTCGTCGTCCACGGCAGCCCCAAAGCCGCGGGGACCGGACTGCTTCTTCATGGAACCGCCGGTCATTGCCCCGCTCTTCTCGATCAGTTCGCCTTCGAGGGTGACCATCCGGTACTTCCCGATCAGTTTCCGGGCACGTTCGAGCGTATCGACAACGACCGTCCCTCCGAGCACAACAGAGAAGGCCCGGTCGTACTGGGGATCGTACTCCAGCAGGTTCACCGCATAATCGACAACGCCCGGCTCCTTGATCGGGGGTAACTGCGGGGGTTTGAGCTTGTTCAGGGGGAGGAACGTGACCCGGCCAAGCCGCTCTTCCTTCAGGTACCGTATCGCGTCCGCAGCGATCTGGTCGGTGTCGCAGACAACGAAGTTGAGCTTGTTGCCTGCTGCGATATTCAGGGCGGTCGTATACTCGGCCGGGGCTTTTCCCAGATCCGCAATCGTGCCGTGCACGCCTTCCATGGACGCGACCGCCTCGATTGCCCTCCCGCCGGATTCGCCCCGGGCCTGCTGGGCTGCTTCGAGCCGGATCGCGTCCTGCTCCCGGTCCCGGATCTCCGTTCTGAGCCGTTCAAGGGTCGAACGCTGCGCAAACAGCCCGCTCTCCAGCTCCGAGAGGTTCCGGTCTAGGTTCTTCTTCTCGGTAACGAGATCTTCCACGCTCTTCTGGCTGTCGGTGAGCTGCGTCTGCTTTGCAGCATACTCTTCGTCGAGTTGCCTGAGCAGGCCGGTGAGGCGTTCGAGCTCGGTGGTCCGCATCCGGCTCTTCTCGATGAAGAGGTCCTGCTGGTGGAGGATGCCCGACCGCTGCCCTTTCTTCTCCTCGACTTCCCGGAAGAGCGCAAACAGCCGGTCGCGGGCCCCTTCCGTGTCCTCGCTGTGCTGCTTGATCTCGGTCTCGATCTTCTCCAGCTGCGCCTTTGCAGTGGCAACCTCCATAGCGATGTTCGTGCGGTCGATGGTCAGGGTGCGGATCTGGTCCGTGCACTCCGCTACCCGGGTCTCCGCACGCTTGCTGTCCATGTACACGCGGTTGATCGCCTCAAGGTTCGTCTCCTTCTCTTTCTTCATCCGGACGATCGTCTGCTCGGCGAGCTTGATCCCGCTCTTGGCCTCTTCCAGCTCGGCGATGAGCTTAAGATAGTCGGCCCCGCTCTTCTTGTTGATCAGCTCGTCAATATCCTTTAAGTCCGCCTTCAGGTAGGAGAGCTCGTTCTCCTCGATCCCCTGGTCGGAGGCGATGCGGGTGAGCTGGATTTTGTGGTCCTCGGTCGAGTGCTGGAGCGTGGTGAACTCTTTCTCCCGTTCGTGGAGCTGGGCGGCGGAGCGGCAGTTCTGGTAGAAGGTGAGCTCGTCCTGCAGTTTCTGGTATTCGAGGGCATGGGTCCGCTCTTTCTTCAGCTCGTTTGCCCGCTTGGTCAGTTCGATTAAAAGAAGTTCCTCGCGCTCGATCCGCTCCCGCACGATGTCGAGTTCCGCGAGCGACTGCTGTTTCTTGGTATCGAACTCCGAAACCCCGGCGATCTCGTCGATGATCTTCCGGCGCTCGTTGTCGCTCATCTCCATGATGCGGGTGACATCGCCCTGCATCACGACATTATAGCCATGGGGGATGATGCCGGATTTTGCGAGATGCTCGACGATGTCGCTCTGCTTGCAGAGCCGCTCGTTGAGATAGTTGTAACTATAGTACCCGTTGCCGGTCCGCTTGATCCGGCGGCGGATCTTCGTGCCGTCGGAGAATTCAAGGGCGACCTCAGCGGTGTTCCGGCCGGAGTTCAGGTTGATTAAGTCCGTCAGCTTCTCGGCCCGGAGATTGTGCGAACTCGACAGGGCAAGAACAAAAAGAATCGAATCTATGATATTGCTCTTGCCGGAGCCGTTGGGCCCGGATATGACGGTAAAACCCTCTAAAAAGGGAATTTTTGTCTTTTTTGAAAAAGACTTGAAGTTATCGATCTCAAGTCCTGTGATATGCAAAGATCCGGCTCCTTACTTCTTTGCAGGATCCTTCTTGTCATCCTCGGCGGCATAGATGAGCTCGCCCTGCTTGGGCTGGGAAGTGCCCTTCTTGTTCCGGCCATAGCCGGCGCGGGCAATGATATAGTCCTTCTCCCCGCGGCGGGGTTCAAGTTTCATCGTGCCATCCGGCTGCATGATCATATCCATGACCGGCTCGGCGGGTGCTGCCGGCTCCGGGCGTCCCTTCGGGCGGATAACCGTGCTGCCGGAAGACGACTGGAACGACGGTGACGCGGGGGCTGCGGGCTGCGTGCTCTGCACAATCGGGCCACGCTTCAGTTCCTGCCTGCTGCGCTCTTCGGTCTGCTTGGACATCTTCATTGCAATGGACTTGAGATCGAGCAGCTCCTGGGTGAGCCCCTTGACAAGCGCCTCCATCTCCCGTACCTTCTTTTCGAGGGCGGCAATGCGGTCCTCGCCAGCGGAATTTTCCATCATCTGAATCATTCTCTCCTGTTGATCGAGTTCGTGCTCAAGGAATTTGATCTTTGCATCGGGTTGCGCCATACGCGGAACACTTACTGTACTGGTTCGGCGCATTCCTTATTAATAATAATAGTAATGATCGCCTGACTAGGTAAAAAGGGTTTTGCTCGATTATTGCCGTTCTTATCTGATATCAGGGAATATGTGGGGCCGGCTCACAAAAACAACGGCGTTTCGTCCGAACAGAGGCTGCCGCGACACCAGGAATTCCCTGCGGGTCCCCGGACGAGAAAAGGTATTACCTCTTAACAGCGAACCTTTCCCCATATGTCGTATCTGGCAAAAACGGATCCAGCAATCGCAGATATCATCGAAAAGGAGAGGCTCCGCCAGGTTAACGGTCTGGAGCTGATCGCGTCCGAGAACGTTGTTTCGAGAGCGGTACTCGAAGCAATGGGATCGATCATGACCAATAAGTATGCCGAGGGCTACCCCGGCAAGAGGTACTACGGCGGATGCGAGTTCCACGATATGGCCGAGAACCTTGCCCGCGACCGGCTCAAGAAACTCTTTGGCGCCGAGTATGCCAATGTCCAGCCCCACTCGGGCACCCAGGCCAACATGGCGGTTTATTTTGCGTACATGAAACTGGGAGAGAAGATCCTGAGTATGAAGCTCAACCAGGGAGGCCACCTTTCTCACGGGTCCCCGGTCAGCTTCACCGGAAAGTTCTACCAGGTTGCGCAATACGGCGTTGACCCCAAGACCGAGATGCTCGACTACGGTGCAGTAGCGGAGATGGCAAAGAAGGAGAAGCCGCAGATCATCGTCTGCGGTGCCTCGGCCTACCCCCGCACCATCGACTTCAAGGCATTCCAGGAGATCGCTGACGATGTTGGCGCCTACTGTATGGCAGATATCGCCCACATCGCCGGTCTCTGTGCAACCGGCCTCCACCCGACATCGGTCGGCGTGGTCAACTTCACTACCACCACCACGCACAAGACCCTCCGCGGACCCCGCGGCGGCGCCATCATGTGCAATGCGGATCTCGGGACGCTCATCGACAAGGCGGTCTTCCCGGGCATGCAGGGCGGTCCCCTGATGCACACGATCACCGCAAAGGCAGTCTGCTTCGAGGAGGCGCTCAAGCCCTCGTTCAAGGAATACAACAAGCAGATCATTAAAAACGCGAAAACCCTTGCCGAGACCCTGATGGCAGGCGGACTCCGGCTCGTCTCGGGCGGCACCGACAACCACCTCATGCTCCTCGACATGACGGAACAGGGCATCACCGGCCTTGAAGCCGAGACCGCACTCGGAAAAGCCGGCATCACGGTCAACAAGAACACGATCCCGAACGAGACCAAGAGCCCGTTCGTGACGAGCGGCCTGCGCATCGGCACGCCCGCCGTCACCTCGCGGGGCATGAAAGAGGCCGAGATGCGCCTTATCGGGAACTGGATCGCAACCGTGGTCAAGGATGTCCACAATGAAGCCGCGATCAAGGATGTCCACGTGAAAGTGGAAGCACTCGCCAGCCGCTTTACCCTCTACCCGGAATAATACCCATACTGGAGTTGTCATGAGCACGATCCTTGACGGGAAAAAGACGTCGGAAAAACGCCTTGCGATCCTCAAGGAGGAGATCGCAGGTTCAGGACTCCGCCCGCATCTTGCAACGGTGATCGTGGGAAACGATCCCGCGTCCCAGATGTACGTGCGGATGAAGCACAAGGCCTGCGAACAGGTCGGGATCGGGTCGGTCGGGGTGGAACTTCCCGCGGACGCATCGACCCGCAGCGTTGTCGACAAGGTCAGGGCGCTGAACCGCGACGGGACGATTGACGGTATCCTTGTCCAGCTCCCGATGCCGCAACAGGTCGATGCGGAACGGGTGATCGGGGCAATCGACCCGAACAAGGATGTGGACGGGTACCACCCGGAGAACATGGGCAACCTCTTTTTAGGGAGACCCCGGTTCTCATCCTGCACGCCAACCGGGATCATGACTCTCCTTGCTGAATACCAGATACCCGTTGCCGGTGCCCGTGCCGTCATTGTTGGCCGGAGCATTGACGTAGGACGGCCCATGGCTGCGCTCCTCCTGAACGCAGATGCCACGGTCACGATCTGCCACAGCAAGACTAAAGATCTTGCCGAGGAACTGAAGAGAGCGGACATCCTCGTCTCCGCGATCGGCAAGCCGCACTTCATCACCAGGGAGATGGTAAAGGAAGGCGCCGTGGTCATCGATGTCGGCATCAACCAGCTTGAGGGGAAACTGGTCGGCGACGTGGACTTCGAGGCGGTCAAGGATATTGCCTCGGCGATCACACCGGTGCCCGGGGGCGTTGGCCCGATGACCATCGCAACCCTGATGGAGAACACCTTCCGTTCGGCAAAGGAGAGGGCATGCGATCGTGTGTTGTAAACAAGCTCACGATCGGCGGCGGGGCACCGCCGCGTGTCATGGGCGTCCTCAACTGCAGCCCGGAATCCTTTTACCACGACTCTTTTATCCCCACCGCTGAGATTCACAAAAAAGCCGTCGAGATGATCGAGCAGGGCGCCGACATGCTCGACGTGGGCGCACGGAGCACGGCACCCAATACCCAGGCGATCAGCGGCACGGAAGAGGCAAACCGGATCGACGCCGCCTTAAAGGAACTGGACGGGACCGGGTTCACCATCTCGGTGGACACGATGAACCCGTGGGTGCTGGATGTCTGCCTGAAGCACGAGATCCATGCGGTGAATGATATTGCCGGATTCGCTTCGAAAGCCTATGTTGAACGCGTAGCGCAGGCAGGCATACCCGCATTCGTCATGGCAACCGATTATACGCCGGGAGATGCGGCCGGTCTCGATGCAACAGAGGCGGCACTTGCCACCGTTGTCAAACGATGCGAGGCTGCCGGGATCGACAAGTATGTGCTCGATCCGGGTGTCGGGATCTGGACGCCGCAGCGTTCCTATGACGACAACTGGGAACTCTGCCGGCATTTCGACCGGTTCTGTATATTCGACCGGCCGCTCCTTGCCGCCATCTCCCGCAAGAGTTTCATCGGGAATCTCGTTGGACGCGAACCGGAAGAACGACTCGCGGGAAGCCTTGCCGTCACTATGTTCCTGCTCCAGAAGGGTGCATCGATCGTGCGGACGCATGATGTGAAGGAGACCGTTGATGCAATCAGGGTGTATTCCCGCATGGTGGATGCCCCATGAACTCCTCGTACGAGGTCTTCGGGCTCGCAACCGGGATCATCCGGAGCGGCGAATCCATTACCGACCGCGTCCTTGCGGCCGCAGAGAAGACCTGCGGCGGGTTTGAGGAGGGAGACATCCTCGTCCTTGCCGAGACCGCGGTTGCAACATCCGAGGGGAACGTCATCGACCTCTCCCACGTGCACCCGACCGCCCGTGCACAGGAACTTGCCGGGCAGTACCATCTCGATCCCCGCGTTGCAGAGGTCGTCCTGCAGGAGAGCGACTCCATTGTCGGGGGCATCCCGGGCTTCCTCCTCTGCATGAAGGCCGGCACGCTCCTCCCGAATGCCGGGGTGGATGCATCGAACGCCCCGCCCGGCTGTGTCACCCCTCTTCCTGCCGATCCTGACCAGAGCGCCCTTCTGGCCAAAGAGACCATCGAGGCAAAGACCGGCGTGAAGATCGGGGTCATCGTGGCCGACAGCCGCACCCACGCGATGCGCCTCGGGTGCAGCGGTGTTGCGATCGGATCGGCCGGTTTCCCGTCGGTGATCGATGACCGGGGAAGGTCCGACCTGTTCGGGCGCAAACTCGAGGTCACGAAACGGGCGATTGCCGACAACCTTGCCTCTGCCGCAGAACTGGTGATGGGCGAGGCAGACGAGTGCACACCCGCGGTCATCATCCGCGGCACCGGCCTTCCCCTTGGGGATCATCTTGGGGTTGACACGATCGATGCCACCGAATGCCTGTTCATGGGCGCATTTGCCAAGGACAGGAAACCCTGGTAATGCGGTCCGGGAAGGATTACCCTTCCGGAGAGTCTCCTTTTTTTCATGAACGTTTTGCCATGATCAGGTGAATCACGGATTCTTCGGTAAACTGCCCCGAAGGTTCGAGATCCAGGAGTCGGCGGTTGAGACGGGTGCGGAACTCATCGTACCGGTCCGTGAGGAGCTCGGGCGCGGCATAGGATGTGCTCAGCTGGAGACCGATGATATCATCGGGGGTCAGGGTCTCCCTGACCGTGAAGGCTCGTTCTTCAATAACGGGGAACGGGGATGCTGCAAAGACATCCTCATGGCGCATCTCCTGCCGTTTTTTCATGCGGCCCGAATAATCCCAGCCATCGCCCAGCATACCGGTCAGCACCTCCCTGACCGCATCGCCCCACCCGTTCTCCAGGTGCGAGAAGAAACTGTCATTCCGGTTCACGCAGGCTATCCCGCCGCACGGCTCGATCATGCCATCCAGCGTCTTAAGTACCGCTGCACGGTCCATCCAGTGAAAACTCAGTCCCATGGTACAGAGCCGCAGCGGGGGGAGCCCGAGCGTAGCGACCGTCGAGTCTGCCCCGGCACACCAGCGGATCCGACAGGCACCGGGATCCCTTATGCGCCGTTGACCTTCCGCAATCATCCCCGGGTCAGGATCCACCGCATGGATACGGAACCCCCGCTCCGCAAGGGGTATCGCCACATTTCCCGTCCCGCAGCCGAGATCCAGGATCTCCGATGAGGGGGTCAGGCTGAACCCGGCGATGATGGCATCAAAGACACCGTCAGGATATCCCTTCCGGTAGCGTGCATAGTAACCGGCCTTTCCTTTGAAAAAACCGGGTTTTCCGGGAGCGATTGCCGGATCCGGTGACATGCTCATATCGCATACTGGTGCGTACCGCTGAAGGATAAATCCGCCGGCACAAGGGGATGGCCGGAGAGGGAGGTACGGTGAGAGGATGCAGGTCCGCGACATACCCTGCTGTGAACCCTCCCGTACCGGACCCGGTTCATGGCTCATGATAGTCAGACTGCCGCAGCACCTATATTTACAGGAAACTCCACGTACTCCATAAAAAGAAAGCAAGTGTCATTCCGCATAGTATTCCTTATACATGAGATCCCCGGTAACATGCTAGAGAGAGGATACCAGGATCTGCCTGGCATCTCCATTGTAATACATATCTCGGGTGAAGACCTTGGACACCACCACGCAACCCGGCAACACCATTTCGGATAGCAACGATTCCGGCAAAGGCATCCATTACAAATGGGTCGCCCTGTCGAACACGACCATTGCCACGTTCATGGCCACGGTCAACGGGAGCATTATTCTCATCTCCCTCCCCGCCATCTTCAATGGCATCAGTATCAATCCCCTCACCTCCTTCCAGTACCTTCTCTGGATGATGATGGGGTACGGCCTTGTCACCGCTACCCTCCTGCTCAGTTTCGGCCGCCTCTCCGACATGTACGGGCGGGTGCGGCTCTACAATATCGGGTTTGCCATCTTCACGGCAGGGTCCATCCTCCTCTTCCTCACCCCGGATACCGGTGACGCCGGCGCCATCGAGCTGATCGGTTTCCGGCTCCTGCAGGCTGTCGGGGCCGCGTTCATCTTCTCCAACAGCGCCGCGATCCTCACCGACGCCTTCCCACCTGATGAGCGGGGCAAGGCGCTGGGCCTGAATATGGTGGCAGCCCTCTCCGGCCAGTTCATCGGCCTTCTGATCGGCGGCATCCTCGCGGTCTGGCACTGGCGGTACGTCTTCCTCATCAGCGTCCCCATCGGCGTGATCGGCACCATCTGGGCGTTCATGAAACTGAAAGAGCCGGCATACCCGAAGAAGACCCGGAAGATCGATCTCTGGGGCAACCTGACCTTTATCGGGGGCCTGACAATATTCCTCGTCGGGATCACGTATGCGCTCATCCCGTACGGGAACGATGCGATGGGCTGGGCAAATCCATGGGTCATCGCATCGATGATTGCCGGTCTCCTGCTTCTGATCGCGTTCCCCTTTGTCGAGAGCAGGGTGGAAGACCCGATGTTCTCCATCGATCTCTTCCGGATCCGTAACTTCGCATATGGTAATGCCGCAGGGTTCCTCTCCGCCATTGCCCGGGGCGGCGTGATGATCGTTCTCATCATGCTCCTGCAGGGCATCTGGCTCCCGTTGCATGGCTACAGTTTCGAGTCCACCCCGTTCTGGGCCGGGGTATACATGCTTCCTTTGACCATCGGTTTTGTCATCATGGGGCCAATCTCGGGGTTCTTCTCGGACCGGTACGGCGCACGGTGGATCAGCACAGGCGGGATGCTGCTTGTGGCACTCTCGTTTGTCATGCTTGCCCTCATGCCCTATGACTTCGACTACCTGACCTTCGCCATTGCACTCCTGGTCATGGGTATCGGGAACGGCATGTTTGCCTCACCGAACTCCGCGGCAATCATGAACTCCGTCCCTCCGGGCGACCGCGGTGTCGCATCCGGCATGATGTCGACCCTGATGAACTCGGGATTCGTCATCAGCATGGGAATGTTCTTCACCATCATTGTCGTCGGCCTGACAAAGGAATTTCCGGCAGCCCTGTCATCAGCCCTCACGAATGCCGGGGCTGCCCAGCTCATCCCCGCGATGAGCACCATCCCGCCGACCGGCGCACTCTTCGCCGCGTTCCTTGGCTACAACCCGGTGCAGATGATCCTGGCCGGGATGCCCCTTACAGTTACGGGGACAATTCCCCCGGCCACGCTCGCTCTCCTGACCGGCGTAACGTGGTTCCCGACCACCCTGGCCCAGGCATTCATGCCGTCCCTTGCCACCACGTTCATCTTCGGGGCGGTTCTTTCGCTCATAGCAGCAGGATTATGCGCCAGAGGAGGGGAGAAATACGTGCATGAGATCCATGCACCTGGCGAAGATGGATCCCACCAGGAGACAGAACCGCAACAGGTATCTGGAGAGATGAGAAAATGATCGAGACAGAAGAAAACATGAGGTGCTTACCATGACCAACCGGATATTTGAGAAGATCCTGATCGCAACCGACGGATCGGAAAAGAACAGGGCTGCGGTGGATGAAGCCCTGAGGATCGGCCGCGGATACGGATCAACAGTATTTGCGGTGTATGTGATGGATCTCAGTGCATTCAAATCCGCATCAGCCGACATGGTGATACGCGATACCTGGGCCGTTGTCCAGAAGGAGGCGGAGACCGCACTTGACCGTGTCCGTGCCCTGGCAGAGGGCGTAACCCTGGAGACCGTGACCCTTGACGGGAAACCGGCTGCAGAGATCGTAAAGTTCGCCCAGGAGAAGGGGATCGATCTCATTGTGATCGGGACCCGGGGAAAACAAGGCCTGGAACGGCTGCTCCTAGGCAGTGTTGCAGAACAGGTTATCCGGACTGCACCCTGTAAAGTTCTTGTCGTGAAGTGAGAGATCGCCGGAGCAAACGACAGGGACGCCTACCGTCTCCGCCGTTTCGCAAACGCGATCTTCTCTTCCAGCGCTTTTCTTTTCTCCCGGAGGACCGCCGGGGGAGCACCGTCCACGGCCAGCGATGCGATCTCGGCAAAGTACCGGATCATGTCGATTCGCTCCTCTGCGGTGAAATCCTCATAACCGATACGCTCCATGAACTCCGCTTCGCCTTCAACGTCCGCCCCCGGGGGGGTAAAGGCAACCCGGCATTTTGTACGGCAGTACCGGCACCGGTTATGATATTCTCCGCGGGATCGCTCTTCTGCCGGGAGAATCCGGAAGTTCGTCCCCCCGCATGAGGGGCATGGCCATTCCAGCGTGAGCGCCTTGAGGACTCCTTCTGCATCCTTTTCGAAGAACCGGTCAAACATCCGGACCACCTGCGGGACCTGCTGAATGAGGATTTTTTCAGCGCAATGATATTAATCCTGCGAATACACCCGGTGACCATCCGGATCGTTGGTCAGTACCCACGGAACGTGATACGGCTCTGCCCGTAATAGCTCCAGAAGAATGCACAGATCGTTGCAATCACTTTTCCTGCCAGATAACTGAGCGATACCAGTTCCACAGAAAGCCAGATGATGCAGACATTCACCATGAGGCAGCTGATCGAAATTGCTGCAAACGTGGAGAACTGGAGGAGCGTGGCTCCGGACACATCGTGGAACGTGAGATACTTGTTCAGACCGTAGCTGACCACGATCCCGGTGCAGTACGACACCATGGCAGCCGGGATGTACCAGATCTCCCGGAACTCGCAGAGGTAATACAGCAGCCCGATATCGACAAGCGATGATATCACACCTACGACAAAGAACCACCCAAGGTGTTCCCGGCCGGACGCAGCAGAGATACAGGTCATTCTTTCACCAACAGGATCCCGGCCTCATGCCACGGACTGTCCCATGTACCCTGCGCAGTCGTACAGGCTGTTCTGGTTGCCGGTTGCTGAACCCGGGGCTGTTGATCCACTGGCTCCAGACATGCCGGGCATGCTGTCCTGCATGGCGCTCTGTATGTCCGGGAACGTCTGGTTGTCACGTTCGGAAAGTGCCCGTGTTCCCTGGTCGGAGACAACAGTACCGGACGTGCCACCCCACGAGGATGACGGGACTGCAGTGCAGGCACCCTCAACCCAGCTGAATAGTTCACTGTTGCCGGAGCTGCCTCCGCCACCCTGTCCTCCGGAGAGGTAGAAGTACCGGATCTTACCGTCATCCACCAGGTTCTTCAGTGCAGTTACGGTCAGGACACTGTCGCTGCCTGCGAACCCCCCGAGCGACATGACGGGTTTTCCCGTCCCGATGATCAGTTCTGCGCCGCTCATGCTGCTCGGGACGGCGACAAGCCAGGTCTCACCCGTTGAGTGCGAGAGAAGGTAGTCCGCGAGGTTCGAGACATTACCGCTGGACCCGGGCATACTGTTCATACCCGTACCCCCGGAACCCTGTTCTGACAGCCGGGGACCTGCGGTTGGCAGGTTCCCCGACCCGTACATCATCGGGGTGAAGGCCCAGACAAACGGTGCTATGAAGAGGAGCGCGATTGCTCCGGCCGCAACGATCTTCGGAAGTATGGCAGGTTCCTCCTGATCTCTTACTTTCAGGATTACCAGCATGATGGCCATGATACATGCCCCGCATCCGACAATCGCTACCAGAGGACCGGACCATTCGGCCGTATACATCAGGAAGATCATCTGGACGATCCCGGTCACTGCTATGGCAGCAACCAGGACCCACCCACGTACGTCTCCCCTGACGAATGCACCGTACATTGCCACAGCACCGATACCTGCCAGCGCTGCCAGCGGCGGGGCGATGGTGGCAAGATAGTAGGTATGCCAGAACCCGGTGGTGAGACTGAAATAGAGCAGGCCGGGCAGGAGCCAGAGCCCCATTGCCATGAAAGTCAATCCTTTTTCACGGAAAAGACCTGCATCCTCCAGCCCTTTGAGCGAGAGTGCAGTCGGCCGTTTCCAGAGCGCCAGTAATCCTATCAGCGTAAAAGGAAGCAACCAGCTGATCTGGCTGGCAAGCCCTTCGCTGAAGAGCCGGGCGATCCCGGGCGTCCCGGTCTCGTCCCCCATCCCTCCGCCACGCGTGTTGCCGGGTGCAGAGAGGGTTGAATCTCCCGGACGGGTGGTACTGTTCATACCAGATGGGGGCATGCCTGCCATCGCGGATCCCTCCATCATACCCGAATCCTGAGCCCTGTCAGGAGGCTGCTGGTCAGCCCCACGGGTCCGGTCCATCGGGTTCCCGACAGCATTATCACGAACAGTCTGGTTCTGCATGTCGCCTGCTGCAAACGATATGCCGCTCTGACTATCCGGGGGCATATTTCCATTTACCGTTGAGGTACCCTGCGCAAATCCTCCGGGGTTCCCACCCTGGCCGGTTGAGTCACTTTCCAGCCGGTGAACACCATTGTAATTGACGATGAGGCCAAGAACGGTATTGTCACCGCTGCCACCAATATACGGGCGCTGGTCCGCCGGGATCATATCGATGGCAACCGCCCACGAGAGGGATACCGCGACAAGAACGGCAATGGCAAGGAAGATATGAAGAATCCGCTTGTTGCGCGATATCTCCCGGGCCCCGAGGAGATAGATGGCAATGATCGCAGGAACGACAATAAATGCCTGGATCATCTTGATATTGAACCCGATGCCGACCAGGATCACGGCAAGCAGGAGACAGGGCAGGGACGATTCCCGGGCAGCCTTCAGGCCAATCCAGATCGCAAGGAGGAGGACGAAGATAAGTATCCCGTCCATGGTGCCGTTCCGCGAGACTGCAACGAAGATCGGCGTTATTGCAAGGGCAAGCGCCGATACCAGTCCGGCGGGTTTCCCGAATGCCCGGGAGACGATCAGGTACACCAGCGCAACGGAACCAACACCGGCAAGCGCCTGCGGGAGGACGAGCGACCAGCCCGAGAATCCCAGCAGTGCCGCACTCGCAGCCTGGACCCAGAGGCCGACCGGAGGTTTGTCGACAGTGATGAATCCCGCTGCATCAAATGAGTTGAAAAAGAGCATGGCCGGATTTTCCAGCATGCTCCTGACAGCCGCCGCATAATAGGCATTCGAGATACCCTGGCTCCAGATGTTCCAGATGTTCAGGAATGCTGCAAGGAGGAGGATACCGGCAAGAAGGAGCTCATACCGGTATTTTTGTACCAGGAAGTTGCCTGTCATACCAGACGGTTCCTGACCGTATTGATGATGCCCTGTATCTGCCGTACATGGTCATACTTGTCCGGGATATCATCCCTGACATCCTGTAATTGCATCATGATCGCCTCGATCTCTTCGGACGTTATAAGAAACCATGCATTGTCCACGTTCATGCTGATCCCCTCCCTGAAGTTCCAGGGAAATATAATACCCGTTGCACCCGGAATATCCAGATCATCATTGCACTCTCCCAAATCACGTGGTCATCCCATGAAGAACCGGGACTGATATATTGATGACACGGGTGCGGTCAAATGCTGCACGGGATGGGGAATGAATTGAACCCGGGTGGATCATATATTACCCGTTTTTACTCAAATTCACGAGAAATTCCCCTGAAAAACACGAACGGTTGAACACCGTTGCTCAGGTAAAAAATGAGGCACCGGACCATCGGAATTCCAAAACAGGGTTTTTCACTGTCCGGGTGTGAACACGCAGTCATATGCGTTCAACAAAAAACACCAACCTATTTTATCCCGCACAATAATACTACTATCATCCACACCATCCCATTCTCACAGGAAGGGATTGACCCGGGTGATCCAAACCATGTCCGACAAACAGACCGTTTCCGTTTCAACCGATCCGGCGTTTTTGAAAGAACTGTCTGAGTACCTCGAGGTTCTCTCGAATCCGGTGCGGCTGAAGATCCTCAAGGTGATCGAGAAAGAGCCCCGCGAGATCAGCGAGATCGCATCCCGCATCGACACCAGTTATGCCAATACCAAGAAGCACATCGACCAGCTGGTAGTCATCGGCCTCGTGAAGAAAGAGGCAGGATTTGGCCGCGAGACCGTCAAGGGAATCCACCCGGTCTGGAAATTCTCCCTTGTTGACGGGGGGCTCGAGACACTGATCCGGAACATCGGGGTCTTTTCAAGCATCAACATCCCGATGGGATACGGGGATCTCCAGGCACGTATGGAACCCCTGAGAAAGGCGCTGCTCGAACAGTCCGGCCAACAGTTCCCGGCCCTGCATCTTGTCGAAGGGGGAACCGCTGGAAAGACCTACCTGCTGAAAAGGGAGCGGATCAATATCGGGAGGATCGACCCGGACTTTCCCGCTTCTGCAAAAGAGGGGGATATAGCCCTTCCTGTGGAGTATGCCGCAGTGACACGGATCAGCAAACCCCATGCAATCCTCTTCAAGACTGCAGAGGGATGGTTTATCGAGGACCGGGGGAGTTCGAGCGGGACGTATGTCAATGCCGAGCACATTGCCCCGATGACCCGGACCCCGCTGAAGAACGGGGAGGTCATCGATCTTGCGATCGGAGAAAGTTCGGCACGGTTCCTGTTCGTAGTAAATGAGTGAACGATTGATGGTGGACTATTTCGAGCGGGAATCAGATCTCAGGGGCATCCGCAGGGAATATGCGGCACTCACAGCCCTGCTTTTCGTTGCCCTTCTCCTGCTTATCCCACCGGCCTCCGCAACGGTCTATATGTATAATGGGACCGGGGGATCAATCCAGAACCTCATCAACACCACAACCGCCGGCGATTCGGTGTTCCTGCCTGCAGGAACCTTCTACGAGAACCTTGTCATCGACCGCGCAATCGTCTTTGGTGCACTGGACACGGATCACCTTCCGGAGATTGTTACGTCGAATTCCCGTGCCGGCATTATCCTTGCTGCAGACGGGGTCACGCTCAACGGCCTGAACATATCAGGTGCCGCCAAGATAGGACTTCTCGTGCAATCCAACAACAACCGGATCAGCGATGTCACGGTGCGGGACTTGAGCAGGGGAATCGAATTGAAAAGTGCCAACAGCAACATATTCTCGGAGAATTCTATCACAGGCAACAGTATCGGGATCACAGTGGATCGCACATCCCGGTCCAATTCATTCTTCCTGAACCAGTTCAACAACACGGAGGATGTGGATGGCCAGTCAACAGACACCCAGTGGTCATCGAGCCCGCAGGACTACACCTATAATGGGAGCAGTTTCTCCGGTCAACTGGGCAATTTCTGGAGTGCATACTCCGGGGCAGACAACGATGGTGACGGAGTCGGCGATACTGCATACCCGGTGCTGGAAGGTACATCAGCCACCCAGTCTTCCGGAACAACGGATACCAGTGACCATGCGCCTCTTATCAGTAAGCCCTCTTCATATACCCTTCTCGTGAAGACCACCTCCAGCGAACGGAATATTACGGGTAATAAGGGTACAGACCGGCCTGCCAACCTGCCTGTCGCGGGAGATAACATGCAACAGCTGCAACAGGCACAACAACCCCAGTCACCGGTCTCCGAGACTCCGGGAGGACAGGCGCAGATTTCCGGCGGCAATCCCTCGTCTGTACCGGGGGAGACAACGACACCCCCGCCGGGTGGCATGTTCCCCGTCATCCTGATCGAGGTGATCCTCCTCATTGTCATTATATCCGTTGTTGTGGGGGTATGGTTCGAACGGAGCCGCAGGAAGGTGCAGCCCGCCAGTCATGTCGAGTATGTCCAGGTCAGTCCCACCGCCAATGCAACCGTGGTAAAGAGACCAGGTGGAAACGGTTCGGCTGCCGGGGACTGGAAAGACCAGTCGTATTATGCAGCCCAGCTCCCGTCGGGACTAGAGAAAAAATACCCAAATGCGGAATATATGGGAGAGGGCGGCGTAGGCCGGGTATTCCGGGCATGGGATGCAAACGAGAACCGTATGGTTGCCGTGAAGATCCCCATCCGTTTCGATGAGGTGACAGGGACTCAGTTCACCAGGGAGCTCCATGTCTGGCAGGGGCTCCACCACAAGAATATTGTTGAAATCCACGCGGCCAACGTCTTCCCCATGCCGTATATCGAGATGGAATACGTCGAGTCCTCCCTTGCCTCACTGAAATTCCCCCTGGATACAGACAGGGCAGTAGCGATCATAACCGGCGTGGCAGAAGGGCTCAAGTATGCCCATGAGCAAGGCATCGTCCACCGCGACATCAAACCCGAGAACATTCTCGTAACTGTTGAGGATGTCCCTAAGATCACAGACTGGGGCCTGGCGAAGGCACTCTCGGATACCCGGCAGACTGGCCTTATCAGTTTCTCCCTGAACTATGCTGCACCCGAACAGCTTGCCCCGAATATTTACGGAGAGGCCGGGCAGTGGACGGATATCTACCAGCTCGGGGTCCTCTTTTACGAAATGACCACCGGAAGACTTCCATTCAGTGGCTCCGGCATGGGAGAGATCACGCAGGCGATCCTCCACAATAACCCTCTGCCACCGGAACCTGCAGGCAGGAATGCGGACGCGATCACGGCCATCATCACCAGATGCCTGCAAAAGCAGCCGAAGGACCGGTATGCCTCCGTTGCAGGGATCCTTGACGATCTCCAGCACCTGGACCACGGAGAATAATCCGGATACGTGGGTGGGCAACGGGACGGATCCTGAACTCCCGTATTGATGGGGCTGTGCACAACGATCTTTCCAAAACACATTCTGGTTTCCGGTGCAGTTCTTCTCACCAACGGTTTCTAAAAAAGCCTGTCATTGTGTGAGATCATAACATCGAAGACATAAGTCATCGGCCGAAGATTATGGAAAATAAGGTAAACCGGGGGACAGATTCCGGGAACTGATCGGTTCCCGGAATCTGCTCTTCATAATTTTCAGGATTTATTCTGCCCGTTCCGGGCATCTCATTGTACCTGAAGGTATGCCTTTAGCTGGTCGAGGCAGTACCAGAGGGAGGGGTGCCCGAGGGCTTCTCGCCACTGGGTGCCGTGCCGTTACCCTTCATGTCACCACTGGGTCCACCAGCGGGTGCCGTGCCATTGCCCTGCATGCCGCCCATTCCACCGGCGGGTGCTGTACCGTTCTGCATGTCACCCATTCCACCTGCGGGTGCCGTGCCGTTACCCTGAACATCTGCTGGCGGTGTACCGGAGGGTACTGCTGACTGTTCAGATGGCGCTGCTGTTGAAGCGGCCTGCGCCGATGTCGTGACAGCAGATTGCGCGGAAGAGCTTCCGGAATCTGATGTACAGCCGGCGACGAAGATGCCTGCTACTAGGATCGCTGAAGCGACCAACATGATAATAATGCTTCTTTTCATGGGATATGTCTCCTTGACGGTCCGGTTGCCATCATTCCAGATGGGCCGGAGTGGGGATCGTGTGCCGATGCTGGGGGTCCGTCCGGGGGGTTCCCGGGATGCGGCTCTGAAGGAACAACCGGAAACATTGTGAGTGCTTCCTGCCTGTACCATTAAGCCGCAGGATCAGACAGCAGGGTTGGTCCGATTCCGTCTTTGCTAATGATCTCCCCTGAGGGGATCATCCGATATCATCTTGGGGACCGTCGCTTTTATATTTGAAGCATGATCC
This sequence comes from Methanoregula sp., assembly GCF_028679125.1. Classification (GTDB taxonomy): domain Archaea; phylum Halobacteriota; class Methanomicrobia; order Methanomicrobiales; family Methanospirillaceae; genus Methanoregula. Next base: position 26,989 of record NZ_JAJRCG010000017.1, on the reverse strand, counting down.
AAGTGAAATACTAACCCTCAAACCGGATAAATTGAACTGATGAGTGTACATTATCATTTCCTGCTCAATCTTCGGGTTGAGAAATTCCAGAAGTATTGTATCTTCATGCCACGTACCGGGGCAGTTGAGGAAAACCATTCATACGAGCCGGAAAAAGAGGGTTTGGGAGGGTTGAGGGGATCCTCATCCCTGTCCGCTATGCCGGTATGCAGGAAGGTGCTGTGGGCACCGCCCTCTGCTCCCGGAGAATGAGTTGATGATGGGAACCTGAGCCGGATGATCGGGGGGTTTGTTGTGCTGCTTCTCCCCCACGGGGCCCCTGTTCACTGACGGATTATATCCTGTCCTTCTCGGGTTTTTGTACTTCTCCTGAACCTTGTGCATCCTCATCGGGTCTTTTTTAAAGACCAAAATATGCGGGCCCCACTGGTATGGCTTTATAGCCCGCTTGCCCACAGAAGTCCGGCCACTCGTATCAGTCCCACCCCCCACAGTCCTTCAGAGGCAGGAATGGCGACATCATGGTCGGTATGGTATTGCCGAATCATTGATCACTGATTCTTTGTAACCACCTCCATGGTCTGATGACTGCCCTGCCGGGTAATCATCCTGCATCACGATATCCGCGGCAGATATTATATTCAGTGTATGAGGGGGGTGAAATATAGCACAGCCTCCGGCATTAATTGTACTGGACAGTCAATAATACCGGGCAGCTGTATAACCATCAAGGAGTGCCGGGCCATTCATCTCAAACTGCCCATATTTTAATGTTTTTATTGTCAAAAATGACAATAAAATTTATATTTATGTCCAACCTCAATTTTATGGTATCCAATTTGTGAAGATGATGACATGGTGATAGGGTTATGGACCGATTTGATTCAACTCCGGGTTACGAAGCTGGGTTTACCGGCCTTGAGGCTGCGATTGTACTGATTGCTTTTGTCGTTGTAGCGGCAACATTCTCGTATGTTATACTGGGTGCTGGGTTCTTCACCACACAGAAGAGCCAAGAGTCAGTCCACACTGCTGTTGGACAGGCCAGTTCAGCCCTTGAAATATCTGGGAACGTCATTGCGAAAGCATCATCCACGATTGCAATTGGAACAGTTACTATCTATCTCCAGGTTGCAGCAGGAGGAACTGCTGTTGATATGTCGAAGGTCGTCTATACGGTCTCCACTTCGGATTTCCTGAAGACCTATACAGCTGACCAAACAGAGTATATCACCCGCGACCGTGTTCAGGGAGCGGATTCTGAGCTTTTGAGTACCCTGGAGATGGATAAAATCACGGTCAAGGTTTCGCAGGCAGCAATCAGTACAAACGAGAGGTTCACCATCGAAGTGAAACCCGATAAGGGTGCAGCACTCCCGATTACGCGGACAGCTCCTCCGGCATTGGTTCACGATCAGGTCTATGAAGTCTATTGAGATAACAAAGACGCTCCTTTTTTCGATTGGGTGAAGGTCTCACCGATCAAGGCAAGAACATATCTGTGCTTGGATAAGTGTCGTTACGCCGGTTTGAATTAGTGAGAACAATCTTTAGCGTAGAACAGGGCAATCCACACGGCTAAGGAAAAACTATGCGTGTTCCCCAGGTGAGAGAAAAAAGGGGGTTGGGCACCCACGCCTGATCAGATGCAATTGGATATTTCGGGAATTTCATCCCCGGCGACCCGTGGTTCATGAAGTCTCCCGGACCTGCCGGATACCGGCATGAAAAGCCTGCGTTTTTCGGGGGATGCGCGAGATGGAGGGCGTGGTTTTTCTGGGGAGTTTCGGGTGGCCACCCCCTCTCTTGCGCCCCCCGTTTGTCCTGATCTTCCTCAAACGGGAGTTTCTGGTTCTCCTGACATACCCCATCCGGTATGATTGTATTGATACAGGCTTTCCGGTCCTCCGGGTATAATGTTCCCGTTTATCCAGTACTGCCCGGGGGATGGGATCTCGGAGGTCCCCCATCCCCCGCATTCTCCTTATCGTGACCTACCGTTTCCGGATCTAGTCGCTCCTGAGAGCGTCGATCGGGTCCATGTTCGATGCACGCCATGCAGGGTAGAGCCCGGAGATCACGCAGACCACCATGCCCACCACCATTCCTGCAGGGACGTAGATGATGCTGGACGGCATGAAGAAGAACTCCGTGGTTCCGATCATGGCGTCCACCACCGAGTACCCGATGACAACGCTCATCAGTCCTCCGATCCCTGAACCTACGATACCCAGGATGAAGGCCTCGTACAGGAACATCCGGCGGACCTCCCCGGTTTCCGTACCGATGGAGAGCAGGATACCGATCTCCTGCACACGCTCGTTGACCGACATCATCATTACGTTGAAGATGCTGACTGCCGCAACGATGAGCGAGATGCCTCCGATTGCCAGGCAGAACGTGGTCAGCGTACTCAGCGTTGAGGATATTGTATCGAGCTGCGAACTGGCGTCCGTGATCCGTATGGACGGTTTCTTCTCGTCCGTGTTGATCTTGGCATCGATTGCATCCTCGATCTCTGCTATCATGTCGGTATCATCAACGATCACGTTGACCTGAGTATACTCGTCTTTACCGTCGTACTGGGCAGTATACCACTCTTTGGAGACCACAATGCCGTTATCGGTACTTACGCTGTCCGCAACGGTGCCGCGGTCATCAATGATCCCGGCGATCGTAAGCGTTGCACGGGATGCCGACGAGGAGGCATTCGTGGGCGGACCATCCGATGCCGAACTGACCTTGATCCGGTCACCCACTTCCACGCCAAGCGACTCTGATAAGGATAACCCGATGAGTGCTTCGTTGATGCCGGCAATATTGGTCCCGTTCCCGATGGTGAGGAACTCATTCACATCATCCGGGTTCATCCCGTAAATGGATCCGCGTCCCTGGACATTTCCTGATGTGAACTGCGTAGTGGTAGAGTAGAGCGGGATGACGGTCCCGTTCGTCCCCACTGCAGATTTGATCTTGTTCAGCTGGGTTTTGGAAATATACGATGCTGATGAACTGGACCCGGGCGGCCCCATCCGAATGGCATCAGCGGTAATAACAATAGTATTCGCACTCGATGAGAGTTGGTCCTCGACCTGCAGGGACATGTTGGTCCCGAGCATTCCCATGGCCGAGATGGCGACAACACCGATCACAATACCGATCGATGCAAGGATCGAACGCGTGAAGTTCAACTTCACGCTCCGTACCGAGAGCTGGAAGAAAATATCGCCGATCATGTTTCCTCCACAATCCTGCCATCATCAAGACGTATTGTCCGGTGCGCGTACTCCGCAACCTTCGGGTCATGGGTGACAAGAATCACCGTCTTTCCATCTTTCTGAAGATTACAGAGGATCTCCATGATCTGGAACCCGGTCTTGCGATCAAGGTTGCCGGTTGGCTCGTCGCAGAGAAGGATCTTCGGGTCGTTAACCAGGGCCCTGGCGATCGCGACCCGCTGCTGTTGACCGCCGGAGAGCTGGTTGGGGCGGTGGATGGCCTTTTCCTTGTCGATTCCCACGGCATCAAGCAGGGCTGATGTCCTGCCCGTTGTATCGTGCTTCTTGTACTTCAGGATGAGCGGGTATTCCACGTTCTCGTAGGCAGAAAGGAGCGGGATCAGGTAGAATTTCTGGAAGATATACCCGATTGTGTCGCGCCGGAGGTGCGTCCGCTCCAGGTTGCTCATCTTCGCCACGTTTTTACCGTCGATATAGAGTTCCCCGGTGCTAGGAACGTCGAGGATTCCCAGCTGGTTCATCATCGTCGATTTTCCGGAGCCCGACGGTCCCATGATCGCCACGAAATCATTTTCCTTGATATCGAGCGAGACGTGATTGAGCGCCGTGAAGTCCCCGCTCTCGAGGTGGTATGTCTTGGTGACATCCACCAGGCTGATAAGGGGAGTGTCGGTCATATCTGACCCCTTACTGCTTCTTCAGCTTTGACATGATCCATTTCCGCTTGGTATACCCGACAACACCGACAATGATCAGGACGACCATGGCGATGACCGGGTAGAACGAGCTGATGCCGCCCTTCGGGTTGGTGATGCTGGAGAGGACACTGCTGCTCGATGATGAGGACGAGCCACCGGGTCCGCCGCTCATGCCGCCCATATCGCCTCCGGGTCCCTGCATCGAGCTGCTGGAGCTTGATGATCTGGTAGAGCTGCTTGTCCCATCAGACGGCATGCCTCCTGAGCTGTTGGAATATGTCGTGAGATCAAGGGTCTTGGTAACCGAATAATCGGTACCGTTAGAGTCCTTCCAGTGGATGACCAGCGGGACTGAAGACAGATCAGTGCAGGTGAAGGTGACCTCGAAACTTGACGAGTCATCGGAAGCCAGGCTGCCTACGGCATATTCAGGGTAAGTACCCGTTCCCTTGGCGGGCAGGCCCACCGATACAACAACACCGTTTGCATCCGTTACACCCGTATTGGTGATATCCCCGGTCAGGTCATAGGTATTACCTGATGAGGTGAGCGCAAGGTTATTGATCGTTGGAACTGCTGCATCTTTTGCATTGCCGGGATTAACCGACATGACCACAGATTCCTCGCGTTTGATATCACCGTTCTGGTAACTGATGTTGAAGGTTATGTTGGTTGCCTGATGAGGCGTGATGGCAAAAGGTACTTCGGTTACACTGTTTGCCGGGAGTTCACTGATGAAGGTCACTGACGGCGTGATATCCGACCCGCTGTCAGAGGTCGTGATATAGACACTCGTGATCGCCCCGTCACGCGCGTTGATCAGGCTCAGGTTGACATCCGATTCACTGTCAATGGTGAAAGTCTCCGGCCTCTTGGATATGGCAGCGTGCAGATCCTCCGAATCCACCTCAAACGTGAGGGGGTAGTGGAGGTTTTCCTCTTCCGAGGTTTCTGTCGTGAAGAGACCGAAGTACTTGCCATCCATCCCGTTCACGGTCACGAGGAAGGTATAACTGATCGAGTTACCAGCGGAAAGGTAACTCATGGTCTGCCACTTGTCCTCTTTCACGATGCTGATATCATTCGAAGACGCGAGAAGATTCGGGTTCTTTACGCCAATTGATGAGTTGCCGTTGTTGGTCAGCGTTACGGTTACCGAACCCTGTTCATAGGGATAGAATACTTCAGGTTCGATATCAACCGAGGTAACATAAACATAGGACACGCCGCCCGATTTTTCAACAATATCGGCAGCATTAACCACCGGGATGACTGCCAGTGCCAGAAGCACCAGCAGGATACAACTTGTTCGTAGTGAGGGTATTTTCATGGTTTACACATTCCATTGGGGTATGCGGGGTTTCCTCCGGTCCGGGAACATTCTTTTTCCTGTTCCCGACCCGGTGCTCCCCAAAATGTTTGGTAAACCATACATCCCGGGTCTATTATATTCACATCACGGCAGGAGGCCAATTATTATCCGGAAACGGGATTAATTGAACTCCGAAGTTACCTATATCCCTGACTACAAGAGCGGGGTCAAAACGATGCCGCCATGATCGGTCCGGAGCGCTCCCGCGGGCCGGGAATCGTTCCGCTGGCGAAACACGTGCTGGCGGATCCCCGCATCACAGGACAACTGTAAAAAAGCACATCGCTTGATTTATCCATTCCCGCACAAGAACCGGAACATGATGATGTAGGGCAATGGCGTTCCAGTGCCGTCAGTGCGGGGAGTGTTGCAGCTCCATGGGGGATGTAATCGGCATAAAGGAGCAGGCCGGGCCATCAGAGTATATCATCTGGTTCAAGATTACCGGAGAAGAGCGGCGGGTCTGGATCGATCCGGAAAAACAGGATCTCTTTGATTCGCAGGATATCCGGAAGCGCCGGCCCATGGCCTGCCCGTTTCTCCGGGAAACCACGCACGGGACGGTAATCTGCACCGTGCACTATACCCGCCCCGATCTCTGCCGGCAGTATTCCTGTTTCCACATCCTTGTTCTCAGGCCCGGGGGGGAACGGCTCGGCCGGGTGGTCGATGCCTCCCGCTATTTTACCACCATGGATCCGGATCTCCGGGCAGTCTGGAACCGGGAGATCGCGGGCATTGAAATCCCCGATGAAGCGCTCTGGGAGGAGCACGTAGAGAAGACCCTTACCCGGGCAGGGTATCAGGTAATACGATAGTTAAAAATCAGGCGCCATTACCGGAATCGATCTTCCCGTCTTTTTTCAGGCATGCAAGCGCCCTGCGTGCTGCCTCCTGCTGTGCCTTCCGGATACTATCCCCGCTCCCCGTGCCCAGTATTTCGTTATTGAACAGGACCTCGCAGGTAAAGACCGGCTTGTGATCCGGCCCGGTACGGGCAACCTGGCGATAGGCAGGAACGGTTTTGTACCGCTTCTGGAAATATTCCTGGAGGTGCCCGATTGCGTTCTCATCAAGCTCGGGATGGCTGATCGTCTCCGCGAGGATCGTTGTGAGGAAATACGCAACATCATCGAACCCGGCCTCACAGTACAATGCCCCGATGAACGCCTCGAATGCTCCCCCGGTGATCCGTTCGCCATAGGTCTCCTGTTCGCCGATCACCCGGGGGATAAGCCGGGTAACGATCGCTGACCCATATTGTCGCGTGAGCGTGTCCAAAGCACGGTTCGAGACAATCCCGCTCAGGATCCGGGTCATCTCCCCTTCATCGAGCACAACGTCCCGTTGCGTGAATAATGCCTGGGCAACGACCAGGTTCAGGACCCGGTCCCCAAGAAACTCGTACCGCTGCCAGTCCTCCTTGGAGATATCCCAGCGGTCCGTCCCGGGATGGCCATAGGCTGCGTTGAAACGGGTGACAAAAGTACTGACGATCCGGTTGACATCCGGATCAGGAGAACGGAGAAGTTCGATCAGTGACCGTCCGGCCTGCCCGTTCATATCCTGCAATTCTCGCAAAGCAACCCGATAATCCTATCGTTTCCGGGCCACGCGGACCCGGCCTTTCTCGCTCTCAAGGGAAAAACCGAGCCCTTCCAGGTATGCCCGGCTCCTGCCGGTCCCGTGGATGAGCAGCTCCACAAGGTCGTCCTCCTCATCCATGTCGGTATGGAGCCGGAACGAGTCGATCACCTCGACCGAGAGCCCGGCTTCCTTCGCAATCGCCACATGCTTCGAGAAACTCGTGCCGTAATAGTCAACGTGGAACTTCTTCGGGTCCTTCATGAAGATCACGTTGGTACCGCCGCCCCGCCCGGGAACGATTGCCACGTCGTCCTGGGTGGCAGTGACCCGCCGGATCGAGGCCCCGTCAGCAAGCGGGAGATCGGCCATGAGGATCAGGATGTTCTGCTCGACCGTGGGGAGGATCTCGTTCAGGGCCTGGTTCAGGTCCGCATCCTTGACCGTGATCTGGACAAGATCCGAATCGAACAGTTCGGTCCCGACAACCACCGGGCTGCACATCGCATCCCGAGCCGCGCTGACAACATCCTCGAGCATGGCGAATGCGAACTGTTCGCGTTCCTCCTGCGAGAGGATAGCGGAGAGCCGGGTCTTCGGGTTCTTCGGCTTGTAGGGGATCATGGCGTGCGGACACATGTCAATAGTTCCTAGGCAGGGCGATAAAAAAAAGGTGCTGATATGGATTCATGGCGGTCAAAGATGCAGGATTTATCATGCCGGCAGATCTATCTTCTCGCAATGGAGGGCCTGAACTATACCATAAAGAAGCTGCCTGCCCGGACGGTCGTGGGGATCACCCGCCGCACGTCAAACGCGGTGGCAGCGGAGACGATTCCTGCCTGCTGGCAGGAATTCCTGATGAAGAATGCGCCGGCGCGGATCGCACACCGGTCCATTCCCCCGGTCATGTACGCAGTATACTCGCAGTACGAGAAGGACTGGACCGGCCCGTACACGTACCTGCTGGGCTGCGGCGTGACGCGGGCGGATAACGTCCCGGAGGGCATGGAGGCATGGACGATCCCGGAACAGACCTATGCCGTGTTCCGGGCAAGGGGCATGATGCCTGCCGAGATCCTCGGAGTCTGGGCAAATGTCTGGTCATCGGATCTCCCTCGGACGTACACGTACGATTTCGAACTGTACGACAAACGGTTCACCCGCCCGCTGAACAAGGAAGTGGAAGTGTGCGTGGCCGTCGAGCCAAAGGATTACATGGAGAAGACGGCCTGATCGCCGCTCATCTTTTTTTATAAAAGCCCCGGCACGAGCGCCAGTACCACGCAGACGGCAACCGGGATGACGAGGTTGTCATCAACGGGGGAGATGAGCTCGATCACCCCGGCCACGATGGCAACGACAACAGCGCCCGGGACCGTAAGGAACGGGAGCAGGACAAGAACGGTTACGATGATGCCGGCAAGCGTTCCCTCCCATGATTTGCCATTGTGGATCCGGTGCCGGCCGAACCGCACCCCCACGATCGTGGTCACGCTGTCGAGTACCGCAAGGGTGACGAGTGCCGGCACGGCAATCGTGACGGGGAAGAGGATCACACAGGCCAGCGCACTGACCGCAAAATAGAGCGCTCCCCGGCCGGGCAGGCGATCCCCCCGGTCAAAGGCATCGACAAGCGGCGAGAAGAGGGGGACCCGGCGTCCGCGGAGGATGAGATCAACCATCACGATCCCGATGAAGAGACCCCCGGCAAGGATCGCGATCGCGACCGGCTGGCCAGCCACAAGGACCATCCCCGCAACAGCAAGGCCGAAGATGAGGTGCACCAGCTGGCGGACGAGTTCCTTCATGGGAGAAATGTACTTCCGCAGGAGACTAAAACCCACTGGTCCGGTGTGAATGCGGCCTGCCTCAGGCTCTTCAGCAATTATCCGACAACGATCAGGAGGAACCCGGCTGGCTGGTGCCCGTACCGGTATCGAGCGGGACCGTGATCACCCACGGGCCGGAGACGCCCCGCATCCGGGAAACGTTCAGCGCGAGCTCGTGCGAATCCTCCGGCAACGGTTCGATCTTCCAGGTCACGTGCGTGGTATTGAACATGAATCCCCCGCCGGGCATGGTCAGGAGGGGCCGGCCCCCGTCCACCCGCCACTCCGCCTGTAGGTCCGGGTTGGCGGGGGGCAGCGTGACAACGGGTGCCAGGGTGACCGGTGATTTCAGATCTTCGCCAAGGAGAATCTTCACCATGCATGCTTCCGGTCCGCATGCGAGTGACCTGATAGTGATGGTCAGGCCGTTTGCTGTTGCGCTCCGGTTCACGTCAAATGTCCGGACCAGCGGGTGTGCCGGGGGCTGGTACTCGTACGGCGGCATGACCCCCTCGCGATACGGTATTGGTTCCACCGAAGATGCAATCGTCTCCAGTTCTTTTCGGGGCAGCGTGCCGGAGAGGTTGAGGCACCATGTATCGCTCCCCCAGTTCAGTTCCCCCGTGGCTCCTTTATTTGCCAGGAGTGAGCCCGCTTCTGCCGGCTCAAACACGGGTTTGTCCGGGCAGGTTGCCGGACCCCGGGGCTGTTCCTGGATCGTGACCCATTCCTCCTGGCCACGCTGGTAGGTGAAGATGCAGTATCCCGGGCTCTCAGGACTTTTATCCCCGGTCCGCAGCGCCGATGTACCGGAATAGAAGAAGAAGCCATCCGGCAGGTACGTGGGAAGCGCGAGCGTCATGTTGCCCGGAAGGTTTCTCTGCATCAGATACAGGGAATTGTAATGGGACGGGAGATAGTGCGGACGCATGGGCTCCATGGTGGGTACGGGAGACGGCGTTGGGGATACGGGGGAGGGCTGTTGCGATGCCCCGGGTGCGGGGGTTGCCTGGCCGGTCACCGGGCCAGAGCATCCGGCCGCAATAACAAGGGCGATGACGATGATAATTACCGCTTCCCGCAGGGAAACCTTTGGTCCGGTTCGCATAGAAATTCAAAATAATATTTTACTACATTTATCAAAAGGCTTCGGATTTGCGTCGGTCCTGCCGGAAGGTATCGTTCGCAGCACCCGCCCGGTGTCTGCACCAAAAATGTGATCCGGCCTTGCAGGGTCCGGAAACAGTTGAACTTTTTTACAGCACCGGGGACTCTTTTCCATTCTCCCGAAACGTCCCGGCCGGCAGTGTGAGTACGAACCGGGCACCTTTACCCGGTTCACCGGTCTCGGCAATCGTGATACCCGTGATCGCGAGGATCTCCCGGGCCAGGAACAGGCCCCACCCGATCCCTTTGCCAAACCCCCGCTCAAAGATCTTCTCCTTGTCGCTTGCCGGGATCCCGGTACCGTCATCCTCGATAACCAGCAGGGCATGATCCCCCTCCTCGTGCAGGGTGATACGGATCCCGGTTGCCCTGCCTCCATGGCGCAGGGTATTCTCGAAGATATGGAAAAAGGCCCGTTCGAGAAGGGGGTCGGCAAGGACCTTTGCCCTGCCGGTACAGTCCGTGATCTTCACTGCCGGCGAATCCAGGGCTTCCCGGGCAGCATGCACGGCACCTCCCACTTCCTGCCATCGGGGGGGTTCTGCCGCGATATTCTGGTAATCCTTGGCAAACCGGAACTGGCGCCGGATCTTATCCGTTGCCTTCTGCACCCGTTCGAGGTACGATTTCTGCGTCTCGTCCTGGATAACCATCCCGAGCAGTTCGTTGTAACCCACAACGGCAGTCAGCTGGTTGAGGACATCGTGGCGGGTCACGCTGCCAACGAGATTGAGTTTCTTCTCAAGGAACAAAATGCGTGCTTTCAGGCTCGCGATCTCCTCTTCCGGTGACAGGAAAACCTCCTCCCGGTTCTCCCCGGCATTCCCGCCTTCCTGATCTCCCAACGACAACAACCCCGGATATGCCGTGAAATAATTCACGACCCGATACTCAGTTGAGGTATATGCCGGCGGGATTATTTATGAGTATCATTTACACCGCCCGCAATCGCGGGTGCGTGACAGAATCCCCAGCTTTTTAGTCCTTGCAGGATGAACTCCATGTACATGCAGCACCGCACCATCACCTTCTCACGGAACGTCTTCCTCCCGCTCACGACCGTATGCCGGAACCGGTGCGGGTACTGCTGTTTCCGTACACCCGTACAGGAGGGTTGCGTCATGGCGCAGGCCGAGGTGGAAAAGACCCTGGAGAACGGCGCAGCGCTCGGGTGCACCGAAGCGCTCTTCACGTTCGGCGAAAGGCCGGAGGAGGAGCCGGGGTTTTCTGCCATGCTCGCCCCGCTCGGCTATGCCACGATCCTGGATTACTGTGAGGCGATGTGCAGGAAGGCGATCGCGTGCGGGATCCTTCCCCACACGAACGCCGGTATCATGACGTACGAGGAGATGGAACGGCTGCGCCCCGTGAACGCGAGCATGGGGCTGATGCTGGAGACCACCGCAGAGATCCCGGCCCATGCGACATCGATCGGGAAATCACCGGATGTCCGGCTCGCGATGATGGCAGACGCAGGGAAGCTGAAGATCCCGTTCACCACCGGCCTGCTCCTCGGGATTGGCGAGACCATGAACGACCGCGAGAACTCGCTCTACGCGATCCGCGAGCTCCACAAGCGCTACGGCCACATCCAGGAGATCATCATCCAGAACTTCTGCCCGAAACCCGGAACCCCGCTCGCGCAGAGCCCGGTCCCGAAAACAGCGGAGATCGCGGCCACGATCCATATGGCCAGGGAGATTCTCCAGCCGGATATCGCCATCCAGATCCCGCCGAACCTGATCGATGCGAGTACGTTGATCGCGTGCGGGGTCGATGACCTGGGCGGCGTCTCGCCCCTCACCATCGATTACGTGAACCCCGAGCACCCGTGGCCGGCGCTGGAGGAACTCAAAACGATCGCTGGTGACGCGAAACTCGTAGAACGGCTCTGTATCTACCCGAAGTACATTGAGCGCGGCTGGTTTGACCCCGGCATGCAACCCCTGATAAACCGGCTCGCACAAACAGTAAAGGCAAGGAGCAGTGGACTTTGAAGCAGAAGAGCCTCCTCTATACCGGCAAGGCAAAGTCCGTGTACCGCACGGACACAAAAGGACAGTTGATCGTCGAGTTCCGCGATGACATCACCGCGTTTGACGGCGGGAAGAAGGACACCCTCAGGAACAAGGGCAGTTACAATGCGGAAGTCTCGGCCTTCATCTTTGAGTACCTCGCCAGGAACGGTGTGAAGACCCACTTCGTAAAGATGCTCGACCCGCACCGGATGGTGGTGCGCGAACTCGAGATGATCAAGCTCGAAGTGATCGTGCGGAACCTCGCGGCAGGATCGATCGTGCGGAACTATCCCTTCAAGGAAGGGATAAAACTCGACCCGCCGGTCATCGTGATCGATTACAAGGACGATTCACGGCACGACCCGATGCTCAATGACGACCTGATCGTTGCACTGAAGCTCACGACCGCAAAAGAGCTCGCAGAGATCAAGACGGCGGCCCTGAAGATCAACGCGCTTCTCGTGAAGATGCTGGCAGCGCAGGGCATCACGCTTGTGGACTTCAAGATCGAGTTCGGGCGTGCGGGCATGGCGATCTACCTCGGCGACGAGATCAGCATGGACTCGATGCGCCTCTGGGACAAGGTGACAAAAGAGTCGCTCGACAAGGACGTGTACCGCTTCAACAAGGGCGACGTGATGGCAACGTACAACCGCGTTGCACAGCGGATCACGAAGAAGACAAAATCCCCCGCTGCAAAGAGTTCTCCCGCAAAGAAAGCAGCAACCAAGCCGGTAAATGTCAAGGCAGCACCTGAGAAAATCGCTGCCCGGCCGGCTCCAAAGAAGGCTGCCACAAAACCGGCAAAAGGTAAAGGGGTTCCCGCATCAACGCGTGCCCCTGCAACGGTAAAAACACCGGCAAAGTCTGCAGCAAAGAAAACTGCGCCGAAGAAACCGGTTGCGAAGAAGGCCGCAAAGAAGCGGTGAGCATGCGATACCCCGGTTCCCTGATCGCAAAGGCTAATGTGCCGGGTGTATACATGATCCTGACAAGAGAGCCGGATCTGATACCATGAACGATACTGAAACAGACGAAGCGGATATGCTCAAGTGGGCGAAAGGGTATGCCCACAAGCAGGGCTGGTCGCTCAACGCGGACGAGAAGCAGCTTGGTACCGTGATCCGCGGCCTTGTGCGGAACAAGACAAAGTTCGGGCACCCGTACTGCCCCTGCCGGCTCCGGAGCGGGGACGAGGAGAAAGACCGGGCCATCGAGTGCCCCTGCGTCTATCACAAGGAAGAGGTGGCCAACCAGGGATTCTGCCACTGTCGCCTCTATTTCAAAGACCCACAATAATCTTTTTTTATGTCCGGTTCTTCGCCACATATACCGGAACGTTCAACCGGCTCCGGTCTTTTTGCACGTGCCGGCTCTGATCCCCGGGTTCTCATTCTCGGAAGTTTTCCCAGCGTCCTCTCGCTTGAGCGTCAGGAGTATTATGGTAACCCGAAGAACCGGTTCTGGGCGATCATGGACGAACTCTTCGCGGTCCCGGCCGGTCTCCCGTACCCGGACCGGATCACCCGGCTCACGCAGCAGGGGGTTGCACTCTGGGATGTTGTCCGGGCCTGCGACCGGCCGGGCAGCGCCGACAGCCGGATCAAAAACCCGGTCGCCAATGATATTGCCGGATATTTCCGGGCACACCCGACCCTCCGGCTCGTGGCGCTGAACGGGCAGACCGCGGGCCGGCTCTACCACCGGCTCGCGGAAGTGCCGGGCCTCGCTTCTGTTACGCTTCCCTCCACGAGTCCGGCGTTTGCTGCGATGGGGTTTGAGGAGAAAGTCCGGGCGTGGCAGATCATCACCGGATACCTGAAGACCTGAACAGCCCGGCCTCATGAAAGCGAAGATCCGGGCGGGCAGAACCTCCGGGGAACGAGATGAGACAAAACGCTGGATTCCAGCGGATTCTCCGACGTAAAACCCGATCACCCCCGGAAACGACCACAGCGCCCTGCCGGTCCGATCCGGACCCCCTGCCATGAACCAAAACCCGTTTTACCCACCATTCCGCCCACAGAATGTGGCTAAATATGACCTCTGGCGTTCAGGCGTCAGAACTGATGACGCCAAGTGAGTTATTCCCCCGTTTTCCGGAATTATTCCCTCTGGTTCCGGAAAAGTGGTACAACGGAGCCCGCAGGAGGCCCGGATTGGCGTATCCCCAAAATGAAGGGGTGCTCCGACGTGCGACTGGTCATCAGAAACCGAAGGACTGTTACGCCTCACTTCTCATCGTGGAGGTCCCGATGAGCCTCTCCGATTCTTGAGCTCTCTTTTTCCCTCACACCGTCACCGGCCCGGACACCGCACTTCCCTTATCAGCAAGCACCTGCCCCATCCTGCAAAACAGTAATGCCCGGATAAATTTTGTATCACTATTCACGTTTAAAAAAAAATCCCATAGGACAATTTCATGAACTGTTTTTTTTATCAAAATCATCAATGATTGTCCGCTATACAAAAAAGAAAAACCTGGTATAAAAACGATCAGCTCTGCCGGTCCATCCGGAACCTCAGGAAGATCACGTGATAGATTGCATAGAACCCGCAGAGCACTGCCGCAGTATAACCCGCAATCGCAAGCCACGAGATCTGGGTCGGCAGCGTGACCGACGAGACCTGGAGAACGAGCGATGACCCGATCACGAGCGATGCGACAACGATACCCATCATCATCTTGTCGCTCGCCTTGTCAAGCGCCATCGTCACTTTCTGGATATCCGTGTCCACGATCTCCAGCTTGAAGGTCCCGGTCGAGAGCCGGCGCAGCATCAGGTTCAGGTTGCGGGGCATGTCGAGCAGGGCATCAGCCCCTTCCAGGAGCGCCATGGACGCCCGCTTCACGTAGCCCGCGGAGAACGTGTTGGTATCGGCAAGCTTGGTGAGGTAGGGCGTAACTTCCTTCCCGAAGTTGAACTTCGGGTCGAGCCGCACGCCGATGTCCAGCACCATCACGAAGACTTTCAGGAGCAGCATCAGGCTCATCGGCACCTTGAGCCGGTAGCGCCGCATCGCTTCGGTCAGTTCGCTCACCACCAGCCCGAAATTGAGCTGGGCCACACCTTCCGCGTCGCCACCCGAGAAGTCGTGCATCATGATGTAGAGATCATCGCGGAGCGGCTCGCGGTCCTCTTCCTGGATCACGATGCCGAAGCCCTCGAGCGACCGGATCATCAGTTCAATATTGTCTGTGGAGAGCGCAAAGAGCAGGTTGATGAAATTCTGGCGCTTTTCCGGCCGCAGGATACCCACGATACCAAAGTCGAGGAAGACGACCTCTCCTGCTTTGGTCACAAGCAGGTTGCCCGGGTGCGGGTCCCCGTGGAAGAACCCGTCCTCGAAGATCATCTTCAGGTACGCGTGGAATCCGGTGACCCCGATCTGGTGCGGGTCAATACCCATTTCCGTGATCGCATCACGGTCATCGATCCTGACCCCTTCGATGAACTCCATCACCAGGAAATGGGGGGTTGTGCACTCCCAGTAGATCTTCGGGAACCTGACGTTCGGGCTGTTCTGGAAATTCCGGGACATCCGATCAGCATTCCGGGCGTCCCGCGTGAAGTCGAGTTCTTTTAAGATCTGGTGGGCGAAATCCTCAACCATCCCGGACGGGTTGTAGAGCCGGGTCTCGGGCAGGACGGTCTCGATCCGTTCCGCCATGGACTGGAGGATACCGATATCCAGCTCAATGATCTCCGGGATACCCGGGCGCTGGATCTTCAGGGCGACTTTCGTACCATCCTTGAGGTAGGCGCGGTGCACCTGGCCGATCGATGCGGATGCAACCGGCGTCTCCTCGATCTCGCTGAAGTAATCCTCCCAGTTGGGGCAGTTCTCCTCGATAATCTCCATGACCTGCGAGAAGGGGATCGGCCGGGCATGGTCCTGCAGTTTCTTGAGCTGCTCGATCATCTCCGGGGGGAGCAGTTCCGTCCTCGTGCTCATGATCTGCCCGAACTTCACAAAGGTGGGCCCGAGTTCCTCAAGGGCGAGCCGTATCCGTTCGTAGATGGTGGAGCCTTCGGACGGTTTTCCGGAGCTGGGGAGTCTGAACTTTGCACGCCCCGGGAAGAGCCTCTCAAGCCCGATGCTAAGACCATACTTGCTCAGGATATCCACGATCTGAGCATACCGCACGATACGGGTGACCATGCGTACCACTTGGTTGTCGAGATACTTAATGCGTGCTTTTTATCGGTATGCGCAGGGCGGCTGACCGGATCGCCCGGTAAAAGAGAATCCCGTCCGGAGACCGGATGTTACGGCAGGATGCTGCCGGGACTGTCGTCAAGGTTGACGGAGATGTTGAACGCTGCGACCGTAATGGACGCGTTTGCGCTCCCCACGGCAACCGGCTTGACCGGACAGCAGCTGAACGTGTCGGTGGCAGCAAGATACGTACCCTTGCACTGCTGGCCAGGTGCAACCACGATCCCTCCCTGGGCAGAACAGGTCCCGGCATCGTACTTCCCTTCCCCGGTCTGCACCGCCGTGACAGCAGGAGCGGTTGTTGTGGTTACAGCCAGCGTCGGGGAGGTTTTTCCCGGGGTTGGTGCCGGGGTCACTTTCTCCGTATGCGATACCGCGGATGTTGCCGCAGCAGTGACTACACTCGTCTTGGGCTTGGCATCCGGTGACGGGATGCTCAGGCAGCCTGCCGCAAACGGCGAGATGACGAGCAGGATCACAGCAAACACGGCAAATGCCACAGGTACTGATCTCATAAGGCAGCCCCCATCGTGTCGGCAGTATTCTCCAGCCGGATCACCATGGTCTCCAGTTCCGTGGAGAGAGCGGCAGGCAGGCTCACCGAGACCCTGATGTTGCGATAGGCCTCTGCAAGATCCACCAGGTCCTTCTTCACCAGTCTCAGCGGGACTTTCGTGGATTCAAGGTTCCCGGTAGCGAGCACCTTCCGGGCAGTGGTGAGATCGGTCTTGGTCTTCGAAAGGACCGGTTCGGCATCGCCGATATCGAGCATGATCGGGACAAGTTCGGTATTGATCCCGTCAGCCAGTCCCACGGCCCGGTCAGCCTGGTCAATGAAGAATTGCAGCCGTATACTATCCGGCACCTGGTTCTGCACAAGCGCGAGTTTCGTGTTGAACTCCTGCGACAGCGGCAGGATCTGCTGGCCTGCGGACTGGACTGCCAGCTCCGATCTGGCGGTGAGCGCAGCCTCGACCTCGGGACGTTTTGACGAGAAGACATCGAGCGCCCGCTGTGCGGAGGTAGTGTCATAGCCTCCCGCCTTGAGCGTGTCGAGGATCTGCTGCCCGTTGTCCACCCATGCGTCAAAATCCGCCAGCTGGCTGGCCTTCCGCACTGCCCAGTAAGTATCCTTTTTTTCCTGGATGTACGGGTTATTGTCCCTGGCCTTCGCGATCTGGGCTTCCAGGTCATCCCATTTTCCCTGCCCTTTTGTCATGACCGTCCAGGTCTCGCTTCGGAACTGCCCGGTTGTTGTGCGCATCTCGGCGATCAGCATATCGAGCTCCTTTCCCGTGGCAGCAGACGGGATACGTGCCTCTTCAGCCCGGAACTCCGCGAGCAGCCGGCTCATGGTGGTTGTGTCCGAACCGTAGAGCGTGCCGCAGTACGTGACAGCAGCGTTCATCTCGACATCTTTGTCCAGTGCGGTCCATGCAAGGTGTGCCTGCCGGATCCCGACCGTGTGCAGGGCAGGTGTCGTATCCGCAGCGGCAACGGGAAGAACGAGCAGGGCAGCCACCGCCACGAGGCAGGCAAAGATGAGAAAGGGGCGGGATCCCGCGGGTAATTTCCCCTCGCGGATAACGGACCCGCAAGCGAAGTTTCTAAAAAAAACCGTTGGTAATGCCTGCATTGTTAACAGAAGGTATTGTACTCCAGGTATCAAAAGATTTGCCGGTTTGGTTCCGTATTCTGGCCGCAGATACCCTTTGAGACCCCGATCAGGGCTTCCGGAAGACCACGATCCGGTTGGTGTTGGTGCCGCAGGCATTGTTGTCAACACCCCAGATATTGGAGGTCTTGGTGAAGACCTGCTGGTTGATCAGGAGGGAATTGCACGAGAACCCTGCGTCCGTTCCCAGCGGGACCACGTGCTCCTCGAGCCGGATCGTCCGCTTGCGCACCTCCCCGACTTCGAATGCAACATAGCCGCCCGGTTTCGTGATGCGATAGAGCTCATAAAAGACCCGGCCCATGACAGAAGACCAGTCGTTCACGGTCCGCGCCATCGTGATCCGTCTGCCAATCGCTTTCTCATCAAGGCCGTTGAACCAGCAGCGGAGCCAGTTGTCTTCCCGGTATTGCACGATGTCAAGGAACGGCGGCGAGGTGACGGTCAGCTGCACGAACTCGTCCGGGATCTCCGCGGTTGCCTGCGCATCTTCCGACAGGAGTCTGGCATTCTTCCCGGCACGTGCAAGGTTCCGGTTCTCCTCATCGGTAAGGGTCCGGAGCAGGCTCTTTGTCTTGTCCAGGATGATCCTCCGGGTATCCCGGTACTCCGGTACCTGGCTGCGCTTCTCGTTGATCTTCCGCTGGCTCTGCTGCGAGACCGCCTGGTTGGGCGGGAGCGTGTACACCGAGAAGAACCCTTTCGAGTGGCCGGTCAGGCGATTGGTTGCAACCATGGCAATCCAGCGATCGATCATGTCGTCCCGGTGGGCCTCCCTGCGGGCGAGCAGGTACTCCCGCACGGCCACGATCTCCTGCTCGGTTTCAGGATGGTAAAACATCGAGAGGTCGAGACCCGCTGCCCCGCCTTCACGGGGGATGGTGGCAAGCCGTTTTTCCACCGCGGCACTATCCGGGGGGAAGAACCGGGGCTCGGTCATGATCCGTGAGAGGGGGTTGGCGTCGTTTGCGATCACGCTGCGCCCGAGCAGGCCGGCCTCGATGACGGTTGTTCCCCTCCCGCTGAAGGGATCATAGACCGTGTCCCCTTTCTTTGTCAGGAGGCTGATGAAGAACCGGGGCAGCTGCGGCTTGAAGCACGCCCGGTACGAGACCTCGTGGATCGATCCGCCCTGCCGCTGCCGGGAGGTCCAGAACTCACCGGTGAATTTCCTGACCTCAGATCTCCCGATAGTGACCTGATCTTCCTGCACGGGCTGGCCCGACAGGGAGGTATACTGGTGCAGGTAACCCGGCAGGTCATCGGCAGCAGAAAGGGTGGATCCGGTCGCCATGGCGTAACAACAGCTTGGGGAACAAGGGTATTATGCTGTGCGGTACGTGCCTGCACCGATATGCTGACATACCGGGTGGACTATAGGGTCTGTACGAGGCACTGCAATGAAGTCCAGCAACGAGACCGGGCCCGGTACCGGCCGGGAGTTCATGGAGCGGACAAAATACCGGTATCTCGGGAAGAGCGACCAGCAGAAGGGCCTGCCCCAGCCGCCGCTTGAACTGCCGGTGGATCCGGAGAGACCGATAATCGATCTCCCGCCGCCGGCCACAGTGGATATACCAACTCTCGATCTCCGGGAAGCGATTGAATCGCGGCAGAGCATCCGGAATTACGTGCACGAACCCCTGGCGCCGGATGAACTCTCTTTCCTCCTCTGGTGCACGCAGGGGGTGAAGACGCGGTCCGGGATACAGGCCACGTTCCGCACGGTCCCCTCGGCCGGCGCCCGCCACGCGTTCGAGACGTTCCTGCTCGTCAACGATGTGGAGACGCTGGAGCCGGGCCTGTACCGCTATCTCGCGCTCACGCACCGGCTCCAGCAGATCGATACCGATCCAACCGTTGCGCACCGGGTCACGAGCGCCTGTTTCGACCAGCAGTTCATCCTCCGGAGCGGCGTGACCTTCCTCTGGACGGCGGTCCCGTACCGGATGACCTGGCGGTACGGCGAGCGGGGTTACCGCGACCTCCATCTCGATTGCGGCCACGTCTGCCAGAACCTGTACCTTGCAGCCGAGGCCGTGGAGTGCGGGGTCTGTGCAATCGCGGCATTCGATGACGACGCCATGAACGAAATTCTGGGTATTAACGGAAACGACCAGTTCCTGATCTATCTCGCAACCGTGGGGAAAAAAAGTGAACTGGATGACCGGCCGAATTAGGGGTCACGCAATATGGGCACCGACCGCGTCGAATGCGGGCGGGTACCGGACGGTCCCGCCGATGCCATCGAGCGCGCCGGGTTTTAAGGGCAGCGCCATGAAGACATCGTCCGCACACGGGAACGGTGCCAGGATATGAGACTCTCTGGCAATGGTGAAACCGAACCGGGGGTAATACCCGGGGTGGCCGATCACGATCACGATGCGGTTGCCGAGACGCCGGCACTCGCTGAGCCCTGCTTCGGTGAGGGCCTTGCCGGTCCCCATGCCCTGGTAATCCTGGTGGACACTGAGCGTTGCAAGCGCAAGCGCGGGGGTCTCCACCGTACCGGAGACGATGGTTATCGGGCAGAACAAAATATGCCCGATGATCCTGCCATCGTGAACGGCCACAAGGGAGAGATCGGGGTTGATATCGCCTTCGTCCCGCAGGGCATCCACGAGCCGTGATTCCCGGTCCTGAGCAAATGCCTGGCGATGAACCTCGAATATTGCGGGGGCATCTTCAGGCTCTTCAGGCCGGATAAAAAAGGAATCCATCTCTACCTGTTGGACGGGCAGACAGATAAGGGATCGTCTCCTGATCAGGAGATCATATCCTCATCAGCCGCTCGTTCTCGCGCAGCCACTTCCGCCGGCGCTCGTAGTCCGGCATCAGTTCCTTCACTTTTGCCCAGAAGAGGTTCGAGTGATCGTGCTGCCGGAGGTGGACAAACTCGTGGACGATGACGTAATCCACGATCTCCAGGGGAGCCTGGATGAGCCGCCAGCTGAAGTTGATCGTGCCACGGGTCGAGCAGGATCCCCAGCGCCGGCGTGCACCTGAGAGAGAGATCGATTTTGGGGAATAGCCGGTCATCATGGAAAAGTACATGCACCGGGCATTGATCTCCTTCCTTGCCTCATCGATGTACCAGCGGTGTATCGCTGTCGGGATATCGGGCCTGGCGTTCTGCGAGACAACGAGCCGGTCGGTGCGTTCGATGATCCCCCGGCCATCATCGGCAATGTGCAGCGGGTAGGAGCGCCCGAGGAACCAGAAGATCTCGCCCTCTTCGTAAGCATGGCAGACGGCCTGCGGCCGGGCATGCATCTCGGCCATCTTCTTCCGGATCCATCCTGCTTTCTCCCGGACGGCCTCGTCAATCAGCGCGACCGGGGCCCGGAGGGGCGCCCGCACGATCAGCCGGGCTTCGGGCGTGATGACCAGCGCGATCGTCCTCCTTCGGGAGCGGACTACTGAATCAATGCGGATCTCGTCCATGTACCGTAACACCCGGATATTCCTGTACGGTTGGCGGCTGCGGGAAAAAAGGTACGGGATACGACACCGGCTTCAGGAGGCCTTCCGTTCGATGATATCGTCGCTCACAACTTTGCCGTCACGGAGCCGGACAATGCGGTTGAAATAGTCCTTGTGCCAGTCCTCGTGGGAGACCATGACGATGGTCTGGTGCATCTCCTCGTTGATCTCCCGGAAGAGGTCCAGCACCATCCGCGAATTCTCCGAATCAAGGTTGGCACACGGCTCATCGGCAAAGAGGATATCCGGCTTGTTCACGATGGCCCGGGCAATCGAGACCCGCTGCTGTTGGCCCCCGGAGAGTTCGCGGGGGAGGTGATCCCGCCGGTCGAAGAGGCCGGTCTTCTGCAGGATTAAGGCACTGTCTGATGTTATCTGCTCCTCGCTCCGGTCCTTCCGGAGCATTGCCGGCAGGGAGACATTCTCCATCACGGTCAGGTCGGGGACCAGCGCATAATCCTGGAAGACGTACCCGAGCTTGTAGAGCCGGAACATCGTCTTTTCGTAATCGGTGAGTTTCGCGATATCCGTGCCGTCGATCACAATCCTGCCGGAAGTGGGCAGGTCCAGCAGGCCCAGCATATGGAGGAGCGTGGTCTTGCCGCTCCCGCTCGCCCCCATGATCCCGATGAATTCTCCCTTGGCGATGTCCAGCGTCACGCCATCCAGCGCCCGGACTTCGACACTCCCCATCCGGTAGATTTTCGTGAGGTCCTGGATCCCGATCATGCTCAGGCCCTCATGGCGCTCTGGATATCTTCGCGCGATACCTGGTAGGCAGGGACATATCCCGCGACAATGGACGCGGCAAAGAGGATCAGGGAGTTCAGGAACAGATCCATCGGGGTAAGATACAGGGTCGCCGACCATTCTGGCGTGACAACGGGGTGGGCTGACAGGTACGCTGCCATGAGCAGGGTGATCACGAGTCCGAGGATGATCCCCAGGACCGCCATGATGATCACCTGGAACCCGTAGTTATGCATGATCACTTCCTTGTCCACGCCGATTGCCTTGAGGATCCCGATCTGGCGCCGGCTGCTGAGGGTCTTGATCGTAATGACGATGAAGAGCACGACCGTCGTGATGATGATACTCACGATCATCGATACCATGTTGATGATCGCAAAGCTCTGGAGCGCCCGGCCCATGACCTTGGAGAGAAGATCGCTCGTCGTCTGCACTTTCTCAGAAACGCCGTACTGCTGGAGCTCGTCCTTGATGAACTTCTCGGAATAGCCGGGTTTCGCCTTGACGGTGATGTAATCCGCATTATCCACCGCTTTTGGATCCACCAGCGCCATGTCTGCCGAAGTGACATAGACCGCGCTGTCCGCCTGGCTCCAGCCGGTATAATATATCCCTTTTACCCGGTAGTCCTTGACGTACCCGTTGCCATAATCGATCGTGATCGAATCCCCTACCCGCACACCGCCGAGAGAGGACTGGAACTCGTCCTCCTCCTTGACCGAGGAATCTCCTGCCACCGGCTTCCCGATGATCACTTCCCCGGTATCCCCGTCGCCCAGATAACTGCCGGCGATCATCTTGGTATACAGGGGGGAGACGAGTTTCTCGTCATTGGGCCTGATCGCCCGCACCGTTGCGCCGAGCACGCGCTGCCGGTACTTGAGAGTCGCCCCCCTGGAGAAATGCGGCGTAGCCCGTTCCACCCCGGGCATGCCGTTGATGAGGTCGAGCGTTGCGCCAAGATCCGAGACGTACTGGTCGCCCGACTTGGGGCTGACGAGTACGTTGCCGATCTCGTAGTCCACGACCTGTTTGGTGATACTCTGCCCGATCCCGTTGAAGAGGCCCGGGAGGAAGATCATGTTCGTGAAACACATCCCGACGATAAGCACGGTCAGGATCACGCTCGACCTGCTTCCCCGCTGGAGCGACCGGAGGGCAAGCAGGAAGGCGACCTTTAGTTCTTTCTTTCCCATGGGAATTTACCGTCGCCGTTCTTTTTCGGCAGGTACCAGTACCGGTAGGCAAGGAACCCGAGGATGCCAAGGATGATGAGCACGAGGATCAGGTTGCCGGAATTGTCGGCAGGGGAGACACGGAGGTTCATCTGCCGGGTCATCGTGTGAACGCCCATATCGTCCGTGTAGCTGATCGTCAGGTTGTACGGGTAATTGCCCCCTTTCATTCCCTCGAGCAGGAAGATGGCCGGTGCATCGTTGCCGGGCTTGATCTTCCCGATGAACGCCTCCTTCTTCCCCTCCGCGGGCATGTCCACGGTTCCCGAGACCTGCTTTGCTTCGCCCGTGCCGGTATTCTCGATCCGAATCGTGAGGTCGAACGGGGTGCCTTCCGCGAGCCGTGCCGGGTTGGTGTCCACCGAGACAAAACCCAGTTCGGCTTTGCCCTTCAGGATCACGTCGATACCGGTTGCCTGCGAGAGGGGAGTCCCGTCAATGGAATTGTAGCCGATCGTGACCGGCACCCGGACCAGGCCGGCGTCCGCCTCTTTATCGGAAAGGAGGAAAAGGCTGACGGTCTTCTGCTCGCCCGGGTTGATCAGGCCGACATGGTAGAGATCGGAAGTCTTTGGCGCCAGCTTCCCGCTGACATTGGTCACGGTCAGGGTCACGTCATCGGCCAGGAGCTGGCCGGCATTGGTGATCGTCAGGGTCACCGGGATCTCGTCGCCCGGGTTCACGCTGCCGGTCAGCGAGCTGTTCATGATCAGGATGGACTCTTTCTGGATCCCGACTGCGGTGTTGACATTGACCGGGAACGGGTATTTCACGCTCGTTCCGCCCTTGGTATCAATCCAGATCTCGGGGTAATAGATCCCGCTCTTTGACGGGCTCTGGATCGTGAAGGTGAACATGAGGGCCTGGCCCGGGCCGATGTCCCCGACCTGGTCATAATTTTTTGTCAGGACTGAAATACCGTTTCCTTCGAGATGGACATTCTCGATGTTGACATTGATATCCGTTGTCTTGACCACGGAATAGTCGTCCACTGCCAGTTTCCCGGACTTCTCGCTCACGGAAGCGCTCGATGCGGTGTTCTTGACCATGATCGTTACCGTCCCAAGGCTGTCGGGCATAAGTACCGACGGGGATACGGTGTAATTGGTGATCGTTACGGTCGGTGCATCGGCTGCAAGGGCCGTAGGTACCAGCAGGACCGTGAGCCCGAACAGGATACCTAATGCTACGATGGTGCTGATGATTCTCATGGTTTCATTCCGGTTGTCTCTGTACACGTTCATACAGTCTCCAGAGATATAGAACCAACGCCCTGGTTCAGGGTGATCTCGTTGACCGCAAGCGACGTGTTGAACCCGTCGGTCATATAGGTGTCGTCATGCTGTACCAGCCCGTGGTCGTCGCTGATATCGCCGATGCCGTTATGCACCTGGATACGCGTGTTGCTGTCCTTTGGGATGCGCAGGGTCAGGTCGCCGACGCCGTTCTTGATGACGGCATCGAACCGGCCGCCATGGTACCCGCCCAGGTCAACCGTGGTATCGCCCGCGCCGGTATGGACGGCCAGGGACTCGAGGTTGAGCGATCCGAGGCTGACCAGGGTGTCACCGGCACCGACCGTCACATCGAGCCGGAGGGGGATCTTGTTGTTCAGGTCGATATCCCAGCGGTTGGGAGAGTCAACCGCAAACCACTCCTTTCCCTTGTGTCCCTTCTCGATCAGGGTAACGAATTTCCGGGATGCGTTCGTGGTCTGGACCAGTTCCGGCTGCCATTCGGCGGCCTGGGAGAAGATCGTGGCCTCCATCAGTGCGTCATCGGGCGCACTTCCCTGCAGGGTGAGATCGCCCGCACCGAGGGTGAGTTGCACGTCCCCGACCGTGGCCCCGTCCAGCGGGACTGTCGTGGTATTGGGAACGAGCGTGGAACCCTGTCGGAAGGGAGTGAGATCATGCCCGGGCGTGGGGGGAAAATTCCCGGAGAGCGCCAGGATGCAAAACCCGATGGCGAACGATACGAGGGTGATCGCGCCCAGCCAGAGGATGATCCGGGTCGCGCTGATGCCCCTGAACCGGAGGCCGCAGGCGATGCAGGAGGACGAGGCCGGTTTTTGTTTATCGGTACTCATGTGACACACTCCGTTCCGCTGATGACGCCGATATTCCACTTGAGGTACCGGATGCCGATGCGGTAGAAGAACTTCGCCAGGTAGTAATCGCCGAGCACGAGCAGGAGGCCGAACGAGGTGATGCCGATGGAGAAGAACACTCCCGCAGCCGGTGACAGCCAGATCGCGAATGCCGGGATGCCTGCGATCTGCAGGACCGAGTAGATGAACGCCACAGGCCCGAGGACCGTGAACACGATCCCGAGTATGAATACGACGAACAGCAGGACCACGAGCAGGATGAACGGTATGAGTACAAAGACCAGGTTGAAGAGACCGAGACCGAGGGTTGCCAGCACCGCGTGGAAGATGTTCCTGCAGCTCCTGGTATCCTCTGCCTTCTTCACGAAGTGGGTGGCCCGGATCTCGCGTGCCACATCCTCGGGTGACCCGAGCGAGCAAAACAGTTCTTCTTCCGACCGCCCGTTCGCTTTGCCGATCCGGAAGTGCTCGGTGTAATCGGAGAGGATGTCGTCGAGTTCGTCGTGGGGGAGGGTGCCCTCAAGCCGGCTCCTTAAGATCCGGATATATTCCTGTTCAGTCTGCAGCATCGGTTGTACCTTCCAGGAGCGCGTTCACCGATGACGCAAACCGCATCCATTCTTCTTTCTGGTCATGTTCTTCAGTCCTTCCGCTTTCCGTGAGACGGTAATATTTCCGGGGCGGGCCTTCCACCGATTCCTGCAGGTAGGTCGTGACGTAACCCTCGTCCTTGAGGCGCCGCAGGAGCGGGTAGATCGTACCTTCGGAGATATCGATCCTCTTAGAGATCTCGCCCACCAGTTCGTAGCCATAGCAGTCCTTGTGTGCCAGAACGGAGAGAACGCAGATCTCGAGTACGCCTTTTTTGAACTGGATATTCATGGGATCTCCCTGGCCCCGTGGCATGCCCGGTCCCCGGCACCGCGGATGTCGCGGCACCGGGGGAGAGTGCAGAGGGTAGCATGCCCGGGCCTGCACGTGTCAAGTGTTTAACACAGTATCTTGCTATGCAAGGTACTTACTATTGTTGAGAATGCCATGTATATAATTCAATCGCATGGACTCGTCCGGGTCGGATGACCGATAGATCATTTCAACCTTGGCTCAAAACAACAGAGACCACGCTGCCCGCAATCTTGGCCTCTAAGGAGTGTTTCAGGGAGCCGGCAAAATCCTGGACATCCCCCATCTTCTGTTCCGGGTCAAACCCGAGGAAGATCTCGATGTAGATCCTGCTCCCGGACCGGCGCGAGCGGACGCCGTTGAACTCATTGTACTTGTCGAACGAGGAGGCGAGTTCATGGAGGATGACGATCTGGAGTTCCTCGTCAAGGGTCTTGTCAAAGAGGTCCGGAAGGGAGGAGGAGAACTCGCGGTACCCGGCAAACAGGAGGAAGCCGATGATGATGAACGAGACGATGGGGTCGATATAATGCGCCCAGTCGTACTGGATGCAGAGAACCGAGAGCGACAGCGCAAAGAGGAGGAGGAGATTGGAGAAGGTCTTGGCCCTCCGCAGGCGCCACTGCGACTCCATGATCGGCGAAGGATCCTCTTTTGAACGGTTCTGGTAGGTATGCCAGTGGTGGTAATCGGCAATGCTTG
>NZ_JAJRCG010000016.1 GCF_028679125.1 Methanoregula sp. | reverse complement strand
CTCTTCGCCGGCTCATTCTTCATCCTCTTTGTAAACATTGCCTATGGCATTCTCCGGGCGGAAGGCGATGCAAAGAGAACAATGTACGCCATGGTGGCCGCCTGCCTGCTGAATATTGTTCTTGACCCTCTCCTGATCTACGGGCTCGGCCTCGGCATTGCAGGGGCTGCATGGGGAACGATAATCTCCCTTGCTGCCGCCACGGTCGTCCTCTGCTACTGGTTCTTCGTTAAGAAAGATACCTATGTGTGCCTCTCCCGGCAGGCTTTCACACCGAGCCGGAGCGTGGTCTCCGATATCCTGTACGTGGGAATCCCGGCCAGTGTGGAATATCTGCTGATGTCCGCCCTGAGTATTATTCTCAACCTGATCCTCGTTATTGTAGCCACGACGGATGCAGTGGCGGTCTTCTCCGTGGGCTTCAGGATCGTTTCCTACGGCATTGTCCCTGTTGTTGCCATCGGCACATCCGTGGTGTCGGTTGCCGGTGCGGCATACGGGGCACAGCAGTTTAAGAAGATCCGCGTTACCCACACCTTCTCGATTCTCTTTGGCCTCGTTATTGCTCTCGGTGTCAGTATCCTTACCTGGGTATTTGCCGGGCCGATCGCCTCGCTCTTCTCCTATTCGCAGGAGAGTTCCCACCTCTACCCGGAGATTGCCGCGTTCATCGGTGTCATGTGCTTTTTCTATCCCTTTGTGCCACTGGGTCTCGTGTCCGCATCGGTATTTCAGGGTGTCGGGAAAGGGCCGACATCACTGTTCCTCACGTTCATGAGGAGCCTGGTATTTGCGGCGGTCTTTGCGTACCTGCTCGCAATCCCCCTGGGAATGGGAGAGCGGGGGGTCTGGTGGGGGTTAGTTGCCGGGGAGATTGCCGGGGGTCTGCTGGCATACGTCTGGGCACGGGCCTATCTTGCACGACTGGACCGACGGATTGATGAAGATCCGGCGTTGCACAGGGGAAGTGGAACCCCGTGACTCCCCAGTACTTGAGAGAAGACGTACCATGTCCCGTGAAAATCCCACATCTCTCATTACCTCAGAAGAGATCGCCGGAATATCCCGACAACAAAAAAATTCGTGAAGAGACCGGATTGGAGAAACAACAGGAGTGTACAGGATCGCAAAAATCCCTGCTGCTGTTGAACGGTGCCAGCGATCACCGGATGGCCGTGAAATGTGAATTATCAGCTGTCTGAAAGGGAGATGCATATGAACCATTAGTAAAACAAAAGAGTTCAGGAACGTCAAACCCGGGAATTTTCGTCGGTAATGTGGGGCAGTCACCCAATGAGATCATCTGAATGAAACACGCAAAAGAGTGTATGCAGGCCAGGGAATCAGCACAAGAACACCCGAAACCATTTTCCCGCTCCTGTTGTATCCCGATATCCGCAACGGGTGCTATCATCATATCAGCAAGAAAAACCCTCTCCCCCGTCGACCGACCCCGGGGACGAAATTCCTGAACTCCCGAAAAGGTACCTGTCAGCCGGGGTCGTCATCAGGACCCCGGTAAGACGATGAAAACAGGATCTGGGATCATGGAGGGAAAAAATGAAACGGGACATTATCATTGATATCGTTCTTCTTGTTGCAGGGGTTATTTCCGTTTTCGTACTCATGGGGATAATTTTTTTCTTTGCGTGAAGTAAACGCGCTCCGCACCCAATCGGCGTATGTCATACGGCAGTCCGTGCGATCAGAGGAGGGAGCAGGCATACCCAATGGTTTTCACGTATCCATTATTCCGGTTTCGTCCCCCACACGAGGAACCCGGTATATCCCGACGTGAACGTTCCTTTGCGTGCCTTGCGGATAAGTTCCTCCCAGATCGCGGCGGTCTCACAGGGCTGGAGTACCCCGGTCTGTATCATCCGCTCCTGCAGATCATAGAGATCGAAGACCTGTCGGGAGATGGCAAGGTCGTTGAGTTCCAGAACCCGGGGCTCTGCATGGATATCCGTAAGCCCGCACGCGTCAAAGATCCCGGGAAGATCCCGCCCGACCCGTCCCGAGGCGAAACTGTCGCTCCAGGCCCGGCGGATACGGCCTGCCACTTCCTGGTCATCGAGGCTGATCGTGAGGGTGTCCCAGTCATTGTCGAATGCGACAAGCGTCCCGCCCGGTTTTAGGACCCGGACCAGTTCGCGGATTCCTGCTTCCGGAACTTTGAGGTGCTGGAGCACCCGGTCGATCCGGCAGGCATCGAAAACCTCACCCTTGCAGGGAATGGTGGTGATGTCTCCCCGGACCAGCGGACACCGGTCCCTGAGATCGGTTGTCCGCTCTGCTGCACGGGCAAGCAGCGATTCGCTTGCATCCAGACCGGCAATTTCAGAGCCGGCGGGAAGCGCAGATGCAAGGGCAACGAGATCCACCCCGGCCCCGCAGCCGGCATCCAGTACCCTTACCGGATGAGTGTCTGCAATGATCCGGAAACTCTCCTCTTTTATATCGCGGAAGAACGGGATGCCGGCGATCAGTTCGAGGCACCGGTGGCATGCGGAGGTATCTCCCGAGGTATCCACGTCCCGGAAACCGGTGGCAAGGGACTGGCGTGATGGTTCAGTAGGGGGAGTCATGTGTTGGTGCCTTGTCTGGTTTCCTATTCGCAGTGGATGATGTAAGATTTTATGGTGTTCCGGACCGGTCGGCATTTTACCCGGGAACCGGGGGGTCGGATGGGTACATTATGGGGACCGGGATATTGACCGGATATTTTAAAAACGTGGAGGGATCCCACCCATTCGGGGCCTTGCGATGCACCAGTTCTCCCGGAAGCAATACCGGAAGAAAATTATGAGGAGGGCCGGACAAAGGTGCCGTTTCGTCCGGGCAGGTCAAACAGGGAGAACCTGACGCTTGTCGCCGTCCCGTCTTTTCCGACCGCGAAAACCACGCCGGTGTTTGTCGTTGTTTCCCGGAATGTGTCCCCGTCATAGGGGACGAGGATCATCGGGGTTGTGCTCTTACCGGCATACGCCAGGAGTCCCGTGGAATTCGTGTCGATCCTGACGGTCCCGAGATAATCCTGCGTGTACGAACCGCTGTAGATGGCGAGGGACCGGGCGGGCTTTGCATCGGCCGGGGCCGCCGGGAGCTTCGCGGTGGGGCTCATGGTCGAGGCCCCGGGCTGGAGCGCCGCAAGGATCTGCGGCTCGATCACGGCGTACCAGTCATTCCGTACTGCGCCCGTGGAATACAGGTCGTCCCACCCGTGGATCATCGCCTTGTTGAGGCTGTACCCTCCGGGGAACCCGTTTGAGAGGATGATAACTTCCATCTTCTCGTTCGGGTAAAGAATGAGATCGGTCGAGGCGCCGGTCTCAAACTCGCCGTCATGCCAGACTCTCGTCCCGCTGTTCTTTGCCGAGACCTGCCACCCGAGGCCGTACCCGGAAACACCGGTGTTGTCGGAATGTATGACGGTCTGGACCGTGTGGGTTTCCGCGAGAGCCGTGGGGTCGATTACCTGTTTCCCGTCAAGATTCCCCTCGTTGAGCTGGAGCCGGGCGTACCGGGTCATGTCGCTGATGGTCGAGCTCACCCCTCCGGCCGGGCTGTTGACATCATCGTTCGTGAGTTCGCTGGCCGTCGCCGTGCCGTTATACACCCGGTAGGTGTCAGCGTGGTTTTTCGCCGCGACAAAATCAGCGAACCGGGCGCTCGTGTTGTTCATGCCGGCCGGGACAAAGACTCGTTCGGTTACGAGGTCCTCCCAGGGCGTTCCCGCCCGGTGTGCGGCCGCTTCTGCAGCGGCAGTAACGCCGATGTTTGTGTATGCGTAGGAGGAGCGGAAGTCGCCGGTCAGGTTGATGTACCGGAGCCGGCCGAGGATCTCCGACCGGTTGTACCCGAGGTCCTGGAGGTCGTCGCCGGCGTACTCCGGCAGCCCGGTCCGGTGGGAGAGGAGGTCGCGGAAGGTGACATGCTGGCTCACCCACGGGTCAAAGAGCCGGAAGTCCGGAGTGATAGTCGCAACCCTCGTGTCCCACGAGAGTTCGCCGTCACCGACCATGGAGGCGATCGTGGCAGAGGTAAAGGATTTCGAGATGGACGCGAGCTGGAACCGGGTGTCGGGCGTGACCGGCTCTCTGGTCGTGGTGTTCGTTACCCCGAAGCACCGCATGTAGATGACAGAATCATTCTGTACTATGGCAACGGCCATTCCCGGGACGCCGCTCCGGTTGAAGGTCTGTTCCGCGTAGGCATCGAACTGCGGGATGAGGGCGGTTACATTTTGTGGACCGGTTGTTCCGGTTTGTACTGCGGCGGTCTTTTCTGATGAGGATGTCGTGCAGCCGGAAATGAGGAGTATGCAGAAAAGTCCTGCAATGAGGAGGAGTGTTGCGGGTTTTGTGAGAATGGTATCAGATCTCCCGTGTGTCAGGTATCGTTATTTTTCCGGCGGGATTTTAGTGTTGTGATTTGGTGGTTCAAACGAGAATGTACTCCCGGTGTTTCGAAAAATAGTGAGTTCTCCCACCCCCTGATGGGGGTCGCTCGGCCGCCTCGTCGGGGCCTCGCTGGGCAAGAAAGTGATAGAGAATCCCTCATCCAAATTTGCAATTAGCCTGATATGGTCTTATTATGTATAAAACAACGAGAGAATTCTGGTATTAATGAATAATGATCCACATAACTTGGATTGAGATAGAATCGAATGGGTTTCGATTCATTCTGCATTTTGTAAAGAAAATCAATATTATAATGAGTCCTGTCCAAGATTCCGATAAAATAGTCAGGGAATTCATATTTTGAGTAGATCTTGCTCAAATCGAGTGAGCCCAAGGCTTCTGAAAGTCCCATTGAGTAGGTCTTATCGAGAACAATTAATGTCGGAGAATTATATCGTGGTTCATACGGTTTGAAATGATGACTGTATTCATTGTATATTTTGTTTAAGGTGTCATCTCTCTCACTATCTCCGAAGTATCCTGTTTTTGGTTTTTCTTCAAACATTAACTCTTCATCCATGGGTAGACGCGGGGTGAAGACCTCAATAAAAATGTCATAACCGTTTTGATTTATTTTAAAATCAGCCTTTGAGGAATTCTTCAAATTTGGCATTACAGGAGGATCGATCAGGGGGTCGTATCCACACACCTTGAGATTATCATAGACTTCAATCTCAAGATAATGTGAAAAAAATGAGCCGACTAATTGTTGTCCAAATGATTTTGTGCAATACTTAGGATATCTAGCAAGCATCCCCTCTAAATGAGATAGTAAGAAAGACCAACGTTTTATCGCTTTTGAATCAAGTAATACCTCATAAACCTTCGATTCACAGAGATCCTTTTTTCTTGCGGGGGGAATATTTCCTGAATATTGATCAAAATGAAGGATACTCTGTGAATTACATGGAGGGATTATACTTTTCAAGCAAGGATAACCATCCAAAATATCGTTTATTAAAATTACTTCTTGACTTGTAGGATTTAGATTGAATGGACTGGCACTCATAACTCAAAAAAATTACATCTTAATCTGTGCCAGCGCATCGTAGGCGATCTTCCGGAAGAGCGAGGGATCGATCGTGGGATACTGCTCCTTCGCCTTCAGGATATCGGGTGTCGGTTCTTTTGTGAACGCGTCAACCCGGTCCAGCGTGTGCTTCGCCGTGTCCAGCACCCACTGGTCCCGGGTCTCCTTGTCCACGACATTGATCGACTCGACCCGGACCGAAACGAGGGGTGCACTTGCAGGATCCTTCTGGTAGATGGAGGCCTTCCCGATCACCGCAACGAACTGCGGCGGCTCGATCTTTGCCAGCTGCTGCATTGCTTCCGGCTGGTAGCTGCCGGCCATCACAAAGAAGGTCCCGGTCGGGTCCACGACCCGGCCCCGGTAGAACATGTTCTGCTCGCCCTGCCGAGTCTTCTCGGTCAGGGTGCCGACAATGAAGATCCGGTTCGAGCGCTCGCCGCTCGGCAGCAGGACGAACGTCGGGCTCTTCTCGTCCTCGCCGTCCTTGAACTGGTACCGGCACTCGCGCAGCTCGGCGGCAAAGACACGCCGTGCCGGCTCGCGCTCGAACTGGCCCTCCCGGCGGGCCGGCATATCGGTGGCATTCGTGCTCATGATGGCGCACCCCCGGCGCGGTTCAGCAGGGCGGTATGCTCCGCTGTACTGAACGCGATCTTCTCGCACTTGTTGACCAGCAGGCGCCCGTCGATCTCCCGACCGGAGCACTGGATATACCGGCCAAGGATCTTCTCCCGCATCTGAATGAATACCTCGTCCATCCCGAGCGGGTTGTTCTCCGCGATCTCCTGTGCCTGCGCAAGGGAGATCCCGGTCAGGGACTCAACAACGTCGCGCTGGATCAGGACATTGTGGGTCTTCTCCCCGTCATCCAGCCATCCCTTGATCCGGAGATCGTACACGAACTTCGGCTGGATCTCGTGGACCGGGCAGTAGTTCTGGCGCGAGAGGGCACGGTTGCAGCCCTCCACCGGGCACCGCTTGATGATACCGGAGCCCGGTGCAATGTGGACGATGGCGCCGGTCATGGTGGCCTCGCCCCCGCTCACCTCGATCTCGCCCTCCTCCTGGAGGATGGTTGCCGCGTTCAGGTTCAGGGAGAGCCGGCCATTGAACTCGTCGACCTGTGCGTAGAATATATTGTACACCGCACCTGGCACGAGCTTCTCCTTGCCCGGTTCTTTCCAGATAACGAACTTGATCGTGCCGGTCTCGTCGCCGAGCAACCCGGACTGGAGCATCCGTTCGTGGCTGGCATCCCACTCCTGCACGAACTTCGCCCGGATGCCCCCGATACCCGGGCGCAGGTCCTTGATCGGCGTTGGCGTCGGGATGAGCGACCGGTCCTCGGTGATCTCCTTGATCGTGGTCCCCGAATGGATCTTCAGGTTGGCAACCCCTTTGTATTCGTCCACGACCGCGGACTCGATCCTGTACCATGATCCATCCGCCATGGCAGGAGCATTGGATTTTGCCCAGACCACGAACCGGATTGCGCCGGACTCATCCGCGATGATGCCGCTCTGCGCAATGGATGGCGAGGCCGGGGCAGCGAGCGCAACGATCTTGCCCTCGATGGTCACCCATTCGCCGGGCACACCTTCTGCGATCTTCTTCTCTTCCGTTCCCCCGTTCTTCCCGGTGCTGCCGGCAGTGGTGCCGAAGCCCGGCGCGGGAAGGTTGAACTCTTTTGCGAGTTCGTTCGTTACGCTGCGTTCCGCCTCTGATGGCTGGACCCCGAATTCATCCACGAGTCGTTTGAGCTTTCCCTCGATCTTCTTGACATCGGGGGTCTCGCCGCCGCTTGCAAATTTTCGGGAGATTCTGTTAGCTGCTTCGGAATAATCCATTTTCATACATCTCCATCTATAAAATCCAAATCGCTTAGAACATAAATGTGTCACCATGCGTAGTGAAAGTGTTGCTTTGTGCCCGGGATCAGGAATGTAATTTCCCTGCCCGGGTGGTCACTATCGTGAAGTTTATCTGACCTGACAGCTGACTTAAGTCTACTATGGCAGATCTTACCGCAGACAGTACAATCTACGAGCTCCTCCAGGCAAAACCCGAGGCAACCGAAGCACTCTTCAAGTTCGGTATGGGATGTGTCGGCTGTGCAATCGCCCGTGGCGAGACCATCCGCGAAGCAGCAGAAGCCCACGGAATCCCCCTCCCCGAGCTCGTCAAGGCACTCGGCATCAAGGAATAACCTTTTTTAACGCAGTCCCTCAAGGGCTCTTGCATTACTGTGTAGCACTGAACAAAAGAGCCTGTCCGCATGTGGCTTATTGACGGGCAGTCAAAGGACAGGAATCACTTCACGATCTTCCGGGCAAACTGGACCATCTCTTCGCGTGAAGCCTGGGGGAATTTTTTGTAATAGGCCGCCACGTCCGGCTCGTGCAGGAGCGTGCAGGCCGCACAGTTCCAGACCTTTCCCCCACCGGAACTCTCGATCCACTGCCCCAGACTCTCGTCCTTACAGGGATAGAACGGGCAGTAACAGAAATCGCAGGCCTGCCCTTTGAAGTGGCAGGGATAGTAGGGGCACTCCGCGCCGGGTGTCCAGTGAACCCAGTGCCCGCCTTTGAACCGGCTGTAGATGAAGAATGCCGGGTGATCCGGGATCCCGCCGGCATCATGGCGGCGGAGCGCTTCGGGAATCCCCCGGAGGACAGCCTCCCGGACCCGCAGGCCGGCCTCCGTGATGCGGCCTGCATACCGGTGTTTCAACTCCCCTTCGCAGGCAGCGATCACGGCATCGGTCGGGGTACCGGTTGCCGGAAGATCCAGCGCGAGCAGCGCCTCAGCCTTCGCCTCGGTTGCGACCATGATGGTCTCGAGCAGGGCAGCATCCTCCATTCCTTCGCTGCTGGTAACCATGATATTGATGGTGCCGGCGGTTGCCGGGGGTTCGCGCCGGATACCCGCTGTGATGAAGACGGTGATGAAATCGTACTGGAGCACGCAGGCCTGCTCAACAGGAACTGCGGTCAGGAGCCCGAACGTGTCCGGGCCGATCCCGGCTTCAGCAGCCACGCGCTCCAGTTCCTTCTCCGGGTTGTTGTGGTCCCACCCCTGCGGAACCGTATGATTGAAAAGGGTTGAGACCGATCGGATGCCCCCGAAGAGGCCGGTACTTGCAGCGCGGAACGATCCGCAGATGAAAAGCGTGTTTTTATCGGAATAATATCTCATGCAACCGAATAGCGCATGCGGTCCTTGAGCTCCTGCTGCTTGCCGGCATTCCAGCCGGAGACATCCTGAAGATACCCGGTGACTCTGCTGATCTGGGTGACGTCGTGGGAGCCGCACTCCGGGCAGACAGCCTGGCCGCAGAGCGGGCAGTATTCGATCCCTGAGATCACTTCATGGGTGCAGTGGCAGTGGTCAAGGGGACACATGAGTTCAAGATGGGTCTCGCCGCAGTTGGGACATGGGTTCTCCTCAACGATGAGGTGGCA
The DNA here is from genome assembly GCF_028679125.1 of Methanoregula sp. GTDB lineage: Archaea > Halobacteriota > Methanomicrobia > Methanomicrobiales > Methanospirillaceae > Methanoregula. Next base: position 50,440 of record NZ_JAJRCG010000016.1, on the reverse strand, counting down.
GGTGTGGCACTTGTATTTGCGCTCTTCTTTTGGAATATCGGATAATCTCCTGTATTTTTCTGCCAGTTTCCGTTGTTCAACTGTCCACTCCATAGTATAACAATCGCGTAAGTGCTTAATAAATTTTTAGAACCTGCAGGTTCAGCCAATCCGCGATTCCCCCTTTATAAATCGCCTATATGCGGATCCCGTCAAAAATTGGAGGTTATTAATAAATCTTTACGTCTTCCGGACCGCTGAAAATGTTGTTATCGCGGTTACCGGGTCCTTTGCTTCGTAAATTGCCCGTCCAACGATGATCCCGTCGACGAGCTTCGCGACGGTTGCGGCATCCCCGCCCTGTGCCCCGACACCCGGCGAGAGGATCTTCCGCTGCCCGACGATCTTCCGGAGTTCCTTCACCCGCTCCGGGCGCGTGGCGGGAGCGATGATCCCGTCGGCCCCGCACTCCACGGAGAGCGCGGCGATCTTCTCGGCGGTTCCTCCATGGAAGAATGTTGTTGCGCCCGGGTGGCTCATTTCAGCCACAACAAAGCATGCGCCGCCGTAATCTTCGGCCACGTCCACGCAGGCCTGCACCGCATCCTTACCGGTGAACCCGTGGCAGATGATGGACGAGAACCCGGCATCGAAGACCTGCTCCGCGATCAGCCGGTTCGTGTTGGGGATGTCTGCGACCTTGAAGTCCGCAATGAGGGGACGGTCCAGTTCTTCGAGTTCCCCTGCAATGGCAAGGCCGCCTGAGAGGATAAGCGGGTACCCGAGCTTGATTGCATCGAGATGGGGAGCGCAGGCCTCCGCAATGGAAAACGCCTTCTTCTTCTCCGTCACGTCCAGCGCAAGGATCAGTTCCGTCATTTCGCCAGCCGTTCCATCACCGCTGCGGCAAGTACCGGGAGGGTGATGGTTGCGTCCCCGTACACCGTGACTGCCTGCGCCTCTTCCGTGATCTTGCCCCACGACCGCGCCTCGTCCAGGGTTGCGCCCGAGAGTCCGCCAAGGTCCGGCCGGTCGCCGGTGAGCTGGATGGCGTAGCTGAACCCGTTCGGGGTCATGATCATGCTCTGGAGGATGAAGTTCTTGGGCACGCCGCCGCCCACGAGCATGGCACCGGCTTTTTTCGTGGTAAAGCAGAGGTCCAGGAGGGCCGGCATATCGGCAAACGCATCAACCGTGACCTTGTTGGTCTGCGAGAAGAGCCAGTACTGGAGGCCGATCATCGAGTCCTGCACGGCCGGGCAGTAGACCGGGATATTGTTGCGGGCGGCAGTATGAAGGATGCCGGACTTCGTGTGTTTCCCGATGTGGTTGAGGAGCCCGGAGATGGAGATCCTGCTTCCGGGTTCGAGCTCGCTGAACACGCCCTGCATGAACTCCTCGAAGACCTCGAAGGCATCGTTGGGGAGGTAGACATCGTAGATCCGGTTGATCTCGTCGTGCCGGAGCTCGATGTCATTGCAGAACGCGGTGCCGTGGAAATGGTGGCAGCCGATCGCCTCGATGACATCGTGCGTGAGGTTGGCGCCGGTCGAGACGAGCACATCGATGTAACCCTCACGGATGAGATCGGAGACGATGCCGCCCATCCCTGCCGGCACCATCGCGCCGGCAAGCCCGAAGAATTTCGTGGTCTCCTTATCGCGGAGCATCTGCTCCCAGATATTAGCTGCGCGGGAGAGCGATCCCCCGTTGTAGGCGCCGGCTTTTCCCATTGCGCCCACCAGTTCGTTCACCGTCATGCCCGGTTTCACATGAAGCTGGGTGACCGGCTCATCGCATGGATGTGACATCTTGACCCTCACCAGAATTTGCACTCAGTATTGGTGTGCCTTGGAGATAACTGTGTTTCAGGTCAGGCAGGTCACCTCATGGGCCCTCAAATCAGGAAGTTATATACCCTTCAAGGATGGTTTATCCTCTATGCAGGAAATCCGGTTAACCCTCAAAAAGCGGGCATTTCCGAGCCAGGGACGGGTGCGCATCAATATCGCGCACCTCCCGGAACTGGGAATCCATGAAGGGGACCATGTAGATCTCATCAACGAAGCTACCAAAAAGACCGTCACGACATCGGTTATCGCCGATACCATGGTGCGGGAAGGGCAGGTCCGTGTGAGCGAGGAGGATCTCAAGATCCTTGGTCTCGATGATGACGAGGAAGTCCTTGTGAGGAAAACCCCTCCCCTGGATGCAAAGATCAAGAAAGCGGCAGCAGATGCCAGTACCGCGCTCTCGGCAGGAGCAAAGAAACTTGACGGCGCTGCGAAGAAGACCGCCGGCGATGTGAAAGCCGGTGCCGCAAAAGCAACGGAAACCGTGAAGAAAGAGTCAAAGAAAGCATCGGACAAGATCGGGAAGGCTGCTGCAAAGACCGCCGATACGGTGAAAAAGACGGTAAAAAAGGTGAAGGGCAAGGATGATCTCTGAAGCGTGCCCGTTTGTGCACAGACAGGGACAACCCGTGATGTGGTGAAGCAACAATGGCAGCAGAAGCAGTAGTAATACCGGGTGGCATACTCAACGATACCGTTATTTTAGGAATCCTCGTGGTTCTCGGGATGATCATAATCTATCTCATCATCCGCGAGGTCCGGATCATGAAGACCGCCAACCGGACGATCGAGCTGGAACTGGAGAAGGACAAGCTCAAACTCCTCCAGCAGCACGAAGCGGCAAAGTCGTTCCCGTTCACCCGGCTCTCGTCGGAACAGATCGGGGATATCCGGCAGGTTGAAGACGAGATCGGGGTCCTTGAGACGAACATCTTTGCAAAGGAGAAACTCCTTGAGACCCGGCTGACCCGGCTCGAGCAGCTCGTGAAAGGAAGAAAACTGGATAACCTCCTTGGCAATGTCAACGAACAGGAGAAGAAGGTGAAGTAAATGTATCCCGTAATCAACCAGACCCCGGACCAACACGCAACCGGCGATTCGTTGTGGGACCAGTTCTCCCATATCCCGGGAACGATCGCATCCCGTGTCCCTACGCTCGACAGATCGCTTGATGCCTATTTCGACCGGCACTTTGCTGCGATCATCGAGGAATGGGACCTTGTGACCGAGAGCGATCTCGAGCGGCTGGAAGGCCGGCTCTCCCGCGTGAGCGATGAGATCAGCAGTCTCTATGAAGGAAAGGTGGCCCTCGAGACACGGGCAAAGAAACTGGATGACCTGATAACGTCCCTGGAGCAGTCGCTATGATCGGCATGGACTCCTATCTCAATGCCTACGTGGACCGCCGGATGAAAAGCATTGTCGAGGAATGGGATCTCTCCACGGGTGCGGATCTCTCTGATTTCACGGAACGCCTGTATGCCCTGGAACAGGAGATCCCCCGGATGCAGGCATTCGGGCATACAGCCGCAGACAAGCTGACCGAGCTTGAAACCCGTGCCAGGAAACTGAAAGGGAGGGTGTAACATGGATCTCCTGACCTTTATCATCCTCGTCATCATCCTCTGTGTTGTCCTGTTCCTGGTGTATTACTTCTTCCGGGGCGCAAAAGGGGATCTCTCGCTCGCCCGGCCGGTGGAGAGCCGGGTGGACGAGTACCTTGACCGCCGGTTCCAGCAGATGGTCGAGGAGTGGGAGCTGGTCTCCCGCCCCCGGCTCCAGAACTTCAAAGAACAGAATTTCAAAGAGATCGAATCAAACGAGGCCCGCCTTGCCGAACTGAAGAAGTACGAGGCCGGCATGCAGACCACGCTGACCTCCCTGGAGACGCGACTTGACACTCTGGAAAAAGAGCTTGCCCGGAAGGGAAGCGCCAAAAAGTAATGATGCTCCCGATCGCTTCCGCGAGCTGAAGAAAGAGATCGTGGTGATGAGGAAACAGGGGGAACCTCCCGTCAAGGATCCCCACACCTTTGCCCAGTACATGTGCGATCTGTGCAGCACGCCCCATCCCGTATCAGAGCTCCGCCAGTGCGTGCTCTGCGGGCGCTGGGCATGCGAGGCCTGCTGGAAGGACGAGTATTATACCTGCAAGTCCTGCGCCGGCCTGATAAAGATCCATTCTATGAAGGGCAGGGAATAACCCCCTCCTTTTTTTCCGCGTTGCGAGGTGATCGCAGTCGGATCATTTTCGTCTCGTGCAGGTTTGAAGATCCGCGGCTCCCGCCGGATACCGGTTTATGCCGCCCGCACGCTGATGTCCATATCCGCAATCTTCCGGTAAACCTTCGAGGCCTCGCTCTGGGTCCAGCGATCGAATACCAGCGACTGGAACGGCTGCCAGATTGTCACCCAGCAGAAGATGACAAGGACATTCTCGATCACCTCAACGAGGGGATCTCCTTTGAGCTGGGAGCAGAGGGCAATCCCGATGAAGGAAGGAATACACACGGCGACCGTCAGCCGGATCTCCCGGAGGCCGACCCGCTGGGTAAGCCTCATGCTCCGCTGCACCTCGCCCGACCGGAGCCGGAAGTGGGACCGTACCGCCGAAATAATGGATGCATCCCGGCCCGGTGTCAGGTCGGTTGCAGGGAGCGTGATCTCGATCCGGTCGCAGAGTACTTTCCGGGATCTCTTCCGGGGATCCAGCACCGTATGGAAGATCTGCTCCTCGGCCCGGTCCGAGAGTTCCCGGCGGTCCTCCGGTGAAGGGTCGTCAGCATCGAAGAGATGGGCAATCGTCCTGAACGGAACATGTGCTGTTCCATCTGCGCTTGTCTGTTGTTCCGGCATACCTGGTCACCAGTACCTGCGTATCGTATGGGGTAATTTTCCCGTAAGCAGGATAACCGTTTCCCCCCGCCGGCCCCGTGTACATGAACCGAACGTTCATAGGGAAGTAAACCAATCACCCTCAAAAGAGAAGCAGAGGTACCATGGCTGAACCCGTCCCCCAACAGAAAATGTCCACAAAAGAGCTGATGATCGTGATCGTCATTGCCCTCGGCTCGTTCATGGCCGGTCTCGATGCAACGATCGTGAACATCGCGCTCCCCGCTATTGCAAAATCCTTTGAGGTCTCCACGGTGATGGTCTCATGGGTGCTCAACGCGTATCTCATCATCCTCGTCAGCCTCCTGCTCGCGGCGTCGCGTCTCGGGGACATGAAGGGGTACCGGAATATTTTCATCGGGGGTTTTGCCCTTTTCACGATCGGATCGGCGCTCTGCGGGCTCTCCCCGACGATTGGCATGCTCATCCTGGCACGGATGGTCCAGGCCGTGGGCGGGGCGGTCATCTCGGCTCTCGGTGCCGTGATGGTCACGTCCTACCTCTCCACCTCCCTACGGGGCCAGGCACTGGGGATCGTTGCCATGTTCACCATGCTCGGGGCAGCCCTTGGCCCGGTAGTCGGGGGATTTCTCACGAGTGCATTCAGCTGGCAGTACATCTTCTTTGTCAACCTCCCGGTGGGGATCGTTGCCATCATCCTTGGCATGAAAATTCTCCCGCAGCGGGATCCCGTATCCCCCGCAGCGAAGCTGGATATCCCCGGTGTCCTGCTGGTCTTTGTCGCGCTCTCCACGCTGATCGTTGGCCTGACCTCGGTCCAGGGCAGCAATGCCATGCCCGGACTGATCGCCCTTGTCATATCGGTGATATTCTGGATCCTCTTCATCGTCCGGGAGCGTCGGGCTGCACAGCCACTCGTCAATCTCAGCCTCTTTGCACACCGGGGGTATTCGCTCCAGAACGTGAACGTGATGCTGATCCAGATGGCGATGGCCGGTGTCATGGTCATCATGCCCTTCTACCTTGAGCTGGTCAAGAAGATCCCGACGGACAATGCCGGGACGATCCTGCTCGCGCTGCCCATCGGCATGATCCTGACCGCTCCGCTTGCCGGCAGGATCTCGGATGTGATCGGGACGAAGAAACCGATCATCACCGGCTTTGTCATCTGTACGATCGCCCTTCTCCTCCTCTCTACGCTCTCTGCCCATACGAGCGTGGGACACATCGGGATCTACCTCTTCCTCTTAGGCGCCGGCACCGGTATCGCCTTCTCGCCGCTGAACAGCGCTGTCATGGGCGAGTGCGAGGCAAAGGACCGGGGGTCCACGAGCGGTCTTGTCAAGATGATGACCAACCTCGGGTCATCGCTCGGGGTTGCGTTTGTGATGCTGGTCGCCACGATTGCAGCGGGGCCGAAACTTGCCGAGTATTCCGCTCATACCCTTGAGGGGGCAGGCCTTGCATCTGCGTTCGATGCTGCGTTCCTGTTCTGCATGGGCCTGGAGATCCTCGGGATTCTCCTGATGCTCGCAGTAAAAGACAAAATGCCTTCGGGCAGCAGCGATGGTGAAGTGGCAATGGGATTTTAAATCGGGAGCGGTAAGGGGAATTCCGTCAGGCTGACGTACTCCCATCAACACCGTTATTTTCACAAAAACGAAGTACTAGACCAATGACCCCCCCGGGCTCATCCTCTTCGGATGCTATGGTTCCCTCAACACCGGATGTTGCCCGGATCGCGCTCCTCCATGACCTCACCCGGTGGCGGGAGCAGATCTCCCGCACCCTTGCCCGGAACAACCTTGCTCTCCGGAGCGAGGGGATTGCGATGGCGACAAACCGGATTATCCTCTCGCTCCTGTTCCTGCGGATTGCCCAAGACCGGGGATTACTCTCGGGAGATGTCCTGCAGGGGCTCCATGACAGTCCCGATCCGTACGGGCAGCTGCTGGAGATCACCGCACCCCTCTCGGTATTGTGGGAGGACAGGACTACCGCTCCGGACCAGGATCCGGTGCCGATGGGCACTCTAGTGTATGATGGCCGGCTGATCCACGCGATCCTCTCGCGTCTTGTCGCCCCGGACCGGCCGTACCGGTTCGATTCATTCGGGACAGAACCTCTCGCGGAGGTGCTGGCACAGTACCTTGAACGGACGATCCGCCGGTCTGCGGCACACCATGCGGATGTTGTGGATACGCGTGATTCCGTTCTTTCGTGTGGCTCTGCACGTCCACCTCTTTCCGTGATCCGGTACCTGGCGGAGAGTTCTGTGCGGGCAGCCATCGACGGGCGGTCAGAAGACGAACTTCTGCCGCTGCGCATCGTTGATCCGGCATGCGGATCCGGCACACTCCTTCTCTGTGCGTACCGCGCCATCTGCGACCGGCAGGGGGCCGTCACGTACGATGAGAGATATGCGATCCTTACCGGTTCGGTTCATGGCGTGGATATCAGCCGGCATGCCGTTGCGGTGATCAAGATCCTCCTCTTCTTCCAGCTCTGCGAAACCTGTTGCCGGGAGAAATCCCCGGATGAATTTCTCCTGCATGCAGCGGGTGTGCTCCGGGATCTCCGGCATACGATCCGGTGCGGGAACGCGATCATCGGTCCTGATATTGTTGACGATGAGTCCTGGTCGTTCTGCCCGGTGCGTGACCGGCACACCCTGACCCCGTTTTCGTGGAGCAGGGAGTTCCCGGAGATCTTCGCGGCCGGGGGATTCGATGCCGTGATCATGAATCCTCCCGCAGGGCAGCCGGAGCAGAAGGAATGGATCCAGCGGTACCTCCAGCGGCACTATGCAGCCTATGATCCGGCAGCAGAGCGCTCGTTCTTTTTCATCGAGAACAGCCTGTCCCTGCTCAGGCCCGGGGGCACGCTCGGGGTCTGCATGCCGGATCGCTGGCTCCGGGGGAGAACTGCGGCCCCGTTCCGTTTCCTGCTCGCTGCCCGGCAGGTCGAGGAGATCGTGGATATCAGGGAAGACGCCGGTGGCAGCGGGGCGGGCGGGCTCGTTGTTCTCCTGCTTTCGAACCGGGCGTTGGATCACCGGCCCTGCGTGGCGCTGGTGCCCTCCGGTTTTTCCGGGGATATCGGGGAGTACGTCGTGTCCCATGCATTTCCTCTTGACCAGGACGCACTGGGAGAAGGAGGATGGGCACTTCGCGATACCCGGACTGAGGCCGTCCTTGAGAAGGTGAGCCGGTACAGCACGCCGCTTGAAGAGTACGTGATGGGGCAGGTGTATGCCGGGATCCGGATCGCGGACGATGATCCGTTCGTGATCGATGAGACGCTGGCACGCGAGTGGCTCCGGCGCGACCCCCGCAGTAAATCATTTCTCCGCAGGATTGTTGCAGGAGCCGCAATCGGGCGCTACCAGTCCGGTCAGCCGGAAAAATTCCTGCTCCTCATCCCGAAGGGATGGACACTCACGCACCAGCATGCGGTAAAGAATCCCTGGCAGTGGTTCCGGCACCGGCACCCGCTCATTGCCCGGTACCTGCAACCGTTCTCCACAATCCTGAAAGCCCGGTCCGGGCCGGATGCGCTGTGGTGGGAGATGGCCTGCGATGCGTTCTGGCAGGATCCGCAGAAGAAGATTCTCTTTCCCGCACACTTTCACCGGCCGGCATTCTGGCCTGACTCCGGCCGTGGCCTTGGCGATGAAACGATCTGCGCCATCCCATCTGCTGACCAGTATCTTGCCGGGATCCTGAACAGCCGGCTCATCGCGTTTGTGTTCAACCGGACCGTGCAGGAGCAGAGGCCGGACCAGGAATTTTTTTCATGGGAGGATCTCGTGCATCTTCCCATCTATACGCCCGATCTTGACCGGCCGGAAGACCGGTCCCGGCATGAGCGGCTGGAGAAGCTGGTACTCAGGAGGATCGATCTTGAAAAAAATTTCCGACATGCCCGAACGGATCCGGAGCGTGAAATCCTGCAGAAAAAAATCCGGACAACGGATGTACAGATAGAAGCGGTGGTATCCGATCTGTATGGCCTGACAGAGGAGGAGATTGCCGTCGTGGAATCCGCCCTGACGGAAGATTCTCCGTCGTGACCCCCTCCAAAACGGTCATAGCGGCCGCCGGCGAGCGGGTATTTTTACGCGTCCCGAAACCTGGGGAAAAAAAGGGGGCGCTGGACGCCCGCTATATTGCAGGTTCAAGTGGGGTTAATTGTGCCCCGTTTCGAAAAATACCCTTAAAATTTATGATTTTCCATGGGCGTGGACAACAGTTCCACTCCAGCCGGAAATGAGGATCGTCCTTTTGGCAAAAGGAGCCCGATATGGGCTTATCCGACTTCAGGTCTCCTTTTCATCCCCTTTACCGAGGGAGATGTCGATCCGGTACGGTGCTTTCTTCCAATACTGTTCCCGGTAATGGGTGTTCCGGTAATTCTCGGCCGTGTTCTCCTCGATCTCCGCAGTGGTATCCGGCAGGATGTAAAATCGCCGGAATGCCCGTTCGTTCTGGGTCCGGAGCCAGAACTCGCGGATCACCCAGGGCGGGAGGGGAAACGACCGGATCGCTTCGATCGCGTCCGGGTATTGCTGCTCGATGATGCAGTCATCTCCCGGCCCGTACCGTGCTTTTAATAATTTTACCGCCACCATCACCCTGCCGCGGTACATGAATCCATCGAACGGTACGTCTGTATCGGTGTTCTTCGCCCAATGGTATCCCATGCGATGCGCTTGTTGCCGTCCCTCATCGTTCAGATCTTTTGGAGCGCGTCCTTTCACGATCTCATCATCCTGGTATCGTACGCGAAACATTCGCGCCGAAATATTTCTTTAGAATAATGAATCTAAACGTGATATGCCTTCTTGTGTGAAGCTCCGGGCATTTTTAAAAAAGGTAATTATTGTCCCTCATCAACCCGCCACCGTTCCTTTGGCACCGTGATCTCGAACCGGGCTCCAACGCCCAGGTATCCCGTCTCGCGGATCGTGATGCCGGTGATGGCAAGGATCTCCCGGGCAAGGAAGAGACCAAAGCCCGTGTTCTTCCCGTACCCTTTCCCGAAGATCTTCTCCTTCTCCCCGGGAGCGATCCCGACCCCGTCATCCTCGATGATGATCACGAGGCTGTCCGGCTCCCGCTCGCAGCGGACAGAGATGCCGGTCACCTTCCCGCCATGCCGGGTTGCATTCTCGAATATATTGGAAAAGACCCGCTCAAGCATCGGATCTGCAAAAATTTCAATCAGCCTGCAGGTACCGGAGATTGTAACATCCGTTCTTCCGGCCGTTGAGAGGGTCTCGTCCAGCCGGAACCAGGCCGGCGTATGGACCCCCAGTTCCTGGTAAGCCTTCGTGAACGCGATCTGGCGGGAGATGATCTCTGCGGTTGCCCCGATCTTATCCAGGAAGTCGGCAACAACCGGCCCGGGATCCCTCATTGCCGCGAGCTGGACATATCCCTCCAGGATGGTCAACTGGTTTACCACATCATGACGGGTGATGCTGTTGAGGAGGTTGAGTTTCCTGTTTGCTTCCTGGATTGCACGCTCCATAGCCCTGCTCTCTGAGACGTCCCGGACCATCACCTCGATGCCGGCAATGTTTCCCGCCTCGTCAAAAATATACTGGACATTCAGCGAGGCCCAGAATGTTGTCCCGTCCTTCCTTTTGCCTGCACCGGCGAAATCGGTGATCTTTCCCTGCTGGTTGATCTTTGAGAGCAGATCCTTGTGCTGCCCGGGATTGCTGTACAGAACGGAAGATGGCATGCCGATCATCTCGGCGGGAGAGCCGTACCCGTAGATGCGGGCTGCCGACGGGCTCACCATGAGCAGGTTCCCGTCCCTGTCCAACCGGAGATAGGCATCCTGCATATTCTCGAGAATGCGGCGGTACATCTCCTCGCGCTCCCGGATCTGCTTCTCGCCTGCGGCAAGTTCCTCGTACCGGCCCCTCAGTTCCTCAGTCTTCCTGCCCAGTGCCTCCTCTGCCCGGATCCGGTCCGTGATATCACGCCCGTGGAACAGGATTCCCTGGATGCCTTTCACGTCAGGCAGGTACGTGTTCGAGCCTTCTATGAAGAGTGTCTCTCCCCTGGAATCACGTACCCGGAATGGCGGTACCGGCACCGGTTCCCCGGGTTTTTGCACCGCGATCTGTCCTGTCTTCAGGAGGATCTCTCTCCCCTCCGGCCCGGTTCCGAAGATCGCATCGATGTCGGCAAATTTTTTCCCCAGCAGGGCATCCTCATCCCACCCGGTGAGCCGCTGGATGGACGGGCTGACATACGTGTACACCCCCGTCATATCGACAATCGTTGTAAGATCGGGAATATTTTCCGTGAACGCCCGGAATTTTTCCTCGGAATTTTTGAGGGCTTCCTGCTGGACCGTAAGTTCATCCAGCTGCTGCCGGAGTTCTTCCTCGTTTATGGCGATCCGTTCGTAGGACTCATTGAGTTCATCGTTCTTCCTCTTCAGTTCCACTTCCGCCAGTTTTTCAGCGGTAACGTCCCTGCCGACAACCTGGTATTCAAGGGGGTCGCCATTCTCCCCGAACCGTGCCCGGACCGACCAGTGCTGCCAGAGTTTTTTCCCGTCCCGTGCAGTAAGCACATACTCGACATCCCGGGTCGGAGTCTCCCGGGTGAGCGAACCGGGAAATTCATCAGCCCCGGTATACTGCATGATATCCATGATCTCCCGGAACGTCCGCCCTTTGATCCCGCTCAGGCCGAGCTGCCGGGAAAAATAGGATTCATAGGCTGCATTGGCAAAGGTGATGATACCCTCAGGAGTGAACCGGGCGATCATCTCGGTCTGGTCATTGACAACCGAACGGTACCGCTCCTCGCTTGCGGCAAGTTCCTCCTCAACGTGCTTGCGCTCTACGGCGTACCGGATCTTGTTCTCGAGCTCGGCGAACTGGGCCCTGGGATCACCGCCTTTCTGGAGGTAGAAATCAGCCCCGTTGTTGATCGCGTCGATCACGACCTCCTCGCGTCCCCGGCCGGTGAAGAGGATGAACGGGATGGTCCCGATCCGCTCCCGGATCGCGGTCAGGAATTCAATCCCGTCCATGCCTGGCATCTGATAATCAGAGACGATGGCATCGTACGAGGGGAGGGACGGCGAGTCCAGGGACTCCTGTGCAGAAGTCGAGGTAGCGACCTGGAACCCGCCTGCCCGCTCCAGGAATATTCTGGCGAGTATAAGGAGATCCGGCTCATCGTCAACATAGAGAACGGAGATCATCGCAGGGACCCGGGCAACTGGATGATCTACTGAAGAATATCATAATATAAAAAGATCCCGTCGTGAAACCAGGAATCCCCGGAGGCGTTTACTGCGGGGTCGTGATCCGGTACTTCCCCTGCGGTATCCTGATCTCGAACCGTGCACCCTTGCCCGGCCCGCCGGTCTCGGTGATGGTGATGCCCGTAAGGGAGAGGATCTCCCGGACAAGGAACAGCCCGAGCCCGGTGTTCTCCCCGAATCCCCGCTCGAAGATCTGCTCTTTGAGATCCGCAGCAATACCCACACCATCGTCTTCCCAGACAATAACAAGGTCATTTCCCGACTGCTGGTAAGAGACCCGGATCTTCGTCACCTGCTGTCCGTGCCGGGTGGAGTTGTCAAGAAGGTTGAAGAACACTTTCTCCAGCATCGGATCGGCAAGTGCCAGGATGCCCCGTATATCTGCATCCAGGGAAATCCTTGACGGGACGTACGGGTAGGGCATGATCGTCGCGAGGTCGATCCACTGCGGCTCATGGGTACCGAGGTTCTGGTAGATGCGGGTGAACTCCATCTGGGTCTTGATGGCTGTCGTGGCGGATCGTATCTTCATGAGATGTTCAGCAAGGCCGGGATCTGAATATTTTTTCTCAGCGATCTTCAGGTACCCGAGAATGATAGTGATCTTGTTGAGGAGATCGTGCCGCGTGACACTGCCGAGCAGGGTGAGTTGCCGGTTCGCCCGGGTGAGTGCCTCTTCGGCTTTCTTCCGCTCCGTCACATCATTGGCCACGCCCCGGAATCCGACCAGATTCCCCCCGGTGTCCAGCATCCGTGTCGGGCGGATCTCGACCACCATCTCATGCCCGTCCCGGTGGCGTGCGGGGACTTCAAATGGCGGGATGGGCCCCCCCGAGGTCACGTGCCGGGCCAGTATCTGCATCACCTGAGGCCGGTTCTCTTCCGGGATCAGGTCGGTGATGGATCTTCCCTCGATCTCTTTTGGTTCGTATCCCATGGTCATTTTCATCATAGGGCTGATATACCGGAATTTTCCCTGGAGATCGATCTCCCAGATCATGCCCGGTGAGGTCTCCACAAGGGAACGGTACCTCTCTTCGCTCTCCCGGAGCGCATTCTCGACCTGCCTGCGCTGGGTGATGTCCCGGATCACCCCCACTACGCCGACCGGTCTCCTGCTGCTGTCGAACGCAAGGGAGATGATGGTCTCGGTCCAGACCGTTGAACCGTCCTTTCGGTAAAATTCCAGTTCCATGGTGCTGTTGGGAAGGATCTCGTTCTCCTTCAGGCGCTCAAGTCCGATCTCCCGTCCCCTCATCAATACTTCAAGGGATGCCGGAGTCAGCGCGTCAGTGATGGATTCTGCCATCGCCTCTTCAACGGTAAATCCCCGCAATGCCATCACCGAGGGGGAGATGTAGGTGAGGTGCATATCCATGCTGGCTGTCCAGATTACGTCATGGACGTTCTCGGCAAGCAGGCGGTATTTTGCCTCACTCTCCCGGACGGCTTCCTCCGCCATCCTGATCTCGGTTATATCCTGGTTTGCACCATGGGTCTTGATCGTCCGGCCCTCAGCATCTTTGGTGAGCCCGATCCGGACAACCATGTGCCGGACCTCGCCATCCCTGCGGATGATCCGGTGTTCAATCCGGGACAGGTAGTCGGGATCGTTCGTTGTAATGGCCCGCTGTACTTCCTCTCTCACCAGATGTATATCATCCGGGTGGACAAATTCCCGGGCATAGACCTCTGCTGGCATCAGGTTGCCGCCCTCCCTCTCCGCGGTGGTACCATAGAGAGCATAGAACCGGTCATCGAACGTGAAAAGTTCTGACGCGACATCATACTCCCAGCGAACCAGGTGAGCCATGTCCATTGCCTCGGCAAGCATATGCTGGCTCCTGCTCAGCGCCTCCTCCGCCCGTTTGCGCTCGGTCACATCCCGAATGGAAACGAGATCCGCGGTTTTTCCTTCATAGTTGATGACCTTGCCAATACTTTCAAGGAAGATGGTTTTTCCGTGTGCTGTTGTCACCTTGTATTGTGCAAGGTACGCATCGTGCCCCCTGGCAACCTCACCAAAATCCCTGATCGCATCCTGCTGTGATTCGGGAGCGACAAATTCCATCACATTCCTGCCAGTCAGTTCTGCAGGACTCTCAAATCCCAGTGTGCGGACCGCAGCATCATTCGCAAACAGGATCGTTCCCTCGAGTTCGAGAACGAAGATGCCTTCAAGGGCATATTCCACAAGAGACCGGAACTTCTGTTCACTCTCACGGAGTGCACGATCCATCTGCATGCTCTCGATCTCCGCAGCCGCCTTCACGGCGATAATGTCCATGGTCTCCTGCATGGTCGGGGCAGGTATGATCGGGTTGCGGGATACTGCGCAGAGGATCCCGAATACCTCCCCCGCAGAATTCCGGAGGGGCGTGCCGATATATCCCCGGATATTAAACTCAGCAAGATCCCTGCCCTCGGGGAAGAGTTCCCTGACATTATCCTCGTACAGGCAGAATCCCATCTCTGTTACGTTCTCGCAGGGAGTTCCTTTGAGCGTGTACATGAAACCGGCAACCTCATTCCCGTCAAGGAGCATATACGTGACGTTCACGGTCTGCTTGTCCGGCTGGATCTCCCCGATCATGACGCCGTCGGTTCCCAGCCAGGAACTGATGTTCTCCGCGATCTGCCGGAGAGCATTGATTCCTGTTGTGCCTACCATGCTCCTGACCAGTGCCTGGAATGAAGACTCCCGGGCGGTGCGTTCCGTGATGTCCTCATCAACCCCGCAGTAGCCGATGAACGTCCCGTCCTCATCGAACACCGGTGATCCGCTTGTCCTGATGAGGACCGGCGTCCCGTTTTTGTGACGGTTGAGATTAGTGAAATTCCGGAACGGCTCACGCCCCTCCATGGTGGTAAATACCGCTTTTGTCAGATCCTCCTTTATGGACGGGTCGAGCAGGTCGTAGAAATGCATTTTCCCGACCAGTTCATCCGCCCGGTATCCGAGAATTTGCACGACTGCGGGACTGGAATACCGGTAGGTGCCATCAGGATCGATCTCCCAGATCCAGGAACCGACGTTTTCGCTCACTGCAAGAGACCGCAGCTCGTTTCTCCGCAGCTCACGTTCGGTGTTCTTCTGCCGGGTGATATCGGTGACGATTCCCTCGATTGCCACGAGGTTACCCGCATCATCCGTGACAGGCATATTCCTCTGGTTGAGCCAGTGGATCTCGCCGGCACGGTCAATGATCTGGTACTCATAGGCCGGCAGGACCTTCTTCTCAGGAAGGGCAGCCCACTGGATGCGGAAGTATTCCTTCCAGGCAGGGTGGATCAGGGTCCTGACGAGGCCGGGGTCTGCATGGAATTCTTCCGGTGTATATCCCGTGAGTGCGATCGATGCCGGGCTGACATACTCGAATTTCCCGTCAGGAACCGATATACGGAAAATCATATCCGGCGCATTGTCTGCAATCCGGCGGAACTTCTGCTCGCTCTTTCGGAGCGCACCTTCTGCCGTTTTGCGGTCGGAAATATCCAGGATGGTGGAGAGGATGTACGGTTTTTCCTGCATCAGGATATGGCGGGATGCGAAGAGGCATGCACGGTTCTCCCCGGCCTTGTTCCGGCACGTAATCTCCATGCCCTGGATATCCTGGCGGTTCCTGAATGCAGAGATCATCTTTCCGCGGTCTTCAGCCTCCGGGATCAGCCCTATCTGTTCAGAGGTTTTTCCGATCACCTGATCGCGGAGAAATCCGGTATTTCTCACGAACGTGTCATTGACATCAACAAAGACCCCGTCAGCGGCGGATACGAGCGTAAGCGCGACCGGGCTGCTCCGGAAGACCGTTGCGAACCTGTTCTCTGACTCGCGTACGCGCTCCTCACTGTTTTTGCGCTCGGTCACATCCCGCATGGATACCAGCACGGCGTCCTGGTCCTGGAACGGGATCTTCTTCCCGATGCATTCGACCCAGATCTTCCGGCCTGTTGTTGTAACGAGTTTATAATTCACCAGGTATGCGTCGGTACCCTGGAGGATCTTCTCAAAATCCCGGAGCGCCTCGTCCTTGCAATCCCCGGCGACAAACTGCAGCACGTTCGCTGTACCTGTCAATACTACCGGATCCGGGACATCAACGATGAGGCCTGCGGCCCGGTTGGCAAAGAGGAGTATGCCGGTTACGTCCGTGATCAGGATGCCGTCAAGCGAGTACTCGACCAGCGCCCGGAACTTCTCTTCACTGGCCCGGAGCATCTGCTCATTTTTACGGAGTTCCTCATAGTTCTGCCGGAGTTCCTCGTCCGATGCAGCAAGTTGTTCGTATGCCGACCGGAGTTCATCCTGCGCTCTGCGCAGGTCCGTGACGTCATGGGCAACCAGCTGGACTCCCTGAAAAACACCCTTGTCATGAAAAGGGATCCCATGGAATTCGAGAATTCTCGATCTCCCGTCTGGCAGGGGGAAGGTGATCTCCAGGGGCCCCGTTGTTCTCAGTGCCCTGTTGTCGAGGAACGCGGCATGGATCTTCTCCTGTTCTGATGGCGGGAAGTTATTGATCGGGAGCGCTTTTCCCAGGAGGTCCGGGGCGGTCATCCCCATCATCGCCAGAAGGGACGGGGAGACATAGGTCAGGAGGAAATCCCTGTCCACCAGAAGAACGATATCCGAGATCCGTTCCGCCATGCCCCGGAACTTCGCCTCGCTCTCCCGCAGGGCATCTTCAGCCCGTTTGCGTTTGGTGATGTCCTCAAAGATCGTGGCAAACCGGTCTTTTCCCGTGCAATAGGCCGAGATGGAGAAGAATTTGCCCATGGGGGAAAAGTAGGTCTCAAAGATCTCTGGCTCGCCGGTCCTCGCGACCCGGGCATAGATCTCAAGATACGGGGGTTCAGAGACACCGTAAGCCTCACGGCTGGTCTTTCCCATCACCGTACCGCTGTCGATGCCGAGGTGATGCCCGAATGCGGGGTTCGTGTCGAGAATCCGGTAATCCGTCGGGGTGCCGTCCCCGGAACAGATGAGTTCATGGAGAGCGGCACCTTCCGTCATATTCGCAAAAAGGTTATGGAAACTCTCCTGGCTCTCCCTGAGCCTCTCTTCCGCTCTCCTGCGTCCGGTAATATCCCGGAAGTACCACACCCTCCCGTAATATTTCCCGTTCTCCCCGTTCATGGGAGTTGAGAACCGCTCGAACACTCTTCCGTCTTTCAGCAGGAGCTCTTCAAAGCTCTTCTCGTCTTTGTGATCGTAGAGATACCTGACCCGGGAGAGAAATGCCTCCGGGTCGGTACATCTTCCCGCCACATGCTGCAGGACCGGCTCATCGAGACGGGATGCCATGAGCTCTTTTGGAATCTCCCAGAGTGCAATGAATTTCCGGTTGTAACTCAGGATCTTTCCCTGCTCGTCAACGATAAGTATCCCGTCAGGCGATGCTTCCTGTTCGATGGAGAGGAGGATATTCTTGAACATGACCTCTTCTTCTGCCCGCTTCTGTCCGGTGATGTCCCTGCCGACAACCTGGTATTCGGTTGGCTGACCATCCCTGTCGAACAGGGCCCGGACCGACCAGACCTGCCAGTATGTCCTGCCATCATTGCCGGTGATCCCATGCTCGATCTCGCGTATCGGCGCATCCGGGGAAAGCATGCCCGTGAAGGTATTCAGCCTCGCTTCATGACCCCCATGCATGATGTCGTACATCTTCTTGTTGTCGATACTAGAGAGTGCCAGCAGGGGCAGGAAGTACTGCCGGAACGCTTCGTTGGAAAAGGTGATGGTACCGTCACGGGTGAAACGGGCGATCATCTCGGTCTGGTCGTTGACAATGGAACGGTACTGCTCCTCGCGTTTTCGCAGTTCCTGTTCGGTCTTTTTTAATTCCGTGATGTCCCGGATGGATTCTATTGCGCCGGTAAGGTTCCCGTTCTCATCATAGAGCCGGCAGGCTTTTCCCCAGAAATGGGCAGATGTCCCGTCCGGTTCCTGGCGGATGGTCTCAGCGGTCAGGGTCGTGGTATCCCGGAGCGTATAGGAATACTTCCCCTTCTCGAACTGTTCATCGGGTGTGAGGACGAGGTCGATGAGCATCGGGCGGGCTTCCCGGTAGAATGCCCTGCCATAGATATAATCCCCCCTGCCCAATACGTCGGATGCACGGGTGCCTGTCATCTTCTCCATGGCCCGGTTCCACGCGATCACGGTACCTTTGTTATCGATGGCGAACGTGGCATCGGGCAGGAAGTTGATGATATCGGCAAGCCGGCGCTCGGAATCCCTGAGGGATCGTTCTGCATGACGACGGGCAACCGCCTGCCTGATCTTGTGCTCCAGTTCGGCAAACTGTGCGTCCGGGTTGCCGCCCTTCTGAAGGTAGAAATCCGCGCCATTGTTGATGGCCTGGATAACAATCTCCTCGCGGCCCCGGCCGGTGAAGAGGATGAACGGAACGTCCCCAAACCGCTCCCGGACGGCTTTTAAAAATGCGATGCCGTCCATGACGGGCATCTGGTAATCGGAGATGATGGCATCGTACGACCGGAGCAGGAGGGTATCGAGCGCTTCCTGTGCCGAAACTGAGGTCTCTACCCGGAACTCCCCGGACTGCTCCAGAAAGATCTTTCCTATTTCCAGGAGGTCACGTTCATCATCGACATAAAGGATGGAGATCATCGCGGGGTCCGTGGGATATCGATGATCTACAGAAGATTAGCATGATAGAAAAAGATGTCGTCGTACTCTTTAGGTCGTATGGATCTCACGACGGATTTATGGATCTTTGCGTAAGAAATCCCCGCAGCCGGTTTATTCCGGTATCTCCCTGCACAATGGCCGGGCAAGGTGCCTTCGTGCAGTTGGTGGTACTTCGAACCAGCCCGTTTCCAGCGTGCGGGAAATTTCCTGCACATCCGGTAGATCCGCCCGGGCACCGCACTTCCTGCATTTCCACCCCTTGTCCTTCCCGTCACTCGTCATACGCTTGTTGCACGCGGTACAGACCGGCGGGCGGATTCTCCGATCGTCTGCAAGCGAGACGATCTTCAGTTTTTCAAGATTGATGCTCCCTTTTTTGAAACTCCCGCACGCGATCACGTCATCTCCTGGTATCAGCTGGCGGACGAGCTGCCGGAAATTTTTCGTTGGCTCGTACGCCATGCACCGCACGGAGGGATCGCCATCCCGGATCGTGAACGAGACATGCCCGCCGGTACCGGTTTTCGGAACATCAGCAACGGTCCCGCGGACCCGGTACGAGAGCCCTTCGCGGAGTTCGCCGATCGCTGCATCGAGCAGGTGGGCATCGGTGCCCTGGTTGGTCACCCAGATCTGTTCGAGCGACGGGGGCTCGGATTGGATCATCTGCCGGGCGGCCATCACCCACCGGGGGCTCTCCCCCCGGATGCCGAAGAGGACCGGGTCGGGGGTATGCGGGACGCAGACCACGACATCGTTGGCCACGTCCACGGTGTCCCACGTGTGCGGGAAGGTTGCCGCTTCGGCGTCAAACAGGCTCCTGCGGTCAACCTCGCGGGGCGTGCCGAACCGGGCCGGTTCGCGGTACACGAGGATCTCGGAAGTCTGGTCTGCGAGTTCGCTTGCGATTGCTGCGGTTGCCCCGATCAGGCCGCGCCGGTTCTTCCAGCCCCGGTACCGTGCACCTGCCGTATCAAGGATGGCAACGGCTTCCTCAATGGTGCAGAAATCGGTAACCGCTTTCCGGTAAAAGGCCGGGTCGGGCTTCTTCTCGGTGACAACCACCCCCGGGTTGGTGTTCTCACAGGAAAAATCGGCGAGTTCCTCCACAAGATCGCATGCGATAGTAAAGGCACGGTCAGGTTCTCCCTCTGCAGTGAGCATGATCGCGGCGTTGCCCCGGGTCTTGAAGGTGACGTTCGGGTTGAGCCGGACGAGTCGGGACTCGCGCACCTGCATATGTTCATGGATCAACCTGCGGGCGAGCACTGCCCCGAGGTAGGTCGTGCACATCCCCTGGGGCGAATCCGTATCATCAATGCCGATCAGCATGTCGAAGAGTAATCGTGTATTTCTGTTCACCGTACGATTTTTCCGGTTTTGTATGCGTTCAGTGTTTTTTTGACTGTTTACCGGATGTATATTAATAGATGGGAGCGCTTAATCCATTTGTATTCACATGTCCCAGGACCGCCAGCTCCAGCTGGTTACCAGCGTTATGATCTCGGCAGGCTTCGAGGTCTCCGAGCGCTTCACCCTGCGCCCTCGGAGTTTTGACCTCATAGCACGGAATGACGGGACGCTGCTCGTGATCAAGGTGGTCTCCCACATCGACTCGGTGAGCGAGGAGGTGGCGTTTGATATCGAACTGATATCCCGGCTCCTTGGCGGTGTCCCGCTCATTGTCGGGGAACGGGCCCGGGATGCGGAGCTGGAGCGGGGGGCGGTCTATGTGCGGTACGGGATCTATGCGGTCAGCCCCTCCACGCTCTATGATTATTTCGTGGAGAAGATTCCCCCGCTCGTGTATGCATCGCCCGGTGGGCTGTACGTCAATATCAATGGGGATGCCCTCCGCGATCTCAGGGAGAAGCGCAACATGTCGCTCGGCGATCTCGGCAATGTGCTCGGGGTCTCGCGGCGCACGATCAGCAAGTACGAGAGCGGCATGGGGACAACCCTGGACGTGGCAATCCGGATCGAGGAATTTTTCAACACCGGTGTGGTAGAATCCATCGAACTCATCCGGAACGAGAAGCCAAAGGCAATGGAACCCGAAGAGAAGAAGACCGGCTCCTATGTCCAGAGCCCGATGGATTTCCTGGAACAGATCGGCGTCCGGCTCCACACGCTCCACGGCGCCCCGTTCCAGGCCCTCCTCACCTTTGACAAGCATACGATCCTGACCGGGTACGGCACCTCCCAGAAAGTGGTCAAGCGGGCTGCCCTGATCGGCAATCTCTCGCACATCGCAAAGAAGCACGCGATGTGTATCATCACCGATTCCGAAAAGGAGAAGAAGATCGGGCGGACGCTGGTGATCAGCGAGCAGCGCCTGCATAAAATCGAAGACGGATTTGAGCTTCTCGACCTGCTCGGAGAGTGAATTCTCAATAACCTATATATAGAACCACAAACCACTTTTAGTGCTAAAAGTGGTGATTTTTAATGTCACAGCAACTTGGAGGACAGCAGATTCTTATTCTTAAGGAAGGCAGCACCCGTACCCGCGGCCGCGACGCCCAGGGTATGAACATCACCGCCGCTAAGGCAGTGGCCGCTGCAGTCAGGACCACACTCGGTCCCAAAGGTATGGACAAGATGCTCGTCGACACCATCGGCGATGTAGTTATCACGAACGATGGTGTCACGATCCTCAAGGAAATGGACATCGAGCACCCGGCCGCAAAGATGATGGTCGAGGTTGCAAAGACCCAGGACGCCGAAGTCGGTGACGGAACCACCTCCGCGGTCGTCATTGCCGGGGAACTCCTCAAGAAGGCAGAAGACCTCCTTGAACAGGATGTCCACCCGACCGTTATTGCGGCAGGCTACCGCCAGGCAGCTGAAAAGGCGCAGGAAATCTTAAAAGAGATCGCCTTCGATGTCAAGCCAAGCGACAAGGCACTGCTCCGGAATATTGCAGGCACTGCAATGACCGGCAAGAGCGCAGAGGCCAGCAAGGACAAGCTCTGTGATCTCGTTGTCAAGGCAGTTACCATGGTCACCGATGCAGACGGCACCGTTGACATCGAGAACATCAAGGTCGAGAAGAAGACCGGTGGCTCGATTGAGGACTCAGAGATCGTTGAAGGCGTACTTATCGACAAGGAACGCGTTCACCCCTCAATGCCCAAGAAGGTCACCAATGCGAAGATCCTCCTGCTCAACGCAGCTGTTGAGTTCAAGAAGACCGAAGTCGACGCCGAGATCAATATCACCTCCCCCGACCAGCTCCAGTCCTTCCTCGATGAGGAAGAGCGCATGGTCAGGAACATTGTCGACAAGATTGTAGCGAGCGGTGCAAACGTCCTCTTCTGCCAGAAGGGCATTGACGACATTGCACAGCACTACCTGGCAAAGGCAGGACTCTTTGCAACCCGCCGTGTCAAGAAGAGCGACATGGAGAAACTCGCCCGGGCAACCGGTGCAAGCCTCGTCTCCTCTATCGATGCGATCAGCAAGGATGAGCTCGGCAAGGCCGGACTCGTTGAAGAGCGCAAGGTCGGCGGTGAAGAGATGACCTTTGTCGAGCAGTGCAAGAACCCCAAGGCAGTCTCGATCATTGTCAAGGGTGGTACCGAGCACGTAGTCGACGAACTCGAACGCGCAATCCACGACGCACTCCGCGTTGTCGGTGTCGTTGTCGAGGACAAGAAGGTTGTCGCAGGTGGCGGCGCACCCGAGACCGAGCTCTCGCTCCGTCTCCGCGAGTACGCAGCAACCGTTGGCGGCCGGGCCCAGCTCGCCATCAACGCATTTGCCGATGCACTCGAAGTCATCCCCCGCACCCTTGCAGAGAACGCAGGACTTGACCCCATCGACATGCTTGTCGAGATCCGTGCAGCGCACGAGAAGGGCAAGAAGACCTTCGGTCTCAATGTCTTTGAAGGCAAGGCAGTTGACATGAAGGCGGCCGGCGTTGTCGAGCCCCTCCGCGTCAAGACCCAGGCCATCTCCTCTGCTGCAGAAGCAGCAGTCATGATCCTGCGTATTGACGATGTCATCGCCTCATCCAAGAGCCCGATGCCCGAAGGCGGTATGCCTCCGGGTGGAATGGGCGGCATGGGTGGAATGGGCGGTATGCCCCCCGGCATGGGCGGCGACTTCTAAACCCCTTTTTTAAAAAACGATTTATTCAGTCCTTTATCGGAACTCTTGCTTTCGGAACTCTTACCCATCACCGTAGTGACCTGACGGTTCTAGTCATTGCCATCACAATCACAGGTACTTGTCCGGACCTCAGGGACCGCGACACAATATCACATTTGTCTGTCCACGGCGAGATTCGCCAGCGGGTAAGATAAAAAAAAGGAAATGGGTCTGGTATCAGGATGAATTACTTGTTGCTACCGTGGTCGCTGCTCTCATGCCATAGTAAGTATCGCCTTTCTTGACGATGATGACACCGGTTGCATTCAGGTTATAGCCATCCGTATATTCGAAGGTTCCCTCGGATTCGCCGAACGTATATCCTGAGCTGGCACCACCGACGATATCTCCGGAGTTGAACTTACCTGCATGGTCCCCGATGATCTTGACAGAGTGTACGGTCTTTTCATCATTGGTCCAGGTAATCATTGTGCCCGGGAGAACCATCAGGACAGAAGGAGTAAACGTATTATTTGCGATATGGATGACCGTGATCTTGGTTGACGGGGTCATGCCTGCGGTGATAAGGGTGGTTGTTGCAGGAACTACCTCTGTTTCGGTAGCGGCGGCAGTCTCATTGGCTGCAATTGTCCCGACGGGTATTGCCTCCGTGGTGACTTCAGTGGTCGGGGCAACGGTGGTCTCGACGGTTGTTTCAACGGGTGTAGGTACTTCTGTCGGTACTGTTGTTGGCACAGTTGTAGTCACGGGAGCGGTTGTTGTCTGCTGGGTACATCCACTGACCGCAACAAGAACGATAATTAAAATCAGGATTCCGATACATCTCTTCATAACCAGTAAATTGAATTCTCCTGATAATTAAATTTGCTAAGCGTTCTGTGTCCCGTTCCCTTAAACAAACCAGAATTTTCTTCTGGAGGGAAAAAACAAAATCATTGAGCGTGTCCCTTCCCGGATCACGCGATACTAAAAATGACTCGCAGGTGTGGCAAAGCATACCCTCAGTGATCGATGGTATCATGCAGGCAACAGGTTAATGAACCCGCACGCATTCAGTATCTTCCATGAGCGGCCGGTTCATCTTCACAAAGTACCGTACGGACTGTTACCATTGCAGGAAGATCGCGGACCAGATCATCACGGCGGTCCCGTATCAGGCGCAGGTAGCCTGCGACAACTGCGGGGCCACCCGGGTCTTCATTCCCCGTATTGAGGATGTAGATACTGCGGGTATCCTCTCAAAGATCGGGAAGTACCCGGTCTGGGAACTGGAACAGGAGACCACGTGCCGTAACTGTCAGGTTACCGGCCCGCATGGCATCATTGTCAGCACCCGGTATCTCACGGTCCGGTGCAGGCACTGCCAGTTCACGCACTTCTACAAATTTGATCTCGAATATATGGCAAAGGATGAGGTGAAGTCCGATCCCGTTCCGGTCACTCATACCCCCTAGTACCTGAACGGGGTCCGGGGTCGGAGGGGGTGCTCGCACGGGATGCCTGGTGGAGGACTCTCTCAATCCCGACATAGTTGTGTTGTCAGATGATCTCGGGATCTGACCTGCCGGATTTATCAGGATATCTGCGTTAAAGATATTTGATGGATAATAAACGGGGTTAATGACCCTGGTGATCCTGGCCGCGCTTTTCCTGACGCTTTTTATGGCCGGGCTTTTGATAATCTTTATTTTCCATATAGACGGATTCACCATTCCGGCACAATACTATGAAGCCTACCGTGATGAATCCCCGCGGGATCATCCGGATGTTGTCAGTGCCCGGGACCTGACCGAGGAGGATATGACTGCTCATCCGGCACTTTCTGCACTGATTATCCACCGGAAAAGGGTTGTGGTCTCCCTTGATCCCCGCCAGGTACTGTCCCTGGCACGGGAGTGGAACCGGTACAGCTGGATGCCGGTCTCACCGGACGATGAAGCGTTCCTTTCTGCCTTCCAGGACCGGATAGTCTGGTATCACGGGAAGACCTATTATATTGAGGGACCTGTCGGGATCCCTTCCGGGGAGAAATGTGGTCGGGGCACGCAGTGCTGATATTCAGGCATACTGAGGTAAAACGGATGATCACCCGCATGACTGGATGGCCGGGTAGGTATTTGCGTATTTCTCCACATTTTCCGAGAGACTCTCCCGGAGTTTCGGGCTCTTGGCAAGGAGAAAGAAGACGATCTCGTTATCCGTTATGGAGATGGGTTTTATACCCGTGACGTCCTCGATCTGCGAACACCGGCTCCTGACATACCCATCGCGTGACCGGCGGGGAAAATGCTGGTAGATCATCAGGATTGAGCGGGTGTCCATGGCGTCTGCGATCTTTTTGAGTTCATCGAAGAGCAGGTGTTGCTGTGTGGGATTTTTTACCTCAAGCCCGGTGTCGGGATCCAGGAAGATGAGGGACTGGCGGGGAAATTTCTCGAACATTTTCTGGAAATAGTCTGCCCGGTGTTCATGGGAGAACCGGTCGGGATGGACGATATCGATAAAAATATTCTCTTTTGTAAAATAAGTCCGGATCCCCTCGAAGTAATCCAGGTCATCCTCGATCTCATGGAGCCGTCCCAGGTGCACCATCAGGTCCCTGTTCTGGGAACCCGCTCTCCCTGCGCTGAACGCCTTTTTGAGATCCCGGGTAGTGCCCGACCTCTCTTTTGTCGGTTCTTTATGGTCTGTCAGCATCGGTATAAAGGAAAAACTGTTGAGATCGGGAAAACTTTTCATAATGTGGCGGACGAGATCGAACTTGAAGAGGTCGCGTGTATCACCGGAAAAAGAATTATTCATGGAATCATCCCAAAGCGAGAGATTTTAATCCCGGGATGAAAAAGGTTGTGGAATTATATCATCTGTAAAAATTGTTATAAAAAAAGGTAAAAGTCGGTTTATTTCTCTTCCCGGACCATTGCAATCGCTTTTTTCGGGCACTCGTTGGCACATATTCCGCAGCCCTTGCAGAATACGAGATCGACATTGAGATCCTGATCAATGGCGGCATCGGGGCAGTACGTGGAGCAGAGCCCGCAGGCATTGCACTTCTCCTTGTCTACGACCGGGCGGAACACCCGCCAGGTTCCCGTTTTCCCGGCAGCTCCTTCGATCGGCCGGCTTATGGCCAGGCGATCGTGCTGTGTGTTCCGGGTCATGCGCTCATCTCCTTTGCAGCGGCTTCAGCAGCCTTGACATTCCGTTCATCGGTAAACGTCTCACGGATTGCTCTCTTTGCCGAATCAACCGAAACGATCCCGATCTTTGCAAGGGCGCCGATGACCGGCGTGTTCAGGATCGGGCTCCCGGCAACAACGAGGTTCTCCTTGAGGGCAATTCCGGTCAGGTCGACATGGCTGGACGTGAACCCTTTGAACTCCCGGGCATGGGCGCTGTTGACCAGCACCCTGCCCCCGCTCTTGAGCCCCTGGAGGACATCGACGACGTCCATGACACTCGCGTCGAGAACGATCACCATGTCGGGTTTTTTGATCTGGCTGTAGATCCGGATTGGCTTGTCATCGATCCGGACGAACGAGACGATGGGGGCTCCCCGGCGCTCTGCGCCATAGAACGGCGCTGCGGTGGCGTACTTGCCATCGTGGATTGCCGCGAGTGCAAGAAGCCGGGCCGCGGTAACGCCGCCCTGCCCGCCCCGCGAGTGGATACGGATCTCAAACATGGTTCTTCACCCCGAACCAGAACTCAGTTCCCATACGGCGTTTCCGGACAAAGTCAGCCATGTCCTCGTACGTGACCTCCTGTCCGCCGAGACCGGCAATAACACTGAAGACCTCTTCTTTGGTCTGTGCCATAATCTCCGTGGCGAGGATTCCCCCGCGGCCAAACGAATAATCGCGGTCGATGACAACAACCTGCTTTCCCACAAGGTTGAGTTTCGGGAAGGGGCGCAGCCAGCGCAGGCGCATGGAGCCGGCTTTGATCCCTTCCTTCCGGAGCAGGTCGACGGCAACTTCGGCCTCTTTTCCCAGTGTCCCCATCGCGACGATAATTACCTCGGCATCTGCGCACTGGTAGTCTTCGGTCATCCCGTACTTCCGGCCAAAGCGCTTTGTGAACTCCTTCTCGGTCTCTTCGATGACCTTTGCGGAATCCCGTATCGACTTCTCGATGTCCCAGCGGAACATGACCTGCTGATCGGGGGCAGTGAGGCATCCGTATCCTGCCGGGTTCTTCACGTCAATTGCGTGCGGAAGGTGGATGGGCGGGATGAAGTCCCCGATGTCCACGGTGTCGAGCGGCTGCATGATGTGGGAGAGCAGGAACCCGTCGAGATTGACCATCACCGGGAGGAGGACATCGTTGTGCTCCGCGATTCGGAATGCCATCAGGGTTGCGTCGTATGCTTCCTGCACGGTACTGACATAAACCTGGAGCCAGCCGGTGTCCCGCTCCTGCAGGGCATCGGTGTGTTCTGCCCAGATATTCCAACCCGGCCCGAGAGACCGGTTGACGGTTGCCATGACAATGGGAAGGCGCGCCCCGGCAGCCCAGTTGGTCATCTCGTGCATGTAGAGAAGCCCGTGGGAGCTCGTGGCGGTAAAGGTGCGGACACCCGTGATACTTGCGCCGATACAGGCCGCCATCGCGGAGTGCTCGCTCTCGACGGCAATGTACCGGCTTTTCAGTTCCCCGCTCGATACAAATTCTGCGATCTGCTCCACGATCTCGGTCTGCGGCGTGATCGGGTATGCAGCAACCACTGCGGGGACAACCTGTTTCACGGCTTCGGCGACTGCCTTGTTGCCGGTAGAGATCTTCTTCATGGGGTCGCCTCCTCTGCCTGGAGTTTTGCATAATTCTTTGCAATGCGCTGTCTGAGGATCTCGACGGTTTTTGTATCGATTCCCTTGAACCGGCCCTGGGGCGCGAGGTACTCCTCAAGTGCGATGGGCTTTTTCATGGCAGCTTTTGACTGGGCCCCGATGGTGAGTTTCCCGTACTCGCGCTCGTAGAGCACCCACATGCCGGACTTCACGGCAAGTTTACCCATCTCGACACTCTTCTCGGTGGAATAGCGCCAGCCGGGCGGGCAGGGTGCGAGGATGTGGATGAAGGTCGGCCCCCGGAAGGTGAGGGCCTTTTTCACTTTCTTGAAAATATCCTGCGGGTAGGCTGCACAGGCAGTTGCCTGGTACGGCGGGTCGTGGGCGGCGATGATCGCATCGATGTCCTTCTTCCCCTCGGTCTTTCCCGCGGGGGTTGTCGTGGTCCGTGCGCCGAGGGGGGTACCGCCGGAGCGCTGCATCCCGGTATTGCCGTACGCTTCGTTATCGTAACAGATATAGAGGAAATCGGTGCCCCGCTCAAAGGCGCCCGACATTGCCTGGATGCCGATATCGAGCGTTCCCCCGTCACCGGCATAGGCGATCACATTCGTCTTTTTGCCGGCAGCCCGGAACGCGTTGCTCATACCGGAAGCACAGGCGGCGGCAGAGGCAAAGGCGATATTGTATACGGGAACATTGAAGGCAGTGTTCGGGTAGGTTCCCTGGATAACACTCGTACAACAGGCCGGCACAACCAGCACGGTGTCCGGTCCTGCGGCTTTGAGCACGTAGCGCAGGGCCAGCGAATCGCTGCACCCGGCACACGCTGACGTGCACTTCAGGATGTATTTTTCCTTGGGAATTTCTGGGATGGTATTCAACTCCTGCTGGTGGTTGTGAATGGATCGCCCGAGCGCACCATGCGATCGTGGATCTATCACTATTCTTCATCATGAGTAGTGAAAAAAGTATCAGATCCGGTCCTGAGGCCGCCTGCCTGTTCATGAGGACTGTCGTCTCGCGGTGCGGGGGCTGGTGCGGGGAAGGGGTGGAGTGTCAGGCCGGATATTGCCTCTTTGAAATGCCCGGTTATTGCATCCCGCCCCACATCATCTCCAAATCCCTCGAATCCGGGGGAATTAAAATTTGGGTTGTTTGTCCTCCCGCAGCTATCCCCGGGTACACCGGATGCAGCAATCACTTTCACCCTGCCCGGTCCGGGGTTTAAATCTCCCGTTTATCAACAGAGTATGTGGGGAGGACGACACAAACCCTCTCAAGAGTCAGATGCCAGTAACCCCTGCATCGCTCCTCCCGACCTCTCAAGACCAAAAAACCCCACTTTTCTTTTTTGTGCATCGCACACCGGCGGTCATCTGCCTTTCAGCATGAATAATGGAGGCTTTTTCGTGCAACACGGAATTCAGTATATCCACGCCCTCTTACCAGAACGGGGAACGCGTAGTGAAAAAAACAATATATTTAGGGATCATTTCTCTAATGTCTTCTATGGCGCTTCGATCCCTGAACCTTCCCGGTATTGGAACGAAATACGAGTTTGAAACCGATAAGGGCGATACGGTTGCGATCTTTTTCACCAAGACCGGCACGATTCAGATGTACACGCTCCAGAAAGGCTGCAAGACCCCGAGCGCAGCCGAGATGACCCCGGTTGAGGCACGGCGCCTGGGAAACATCCTCACCGGTGCGATCATCGACGCGGATCAGGAGAGCGTGGAGATCGCGTTCTCGGCGCTTGCCGATCTCCGGGTCACCATCCATACCTTTTACATCCCGAAAACGGTCGCCGGAAAGACGATCGAAGACCTCCAGATCCGGGCAAAAACCGGTGCAACCGTGATTGCGGTCTGCCGGCAGGACAAGAACATCATCAACCCCGCGCCCTCGTTCGTCTTTGAGGATGGGGATGCGGCACTGGTCATTGGGGAGAGCGACCAGATTAAAAAATTTGAGCGCGAAATTATGGTGGAGTAATGGAAGGCCTCATCATCGCGCTCTTCGTCTGCATGGTGCTTGCGCTTATTTCCAAATATCTCTCGATCCCCGCCATCCCGTTTTATATCCTTGCCGGTATCGTGCTGGGTAAAGCCGGGCTCGGCATTGTCCATTCGGATGAGATCAGCCAGTTCTTCTCGGAGATCGGCCTGCTCTTCCTGTTATTCTTCATGGGCCTTGAGCTGAAACTGGACCGGATGATTGCCGACCCCTCCAAATTACTCACCGCCGGCCTCATCGGTCTCATCGTGGATATGGGGATAGGGTTCACTGCGGCCTACCTCCTCGGCTTCCCGCTCAAGGAGGCCTTCATCATCGGCACGGCCTTCTACATCACCAGCACGGCGATTGTCATCACCTCGCTCATCGAGAACCGGAAGCTGATGATGAAAGAGGCAGAGTTGATCATCTGGATGGAGGTCTTCGAGGACCTTGTCCTGATCATCATCATCGCCCTGCTGTCATCGGGGGACAAGGATCTCCTGTTCTTCTTCCTCAAGATCGTACTGGCACTGGGTGTCATGTACGCCATTGCACATTACGGGAAGGAGTTCCTGATCTCCATTCTTGACCGCGACGATGAGACGCCGATCCTGTTCACCTTCGCCGCAGTGCTCACTACCGCCGCTCTGGCGATAGTCTTGGGCATTCCGGACACGATGATGGTGATCGCCCTTGGTGCCGCCCTTGCCACAACGGATCCCGATGCCTTCGAGCAGCACGCCCGGCCGTTCAAGGATGTCTTCCTTGTCATGTTCTTTGTCTTCTTCGGGGTCACGATCGACTTCGCGAGCGGGGTGGACCTGTATACGATAGCAATACTCTGCATCCTGGCTGTCCTGAGCAAGCTGATCTCCGGAATGCTCATCGGGCTTACCATTTTCGGTTCTGCACTTTCAGGTCTTGAGATCTGGTCAAACACGATCAGCCGGGGAGAGTTCTCGATCGCCCTCGCGGTTCTCTATGGATCGCCGGTAGTAGGTACGGTTATCGCCGCGCTGGTCATTGTAACGACCCTTGTCGGCGCGTTCATGTCAAAATACAGTACCTGGCTGCGGCGGGGAATCGTCAGCCACAGCCGGAGAAAAGCCCTCATGCACCGCCCGCATACGGGCCGGTAGCGGTCATTCGATCAGGACGAGCCCGATCGAGTGGACACGGGAGTGAACGATCTTCCCGTACTCAAGATTCTTGCACGGAATGGTCGAGAGTTTCCACCCGAGGTTCCCTGCGGTGGCAAAGACATCGATGCCGGCAGCTTCCATGCTGGGGCGGACAAGGTCCATATGCCGGCACTTTCTCCGGATGCTCTCGTCAACAATTCCTTCGGACTCCTCCGCAACACAGTGCTGGTGCTCGCACCAGATGCAGGGATAGCCCCCGAACCCGAACGCCTTGTAATACCCGTCATAGAACGCTGTCTTCTCGAGCTCGTGAACGGTTCCGTTCACCCATTTGATCAGGTCTGCATACCACGGGTGGAAATCCATCGGGATATCGTCCGGCCCGAATTCCCCATGGCCCGGCACCCCCTCAAACGAGAGGAGGAGCCCGATGGAGTACTCGTTCACCATGCGGCGTGTCTCATCCGGTGACGGGGCATACGGGGGACACCCGAGATGCTTGCCATATCCCTTACAGCCGTACCGGCACTTGAACCGGACCCACTGGGAGACAACGATATCCCCCGGGGCGATCTCCTCTGCGTTCACCCCTTTTTTACGGGCATGTGCTTTCAGGAATTCAATCTCATCAAGAAGATTCTTCTCCATAGGCTACCCTGATAAGAGAAGGATCAGAGCCGGAAATGATAATGGTTCCGGCCAAAAGGGCAGGTCACCTTTTCAGGATTCGTGATCGTTTCCTGAGCTGCTGTGCTGCCCGTGGCACCGCTTGTCGAGGATACGCTGGACCACCAGCCGCGAACTGCAGAGCTCACCGTCAGCATACCTGCCGATGCGCACGATCCGGGGCGTGAGGTTGCGGGCCCGGAGCTGCTCTTCGAGTTTTGCCTCGTTGAACATCTGGTTGAACCCGATGGTGATGATCTCCGGCTGGATCTCTTCGATGGGCCGGAACATGTCTGTCTTGTCCCCGAGGAGTGCATGGTCCACGGGTTTGAGCGCGGCAACCATAGCAAGGCGGTGCTCCTCCGGGATGATCGGTTGCGGCTTGTGCTTCACGTTGATGTCACGGGCAACGATCACCCAGAGCTCGTCCCCGAGTTTCCGGGACTCTTCAAGGTAAAAGAGGTGTCCCGGGTGGAGGATATCGAACGTTCCCGTGGCAACGATACGGTGGCCGGTCATGCGATCACCTCAAGATCGCAGGGCTCCCCGTCCGCGGTGAAACACCGCCAGTCATTCTTCCGGTAGGGATACCCGATGATCAGGTGGTACCGCCCGGTCCGCGGGAAGAAATTGAGATCCGCATCCGAGGGGATGATCACGCCGTTGGGATGGCTGTGGACACTCCCGGCCACGTGGGTATCGAGCGGCATCATATCATAGAACAGGGATGCAGAGTCCTCGCGGCCAATGGTCCCGGGCAACAGGTTCAGCTCTTCCATGACCCCGTCCTGCTCCCGTATCACGGCAGCGAACTCGTTCGGGTGGTTCTCGCGCCCCATCTCAAGAAGAAGCGTGAGGAGATCCTGCCGGATACCGCGGATTTTCATGGTACTGTCCTGCCAGCACGTGTCGTACTGTACCGATCTTCTTGAACGCGATCGCAAAAAAACTCTCCTCATAAAAAAGGATTTATTTCTCGACCTTTGCCAGATCCGAACTCAGATCCTGCGAAAGATCGGCACCGGTGAAGTCGCCGCTCGTGGGCAGTCCCATGGCAAATCCCGGTGTGATATCATATTCGACCGTGGTGTTGGCCGGTACGGTGAAGTCGAGGATATGACCGCCGGTTGTCTTGTCATCGCTGATAAAGTGGAGGTGGTATCCCGGAACATTGAGGCCTTTGAAGAAGACCGGGGTGTAGAACCCGACAATCGTTCCGGTGGTATCCGTATACGTGTACACCGACTGGTTCTTCGCCGCCTCGGTCAGCGTGGGATACGGCTTCTGCTGGGCCGGTATTGCCCGTACCTTCATCAAGGGGAATGTCCCGTGCATCCGTACCGCGTACACCATGTTCCCGGTCGGGAGTCGTTTCTCCATATCAGAGGAGAAGACGGATAAGTTCATGGGGGTTTCTGTTACAACCGCTTGATCGCCGGAAAAATACGTCACGGTCGCAAACGGCGTGGTCAGGTTGTCTCTTACCACATAGATATGCCCGTCAGCCTTAGCCTGATATACAACGCCATCCAGCATGATCAGCTCGCCATCCAGCGCTTCGAAGGTGCCGATCCCGAAATCCCCGTGGCGTTTCAGTTCCCCGACCGGCTGGACCCCGTCAAAGACTCCCAGTACCAGGGCATCGATGGTCGAGACCTGGTAAGCCGTATCATGGTCGGAGGAGTCCGGCACGGTTGTTTTGACAAAATGGGTATATACGGAGGCACCGGCAAACACGAGCACAATGGCAAGTCCGATGCCCAGAAAAAACTTGTGATCCATGCGGACACCAGAAAACGGGTTATTTCTTTCCGGTCACTTTGATGACATGGAACCCGAACTGGGTCTTGACCGGTCCGACAACCTTGCCGACCTCTTCTTCGAAGGCGATCTTCTCGAACTCGGGGACCATCATGCCCTTCCCGAACCAGCCGAGGTCGCCGCCGTTCTTACCGGAGGGGCATTTGGAGAACCGCTTTGCAACCGCGGCGAAATCCTCGCCGTCTGCAATGCGCTTCATCATCGATGATGCTTCCTGTTCGCTCTTGACAAGAATATGGGATGCACGTGCCTGTGTAACCATGCAATACAGGTGCCTTTTTCGGGAGATAAAAGATTGGATCGGTCAGAACTCTCCGTCCTGCTCGAAGCTCCGCCCATACCGGATTGCCAGCTCGGCCTTGTACAGTTCCCGGCCAAGGTAGCCGGCATGGTCGAGCAGGGAGACCTCCCCCTGCGAGAGGAGCGTGTACAGGACATCGTGCCAGCGTGTTCCTTTCAGGGCTCTCCCATGGATCACCGCAACGATCTGGTTGCCCTCGATGCCGATCCGGAAGTTGCCTTTCGGATCGTACTCCAGATCGTCCGGCATTTTCTTTGTCGCAACCACGGTGTCGTATTCGAGCGGGGGCTCGCACCGGCACCGCTTCTCTTTCAGGACTAGGAGATCGATCCCAAGATCTTTTGGGTAAGGCCGGTCCCGGGCAAGCGCCATCATCTCTGTCGCCGTTCGCATCTCGCAGACAGACCCCCGCGTCTTGTCGGAGTGCTCGCTCGTGAAGATAATGGCGGCCCCAAGTTCCATTGCCATACCGGCCAGGAGTGCGTTTGCGCCAATCGAGTCTGCATCAATGAGCTCAGCAACATTGCCGGCGCCAAAGAAGAGGGGGTAGCGCCCGTTTTTAAAATTTTTCAGCGATGCAACCAGGCCGGATCCCACGGGCCGCAGGAGCGGGTCGGCGATAATACACCGGATCCCCGCCCGTCGTGCCAGGCTGATGTTCTGTGCGAGCGTGGCATTTCCCGGAACGATGACTGCGGCAACACCGGCCTCTGCCACCTCTTTTCCCACGAGCGGGAGATTCATCTCCTGGAGGCTGAGGATGATATCGGCCCGGGCGAGCGCTGCCCGGATCAGGGCAGGATCCTGCGTGTCTGCGGCAAGCGGCCGGTCGATCCCGTCGAGCGCCGAGAAGACCCGGTTCACGTCAGCGGGTGTTGCATCGAATCCGAACCCGAGGTCAACGATATCCGCCCCTGACAGGAAGTACTGCTCCACCCGCTCCCGGATATCCCTGCACCGGTGGGCATCCATGATCTCCGCGAGCACCTTCATCCGCGACTCCCCGCCGATCTTTGTGGTGCGGATGATACAGTCACATCCGGCATCCCGCTCCATAGCCTCTACCCTGGCCATCGCTTCCTGTGCCCGCTGCGAGGTGAAGAACTCATCCGCGGGAACGGTGCGGGAGAGGGGGATCGTTCCGATACGAGGGAGGATCATCGCCAGGTCTGCCGCGTGGCGGGGACCCCGGTATACCGGCACCCCGCTCTCCCGCTCAACCTGTTCAAAGGAAGCGGTACTCATCCCGGGTACGATGACCATATCGTACTCTGCCCGGTTGAGGAGTTCCCTGAGCCGGTGCGGTGTCAGGAATGAAGCAATCTCCCCGGTCACGACGACATCCGCATCAAAACCGGCGGCTGCCTTCCGGACCATTTCTTCGGTGGCGGAACCGGTGGGGAGGAGGATGCGCATAAGTTCCCTTAATACCAGAGAGATAAAAATACTATGATCAGATGCTAACCTGCGATCTGCACGTGCATACGAACTATTCCAAGGATGGCGAGAGCAGCGTTGAGGAGATCCTCCGGCAGGCAGAAGCAGAAGGGCTCGACGCTATCGCCATCACCGATCACGATACCGTGGACGGTGCAAAAAAGGCACTGACCCTTGCGTCATCGGTTCTCGTCATCCCCGGGATAGAGGTCTCGACAAAGCAGGGCCACCTGCTGGTGCTCGGCGTTACCGAGATCATTCCCGCAGGTCTGGATGTTATGGCGACGGTCAGTATTGCCCGGGAGATGGGTGGCCTTGCCATCCTCCCCCACCCGTACCATGTCTGGAGGCACGGTGTCGCCCGCAGGAAGAAAGCCGGTATGAACGTTGTGGATGCGGTCGAGGTATTCAACAGCCGGTATATCGTCGGTTCTGCAAACCAGAAGGCGGCCCGGATCGCAAAACGGCTGGGCAAGCCCTGTGTTGGCGGGAGCGATGCCCATAACGCGAAGTTCGTTGGTTTTGGCCGGACGTATGTTGAAGCGGATAAGACGGTGCCGGCCATCCTTGAGGCGGTCCGCGCCGGGAAGGTATCCTGCGGCGGGAAGAAGACACCATTGCGCACGTATACGCGCCAGTCTATCAACAACACATGGAGAAAGATAAAGCGGATAACCCGTCACCTGCAACTCCGGTAAGACTTGCCTTCCGGGTCTCGTATCTCGGCAGCAGTTTCTTCGGATCGCAGATGCAGGTCTCCAGCCGGACCGTGGAAGGGGAGTTCATCGCAGCCTGCCAGCGGCTCAGTCTCTTCTCTGACTGGCGGGAAGCGGGGTTCCTGTTCGCCGGCAGGACCGATCGCGGCGTTCACGCAATCGGGCAGGTGGCCGCATTTACAACGACCGCACCGGAACGTGCAGTCCGGACCATCAATACCCAACTCCCTCCCGACTGCTGGTGCACCGGCTTTGCGGAAGTCCCGGCTCAGTTCCACCCGCGATATGACGCGAAGATGCGGACCTACCGCTATTACTTTGCCGAACGTCCCTCAGACGTCGGGGCAATGGCGCGTGCGGCCGGTCGGTTTGTCGGGAACCATAACTTCACCAACTTTGCCCGACTCGAGGACCGGAATCCTTACCGGACTGTCCTTTCAGCAACGGTTGTGGAAGAAAGAGATTTTGTTTTCCTTGAAGTGACCGCGGAGAGTTTCCTCTGGCACCAGGTCCGCTGCATGGCATCAGCCCTGCTCCGTGTCGGTGACGGGGAAGCTGAGGAGAGCATCGATGCACTTCTGACCGCTGAAGCAGAAAAACCCCTCCAGCCTGCACCTTCAGAAGGTCTTATTCTCTGGGACACGGACTGTGGCATCAGCTGGACCCCGATCCCTGCCGGTGAACGCACCACCTCGTTTGTCAACCAGATCCTCCGGCACCATGCACTCATGGGGAATGTGTGCCGGGTGATGAGATCGGAGCAACCGCCCGTCCCATGAATAATGACCTGCACCCCTTTTCCGATCCATCAGGAATTCCCCCTCACGATCCGCAGTAAGAGACAGGGTTTTGCATGTACAGGCGTTTATCACCTGTACCTAGTACCCGGTTTTTTGCGGTCTCACGAGAATCCCATGACTGCCCTGGACCCTGTCAGTCAATCGTACGGGCACAGCCACTTGCAACAGCGGCGTTCCGGACCGCTGCAGCCACTGCGGTTACTACGTTACGGTTGAGGACCGCAGGCAGAATCCTGTCTTTTCGTGGTTGTCTGACGAAATCTGCAATGGCATGGGCGGCTGCAACTTTCATCTCGTCCGAGATCCGCGTTGCACGGGCATCGAGCGCCCCCCGGAAGATACCGGGAAACGCCAGGGCATAGTTGATCTGGTTGGGGAAATCATTCCGCCCGGTACCGACAATTGCTGCCCCGGCCTCGCGTGCATCGGCGGGCAGAATCTCCGGCATGGGATGCGCCATGGCAAAGATGATGGGATCCTTATTCATCGAGCGGACCATTGACGGCGTAATGATCCCCGGTACTGAAACCCCGGTACAGACATCGGCGCCTTTCATGGCATCGGCAAGGGTTCCGGTCCGGCCGGTCTTGTTGGTCTCCTCCGCGATGATGAACTTGTATTTGTTGGCATAGAGACCGTCGCGGTGCCGGTGGATGATCCCGCTCCGGTCGCAGACAATGATATCATTGACACTGCTGCAAAGGTCGGGGTTGTAGCCGATGCACTTGAGCATCCTTGTTATGGCAAACCCTGCGGCTCCTGCACCGCATACGACGATGTTCAGGTCCTCGAACCGTTTTTTTGTCACCCGGCAGGCATTGAGGAGGGCTGCGAGGACCACAACGGCAGTCCCGTGCTGGTCGTCGTGCATCACCGGGATACCGATGTTCTGGAGCGACTCTTCGAGTTCAAAACACCGTGGCGCCGCAATGTCCTCAAGGGCGATCCCGCCAAAGACCGGCGCGATATTCCTGATATCATCAGCAAATTCCATGTGGTAGCGCTCAAAACAGAGGGGAAACGCATCGATCCCGGCCAGCTTCTTGAACAGGAGGGCTTTTCCCTCCATCACGGGGATTGCGGCATACCCCCCGATGTTTCCCAGCGAGAGCACCCTGGATCCATCGGTCACGATGGCAATGGTGTTGGCCTTAAGGGTGTATTTGTATGCGAGATCTTTGTTCTTGTGGATCTCGCGGCAGACCTCGGCAACGCCCGGGGTGTATGCAAGGGAGAGTTCATGCCGGTTGGTGACAGGAACTTTCGAATAGACTTCGATCTTGCCCCGGTGTTTCCGGTGAAGTTCGAGAGACTCTGCATAGATGTCACCCTTCTTTGCCCGTTTCAAGGTTAACCGCACCTCAATCCAATAAACGCGATGGCATCTCATCAATGTTGTTGTCAGGGATGAACCGGGAACTCACGTGTACCTGGTGTTCCGAACGTGGTATCGATCCATGCTGCGATCTCGTCCCTGACCCTGCGGTACCCGTTCAGGATCTCCTCGTCAGTCCCGGGAACCAGATGCGGGTCATCGAATCCCTGGTGGATCGTCTTTTTTGCATTCCGGACAACCGGGCAGATCGCGTGGGCGTTGTCACACAATGTAATGGCGAGATCAAAGGAGATCCCTGCTACATCATCGACGGTTTTTGAATAGTGGTGGGAGATGTCGATGCCGATCTCCTGCATCACCGCAACAGCCCGTACGCTCACCTTCGACTGGCGGGTGCCGGCACTGTATACCTCGTACCGGTCACCGTACCGGGTCCTGAGCAGCCCTTCGGCCATCTGGGAGCGGGCGGCATTTGCCGTACAGATGAAGAGAATCTTTGGCTTTGTCAAGGTCGGATGCTCCTGGTATTGTATAGTCCGGGATGTACCCGGGAGTGATGTCAGCGGCAGGCCTCAAATACGTTCGCCGGAATTGTTTCTGCTGCTGCCGGTTCTCCACAACCCTTCCCTCCGCATCGGCGAATTGATGTATCACACCCATTTTTTTATCAGCCTGCCCGTCAAACGAACGATCATTTATGGCAATATTCACCTGCGACTTCTGCGGAAAATGCTGTTCAAGTTTTGGCTCGTTCATCACCATTGAGCGCCAGCTGAATGACCGAGATTACTATTGCCGGTACTCCCTGACCCATGACCTCTTCCCGGTGCATGTTGATGCGGAATATGCAGATGAAGTATCAGACCGCTACTCCGAGCAACCCCTCACCGGGAAACGATCCTGCCCGTTCCTCTGCCGTTCGCGAAGCGGCGATGGCTTTGCCTGCGCCATCTATTCCTCCCGTCCCCCGGTCTGCCGCGAGTTCCGGTGCTACCGGATGCTGGTCTACGATGGCAGCGGGAACAATGTGGGAAAAGTGATCGGGGCCGGTGGGATCAGTACCTCTGACGAAGCCCTTGCACGGCTCTGGAATGAAGAGATCGCGGCCACACCCCACACACATCCCGCCGGGGCAAATGATCCTGCGTGGGTAAAAAAAGTCACCGGGATCCTCGCGGCACACGGGTACCGCGGGGATGCGGTGGAATAAGATTTCAGCTGTTTTCCGGATTACTTCGAAGCATTGGTTGTTGCTGCCGGAACGTATGCCTTGCATCCTTCTCCGCGGAAGAGTGCCCACTCCTCACAGGAGGTACCGTTGGTAAAGGTACACATGCCGTACTGGCTGCCGTCAGCGGCGGTCTTGATCTCTGACGTAGCTCCGACCTTTCCACAGTTGACCGAGGCAGGGTTCGCCATGCCAACGGATCCTGCCGGAACATCCTTCGGAGCAGTTGCATTGGGGGCAGTTACATTTGCAACGGGTGTGTTGGAGACACCGGACTTGCATCCCTCGCCGCGGAAGAGCGCCCATTCCTCACAGGAGGTGCCGTTGGTAAAAGTGCACATGCCGTATTCCCCGCCATCAGCGTTCTTTTTGATATCGACGGTTCCGTTGAGGGAGACACAGTTGACGGACGCCGGGTTTGCCATACCCTCGGTTGTTACGGCTGCCGGAGTGGCGGTTGCCAAAGGTGTTGCCGGTGCCGGGGTTGCAGTGGTCTGGACCGCTGCCTGCGGCTGTGTGCTCGTACATCCTGCAATGAGAAGTCCTGCGACGAGGCAGGCTCCAAGGATAACAAAAATACTGGTTCTGGACATCATGATAAAATCCACGATATCGTTGGCAGGCACGGGATAAAAAAGATGGGTAACGGGGGTTACGGCCGCCTTGTGGAACCGGTTGCCTGTTTCATCCGCATGACGTAATTGCGGAGTCTCTGTTCCATGGCTCCGGGATTGTCGAGGTTCCGCTCAACGATATCCACGATCGCGCTCCCGACGATCACGCCATCGGCTCCGGCAGCGGCACACGTTTTCGCATGTTCCGGCGTTGATATGCCAAAGCCGAGGGCTAGCGGGAGATCCGTGTGCCGGCGGACCCGGTGCAGGAGATCGATGGCCCCTGTCGAGACCTGATCCCTTACACCGGTGACACCCAGCACGGAGACCAGGTAGAGATATCCGCGTGACTTTTTCACGATCTTCCCGATCCGGTCGTCACCGGTGGTCTGGGTTATGAGGAAGATGGGATCGATCCCGTGCCGTGCAGCAGCTTCCGTGACCTCTTCGGACTCTTCTACCGGCATATCTGCGACGAGGATGCCATCAACGCCGGCCTCGCGGGCTTCGCGATAGAACCGCTCGATACCCCGCTTGTGCACGATGTTGTAGTAGGTGAGGAAGACGATCGGAACATCGGAGTACGCCCGGACACCTTTCACGATCCTGAAGATCGTATCCGGGGTTGTCCCGGCAGCCAGCGCCCGGTCGTCCGCCCGCTGGATCATGGGCCCGTCGGCAACCGGGTCTGAGAACGGCACCCCGAGTTCGAGGATGTCCGTCCCGCCATCGATGAGTGCCTTTGCGATCCTGAGTGAAGTCGCCTCATCAGGGTCTCCTGCAACGGCGAACCCGATGAACGCGGTCGTCCCCCGCGTCTCAAACACCCGGTCAATCCGGCTCATACCGCACATCCCTGCATCCGGGCTACTTCAGCAACGTCCTTGTCCCCGCGGCCTGAGAGGTTGATGACGACAATATCGTCGCGATCGAACCTGTCCCGGTTCGTCATCACGTATGCAACTGCATGGGCTGATTCGAGCGCCGGGATGATCCCCTCCGTGCGGGAGAGGAACCGGAACGCATCGAGTACTTCCGGATCATTGGCCGCAGCATACGTGACCCGCCCGTTGTCCTTAAGCATCGAATGCTCGGGGCCAACGCCCGGGTAGTCAAGCCCTGCCGAGATACTGTGGGTGGGCAGCACCTGCCCGTTTTCATCCTGGAGCAGATACGAGAACGCACCGTGCAGCACGCCCGGCTCTCCTGCGGACAGCGTGGCCGAGTGCTCCCCGGTCTCGATTCCTTTGCCGCCGGCTTCAACGCCGATCAGTTCCACATCGTCTCTGACGAACGGGTAGAAGATGCCCATGGCATTCGATCCGCCCCCCACGCAGGCAACGATCGTATCCGGCAGCCGCCCTTCTTTATTCATCACCTGTTCCCGTGTTTCTTTCCCGATGACTGACTGGAAATCCCGTACCATCATGGGATAGGGGTGCGGCCCGACAACCGAGCCGATCAGGTAATAGGTATCCCTCACGTTCGCCGCCCAGTCGCGCAGCGCCTCGTTGGTAGCATCCTTGAGGGTGCGTGTCCCGGAGGTAACCGGGATGACTTTTGCACCCATCAGTTCCATCCGGAAGACATTGAGCGCCTGCCGTTTCGTATCGACCTCCCCCATGTAGACCTCGACCGGTATGCCAAAGGCAGCCCCGATGATAGCGGTTGCCACGCCATGCTGGCCGGCGCCGGTCTCGGCGATCAGCCGTTTCTTGCCCATGCGTTTTGCGAGCAGCGCCTGCCCGAGCGTGTTGTTCAGCTTGTGCGAACCGCCGTGCACGAGATCTTCCCGCTTGAGGTAGATCCGGCACCCCAGTTCCCTGGAAGCGTTCGGGCAGAAGGTGAGCGGCGTTTTCCTGCCGGCGTACTCTGTCTGGAGTGCCGCCAGTTCGGCAGCAAACGTCTGGTCACCCTGGATTTTTTCATAGGCAGCTTCGAGTTCGATCAGCGCAGTCATCAGCGTTTCCGAGACGTACTGTCCGCCATAGTTCCCGTATCGTCCTTTTTTCGTCATATCAGAACTTCCTGCATGCGGCGATGAACGCCTCAATTTTCGTATGGTCCTTGATCCCCGGCGAGACCTCGACCCCGCTTGCCACGTCCACCGCATAGGGATGGACCTCGCAGATCGCCCTGCCAACGTTTGCCGGAGTCAGGCCTCCGGCAAGGATGACCGGCACGTGCGACCGCTTCACGGCCTCTTTTGCATGATCCGCGTCAAACAGTTTTCCCCCCCCGTGACTTTCATCCACGATCACAGCAGCGCAGTCATCCGGCAGCGGATCGCCCCGGGCGATCACGCGGATTATTTTTGGGCCGGGTGACCTGTCGAAGACGAACGGGTGGAAGATCTGGATTGCGGAGGGATGGAGCGCGATGATCTCGTCAAGCTCTTCTCTCGATTGCGTGTGCGTCACGGCAACCGTTGCGGTGAAGGGCCCGACCGCATTGAAGATCTCCCGTGCACGGTCCGGTGTTACTGATCGTTTCGAGTCGCTGAAGAGCACGACACCGATTGCGTGTGCCCCGGCCTTTTCCGCGTAACGGGCATCATCCAGCCGGGTGATCCCGCAGATCTTTATGCGCATACAAATTCCTCCAGTTTCTTTCCTGGTTGTTCATGTGCCATGATCGACGACCCGATCAGGAACGCATCGCAGTAGTTCCGCATCTCCCGTATATCATCGGCAGATCGCATACCGCTTTCGGATACGATCATCCGGCCTTTCGGGCGGATCTGCTCTGACAGCAACCGTGTGTTCGAACGATCGATGGTCATCGTGGAGAGATCGCGGTTGTTGATGCCGATGAGTGCCGCCCGCGTGCCCAGCGCAGCTTCTGCTTCGGGTGCGGTGCGGACCTCAACCAGCGGTTCGAGATGGTAGTCCATGGCCAGATCAACGAAGGCAGGGAGTCTCCTGCCGAGCACCGCCGCGATCAGGAGCACCGCATCCGCCCCGAGCGCCCGCGACTCCGCGATCTGGCGCTCGTCGATGATGAAATCCTTGCGGAGCACCGGCATATCCACAGCGGTCTTCACCCGTGCGATATCCTTACCGGTTCCCCCGAAGAAGTACGGTTCGGTCAGCACCGAGAAGGCAACACACCCGGCCCCGGCAAGGACGCCGGCCATCTGGGCCATGTCCACGTTGCGGCGGATGATACCCCTGCTGGGGGATGCACACTTGATCTCGGCAATAATGGCATTCTTCCCGTTCTTTCCCCGGATAGCGCCGGTAAGGCTTGCGATATCGCGCGCGGGCGGTTCCGGGAACGAGGCCGGCATCTGTGCCACCCGCTTCTCGGTCCGCCGGACTATGTCGTCAAGGATCATGCTGCACTCCCCGTTACCTGTACGAGTGCATCCAGCCGTTTAAGGGCATTCCCCGAATCGATGGAGGTTCCTGCACGGGCAATACCCTCGTGCAGGTCGCGTGCCCGGCCTCCCACGTAGATCGCGGCCC
This sequence comes from Methanoregula sp., assembly GCF_028679125.1. Taxonomy (GTDB): domain Archaea; phylum Halobacteriota; class Methanomicrobia; order Methanomicrobiales; family Methanospirillaceae; genus Methanoregula. Next base: position 7,366 of record NZ_JAJRCG010000016.1, on the reverse strand, counting down.
CGGCATTCATGAGCACGATATCCCGGCCGGCACCCCGTTCTCCCGCGAGGATCTCCCGGATGATGCGGGCATTGGTTGCTGCATCCCCGCCCGTCAGGTCGGCGAGCTGCGCAGGGGCGATACCATATGTCCCGCAGTCCAGGGTGTAAGAACGGATTGTATTTTCAAAAAGTTCCGACACCAGGGTCTCGCCCGTTGTCGTGATCTCGTCAAGCCCGCTCCCATGTACCACCATCGCCCGGGAGAGCCCGAGCAGGCGGAGGACTTCTGCCATCGTGCCGGTCAGGTCCCGGCTGTAGACGCCCAGGACCTGCGCCTGCGCCCCGGCGGGATTCGCGAGCGGGCCAAGGATGTTGAAGACTGTCCGGCAACCGATCTCCTGTCGGGCCGCCATCACGTGGCGCATGGCCGGGTGGTGCAGCGGCGCGAAGAGGAAAGCAATCCCGATCGTCTCGACTATCCGGGCCTGGGTATAAGGATCGGCGGCAATGTTAACTCCCAGCGCCGAAAGAACGTCCGCTGAACCACAGGTACTGCTCACGCTCCGGTTGCCATGTTTGACCACCGGTATACCTGCCCCTGCTGCAACGAGCGCTGAAGCAGTACTGATATTGAACGTATGCGTCCCGTCACCTCCGGTGCCGCAGGTGTCGACCAGCATCCCCTTCGTAACCGGCCTGACCGCGACCGCGTGCCGGCGCATCACCCGGGCAAACGCTGCGATCTCGTCAGGGCTCTCGCCTTTCATGTGAAGGGCAGCGAGGAATGCCCCGATCTGCGCCTGGGTGGCCTTTCCCTCCATGATCGTGTCCATGATCGCGGCTGCTTCAGCCTCATCCAGATCCTTCTGGTCCATGAGATGCAGGATCACCTCCCTGAACATCATGATGCCACCCCGGGCCCGTACAGGAAATTCCCAATGATCCGGTCACCCTCTGCCGAGAGAATACTCTCCGGGTGGAACTGAACACCTTCTATGGGGAAGGTGCGGTGGCGCACGCCCATGACATATCCGTCATCCGCGCTGGTGGCAGTCACAGCGAGTTCGTCAGGAATAGACTCCCTGCGGGCAACAAGGGAATGGTACCGGGTTGCGGTAAAAGGAGTCGGGATCCCGTCAAAGATCCCCTTCCCGTCATGCCGGATGGATGAGGTCTTCCCGTGCATAAGGTGAGGTGCCCGGATAACGTCTCCCCCGAATGCAGTGCAGATTGCCTGGTGTCCTAGGCAGACCCCGAGTGTCGGGATCTTCCGGCTCATGGTCTCCAGCACGTCGAGACATACCCCGGCATCCTGCGGGGAGCCCGGGCCTGGTGAGAGGATGATCCGGTCGCAGCCGGTCTTCTCCAGTACGTCAAGGGGGGTATCGCAGGGCAGGACTACCGGTTCTGCACCGAGCTTTCCCACCTGCTGGTACAGGTTGAAGGTGAAGCTGTCGTAACAGTCCACAATCAGTACTCTCATGAGCATGCCCCCGAATGCTCGATCGCCCGGATCATAGCGGCGGCCTTGTTCTCCGTCTCGTTCCACTCGTTCTCCGGCACGGAATCGGCAACGATCCCTGCTCCGACCTGGACATAAGCGCGATCCTTTTTGACCTGGATGGTCCGGATCGCAATGGCGAAATCAAGGTTCCGGTCAAACCCGATATACCCCACGGCACCGGCATACAGGCCCCGGGCACCCGGTTCCTGCTCGTCGATGATCTGCATTGCCCGGATCTTGGGCGCACCTGAAACGGTTCCGGCCGGGAAACAGGACTTGAAGGCATCGTAGCAGTCAAGGTTGTCACGGAGTGTCCCGCTTACCGTGGAAACAATATGCTGGACATGGGAGAACTTCTCAATGCCCATGAACTCGCCGACCGTTACGGATCCGAACCGGCAGACCCGGCCGAGATCGTTACGGGCAAGGTCAACGAGCATGGTATGCTCGGCCCGCTCTTTCTTGTCGGAGAGCAGTTCCTTTGCCAGCTGATCGTCTTCATGTGTTGTGCGACCGCGGGGTCGTGTTCCGGCAATGGGGACCGTGGTCACCTGGCGCTTCTCAACCCTCACGAGCATCTCCGGGCTCGCCCCGATGACCTTCTCCTCACCGAAGTCCAGGTAATACATATAGGGACTCGGGTTGATCTCCCGGAGTGCTTCATACATGGTAAACGGATCATTGCATACCGGGAAATCCAGGCGCCGCGAGATCACGGCCTGGAAGATATCCCCGGCAACGATATGCTCCTTGATACACCCGACTGCCTTCTCGAATGACTGCCGGGAACCGCCCGGGACTGCGGGAACCTGTGGTTTTTCCCGGTTGCACCGGGGAGGGTCATGCGACTCCTGCCCCAAGAATGCAATCCGGTCAGCAAGGGCCTGGATCTTCGCTACGCTCCGGTGGTATTCCCCTGCCAGATCGGAGTCGTAGGTCAGGAACGGGCTGGAAAAGATATACAGTTTCTTATCCCGGTGATCGATGACAATACAGTCCTTTGCAAGCATGAACCGGGCATCGTGATGCATGTCGTCGTACTCCTCATTACACCGCTCCTTCCGTGGGACTTTCTCAAAGAGGGAATACACGCAGTCGTAGGCGAAATACCCGACCATCCCTCCGAAGAACCGGGGGGCCTTGACATTCATGTAATGGAACCGGGAGAGGATCGATCTGATCCGGTCAACCGGGTTGTTGCCTTCAGGGTCGCGGGCAATGGCGACAAAGGGCTCGTTGCCCTGTATCCCGACTGTTGCCCCGATGGTGACGATCATCTCCGGCTCGATCCCGATGAACGAGTACCGGGCAAGTTTCTCGCTCCCGTCCATGGATTCGAGCAGGAAGCCGCATCCCGCCCGGATCCCCCTGTACAGATCGAGCGGCGAGAGATCCGGGAGTGGAAATTCTGCGCACAACGGAATGATAAGCGGTTTTGGCTGGGTATTCACCGCAGTGACAAACTCCTCTTGTCCAAGGTTGAGATTCAGATTTGGTATCATGCTGTCAGGGTCCTTCCGGCAGGCCATCTGGCACCCGCCGTTTCTCGTGAGGTCTGCTCCCGCAAAACGATCGCAGAAACCATACCTCTTGTCTGCTTTACAGGTTAACTTTGTACATATTTATACATTGTTGTAATTTTTTGGTTATTGGTGTATTTTTTATTACGCTGCACATGACTGTTGAGCAGGGCGACAGCGCGGAAAATCTGAAGATTGGGAAAAATGATCCGCTGTTGTTTCCCCAACGGTACTTCTCTGATCGGTACAGGAGCCAGATGGAGACTGAAGAAGAATAAAAAAAGAAGAGATAAAGAGATACCGGGATACTTCGTCTCACTCGGTTCTGATCCCCCTCCCCCTCAGTTCATCCGCCTTCTTCTTCGAGCACTCCTCGCACCGGAACTCGGGTTCGTGCTCGCACGACCGGTCATACTCCCCGGAACGCACCAGCCGGTACCCCCGGGCAATCTTCCCGCAGTCCACGCAGGCGATATTGTCCCTGACTTCCCATTGGGCGGCAAGCGACTGCGAAGTGAAGATGAACTGGTCGACCCAGAAGAAGATCAATCCCCCGATCAGGTTTGCCACAATGGCCGCAACCAGCTGTCCCATCGACGCAAGGATAATTCCCACGCCCGCCAGTATGGGCGTACTTGCCTGCCACCGGAGCAGGTAGAGTCCATAGCGTTTGTAGTTGACCTGCATACCAGATCATCCCCTGTCAATGGTATACAGGTTATGTCTGGGGGAACCGGAAATCGGTTAAATTACAGATCTTAAACACTATTATAGCAATTCTGACAACTTAGATACAGCATTTTTGGCAGGTAGTATCGTGCACAACAGTACAAAGTCATTCGGGCGGGTTTTTGTCACACGGATGATTGGGATCATCAGTCTTCTGATTGCGATTGTCCTGGCAAATATCCTGAAATACTATATCTCAAACCCTATCTATAATTCCGGGGTAGCCTTCATCAACGAGAATTTCTGGCTCCTGATGCTGATCGCCATCATCCTCTTTGTGGGAGCGATATTCGGGGCATTCCCGTTCCCCTTCAACCTACCGGCACCGATTATCCGGGCATTTGGCAGTGTCTTCTGCATCATGTTCCTCCTCCAGATCTTCGAATGGGTAGATAAGATCACCTCGACAACGTTGTCTCCCCTGTTCTCGTTCCTGTCGCCCATCATCGCAGCCCTGGTGTTCCTGATCGTCCTTGCGAGCGGGTATTTTGAAATCATGCGGAAACTCTGGTGGCAGCCCCATGTTGGAGCGGACGGGCAGATCATCCCTGAAAACCGGGGCTATGAACCAGAACCTCCCGGCATATCGTTAACCGATGTGAAGTCGTGGGATGAGATAGGCGCTGAGTTCCGTTTGATGCTCTTTGATATCATTCACCGGTTCCGCATGGAGATCAAAAGAAAACAATAGGTGGTAGTGCCCGCAGCACGTACGGGCATTGCGCCGTTGTTGCCGCGTTCACCAGTCGGGATTCTCGGTCCGGAATTTCTTCTCTTTTGCTTCCAGTTCATCTGCGTTCAGGTGCGCCGGCATACAGATGCAACGGTGCTCGATGAACACACCTTTCTTAAACGAGCCCTGCAACTCCCCCTCCCTGCACGTACCGTAGATCCCGTCATCACAATCATGATAGACATGGGAAAGTCCCTCGCGTGAGGCACACTCTTTTGCCTCGTTCCATGATCCTGCCATGCGTGGAGATGGGTACCCTTGTGTCTTGAGACTGTCGGAAATGACACGATATCCGGAAATGATGAGTGCAGCGTGCAAGGCACAAAAAAAGAAAAAATGATGAAATCAGAACCGGGGTTTCCGGTGCTTGGGCAGGCAGTCCCTGCAGTAGACCGGCCTCCCTTCCGTTGGCTTGAAGGGGACTTCACATTCCTTGCCACAGTCTGAGCAGACTGTCTTTGTCATTTCTCTGGGACCGAAATCTCTCGGTCCGCCAAAACTCTTTCTTTCCATTGTTTTACTCATGCAGTTTTGATCTGCACTATGTAATCTCCCGTTCAGTATAAATACATCTGCATTATGAATAATATATTTTATATTAATACCATCATTAAAAAAATTACGGGATGATCTCACACCCATTGAACTTCTCATGCACGAAATCCCCCGGTGTGATCGTCCCGTCTGAGATCAGCGACCTGACACGGGGGAGTGCATTGGTTAAGGCTGTGTGGAGATTCTCCACGGTTTCGCAGACAAGGTGGCGGCCTGATTCGTCCCAGGGGCGGGTGATATGGGAATAGAGACACCTTCCTCCGCAGAAGGTCCGGATATGACACGCACTGCACTCTCCCTTAATATCAATGCGGCCAAGTCTGCACGGGTCGGCATCCCGGATATGCCCGACATAATACTGTTTCATCCCGATCATGACCGGGCAGGGGGCAATGTGCCCATCGGTCATGATGCTGTAGTTCGCGTGACCGGATCCACACCGGAGCAGGCTTTTGCGGTCAAGGAGCATGTCTTCCATGGGATCGAGGAATGGGTACCACCGGAGGACTTCTCCAGCGGATTCCATATGATCCACCCAGTCACTGACCAGCGTACGGATACCGGGATTATAGCTGTCTGCTGCCCATTCTGCAAACGTTCGCTGTGAGAAATCACCGGCAAAGTTCGCGTCCAGCTGCCAGTGGACGGAGGTGAAGGAATGATCGGGATTCCCAGAAAGCCAGTGGACCGTATCCACGATATCCGTTCGCTCTGTAACAGTCATACGGGCAATGAGTTCCCCCGTATACCCGTTCGCCCGGATCTGGCGGATATTCTTCATTACCCGATCATAGACGCCCTCACCCCTGTTGGCATCGGTGAGTTCTTTCCTCCCGTCAAGGGAGACGAGGATCGTGGTGAACCGGTTGATAATATCAGCGGGAAGCCGGTCCAGCAGGAGCCCGTTGGTCTGCATCATGAACCGGTGTACTGGCGCCTCCCGGACTATCCGCTCGATGAGATCTGCCCGGAGCAGCGGTTCCCCTCCATAAAACGTGAGCGTGGGGGCGGGATCTTTCCGGAGGAATGAGTACAGGACCTCCGGATCGTAAGCAAGTTCGATGGGAATATTCTCATCGATCTCCACCGCCCGCTCACCTTCGCTCTCATCGAGATCAAGAAAAGCCTTGGCCCGGCAGTAACTACAACAGAGATTGCAGTTATCGGTAAGGATGAGGTGGAAGTACATGAAACTGCCTGTATATCTGGGTGCTGGCAGACGATAAAATCTGATCACCGGGTATTACCTGGCTCTCCGTTGGCGCAAACCTATAAACAATATCTTCGCAATTCTCTCTTATGCCGCCCGGATCGAACTTTTTACCGACTACCGGGGCCAGAGCACGGGACACCGGCCTGACCGATGACGGGTTCACCGGCCTGGAACTGGTCATCCTTGTTGTCGTCCTGATTGCAGGCGCTATACTCCTGCTTGTATATCTCCATGGCAGTGCTCCCGATCTGTCCCGGACGTTTCCCGGCGGTCTCCTGGCAGAGAGTATGTACATGTCCGGCGACCATATCTATGCAAAAGGTGACGTGTACGGTTTCTCCATGGTCAGTACCCCCACGGGAACTCCCCCGATTGTGTTTGTACACGATGATCCGGGCAGGCTTGGTGCGGTACAGATGGTTGTCTCGCTCTTCATCGGAGATACCGGGGCAATCGACATGGATCGTGTCCAGGTGCAGTGGGCCCATGCAAATCGTTCTGAACTCCTGGGGAAAATTTCCGGCAGTCCTCTCATCTGTCCGAACTGGACCATCTCCAAGAAGTCCAACATGCTCCCCGGCCACACAGCGGATTCGGATGAATGGCTCGAACCAAACGAACAGTTTGAGCTCACTCTCTGCTCTTCGGACGGTGTCCGGCCATATGAGAAATTCTCCATTACGGTCCAGCCTGACGGCAGCGCAATGCCATTGATCCTTACACGGAGCGTCCCTCCCTGGATCCGGCCGGTTATGGATCTTCACTGATCCTGCCGCACCCCCGACACGGGCCCCTAAAAATGGCCCTCCGCGCTGCGCTTCTGCTTCCGGTGATTCCGGGTGGGCAAACCCCGATTCACCCGTATTTAATGGGGTATATACTGAAACGGAGCGTTTTACATGGGTTTTGAAACGGAGTGAATAGTGCGTCACAATGACCAAAAAGGCCTTAAATATGTGGCCAAAATCCGGACTTCGACGGGCTTTCGACGGAAACTTTTTATATTATCAGGCGTCAACTCTCATTATCAAAACCCGATTGCGGTTTTGAGGTGTTTAAATGGGAACCAAAATTGGAAAAGAAAAGATTCAGCGCGAAAAGGGATACCTCTACTTCATTGGCAAGGACGGG
>NZ_JAJRCG010000015.1 GCF_028679125.1 Methanoregula sp. | reverse complement strand
TAAACCAAACCACTAATTCTTGATTGTTAGTTCTCGCGCTGGATCCTCGGGCGTTTCCTTAGCTTGCTGCATCCTCAATTTCTATCCTGTAGCCATAGGTAGGCTGACTTATCCATAGCAGCGGTAATGAAAATTTTGTTTCAGGTTTATCGCACTTTTGGTGGATGTTACACAATCACCCATAACAATATGACACGCCCGGTCCGCTTGCCACGATGCTGTAACCCGGCGCCGCTTTTTGGAAATCCGTCAATCACACGCACGGTCGTGATTATCATACCGGATACTACCGTAATTCTGTGAAGGTGCTATTTAAAAAAGTGAATAAATCCCATCACCTTAACAATGGCAAAAATAAATTTATTATTGTTAAAACAATCGTTTTATATGCCCTGCCAGATCTCCATGTATGTTTCCTGCGGAGAATGGGAGGGCCGGGGTAATCCCGCGGGCTGGCACGTACCCGCTTGACGGCAAACGATACCAGCACTTCGTGGTCTTCGCCTTCATCCTTGCAGGTCTCTTTCTGCTCGACATCCTGACAACCCAGTTCATCCTCTGGATGGGGGGAGTCGAGCTGAATCCTGTTATGGCACTTGTTGTGTCAAACCCTGTACTCCACCTGGCGGTCAAGGGAGCGATCCTCCTGGTGATAGTCTCGGTCGCCTTTGTTGCAGAAAAGTATGTCCGGGATTCAAGCGTGTTTTTCTATTGCATACTCATCACGATGTACCTGTTCGTGATCACCAACAACCTGTTCGTCATTCTGCCCAGGGTACTCCCGTAATATCCCCCGGGAATGCCCCCGGGGGAGTTATCAAAAAGAGATGAAAAGAGAGTCTGAGATGGATGTGGGCCGGCATCAGAACTCTTCTGCAATGCCATATCCCCAGCGATAGAGCGTTGCAATAGCATCGCTCTTCGGGAACAGGTCGCAGATCAGGCCTTTGCCTCTCAGGAACCGTTCTGCGGTTGAGGGAGAGACCGGTAGGATCTTCCCGTGGGTTTTCCTGCCTGCCGCCCACTGGTGGAGGTAAAAGGTGATCTTCTTTTCAGCGTCCGTGTGGATGTAGAGATCTTTTCCCTGTCTCTGGATGTCGGGAGATTCTTTTTGGGGTCGTGCTGCTGCGTAGAGACATTCATCCTTTTGGGTATCAACCCGGATCTTCCTGCTGCCGTCATACAGTTCTGTCTTCATGGGATCAACTCCTGTTGTACCCAGGACCGGTTTCCCCGCCGGTCCCGATACGATTTGGATTTTCCCTGCATACCTTGTCGAAAGTGAGGTAATTCATGGATAGCCAGAAATACCCTGATTCTAGTGTGTGTCCCGCTTGTTATTATAACTTTTTATTTTTTTAGCAAAAGATATGTAAATAATTTAAAAACGTAATAATTGCATGGGGACCACTAGAGGCCGGTTTTTGGATCGTGTTACAGTATTTCCTATCATCGTTAAGGATCCGGTGGATCTTCCCCACCCCGGAACTCAGCAAATACCCCTGCTATTCCGTCCGGCCCTCCGGAAGAACGGGATGAACGTCTTCCGGCGTTGCGGCTGTACGTCCGTGAATGCGTACTCTCCCCGCGAGATGTATCTGCACGTCAGTCTCACACTGACCTGTGACCGTACATCCAGATGCTCATTTCTGAAGACAATCAGTATTTTTCTTGTCAATGGCGAAAAAAAATGGTTTTCCCCCTGCCTCTGAACTCAGGGGAATCACTCCTGGTATATCCGCGACCGGTTTCCCCACCGGGCACAGCACAACCGAAATTTCATACATACCTTGTCGAAAGTGGGGGTAGTTCCTGGTTTTCCAGTAATACCCGGTTTATTTTGTATATGTTTGAGAGCATTATACCTTTTTATTTTCAGGCGAAAAAATATGCAAATATCTTACTATTGCGTTATAATTTGCTAAGAACAATTAACCTCTTCGTCAACCCCCGGTCTCATTGCAGGTGGTTCTCCCGTCCGGGAAATGTATTCGTGTTACCCTGGCGGGTGGGGGAGATTGTCTTCGATCGTTCCTGCCGGGCGGCCGGCAGGGTCTCTTCCCACCGCCATTACCGGGAATGTCCCGATCGTTAGTATGCACCTATCGTTATCTCGGTTGTCTCCCGGATCAGGGTCACGTTGGGATTAAATGTCAGCTGGATCTCCCGTTGCGTCGGTTCTGGTGGATAATTCCGGTATACATTCCCACAACTGGAAACCGTGTTATTTACGGTGGTATTCAGGTATTCCCAGAAGGTCGAATTGAACCTACCTGGCGGTGCGGTAATACTGAGGTTTATGCTGGTTACATTGGCAATGCGTTCAGGGTCCACGCTGCTTTCCAGGACCAGCATGCCATTTCCGTTACCGCTCATCTTTGCATGCTGCGGGTCTGGTGTGATATTGATGACATGAATAATAATTACGGAACAGTCTCCCGAGCTTGAATAAGCCTTAGGTTCCAGTTCAACCAGTGACCTGGCCAGCCCGTCATACGTGACATTCGCCATGGTGGTAGCATCCAGGGGAGTTACGAGATTTCGTTCAGTATTATTGACATACACGTTCCCGTACGTCCAGACATATCCCTGCTCCTGCCAGAAATTGTTCACCGGAGTATAAGAGAATTTAACAAGGCTGGAATTATGATCCGCTGATGACTGTGATGATGATGCGGGATCCGGGCCGGTCCTGTTAGTCCAGTTCATCCGGAAGTACCCATCGGGTGATGCGTTCCAGACCTTCAGTTCCCCCCCGGATTTTACCGGGTCAAAGGTAAAATCCCCGCCACCCAGCGGGATTGTTTCTGAGAGCCTCATATTGTTTTTCAGGTTATGGGACACGGCGTTTTCGATATCTGAGGAAAATTTCAGGAAGCCAGATTCCACGTCCTTGATGTGGTTGATCTCCGACTGCGCTTTCATCGAGGGAACGTAATACGCGTTCCACGCGGCAAAAAATGTCACCGCGACCGCAAGGATGAGCATGACGGCAATGACCGGGGCTACGGCATCGTCCTTCACAGGCTGATCCTCCCGGTATAGATCACAGACCTGTCCGTCAGAAGTTTGATGCTCATATTTCTCCGGATGTCCTCACGGGCCCAGAGATCTTCGCGCATCCTGACCGTGATGTTGCTCCCCAGGTCGAATGTCTTCTTTGCCTGCTGGTATGGGTGAACCATCAGGAACTGTTTACGAGGATCGGATACCGTTTCATTATACTGGTAAGGTATCCTCCCTGAATCGTTTACGAAAATGACCGACAGGTCCTCCGCGTTCACCCAGTCCCCTCCTTTGTGCCAGAGCGTGACATTTCCCAGCGTATCGTTGGTCATCATGATGGTGACCGTTGGCTCGCGATCGACCGGCAGGTAATGGAACACTGCAGCAGCGAAGACCGATACCAGTACGATCACAAGGGCGATCATGAGCATCTCCCCGACCACTTCCGAGACCCCGCAATCACTTGTCCGATAGTGTTGCATCCGGCATCTCCTTCAGATATTCCCCGGGAATTTACCCATGTAGTGATCATTCCGATAGTAAACATACGGGATTGTTACGGATGAGAAATGCCCTGACAATTCAGGTTCCTGGACTTCGGTCGGGAAGTGTTGCGGGAGTCGGTCAGCGTTCTGGCAGGGTCGGGATGCGGTGGATTTCAGGTTCATATGCGTACTCTTTTCTGGTCGGGAATCGCGCGTGTCTAATATCAGTACATTGAACACACTGTAATAAAAAAACTCCTTTTCGTTATACCGATATCAAATACTAATATTGAATATGTGATAATTGTAAATAATAATAATTGAACAAATCTTTTAGAAATCCGACGAATAATCTTACTAAAGTACAACTAAAATGAAAAGGGGTATTAATGACCAGTTCGCAATATCATAATCACCAGGAATGGATCTTTATGGTCAGGAATGATGAGGGAGTTTCTCCGGTTGTTGGCGTCATGCTGATGCTTGCCGTGACGGTCATCATAGCAGCTATCGTGAGCGCAGCAGCGGGAGGATTATCCGGTACTAACAAACAGGCGCCCTCTGCAATTCTTGAGGTGCATTTCTACGAAAATAAATCCTATGGTGATTCTTTCGTCAACACTATGACCATTGAACATGTCAGCGGTGATCCCCTGCAGACAAAGGATCTCAGTATCTCTACCTATTTCCGGAACAGTACCGGCCAGCTGATCAAAGGATCGCTCATGGGGGAGAATACAAGTAAGATCCGTGACGGGGAATATTGTGGAACCCTCTTCATCAACGACCAGGACCGGTTTGGGAATTCCCCGCTGGTGAATACAGAAAAAGGCAAATACAAAAGCTGGTTCGGGAATACCTCGGCAGTACTGATGGCCGGTGATTCCCTGGTCACTCCGGCCCAGTATTACGCAGCAACATCAGAGAAGGAAAATCTTGCGCTGGATGAAATTCTCAACTTCAAGACTTATGACAATACCGGAGTGATAGACAACGGGTATAAGGCCGGTTCCGTGATCACGGTGAAGATTGTCCATATCCCCAGCGGGCAGATTATTTTTGACAAAGACGTGGTGATCGTATGAAACTGTCTTATGAAGATGCAGTTTCTCCGGTTGTCGGGGTCATGCTGATGCTTGCCGTGACCGTCATGGTCGCAGCGCTCGTGAGCGGGTATGCCGGGGGATTTTCCGGCGGGACTGATAAGACCCCCCAGAGTTCAATACGGGCAGTTCCTTCTATTGACCAGCAGAAGATCTATTTTGAGCATAATGGCGGCGACCCGTTTATGCTCAGTTCTGTTCAGGTAGCTTTCCGCGCCAACGAGAGCAAGACCACGCTGTCGGTCATTGATGCCGGGAGCCAGGCCGGGAAGCGGGTGAGAAATTTTACTGAAGTGGGGAACAACGATGGGACATATACCGATACAACAATCCAGGCCGGGGATACGTTTTACATCACCGCCCTTGACGGGGATAACAAGACCTGGATGAAATTCGGGAGCATGAACCTGACGACCGACAGCAGGATCACCTGGCTTGTTGTTGACAAGGAGACCAGCAAAACCATATCCTCGGGTTCATTCTATCTGTAAAAATGATAACGGGAGATGATCCGGAATCTCCCAGTTTTTTACTCTTATATGATGGATCAGTGGCTTGCTTTTGCAGTAATTCTTTTTTGTACTGAATCCGGGTGTTTCGGCGATACCGTGTCGATATGCTCGCAGGGGGCAAACGGCCTGTCAGTAAAAGGTATCACCAAGTACAACTGAACTCCCCGGTTTTCAAAAAGATTAAAAAACAATCAACAATGATACTCTCATCACGGATAGTACCATGACCATGGACGATGATCTCTCCCGGATTGGCATCTCACTGCCGAAAAACCTGCTTGACCGGTTCGATGAAATCCTGAACTATCGCGGGTACTCCTCGCGTTCGGAAGGCATACGCGATGCGATCCGGACATACATCACGTACTACAAGTGGATGTCGGATGTCAAAGGAGAACGGGAAGGTGTCATCACGATGGTGTACGACCATGAGCAGCGAAACCTTCTCTCGTCCATTATGGAGGTCGAGCATGAATACCATGATATCATCAAGGCATCGCTCCATTCGCACGTGACTCATGAGCGGTGTCTGGAAGTGATCCTTGTCCATGGCGACGGGACGCAGCTCAAGGCACTTGCCGAGAAACTGATGGCCCACAAGGGTGTCGAGTCCGTCAAACTCACGACTATCGCGATTGAAGATTAAATCTTTTTTTCTGTTCGTATCGTTCTGCCTGTCAGTAGTGCAACTTCACGGAATCAGATACTGGCGGTCGGTCGTTCAGTACTGTGCCGGATGAACGGGACATCACATGATAAATACGAACAGGGCGATCGTGGCTGCAAGAAGGACAATGCTGTGCTTGAAGCCGGCAAGGATGCTGTTGGAACTGAACTGTCCGGCCATGATACCGGAGAATGTGGCAAGAATGATCCCGATATTGAACATTTTGGTGAGGTTGCCGGCAGTATCGACACTGACGTCCATTCCTTTGAAGGCAGAAAGGAATGGAATGTTCAGCTGGTATGCTGTATACAGGTAGATACCAAACGAGAGATAGATGATCATCACGTAAACAATTGTGGTGTTTGACCGCTCGCGTTTCAGTTTGAGATAATACTCGAAATCCGTGATTGCGATGATGAAGATCTGCCGGAGGTTCGTGGTGATCTCACTGGCCCGTACGAGCAGCGAGATCGCACGCTTGACAGATACGAGACCAATCCGCTCTTCCATCTTCACCAGTGCGGAGTTAACATAGGCGCCGGATTCGATATCCCTGGATGCAACCGAGAGTTCGGAACTCAGGACGCCCAGTTTTGCACCGGATATCCGGTGAATAGCCTCATGCAGGGTGATTCCGATATCTTTCATATCCGAGAGTTCCCTGAGGAAATCCGGCAGGTGCTGTTCGATGTTCTGCACGTACCATCTCCGTCCTTCATACGAGAGGGCAAGCGGTGCCATGAACGCGATGATGGCCAGGCAGATCACTGCCTGGACCTGGTTGTGCAGGAACAGCATATCGAATCCCCCGGTGAGCCAGATCGCGGCAACGATACCGGCAAATCCAGCCCCCAGACCGAGCCCGTAATAGTAACTCCTGATGTACGTCCTGAACGGGTGTTTCAGTTGGGCAAGAAAGATATTCCTTCGTTTGTTTGTCTCAATCCGCTGGAAGAACTCCTTGTTCTTCGGGTCATCTTCTGCTGCGATGATCTGAGGAACACCCGGCACGCTGGAACCGAAATCATGCTCGATGGTCTCCTTTCTGGAGATCTCCATATTCTCCGGTGGAAGCATCATCGATAAGATCCATATCATGACGATTGCACCCGCAGGAATACAGATATACATCACCGGGACGATCCAATCCATTCCCTGACTGTTGGTCATACCCTGCGCAACGATCATGATGATGAGAGCAATCGGCCCTGCAACAAATGCTGTCACATAGACCTCGGCCATGATCTCGATGGTTTTTAAGACCAGTTCGAGTTCCTGTTTTGCCTGGTCCCGGTAGTATTCGGTCTTTGCCCCAAGGTATGTAGTGATGTTTCCCCCGCTGTCGAACACGATTGCGAGATCATTGATAAAGTCGCGGAGATTGGTGGAAGGGGTGGTGCGCTGCAGGTTCTTCATAGCCGCATCAAGGTCATCACCGAAGAGTTCGACGTCACGGACGATCATGCCGAACTCCTTTGAGATCTCCCCGAACATGTCATGCTCTTCGTACACCTTGCGGATGATCTCGTACGGGGGCATGGTGGTGGAGAGAGCCTGCATATACGAGATGGCATAGGGCATATCCAGATCAATCCGGCTTTTCCGTCCCTGTGCAACGACCTGTGGGTAATATATCTGCATTACGTACTGTCCGGGAACGATAAGGATGAATAAGATAATCCAGAGAAGGGTTCCGGTTGTCGGGAATCCGAAGATATCCATCTCAAACCCGCTGACCATGAAAAAAAAGTAGAGGGCAAAGAACATCACGAGCGTGTAGGCGAGATTGACCCTGACCGTCCTGAGATACTCCTCTGCGGTCATGGGCATATGGGCTGACCTGATTGACGCACGCAGGGTGTTGCCGTGGAGCATCAGCTCGAACTCGGTCAGCTTCTTATCAGCTCTTCTCAGTGCGGGAGGCAGGATCACGGATCAATCACCCAGGTCGTGAATAGCATTCGCGAGATCCCGAAGGGTTGGCGGTTCCACTTCAAGGGCCCAGGTAAAGAACTCCTCGCGTTTTTTGAGCTGGTGTTCGAGTTCTTTCTCATCCCATCCGTTGTGAAAGGCGATCTCTTCGAGGACCTTGGATTTTGGGGAAACCTTCGTGAATGTGTCGTGCTGGATATCCCATTCAAACAAGAGGACCGGGTTAATTTCCCCGCTCTTCGTGACTTCAATCTCGTGGATTGAGAGGCAGCGACGGATTCTCGTCTTCCCTATAGTATAAATTGCCTGGACCACGACAAGGTCGAGTGCCTGGAACATCACGGGCGGGACGTTGATTGGGTCATGGGTCAGGCGGTTTATCGCTTCATACACACTCCCGGCATGGATGGTCGAGAGGGTGGAGTGACCGGAGTTCATAGCCTGGAAGAGGGTCTGTGCCTCCCGGCCCCGGACCTCCCCCACAATGATATATTCCGGGCGCTGCCGCATGCAGGCCTTCAGGAGCGAGAAGAGATCGATGTCTCCCTTGATCCCTTCGGCATTGAGTTCCCGTGTCTGGGTGGGGAGCCAGTTCTTGTGCGGCAGCTGGATCTCACGGGTATCTTCGAGTGATACCACCTTGGCATTCTGCGGGATAAAGAGCGATATCGCATTCATCGTGGAGGTCTTCCCGCTGGCAGTACCTCCGACGACAAGAATGCTCTTCCTCGATTCGATGGCCAGCCAGAGAAACGCGAGGGTCTGTGCATCATAAGTGCCGAACCGGATGAGGTCCAGCGGGGTCATAGGCTCGGCACGGAATTTTCGGATCGTGAATGAGCTGCCCTTTGTTGAGATGACATCACTGTAGGTGAGCTGGATACGTGCACCGTCCGGCAGGGTTGCATCAACCATCGGGTTGGAGAGCGATGTCTGCTTGTTGGCTTTCTGGGCAAGTTTCAGGACGAACTGGTTCAGTTCGCGCTCGTTAAAATAGATACTTGTCGGGAGGCTGCCATATGTCCTGTGGAAGATAAAGACCGGGAGACCATGGCCATTGCAGCTGAGATCCTCCAGTGCCGGGTCTCGCATGGGGACTTCGAGAGGACCATAGCCGGAGAGATCCCGCT
The DNA here is from genome assembly GCF_028679125.1 of Methanoregula sp. Taxonomy (GTDB): domain Archaea; phylum Halobacteriota; class Methanomicrobia; order Methanomicrobiales; family Methanospirillaceae; genus Methanoregula. The sequence goes on along the minus strand of NZ_JAJRCG010000015.1, from coordinate 53,330 downwards.
TGATGTAATAATTAAGAATCGCGACCCGGTCCTCGGTGATATCCGGATCGAACTGTCGGATGATCCTTGCCACCGCAACCGAATCGATCCGCTCGCTCCGCCCTTTCTCCGTGTTGTCATAAATGATGATATCCCGGAGTTGTGCATAGGTCTCCATCAGGATCGTCTTCTCTTTCTGGGATATGGGAGGCTCAACCACGATGTACGTGAATCCTTCGTTCCTGACCCGTTCGATCTTCACAAAGGAATAGGGTTCCACAACCCAGTACCGCTCCATGGTGGCGAGGGACATCTCTTCCGGGAGTTCAGTTACCTGCTGCGGTGCAGTGGATTCCTGCATAACAGAAGAAGTATCCGGTACCCGGTCCGGTACGGAAATCTGGTTGCTGTTTTTTTCCTGTCCTTTTGTGGGAAGCCAGGTACCTTCTGCATGTCGCCTGAGTATTGTGTTTACTGATACTGCCGCAGCAGCAAGGGAGAGGATTGCGAGCCCGATCATGACCGGGAGGGAGAGATCGATAAACATGACGATGAAGCCGGATACCAGAGCTGCTGCAATGACCGCGACAAATGATATTACTCCTTCCCACGAGGGTTCGGCAAGAACTGAAAGAACGTACTCACCGGTTGCACGGGCAGTCTGCATGACCATGGATGGCAGTTCTTTTTTTGGAATATCTGATCGGGAGGCAGGTTCCGTTGAGGGAGGGAGCGGATCTTTTGATCCATGAAGGTGGTTTTTCAGGGTTGAAAAAATGCCGTTCAGCCCGATGAGGGTGAACGCACACGATGCCATAACCAGACAATCCGGAAACATGATCACTCCCATTCATCCTGTTGTTGTTGTTCAGGTACCGTTGATCCAGCTGCAATCACACCCGTGGGCGAAGCACCGGTCCGGATCATCACGTTCACTTCAATGAAGTTACCCTGGATTGTCAGGTGATAGGTTCCCTCCCGGAATATCTTGATCGCCCGGGGGCCGGGTGTCGTTGTCGTGGTAATTTCGTTACCCTCAGCATCGTATCTCGTGATCTCAAATTCATACTTGCCGGTATCTGAACTGTATTCCCTTCCGTACCCATCTTCAGCTACCACTTCCTGCGTCTGGTTGTCCCTGACCGTGATCGTCAGGTAAGGCCGGTTAACCGACTTTTTGAGATCCCCCCGGCAGGAATCCGGGTTTTCCAGGCAATCATTCTGGGGAGTGACGGTGTAGATGATGTATAACGGTCCCTCTACCACATTCACGATCAGGCCGGTAGCGTTGCCCCGCAGTTTGTAATTCTTTTCGAACTCGTATCCGCAGGTCTCACACCAGATCGGGTTGACCAGACCTGTGCTGTTGATCCGGGTTCCATGAAGGATCGGGTAGGGATCGGGTGTCAGGATCGGGCTGGCTTCTGTCACGGCCGCTGACTTTGCCGGGGTCATTTCTGCAGCCGGGTACTGTATCCCGGCATTCGCGGCTGCACCCGATATTGCAACGGGGGTCTCCGTTCCATTCGTATTATACGACATGACCTCCGTTGTCTGTGTGGATTCTGCTCCTGGCAGAAACCCCTTGATGCAGCCCCCGGAAAAAACCAGAGCGACAAGGACCAGAATTACCATGCCGGACATTAATCCCGGTGTGTATATTTTATGCGTCATCCCGTGTTCCTCCAAGGTATTGCGGATCCTGCTGTATCATAGTCATCCCTCCGTACCCAGCGGGATAACCGTGGCTACCACAGACTGGTACTTTTTCTCCATCGTACCTGGTGAAAACCACTCGTCACCGGCGGTCTCCAGGTAATAATATTTCTTGCCATTGATCGGATAGTAATACCCGTTGCAGTTATCACACGCTACCGCAATGGCAGCGTGCCCTTCGTTCTCTCCTGGAAGGAAAACGACTGCAGTGTCATATCCCATCTCCCTGAGCAGTGCTGCTGCAAGAATGGCGGTATCTTCACAATCCCCTCCCTTGTCCGCAAGTGTCTCGAGGGGGTACTTCCAGTATTCGTTCGTCTGTCCTGTTTTCAAATTAATATCGCTGCTGTAGGTAATGCCCTGAACAAATGAAACGACATTATGATAATCATTCCTTGCACTGTAACTCTCAAACCCGCTGACATCCTTGAGCCTTTTTATGAGGATATGGAGGTATTCCCGGTCCCTGTCGCTGATGGCATATCCCGCCAGCGTACTTCCGGTCATGTTTGTCGGATGTGGCTGCATCTGGTAATACTCGTAAAGATCCTGTGGGATATCGAGTGTGATCTGTGCTTCATGCCCATTGGATGTCCAGTTGAATGTCTGTTCAATAACCGGGGTTGCATTTACCTGTATCCACCCGGGCTGTTTTGTCAACCTGCTGCTGTTCTCGTACTCCCATTCGCGGTCAATGATTGATCCTTCGTTTGCGCTATCGAGACTGGCAAGGATCTCGTGGGTTGAACCGGGTGTGAATGTAAACGACTGGTTCAGTGATGTATTACCCAAGAACCGGAATTCCAGCAGGTAGTTGCCCGCGGGCAGCGCATTCATTGTTTGAGGAGCAGAGCCTTTGAACGTGCCATCCAGGTAGATTCCTGCTCCCGAAGGAGATGAGTCAAGATAAAGGGTACTGGTGGTTGGGACCCGGGCAAGATCGGCGGTTACCTGCAAAGATTCTCCACCTTTAACGTTTACTACGCCGGTGAAATTCCAGTACCCGTCCTTGCATATCACAACAGAATGGTTCCCGGATGTGATTCGCCTGAGGAGTGTTGGTGTCGTTCCTGCGGATTTCCCGTCAATCTGTACAGCAGCACCGTCCGGGAATGAGGTTACACTTAAGAAGCCGGTTCCCGGTAACGGGACCAGATATTCCGTATATTCTGTTATGATCTCTGTGGAAGCGGAAATGACATCATGGTAATCCTCGTACCCCTCCTTCTTGATAAGAATCTCATGGCGGCCTGGCAGCAGGTTGTCAACGGTGATATCGGTTACGCCCCGGATATTCCCGTCAATATACAGGTCTCCTCCTGAAGGTTCTGACAGGATTGTCGCAATGCCCCGGTCCGGGTGATGCTGGAGGTTGGCAATAATATCCATGTGTTTCCCGTCGGTCATATTTACCGTGGTATTATAGGTGGTATAACCATCCTTCCGTACTTCGATGATGTGGGTCCCACTAGGGACGATGATATTCATGACGGGAGTGTTGCCGTAATTCGTTCCATTGATTATCACCACACCCCCCTCCGGGATGGATGTAATCGAGAGTGAACCGGATACATTCGTCGCAGTTACCGGTGTAATGACCAACAGTGCAAGGATCAGCACACTGAAAAGCAGGGGGGTATTACTAATTGACATGCAGGTACCATCTTGTATAGAAAAATTTACTATTTATATGCAGCACAAATGATTTTGTTCATCTATTATTGTTAACATATTGTATATGTTAAACAAAAATATGTCGTTTTGATCTTAAGAAAACCAGGGAATTTTGTGGCTTTTGACAGGAATGTACCGGGGGCACCTCTCCTGAATCCACCATAATTATTAAATATGGCCCATAGCACTCCTATCTATGCGGGATGTCCTTGCTGCACTCATCCTGATCGCACTTCTGTCATCTGTTCCTGTTGCCGATGCAGCAACATCGCTTGTCATCACCCAGCCGAGCGCGAACGAGACCTCGTTTGCCGAAATGAGGGATTTCTATGTGTACGGTGTCTTTTCTCCCGTGGCAGTAAGTCCAGGGGATTTCAGTATTGAACTCTACCAGGAGAGCGCCTGCACCGGGGATACATGCAGCGGATCTCCCGTGCGGGCTGTCCGGAGCCATGTCGATCCTGTCACCCTGGTGACCAACGCGAGCCAGATTGACTGGTCATTTGTGGACGGATCAACCGTTAAAGGGGGATATGTCCCGGATATCATCAAGACCGACACGGGTGGAGGAGGTCTCAATGACCCTAACAACAAGGTCGTGGTCACCCACTCCTATTATGCAGGACTCATCCAGGGAGGGGTGACGCAGGATTACAATACCACTTACAAGGGCAGCAACGGGGTAAAACTCCAGAATATCACCGACGGGGATTACCGGATCAAAGTTATCGGGCTCTCGGGAGAATTTTCCGGCCAGACCGTGACGAAATCCATCCATTTCGGGATCACCGATACCGCATTCGGGACCAACCGTCCCACATCGAACAAGAACGTGCGAACCTCATATGCAATCGAGCACGGCCTCCGGACCTACTACGACGCGTTCCCCGGTTATTTTGATGGCGGGAACGGCAACTGGTCCAATTTCAAAAAACTTTCAGCCCCGAACAACGGGATTGAGAGCGTGAATGATCTCTACGGCACGACAAAGGATACCGTTGCGGTGTCAAACAACACGATGTTCATCTATAACCTCAACAGTGCCAGCACGACCTATTGCGTCGAACTCGCCCCAATCCTGAAATTCGGCTTGGAAGACGGGGTGAACACGACGTTCCTTTATTATTCGAATGGAGAACCGGTGCTCACGTACAGGGATTCCGGTGGTACTTCCCAAGAAATGACCTCAACGCTCAAGCAGTTCAGCGGGAGTACCCGGCTCGGCCTCACCCGGGTTGATGTGCGGAATGCCACCGCCTCGAGTTACGAGAATCTCTATGATCCCAATGATACGGTTTCGAAATGGGTCTATACCGATCTCTCGGGAACGATCAGCATGAACGAAGGCCAGTATTTCACGATCTACGGTGTGACAAAACCAATTGCAGCCACCGTCTCGTCAACGTCCACTCCCTATTGGTACTCCTTCGATAACCGGATCGCCAACCTGACCTGCACGATCACGGATGCGTATGGCAATACGGTATCCACCACAACGCATGCAGTCAACCTGTCCCGGTACTACAATAATTATCCCGGTTCATGGAACCCGTACCAGAAATATAACTCGCTCTTTGAGTTTGGGGCAGAAATTACCTCACGGTTACCTCCCGGGCTGTATACTGTCAGTCTTGCCGGCGCGGATGTATCCGGTTCAGCCGTTTCCGGTGCGACCGGATCCTTCTCCCTGCAGGTGAAATCACTTACATCAACGGATACTGCCATGTCGGGGGTTGACAGCGGCAGTTCCGACAGTTCCTCTGCCGGGGCACCGCAGGTTCTCATCAGTCCTGGAGCGCCGACCGGCCAGCCCGTGGCATTCACCTTCACATCCGGAGCGTCAGACAGGATCACCATCCAGGCAGTCACCCTCACCCCGGCTCGTGCTATCGGGCAGGTGGAATGTATCCTGCGATCAGCTGCCCCCGGCCCGGCACTCCAGCTGAATGATCGGGCAGTTGCCGGCTATCATAGTATCACGGTGAACTGGATCAGTCCGGATGCAATAGATCATGCAGAGATCGCCTTCTCCGTAGACAAATCCTGGCTGGAAGCCCATCATGTGGCACCAGAGAATGTGGTGATGCTCCGGTACACGAACAACCAGTGGGTCGAATTGCCAACAAGGCTGGACCAGACATCCGCCAGGTCCTACGGGTATATCGCGACAACACCGGGATTCTCGTATTTCGCTGTTGCTGAAAAGAAGAACGGGGCCGTCGGAAGATTGGTGACTCATGTGCCGACAGTGCCGGTAACTGAAGTACCCTCTGCTGCTAGCAATGCTGCATCAGGTACTTCATCAGTCTACCCGACCCGTCCCCTCGTCAAGGCCGTATCGACGACCACAATCCCTGCACTATCTCTGCCCGTAGTAACTCCGGCACAATCATCAATCATGCTGGTCTTCTTCCCGTCCGAAGGTCTTCCGTTCGTGACTATTCTTGTATGGGTGGTCGTGCTCGTGATCCTGATCATGGCAATCTGGCTTATCCGACGATGGTGGATACGGCGCCAGAACCCTGCCCTGTTCAGGAACTACGACTGACCCTGCAATACCGGCAGAGTTCGCGAAAAAAGAATAGCAGGGTATACATCCGTTCATGGCGGATCAGGTAAGTCTCTCCAGCCGCCTGCACGCTTCTGTCAGCGTCTCGTCCTTCTTGGAGAACGTGAACCGGAGTTTCGTCTCCCCTCCCGTGTGGTAGAACGAGCTGCCCGGGACCGCGGCAACGCCTGCCGTCTCCACGAGATGGCGGGCGAATGCCGTGTCGCTCATGCCAAACGAGCTGATGTCCGTGAACATGTAATAAGCACCTTCAGGGAGATCGCAGGCAAACCCGGCCTTCTTCAGTCCTTTGTAGAGGATCTGCCGCTTGCGGTCGTACTCAACGGCCAGCTCTTTGTAATATGATTCGGGGAGTTGAAGTGCCGCAACGCAGGCCCGCTGGAGGGGAGCCGGGGCGCCGACCGTGAGGAAGTCGTGGATCTTCCGGATGCGGCTTGTCAGGGCGGCATCCGCGAGGGCATAGCCGACCCGCCACCCGGTGACGCTGTAGGTCTTCGAGAAACTGCCGATGGTGATGGTCCGGTCTTCCATGCCCGGCAGCGAGCCGAGCGAGATGTGCCTGTGCCCGTCATACACGATATGCTCGTAGATCTCGTCCGTGATCGCGACAGCGTTGTGCTCGATACAGAGATCCGCGATAAACGAGAGTTCCTTTTTCGTGAAGATCTTCCCGGTCGGGTTATTAGGAGTATTGAGGATGATCGCCCGGGTCTTCTTCGAGAATGCTGCCTTCCACGCCTCTTCGTCAATGGAGAAGTCGTCCGCGAGCGGGACAAATTTCGGTGATGCCCCGGAGATCTGTGCATCCGGGCCATAATTTTCATAAAATGGTTCAGGCACCACAACCTCGTCGCCTGGCTGGATGATCGCGAGCATCGAGGCCATCATCGCCTCGGTCGACCCGCAGGTGACCGTGATCTCTGTCTCGGGATCGAACTGCATGGCATTGAACTTCTTCACCCGCTGTGAGAGTGCTTCGCGGAGATCCTTTGCGCCCCACGTGATCGCATACTGGTTAATATCATCATTCAGCGCTTCGCAGGCTGCAAGCTTGAGTTCCGGGGGACAGGGAAAGTCAGGAAATCCCTGCGCAAGGTTGATCGCATCGTGCTTCAGCGCGAGCCGGGTCATCTCCCGGATCACCGATTCAGTAAAGGTGTCGGCCCGGGACGGGTGGGTGGAAAAGAACGCTCCCGGGGATTGTGCCGGCGGGATCGTTCCCGCGCCGGCCGGTGCATGCTTCATGCTGATCAGGTTTGCACGAGCGGGATATAATGGGTGGGACTTCGGCAAACGGTGACTACCTTCTGCCGCACCCTGGGATTGATTGTCCCTTTCGGATCGTTCTTTATATAGTCCCCCGCTCACACAAAGCAAATTTTATTTACTTAAGGCAAGTAAAATTGATCCTGAGTATCATGCATATCATGGAAGGATTCCTGCCCTGGCAGTGGTGCGTTGTCTGGTGGCTCGTTGCGCTGCCCTGCCTGGCGTATGGTGTATGGCGTCTGAAAAAAGTGATGGAAGCAGATCGCGAGGCACTGCCCCTGCTCGGGGTGACGGGGGGGTTCATCTTCATCCTCTCATCCCTGAAACTCCCCTCGGTCACCGGGAGCTGCTCCCACCCGACCGGCACCGGCCTCTCTGCCATCTGTTTCGGGCCGTGGATCACCTCGGTGATCTGCGCGATTGTCCTCCTCTTCCAGAGTCTCTTCCTTGCCCACGGCGGCCTCTCTGTGCTCGGGGCAAACATCGTCTCGATGGGCATTGTCGGTCCCCTGGTCGGGTACACGATTTACCGGCTGCTGAAAGACACGTCGGTCAATATCTACCTCACGGTCTTCCTTGCAACAGCCCTTGCGGACATGTTCACGTACGTTGTGACCTCATTTGAGCTGGCGCTTGCCTACCCGGCACAGGTCGGCGGATTTGCGAGCTCGTTTTTCATGTTCATGGCCATCTTTGCGCTCACGCAGGTGCCTCTCGCAATCGTCGAGGGTGTTGTGCTGGCCCTGGTCTTCAAGTACATCGTGGCCCTCAAGCCCGACATCCTCATACGGATGAAGGTCTTCTCGGAGGCGCAGATCAATAAAGCCCGGGGGGAAGCCTGATGGCAAAGAATTACCGGCTTGAGATCCTGGCGGCTGTTGCGATCCTCGCCTTCTGCGGGGTGTTCCTCTACACCAGCTCGACCATGACCGGCGCAGAGTTTGCCGGTTCCGACAATGTGGGATCCGGGCTGATCGCGGAATTGTCCGGAAAACCGGTGGAGAGTTTCGCACCGCTCATCCCCCAGTGGCAGCCCCCGAGCGGTGAGATCGAGGCCTGCCTCTTCGCCCTCCAGTCAGCGATAGGCGGCATCTTTGTTGGCGGTGTCTTCGGCTACTGGCTGGGACAGAAGAAAAGCCTAACCGAGGCAAAGTCCAACTGATGATCCATGTTTGAGGAACTGCTGGAGGACGTTGCGCAGAAGAACGGCCTGCGCGAGGTCAATACCTGGGTGAAGCTGGCAGCCGGCCTTGCTGCCATCGTCCTCTGCCTCCTCTCGACCGGGTACGCCAGTCCGCTCTTCATTGCCCTGGTCCTTTCAGCAGCAGTCCTCTTCCTCGCCCGGGTGGATATCCGGACCTACGCGGAACTCTTCCTTGTCCCGCTCTGGTTCGCCCTGATGAGCGCCGTTGTCATTGTGCTCATCTCCGGAGGGGAGCACGTATTCTGGAGCTGGGATCCCCTCCCGTTCCTCTCGCTCTCCATCTCCCGCGAAAGTATCAATACCGGTTTCTTCATCCTCTGCCGGGTGATCGGGGGCATGTCCGCCCTCCTCTTCATTGCCCTGACCACCCCGATGACCGATCTCTTCGTGGTGATGCGGAAATGCAAAATCCCTGATTTCGTGATCGACCTTGCGATGATCATCTACCGGACGATCTTCTTCCTCATGGACCAGGTGCGGCAGATCCACAATGCCCAGGTGATGCGCCTCGGGTACTCGGGCTGGCGCGAGTCGATCAACACCTTTGCCATGATGTGCGGGGCATCCTTCATTGCCAGTTGGGATGCCGGGGACGACCTGATCCGGGCCATGGATGCCCGGTGCTATAACGGGAAGTTTGCCCTCCTTGGCGAGAACCGCCCGGTTGAACTCCGGCCACTTGCAGCCCTTTCCCTCTTCCTGCTCGCGGGATCGGTGGCGGTTGTCGCATCGCAGGGAATGACGTTGTTGTAGGGAGGTATCATGAGTCACATTGTTCTTGAAGCACGGGATGTCCGGTACCGCTACCCCCGGGGCCGGGAGGCCATCTGTGGCATCAGTTTCCATTTCCGGCGGGGCGAGAAGATCGCGCTCGTTGGCCCGAACGGCGCCGGGAAGTCCACGCTCCTCCAGATGTTCAACGGCATGATCCGTCCTGATTCGGGAATGATGCTCTTTGACAACGTCCCGATGCAGTACGATACGGCCTCCCTTCGCCGGATCCGGAGAAAAGTCGGGTTCGTGCTCCAGAATCCGGACCGCCAGATCATCGCCCCGACCGTGTACCAGGACGTAGCGTTCGGGCCTACCAACCTCGGGTACAGCGAGGCTGAGGTCAGAGAGGCGGTTGCCACCGCCCTCCGTCACGTGGGCCTCGTGGGTTTCGAACGCCGCCCGCCCCACCAGCTCTCGGGCGGGGAGAAGAAGCGGGTCGCAATCGCCGGGGTGCTTGCGATGGACCCGGATGTGCTGGTCTTTGACGAACCGACCAGCGGACTCGACCCGTCCGGCTCGGAGGACCTGATGGAACTCCTCGACGAGCTGAACCATGACGGCAAGACGATTGTCATCTCCACGCACGATGTCGAGCTCGCCTACCCGTGGGCAGACCGGGCGATCCTTCTCGCGGACGGCCAGATCATCAAGGAGGATGTGCCGGATGTTGCGTTCGGGAACACGTTGTTTGTCCGCATGGCCCACCTCTCGGTCCCGACGCTCCTCGAACTCTCGGCAGAACTTGCGAAGCGGGGGTTCACAATCCCGGAACGGAAGCCACGGAGCGTTCTCGACATGGTCCACATCATCGAACAACACCATGCCCGGGGATCCTGCTGCCACCCGGAGCCCGGCACCATCACGGTCTGCAATGTCGATGGGATCACTGCGGGCACAATCCCTGCATGGGTACAGGCCCGGCCCGGCATTGTTGCCGGGGCGATGGGGACCCGGGCGAAACAATGTGCAGCACAGGAACAGATTGCGCTGGAGTTCACGTACGGCGTGATCGACAAGTGCATTCTCCGGGCCCTGCGGGGGCAGGACTCGCTGATCCTGACAACGGGCAGTATGGTCAGCCGGGTTGCCGTGCGGGTGGAAACGTACTGCAAAGAGAGCGGTAACACTATCAGCGTAGCCAGCCTGGATTTCTCTGATCAGTCTCCCGTTCCTGGAGATGAACACGGAGGTCAGCATGGTACCCTGTGATAAGGTCAAATCCCCGGGATTATGTGCGGCAGGGACGATCCGTCCTCCTGCCCTGATCCTCTGCCTGTTATGGGGGAGGACTCCCTGATGGAAACGGTGACGCTCCCCCGGATCGTTATCGCGGGAACCAACAGCGGCTGCGGAAAGACTTCCATAGCCAGCGGCCTGATGGCGGCGCTCACGGAACGCGGGCTCCGTGTCCAGCCGTTCAAGACCGGCCCGGACTTTATCGATCCTACCCATCATTCGGTTACCTGCGGGAGGACCTCCCGCAATCTCGATCCCTTTATGATGGGAGAATCCGGCGTCCTTGGGACGTTTGCCTCTGCCTCCGCCGGTGCGGATATCGCGGTCATCGAAGGGGCGATGGGCCTCTTTGACGGGATCAATGGTACCGATTTCAGCAGCACCGCCCATGTGGCACGGCTCCTCCAGGCCCCGGTTCTCCTGGTTGTGGACGCACGTGCAGCAGCCCGGAGTGTCCACGCGGTGGTTTGCGGTTTTCAGACCTTCGATTCCCGCATCAGGATCGCCGGCATCCTATTCAACCGGATTGCGTCGGTGAAGCACCGCGAGATGATTGCGACCGAGGAGTTTGTGCCTGCCCTCGGGTGGATTCCCCGCCAGCAGGGACCGGAGGTACGGAGCCGTCATCTCGGGCTTGTCATGGCGCACGAATCCGACGGGATGAAGTCGTATGGTCCGGTAGTTCGCGAATCGTGTGATCTCGACAGGATCCTGGATGTGGCCCGGAGTGCTCCGCCCCTGGCAGTCCCCCCGGCCGGGAAAACCCCCGGTGGCGACGAACGGGTGGTTATTGGCGTGGCCCGCGACAATGCGTTCTGCTTTTACTATCAGGACAATCTTGATCGTCTTGCCCGGGCCGGTGCGGAGATCCGGTTCTTCTCTCCCATGGAGGACACACTTCCTGAAGTGGATGCCCTCTACCTTGGCGGGGGCTATCCGGAACTGTATGCGCAGAACCTCGAGGATTCGCGGTGCCGGCATGCCATACATGACCTGGCAGACAAGGGCATGCCGGTCTATGGCGAGTGCGGGGGGCTTATGTACCTGTGCGGGTCGGTCTCGATCGATCGCGAGTACCGGATGGCCGGTGTGCTGCCCGCCCGTGTTGAGATGACAAAAAAGATCCAGGCCCTGGGTTATGTGAAAGGGAATTTTACCGGCCGTCAGGGTGGCTGGGCAGGTTCAGCATCCATCCGAGGGCACGAGTTCCATTACTCCCGGGCCGAGTGCGATCCGGATGCACGGTTTGCGATCCGGCTCACCCAGGGGAAAGGTATCCAGGGCGGGAACGACGGGCTCACGGAACAGAACGCCCTCGGGGCGTACACCCACGCGTATTTCAGCGATGCCTTCTGCCGGCGTTTTGTTGCTGCTGCGGCGGCATTCCGGAGAAACCGGTAGATGGCTTTACGAACATAAGCAGAGGATCCGGAACGTGTTGCACGGGTGTCCGCCATCCACCCTGTTACCTGCGGGGTGACGTGGAATCGGGGCACGGAGTGAGAGAGGTAACCCGCGTTTAATAAGGGGGATGTGCGGCAGGGAACGCTTCAATGGAGTGTCTGGATCCATGATCCCTTGCCCCTCCAGAGCACTGTCTGAAGGAGTCCTGCGTGAGAGACCAATTGAAAATACAAACAGCGTGAGGGTTGTTTTACACAGTTATCCGTCTGTATGCATTCAGTTTTAATCTACCATGCGAATTTCATCCCGGCACCAACTTCCTGCAGGGGGCAATAGTCTGCAAGGGCGAGTTTAGCCGGAAGCGAGGTACAGTGGCAGGCATGCAGGGCGTTGAGGTGAAGGCGGTTCAGGTATTTTCCCGTCTTTGCAAGCCGTTTCGGTTCCGGTGATTGCATGTGGAGCCCGCCAATGATGTCCCGGACATGTTTTTCATCGCAGACCTCTCTTGCGTACTCCGTTATGTTGCAGATCCCGACATGCGAGCAGCCGGTAATGACGACAAGCCCCGCATCCGAACGGAACGCAAGAGCCGAATCATCGGTCAGGCAATCCGGTTCGGTGTTCCCCTCCGGAGTGTGAAGCAGCCTCTTCTCAGGATCTCCCTGTTCGAAGGCAAACTTTTGCGGGATCTCACCAAGGAAGACAAGGTCGTCGGTTATCCAGACCGGTTCTGCGGACAGGCTGACCGGGAACAGGTTCCTGATCTCAGCATCACGCAATGGCGATCCGTTTTTCCTGCCCTCTTTCTCTTTCTGCCAGAAACAGCGGGGATGGGCAATGAGTTCCGGAACCCGGGATTTCCGGTCGGCTGTCCCCGTTCCCGCTAGGTGTCGGGCGAACGCGGGAAGTCCGCCCGTGTGATCGATGTGGCCATGCGAGAGGACAATGGAGTCAAGGTCCATGAGGTCGAGCCCCATCGTTTCCGCATTGGCAAGGAACAGCCCCGACAACCCGGTGTCAAAGAGGATCTTCTTTCCGGCCGTCTCGATGAGGAACGAGAGCCCGGCCTCGCCCCTGAAATCCTGGTCGGCGAGGGTGGTGTTATCGACAAGGACCGTGAGGGAGAGCCGGGGAGTCATGGTGAAATATCAGGTTTGGGAGGATTAGGCTTTTCGTTTAAGGAAATCACGATACACCCACTACCCTTAACGTGGGGGAAATCCCTGGTACTAAAGAAGACCTCACATGCCCGGCGCCCGATCGATAAAACACTATTTTTTCCTGCTCCTCGGCCTTTTTTTCATGGGCCTCGGGATCAGCCTTGTCACACGATCATCTCTTGGAACCCCGCCCATCTCAAGCCTTCCCTATGTCCTCTGTATGGCCATCCCGGTCACGTTCGGGCAGCTCACGTTCTTCTTCAGCATCCTGTTCTTACTCGCCGAGATCCTGATCCTGGGAAGATCGTTCCCAAAACAGCAGTATCTCCAGGTTTTCGTTGCCCTGTTCTTCGGGATTTTTGTTGACATCGGGATGATCATATCCGCACCGGTACATCCGGGTTTTTATGCCGGACAGGTCATTGTCCTGCTTCTCGGATGCACCGTTCTTGCGCTCGGGATCTATGTACAGGTCACGGCCAATGTCATCATGAATCCCGGCGAGGGCGTGGTAAAAGCACTTGCCAAAAAGAGCGGGATACGGTTCGGGATAATAAAAATCATTTTTGATACCTCCCTTGTCTGTACCGCACTACTCGCGTCCTTGTTCCTGTTCGGGACCCTCCAGGGCATCCGCGAGGGAACGATCATTGCCATGTTCCTTGTCGGGTATATCGTCCTCCTCATCAGCAGCGTGTTCAGGGCATTCCATTTTGATGAATGGCTCGCAGGTGAGCAGTCCGCCCGGTAAGGCCTCCCTGCCCCTTCTCCTCCAACGAATACGTATGCTGGTTGTATGAACCCGTCCTGTCCGCCAATGTTCATGGGGGGGGTCTCATGGATACCCCCTCCCCCGTTTGCGTTTCAAAACGATCATACCCCCCCTGCATGGGGGTGGGGGGTATCCGCGAGACCCCTCCCCCCCTTTTGCTGGATCAGACCCCTCCTGATCGGATTTGAGTAGGAGATAATGCAGGTCACTCCGTCGGAACCCTGCTGTCGGCAGTGATAGAAAAACGCGTGCAATAATGCGTACATCCCAGTTTTGAGGAGGGGGGTATCCATGAGACCCCCCCACCCCTTTGCGTTTCAAATCGATCATACCCCCCCACCATGGGGCAGGGGGGGTATGGTTGACACCCCCCCTTTGTGATCGGAAATTTCTCCGGATGGGAGTTGGTGGATGCGTTCCTGAACGTGGTTTTACATCGGGAAGTGATAGTGAAAAGGGGGTTTTCGCTGGAAATAGGGGGAGGGGGGGTATGCGGGAGACCCCCCCTCCCATTTGTTTTTCAAAACGCCACAACACCAGGATACACGATCCGCCCGTGAAATGCTATGGGTTGCCATCCCCCGGCTTCTTCATCATCACTTCGACCTGTTTGAACGGGATCTCAAAATAATGGAAATCAGGTAATTTCCAGAATCGGATGAGAAGACGTGTCCGCAGGGCTCGGTAAAATCCAGCCGATTATTCCTGTTCTACGGCGTGACAATGTCCTGTTCCTAATGATTATATAGTCACATAGGTAACTGTTGGCCGGTGTAATCCGAATGTCCACTGTTGAAGAAAATATGCGTCTCATGCAGACGCTGGATGATGCCTGGAATTCACAGGACTGGGCAGTATTCGAGAAACGCCATGCAAAAGAAGTTGACGTTTTCTGGCCGGGCCAGCCGGCACCGACCCACAGCCGGCTGTCTCACAAGGAAGAGGCGATCGCTTTCTTCAAAATATTCCCGGATAATAAGGTCGGGAACCGGCCTTACAAGATATTCTTCGGCCAGGGCGACTATACCTGCTCTGTTGCCGATTTCACCGGGACATTCAGGGGCGCGATGACCACTCCCGATGGTAACGTGATACAGCCAAACGGGAAGAAATTCAGGGTCGAGTTCTGCACGGTGGCCCACTGGAAGAACGGGGAGATCATCGAGGAGAAACTCTTCTACGACAAGATGTCCATGATGCAGCAGATTGGGCTGATGTGAGCGTCCAAATCTGCAAAACGTCTTTTTTTATGAACATGCACTAACTCAAAGGGCTCGGGAATATACACGCATGACAGAAACCACAAAAAAATCCGGGGAACCAGACGACGGTTCCATGAAGATCACCGTGAGCAAAAACGGCCCCTATCTCGTGACCGGAGGGGTTCCGCTCATCCAGGAGGAGATCTGTAATGATGACGAAGGCTACTGCCGGACCTGGAAGGAAAAAAAGAGGTTTCCCGTGCAGGAGCAGTATACCCTCTGCCGGTGCGGCCACTCCGGGAACAAACCATTCTGTGACGGGACACATGCGAAGATCAGCTTCAACGGCACCGAGACTGCCGGGAATGAGCCCTACCTCCGGCACCCAAGGATCATACGGGGCCCGGAACTGGAACTGCTTGACTACGAGAACCTCTGCGTCCATGCCCGGTTCTGCATGCGGGCCGGGGGGATCTGGAACCTCACCAAGCAGTCCGATATCCCTGAGGCAAGGGAGACGGCGATCGAAGAAGCCTCCAACTGCCCGTCAGGCCGGCTCGTCATAAAGGATCAGGAAACCGGCAAGGCGATCGAACCGGGACTGGAGAAATCCATTGTTGTCATCGAGTATCCTGCAAAGGGCGAGCATGGGCCGCTGTGGGTGCGTGGTGGCATCCCGGTGGTTTCTGCTGATGGCAAACCGTACACGGTCAGGAACAGGCTCACCCTTTGCCGGTGCGGGAAGTCCCATAACAAGCCGTTCTGCGATGGCAGCCATGTTGACCATTGAACCGGTGCTGGTTGCAGATTTTTCCCGGCAGCCTCCCGTCAGGTGAGATCAAAATACAGAATCCCGTTTTTTCTGTGACAGGGTGGATCGCGGGAGAAATAATGCACCGGTTCCCGCCAGGATCGAATTATTTTCTCCCGGATCCGTGATCTATCCATGGCAACCGCCCGATCCATGACGCCATCGTCCCGGCGTTCCGGAATATCGCGGCTTCCGTACAGAACTAACCTGGGTATTCTACCGGATAAATGCCTGCCCGGTCTCCGTCAGCGAGTAGATGATCCAGTTGCCGTGGTACTCCCCCTCGATAAGCCCGCTCTCCTTTAAGATGTTCAGGTGGTAGGAGAGTTTCGAGCCGGCAAGCCGCATGAACCGGTTGATGACGCAGACGCAGAGTGGCTGATCCCTGATAAGATAAAGAATGGTGAGCCGGAGCGGATCGGAGAGCGCGTGGTAGACCCTGCTCTTCTCCTCAAGATCGTCCGGAGAAGGGATGCGTCCCGCAAGCGCTTCCAGCCCGCCCATGGCATCGAGATCCTTCTGGATCTGCTCCGGGAGTTCCGTTGCCGGGTCCCCTGCTTGCGCCGGCGTCCCGCAACAGGATGAGGTCTTCCGCTTCATTTCAAATAAATCTGAAATGGTAAGATATATAACCTTGCCCTGTTCACATTGATTCAATAAAATTTGAAATGGAGTGACTCATGGAAGCACCGCAATATGCAGGTCTGCACAGCACGCTCATCGTGCCCGGACAGAAGATCTCTGTTGAATCCCTGCCGTGGAACCCGCACCCGAAATTTGCCGGGGTCTCTCTCCGGCACCTGGTGACCGGAAAAGACAGCGGGGGACGTTTGAGCCTCCATCATGTCAGAATCGATCCCGGCTGCTCGATAGGGGATCATGCCCATGCCGGTCAGGTAGAGATCCATGACGTGCTCGCGGGTGAGGGAACCTGCATGCTTGAGGGAAAGAAACTCCGGTATGTTCCGGGAACCGTTGGCGTCATGCCTGCCGACAAGGTCCACCGCGTTGATGCGGGATCTGGCGGGATGCTCATCCTGGCCACGTTCTCCCCGCCGCTCGTGTGAGGTATTCTCATGACCGATCCTCTCACCGGTTCACTCCTGCTCGGCTGGGACACCCTGTTCGGGTATCTCACGCAGCACGTGGTCACCTGCCTTGTCCCGGCGTTCTTCATCGCCGGGGCAATCGCAGCATTCGTGAAGAAGGACGCGATCCTGAAATACTTCAGCCCGGAGACGAAGAAGACCACCTCCTTTGGCATCGCATCGGTATCCGGTGCCGTGCTGGCCGTATGCAGCTGCACGATCCTCCCGATGTTTGCCGGCATCCTCAAGAAAGGCAGCGGGCTTGGACCCGCGATCACATTCCTGTACGCGGGGCCGGCGATCAATGTCCTTGCGATCATCTACACGGCACAGGTGCTCGGGATCGATCTCGGCATCGCCCGGGCCGTATCGGCGATCGTGCTCTCCATCGTGATCGGGCTTGTCATGATGAAACTCTTCCCCGCCCATGATGAAGAGACGACAAAGACCCATGCCGCTGCCCGCAGGGCCGTGATGGCAAAGGAAGATACCCGGCCGAAATGGGTGGTCCCGGCATTTTTCGTCCTCCTGGTCGCGATCCTGCTGGTCGGGACTTCGGCGCTCGATCTCTTCCTCCGGCTCCTGATCGTGTACTTCCTCTCGATGGGGGTGGCATTCCTGCTGATCTACTACTTCACGCGGGACGAGGTGACCGACTGGGGATATGAGATCTGGGATCTCACGAAGAAGATCTTCCCGATCCTTGTCATCGGAACGTTCGCGCTCGGCGTCCTTGCCTTCTTCCTCCCCCCTGAAACCTTCCGGCCGTTCTTTGGCGATAACTCGTTGCTCGCAAACTTCCTTGCTGCGCTTGTGGGTGCGATCCTCTACATGCCGACCCTGCTCGAGGTGCCGATCATCGGGACAACGCTTGGCTACCTCACCGGGTCGATGGCAAAAGGCCCGGCCCTTGCCCTGCTGCTGACCGGTCCGAGCGTCAGCCTGCCGAGCCTGCTCGTCCTCTACCGGATCATCGGAGGGAAGAAGACGCTCGCCTATGCCGGCCTGGTGATCGGATTTTCAACCATCGCCGGGTTCATCTTCGGGAATTTCCTTGCGGTGTGACCATGAACAACGACTACATACCCTGCTGTGCCGCCGATGCACTCCGCCGCATCCGGCAGATCCCGATTAACGGGATCATGACCGGCATCACGATGCTTGATGAGAGCATTGCTGCTGTGAAGGAACAGGATCTGAAAAGCGAGACGGATACCCGGGATGCGCTGATGAAGAAGATCAAAATCTACAATTATGTCCCGAGGGGTGTGGAAGAGGCGTATGCCTCCGCCCTGATGGATGAATACAAAAAAACCGGAAAACGTGAGGGGAAACCATGACAAAAATCGAAGTACTCGGAACCGGCTGCGCAAAGTGCAAACGACTCTTTGCCAATGCCGAACAGGCAGTCAGAGACCTCGGGATCACCGCGGACGTGGTCAAGGTCGAAGACCTGGATGCAATTGTTGAAAGCGGCGTCATGATGACACCGGCGCTCTTCATCAACGGCGAGATCGTTTCTGAAGGCCGGGTGCCTGACGTGAATGAGATCAAATCCATGCTTACGGAGTGAAACAATGGCAGAAAAACCAAGCTGTACGTGCGGACAGAACGAGAAAAAACGGATCATCTTTCCCTGTGCCGGGCAGGCAAATGTTGGGCAGCTGAGCAACCTTGCAGCCATCCAGCTGACGGAGGAAGGGTATGGGAGTATTGCCTGCGCTGCACTGCTCGCAACCGGTGCGGAGAACCTGATCGCGAATGCGATGCAGGTGGATGAGGTGGTTGTTCTCGACGGCTGCCCGATGTGCTGCGCAAAGAAGATTGCCGGTGCACAGGGAATTGCAGCAGGACAGCACCTTGTCATGACGGAACTCGGCATTTCCAAAGGACCGTCAAAGACCTACACCCATGACGATATCGAGAAGATCGTTGCCGCATGCTGGAAAGGCGAAGGCCGTACGAAGACGGCTGCAACACTGGACAAGAAGGCCGGCGGGAAAAAGAACGGATGCGGCTGCGGGTGCAGCGGAACCTGCTGAACTACGGAAGGGATTACCCAAATGACCTTCGCACTTGTCACCTGCTCCGGCATATCGAACACCGGCAAACTCACCATGCAGGCAGCGCAGCTCCTGCTCCAGCGAAAACCGGGGCAATATGTCTGGATGCATGCCAAACAGTCTGCTGCAACCCTCGAAGCAGAGATCGGGGATGCGGATCAGGTGATCGTGATCGACGGGTGTACGGATTGTTGTGCGGGGAAGAAAATTGCCGCGTCGGGCCTTTCCCCCCATCACCATATTATCGCGACCGAGATCGGGATCGCGAAGAATGGGATGGCCGATGTCCAGTACGAGGAGATCGAGAAAGTAGTCCGGGCGGTCATCGACCTGAGACCGCCGGCTTCATGAACTGCGGGGAGTATACAGATGAAGATCGGTATCGTCAGCGACGGGAAATTCGGCGACCGGGCATTTGAGGTCATCAGGGAAAAGTTCCCCACCGAATGGATCCTGGCGCCCTGTATCCAGAGCCCGGTAGCGGATGATATCGAACTCACGCTGCCGGAATGCGATCTCTACATCTCTTATGTCCGCCACCCGGATGTTGCTCTCGCGATCCTTGAGAAGCAGAAGCCGGTGATTCTTGGCGTCAGTTTTGGCCAGGGTTTCCTCCGGCAGGCGAAAGGGATCAATGAGAATATCGTTGCTCCCCTGACCATGTGCTCGCTGGAGGATACCACGTGGGTTCCGGAGATCAATGAATTCGCAAAAGTCTTCGGGCGTCCCGTATTCGACGTGAACGTACGGGATGACGGCACTATCGAGAGTGTCCGCGTGATCCGGGGATCGCAGTGCGGTTCGACCGTTGCGGCAAGTGCGGAACTTCCCGGGACCCGGGTGAGCCCGGAGCAGCTCCGGCACTACGGGCTGCGGATCTGCCATTTCTGCCGGGCTCCCCGACTTGGGAAGACCTGCGACAAGGAAGTGGCCGGGTTGATCCATATCCGGGAACTGGTCCATGCGGTGAGCGCGGTTTCCCCCGTTGCCGGTGCACGGGTAACGCAGTTCACGGATGAGATGGAGAAAATTCTCAACCAGAAAATGTACGTCCGGTAACTTCCCGGAA
This sequence comes from Methanoregula sp., assembly GCF_028679125.1. Lineage (GTDB taxonomy): Archaea > Halobacteriota > Methanomicrobia > Methanomicrobiales > Methanospirillaceae > Methanoregula. The sequence continues at coordinate 33,340 of NZ_JAJRCG010000015.1, read as the reverse complement.
GATACTGCCGGACCCGGCTGTACTCCGGGCAACCCCAATCCATGTTTTTGGAATTTCAGTATTTTTTGGAAATTTCTGATTTTTCTGATAAGTTCAAATATAATGAAAATCCTACATACTATGCACGATGAAGATGACGGAAAAGAAACCTGAAAAGGGCAGTGGAAAAACCGGGGGCTCCACCTGCGGGTGCGGTTCCGGTGCCGGCTGCAAGATTGAGGCGGTGCTGAGCATCGATGACCGCGGCCAGATGGTAATCCCCAAAGACGTACGTGAAAAGGCAGGGATCAGCACGAGCGACAAGCTGGCGCTGATCAGCTGGGAGAAGAACGGCAGTGTCTGCTGCCTCGCCCTCATGAAGGTGGAGAACCTGAGCGGTGCGGTAAAGGACCTGCTCGGGCCGGTCATCCAGAAACAGGACTGATCCTATGGTAAACGGGAAAAAACCTGAATGCGGGACATCCTCTGCCTGCTCCTGCAGCGAGTGTGGGACCGGTGCAATGCCCGCTGTCCGCACGACAACCAGCACGATCACCTCCGCCAACCGGCTCGATCACGTCCTTGCCCGGTGGGGCTGGAAACGGGAGAGTCACCGGGTGGAGCCCGGCCTGTACCGGCTCGGGAATCCTACGCAGGAGTCCCCGGTTTTTGCCTCTGCAAACTACACGCTCAGCTTCGATGCCCTGAGATCAGCACTTGGCGGTACTGATGGCTGGATTCTCGTGCTGGACACCAGAGGGATCAATGTCTGGTGCGCTGCGGGGAAGGGAACTTTCGGCACGGACGAACTGGTCCGGAGCATTGAATCCACGGGTCTTTCCGGTATCGTCAGCCACCGGAAGATCATCGTGCCCCAGCTGGGAGCGCCGGGGATCTCATGGCCGGAGGTTATACGGAGAACCAAGTTCCTCGTCGAGTTCGGGCCGGTCCGGGCCCGCGACCTGCCCGAGTACCTCAAAGAGCACACGGCAACGCCGGCCATGCGGCAGGTTGAATTCCCGCTGGTGGACCGTCTCGTCCTGGTCCCTGTTGAGTTTGTCCATGTTGCTCTTCCGATGCTTGTCATAGCAATCGCCCTCTGGTTCCTTGCCGGGCCGGTGGCGGCGCTTGCCGCGATATCCACCGTCCTTGCGGGGACCGTGCTCATCCCGGCACTCCTGCCGTATATTCCCACGCAGGACTTCTCCACCAAAGGGTTGATCCTCGGGGTTGTCGTTGCCCTTCCCTTTGCCTGGTCGTTCGGCACAAACCCGCATCTTCCCTTGTGGGCGGATGCGGCGGCAGCGGCAGCGGCACTTCTCCTCATCCCCGCGGTGATCGCGTACATTGCCCTGAACTTTACCGGGGCCACGACCTTCACCTCGCGGACCGGTGTAAAGAAGGAGATCTTCCGGTATGTCCCACTCATGGCAGCGATGGCGGGAGCTGGTGTCGTGCTCGGTGTTATTCTGGGGATCAGCCGTCTGCTCGGGGTGATCTGATGTTCGATTCATACACGGAAACGAGCCTGCACCTCCATACCGACCGGTGCATCAATTGTAAAAAGTGCATGCAGGTCTGCCCGCACGCGGTCTTTACTGAAGGAACCGGGCATGTCGAACTTGCACGGCCGGCTGCCTGCATGGAGTGCGGCGCCTGTGCAAAGAACTGCCCGGTGCAGGCCATAGAGGTACAGAGCGGCGTTGGGTGTGCATGGGCGATGATCGGGGCAGCACTCCGGGGAAAAAACATGGATACGGAGTGCAGCTGCGGCGGGGACGATGGTTCCTGCTGTGGTGGCTCTCAGGAAAAATCCGAATCATGCGGAACTGAAAAGAAAGGATGTGACTTCAAATGACAACGATGTCAAAAGCAGAGGACGCACGCACCCTGTTTACAGAAGGTTTCTCCTGTTCGCAGGCCGTGCTTGCCAGTTTTTCGGAAGAACTCGGAATGGATAAAGAGACTGCCTACAAGATATCCTGCGGATTCGGGGCAGGGATTGCCCGGTCGGGTCATATCTGCGGGGCCGTGAGCGGTGCGATCCTGGTCTTAGGCATGAAATACGGTAAGGCAACAAAGGAGGACAATGCTGCCCGGGAAAAAACCTATGCTCTCGTGGATGAGTTCCTGAAAGAATACACAGCCCTCCACGGTTCGGTCATGTGCCCCGACCTGCTCGGCTACGATATGAGTGACCCGGTCCAGTTCGCCGAGGCAAAGAAAGCAAACATTGCCGCCCGGCTCTGCCCCGGCCTGACTGCGGATGCCGTGCTTGTCCTTGAAAAGGTGATGGCTGCCCACCGGTGAACCGTGATGACGATGCATGACGAACGATCTCCCTGCGAGGTGGACGCACTCTTCGACTTAAAGGCGATCACGGTGAATGGAAAGACCTTCGGCCTTCTCGGGCTCCGCGATGCGATCGCCACCGTGCAGGCCATGAACCTGACCCGCGACGATCATATCACTGCCGCACTGCTGAAAGAAGCGGGGAAGGCCAATTTTATCCCGGCTCACTTGCGGGAAGCCTATGGCCCCGTCCTGCTGGCAGAGTACCGTGCCGTGAAAAATAAACCCGATATGCGCTGAAATAAATTGGTGGACTCATGGATGCCCAAAAGAGACTCTCCTTTCTTGATCGCTACCTGACGCTCTGGATCTTCCTTGCCATGGCGGCCGGTATTGCCATAGGGTACTTCTCGCCCGCGGTTCCGGCGCTCATCACCGGACTCTCGGTCGGGACTACATCGATCCCGATCGCTATCGGCCTCATCCTCATGATGTACCCGCCGCTCGCGAAGGTGAAGTACGAGGAACTGGGAAAGGTCTTCCGGAACACAAAAGTGCTCGGCCTCTCCATTGTCCAGAACTGGATTGTCGGCCCGGTCCTGATGTTCGCCCTTGCGGTGATCTTCCTCCGCGACCAGCCGCTCTTCATGTACGGGCTCATCCTCGTCGGGATCGCCCGGTGCATAGCAATGGTGATCGTCTGGAACGAGCTTGCTGACGGGGATGCGGAGTACTGCGCTGCCATCGTCGGCATGAACTCGCTCTTCCAGGTCTTCTTCTACTCGGTCTATGCCTGGTTCTTCATCACGTACCTCCCCCCGCTGCTCGGCATCGGGGCCGGCTCTTTGGTCTCGATCACGATTCTCCAGATCGCGGAGAGCGTCTTCATCTACCTTGGCATCCCGTTCATCGCGGGCATGGTTACGCGGTACGCCCTGCTCCGCGTGAAGTCAAAGGCATGGTACGAACAGGTCTTCATCCCGAAGATCTCACCTGTCACGCTCATCGCCCTGCTCTTTACCATCATCGTGATGTTCTCGCTCAAGGGCGAGTATATTGTCAACGTGCCCTTCGATGTCGTTCGGGTCGCCATTCCGCTGCTCTGTTACTTCATGGTCATGTTCTTTGTCAGTTTCTGGATGGCGCACCGGCTCGGGATCGATTACGGGAAGTCCGCCTCGCTCTCGTTCACGGCGGCATCCAACAACTTCGAGCTCGCGATCGCTGTCGCCGTCGCGGTCTTTGGGATTGCCTCACCGGTTGCATTCGCAACGGTAATCGGGCCCCTTGTCGAGGTACCGGTGCTGATTGCGCTCGTGAACGTCTCGCTCTGGCTCAGGGAAAAATGGTATTGCGGAAAGAATGAGGGAACATGCAGCACCTCGAAGGATCCCGGTGTGTGAAAAACATGATTATCCTGTGGCCTGACCTGACATCCGGAAGCGATCATGCTTAAAGTACAACCCCATCCGGAGTATCCTCCTGAAGAGGGGCGGTACCTGAGAGGGAATGATTATTCCCCGGCAGCGGTAGTCATCATCCTTACGTACGATGCCGAAGCGATCCCGCCCGAGATCGAGAGACTCGTCCGGACCGGTGTGGAGACCGGGGCCGCGCTCTCCGGCACATTGCAGACGGCCAATATCGGCATCGAGAAACTCATCTGCAATGTTGTCTCAAACCCGAACATCCGCTATCTCATCCTTGGAGGCCCCGAGTCCGAGGGCCATAAGACCGGCGACGCGATCAAGGCTCTTTTGAAGAACGGGGTGGATGAGAAGAAACGTATCATCGATACTACGGGGCTGACGGCAGTACTCTACAATGTCCCGATGGAGTTCATCACGCGGTTCCGGGAGCAGCTGACGCTCGTGGACTGCCAGTTCCAGGATGAGTCCGTGATCAGAAAAGCGGTCTGGTCCTGCTTCCAGGAGACGCCCGTGGAGTTCCGTGGGCAGATGCTCTCTGATCCCGGCGCATTCCCGGAACCTCCATTGAGCGGGAAACTGACGTGGACCGTCACGCAGCCCTATTGGGAGCCGGCTGATGACGGGGAACGGGCGGCCAAGAAGAAGGCGCTTGAGCTGATCGAGAGGCTCAGGAAGCGGCAGGAACAGGCCCGTGATCTTCCCCGGCCAAAAGAATGACCGGTGCGTGAACGATGCGATGGCAGCACCTTCTGGTGCCCGGAAGAACAAATTTTTGCCGGTTTTCCCATATCTTCATGAAACCAGACGCTGATTGGTAATGAGACATCTATGGATACTCCACCTCCCGATAAACAATCTCTCGACAAGTTGAAGTCCAATACCGCACGGCTCTCGGTGATCTCCAACACCGGGCTTGTCCTGATGAAATTTGTTATCGGGTTTGCCAGCGGCTCGGTCAGTATCATCTCCGAGGCGATCCACTCCTCGATGGACCTGATCGCTGCCGTTATCGCCTTCTTCTCGGTACGGAAAGCCGCAGAACCCCCCGATGCTGACCATTCGTTCGGTCATGGGAAGTTCGAGGATATTTCCGGCCTGATCGAAGCCCTGCTCATCTTTGTCGCCGCGATCCTGATCATCTGGGAATCGGCCAAGAAACTGCTGGGCGGGGAAAGCGAAGCCACCTCCCCGGATCTGCTCATTCTCGGTATTATTGTCATGGGCATCTCGGCCCTCATGAACCTGTACGTCTCGAACCGGCTCATGAAGGTGGCCAAAGCCACGGAGTCCATTGCGCTCGAGAGCGATGCCTGGCACCTTCGGACGGACGTCTATACCTCTGCGGGTGTGATGTTCGGGCTCGTGCTGATGAAGCTGACCGGGATTGCCCTCATCGACTCGATCGTTGCCCTCTGTGTTGCCATGGTCATCCTGAAGGCGGCGTACGATCTCACCTGCCGCTCGCTTGCCGACCTGATCGACCACAGCCTCCCGGAATCGGATAACCAGCGCATCATCGAGATCATCTGCGAGCATGCCAGTATCTATGCGGGGTTCCATGGCCTCAAGACCCGCCGTTCGGGCCCGGAGATCTTCATCGAGTTCCACCTGGTGATGCCCGGCACTATCACCGTGCTCCAGTCCCACGATCTCGCCGATCACCTGGAAGCCGATCTCCTGCTGGAGTACCCGCGGGCCAACGTGACGATCCATATCGAGCCCTGCAACGAGGGATGTACCCGGTGCGGGTCGTTCTGCACGTATTACAAGAAAAAATCCAGCTCGCCCTGACCGGTCACCTCATAATACGGAACTCCGGCAGGGTATGTTTGCTCTAACCCCCCCGGTTTCGTCCCCCCTCTTTTACCCGTGCGTGCCTGCTCGTCTCCTCCAGTATTTCCAGCACTCAAACCAGATGACGCTCCCGATACCGGCCAACGCACAGATCAGGAGATCAACAAGGGATACGCTCCCGAACCGGAAGAGATCCTGGAGTGCCGGTATGAAGAGGACCAGGAGCAGGCAGACCAGGGTGCCTGTAAACACCCAGGCCATTGCCCGGTTGGGTGTGCGCAGGGTGGTGACGATCATCCCGGACCAGGACCGGTTTGTCAGGATCAGGCTGAGGTTGGCGATCACGATGGTGGTGAACGTCAGGGTCCGCACCTCGGGCTCACCAAGTCCCCGGGCCAGTGCATTCAGGTAAATGCCCATGACAACGGCCAGCACGACAAACCCCTGGATGAGGCTGAGTGCAAGTGTTTTTTTCGTAAACAGCCTCTCATTCCGGTTCCGGGGCGGGCGGTCCATGACGTTCTCCTCCTCCCTTTCTGATTCAAATACGATGGAACAGGCCGGATCGATGATCAGCTCAAGGAAGACGATATGGACCGGCATGAGGATGAGGGGCAGGTTGAAGAGGACCGGGATGAGGGACATGCCGGCAATAGGGACATGGACGGAGAAGATGTACGCCATCGCCTTCTTCAGGTTGTCGAAGATCCGCCTCCCCAGGCGCACGGCGGCCACGATAGATGTGAAATTGTCATCGAGCAGGACGAGCGACGAGGCTTCGCGGGCAACATCGGTCCCCCTCTTGCCCATGGCAATCCCGATGTCCGCGGATTTCAGGGCCGGGGCATCGTTCACGCCGTCGCCGGTCATCGCCACCACCTCCCCCGCGGCTTTGAGGGCATTGACGATCCGGAGTTTCTGTTCCGGCACCACCCGGGCAAAGACACTCACCGACCGGATCTTTTCCTGAAGTTCCGCGTTGCTCATCGCGTCCAGCTCAGTTCCGGTGATGCAGGTATCGGCACCGGCAAGACCGATCTGCCGGGCGATCATCTTCGCGGTCAGCGGGTAATCACCGGTGATCATGACCACGCGGATCCCGGCCGAGAGGCATTCGGCAACTGCCTCTGCCACCTGCGGGCGGACCGGGTCGATAAAGCCCACGAGCCCGAGGAATGTGAACGTGAAATCATGCTGGACTTCGGGAAGCTGGGGCTCTTTGAAGGACGACTTTGCGACACCAAGGACCCGGAGTCCCTGTGCGGCCAGGGTATTGATATCGCCGGCAAGTGTCTGCTGCTCTGCCGCAGTGAAATGGCACAGGTCCGCGATGGCCTCGGGAGCCCCCTTGGCTGCAATGATGTAATCATTGCCATCGGGAGACCGCCACACATTGGACATTGCGAGGAGCGATGGCGAGAGCGGGTACTCCGTGATCAGTTCCCACCCGGTATGGATGTGCTCGGACCTCCCGAAGTCCCCCTCAATGAGCCGGAGGAGTGCCTTCTCCATGGGGTCGAAGGGATCCTTCTTGCTGGCAAGGATCGCAAACTCGGCCAGTTCATGGCAGATCTCCGGCACCGTATTTTTCCCCAACGTATCGTATTCGCAGAACTGCCCGCCGGCAAAAAAAGACCGGACGGTCATCTGGTTCTCGGTGAGAGTGCCGGTCTTGTCCACGCAGAGCACGGTTGCCGACCCCAGGGTCTCGATTGCCGGCACCTGGCGGGTCAGCACATTCGTTCGGGAGATCCGCCAGGCGCCCAGCGCAAGGAACACGGTGAGGACTACGGGGAACTCTTCGGGCAGGATCGCCATGGCAAGGGTGATTCCGGCAAGGAGCCCCTCAAGCCAGTTGCCCCGGGTCAGCCCGTAGACAACCACGATGATCATGCAGAGCGCAAGACCCGCGAGTGCAACGGTCTGGACAATCCGCGAGACCTCCCCTTTGAGGCGTGTCTCGTTCCGTTCAACGGTCTGCAGGACCGTGCCGATCTTTCCCATCTCTGTCCGGGCTCCGGTTGCCCTGACTTCGGCAAGGCACTGGCCCTGCACGAGCAGAGTCCCGGAATAGACAAATGGCTGGTCGTCGCCGCCGGGCCGATCCGCATGCTGTCCCGGGGTCCAGGTGCATTTCCGGACCGGGACCGATTCACCGGTCAGGAGCGATTCATCCACCGAGACATTGTTGCAGGTGATGAGGATGCCATCGGCCGGGACCCGGTCGCCTTCGGCAAGGATGAGCAGGTCGCCGGTAACCACCTCGCGGCCGGCAATCCGTTTCTGTTCGCCGTCGCGGATCACCAGTGCCCGGGGGCTCGCGAGGTTCCGCAGCGCCTCAAGGGCCCGCTCGGTCTTCTGCTCCTTGTATACCGTGATGCCGATGATGACAACAACAAAGCTCATCAGCATGAGGCCCTCGGTCACATCCCCGAGGATAAAATAGATCAGGCCGCCGGCAACCAGCAGGATGAACATCGGCTCTTTGATCACATCAAGAATGATGCCGGCGATACCGTGCTTCTCTGCTTCCGGGAGCTCGTTATACCCATCGGTCCGGATCTTCTCTGTTGCTTCAGTTTCGGATAACCCTCTGATGGATTCTATGTCAAGTGTAGGCACACGGTCTCTCCCGTCTCACCGGGTGGTGAATCATACATCATCAGGTAAGAGGTACCCTTGCGGGAACAGATTGTGATACATTTCTGTCCGTCACCTGACATCCGGTTCATTAAACGGCATATTTAGTCTGCGGTATGATAAGGAATCCGGTGGCAGGGAAAAACCGGAGTGGTCTGTGGATGCGGGAAGTGCGCCCTCCTCCCCGTGTCTGGTTTTTTTCGGGTGTTTCTTTGTAAAAATGAAATGGCCGGATGATTCTCCCAATTCAGGATGGATATACAAACGCTATCCGGCGGGTCAGTTCGTGTTCTCACTCTTGGCGGTATGCCCCTTCCGGCACAACCATCTCGAACCGTGCACCTTTGTCAGGGTGTCTGAAGACCCGCCAGCTGATGAACCGGGATTACCGAAACGTGTTTTAAAAAAAGGGGATGTGATATTTCGATACCGGTGCATTTCCCCAGATCCCCTCTCACAGGAAACCTGTGGGAAATTACCTCCCGCGTGTTGCAAGGATCTCTTCTTTTGCCAGCAGGTGCACGTCAAGGCCGGGCATTGCTTCGCCAAGGTTCCTGCTTGCATTCGCGATGATCGTGGCGTCTGTATAGTTGTTCACCGCTTCCACAACCGCCCGTGCCCGCTTCTTCGGGTTCTCGGACTTGAAGATGCCGGAACCCACAAAGACTCCGTCAGCCCCAAGTTGCATCATGAGCGCTGCATCCGCAGGAGTGGCAATGCCCCCGGCCGAGAAGTTCACAACCGGCAGCCTGCCCCGTTTCGCGGTCTCGATAACGAGCTCGACCGGTGCCTCGATCTCGCGGGCATAGGCCACGAGTTCCTGCGGTTCGAGTTTCTGAATTGCCCGGATGCCTCCCTGGATCGCCCGCATGTGGCGTACGGCCTCGACTACGTTGCCGGTACCCGCCTCACCTTTCGTGCGGATCATGGCCGCACCCTCATTGATGCGGCGGAGTGCCTCGCCCAGGTTGCGGGCACCGCAGACGAACGGGACGGTGAACTTCGTCTTCTCGATATGGAATTCCTCATCGGCAGGGGTGAGCACTTCGCTCTCATCGATCATGTCCACGCCAAGGACTTCCAGTACCTGAGCTTCTACGAAGTGGCCGATCCGCACCTTGCCCATCACCGGGATCGAGACTGCTTCGATGATCTCGATCACCTTCTCGGGGTCTGCCATGCGGGCAACGCCGCCGGCCTTCCGGATATCGGACGGTACCCGTTCAAGGGACATCACTGCAACGGCACCGGCTTCTTCTGCTATCCGTGCCTGGTCGGCGTTTACGACATCCATGATCACGCCGCCTTTCTGCATGGAAGCAAAACCCCTCTTGAGGAGTTCGGTGCCATGCCTGAGTTCTGATAGTTCCATTTTGTTCACCTGTGCCGGGTATTCCGGTTCCGGATTGGTGGGGTATCCCCGCGAATCGGCGGGTGCTCCGTTCTCCCGGAAGTATTCTACACTATTGGACCGATGGGGTGATAAATATAATCACAATTGTGAATTTTGCCGCAAACCGGATCTCAGGCCACCCGGAAAATACGCCCGCGCCTCCTGCAAAGTAATAGCTGAAGAAAGAAGCACGGTTCAGGAGTTGGCAGGTGTACCTGCCAGGCTTACGGGCCCCTTGCCAGCGCTCCCATGAACCGGTCCCGGATCTGTGCCGGGCTGAGCGGGATGTTGGGCACCGTACTGTTGCCCGGCAGGATCCGCAGGTGGATGAATGACGGCCCGGTACGGGCCGATGCCCGGAGTGCCGCTTCCAGTTCCCATGGCTCGTGCACGGTAAATGTCTGCTCGAACCCGGCCCCGGCAGCCATCAGCCGGAGGTCTGCCGTGTCAACGCCGGGGCGGGGCTGACTGCCCGTGCTCCCGAAGACACCGTTGTCAAGACCGATCACCGTCAGGTTTTTCGGTGCGGCAGCTGCGATGACCGGGAGATTGGATGAGCCCAGCAGGCTCCCGTCACCGTCCAGCACAATGACCCGACGGTCGGGCCGGACCTTGGCGATCCCAAGACCGATTGCCGAGGCCTGCGTGTAACTGCCCAGCATGTAGAAGTTCTCCGGCCGGTCCCTTGCCGCATTGAGCTCCTTGGATGGCACGCCGATATTGGAGATCAGTATCTCATCATCGATGAGATCAGTTACGGCCCGGATCGCATCGAACCGGGTCATGACCGGGGTGTGCCAGTCCCGCTCGTAACAGAATGCAAACGGGTGCGGGGAGTGTGCTGATGGATTCCCCGTATATCCCGTTTCGCAGATACAGTCAGGGCTGAGCAGGATGACATGCGGGAGTTTCTCCCGGTATGCCCCGGAAACTGCTTCCCCGATTGCACCCGCATTGTCCGGGCCCGCGAGGATCGTATACCCGATCCCGGCTGCCGCAAGGATCTTAGGAAGCGGGCGGTTGAAGGGGATCTGCGCCGGGATCGTCTCCGTCTCCCCGCCCCGCCAGCTGGCAAGGATCGGGAGCGGAAGGTGATAGGTGACGGTGAGCGAGAGGATCGCGTTTAACATATTCCCGAGGCCGGAACTCTGGAGGGCAATGAGCGGGCGGGCGCCGGCCAGGTACGCCCCGGCCGAGATCCCCACGCCATCCTCTTCGCGGGTGAGTCCTATGTGCCGGAATTGTTCCGGCAGCGCGAAGAAGAGCCCTTTTGCCTTGTCGCAGGGAATGGAACTGACAAGGTCGATCCCCTGGTGTTTGAGTTCAGCGATGATCTGGCGTTCGTCCATGGTGCACGATCCATTCCCTGAGGTGTCCCACGAGTGCGTCACGGGGCTCATCCGACCCTATCGTTATGGCCGGTGCAAGAGGATTCAGGGTAAAATCTTCCCGTATCCGTTCGTATCCCCCGCCTGTGAGGTTCAGGAGGATATGGTCGTCCGGTTTTACCATATGCTTTTCTATGGCCTGCACCAGTGCCGCGGTGGCAACAGCCGCTGCCGGGTCCAAGTCTATATCCAGTGTGTCCTGCACCAGTTGCATTGCGTCAGCCCCCGCCGCATTCGAAACACTATACATCGTCCCATCTGTTGCTGTCAGCGCATCGAAGAGCCCGCCCAGTATCCCGTATGGAGGGGTGCGGTTGGTCAAAACATCGGCCATGACCCCCTTCACCCGCTCCGCTGCGTCCGGCATGTCTTTTTCCGGGACGATCTCCCGCCGGTGCTCCTGCCATGCCGAGACCATAGGGGTGAACGGCTCGTTCTGGGCGAGATGGAGTCGGGGGAGGCGGGTACCGTACCGGCCATCACCGATCAACCTGAGTGCCGCTTCCCACGCGGCTATCGCCCCGGTGCCGCTCCCGACCGCCTGGAAATACTGGTCCGGGATCCTTCCTACCGTGACAGCAGCATCGAGCATCACGGTACCCATACCGTCCCTGCGGGCGATGTTCTTCGCCCCGCCTTCCGGTACGCACCCCGGGACTGCTGCAAGCGTGTTACTTACGCTGATGGCATCCGTGTAGTCCCCACGCACAGCCACAAGGAAGACGTTCTCTGCCGGTGTCGTGGTCCAAAGGCGGGAGACAGCCTGTTCGGGAACAACGATCACAACAGGTCTGGTGCACCGGGCCGAGATCTCCGCAAAGGCCCGGCCGGTGTTGCCGGCGGACGCGATCACCAGGATCTTCCCGCCCAGTTCCGTCTGCCGCTGCATGGTCGGCGAGGCCTCCAGTTCCTTGAACGAGCCCGAGGTTAAGTGGGCTCCCCGCTCCGGGTAGTATCCCGAGAACGAGACCTGCAGGTGGGAGAGACCGAGTTCCCGGGCAAGTGGACCCCCGTCAAATGAGACCGGGCCCCCTGCGGGAAGCAGCGGGGAGGTCACCGGGAGCCAGGAAAGGTACCGGTACATCCCTTCGTAGGGAGCAAGGTGCAGCCGGCGGCTACAGTACTCTGCCCTGAGAAGCGAGTTGTGCCTGTGGGGGCAGGAGAGGGTGGAAAGGTCTTCCACAATTTCCCCTCCCCCGACACACCGGACGCGGTACTTGGGTATCATTTAGAGAATGCGGATGTCTTCCACCCGCACGTGCACCCCGTCTTTCTTCTTTAATACCATGTTGACGAGCGCCGTATGGGCGAGGTTGATCATGCAGTAGCCCGGGAGAAACCGCTGCCGGAGTCCGAGCGTTGGCGGCCGGAGGACGGTCTCGGCAATGCCCTCGAAGGCATGGACGTGGTAGGCCTGCACGTCGTGTGCCTTCTCTTTGCGTGCTGCGAGCGGGCCGACCGTGTGGCACTCCAACACACCGGTGACCGGGTTGGCCGAGAGGACCCGCAGGGCATGGTAGAGCGGGCAGCCGGGACCTGCCGGACGACCGGTGACCAGATCGCCCTTTTTAATGTCCCATTTTTCGACGAGATCCGCCCGGAAAGGCACGATGAACTTCCGGGCCGAGGGTTCGCCCGGAAAGGCCCGTATGATGAAGTCATAGTTTGCGCCGGTCACATCGGTACTTGAGTAACAGGTCTCGGTTTTTCTGTCGGTCCTGCCATCAGAGAAGAGCGTGCAGTCCTCATTGGTCTTTTTCTTCTTCCCGACCGCTTTGATGAACTCGCTGCATGTTGGAAGACCACATGCGCCGCAGTCTTTTCCCGGGGGTTCCCATGCCATGGAATCTAGTCCCCCCGGTAGATGTTGTCTGCCTCTTCCAGCGGCCGGATCACGCCAAAGTGGTGCTGCCACCCGATCTCTTTCTTGCCGATACAGATCGTGCAGACCCCGAGAGGCGGCGTGCCCCGGAGGGTGATAGTATCTGCGTCAGAGATTGCCGGGTGCTTTGCAATTGCCTGCATCAGGTAGCGCAGGCCGGTTCCCTGCACCGCATTGGTCTCGATGATGTCGATGGCCGGGACAACGCTGTGGATGCACTCGCGGAAGACCTCTTTCTCTGCCTGCGAGATGAGAGCGGTCTTTGTCACGACCGCTGAGTCGGCAAGGGCGATGAGCGGTGCCATCTTTAAGGGAGCGTTGCTCCCGGAGACGGCAGGAAGAACGGCGATCCCGTATGCCTGCGTAGTGTAGGGCGTGCACCGGAGGCAGAGCCCCGCGCTCTCAACGATCAGGATGCCGGCCTTCAGGTCTTCGGCCCATTTGATTGCATCCCGCAGGACCATGATCCCCATGTGGTCCGGGCAGAGGTCGCCCGAGTAGACCTTCTTTGTCGGGATACCGAACTCCTCGTGGAGTTCCTCATCTTCAAAGGCGCGGACCACATCGATCTTTAAGAATGCGGTCTTGTCTGTTTTATTGAACTTCCTGATGATCTGGCGGATGACTGCGGTCTTCCCGGCACTCGGCGGTCCGGCAACGATAACGAGTTTCATGCATAGACTCCTGTCTTTTTTGGTGAATCCCGGGACTTGCTGATCAGGTCTCCGCGACGGATCTTCTCGCGGAGATCCCAGAGGAACGTGTCCATACCGGAGACGGTTGCGAGGATCTCCCGCTCGTCTCCCTGCGGTTCGAGCACCGCTGATACCGCCCCGTTTCTCATGATGATGCGGCGGTCTGTGATCAGGGCAAGGTACGGGTCGTGGGTGACGAAGATCACTGCTTTCTGGTATTCGCGGAGGCAGGTGATGACACGCTCCTTGTTGATCCCCGCATTCTCGATCTCGTCGAGCAGGAGGATGGGGGTGCGGCCGATCAGGATCGCATCGGCGATCAGGAGCGACCGGGTCTGGCCCCCGGAGAGTGCGCTCATCCGCATGGTCTCACGGATCTTTTCCCCGGTGAACTCGTTCGCCAGGTCCACGGTGCGGGTGACGAGCTGTTGTGCCTCTGTCTCGCGTGCGCGTATGTGGAGCGCGAGGAAACGGGCCACCGTGAGGTCGGCAATGACCCGGGTGTTCTGGGTGAGGAGAGCGATGGGCTTCTTTGCCGGATCGCGAACCATCTCTTCCGGCGGCTCCGCATCGTCCATAAGAATGGTGCGGCCGGTGACGGTGTCGTCCTGTGCCAGCACCTCGATATCGTTGATAAACGCGGATTTCCCTGACCCGGTGGGCCCGACAATTGAAAGTGTGTCGCCCGGGCGGATGACGATCCGGTCAAATCCCTCTTTCTCCCCGTCGCGGTTGGTGCCGGGGAGTATGGTGATCTCGTACGTCTGATCGCTGTGCATCGCATGATCATGGAATAATTGGTTGATATACGTTTCCAAATAAGCAAGAAAATTAACCTTATAGTAATAATTTAAATCTTTAAAATGAGACATAAAGGATAATATGTTGTCAAAGCGGGTCTTTGAGACCGATTTCACCACGGCCCTGAACGAGGAACTGGCAAAAAAAGGCATGAGCGTGAAGGAACTCTCTGAACTCACTGGCATCCCGTCTTCAACGCTCTACAAGATCACGGTTGGTGAGCGGGATCCCCGGCTCTCCACGATCAAGAAGATTGTGGCGCTCCTTGAACCGCCAAAGAATAGTTTCATTGCCATCATTGCCGCCCGGTTCCTCCTCGACACCATGGAACGGCGCGAGGTGGAGAACGGTGGCAGGACGTTTGCCATCCGGGGTTATTCCGCAAACTCACTTGAGGAGTGCATCATTGCCGCGGCGCGGGCGGAGAAGGATGGGGCGGCCGGTATCATCTGCGCGCCGATCCTTGCTTCCATTGTCGAGAAGATTGTCGACATCCCCGTGGCGATGCTCCGTCCGGATCTCGCGGTGATCGATGAAGCGATCGGCACGGTTGCGCGGAAGATAGGGTGAGTCATGTCTTGCGAAGTGAACACGATACAGATTGGCCATCTCTCAACGCTGTACCATACCGCGTTCCTGCTGCGGGGCACTTCCATCCTCGAAGACACAGGACTGAACGCAACGTGGCGGCTCTTTGCTTCGGGGCCGGATATCATCAATGCCATGCATGAGGGGACGCTCGATCTCGGCTACATCGGCCTTCCGCCGGTTATCATCGGGATCGACCGAGGCCTCAAGCTTGCCTGTATCGCGGGAGGACATGTGGAAGGGACGGTGATGATCGCAGGTCCCGGAACCCGTACTCTGGCAGAATGCCGGGACATGCAGGAGTTCCTCCGACAGTTCTCCGGCAGAGCAATCGGGACGCCGCCAAAAGGATCCATTCATGATGTGATCGTGAATGAGTTGTTGCGTGAACATGGCATTCATGATGTTACGGTGGAGAATTACCCGTGGGCGGACTTCCTCTCCGATGCGCTGCAGCAGGGAGAGATTGCCGCAGCCGTCGGGACGCCGGCGCTCGCGGTCACTGCCGCCCGGTATGGCAACGGGCGGCTGGTCGTGCCGCCGGACCGGCTCTGGCCCTTCAATCCTAGTTACGGGATCGTGGTCATGCGGGAGATGCTGGAGAGAGAAGATGTCCTCACCCGTTTTCTCGCTGCCCACGAGACTGCCTGCGAGCTGATCCGGCAGGATCCCCGGAGAGCCGCTGGTATCGTAGCCGGGACAACCGGTATGGTGGATCCGGCTTTCGTTCTGGACACGTACCGGATCTCGCCGAAATACTGCGCAGCCCTGCCCCCGGAATACCGTGCCTCGACTATGAAGTTCGCCCGTGTCCTCCACGAACTGGGGTATACAAAGCGGCTGGTGGGCGAAGGCGAGATCTTCGAGACCTCGCTCATTGATGCAATCCATACCGGCCAGCACCATTACCTTGACGGTATCGGGATAGTGTAACCAGGTAATTGTGCAACAAAAGTGAACTTATTGTTAAAAATAAAAAAGATCAGAAGCCTTTGAGACTTCCCCGCTGCTTCACGAACCGGTCCCAGTTGAACGGTTCATCGAGCACGTTCACCGTCACCTGTTCGATCCCCGCCACCCCGAGTGTCCTGCGCTGGACCTGCTCCGACAAGTGAGCGGAGAGGGGGCAGGCTTTGCAGGTGAGGACCATGTCGATCTCTGCACTCGTGCCCTTCACCCGGATCTCCTTGATGAGCCCGAGGTCCACGATATCGATGCCCACTTCGGGATCGATCACCTCCTTCAAGGCCTCGCGGATCCGGTTCTCGATGGTGAACTCCTGGCGGAGAACCGCAGCGAACGGGCCAGCACGGGACTGCTCGAGGTTCCTGACCTGTTCTTCGAGCTGGTTCTGTCGGTCGAGGAGTCGGCTGATCACCCGGACCACCGGGTCGGGCATGACATTGTTGGCTAATTCTTCGCCATTGACATCCTCTGGTCCGGCAATCTTCCCGGGAACGCCGACAACGGTCGCACCCGGGGGAACGGAACGGACCACCACGGATCCGGCCCCGATCTTGGCTCCCTTCCCGATCAGGATGTTGCCGAGCACGATCGCCCCCGCCCCGACGATCACATCGTCTTCCACGGTCGGGTGGCGTTTCTTCTTTTCGAGGACCGAAGCCCCGAGCACCGCGCCCATGTAGAGAAGTACATCGTTACCCACGATCGCGGTCTCTCCGATGACTATGCCCATGCCGTGATCGATTACGACGCGCCGTCCCAGCCTTGCTCCGGGATGGATCTCGACGCCGGTCAGGAAACGGTTGATATGCGAGAGGAACCGGGCAGAGAAATACCAATTGTGTGTCCAGAGCCAGTGTGCCCTCCGGTGGAACCAGAGCGCATGGATCCCGGGATAGCAGAAGAGGACCTCCCACCAGGAACGGGCGGCCGGGTCCCGTGCAGTGATCGCCTGGATATCTTCCCTTAAGCGGTCAAACACCATGGTCGGGCCCCGGGGTCATTCGAAGAGGTCCGTGCTCAGGTACCGTTCGCCGGTATCGGGCAGGATGACGACAATGGTTTTACCGGCAAATTCCCTGCGTGCTGCTACCTGGAGTGCTGCCCAGGTTGCTGCCCCGCCCGAGATGCCGATGAGGATTCCTTCCTCTTTTGCCATGCGGCGTGCGGTTGCAACAGCATCCTCGTAGGTCACCCGGATGACTTCATCGAGAA
The DNA here is from genome assembly GCF_028679125.1 of Methanoregula sp. GTDB lineage: Archaea > Halobacteriota > Methanomicrobia > Methanomicrobiales > Methanospirillaceae > Methanoregula. The sequence goes on along the minus strand of NZ_JAJRCG010000015.1, from coordinate 16,280 downwards.
TATCTGTTTTAAGAACCTCCGGGATAAATCCCGGGGCAAGACCCTGGATCTTGTGCGGTCCCGGCTGCCCCCCGGAGAGGACCGGGGATGCATCGGGTTCAACGGCAATAACCTTGAAACCGGCCCGGCGGGGTTTTATTACCTCGGCGATACCCGTGATGGTACCTCCAGTCCCGACGCCGGCCACGATCGCGTCGACCTTTCCGTCGGTATCCTTCCAGATCTCCTCGGCCGTGGTCTTCCGGTGGATGGCCGGGTTGGCGGGATTCCTGAACTGCTGGGGGATGTAATAGTAGTTCGGATTCTCCTTGAGGAGTGCATCAGCTTTTGCGATCGTTCCTTTCATGCCCTCTTTTCCCGGGGTGAGGATGAGATCGGCTCCGTATGCCTTGAGGATCTTGCGCCGTTCGATGCTCATGGTCTCCGGCATCACGAGAGCGATCTTGTAGCCTTTGGCCGCGGCAACCATCGCGAGCCCGATGCCGGTGTTCCCGGAGGTGGGCTCTAAGATGATAGTATCCTTTTTGATATATCCTGCCGCTTCCGCAGCCTCGATCATGGAGACCGCGATCCGGTCCTTGACGCTGCTGCCCGGGTTGAACGACTCCACCTTGGCCAGCACAGTTGCGCCGGATTTCCCGGTAATGCGGTTCAGCCGCACGAGCGGGGTGCCGCCAATCGTTGTGGTAATATTGTCATGGATGTTTGTCATGGGAATGCTCCGCAGTCGTGAAATACCCCGTGATGTACGGGGGTATTTGCGACTTCACAATTGTTAATTTGTTGGGCCCTGATATATATTTTAGTCTTGTGTCCATGGCAGGCCCTGCTGGATTTCCCCCGATATCTTCCTTATATCCGCCGGAACCCCGGAATTAGCGGCAAAAATGGGCAGGAAATCAGGGTATATTACCCTTCCAGCCCCATACTGTGTGTTCACAAAGGTGAACAGGAAAAGCAGACATGAACACCTACCATGCGATTATCGCTGGAACCCGGGCAAAAGCCGATGCAACCGGCACTTCCCCCCGTGCCTATCGTGGCCTCCATCGTGGATGGCCCGCGGAACGGTCCAGCGGTATCCGTGGCGCCGGGCAGTATTGTCGCCGCCCGGTGCCGACAGAAAAAGACCCGCCTGTGACAGCAATCCGCGAAACCCGCGGAATGATGGCTGTCCATGGTATGTGTCCGTGAAACTCACATCCTGATTTCACGTCCTCACGCATGTTCCGGCAGTATATGGCAACCACACGCCAGCATCCTCGGACAGGCTGCCGGGACTTATCGCCTCAAAATACAATAACGCACCATGCAAAATCAAGAATATTCACCGCTTGATCGCCGGGGATTGCACACGCCCCCGGCCCAATACTTTTCTCTTCGGCAGCATGCCCTGAAATAAATCTTCGCCGTGCAACATTTGACCGTCGGTACGCCCCGCGTCCAGCGGAAACCCGCTATTTAAACTGTACGATTCAGGAAATCCTTGCCGGGAAATTACTCCATAAATACCGCCAGCGGGCAACGTCAATCATGATCCGGCAAAGGGACAATGCAGCTTCCCCTTCCGTTATCGGATCGATCAGTGCCTCCCGGTGATTACCCCCGGATGACACCGGTATGGATCTTACCCCGTGGAACCACGCCTCATGCCTGAAACTATCATCGCGTTCTTTATTGCAGCAGGGATCGGCCTGATCGCCTCCATCATCGGGATGGGGGGCGGTTTTCTCTATGTCCCGACGCTCATGCTGATATTCGGTTTTGATCCGAAGATGGCGGTGGGGACCAGCCTTGCGGTGATGATCTTATCAGCATGCACCGCCACGCTCGTATACTGGCGGCAGAAGAAGACCCTTATCACGCTTGCTGCGTTCCTGGTCCTGCCTGCCATGCTCTTTTCCCTGCTCGGATCTCTCATCACCGTGTATTTCGATGCGAAGATCCTTGTCATCCTTTTCGCGCTCGTGCTCATCCTCATGTCCCTCCAGATGCTTGTTCCCTCACTGAACCTGGTCCCGGTGATCCCGTGGGGGCCATCGTGCGAGGTGAATCGTTCCGGCGATGGCAAGGGTGAACCCATCCGGATCCCCTGCCTGCATCTTCTGGTATGGGGGGCGATGGGCGGCCTTGTCAGCGGAATTACCGGGACAAGCGGCGGGGCGTTCTTCGTCCCGGCGCTCGTTGTCATCGGCATCCCGGTGCATGTTGCTGTTGCGACTTCGCTCCTTACGATCATCCCCACATCAATCACCGGTGCTGCAACGCATGCTGTCCTGGGAAATATCTCCCTGCCATTTCTCGTTATATACGGCGCAGGGGCGGCAATCGGCGCTTATGCGGGGGCAACCATTGCCCCGCGAATCCAGGCCGGTCATATCAGGAAAGGGTTTGGCATTCTGCTCATCGTGATTGCACTGCTGATGATACAACAGAAAGTGCTCGGGGGATGAATCGTGGTACGTGGCGTGAACCATCTGGGTTCCCAGCCAGTCCGGCAAAACATTAACAATTGTGAATTCCTATACTGTATAACCTGTTTCCCTGCGACCGGGTCTCTGCGATCCGTCAGGGATACACAAACATTCAACCGAAGGATTGCCCGAATGCCTGCACCAGAACACGATCCGGTAACCGCTGCGCCGTTCATGCAGAGCCCGCTGTCCGTGATAGTCTGTCTTGTCCGGAGGTTCCATGATCCCCGCTGATATCCGGAAGGATTTCGCGCTCCTGTCAGAGGTCTGTTACCTGGACAGCGCGGCAACCAGCCTCTCCCCGGAGCCGGTCCTTGAAGCAATGCTCGACTACGAGCGTACCTCCCGTGCAAATGCCGGCCGCGGAGTCCACCGGATCGCCCAGCAGGCATCCCGGAAATACCGGGACGCCCACCAGGCGGTCAGGAATTTCATCAATGTGCGGGAGGGAGAAGTGGTCTTTACCCGGAACTCCACCGAGGCTATCAATGCGGTGGCGTTTGGGTTCCCGTGGCAGGCCGGCGACCAGGTGATCGCCACCCTCCTTGAGCACCATTCCAACCTCCTCCCCTGGATGCGCATCCGCGACCGGCAGGGAATCGATCTCCGGCTCCTCACCCCGGGACAGGATGGCACGCTGGACCCCGCCGCCCTTGCGGAGATCATCACGAAGAAGACCCGGCTCGTTGCCATCTCCCAGGCATCCAATGTGCTGGGCAATGTCGTGCCCGTAGCCGAGTTTGGGAAGATCTGCCATGATTACGGGGCACTCCTCCTTGTGGACGGGTCGCAGTCGGTCCCCCACATCCCGGTCGACGTGGAGCGGATGGGCTGTGACTTCCTCTGCTTCTCGGGGCACAAGATGCTCGGTCCCACCGGCACAGGAGTCCTGTACATGAAAGAGCCATGCCTTGAACCCCTGTTCGTGGGGGGCGGGGGCGTGGAGAAGGTCACGGCCGCGGGATACACGCTGACCACGGGGTACGAGCGATACGAGGCAGGGACGCCGAATATCTCGGGGGCAATCGGCCTTGCCCGGGCCGTGGAGTACCTGGAAACGCTCGGCATGGAGAAGATCCGGCAGCATGAGGAGCAGGTCACAACGCGGATCATCGACGGCCTTTCCGGCATTGAAAACGTGCAGGTCTTCGGGCCCGGGCCGGGAGGGAACCGGATCGGGGTGGTATCGTTTGCCATCCGGGGTCTCAACCCTCACGACGTTGCCGTCATGCTTGACGGTGAGGCGGATATCATGGTACGGTCGGGGCATCATTGCTGCATGCCCCTCATGGAGCACCTGAACCTCCCGGACGGGACGGTCCGGGCGAGCCTGCACTGCTATAATACAATCGAAGATGCCGATCTGCTCGTGGATACGATCAGGATTATTGCAGCGAATTTCTGAACGCCTGAGGTAACGATGATCCCCCTTTTGTTCTCCCCGGCAGGAATTACCCGTGATCGGGAGACCGCTCTATGAATCCGGTGCAGGACCGGTACTGCCGCCAGAGTCTTCTCCCGGAGATCGGGAGGGATGGGCAGCGCAGGTTGAGCGAGAGCCGTGCTGTCATTGTAGGCCTTGGGGCCCTGGGCAGCTGCGTGGCGAACAATCTTGTCAGGGCCGGGGTGGGACAGGTTGTGCTGATCGACCGCGATCTAATTGAACTCCACAACCTCCAGCGGCAGATCCTGTACAGCGAGGAGGACCTGAACCGCCCGAAGGCCGTGGCTGCGGCAGAAATTCTTCAGAAGATCAACACGTCCGTTGCCATCGAGACCCACACAAAGGACTTCAATGTCTCGAACGCGGAGAGCCTTCTTACCGGTGCTGACGTGGTGCTGGACGGGACCGACAATCTCCAGACCCGGTTCCTGATCAACGATGTCTGCGTGAAACGCGGGATTCCCTGGGTCTATGCCGGGGCGGTCGGGACCGGGGGGATGGTGATGCCGATCCTTCCGGGAAAGACTCCCTGCTTCCGGTGCCTGGTCCCGTCGCTGCCCGGGCCGGGCGTGCTCCAGACCTGTGATATCGCGGGTGTCCTGAACACGATCCCGTCCCTCATCGCGTCCCTTGAATGCACGCTCGCATACCGGATCCTGACCGGCCAGCCTGATGTTGGCGAGGAGACTTCGTATCTTGTTCATGTTGATGCATGGCGGCAGACGTTCGACCGGATGACGATTCCCCGGAGGGCCGGCTGCCCGTGCTGCCATGACGGTAAGTATGATTACCTGGATGCGGTAGCGCGTGAGATGATAACCTCCCTCTGCGGGAGGGATGCCATCCAGATCACCCCGGCAACGCAGATGGAGATCTCCCTTGCGGAGCTGGAAGCCCGGCTCTCCCGTCTCGGCGAGGTCCGGCTCACGCCGTACATGCTCACCTTCAGGTCGGGAACCGAGGAGTTCTCGATCTTCCGTGACGGGCGGGCGATCATCAAGGGCACGAAGGACGAGGTAACCGCCCGCTCGCTCTATGCCCGGTATATCGGGTTATAGGCCGGCAGAAACAGGAACGATCTCTCCGGTATCAGGCCACGGCCTGAGGTTTTGTCTCACTTATTTCCGGCAGTGCTGTCCTGCGTTGCCGGACCCCGTCTGTTTCCGTACTGCCGCCGATCCCGCAAGCCAGCCGGCAATACGGCTGGCCTGCTCTTCTGCAAGTCCGGCAGCATCGGTCTTGAGGATGAGGCGCCCGTCCCTGTGGATCGAGACTTCGCACCGGTCGTTCACGATCAGCATGACGCCGGCATTGGCAACGATCGTACAGTTCTTCTTTAAGATCTCCTCGCAGAGGTCGAGGTTGAGGGCGAGACGTTCACGGGGGATCGCCTCGATCGCGGCCGTGGTCTTACAGGGTTTCAGGAGCGAGTACATACATCCCCTCCAGCGACTTTTCCACGAGAGCGTCAATATCGACTTTCTCCTCCTCCCCAATTACGTCAGCAAGTTTTGCGGCGGTCGAGGGCTGTTTCGGGACGATCGTGCAGCAGAGGCCCGGGAGGATGGAGATCTCGTATGTACCGATCTTTCTTGCGATCTCGATGATCTCCTGCTTGTCCATGCCGATGAGGGGGCGGATGAGCGGCAGCTTCGTGACCTGGGTGACGACGGTTAAGTTCTGGACTGTCTGGCTTGCCACCTGCCCCATCGACTCCCCGGTCAGGATGCCGACGGCCCCTTCCCGCTCCGCGATCCGTTCTGCCACCCGGAACATCATCCGCCGGCAGAAGAGGCAGTGCAGGTGACGGTTGCAGTTCCGTGCAAAGGTGACATGGTTGGGTCCGTGGGGGACCACGTAAGTCTTGATTGGACTGTTGGTCACTTCCTGCAGGTGGCGGACCAGGAGCAGGGCCTTGTCCAGGTTCTTGTCGTCGGTGAACGGGCGGTTGTCCATGTGGACTGCCACGATCTCCACACCCCGGCGGATCATCATGTACGCAGCAACCGGCGAGTCGATGCCGCCCGAGACAAGGCATACAAGTTTTGACAAGGGTACGTTCTCCGCTATTGTATCTGCCCGGGGCCGTTCATCGGTACTCCGGGGGAGTTCACAATCGTGAATTGTGTTAGTAATTCACTGTTGTCTATGCATATAGTTTCTGCGTGGCCGGCGGTAATCCCGGAAAAATCCTTCAGCAGGACCCCATCGTGTCTTCTGGAATGGATTCTGCCATGGCAGATCCCGCATCATCCGGCAGTACGGGATTGAACGTGGTGACGTGTGCTTTCAGATATCATCCGTATTGAAAAAACCACGGATGACCTCGTGTTTGAGACTGCCCTGTCCTGTTCCAGAAGAGATCAGGGCGTTTTTGGTCAATTGAAAAAAGGTGGATGATCAGGCCCATTCAAAGACAAAGTCTGTTACCGTCTTCCTGATTCCCTTGACCTTCCGGACTTCGCTCAGCGTCTTGGTGACGATCTCTTCGTAATTCTTCCCTTCAACGGATGCGATGAGATCGTGGGTTCCGGTGACAAATTCTGCACTTTTTACGCCGGTAACTTTCTTCAGTGCAGTCTTTACGTCAGTCTCTTTTCCGGTCTCGATATCGATCTTTAAGTATGCTTTTGCCATGTTTTGTCAACTCCATGTTGTGGTCTGTTCTGTGTCGTGCCAATGATTGATGCACGACAGACGATTCTGGATCACTCCCAAAGAATTCTCCCTTGTAGTATCATGCTGATATGATGGACGTATCATCGGAGATTCCGGGGTTCTTCAAAATCCTCTCTACCTTTATCGGGCGGTATGGTATTTACAGGTCGGGAAATCCGTAAAAATGGCCCTGAATGGTGAAAGAACGTGTATTTTGCGGCAGAATTGGTCATGGATGCACGAGAAACGGTGTCCTCGCAAATGTTCGCGGATGTCAGATTCTTTTGCGATCCGGGTTATTACCGACATCCTATCCGTTGACAAACATTGCGCCTGCCTGAGGAGATGATCGTATATACATCACGGGAATTGGGCAGGGCTTACCGGTTTCAGAAGGGTGATATGGTGAGCGGCATAACAGTTCATCCGGATTGATCCATGACCTACCAGCGCCCAGCTTTGATCGATGCGTATGGACAGATGATGATTGCGCTTGAGAACCTGGAATCCTGCCGGGAATTCTCCCGGTTGATCCCGGAAGTACGGACGAACATGGTCTTTGCACTCCCGGATGCCCGGACAAAGGACGACGTTCTGGCAATCGAGGGCCGGATCACGATCCTCGGGGGCATGCCGCGTGCCGCAGGACGGCCCCGGTTCGGGGCGTCGAGCCACATGGCGCGTTTCATCCTTGAGATACGGAAGTTCGACCCCTCGATCCGTGCAGGGATCGATTTTGCGAATACCCCTGCCCTGTCCCGCTGGCTCGAACAGTACTGTCAGGAGAAGGGCTGGATCTTCTCTGCCATCGATCGCAGCAACGAACCTGAAGAGCTCCGCGAGGCTGAGGGAGCTTCCATGCCCTGGAAGGTAGCGGAAGTGGTCCGGGCTGCCGGAGGACGCGTCCCGAAGATCGCCTACGAGACCGGGGCGGTCGGGAAAGAGTCGGTGAGCGTGATCCTGGGAAGCAGTCCTATCGATATATCCCTCGAACTGTGCGAGATCGCACGGAACTATCCAGCAGGTTCCGGGAAATCCCCATAATAGCCGATACAGGACAACGATACGATGCAGCCGTCACGTCCAAAGATTGGAAAGGTCGATCTTGCGACCTTCTCGGAGTTTATCCTGCAGCGACTGGGAGCCAAGAACGCATCGGTGCTGGTCCCTCCCATGACCGGCATCGATGCCGGGGTGATCGATATCGGGAACGGGAACGTCCTCATCGTTGCCGAGGACCCGATCTTCACGGCCCCGCAGCAGTCCCTTGAAGCGTTCGGCTGGTATACGGTGCACATCGGGGCGAGCGATGTAGCCGTGATGGGGGTACCGCCGCAGTATATGACCTACTCGCTGCTCCTCCCGCCCGGAACGAGCGATCAGGATCTCCGGACCATCGTAGACTCCATCCACCGTGCTGCGCAGGAACTCGGGATTGCCATCGTTGGCGGGCATACCGGCTATTACCCGGGATTTGTCGCTCCCACGATCGGCGGAATCACGGTCTTTGCCATTGCGCAACAAGGGGAGTATGTGACCCCAGCCGGGGCACGGCCGGGCAATGATGTTATCCTGACAAAAGGGCCGGCCATCGAGACCGCGGCGATCCTGTCCACGTTCCGGGAGGCGGACTTGTTAAAGACGCTTCCTTTGGAGCTTGTGCGCCGGGCGCAGGCACTGGGTCCGCAGATGTCGGTGGTGAAGGATGCCCTGACGGCGATGAAGGCCGGGGGCGTTACCGCCATGCACGATGCAACCGAAGGGGGCGTGATCGGCGGGCTCTTTGAGATTGCCAATGCCAGCGGGGTCGGTATGGTGATCGACGAGTCGCTTTTCATCTACCCGGAGGAAGTCCGGGCAGTCTGCGAGGCATTTTCCCTTGATCCTGTTGAGGCGATTGCCGAGGGATCGCTTCTCATCACCTCCCGCAAAGAATCCCGTGATGCGATACTTGCTGCCCTTGGGCAGGAAGGCATACCGGCCTCGGTCATCGGCACGGTCGTGAACGAAACCGCGGTACGGGTATTGAAGCGGCGCGATGGTTCGGTAAGGCCGCTGGCTATCCCGTATGAAGATCCGTTCTGGCGCGTGATGTTCGAGGGAGTGCAGTAACGCCTGCATTCAGCGATCCCGAATACCTGATCCTTTTTGTTATCCGTTCCCGGGAGATCAGCAACCGGGATCAACCGTATCTGCCCCTGGAAAAATACGTTACCGGGGATTAGCCCGGAGACCACGAAAAGAGATTACTTTTTAATCCGGGGAGATTTGCCGGTAACGTGAGATGGGGTTTTCCAGGTTGGATTGTTACTGGCAGTTGCTTTGGCTCCCAGAGTCTTTGCATACTTACCGTTTGCTTTGTCGTTTGCAGACATAGTGCATGAATTCGGTTGTGGCCTGATAAGGCTATCATTGAAAAGCAAAATTTCTGTTATTCGTATCATGGTCTGTACAGGATCCTTGAAAAATGAACGTGAGATGACGTTTAACTGACTGGAGATACCTGTTGCGGATGCGTCTAATTCCGGGATACTGCGGACGGATCTCCCGGAACTGCCTGTTTCTGCATAACGGCGTGAGCCACAGCCGGGTGCATTCTCTCTCTCCTTTTGATTTGTGAATAACCTCGTATCATGTCACTGTACGATCAGACTAGAACCGGAAACCGGCTCCCTGTGACTGTCGGGAGCATCTCCGGAAAACCGGCCTGTGCCGGAACGGCCCCGACCGTTACGGACGTTCCATTACCTGACGCGACAGTATTCCCGGACCACTGGTCCAGCCAGTCAAGGACCGTGTGATGCCACAGGATACTGTTCTGGGGTTTTAAGACCCAGTGGTTCTCTTCGGGGAAGTAGAGAAGCCTGCTTTGGATGTTTCTCCGCTGGAGTGCCGTAAACGCTGCAAACCCTTGGGTCTCCGGTACCCGGTAATCCTTCCCTCCCTGGATCACCAGCATGGGTGTCTTCCAGGCTGCCACATGATCGGCCGGGTTGTACCGGGCATATGCCTCCGGGTTCACCCACGGGGTACCATTATTATCCCATTCTTCGAACCAGAGTTCATCGGTATCATAGTAGGATTGCCGGGTATCGAACATGCCGTCATGGGAGACGAGGCAGACGAACCGGTCGGGCCAGGCCCCTTCGATCCAGTTGATCATGTACCCGCCATATGAAGCCCCGAGTGCAGAGACTTTTGTTTTGTCCATCCAGGTATTCGTCTCAAGCGTTGCATTCAGGCCCTTCTGGAGATCCTCTAAGGGTTTTCCACCATAGTCATCCCGTATCGAATCGGTGAACGCCTGCCCGTACCCGACCGACCCGTGGAAATCGATCATCACCACCGCATATCCGCGTCCCGCATAGACCTGGGGGTTCCAGCGGTAACTGAAGTCGTCCGGGAATGACCCCTGGGGGCCGCCATGGATCAGGAACGCAACCGGGTATTTCTTTGCCGGGTCAAAATCCACGGGTTTCACCACGTACCCGTACACGGTCTCATTGTTCCATCCCACAAAGGAGAACTGCTCATACTCCCCCATCCTCACCGTTGCCAGCCGCTCGCTGTTGACCTGCGTAATCTGCACGGCGTGGGTTCCATCGGGATCGATCGTAAAGAGATCGGCCGGGGCGGTCATGTTGGCATACCCGTACACGAGACGGTTCCCAACGGTACTGACCGAAGAGACAGAGCCTTTGCCGACCAGTGTCCTGACATCACCGGTTACGGGATCGATCGCAAACAGTGCGCTGTTCCCCTGGTCCATGGCGGTCACATAGAGGAATTTTCCGTCCTCCGACCAGATGATGGATGAGGGTGAGTGGTCCCAGGATGCTGCAACTTCGCGGGCAGTTCCATCAGGCCATGACCGGATCATGATGCGGTACCGGTCGGACTCGTAGCCCGGACGGGTCATGGCAAGATACGCAAGACTGCTGCCATCCGGCGAGAAGACCGGCTGCGTTATCCATGCCCTGTTTGACGGTGTGAGATTGACCACGGGGCCCGTACCGGAGACCGGGGCATAATAGAGACTGTGTTCGGTACTCCACATCTCCACCCGCCCGGTATCGGCGGCAGAGAAGACGATCCCGGCGTTATCCGGCGTGAACGCATACTCTTCCGATCCGCCGAAGGGCACCGAGGGACTGTCGGCATCCATGGCCTGCATGACATCAACCGGTCTGCCGGTCGACAGGGGCATGACGAAGATATGGTTCCGCCGCCCGTCTTCATACGTGTCCCAGTGCCGGACCGGGAGCGTGTCATACACTCTTCCTGATGCATTCTGCGATTCGATCGATTTCAGCTGCGTTGCTGTCGCATTGTAACCGGTCCCGGGAAATACCTCCATCGTGAATGCAAGGCTCTTCCCGTCAGGGGAGATCTTCAGTGCTGACAGGTCCAGTGGGAGATCCGTGACCTGCCCGGCATCGCCTCCCTCCCGGGAGATTTTCCAGACCTGCGAACTGCCTGACCGGGTCGAGAGATAATAGACCGTGGAACCGTCCGGCGACCAGCAGGGTTCGAAGTCATTGCCCGGCGGGAATGTCAGCTGGCGAAGTCCCGTTCCGTCGGGCCTGATAATCCAGAGGTTTGTCTGCCCCCTGTTCTCCGCCAGGTCGGTGCTGCGGAGGGGAAAGACGATCCAGGATCCCTCCGGTGACGGGGATGGTGCACCGACCCGCTGGAAGGTCACCAGGTCCCCGGCCGTGAAGGGATGCGATGCTTCCAGGGCAAGGGCCGGGGCGGCGATCCCAGAAAAGATGCCGGCGACCATAAGGGAGAGAAGCAGGGCTTTTTTGATTGTTCGGATCTCCATGCAGTATAGTTATGAACCGGCGATTTATGCATTGTGTGATGCGGGACGTGGGGGTCAGAAGCCTCTGATGCAGGGATACTCTATGGGCAGTATCCCACGCTCCCCCGTATCTGAAAATTATTTGGAAAGACAGATATTTCATCAGGGCGTGTAAACGTGTATGAAGTCTCCCGTTATCCTGCTCATCCTTATCCTGCTCTGCCTTGCTGCCTGCGGATGCACCCAGGCACCGGCCCCTGCGGCAGTACCGACCTCCCCTGGCCCGACACCGGCGATCACCCTCTCCTCAGAGAAGCCGAATGCCACGCTCTCCCTTGATCCGGGGGTCATTGTCGTGTCGTTCCGGGCTGATGGTGCGCAGACGATGGAACTGTATTTCTCCAACCAGTCGCTGGGATACGGGGCAGGAACCCGGTTCGCAACCAGCGGCCCCTATGCAGGATCGGTAGCCTACCAGACCCCCGCGAAAGATACCTACCATCTGAACATATCCGGCAGCGGCCCGTGGACCGCTGAGGTTGCTCCGCTGGTCGCCACCAATCCCCTGAAGGCCCCGGTGAATCTCTCGGGCACGGGAACGCAGGTGACTCCCGTCTTCTACCTGGAACGCGGTGAATATATCTTTTCGCGGAACGAGACCGGCATAGCTTCGCCCTATTACTTCCTCCAGTACGTAAACGGGTCATCACTCATGGATGCCAACAACACGGTTGTCCAGCCGGGTTTTGGCGAACTCTCGCCCCACACGTTTGTCATTGTCACCATCCCGGAGAACGGCACCTATTACCTGAGTGTCCTCTCCCGGAATAATCCCGGGAACTGGGCAGCCACCCTCTCGCCGGTCCCGAAGATCCCTTCCATGGGACCCGGGCCTGCCGTATATCCCACCACCTCCTGACGGGGATCTTCAGTTCCCCCGGCCGTGGCGGTCAGGGTCAGGCAACAAAGGAAGAAGAGTTATTCGTCCTCATCGAGGCTGAACAGTTCCTCGACGGGGACAGCGAACAGTTTTGCCATCCGGAAGGCAACCTCGATGGACGGGTTGTACTTCCCCCCCTCGATGGAGTTGATCGTCCTGCGGGTGACGCGGAGCTGAAGGGCCAGCTCCTCCTGCGTCATGTTCCGCATTGCCCGGTACACCTTGATCTTGTTCTTCATCAGGCCTATACCTCATATTTCCTGGTGTAATAATAAGAAAATGCCGCATAGAGGCCGGCGAGAAGGACGACCGTGAAGCCCATGCCGATACCGAATATACACGGGAACTCCAGGGCCTGGTGCCCGTTTTTGAAGAGCTGGTCGAGTCCCCAGTAATCCGTCCCGGTAGGATTGGCGGGGTCGGCGATTAGGTAGGTGTCGTGGTAGATTGCCTGTCCCGGTATCGCTGCATCGTGAATGAACGATACGCTGACCGATCCGTTGGCGAACGTGTGGAAACCGCCGCCATACCCGGAGTTGAAGTAGAAGGTCATGGTTCCGGCAAAGATGATGGTGGCAAGGACGATGGTGACGAGGAGGGCGCCTGATGCGGCTTTTCCATAGATGGTGTCTGAGAGGTCGTCTTGCATCACGTCGCTGACCTTCTGTTTCCCAACGTAGACGACACCGATCCCGGCAATGATGACGATTGCCGGGATCAACGGGTTGCCCGTTGTCATCGCGAGTCCCACGGCAAATACCATGGCAACAATGACACAGGCGACCAGTGCATAGTAGGTGTTCTTTCTCATATGGCTTCAATGTAACATATGTTTCTCATTTAGATAAAAGTATTTCTCATTTTGGGCAACCCTGTTCTCATTATTCCCGGTTCCCGGTACTGCGAATCCCCCGGGCCGGGCAGGAAACATGTCGACCGGGTTTCCTGTCCGGAGGGGGGTATGCATGAGACCCCACACCCCTTTTGCGTTTCAAACCGATCATACCCCCCCACCATGGGGGAGGGGGGGTATGGTTGATACCCCTCCCCCTCTTTGGCCGGATCAGACCCCCCCTGATCGGATTTGAGTAGGTGACAATACCGCCCCCTTCCGCCATAACTCTGCCCCGGGCTGCGCTCAAAAAACGCGTGCAATATTGCGTACATCCCGTTTTTGAGGAGGGGGGTATCCATGAGACCCCCCCACCCCTTTGCGTTTCAAACCGATCATACCCCCCCACCATGGGGCAGGGGGGTATGGCTGATACCCCCCCTTGCGACCGGAAATTTCTCCGGGTGGGGGGTTGCCGGAAGCTTTCCTGGATGTTGTTTTACGTCGGGAGATGATGGTGAGAAGGGGGTTGGGGATGGTGATGAGGGGGAGGGGGGGTATGCGGGAGACCCCCCTCCCTATTATTTTTTGAGAGGGGAGAATCCCTACCTGTCATGTGGGAGAAACGATACATCAATGATCGTGGCGGGCTTTGTCAACCGGATCGGAGAAGTTGATGGGGCGAAGGCAGGGAAGAGGGAGGGTAATTGTCGCAGGAAAAAGAGGAGTTGCGTTCATGGAGCCGGGACTTTTTTTCTTCGCGCCATGATGCTTTTGATAATTTTATCCGGATCGTTTTTGAGGATTTTTTTCCGGTCTTGTGTCCAGTCACCGCTACCCGGCTCATAGATATGGAGGAACCGGATCGCATCGTCAGGACCAAGCTTCTCAACCAGTACGTCAAGTCCTTCCTGCTGGATCTGGTGTAATGTTCTGGCGCTCATCTGTTTTCCTCCTTTAACCATGTGACCGGATTTTCTATATGTACCTGTATGTTCTGGTGCAACTTAAAAAATGTTACCAGACCATCATCAGTGGTGAGAAGAATTGCACCGGCCCGTTCTGCACAGGCAATATGGAGCGAGTCCATTGCATCTCCGCCCAGTGCGATGAGCTCCTTCATACGGGAGATGATAGCATCGTCAATGAGTACCTGTTCCTTTGCCACGGATACGATCTTCTCCACGCGAAGCCGTTTCCGGATATCCGGGATTTGTGAGAGTTCTTCTGTTATGGCCTCGCTGGTAACCAACGTGAATTCCTTTATGGCACAGCAACGGATGATCTCCTGGATGGCGGTTACTTCGAGACGAATACGCCCCATTGCCTGATCATCAAAGGGACGGCATAAACAACAGACATCCATGTAGATTTTCATTTCCCTGTGCCTTCCACAATCCCAATCTCCTCTTGCGTCAGCCCGTACAACTCGTACACTAATTTATCAATAGAAGCATCTGCAGCCTCAACCTGCCGGGAGAGCAGCTCCTTGTCGTAATCGAGTGAGGTGTCCTGCAACTTTTTATTTAACTCCAGCATCTGCATGACGAGCGCAACCCTGCGATCGTGGTGGGCTTTGTCAGCCGGGTCGGCAAAGTTGATGGTGCGGATGGGGAGTTTAGCGAGGTCTTGTGTGAAGAATCGTAAATAGCCCCCGCGAATCCGGACCGGCTCTTCGTGCAGCACCTCACGATACGCTTCCGAATGTCCCTTGTTGTTGTTCACGTCCCAGCCAAGTGCATGGAAGAACGGATCGGTGAAATCTTGGCGGAGCTGGGTTTCATTGTATTTTTCCTGCCCGCGAAGATATGCATCGCGATGGAAGGTGTACCGTTCAACAAGAGGCTGGATTGTGTCGGGTGCTACCATTAATTGAGTGTCGTTCTCAACCGCGTTAAAGATGTTGAATTATATTCCTGTGATTTTCTGATGATTTTCTATCTCCTGTAAGAGATTATGAGAATTTCCTTGGTATCTACAATTCCCAATTCCCGCAGTGCATTCCTCCAATCTCCAAGTCCTCACCATCAGATTCTCACAATGACCGCTCCATCGTCGGACACAACTCCCTATCTAACCGCCATCATCATAGTATTATTTATAGTATTTTTATGAAACCAGAGAATAATCACAAGTACCGCACGAAGTCTGCACACTGACAATAGCCGGGATGACGGGATGGATCTCTTCTATCTGCGTCATGGTGTTTGGATGTGGCATTGACTGGTGTCCGTGTTGTGCTTCTCCAGGTATTGTGGGATTATGTAGTGAGACAAAGGACGTGATTTCCATAATTACAACACAGAAGATCGCCGGGAGGCCCCGCAGTGTCTCCCGGAAAGGAAAGACAAAACCCTCCCCGGTGAGTAGAATGACTTCGGGACAGAGGAACACGGTGCCGGTACAACGCCGGAAACCCGCAGGGATAGTACGGAAAAGAACAGAGACTGACGTTATCGTCCATCCCCCGGTTGACGTGACATCAGAGGATGTACAACCGAGCCGGACGCGGAACAACCCTATTGTGTATGAAGCAATGGATCTGCTCCTAACGTACGGGTACCTACCGGTGCGGCTGAGCGAGCCCAAGATCCCGATCAATATCATCGGGATGAAGAAGAGCGGCTCGCTGCTCATTCTTGCCCTGAGATCACGGCTGCCGGTGCCGAGCGCTGCAAAGCTTCGCGAGCTCTTCACCGGGAAGGTGGATTACCTCCGCGGTATGGCAGGGAAGGTGAAAGACCGGATCATGATCTGGGTGTATTCACCGGCCTGCGGCTGGCGGTATTACTTTGTGTACCCGGGCGGTCTGCGGTTTGACCTCGACTTCCCGCGGTCACTGGAATAATCTTCTCCCTTTTTTCTGACGCTCCAGGAGCTTCGCCCCGCCGCCATGGCGCCCCGGTTGCGATGCCTCTGCATTACCTGTTCAGCATTTCCCCGGTTGCTCACAGGTCAGCCTCCTCCTAATTGGGGATGCTCACTCTGGCGGGGGCGGAGCATCGCGGAGCCCCCAAGAGTTTTCATGAACCTCTGATTCACAGGGACCCATGGATAAGGCGGATGCTTCAGCACTTCGACTTTTTAGATCCGAAAAATCAAGTAAGAATGGCGGAGGGAGAAGACCG
>NZ_JAJRCG010000014.1 GCF_028679125.1 Methanoregula sp. | reverse complement strand
TTCAGTGGTGATCTCAAAGCCAGATTATTCCGCATTCAGATGAAAGAAATCGCAAATAAGATGATTGTCTGTAACATCCACAGATTCTTACAATTTCTTTTCATCGAGGTTTTCTACAGAGCAATAATTGACAAATCTCTGAATGGAATTCGGCAACTTGATTTCAATCAGACCTTATTGGCCAGATCGTTTGACAGGTTTAACCGATTTCCAAGTCTTGAAGTAAAAATTTTCCATCACAATTCAAAAACCGAATATGGTATCCAGATAGCAGATATTGTTGCAGGAACTGTATATCGTCATTATACAAAATACGGATGCAAACCGTATGTGGAAGGAAATCATTTTCCGAAATTATGCGATAAAATGAAAATTGCATTGGATTTTTTTAAAGGCCGGAGAATATGAAAAGAGTGAAGCCCTCTCTACTTTGTCACACCACCATAAGGTAGCCTCATCCGTTTCGGGAGGGACTTACTCACTATTTGTATAATAAGTAATATCTGTATTTAAGAATTCGTATTGGGGAGTGATGATTTTCTGGGTATCCGCCAGCATGCTCCTACAAGTGTCAGAAAAATTTCAATATTTTCTCCATAACAAATTCATTTTTAGTTATTGATCCACCACGGGGCGCACCCGAAAAGGGGTGGCGGCGAAGACGTGCATCCCAATCGATGGTTGGTATACCAACAATCTCACCCTTTTTTTAAAACGTAATCTTCACAAAAAAAGACCAGTTTCATGACGAAGTGGGTATTGTCAGGCCGGTCAATCCGCTCCCCCGAACCGGAACGACCCTTCCGGCACATGGATCTCGAACCGTGCACCCTTTCCCGGCTCGCCGGTCTCCCGGATGGACATGGCAGTTGTACCCAAGATCTCTGTTGTCAGGAACATCCCGTACCCGGTGTTCCGGTAATATTCCCTCCGGAAGATCTTCTCCTTGGCATCGGCAGGGATGCCTACCCCGTCATCCTCGTACACTACGATAAGGTGCCCGTTGTCTTCGAGCCGGAAGGAAAACCTGCATATCGTGACATGTCCGCCATGACGGAGGGAATTTTCCACCAGGTTGTAGAAGACCTTCTCAAGGAGGAAATCAGCGTACAGCTCCAGGTTTCCGAGTTCCTTCTCCACCCGGACCGTGCCGAGATCGATCTCCTCCACGGCTTCGTCCACCGTGACTGCGACATTCTGCCACTGCGGGGCCCGCGTGCCGATATACTGGTAATTGTGGGTGAACCGGATCTGTTTCTGGATCAATTGGACGATCTGGTCGATCTTTTTAAGCCGGTCAAGCACCCGGGGGTCGGTGATCTCTTCCTCGGCAAGCGAGAGGTACATGACGATTGCCGTGATCTGGTTGAGGATATCATGGCGGGTGATGGACGAGAGTATGTTGAGTTTCTTGTTTGCCAGCTGGATGGCATCCGCGAAACGTTTGCGATCCTCTATCTCGGCCAGGAGGATCTCGTTGGATCGCGTGAGTTCGCCCGTCCGCTCTTTTACCCGCAGTTCAAGTTCGTCGCGGGCCCGGTGGATCACCCGCTCGGCAAGCTTGCGCTCGGTGATATCCATGATAGAACAGATGGCGATCTCCTGCGGCGAGCGGGAGACCGAGATCAGGAACTGCCGCACATCCCTGTCGCGGGTGGTGAAGTGGAGTTCGATATCGCCCGATGGCGGCCTGTTGATACACTGCCGGATGAAGGCCGAATACTCAGCCGGTTCAGCGAAGAGGGCAGAGAGGCTCATCCCTTCCAGGTCTCGGCGGTCATAGCGGAGCATGCGGGCACATTTCCCGTTGAGCTCGCGGATACGGAAGGATGCAAGATCGAACGTGAAGATGCCGGCCTGGGAATTCTCAAAGATGCCCCGGTATTTCCGCTCCTCGGCAAGGAGACCCTCGGCCAGAGAGGAGGTGACAACTCCCATCGTGATGAATATCACGAACCATGCCGTTGATACCGCTACAAGGGACGGATTAAACCCGCTGAGCAGGTAAACCAGCAGGATATACACCGTACTGAGGATTATTGTAAAGAGGACTCCGCGGGAGGGATAGCGGTACACGACGAGGATGATGGGCAGGAAGAACAGGAACGGGTATACTTCGGAAATGTCGTGGGTGAGGGAGAAGACCGTTGCCAGGATGGCAAAGGTGATACTGATGATGAACGCAAGGAGCCAGACCGTGCTCCCTGTCCTGGGAAGCCAGTTCTGCATCTTTGCGTATGTACTCATTTCGTCTTCTCCCTCTCGTCCTGGGCAGGATCCTCCGCAGAGAGGAGCGAGATCTCGAATCTCCTGCGTTCGAGGATCTCTGCCTGGAGTTCAGCGTTGATCTTCTCCAGGTGGGCGGTCCTCGCTTTCACCTGCCCCTCCAGATCCTCCAGCGTCTTACGGATCTCCTCGTCAATGATCTTGCTGCCCGTGACATCGATTGCGGAACAGAGGACCCGGTCGTGGGTGACCAGCACGGAGGAGACCATGAACTGGAGCATCGTGCCATCCTTAGCCCGGAACACCGCGGGGGATTCCAGGCCTTCGGATCCGGCCTTCACCACGGCAAGGAACTGCTCGCGTTCCGCAGCATCAGTCCAGAATGTCGCCAGCTCCTTTCCGATAAGATCAGCCCGCTCGCACCGGAGCCAGTGGATGCATTTTGCATTCATTTCAAGGATTTTCCCGGTGGAGCGGTCGAAACAGAAGATGCCATCCTGCGAATTGTCCAGGATACTCCGGATCCGGCTCCGCTCGTTCAGGAGCTTGTTGGCATACGACGAGAAGACAACGCCGATCGTGATGAAGATGGCAAACCATGCGGTTGCAAGCACGAGGAGGTTGGAATTGGAAAGCCCGTACAGGAAGACAAGGCCGATATAGGTCAGTCCGACACCCAGGGAGATGAGCATGGCCCGTTCCGGGAAGAAATAGACCCCGAGGATAATGGGGAGGATATAGAGAAGGGGAAAGACCTCGATAATTCCGTGGGTCAGGGAGAAGATAGTGGTGACGATCGCACCGGTATATGCCGCGCCGATGAGGATGACGTGCAGCAGCGTCTCGTTCCTGTCGGATAGCGGGTGTGTCGTCATGTGTCCTCCCGGGATAACCCGGGTACCGGATTATGGTACGATGCTCCTGTTACTCTTACTAACCGATGCGATTATCCCATATAAATTACGGCATCCGGTCGGGGGAAACGTCCTGTTGTGCTGCAATTGCGCTTCGATTCCGGCAACCGCTTATTCCGGCGTACCGGAACTGTCCCGGCCATTGATCTGCTGGAGATCGTCGAGCTTGTTGATATTGATGAACGTGTGGAGGTCCGGATCGATGGCCCTGAGATCGCTGACCGGGACATAGCGGGTGTTGATCGACCGGATCATCGGGCGCAGCGCAAACGATTCGTGGCTTTTCAGGTACTGGATCAGGACGTCCCGCCGGTATACTGCAAGCAGGGGTTCGAGCAGGTCTTCGTTCCAGCTGGGGATTGCGGCATCGCTGGTGCCGATGATGTCGAAGAGGTATGAGACAACGCCGCGCTCAATGCAGGGCATGTCGCAGGCGGATACGAAGATCAGGTCGCCGTGTGCTGCAAGAACCCCGGCATGGAGCCCGCCGATAGGCCCGATACCCTGTCGGATATCGGTGATGCATCGCACTCCTTCCAGGTGATCGAAGCGGCGGCACTGCTCCGGATCGCGGGCCACGAGAATGATCTCGTCCACCACGCTCCGGATGTTGTCCACAAGGCGTTCGATGAATGTCCGGCCCTGGTACTGGAAGAAATATTTCTCCTTTCCATTGGCCCGCCGGGCTTCCCCGCCGACAAGGATCACCGCAGTTCTCATGACCTCTCTCCCCCGGCCAGTGATTCCCGGAACCGGATCAGGTCAACCATCATCGCATTGCAGGGTGTCGGGATGCCATGCCCGCGTCCCTTTTGCACGACTGCCCCGTTGATGAACCCGATCTCGGTCTTCCTGCCTTTTACAAAATCCTGGAGCATGGAGGAGTGGTGGGCTGCGGTTGCCGGGATCTGTTCCTCCCGGAGATACGCGAGATACGCATCCGCATCCGGCCATGGCATGCGGACTCCCTCTGCGGCCACAACCAGGAACACTTCCCGGACAATCGCTTCGATGATTGCCCACGATGCGGGATGGACAAGGCTGCCGTACGGGACGCCCATCACGGCCCCGAGCGGGTTGAGGGCGCAGTTGTACAGGGTCTTTCCCCAGAGTTCGGACCGGATCGTGCTGCTCGTCTCAACGTTCATGCCAGCTGCCCGGATACGATCGGCCAGCCGCTCCACGGGTTCGTCGAGCCCGTTGGGGAACCGCCCGAGTTTCATGGGGCCTGCTTCAACGGAGACGTGGACTGCGGCATCGTCCTGCCACTCGAACCCGGTGATGATCATGCCCCCGATGACGCGGTCCGTATAGGCACTGATGATCTCCTCGTTGCCGAT
Organism: Methanoregula sp.; assembly: GCF_028679125.1. GTDB lineage: Archaea > Halobacteriota > Methanomicrobia > Methanomicrobiales > Methanospirillaceae > Methanoregula. The sequence goes on along the minus strand of NZ_JAJRCG010000014.1, from coordinate 59,083 downwards.
CCCGTTCTGGAGGCTGACGGTCTCGGTATCCCGGATGACTGCCGCGTACTGCCGGCAGATCGCTTCCGTGTCCTGCGATTTTGAGGAGATGATGATGTAATCGAACCGGCTTTCCTCAGGAACGCTGTCGGACACCGGGAACCGGAAGTTTTCCTCGCCCCAGATCCCGGTCATGGAAAATCCCCGTGCGGCGATTGCGTCGGCGCTCCTCTTCCGGCAGACCGCGTGGACCTCGCAGACCTTCGAGAGCTTCGCTGCAACCGAGAGTCCGACTGCGCCTGCTCCGAGAATGAGGATCTTCATATGCTGCATCGTTCCTGTACGGGAGTTGTAGGGGGTGGCGGGATGTGCAGAACGGGAGTATCCCGCTGAGATTTCCGGACCTAGGTCTGCTGCACCCCGTTATTACAGAAATAATTGGATCTCCTCTATGTAGTAGTTTACGCAGGAGCGGCGCCGGCCTTGCGCAGCCCCTTCTTCTCCATCGCGAGCAGCAGTTCCTTGATCTCTATTGCGGGAGAGAATCCCCCAATCCCGTCAGCAGCAACAACCCGGTGGCAGGGGATGACAAGAGGGGTCGGATTCCGGGCCATGGCCTGCCCGACAACCCGGGGAATCGTACCAGCCATACGGGCGATCTCCCCGTACGTTGCGGTCTTCCCGTACGGGATCTCCTGGACAGCCCGGTAGATCCGGCTGTACGGGGTGTCGCCCTGGATCGCGATACTTTCAAGCGTCCGGAGATCGACCGGCCGGCCTGCACAGAACTGCCGGACCAGCAGCGGGACATCGCCCGCGATGCCGGTGGTTGCAAACCGGATCCGGTGGACCGTCTTTCCGTTCCAGTGCACGTGGACATACCAGAGCCCGAGCCGGCAGGAGCCGCTCATTGTTTCCATTGTGCGAGCACCTCACGGAACTGCGTGTAATCGCATACGATCATCTCGGCCTGCATCCACGGTGGAAGGGCAGTTCTCACTCTCTGTTCCAGGAACCTTTTTTCGCCCAGCACGAGCACGCCCCGGTCCTCCGGTGTCCGGAGCACCCGGCCGAGCGCCTGGAGCGAGCGGTTGACCGCTGGCAGCGTGTAGCAGAGGAACTCGCCCTCGGCCCCGAACTTGTGCCGGTAATACTCGATCATCATCTTGCGGACGCGGTTGAACGGCGCCAGCGGGAGACCGATCACCATGGCGCCGGCCAGCATCTCGCCCCGGTAGTCGAGTCCCTCGCTCCACTTTCCGCCGACAACTGCGAACATGACACCTGATTCGCGCCGCGAGGGCAGGGCGAGGAACTCCGCGAGCGCGGCATTCGCTTCGGCAGTGTCCCGGGGCTCGATGTAGATCCGTTTCCCCCGGATATCGCGGGAGGTGAGTTCCGCGTAGGATTCAAGGATCTGGTAGCTGGGGAAGTAGATCGCACGGTTGCCTTTCAGGGCCGAGAACGCCCGGATATATCCGGCGATCCGGTTCGTATTGTCCTTGTTCTGCCGCATCGAGTACGCGGTGGTGATGTCGTTTGCGCACGCGATGAGCCGGTTCTCTTTCGGGAACGCATTGGGCAGCGAGAGCGTGGTGACGTTCGCGTTGCCGAAATAATATTTCCGGAAACTCTCGACCGGTGAGAGCGTGCCGGAGATGAGGATGCAGCAGTGGTGCGAACCGCAGACCTCCGTGAGGGATGCAGCGGGATCGATGCTCCGGACTTCCAGCGTGATCCCCGACTCGTCCCTGCGGTAGAGCGTCAGGAACGCCGGGTCGGTCGCTGAGTTGGAGAGCCGGAGGAGGAACTCCGTGAGCCGCTCGATGGCGGTCTCGCGGAATTCGCCGCCCTTTATGTTCTTCTCCCGGATCATCTCCGCCATGCCCATGAGGTCGTCCACGATCTCGTCCATGTCCTTGTAGAGGGATTCGCGGACGATCATCCGGTCGAAGATCGCGGGATCGAACCAGTCCTCGGCCTCGACCGAGTTTGCAAGGCCCCGGATGAACTCGGTGAGCCGGGGGAGCACGTGCCGGACCGCCTCGGCCCCCTTGTGGCGCTTCGCCATGCCGGAGAGTTCGCGGGATGCCTGCTCGAGATCGCTCTCCACCAGCGTGACGCTCTCGATACCGGTGATGACGTCCCCGCAGTTGTGCGCCTCGTCGATGAGGAGCATGACATCCTGCGACTCGACGCCGAGATTTGCGTAGAGCTGCTCGCGGATGTCGCGGTTGAAGAGGTGGTGATAGTTGAGGATGACCACGTCCGTGTTCCGGGCGGCCTGCATCATCAGCTCGTACGGGCAGATCTCGCCGCAGAACTCGGTGAGTTCCCGGGGCGGGACGGGGTTCTGGATCACCCGGTCGGCCTTGTTCCTCAGGGCTGTCGAGGGCACCATCTTGACGCCCATGCTCTCGGCCGGCACGAACATCTTGCTCGCGATGTAATACGGGCAGAGGAGCGGGTGCTCCTTGTCCATGCGCCGGATCTGCTGGATGATGAACGGATCTTTTGCGGGCGTGAGGGCTCCCTTATCGGCCCGGTCCCGCATCAGCGAGTTCGAGAATGCCTTGACCCCTTCGCACCTGCGGTAGATGTCCCCTTCGCCGCCGAGCGGGCACATGCTCTTCTTGCCGACCAGGTACACGGTTTTTATCTGGGGCTGTTTCCGTTTGACGAGTTCGAGTTCGCGGATGAAGGTCGTGAGCTGGCTCACGGTCCGGACAGCGACAACGATCTTCCGGCTCTTCTTCTCGGCAAGGAGCGATGCGACCACGCTTGACTTTCCGGAGCCGGTCGGGGCATCGATCATCGCGACACCGCCCGTGCGTGCCACTTCGGCCGCGACCTCAAGCATGTGGCGCTGGCCGGGCCGGTACTCGCTGTACGGGAAGTAGGTGTCGATGCTGTCCATTGGTGGATCAGTGTTGGTGCTGATTGGGTTTATGAGTGTGGGGATGCGGGGTGAAGGTGTAGCATGCCGAAAAAAGTATAACTGTGTATACACAATGTATCGTTCATGGTGACCAAGACCATCAACATCAAGGAATCTGCGTATCACGCACTCAGGGCGCAGAAGCGTGCCGGGGAGAGTTTTTCCGATGTGATCCTTCGTGTCACTGGCGGGGAGGAGAAGAGCGTCTGTGATTTCCTGGAGACTATCGATCCCGCGGTCCGCAGTGAGATTGCAGAGACCGTACGATTGGCAAAGTCCGGACACGACCGCGTCAAACCCCGGAAGGTATCGCTTTGACAATTGTGGATACCTGCTTTCTCATCGATCTCATGAAGGGAGATCCGGATGCACAAGCGGTAGCCCGGCTTCCCACGACACTCAAGACCACCTCAATAAGCAGCGCGGAATTTCTTTACGGTGCAAAGCAGAGCGGGAAAAAGAATATGTATGATTTTTCGGAAAAATTTCTCCGGTTTTTTCCGGTGCTCCCGTTCGATGAAGAGTCAGCGGTCATCTATGCGGGTATCGCCCATGCTTTTTCCGGAACTGGCCGACACATATCCACGTTTGATGAACTGATCGCGGCCATCGCGCTCCGCCATGATGAACCGCTGGTAACAAGGGACCGGCATTTTTCCGTAGTTGAAGGGCTGGAAGTTATTTCCTATTGATCAGGATAATGAAACGTCGGATCCTGGATATACTAATTATCGCTGATAATTCCGGATTTCGATACCCGCGTACTTCGCAATCTCGTTGAAGTCCGTGTCTGCGGTGATGATGACAGCGGCGTGGTTTGCAAGTGCAATGCCGGCGATCAGGATATCGAATGCATTCACCCGGTTCCCCTCTTTTGCCATACGGGCTCCGATACCACTGGCAATATCTGCGGCCATTACGTCAAACTCAAGGATCTCAACATCGGAAAAAAAGTGCCGGAAAAATTTCTCCTCCCGTGGGGATTTTATCCGTTGGATCCCGGCCATGATTTCGTAGTACGATATGGCCGTCACGGCTGCCTTTTCACCCTGTGGCAGGAGAGAGGAAAGATGCTCGTTCCGGAAGTAATCGATAAGGAACGAGGTGTCGAGGACAATCAAATTCTCGCCCGGCCGGAGTTACGCATCTTTCTGGTGAATGTGTGCAGTTCATCCAGTACTGCTGAGTCACGGAGCGCTCCGGCATACTCCCGGATGTCACGGTTCTTCCTGCTGACAAGGCGGTCTATGACATCTGAAAAGCTGTCATCGCCTTCCTTGAGGACCAGAAGCGAATGATATGTTTCATCGCGGAGGGTGATGGTCTTCATTGCTTCATGCATTATTGCACGATATTATTTATATTTTATTTGCAGCAGCGTCGTAATGGATTGTTCTGTTTTCGTATGGTTCTGTCGGGTCATGGATTCTTTAAAACCGTGTCGGGACACTATCTGTGAAAACAGGGAGGGATGTAATGAACCCGAATAAAATTATATGTCATGTATACCATCACGGATATCTCATTACCCCAACGCCCAGTTCAGTAAAATGCGGATCGTTCGTGACAACCGATGCGCCGACCGATAAAGCGGTCGCAGCAATGATCACGTCTGCCACGGAGATTCCCGGACGTTTCAGCATGCCGGCATCCACGGCAATCTCCGGACTCATCGGGATGAGATTCAGTTTCGAGCCCTGGACCTGCATGACCCGGAGCCGTGCGGTTGCTGCATCGGTCTTTCTCCTGTAGATGTACGCAAGCTCGGTCAGCGTGATCGTTGCAACATAACCCTCAGCCTCTCTGCTCTGGACCTCATCGAAAATTTTTTTGATGGCTGCGGATCCTTCCTCCCGGTTGAAGAATGCGAGGAACGCGTGCGTATCAAAGAGGAGTCTTGCCTTCGAGATCATCGTCCCATTCCTTCCGCAGTTCTTTGAGTACTGCTTCCGTTCCTTTGAGTTTGTCAACGCCCCAGAGTTCTGCAAGGTTGACGAGCGGCTGGAGCCGGATTGTATTGTTCTCTTCAACAAGTACGAGCGAGTCGCCTTCTTTTAATGAAAATTTTTTCCGGACTTTTGCCGGGATGACGATCTGTCCTTTGGAGGAGAGGGTGACCACTTCCATAGTAAGATATTCATAGTTGTGTAAGACAATATACTTTTTGGCTTACTATGTATGATGCTCATTGGTAATGAGTAAAGGTCAGAATTTCTTTCAAGGGTGGTCGGGTACAGGGGGTTCGCCGAAGAAGGGCATGAGCGGAACAAACGGTTCGGGAGGTAATCCAGCCGTATCAAAAATCTCCAGGCTCCCCCAATTGATCAGAAAAAATTCTCATCAACTGCTGATACCCGGCAGAAAATATGAGGGCCCGGGCTTACGACAGAGAGCAAGTATTTCAGGTCGGATGGAATGTTGGCGGGAGTACCTACTCCGTAGGGGATCGCCGAACCGTGATGTCTCGCTTACCGGTACATGAGGGGAGTACTACCCCCCGGAATCGTATCCGGGCTCATTTCTGCACCGGATTGCCCTTTTTCCCCGGTGTCCGACCGGCCTGTTTCGGGGCTTTTTCCGTGCAGTGTCACGGGAAATCATCCATTACGCCCCGATGGGAGAAAGGAGGTTATTCCGAAGGATAAAACCGGCCTGTATAGAGCTTGTTTACGTTGAGGTAAATTTCTCCGGCGGGTTACCCTATGTTGAGCGGTGAGTAGTTGAAAGGGCTGTTTCCGTGATACGGATTACGTCGGAACACACGGTCATTCCATAGGAGATTTTCGAGCAACAATCTGGGTTCCCGAAGATGGGTCACTGGACCTGTGACGGGTATTTTTGATGAGGCGTTTGAACCGGACCAAATAAGGATTGAAAATTGATCGGTTCGAAAAACAAATTCCCGGACTGAATCACATCTCTTGTGAAGGATTGGATTTGAAATTCTATTGCCTCGACAATCTTCTCAAATTGGTATATTAACCCCCCTCCGATACGGTTATCCCGTCCAGTCCCCTAATACGCATAAAAACAGGGTGATGTCGTGGAAAAAGCAATCGAGAAGATCTTAAATGAGCCCGTGACTGCGGTCATGACCGCATGTCCTCTCCCGGTTCGTCCTGATATGCCGCTCTCCGTTGTGTTTGAACGGTTCTCCCACAGCAACCACCCGCTGACCGTGGTTGACGCAGACGGCACCCTTGCGGGAGTAATCACACCCATGGATCTCATATCCGTGCTCACCCCCGATGAGGCCCCGGGGGGGCGGCACCAGATCTCGGGACTGGACCGGTTCTTAAAAAGCACCGCACAGGATGCCCGCGACCTCATGTCAGATGAACCGCTCACGGTGCCGGAAAATGCAAAGATCGCTGACGCACTCCAGGCTATGGAACACGGTCATTCGTCCTCGGTCATTCTCATGAACTCAATGGACCAGGCGGTCGGGTGCATTGAGTTGTCCGATATTATTGCGTACCTGGTTCGCTCGCTGCCCCGCTGACCTGCCCGTCAGGCCTGTGCGCTCTCATCCGGGCGAGGCCGATCTTCAGGAAGACCGGGGTTACTAATACTGTTACAAGAACAACGAGAACCGTTGCCGTATAGACCTGCTGCGATATGATGCCTGCAACAATCGCAGACCCGGCAAGGGCGAGTGTTAAGTCCCCCCGGGGGATCATGCCAAGACCCACGAGAAATGCAGAGTTTCGGTCTTTCAGGAACGGGTACGACCCGATGAACCCGGCGATGACTTTCACCGCGACTGCTCCAACAATGAGGATCAGGATGAGCGGGGAGATCATTTCCGCAGCCGGGATATTCATGATAAGGCCGACCGATGCAAAAAAAACGGTGATGAAAATGCCAAATGCTGTGTTATTGAGACTTTCATGGATATCATGGTCCTCGTGGACACTCTTGTTGAGCGTTATCCCGGCAAAGAATGCACCGACAACCACCGTAAGCCCGAGTGCCTGGGAGAAGAATGCTGATGTGCAGGCGATTAGGAAGGCAACAGCATACGTCAGGGAATGATTGTGGAGGAGCTGCACCCGGTCGTAGATGAACTGGAACGTTTTCTTCCCGACCGTGGTCATTGCGAGGATGAAGACGATCGCCACCAGCAGGGGGCGGAGGAGAGATTCATGGGTTACGATCCCTTCGGCCTTCAGTGATGAGAGAATTCCAAAGATGATGATGCCACTCACGGCACAGACTACCGCACCCCCGACAATGGTCATGCCGAAGTCCGTGTTCAGCTGCCGTTCCTCCAGAAGCGTGCGGACAGAGATGCCGATGGATGTGAGCATGAAGACAACGCCAATGAACAGGGATTCATCGGCCGACAGGGTGAGCAGGGCTCCGAGTATATATCCGATGATGAAGGGAATTATTGCGGCGACAAGACCGGTGACGATCATCCGCCTGCGTGCTGAACGGAATATTTTCTGGTTGATCTCGACACCGGTGATGAAGAGGAGCAGGATCACCCCGATGGTTGAAAAAAACCGGATGACCGGAGTGACTTCAATGAGGTTGAATACGGACGGGCCAAGAATAATTCCTGCGATGATCTCGCCGATCAGGGAGGGGTAACCCGCATATTCGACCAGTTCCCCGAGGATTTTTGCGGCGATAAGGAGCACGATGATGCCCGCGAGAACATCCATAGATGTGTATTCAGGAGCGCGTCGGTAATAAAAGGAAGGTATCCGGGTTTTTGGCGTTCAATCCATTTCTCCCCGGGATTTCTTTAAAAATTTCCGGATTGCCCCGCATCCTTCGAAAATCGCCGGGCCTCACCATTCCCGTTGCAACAATTTCGCAGCAACGGCTTGAACCAGAAGAAACGTTTTGGGCCTGGTTTCCGGTAAAAAAGTATCCCGGATTTTTTTGTATCCGTTCCGGAAATTTCTTCACAGCCAAAAAAGTTCTGCCAGTTCCCTGATGATGAGACAACGAGTATGATGATGCCAGAGATAATCATGCCCGAATTCCTTCCACATCCGAGAATGTACGGCTGATTGTGATACCCAGGAACCGGCTGATCTGACAGAAAAGGCCGGTCAGGTGCCATCAATGAATATGACACCGGGAAAGATTTTGAAATGCGGGTCCCCCGTCAGGACCTTCGCATGGTTTTTCATTGCGGTTGCAATGATCAGGGCGTCGGCAATCCCGCCTTCCTTCATCGTGCTCCTGACGCCACCCGCAAGCCGCGCAATGCTGATGTCGATTGGAACGATACGACTGCGCTGCCGGATCTCAAGCAGCATCTCCTCCATCTTTGTGGGGTTAACGGTGTTGTGACGTTCCAGTTCCGCAATCGTAATCACGGACGTAATCAGATGTTCGGTCCCTTCGATAAACGGATGAACCCGCATATCCCCCTGCCAGTAGTGAACCCAGGCCCACGTATCAAGAACGATGACGATGTTAATCCTCTCCACTGCACACGTACTCAGGCAGGTCCGGGAACTTTCCAAATCCCGAGGGGAGATGTTTCTGCCGTTCCATGATCAGGAACATGATCGCATCATCGTAGGTTTTAAACTGTTTCTCCTCAATAATCTGGTCGAGCCACTGTTTCGTTGGCTTAAGAACCTGCATCGGAGCGCGGAGTTCCCTGACCGGAACGCCATGCGTCAATTTCCGTGCTTTCCCCTGTACGGGCGCCGGGGATCCGGTGTGGCGGGCATCTGCCACCAGGCGTTCTGCTTTTGACATGGCAATACGTGTAATGTATACATTATACATTATTAATTATTCCGGTGCAACCCCTCAAAAGCTTCAGGCCTGGATTTTATGTTGGGAATCGATCTTCCCCAGCATTCTTCCAGTACCCGATAGGGCGACAATGCCGTTCACGTAGATTGTGCTGTTGATCTATCCCTGGATTCTCCCGGGATCCGTTCTCCGTCGTAGACTCCAAGCCAGGATCTCCGGTCACCCTTCCGGAGAGGTCATAATTCCCGGAAATGGGGGTATATTTCATGCCATTCTCGTCATTTTCCCGCCAGTGAAGGGGAGGTCATATTTAGCCGCATTTGGCTGGCCGATCACCCCCCGGATCGACCCCAAGGTGCGGATTGGGAAAAGAAGGGCGGATTTTTGAGCGGGCTTACGACGGAGAGTGAGTATTTCACGTCGGATGGACTGTTGGCAGGGAGTACCTGCACACCCGGGATTCGTCAGACCCCGATACCTCACTTGCCGGCACATGATGGGAGTACTACCTCCCGGAATCATATTCGGGCTCATTTCTGCACCGGATCCCCATTTTTCCCGGGTGTCCGACCGGCCTGTTTCGGGGGTTTTTCCGTGCAGTGTCACGGGAAACCCACCATTACGTTCCGATGGGTGAACGGAGGTCATTCCGAAGGATAAAACCGGCCTGTTTAGAGCTTGTTTTAATCGAGGATGGGGTGGGGGGATGAGGTTTGGGCTATAGGGAGGGGTGATCTGGGGCCCGGCGGTCGCTATGGTGGGTCTGGCAGGATTCGGCGTTTTACGTCGGAGTGTGCATATTTTATGGTGAAGAAACCTGGGGGTTTCTTCTCCTCCAGGTCGGATGACCTGTTGGACGTCGGAGAATACGGAGGGGTAATTTAGGGGTCCCGAAGTTGCGGGTCAACTGACCTGTGACAGGTATTTGACCGGTCACGGGTATTTTGATGAGGCCGGATTTGCACTAATATATAGGGGGATTTTGGAGGGATACTATCTGGTAAAGGGGGAGCAAGCCTCGTTGGAGACAGAAATCAGAACGCGAGATCTTTCGGGAGGAGTGCGGTACATCCATTGATACGATTGAAGTGATCGCAATTTCTGGTGACGATCTCATTCATTCCCAATGACTGAACAGTCGCTGCTATCAGGCAATCATTGAACTCGATCGTTCGACCACTCTTTGAAAGGGTTGCATACATTTTTCCGTCGGTTATCGCGAACCGCCTCATCGAGATCAACAATCCGAAGGTACGCCAGGAGTTCATCCGTTTTCTTTTGTACATCCTTAAGGGATGAGAGCGCAGTACCTGCACTCTAGCTCGGCGACCGTGATGACAGAAATGATCCCGGTGTTTTTCTCATCAGAAACATTAATCGAGCAATTCGAACGATCGCTCTGGGCCGTTCATCCGGAGCACATCAACGCAGATGCTGGTATCAGGAAAAAAATTCAGAGCGGTTCGATTTTCCGGGATTTCCGCAGGGTATCGACAAAGTGTGCATTATCCACATCATAGCCCCATGCTCCGCGAAGCGATGCGACCGGTTTTTTCTCTATGATCTTTACAAAAACCTCATCGCCGGCTTTCATGGGTATGCCTTCTCAAGTTCCAGGTGGAAACTGTCGATGACTTTTGCTTTGATGGTTGTCATACCGTACATTTCGTATCGCGCCGGTAGTCATGCAGGTTTGTGCGGGAGGTGGGACGGACACCGGTTAACGATTTTCATTACTTTCACAGTGCGAATCAACATATTTATCGTGTGGTGTTGTTAATGAAAGATCGTTGTATGACGATGAGAAGATAAATACAAAATATTTAGTGTGTCGTGATTTCTTTGAGTGAATCCATTATCGAAATACATTTTCCAAAACTGAATCATTTCTGGATGGACGCCGGGTTGTTGGGGCTCTACCGGATCGCTCACAAAGAGCAATTCAAAGAATCCGGTGTTGAAATAAATCTCAACGATTCCGGAGTGTCGTTTAAAGGATCGGAAAAAGATGTCCAGTCATTTCTGCAAAAAACGTACAATCGATTGCTCAAAGATTATTACAATACTTCTTCACAAACCCAGATTGAGAAAAAAGAGGGATTCTATTACGATACAAAAAAGAAACAGTTCATTCGGTTCCCAAAAGTCAAACCAATGGGTATTGCGGGACTCGTGAAAATTTCCGGACAGAGTTATAAAAATAAAGGCGTTGCAAAATTTGTAAAATCTAAAGTATCACAAAAGAATTCGCAGTATCCACAACTTGAAGAAAAATATTCTTTCCTTCAGGATAGTTTTGAAAAATTCCTGGCGGATACAAAATTAAAACCCGGTGCATCGTTACTCCTTGATGGAGAAAATGTTGTCTCTCCTTCGATACACATCGACAAATTGTCCGGTAAATCAAAAGGCAGTTGTTTCATGTGTGGTCAAGAGACCCACTCTCTAAATGAAATTGGAGGTACAATTTTTCCGTTTATTACAGGCTCTTCAGGTGTACTATCCTTTAACAGTCATGGAGGCTGCGCAGAGAAAGTCTGCTGGAAATGTGACTTTATTGGAAAATTTGTTCCGGTTACTGGATTTTATAGTATGAGTAATGAGACCACTCATATTTATTTCCCGTATTCTGCAAGTTTGGAAAAAATGAATGATGTTTTTCAAAGTCTGGAAGCATCAAACATAGTTTTCAAAGAGCCCAAGTTACTTAAAAATTTCCGGGGGAATCTCAAGGGCTTTTTCCCAAAGCCCTATGAACAATTTTTCGATTTTCTTTATTCTTTATATCGTATTGTGTTAACCAAGAAAAAATCCACTGAAGCAAATGATGACGATTTCGAACTTGACTATGAAAAATTAACTGGAATCACTTTGAATAAAGCTCCATTGGAGTTTTTTATCGTTATCACTACCTCTCTTGGACAAACCCAGATGGGAAAAATGATTTGGGCGTATCAGGATTCCATATATATTTTCAGATTATTGGAGTGTCTTGAGAAACGGAGGATCAATCTCAATGTCGTAATGTATCTGTTGTTAGATACTAAACAAAAAAATGAAAATCAAACGATAATGAGAAATCGTATTTGTGAGAGAATTCTCAAAAAGCAAAGTATCATCGAATTTGTTGAACAACATGCATTTAGGATAAACAAATCTGAACGGAAAAATGTTCGATCGTTGTATGATTTTGTGATGGAATATGAAAAAATCATTCGGGTGGAGGGTGATGGAATGGATCAAGATACAATTGATGTTGCAGTTAGTATAGGAAAAACAGTTGGAAAAAGTCTTGTTGCCTATGAAAAAGAAAAAAACCGAAAAGGGAAAGGGAAAGGAGATCTTTTTCGTTTAAGAAAAACTCGAAAGCCAGAGGATTTTCTAAGCGAGATCAATCGAATCCAGATGAGATATGGAGCGTTGATTAATTCTGATCTTTATAACAAAGGACAGAATATGCAAGAAAAGTTTCCTGAATTCAAGCAATTCTGTATGATTGCGGCATTAAATACCTATAATGCAGGAATTCAAACGGCACCAAATCTTGATAAAGTTCAAGAAGCGGGGAAAGCACCATGAAGTCAGAAGCAAAGGCATTAACAATTACCTATTTGACGCCAGTCTCTTTTGCGTCTTTGAATGGATCAGATAAGGAATCTGATAACATTTCGAGTATTAAAAAAATTTCAGTCGGTACTGATCAGTATCCCTATGTATCTGGGCAGGCAATTCGGAGAGCATTACGAAACCAATTGAATGTCTTAAATTGGCCACTATCTGAAGGCGTCAAAGCAACGATTGAAAAAGGCGCAGCCACGACAGAACAGGAGCCGGATAAATACATCGATGACGATCTTTTTGGTTTTATGGGAACGGAAGCCGGTAAGGCTGCAAAAACCAGAACATCCGTTGTTCGTGTTTCCCCCCTTGTTGCACTGAATCCCTATCAGGGCGATCTCGATTTCGGGACAAACTACATGAGTAAGGAATCAGAAGGTAATCCAAACATTTTTGAGACAGAAATTCATGCAGGACTATATCGTGGAACGATTCTTATCGAGCTTGATCGGGTTGGTTGCGGGGACGGTTTCACAGAAAAGTCAAAACTCGATAACGTAAAAAAAGCAAAGCGAGTGAAAGGTCTTTTAGATGCATTAAAGAATCTATGGTCTTCGGGTCGTCAAAGCAGAACTCTGACCGATATCTCACCAAAATTTGTTGTTGGTGCAATGTTGAAAACAAAAAACCCGGTTTTCCTTGAAAGCGTGCAAGTTAAAGGAAAAGAAATTAACCGTTCGATGTTTGAAGAAACACTCAACGATTATAAGGATGAAATTCTTGAATCCGTTGTAGGGGTTCGACAAGGATTTTTTGAAGGAGTACCTGAAAATTCAAAAAGCATTGGAGAAGCATTTGATCAAATGGGGAAATGGATTGACGGACATTATCAATAAACGCGTGTAGGAATCATGTTCTCTTTTTCATTAGAGGCTGTAGCGATCACCGCTTCGTTTAGAGTACCTGAAACACATACTTTCCACCAAACCCTTCCTCTTCCACCAAGAACTACAATTATAGGTATGATCGGAGCTGCACTTGGGAAAAGACTAGATGAGGCGCATGCATTTATCGATCAACATGAAATTAGAGTGGGTGTTTTCGGTACACACAAAGGGATAATGAAGGATCTCTGGAATTACCGAAAATTAACAAATACTGAGTATTCCGCAGAAAAAATTCAAAATCGAAATCATTACAGTGTCCTTATTCGGGAATACCTCTTCGATAATCAATTTACCTTTTTCTTTGCATCTGATGATATTGAATCCCTCAACAAAATTCGTAATGCTTTTTTCTCTCCATGTTTTGCACTCACTGCCGGAAACAGCGATGATCTTCTAAAAATATGTACGATTTCCGATGTCAGGGAAATTCAACCGGAGAAAATTTGTCGGTTTGAAAATACTGTCCTCCCCGGGGATGTCTCCCGATCCTATAAACATGACATTGATCTGAAATCGGTACCGATCACTCAGACACTCTATACTCCGCAAGTTTATCTTCTGCCGACAAAATTTGAGTTCAAAGGAGAAGAACGTCGGGTCATCGAACGGAAACCCTTCACGTTCATCAGCACACCAGTCACATTATCAACCCCGCTTGAAGGGTATTGCATGGATGGCAAAGCGGTTGTCCTCCAATGACCCCGACGATTTTTTGGGCCAAACCTGACCAAAAATATGAAGAGCACATCAGGGCCGCTTATGCTGCGTGGAAATCCACAGTATCTGCAAAACGGAATCTGATCCAACGACTCGGCAAATTGTATGGGTTCAGTGAAGAACGTTTTTTAAAAAGTTCACTCCTTACCGTGGTTCTTCATGATATTGGTAAGAATATCGAGCCTTTCCAGCAGATGATGCGGGCAAAACAAGAGGGGAAAAGTTTTGATTACCAGGAAAACTACCGGCACGAACTGGAATCATATTGTTTTGTTTTTCGGGGCGCGATAGCATTGGCCTCCCAAGAGGGTGGACCGCTTATCGGGAAATTGCCTCTTGAAGCACTTGCAGTACTGGGACATCATAAAAGGATTGATCCGTCTCTGAATTCATTTCACCGGGAAAGTTTGAGCGCAAAACCACCCGTCTGCGAAGAGGGTATGAATCTCGCGCTTTCTCTTGCCGGGCAGATCTTCCAGAACGAAGGTTACCAGTTTCCAGAAATTCCTGTTCACGAATATGATCCGTACAAAGAAGTGAGTAAACTCATCGGGTACGAGGGAATTTTTACAAAAATTTATGAGCGTGAGCCGAATCATGAAGCAATCCGCGCAACCTATTCATTGTTAAAAGCGATACTCCATTATTCGGATTGGCTGGGCTCTTCAGGAAAAGAATTGCCCTACTCGGTAAAACTTGATGCCGATCAATTGTTCAAAGAGATCGAACACCGGTGTGCCGCAAAGCAGATTGCCTTTACCCAATTACGGCCGTTCCAGCAGGAATGTGCTGATGTGAAAGGGAACGTTATTGCGGTTGCCCCTACGGGAAGCGGAAAGACGGAGGCTGCACTTTTCTGGGCATTGAATAATATCCGTGAGATGCAGGATGCAAAACTCATCTATCTTCTGCCGACAATGGTAACTGCCAACAGCATTTTTCTGAGACTGGAAGAGTATTTCGGCAAAGGAAATGTGGGATTGTCGCATTCAACGGCCACGTTCCTGCGCGAGAATGAAGAAGAAAATCCTCTTGAACGAACGGTTCTCTTTGACAAATCCTTTATCAAACCGGCAACTGTTGCAACAGTTGATCAGTTATTGACGGCTGGATTTAATACCGGCAAATGGACCCTTATCGAAGCTAATGCTGCAAACAGTGTTGTGATCATCGATGAGATTCACTCATACGATCCCTGGACGCTCGGGCTCATCATCGAATCCCTGAAGCATTTCTCAAAACTGGGAACCCGTTTCATGCTGATGAGTGCCACATTGCCCCACTACCTGATTGAATTATTCACCCGCTCGCTTCCTGATGTAACAGTAATCCGGGATGAAACGTTACTCTCTTCCTGTCGGAATCAGTATCAGACGTTTGACAAACCCATTGAGGACGCTATTGCGGAAATTGAAAAGGAAGTTGTGCGGGGTAAAAAAACTCTGGTTGTCGTAAACAATGTGGTGAAATGTCAGGAACTGTACAAAAAACTCGGACATCTCAACCCGCTTTGTTATCACTCGAAATTTACATTCGACGACCGGAGAACCAAAGAGGAACATATTGATGATGCTAAACTTTTGATAGCAACGCAGGTTGTTGAGGTCTCACTGGATATTGATTTTGATGTCATGTTTACTGAGTGTGCCCCTCCCGACGCTCTTATCCAGCGGGCTGGCCGGGTCAACAGGAGACGGGTTAAAACAGGCAGTCGGATACTTATTTTCCTGCCCTCAAAAACATCTGAAAAAATATATGATCCCGATTCTACCGGGTTACTGGCAACATCATTTGAAAAATTTAAAAAATCCCGCCCGGATCTAACCGAATCAGATCTGATCTCTATTGTTGAAGAAGTTTACACAGGGAGAGATATCGAGCAATCTGAAATTTTTGTCGATGCGAGCAGGCAATACGCGGAGACTCAAGGTAAACTTATGGAAATCTTTGATAATTCGAATAAAGTTGAAGATAAGCTCAATACGCGTATGGAAAAATATCTTCAGGTTCCCGTTATTCCCCTGCAATTCAGAGATCTAATTACTTCTCTGGACATTCCTCCCTCAAAGCGTCGTTTGTATGAAGTGAAGATGCCCTACTGGTATGTACGAAAGCACAAAGAAATCCGTGACGAGATCATGTTCTGCAAAATGAATTATGATTCTGATATTGGTGCATCATTTGCTGATGACAAAGATGATGTTGCGAGTCTGATCCTATGATCCTCCACACCTTCACCCTCACACTCGGCTCCACCCGGCCCATCCACGGCTCCGCCCACGAACTCCGGGGATTCTTCGCAACGAAATTCAACGAATACGCCGAACTCCATCATCACAACGCAGACAAATTCATCTATAGTTACCCGCTCGTGCAGTACAAGATGATCGGCAATGTGCCCACCGTGATCGGCATCAACGACGGCGCAGAAATTCTTAAAAAGATCTTCGATGATTACCAAGAGATCCGGCTTGGAGAAAATATCTACCAGATCGTAGAGCGCGGCATCTCGCTGAAGGATGAAGAGTTCGGGATCTCGGAAAAGATCCGGTCGTATGAATTCGCAACCCCGTGGCTCGCGCTGAACCAGGAGAATTACCGGAGATACTATACACTCAAAGGAACCCCCGAGCGGGACGAGTTCATACGGAAGATCCTGATCGGCAATCTCATCTCGATGTCAAAATCGCTGGGCTACGAAGTACCGGGCCAGATCAAATGTGATGCACAGGTTCAATTCCGAAAGGATCGGTTGAAAGATGTCAGCGTCATGGTCTTTACCGGGAAGTTCCAGGCAAACTTCCTGATCCCCGACCTGCTTGGCATCGGCAAATCGGTCTCGCGGGGATTCGGCGCAGTACGACAACTGAAAGGAACTACCGGGTGAGGGCAGATGCAGCTCGTCATCAACACCCGGGGATCGTTCCTGAAGAAATCCAACAACTGTTTTCTCGTGAAGACCGACGAGAAGACCTTCGAAGTCTCGGCTGACAAGATCGACAGCATTCTCATCACGACATCTGCCACGATTACAACCGACGCGATTCAGTTTGCGGTTGAGAACAATATCGATATTATTTTCCTGGATTACTTCGGCAACCCGTACGGGCGCGTGTGGCACTCAAAGCTCGGCAGCACAACGCTGATCCGCCGCCGCCAGCTTGAAGCCGCAAACGAAGATACCGGGTTTTATCTTGCGCGTGAATGGATCTCACGGAAGATCGAAGACCAGATCGATCTTCTCAAGGATCTGAAGAAGAACAGGCCCGAGCAAAAAGAGGCGTTGGAACAGTACATTGCGAGGATGGAAGTCCTGTTCGAATCCCTGAAAAATATGAAGGGGACGCTCGATAATAAGCGCGGGTCGATTATGGGAATAGAAGGGATGGCTTCGCAGGCATATTTCGATGCGATCAACAGCACCATGCCCGAGGCATGGAAGTTCAAGGGCCGGAGCCGGGACCCGGCACATGACGGGTTCAACTGCCTGCTGAACTACGGGTACGGCGTCCTCTACTCGCAGGTCGAGCGGTCGTGCATCATCGCGGGGCTCGATCCTTATGTCGGATTCCTGCACACGGACAATTACAACAAGCGTTCGTTCGTGTTCGATCTCATCGAATTGTTCCGGGCCCACATCGACAGAACGGTGATCAACCTCTTCATGAAACGACAGGTCAATGAGAAGTATTTCGATCCCATTCCGGGCGGCCTCTATATGAACAAGGAGGGAAAGGCAGTCCTTATCGGAGCCATCAATGAGATGCTCGACAAGGAGATCGATTACCGGGGACGGAACGTGAAGATCCGTAATACGATCCAGATGGAGTGCCACACCATTGCAAACAAATTGATTAAGTAGGTGAAAACGATGACAATGGTCTGGGTGGTGTACGATATTGGAAAAACGACAACACGGAACCATGTTGTCCGTATCTGCCTGAACAAGGGATTGTACCGGGTACAGAAGAGTGTATTCCTCGGGAACCTGAACTCCAATGAACGCGATTCGCTGGCGCTGGAATGCGGGCAGGAGATCGATCCGGAAGTCGATTCCGTGTACGTGTTTCCGATGGATGACAATTCGTTCAAGAAAGTAAAACTGCTCGGCCAGGCTTTCGACAAAAAACTGGTGAGCGACGAACTCCTGACAAAATTTTTCTGATCATGCCGACTGACACTGAAACGATCATTACGATATCGGACGTAATGGAGTACCTCTTCTGTCCCCGTTTCATCTACTACATGCATTGTCTCGATATCCGGCAGCATGAGGAGAAGCGGTTTAAAGTGATGAAGGGCCGGGAAGTACACGAAGAAAAACTGATCCGGAACCCGGATTACCTGCGAAAGAAACTGGGTGTAATAAAAAAGGAGATGAATGTCTTCATTGCGTCAAAGTCGAATCACATCAAAGGGATTGTTGATGAAGTGCTGTTCCTTGATGACGGTACGGCAGCCCCGTTCGAATATAAATTCGCGGAGTTCAAGGACACGATCTTCGAAACGTACAAGTATCAGCTGGTCCTCCATGCGATTATGATCCGGGAGAATTATCAATGCGATGTGAAGAGGGGATTCATTTGTTTTACTCGGAGCAATCATCATATCGAGACGCTTGAGTTTACGGAACAGGATTTCAAGCGGGGGCTTGAGATTATTCAGGAAATTCTTGAGATTATCGACAAAGGATTTTATCCAAACAAAGGGAAATACAAAAACAAGTGCATTGACTGTTGTTACGCGACAATCTGCACCTGATTCTTATCTTTAAATAGGAATCAATAATTCCGCAGGAAGAATTGCCTGTGGGATTTTTAAGTGATTTGGTTGCGATTAAGCGGAAAATACGCGAAATTTCGCGGCCTTCGAACGATTCATCCAAGAGAACAAGGATTGAAACTGATCGCTTCCCACGAGATATCGAACCGGCGCCCGCTTCGAACGATTCATCCAAGAGAACAAGGATTGAAACTCCATACTCCGAAATCGGGGTACAGGACGGAGCGTCTTCGAACGATTCATCCAAGAGAACAAGGATTGAAACAAAGAGGGGGGATTCTATCGTTTCCACCACAGCGCTTCGAACGATTCATCCAAGAGAACAAGGATTGAAACCCGGATCCGGAAATGTTCTTGTGGGGGATGCAGGCTTCGAACGATTCATCCAAGAGAACAAGGATTGAAACTTGGGATCATTCCACCCACACCCCCTTATCAAAGTGCTTCGAACGATTCATCCAAGAGAACAAGGATTGAAACCCCACTCGTGCCCGGCGCCGCCCGGGTTACTTGCTCTTCGAACGATTCATCCAAGAGAACAAGGATTGAAACTTTTCGACAATTGTAAACGATCTAATCATGTTATCCTTCGAACGATTCATCCAAGAGAACAAGGATTGAAACTAATTATGTCGATGCTCCGGGGGCAAACACGGAATCTTCGAACGATTCATCCAAGAGAACAAGGATTGAAACTCATCAGTCACTTCGATCGGGACTACATTGATATCCTTCGAACGATTCATCCAAGAGAACAAGGATTGAAACCATCGTGTTATCTGGTCAGATCACAATGGCCCTATCTTCGAACGATTCATCCAAGAGAACAAGGATTGAAACTCCCATGAGTGAACTGGAAGTATGGTGGCCACTGCTTCGAACGATTCATCCAAGAGAACAAGGATTGAAACTCTGGATTCTCATCTCTCCAGTTAATGCAGCCATCTTCGAACGATTCATCCAAGAGAACAAGGATTGAAACAAATCCTCTTCCGGCATCCACTCAGCGATAGGATCTTCGAACGATTCATCCAAGAGAACAAGGATTGAAACTGTCATCTGCTCCCACTCTGAAGAGATCCGAATGCTTCGAACGATTCATCCAAGAGAACAAGGATTGAAACATGAATCCTCAATCTCATCGCAATCAAGACCCATGCTTCGAACGATTCATCCAAGAGAACAAGGATTGAAACTGGAGAGCAGGCCCTCAGTGACCTTGCCGGTGATCTTCGAACGATTCATCCAAGAGAACAAGGATTGAAACTTTTTACATTCTGGTTAGCGATGTCTTTCTCAAGTCTTCGAACGATTCATCCAAGAGAACAAGGATTGAAACTAAAAGTGATAAATAACTATCCTCGAAAATGATCTTCTTCGAACGATTCATCCAAGAGAACAAGGATTGAAACCCAATTCCACGTATATCACGCAAAAAACAGAGGGATCTTCGAACGATTCATCCAAGAGAACAAGGATTGAAACCGTCCGGGCACCCTGCCGGCATCTTAAAACCGTGCTTCGAACGATTCATCCAAGAGAACAAGGATTGAAACTCGGTTCCGGTGTCGCATCAAGGATTATGATCGCCTTCGAACGATTCATCCAAGAGAACAAGGATTGAAACTCACGAAGGCCGGGAAGGCTACGTTTGATGTCACCTTCGAACGATTCATCCAAGAGAACAAGGATTGAAACCCGCGGTAATCCGGGTTGGTGATCTCAAGGATCGGGCTTCGAACGATTCATCCAAGAGAACAAGGATTGAAACCGATCCGGTAATCAACCCAACCGGAACAGAACTTCTTCGAACGATTCATCCAAGAGAACAAGGATTGAAACTTCACGCGGCAGGCAGGACAATAATGGATCTGCGCTCTTCGAACGATTCATCCAAGAGAACAAGGATTGAAACATGCTTACGAAAAGCAATAAAAAACGTATTATCAGCTTCGAACGATTCATCCAAGAGAACAAGGATTGAAACTTCTCCTGAATCCAATTTGGCACATATCCCGGCGCTTCGAACGATTCATCCAAGAGAACAAGGATTGAAACTCCCTGGTATCGAAAGCACAAGGCGTCCCCTTGGTCTTCGAACGATTCATCCAAGAGAACAAGGATTGAAACTACCGGGCTGATGCCTCCGTAATCGCTGTCATCATCTTCGAACGATTCATCCAAGAGAACAAGGATTGAAACTCTACCCTCAGAAGATATACCAATGACTGAACGCCCTTCGAACGATTCATCCAAGAGAACAAGGATTGAAACCAGACCGGGTGCACGACCGAATGTGCTTCAGCGGCTCTTCGAACGATTCATCCAAGAGAACAAGGATTGAAACTCAGGGACTTCGTCCGGGGCAATAGTTGGGACGGGTCTTCGAACGATTCATCCAAGAGAACAAGGATTGAAACATTTAGCAACAATTTCCTCCACATTTTTGTCCTGTTCTTCGAACGATTCATCCAAGAGAACAAGGATTGAAACACCACACGGATAAGAAAGCCGTCGAGATGGACTTTGCTTCGAACGATTCATCCAAGAGAACAAGGATTGAAACTAAAAGATGTTGTTGAAAGTGGTTTGAAATACCAGACTTCGAACGATTCATCCAAGAGAACAAGGATTGAAACCTCAACTGCCCGAACAGGGACTTCCAACGCTCGGCTTCGAACGATTCATCCAAGAGAACAAGGATTGAAACATATAGAACACACCAAATCTATATCATCATTGGGTCTTCGAACGATTCATCCAAGAGAACAAGGATTGAAACTTCTATATGGGTTTACTTCAAATTCTTCACCACAATCTTCGAACGATTCATCCAAGAGAACAAGGATTGAAACCCACAAACAATCTGGGGGACAAATCCAGTTCAAATCCTTCGAACGATTCATCCAAGAGAACAAGGATTGAAACCGAACCAAACGTTTTCTCTCGGACAGACCGTGACGACTTCGAACGATTCATCCAAGAGAACAAGGATTGAAACAAAGAAGGAGTCCAACCTGACTCATTCTTTTCCCGGTCTTCGAACGATTCATCCAAGAGAACAAGGATTGAAACTCGGAGAAGCCAGTGATGCACACATAGAGAGCACGGCTTCGAACGATTCATCCAAGAGAACAAGGATTGAAACCAAATTCCCCCATCACCACAGTATCTCTCTCATCGTCTTCGAACGATTCATCCAAGAGAACAAGGATTGAAACAAGGATATATGGGAACATATTATTGGTAAAGTTGATCTTCGAACGATTCATCCAAGAGAACAAGGATTGAAACTCGTCTCATCGTTCTCCGAAGACCAATGCATCGTATCTTCGAACGATTCATCCAAGAGAACAAGGATTGAAACATCACGAAGACCATCCGGACCGAGGAATACTTCCCCCTTCGAACGATTCATCCAAGAGAACAAGGATTGAAACGAAATTATTATCAATGTAATGGCAAGGAGAGTTAATCTTCGAACGATTCATCCAAGAGAACAAGGATTGAAACATCATTATCCTCCGTAAGAGATTTATTTTCATATTCTTCGAACGATTCATCCAAGAGAACAAGGATTGAAACCCAACCTCGCGAGCGGAACCGGGAATCAAGCAGTACTTCGAACGATTCATCCAAGAGAACAAGGATTGAAACAGGTCAGGGAGGAACAGGAAGGAGGGGCAAGCGGACTTCGAACGATTCATCCAAGAGAACAAGGATTGAAACACTGGGCCGCGACACCGAAACTCATCCACGAATTCCTTCGAACGATTCATCCAAGAGAACAAGGATTGAAACATATCGACATGGCGCTGGTGACATTATAATGGGATCTTCGAACGATTCATCCAAGAGAACAAGGATTGAAACCCGGTATCAAATTCGACAATAGTTTCCCCGATACGGCTTCGAACGATTCATCCAAGAGAACAAGGATTGAAACTCCAAATTTTCCGAATCCTTTGATCATCGAGGATGCGGCTTCGAACGATTCATCCAAGAGAACAAGGATTGAAACTACGGAGTGTTCCCCCCGTTTGTTGTGCCGTCCCAACCTTCGAACGATTCATCCAAGAGAACAAGGATTGAAACAGACGCCGTCGTGGACTTCGTGAGCGTTGCTCTCCTTCGAACGATTCATCCAAGAGAACAAGGATTGAAACTAATCAGGGAAGAAGCCGATATCGGGAAAGTGGCCTTCGAACGATTCATCCAAGAGAACAAGGATTGAAACAACTTCAGTTTGTCTCCGGTCTCTGGCTCCATGTACTTCGAACGATTCATCCAAGAGAACAAGGATTGAAACGTCTGATATCGACCTTGACACCGAACGATCCGCACTTCGAACGATTCATCCAAGAGAACAAGGATTGAAACTGATCGGCCCCATCTTGACGATCTTCCCGCCTTTCCTTCGAACGATTCATCCAAGAGAACAAGGATTGAAACCTTTTTTCAACCTGCGGTCATAACGGGAACAACATCTTCGAACGATTCATCCAAGAGAACAAGGATTGAAACTTCTGTCTACCAAGATAACGGCAATGCTTTGAGATCTTCGAACGATTCATCCAAGAGAACAAGGATTGAAACCACCTTGTTTTCATCGTCTCACACCACGGGAAATCTTCGAACGATTCATCCAAGAGAACAAGGATTGAAACCAGTCCCTCCCCCCAACAATACTTTCAGAGGGATCTTCGAACGATTCATCCAAGAGAACAAGGATTGAAACGGTACGAACCTCCAGTTCGTCATTGATGGCGGGGGGGCTTCGAACGATTCATCCAAGAGAACAAGGATTGAAACTGCCATAGGCGTTTGTATAGGTCCGGGTGTATTCGGCTTCGAACGATTCATCCAAGAGAACAAGGATTGAAACCGCTTGGTGCAGCACTTAAGGCGGTGCTCTGATGCTCTTCGAACGATTCATCCAAGAGAACAAGGATTGAAACCCGTTCATAGTCAAATACCCTCAATGCTTGCCCGGCTTCGAACGATTCATCCAAGAGAACAAGGATTGAAACTCGTCGCGCGTGATTCTCACGACCTGACCAACAGTCTTCGAACGATTCATCCAAGAGAACAAGGATTGAAACGTCTTAATCTCTTCGAGGAAGAGATTCCTTCTAATCTTCGAACGATTCATCCAAGAGAACAAGGATTGAAACTCCGTACTAAAACATACGATTGTCTTCTTGTTGACGACTTCGAACGATTCATCCAAGAGAACAAGGATTGAAACTCGAACTGTACGTCGAATTGTTTGATGATACCAATCTTCGAACGATTCATCCAAGAGAACAAGGATTGAAACTGCCCGGGATCACAGTGGGAGAGGGTGCGATCGTTCTTCGAACGATTCATCCAAGAGAACAAGGATTGAAACTCCATATATCCCCCGCAACAGCACCGCTAGAGATCACCTTCGAACGATTCATCCAAGAGAACAAGGATTGAAACACGCCACACCGACAAGCGGAACCCTGCCGTTAACCTTCGAACGATTCATCCAAGAGAACAAGGATTGAAACATTGCTGTGAAGACATTGCCGTCGATGACAATCTTCCTTCGAACGATTCATCCAAGAGAACAAGGATTGAAACTCCGCCGGAAGATCAAGGATCCTGATGTTCTGGTGCCTTCGAACGATTCATCCAAGAGAACAAGGATTGAAACAACAGTATCAAGAAGAGGGAAAAAGTCCGTACACCATCTTCGAACGATTCATCCAAGAGAACAAGGATTGAAACTCCCAAATGTTTGAAGTTGCATTCACGTTTGGATCATTCTTCGAACGATTCATCCAAGAGAACAAGGATTGAAACATCTCTTTGGTATCGGAATATATCGGGACTCCCAACTTCGAACGATTCATCCAAGAGAACAAGGATTGAAACACCTCGAGTTCATCATAGGTGATGATTATTTCACCTTCTTCGAACGATTCATCCAAGAGAACAAGGATTGAAACTCTGATCAAGTACCTGATCAAGGGACTCTACACGAAGCTTCGAACGATTCATCCAAGAAAACAAGGATTGGAATACCTAAGCCGTCTCTAGAAGCGTTCTAGCGCGCAGTCTCTCCCGTCATGAAACCTCGGTTGGCAGTGTACCCCTTTTCTAGGATTTTGTCTTCAAAAACCGTGCATGCCCGGAACATCATTGACGGAAAGAATTACGGTGCGGCTGGAAGCTTCTGAGAATTTTTCTGGGGCCCCATGGACGATATGCAGCGAAAGGTAATCGGGTCCGGGCCGGATGCCGGCTTTGGGGAACGGGACCGTTTTGGGTTCGGGTTTGTGAATGTGGTATAGGATAGCCCCTACTCATGAGTCTATAAAAAAATGGTGATGGCAGAGATTCTCATTTCAGGATACCTGCGGACTCCTTTGTAAACGACAATAATCTGGGATCAGGACAGTAAACCTAATACGAACCGGGGTCTCCCTTTTTACCGGAGAGTACGGATCCCATGGTGAGAACAGGAGGAAGAAAAGAAATCCGCCGGCAGGGTGCCGGACGCATTCCCCGCATCCCGGATCTGCGGGCAAACGAGCGGATATTTGCCGATCTCCATGCTGCACTGAAGGAACAGGATTTTTCAAGTATTGAACAGGCAGAGGAATTTGCCCTGGCAATGCTCGCCGCGGGCGGGCCCCCCCGTGCTGTCAGTACCACGCCCCTTGAGAGGGCTCAGGAAATAATGTATGATGCATGGGATGCAACGGGGGAAGAACGAATTCGGCTGGCACTCACGGCCCTTACCCTCTCAAAAGACTGCGCTGATGCCTACGTTCTTCTTGCCGAGGATGTGGCAGATGAAGCGGGGCTTGCGACACGGCTTCTGGAGGATGGCATGCATGCCGGTGAACGTGCGCTGGGTGAACGGATCTTCAGGGAAGAAGCCGGTAATTTCTGGATGCTCCCTGAGACCCGCCCCTACATGCGGGCCCGGTACGGGCTTGCCCTTATCCTCCATTCCTGTGGCGAAACGGCCGCTGCAACCGGGCACTTTTCGGAACTCCTCCGGCTTAACCCGAACGACAACCAGGGGGCCCGGTACGAACTGGCGACCTGCCTGCTGGAACAGTGTGATAACGAAACGCTGGCAAATCTCCTTAAGGAGTATGAAGAGGACGGCTCTGCGGTCTGGCTGTATTCCCGGGCGCTCCTGAAATTCCGGCAGGAGGGCCGGGGCCCGGCAGAGGATGCCTGCCTCATGAGAGCAGTCGATGAGAACCCGTTTGTCCCGCAGTACCTGTTGGGAACAAAGAAGATCCCTGGCCGTCACCCGGAGTATATACGCCGGGGGGAGAGGAGCGAAGCCATTCTCTATGCCCTCGATAACTGCCGTGTCTGGGAGGAGACCCCGGACGCTCTTGGATGGCTGGAGGGGATGGCTTTGTCCCGGTCCCGTAAAGAGAAGCGGCGGTGACGGGGCGGGTTATTTCCGGGAGCCTGATTGTCAATGACTTCCGGTTATTGCAGGTATCCGGGAAAAGCCGTCATCGGCAAGGAGGATTGTGTCTGGCACATCCGGATGAGAGTGAAATCATCATTCCTGAAAGCCAAGGAAATGGTAACCTGCAACGGCCGGACCGGAACGGTGACATGCCCTGATTAAGATGAATGCTGATCGGATCGTCTTTCAGGAAGGGGAGACGTACGTTGTGTACTGCCCGGAGCTGGATCTTTCGATCTGCGGAAATCCGTGTCGCATGCAACGGAGATGATCAGAACAGCTATCCGGTTGTTCCCTGAAGAAGCCGAAAAACCGGGAACCCTTGATGACATCCTTTCTGAAGTCCGCTACACCGTAAACCCCGATGGCCGATAGGTGCCCTGTGAAAAAAAGATTGGTACACATGGGATACAGGGTTCAGGATTCCATAAGATAGTGTTTTGATGATTTAACCCCACCACGACCATATTAATTTCCGAAGGCTTCGAGCGATTCATCCAAGAGAACAAGGATTGAAACTGAATCCCTCCGTGATCCTGATGATGTGAGGAATCCTTCGAACGATTCATCCAAGAGAACAAGTATGGTGTCCGTTAAAAAAAAGAAGCCGACGATTACAATCTTTTATATTTTTTATGAGCCTGTTCGATGGTCAGGATCTCGTTAACGTAGACAATTTTCCCCACGATCTCATAATATGCCGTGAACGTACGACCGATGTGAAGCCGGTATATCTTAACACCATCAGGAAGGTTCAGCAGTTCCTTATCTCCTGCCTTTCCGGGATATGGATCGGTTTCAAGATCCTTGAGGTGCGCCCTGATGATCCTCCGGCTTTTCAGATCGCGATCTGCAAAAAAAGTACTGGCATCGGTATCGATGCGAACGGAATAACTCACGCTTCTAACTCCGCGAGCGATACGTACTGGTTCCTTTTCCTGATTCGTTTTGTCTCCTCAATCAGCAGGTTCTCTGAATTTTTCCGGATGAGTTCATTTATGACGTCATCATAGGTTTGCCCGGGTTTCCTGAGCTGGTGAACCGTCTCCCAGGTGCTGGGGCATACGGGAATTCGTTTTGTTGCGCACTCCGGTGCAGTCATGACCGGATTGTTAGTATTGTACATATTTACAATTTGTGTACCGGGCTGCAATGGGATGTACCGTCGCGGTTGTTCAGGATAATATCCCACTCTTAAAACAGGAACTGGAGAAGATTCTCGCAAAGTATCCGGCGGATAAGGCAGGCGAGCCTGCTCGTATAAAGCGGACTGAATAAGAATCGAAATCCCCCGGTTCCTCCCCCCCAATCCCTATATTCCCGGACAACAGATCTGTTCACATGGCAGTCCACCCCATCGAGGAGCGTTACGGCACAAAAGAGATGCGTGCCGTCTGGAGCGAGCAGAACCGGTTTTCCTGTATCGTGAAAGCCGAAGTTGCGCTGGCAAAGGCCGAGGCCCACCACGGCATGATCCCGGCAGCAGCAGCAGTCGAGATCGAGAGCAAGGCAAAGAACGCCTCGCTCGAACGGGCAAAGGCGATCGAACTGGAGATCAGCCACGACATGATGGCGATCGTCAAATCGATCTCGGAAGTCACGGGCGAGTCCGGGCGCTGGGTGCACTACGGCGCAACCAGCAACGATATGCTCGACACTGCAACCGGCCTCCAGCTCGGCCAGTCGCTCGATCTCATCGATACCAAACTCAGGACCCTTCTCGCGGTCCTCCTCCGGCGGGCAGAAGAGAACAAGACGCTGGTCTGCATTGGCCGGACCCACGGGCAGCAGGGAGTCCCGACGACCTACGGTCTCCGGTTCGCCATCTGGGCAAGCGAGGTTGGCCGGCACATCGAGCGCCTCGAACAGATGCGGCCCCGGGTCGTTGTCGGCCAGATGACCGGCGCGGTCGGCACGCAGGCAGCCCTCGGGCCCAAAGGCATGGAAGTACAGGCCACCATGATGGAATACCTTGGCATGAGTTCGGTGGACGTCTCAAACCAGGTCATCTCCCGCGACCGGTACGCGGAGTACTTCATGTTCTGCGCCAACGTCGCGACAACGCTCGACAAGATCGGCGTCGAGATCCGAAGCCTCCAGCGGACCGAGATCGGCGAGGTCGAGGAAGCGTTCGGCGCAAAGCAGGTCGGCTCCTCTACCATGCCCCACAAGAGGAACCCGATCAAGAGCGAACAGGTCTGCGGGCTTGCCCGGATCATCCGCTCTTCCGTTGAACCGGCGCTCCAGAACAACACCCTCTGGGACGAGCGTGACTTAACGAACTCCTCCTGCGAGCGCGTGATCTTTCCCGAAGCCTCGATCCTCACCGACCACTGTCTCCGGCTCATGGCCGGCGTGCTCGAAGGACTCGTCATCAACAAGGCCGGGATACGGCGGAACCTCGCGTTCCTCCACGGGATCAACATGGTAGAATCGGTCATGATCGAGCTGACAAAGAAGGGCATGAACCGGCAGGACTCCCATGAGCGCATCCGGATGGCCAGCATGCAGGCCCTAGCCGAAGGCCGGCCGCTCGCCGAGATCCTTGCACAAGATCCCGAAGTGGTCCGGTACTGCTCGAAGGCGGACATCGCAGCCCTCCTCGCACCGGACTCCTATACCGGTACTGCAGTACAGCAGGTCGAGCGCGTAATCGAAAAGCTCTCGCCTCTCGCGGTTTGACCCTGTTCCGGGCCAGATTCTCAATCATTTTTACCGGAATGCTTTCCATTGCCATGAGTTGCATGTTCGCAACAATAATATAGTGCATTTATAAACTCGAAACGTTAACATCGTCACTATCCATGGAGCGGAAGATTACAGTAGCCGGTCATTCTATCTCGCATACCGATATTGTCCGCATCTGTGTCATTATCTCGCTCACCCTCTCCTGCATCTTCATCACGTCTATCTCCCTCACCCGGCATGTCGAGACCATCTATGCCCAGCTCTTCTACTTCCCGATCCTGTATGCCGCGTATTTCTACCAGCGCCGCGGTCTCTTCCTTGCCGGCTTCTGTGCCGTGATCTACGAAGTGCTGGCGTATATCAACATCTTCCCGGATACCACCGGGATGATCTATACCACCAGCCAGGCGATCCTCTTTATCTGTATAGCGGCAGTTGTCGCATATTTCACCGAGAAGATCAACAGCAGCGAGACCCGGTTCCGCAGCATCTTCGAGAAATCGCTCCTGGGCATCGTCCTCTTTGACCAGAACACGTTTGCGATCCGGATGGCCAATGATCCGTTTGCCAGCATGCTCGGCTACAGCCGGCAGGAACTCGGCACCATGACCTTTGCCCGGTTCTTCCATACCAAGGAGGAGCAGCGCCGGTTCTTCGAGTTCCTCGGCTCAAGCGAGGATGTCATCCACTTCGAGACCGCGTTCATCTCAAAGAGTGAAAGACCGGTCTGGGTCAACCTCTCGTGGAGCCGGATCGATGAGAACCTGGTCAGCTGCTCGGTCATAGACATCACCCAGCGCAGGCTCGCGGAACAGGCTGCCGTGGAGAACCACCAGCATTACGAGCAGGTCACGGAACATGCCCCGACCGGTATCGTGATCATCCGGGACAACCGGATCGTATATACCAACCCGATCTTCCGTGCCTTCACAGGTTATGACGCAGATGAACTGTATGGCATGGAGATCCGTCTGCTCGTCCATCCCGATGACCAGTCTCAGTTCCCCGCCTTTATGGAGGTTCTCGATTCCCAGCCGTCCCTTCCCGACCGGCTTGTCCTGAGGTTCCGGACAAAGACCGGTGATACCCGGCTTGGCACACTCTTCTTCACCTGGATCACCCGGATGGGCAGCCCCGCGATCCTGGTAAACCTTGTCGATGTCACCGAGCACGAACGACTCAAGGAGACAATGCTGCTGGATAACGAGCGGCGCCGGGGCACCATGAACACCGTTGCCCACGAGCTCAGAGCTCCCCTCCAGCCCCTTATAGGAAACATCAACCTCCTCCTGCAAAATCCGGAGACGTACGGCGTGACGGAAAAGATAAAGGAGATCCTTGCCCAGTGCTCATTGAGCGTTGACCGCGAACAGCAGATCATCGACCAGATGCTTGAACTCTCGGTTCTCGATGCCGGAAAGGTCCCGCTGAAATATATCTCATTTGATCTTCCGGCCCTGTTGCAATCCGTCATCGATGACGGGGATTATGCTTCACGGGCAGACCTGGCAGTCACAGTTCCCGCGGGACTGACCTTTGAAGCCGATGCGAACAGGATCTCCGTGGTGCTCGATGCCATGCTCACCAATGCCGTGAACCTCGCAAAACCCCCAAGGAAGATCCGGATCTCCTATACCTCTGCCCCGGAGGATACCATGCACCGCCTTGCCATCCAGGACAATGGCACGGGGATCTCCAGCGCCAAGCTGGACGAGATCTTCAACCAGTCCCCGGGCAATGGAAACGCCGGCCAATCCGAACGGATCGGCATGTCGCTCTCGATCGCAAAGAAGTACGTGCAGATGCATGGAGGGTTCATCAGCGTAGACTCAACCCTGAATATCGGGAGCACGTTTACCATCCACATCCCGAAACATCCTCAGAATGCGGAGATTAAACCATGAAACAGACAATTCTTATCGTCGAAGATGACCAGCCCAACCTTGATGTAATGGAAATGCTTATCAGGAAACTCGGGTATGAACCGGTCCTGATCTCAAATGGGCTTGAGGCACTTGAATACGTAAACAAGAATCCCCCGTCCCTGATCCTGCTCGATATCATGATGACCCCTATTGACGGGTGGGTCTTCCTGGAACGGTTCAGGAACAACGCGGCTATGAAAAATATCCCGGTGATCATCTTCTCTGCCGCGCCGGAAGTAGAAGAGCGGATGACTCATATACGCGATCCGTGTTTAGGCGTTCTTCACAAACCAGTCTCCCTGAATGAACTCAAAGATGCGATCCTTCGTTTTCTGCCAAAACCATAACTGCTCCTGCCACGAGCCGTACCCTCCTGCAGGGCTACCTTTACCTTTAAGTGTCTGTACACCGACGTCTTTCATACGAGAAACCAGTTTTGGAGCCTGAGTGACCCATGATCTCGATCCTCTATGTCGATGATGAGTCGGCGCTGCTTGAGGTTACCAAAATATATCTCGAAGCAGCAGGTGGCTATGCGGTTGACACCTGCCTGTCTGCACAGGACGCTCTTGCGCGACTCTCGACACGCTCGTATGATATTGTTGTTTCCGACTACCAGATGCCGGAGATGGACGGCCTGGCGTTCCTGATCCGCCTTCGGGAAAACTACC
This sequence comes from Methanoregula sp., assembly GCF_028679125.1. GTDB lineage: Archaea > Halobacteriota > Methanomicrobia > Methanomicrobiales > Methanospirillaceae > Methanoregula. The sequence goes on along the minus strand of NZ_JAJRCG010000014.1, from coordinate 27,680 downwards.
CTACCCTGCCATTCATCCTGTTCACCGGTCGGGGCCGCGAGGAAGTGGCGATTGCAGCGCTCAACTCCGGTGCGGATTTCTACCTCCAGAAAGGCGGTGAACCAAAAAGCCAGTTCGCCGAACTGAAGAACAAGATCCAGCAGGCGGTCATGCGCAGGCGGGCGGAACGTGCTCTCCTGGAATCCGAGGAGCATTTCCGCGGGATCTTCTCGAATGCCCCGGTCGGCATTTTCCATTCCACACCGGAAGGGACACTGGTCGATGTCAACCCGGTCTTTGCCCGGATGTTCGGGTATGATTCGCCGGAAGCGATGATCGATACCGTGAACCATGGTGCCGGCATGGGCGCTGTTCACTATACAGATCCCGCAGACCGGAACGAGATCGTTCGCAGGATAATGGAGACCGAAGGCTGGTCTACGTCCACGATCACGTTCAGGAAACGGGACGGGAGCACATTCATCAGCCTGATGTCGTACCGTTCCTATGCCCGCCCGGACCGGGAAGTACGCGAACTGGAAGGATTTGTTGTTGATATCACCGAGAGCCGGAAAGCGGAGGCCCGGATCACGGCCGTGGAACGGCGTTACCACAATATCTTTGATGCAGCCGGTGATGCGATGCTGGTGCTGGATGGCGATACCGGGACGATCCTTGATGCGAATCCTGCTGCGATCCGGATGTTCGGGTACTCCCGCGAGGAGTTCAGCACCTTAAACCATGCGAATCTCTTTGCGGAACCGGAAACCCCAGGGAGCGGCGAGACGTGCACGATCCAGTTCCAACCCCTTGTCTATTACCGGAAGAAGGACGGGACGGTCTTTGCGGCGGAGATCACAACCAGCAGGTACCCGCAGAAACGCCGCACGATCAGTATCGTGAGTGTCCGTGACATCACCGAGCGGAAGAAGGCGGAAGAGCGGGTGATCGCAGCCCAGCGTCTCTATGCCGTTCTCTCGCAGATCAACCAGACAATTGTCCGTGTGCGCGATCTGGAAACCCTCCTTTCCGATGTCTGCCGGATTGCCGTTGAATACGGGAAATTCCGGATGGTCTGGGTCGGGCTTCTCGACCATGAATCCCACATGATCCGTCCGGTTGCCCATGCGGGTTCGGAAGAGGGGTATCTTGCCGAGGTTGAGATCACTGCATCCGAAGGTGTGGCGGGGGAGAGCCCGGCCGGCCGTGCGATCCGGACGGGAACGTACGATATCTGTAATGATATCACCACCGATCCCCGGATGGATCTCTGGCGGAACGAAGCCCTGAAGAGAGGATACCGGTCCAATGCTTCGTTTCCCATCCACCTCCACGGGGAAGTTGTCGGGGCGATCACCATCTATGCTGCTGAACCTGAGTTCTTCAACGAGGAAGAGATCAAGCTGCTGGATGAGATTGCCATGGATGTCTCGTTCGCCCTTGATATGCTGGATGAACAGGCCCGGCGGACGCATGCCGAGACTGCGCTCGCCGGGAGTGCCGAGCGGGTCCAGTTCCTTGCCGGTATCCTTGAACGCGCCTCCCAGCCGTTTGCCATGGCCGATCCGGACTTCCGCTTCGGCATCGTCAACCCGGCGTTCTGCGAGCTCACCGGGTATCCCGAAGAGGAATTGCTGCACATGTCCCTGCGGGATCTTACCCCCCAAAAATATCATGATACCATGGAGGAAATGTTTCGGGAACTCCAGCGGACCGGCATTCCCCGGAGATACGAGAAGGAATATATCCGGAAGGATGGTTCCTTTGTGCCGGTCGAGGTATTAATCCACCGGGTAACCGATGATGCCGGTAATCTCCGGTATGTATACGCGTTCGCTACGGATATCACCGGACGCCGGCGGGCTGAAGAAGCGCTCAGGGCCGAGCGTGACCAGGCACAGCGGTACCTGGATGTTGCTGGTGTGATGCTGGCCGTAATGGATCGTGAAACCCGGGTAACCCTGATCAACCGGAAAGGTTCCGAGATCCTCGGGTACCCTGAAGAGGAGATCCTCGGGCGGGAATGGGCAGAATCATTCGTGCCGGAGGAATCACGAGAAAAAGTCCAGGGTATCATCAGACAGATGCTGAACGGGGAAGTTGATCCCTTTGAATACAACGAGAACCTGCTGCTGACAAAGTCGGGCGAACAGCGGCTTGTCGCATTCCACAATACCCTGCTTACTGCACCGTCGGGAGAGATCCTCGGGCTCCTCTTCTCCGGGCAGGACATCACGCACCAGAGACAGGTCGAGGATGCGCTGCGGGAAAGCGAGGAGCGGTTCCGGAACCTGATCCAGAACTCGTCCGATATGATCCGCATCCTTGACCGCGACACCCGGATCCTCTACAGTTCCCCCTCCACCCTGCGGATCGTGGGGTATGATCCGGCTGATGTCATCGGGAAGGTTCCGCTTGACTTCGTGCACCCGGATGATCAGGAACTCGTGAAAGGCGCCATAGGAAAGGTGATCGACCGGACCAACAGAGGGATCGCGACGGAATACCGGATCCGCCATGCGGACGGCCACTATGTTGACGTGGAATCGGTCTCCCTCAACCTGCTCGATGTTCCGGCGATCCGCGGCCTGGTAACAACGACCCGGCCGATCACCGAGCGCAGGAAAGCAGAGCAGGCGCTCAAAGAGAGCGAGGCGAGATACCGGAGCATCTTTGATGCATCGGCCGACGCGATCCTTCTCGTGAATGGCAGGATTCTGGACTGTAACCCTGAGGCGGAGCGGATGTTCGGGTATACCCGGAACGAACTCCTTGACCTCCCTCCCGAATCGCTCTCGCCCCCGGTCCAGCCGGATGGCAGGGACTCCCGGGATGTGTTTTCAGGGTTCATGCATGCAGCACGGGAGGGTGTTCCCCAGTTCTTTGCGTGGGTGAACAAGAAGAAGGATGGTTCTCCCCTCGAGACTGAAGTGTCGGTACGGGCAGCCGGTTCTGCCGGGGAATCCCGCTTGATCATCCTGATCCATGATGTGACCGGTCTCAACCAGGCAACCAGCCAGACCCGCAGGCTCGCCGCGTTCCCTCTCCGGAATCCCGAGCCGGTGATCGAATGTACTGCCGCAAAGGAGATCACGTATGTAAACCCGGCAACCTCTGTTGTGCTGGAACGCTGCGGCCTGCCGGAGAACCCGGCAGCCTTCCTCCCGGAGGATATGGACCAGATCATCTCTGCCCTGACGGGGACGGGGGCTGGCGCGATCTCCCGGGACGTCCTCGTTGGCACCGGTGTGTTCCGGGTCACCATCGTGGCAGCACCGGATGACCCGGTGCTGCGGATCTATGCCCATGATATCACGGAACAGGCCCACGCGATCAGGGCCCTTGAGGAGGTGATCAGGAAACTGAACCTGCTCTCCAGTATCACGAGGCACGACATCAAGAACCGGCTCACCGGTGTCTTCGGGTACCTTGAACTGACCCGGGGGATGATCCAGGATCCGGCAACGCTCAACTATCTCAAACAGGTCGAGAAGAGCGCCGACCTGATCCGGCAGCAGATCGAGTTCACCAAGGAGTATGAGAATCTCGGGGTGAAACAACCCGGATGGCAGAACGTGTCGTCCCTGATCGAGACAGGTACGCGGGATCTTGCATCCGAAAATGTGGAAGTTGTCAATGAGGCCGGGCGGCTCTTTGTCTATGCCGACGCAATGCTCCAGCGGGTGATCTACAATCTCATGGAAAATTCCCTCCAGCACGGCGGGCATGTCAGCCGGATCCGGTTTTCGATCCGAAAGAGCCCTGATCACTGCATCCTTTCCTGCGAGGATGACGGCGAAGGGATACCTGAAAGCGAGAAGGAGACGATCTTCAACCGCACGGCAAAGGTGCGGGCCGGCATCGGCCTCTTCCTCTCCCGGGAGATCCTGATCATCACCGGGATCACCATTGCCGAGAACGGTGAACCCGGGAAAGGGGCACGGTTCGAGCTCACCATCCCGCGGGGGAAATACCGGCTGGAGCCGCCGGCGTGATCCCTCCAGGGATCTGATACTTTTTTAGCGTGCCATCGGCGGATTTGCCCCTGACGGATCCTTGTTATCCTGTGCAATTGCCGAGAGGATAACCGCGAGGATGACAATGCATCCGGCCGCCAGGATCGCGACATCGAATCCCTCAACAAGGATGCCCATCGGGATATCCGCAGCCGGGGTTTTCGGATCGAATCCCTTGCTGCTGACGACCGTGAACACCGCTATCGTCCCCATCAGTGCGATTCCCATGGTCTCCCCGACATTTTTCATCGTGGTCATGATGCTGGATCCGGTGCCCTCCTCGTCCTTTTTACTCTGCCCGAGGATCTGGTTCATGTTGGGCGGGAAGAAGATCCCCATGGCAATGCCCATACAGAGCAGGGTGAACACGATAAAGATAAGGCCGGTGTCCTGGGAATACATGCTGATCAGGAATAATGTCGCTACGGTAAAGAGCGCCGATACCGCAGCAAGGATGCGGGAACCGAACCAGTCGGAGAGGGAGCCGGAGAGGGGGCCAAAGATCATGAGGGCAACGGACGGGATGGCGAGGAGGAGACCGGCAAACGCGGACGAGTAGCCCTTCACCCCCTCAAAAAAGAAGGGGAGCAGGAACTGGACTCCTGCCAGTGCCAGCATCATGATCGCGGCTGCGATGCTGGCTGCAAGGAAATTCCTGTTCCGGAACAGCTCGAAGTCACAGAGCGGGTCCCGGCAATGGGTCTCCCGTACGATAAAGAGGATCCAGAGCACCGCGGAGATGCCAAAACTCCCGAGGATGGCAGGGGAGGCCCAGCCGAGCGTCAGCCCCTCGTTGACGGGCCAGAGGAATGTTGCAAGGGCAAAGAAGAAGAGAATGGCCCCGGGATAATCGAACCGTTCCGGTTTTCTGGTAATCCGGTCTGCGGGGAGATATTTCAGGCCCGTTATGATGGCGACAATCCCGATCGGGACGTTGATGAAGAAGATCCACTGCCAGCTTACATATTCCGTGAGAAGCCCGCCGATGATTGGTCCTGCGGCAATCCCGAGGGAAATTACGGTTGCGAGGATGCCAAGATCTCTGCCCCGGGTCTCTTTTTTGAGGTAGATGACCACCATGGCCGGTCCGATCGCTTCGAGTGCTGCGGCCCCGATGCCCTGGATGAACCGGAACCCGATGAGGGTCTCGATGCTCGTGGCGTAGCCGCAGAGGAGCGACCCTAACGTGAACACGGTAAACCCCCCGATGAAGATCTTCCTGAATCCTTTCATGTCGCCGAGTTTCCCGAACACCAGGAGAAACCCGCTTAAAACGAGGAGGTAACTCATGGTCACCCAGGAGATCGTATTCATGGGGACATGGAATGATTCGGCGATTGCCGGGAGGGAGATATTCACGATGGTAGAATCGAGCGATGCCATGAAGGAGGAGAGTGCGAGGATGAAGAGAACGAGTTTCTGTTCCTTTTCGGTCAGGGGCTCGCGGAGTTCCATATCATTTCTTCAGAATTTCCCTATAATATGGATTTGGGTTTGTATCCGCTGCCAGCCCACCGGCTATTGCCCGCGATCATTCTCCGGCACAGGAACGCAATGGGAAACCGGCGTACAGCCAATCTCGTTCGATCCTTGTCATTAAGGGGATCGGTAAAAAAAAGACGGGGACGGGAAGCAGCTTTACCGGATACTCTGCTTACGGTCGGCCACCCGCTCAAGGTACTCGCGGCAGGAGAGCGGCATATTCCGGGCATTCCCGATGAAACTGTCGATCAGTGCACCCTGCTGGCGGCTCCACTCCTCGTTGGGCACCCCTTTCACCCAGGCAGCATACCGGCGGACAAATGCCAGGCGGTCATCATCATGCATTTTCCGGTCAAACGCCAATTCCATATTCGTCACCCCTGACGCCAAACAGATCCAGTGCCCTGGTCATGGCAGCGGTATCGAGATCATCGCGGAAGATCTCCCAGAGATAGAGGGCATCCTCGATATCTTTCCGCCCACCGAGGAAGAGGTTGTAGGCGATCTGGATATCGATGGGTGAGATACAGAGATCCCCGCCCGGCAGTTCGAGTTCGAGATGATCCTTAAGGACAAGGCGGTCGACATCGTCTTTTATGAACTTCATCTCGATATTGGGGATGATCTGGCCGGCCCTGGCAATACGGATCGGCCGGTTCCGCTCCAGCATCTCGGACAGCCCGTCTGCATCCTCTTCATTGAGGAATGCGAATCCTCCCTTCACGAGGGCCCGGTGCAGATGCGCAAAATCCTCTGGTGTAAGCCGGGGGATGAGGACATCCACGTCCTCGGTTCCCCGGGAACGCCCGAAGAGTATGGCAACAAACCCGCTGACAATCACGTACGGGGTTTCCTGCCCGAGTATCCGGACAAAGTCCTGAACAAACCGATCCAGCAGCGTGATGTACTTGCCGCTGACCACGATTCTTTTGTCTGAGCACCGGACATCCATGTGATCAGCCTTCTTTAGTCTCTTCCGGCAGATGAGGATGTCGATGGAACTACGATAGGAAAAAAAGGGATCAGATATACCGGGCTTTCAGCGAAAGCTTCCGGGGGGTATAGAGAGGCCGGAACGGTTTTCCTTCCGTGTCCTTCTTCACTGCCGCAACCAGGGCGTCAGTGGTCATCTGCTCCTTGTGCGGCTTGTTGGGCTGCGACTTCTTCCTGATGGTGACGGTCAGCTTCTTTGATGCCATCTCGTCGTCACCCACAACGATGACATAGGGCACCCAGTCCATGCCGGCCTCGCGGACCTTCTTGCCCACACTCTCCTCGCGGTCATCGAGATCGCACCGGATCTGGGCGGCGTTGATCGCATTGCAGACCTCTTCGGCAAAGGGCTGGTGGCGCTCGGCAACCGGGACGACGCGGACCTGCGATGGCGAGAGCCAGCAGGGGAGGGCCGGGACTTCCTGCGTGGAGATATTCTCGAGGATTGCGCACATCACGCGCTCGATACTGCCCGTGGGGGAGCAGTGGAGGATGGGCGGGTGGACGGGGGTGCCGTCTTCCTTGTGGTACTTGATGTTGAACCGGGTCGAGCTCTCGACATCGATCTGGACCGTGGGGTTCTCGATCGGGCGGAGCTGGCCGTCGATTGCGGCGAGGTCGATCTTTGCCTCCCAGTAGTGGACGCGCTCGGAGAGGATCTCGATGAGCATCGGGCAGTCGGACTCTTTGACGATCTTCCTGACCCATGCCTCGTGCTCGTCATAGAATGCCTTCGTGCACCGGAATGCGGCAACGAGTTTGGTCTCGAAGTCCTTGCCGGTCTGCCAGCCGATGGCGAGCTGCTCCTCGAAGCACTTTAATGCCTGCGGCATGTCAAGGCAGAGCGAGTGCATGTCGGGCATCGTGAAACACCGGAGGCGCTTTAAGCCGATGACCTCACCCTTCTGCTCGTGGCGGAAGGAGTAGGTGGAGAGCTCGTACATCTTCATCGGCAGGTGGTTGGGCGAGATGTGCATGTCGCGCATGATGGAGAACATGCCAAAACATGCCGCGAACCGGAGCATCATATCCCGGTTGTTGGACTTGAAACGGTACTGGCGCTCGCCGAACTTTGCGGCGTGCTCGCAGATTGCGCTGTCGCCAAGGTCGTACATGACCGGGGTCTCGACCGGGGTGCCGCCATATTCAAGGACGATACGGAGCACGTAGTCGGCGAGCAGGTCGCGGACGAGTTTGCCCTTGGGCATCCAGCGGAGGCAGCCGACATCGCTTGCGGGCTCGTAGTCTACGAGCTCCTTTGAGCGCATCAGGTCGACATGTGCCGGGTCGCCACCGACCGGGACGGCAACGCCCAGTTCCTTCTTGACAAGGCAGCCGAACGGGGTGTCGTCGAGATATTCCTTGTAGTCGTGCCTCTTCCCGTCAGGGGTCATCACGAACCAGTCGTGGGTAACCTCTTTCTTCGTGGGTTTGACAACGGTTGTCTCACCGGGAATAATGGTCCTGGAGAGTTCCGAGAGCGGGTGGCCCTTGCAGGAGAGCTTGAACGATTTATACCAGCCGAACGGTGCGCGCTTGACGGCAAACCCTTCGGATTCTAGCCCGGTCTTAAGCGCGTTGAGCACCGTTATTGCGGTCTTAGGCGATGAGAGGTCGCTTGAGAGGTGGGCGTACGGGTAGAGCATGACCTTTTTGACGTCGACCTGCCCGGCGGTCTTCTTGATCTCCTCAATCCCCTGGAGGATGACACCTTCAAGATCCTCTTCATCGATCGATTCCACGGCGCAGAAAACAGTGAGGGCTTCGGTCTCCTTATCCGAGAGGACCGAACATTCCTCTGCCATCTTTGTCTTCTTTTTAGCTTCGTATTCTATGTAATCTGAATGAATGAGAAGAAGTCGCATTGATTCATCTCCGATCTTGCATGATCATCCGTATAAAATGGGTTTTCTTGGTATATTATAGTGGGTAATCCGGGAGCCGGGGAAAGAGACGGGAACTGGATTCGCGGCACCCGGATTGGATTCCCTAGTCTCAATCAAATTATCCCTGTTTACGGTTCCCGTGGTACCGCGAGAGCGTTGCCTGCCGCTGGTCCAGGTATTTTGCATCTGCCTTCTTATCGTAGGGGAACTCCGCCCGCTCGGTGGTATAGAAGACCAGCTGGCCGATGGGCATCCCCGCGTATACCTTCACCGGGCGGGAGTTCACGTTCGCCATCTCCAGCGTGATTGTTCCCCGGAACCCGGCATCGATCCATCCGCCGGTCTGGTGGAGGGTGACGCCGAGCCGGGCAATGCTGGACTTGCCCTCGATGGTGGCGACGATGTTGTCAGGGAGACTTATGCACTCCAGTGTCTCGGCAAGGACGAACTGCCCCGGGTTCAGGACAAAGGAATCCGCGTGGGTCTCATCAACATCGGCGGTCACGGTCGCCTTTTCGTACGGGTCAATAATTTCAGTACCGGGCTTGTACCAGACAAAATGGTTGCCGAGCCGGATATCTACCGAGTTGGGCTGCACGAGCTTCGGGTCGTAGGGATCGATTTTGATATGGCCCCGGGCGATGCGGTCGCGGAGCTGCCAGTCAACGAGAATCATCGGCTTTATTATGGGTGCTGAAGGGAGATAAGAAGATCATCAGGCCGCTCGCGGGATTAAAAAAAGCAGATGAATTTTCACGTTACCGCTTTTTACCGGCCCGGTTTTCCGTGTGGTCGCGTTATCCCGCCGTGGGCCGGTCATCGTATGCCGTTTGGCAATTGCCGGTACATGAACGTGCCGAGTATCGAAAACTAGATTGTGCACGCACCAGGTGCACAATTATACTTTGAATTCCTTGTAAAAAATGTGCGGCAGAGTTCGCTTGAAATTTTCCCGGCAAGGTCTGCTCAAAATTTTTCAATCAAAGTCCGGTTGAAATTTTTTTGGTAAAGTCCGGTTGATCGGCACGCGGCTTTCAGGCAGGGGCTGAGGGGTCGATTGAAAATTTCCGGGTAAGGGTTGATTTTTTTTTCAACCAGGGTCTGTTCAATTATTTCCGGCTCCGAGCCCCCCCTCTGAAACCCGGGGGGCTGGCCGGGTCTCGCGTGACGGCCCAGTTTTGAGCCGGCGATCGCATGCCGTTTGGCAATTGCTGGGACAGGAACGGGCAATGGGATGGGCACTTACCGGGGATTTTGGGAGAGTTAGCAATCGTGGAAAAGGCTGGTGAAACATGAGACGAATTCATTGGAATTATTTGAACGAGGTCCCACGGGATGTGACTGGGATAATGGTGAGACCCCGGAATACCTTTATGGCATTCACTCCGGGTTTTGAGTTCACGCAAATATATGATTTCTGTCCGCATCCTCAAACTGCCAGTTCGATTATTGGGACAGAGAGCCTAAATATTTTTTAATCGATCGCTTATTGTGGACAGCCGGAGGCTGTCCCGGAAAAGTGAAAGGACGGGGTCACCAAGCGACAAAACTGTGTTGAACCCGGTCCCGCCCGTAGGCATGTGATTATTATCTTCTCCTCCTATGAAGATTTTCCCGTGCCTTTCGAGCGTAGCGTATGGAAAAACTAAGGAGATGGAAACAAATGAAACGTTTGAAATTGATCACCATGCTGCTGGCACTTTTAGTGGCAGCGATGGTAATGGTACCGATGGTGAGTGCGGCGGATGATAATCGGGTTGCAGTGGATGTGAGCAAATTCAGTACTCCACAATTGAACATTGATAATTCACAAGAGATAGTGAACATTAATGCCGAGTTAAGTCCTGTCAAAGGCGATAATGTGTACACAATCCCTGAAGGATCAATCATTGATCATTCGGAAGAAGGAATTACTCGGGTTTTTGATTCATTCGGTAGGCAGATCATAGTTATGGACGATGCTAGGTCATCCATGGTTTCGACCCCGAATGGAATGAAGCCATCAACCCATGTTCATGAAGTACCCTCAGGGTCGATGATTACCTTCGACGGGGAAAGAACAACATACGTGACAAATGGCAACAGATTACTGTTAACCGTTATCGATAACAGCCAGAAAAAAACACCGGTGCCCGGATTGCCCGACCATTGGATTGAATCTGCTCAAATGGCATCTCAACAAAATATCGGCCGGTTTTCTGCAAACTGGAATGTTCCATCGGAACCACCAACAGAGGGATCTCAGGTAATTTATTTATTCAACAGCCTTCGCAATTCAGAAAAAATTATTCAACCGGTTTTAACTTGGGGAAGAGATTCGGTACAATCCTGGAGAGGCGCCGGTTGGGCTGTATCAAGCAGTGATGAATACCATTCAACGTTGATAAATGTCAATGTAGGAGATACTATCACCGGACTCATGAGTTATAATAGTGGGGCATGGTCAATTACGTTCTCAGACACAACAACCGGGGGCGCTACCGCACTCGGCATAAGTGGCTATCTACCCAACACGAATATTTACCCGGATGTTGTTCTTGAATGTTACAATACTCTTGGAGATGCGAAGCTTCCAGGTACGACAACATTCTCGAGCTTTGTATTACAGAACCCATCTGGTTCTTCAATTACAAAATCAGTAACGGCGGACTATCGGGATTACTGGATTAATCTCTACGGATTGACGAAGAGTACAAGTGGTCTTAATGTGATCTCATCCTATCCCTATAACTCAGTCACACTGCATACGGCCAACCCATAATTTTAAATTTTTTATTTTTTTAACTAATTAACTGGAATCGAGGAATATATGAAATCTGAAAAAAAATATGATTATTTTATTGGGGCAAAAAAAATCCTGCTGCTTCTCATAACTGCAGGTATTCTGTTCCTGGTTTTTCCACCTGCCTCATCTCAGCCAACTGTTTACTCTCCGGAAGGCTATTGGATCACGATCGATTCACAGCCCAATGACACACATTATATCGGAGAATCATTCACAATTTCTGGAACAACAAATATCTCGTCGGGCAATGAACTCCTTGCCGAGATCTATCCGCTGAATCAGACACGTAGTATCAAGGGTACGATCTATAGCGGATCCGCGGGGAGGGTGACGATTAAAGAAGGACCCTATGGAAAAAATATCTGGTCTTATCCGGTTGATCTTTCGGATTTTAAACCGGATGAATACAGAGTTGTTGTTTCATCGTATCAGTCCGATGCGGAAGATGATGCCATGTTCTCGGTATATGAGAAGCCATCCGCTACAACTAATTGTTCCTCACCAGGTATTTCCTTCAGGGTATCAGAGACGAGTCCGACACAACAATCCGCATTATACTTGGATCCGTTCGGACTTATTGTCCTCATTTTCTGTATAATGTTCATTCAGAAGTGCCGGTCGGGTTGAGCTTGCGTCATTCTCGTTAAGAGGCAATGGCGGGGTTTAGACATAGTACGAGACGAGGCTATTCCGGAACCGGAAGTTTCCGGGGACTCCGGGCACTTTGAGGGTATTTTCCGGGATTTTTTTATGTACAATGTTCTCATTGGAGTTTCCGGAAATAAAGGTGCATCTGCCCGGAATAATATTCGGCAATTCCGGCCCGGCCCCCCCCGTCCCCTCCGAAACCCAGGAGATGGTCGGTCTCGCATAACGGTCCAGCCTTGAACCAGCGATCTTGCCAGGGCATTGGTGAAGACAATCGTCTGGCCCGGAAACCATTCGATAATGTCCCTCCCCGGTCGTCATCTGCCAGTGCAGGTGGAGAGGATACCTGCCTACCGCTTCTCTTCATCCTCACGAAATTCTATTAAATTCCCCTTCCCCGTCTTGTCCCGGTCCAGCAGCGTGGGATCGATATGCCATTCGCTCCTGCGCAGCAGGCCATGAAGGGTGCTGGCCTCGCGGGTTGTCAGGTTCGCCCTCCCGAGAACCCTGCGGATCAGGGTCATGGTATTCTCCCGCTTGAAATCCGGGTGATGGATCTCATCCAGGTACCGGTCAACGTGCCGGTACAGGTACTCCATATCCTGCGGAGGAGCGAGCCGGATCTCCGGCAGCGGCAGGTTCGCGAGTTCGTAACAGACCACCCCCACCGCGTGCGAGAGATTGAGGATCGGGTACATCTCATGGGTCGGGATGGTGCAGATCATGTCGCTCCGCTTTACTTCATCGTTGTTGAGCCCCCAGTTCTCCCGCCCGAACAGGATCGAGATCCGGCCGTCCACGTCCCTGATCCGCTCGCGGAGTTCCTTGGGCGAATAAAAAGGCATCCGCATCGCATGGCAGGCAGACTTGCTCACCTCTCCAGTCGTAGCGATGACAATGTTGCTCCGGCTGAATACGTCCTCAATGGTACAGACATCAGCATTTTTCAGCACATCCTGCGCATGGGATGCCCGGCCCTTCGCCTCCTCGCCGAGTTTGCACGGGTTGATGAGCACAAGCCGGGTGAACCCGAAGTTCTTCATCACCCGTGCGGCAAACCCCACGTTGCCATCGTAGAGCGGTTCAACGAGGACGATGTCGATCTCGGGCATAAAAAGAATTACTGGACCGCGTCCACGGTCGCCTTCAGGACGGATGCGCCCTGGTCGTAGACTGCATTCCCGACAACGATGGTATCCGCGTATTTCGCCATCTGTGCTGCTTTCTCAGCGGAGTTGATCCCGCCGCCATAGTAGAGGATGGATTTGTCAATGGCTTCCGATGCGGCCTTCACCATTGCAGGGTTGCCGAACGTGCCGCTGTACTCGATATAGACGATCGGGAAATGGAAGTAATGGTCGGCAACGGCCGCGTAGGCTGCGACTTCCTCCGGTTTGAGGTCACAGATCGCTTTTGTCACTTTCCCTACGGAAGATGCCGGGTTGAGCACGATGTATGCCTCGGGTACGATAGTGTCGCCCCAGGGGATCTTCCCCTGGCACATCTGTACCCATGCCTTGTGCTTCCCGACAATCCACGTGACATCGGTGGTGTTCATCACGCTGGGGACAAAGACATAATCGATCCCCTGCATGAGCACGGCTTCCGGCCCGGCCGGTTCCATGACGAGCGGCAGATCGTATGTCTTGACCTGCTTTAAGAGTTCTGCAAGATTTTCCTTTGTCACGTTCAGGGTGCCTGAGAGCATGATGGCATCGGTACCGCTGCCAGCAATTGCCTCAATGTCTTCACTCTTCAGGTGTTTATCCGGATCGAGTTTGGTTACGTGCACCCAGTCTTTCCATTTCATCAGAATCAGTGTACCATTAGTGCTTCATCCACATATACCGGATACCTCTCCTGATGATTCAATATCCCTGTCGTGTATGCCACTCATTCGGATGGTCCCAACCTTGAACGGGCAAAGGCTACGCAGCCTGACGGGTTCATGGTCAAGCCGTTCGAGGACAACGACCTGCGGGTCGCGATCGAACATGCGCAAAAAAATAGAGATACCCTCCCGCGAATCAGATCTGGATGACTGCGGTATCCTTCTTTCTTTTGAGAACGTTCTGGTAGTCCCGGATCTTCTGCTCCGGGATGCCGGTTGCGGCAGCAGTTTTTACGGGATCGGCGGCAAGGAGTGTATCGCCGTTGATGATCTCTGCCTTGAACATCTTCTCGACCGCCGACGCACCAAGACCGCTGATAGAAAGGAGTTCCTTCCTGCCGCGCTCGTTCTGGAGTTTTGAGATCTTCTTCGGGACGGGTTTTTTGAGATATGCACAGACCTTCTCAACGTGCTTCTGGACCGTTGAGAGTGACATTCCGGTTTTCTCGCTGAGCGCTTCTGGCTTTTGGGCACAGAATGCTTCGGGTTCGATGATGCCGGCATTGATGTATTTTTTCAGACTCACGGCCGGTATGCCGATCTCTTTGAGCACCTTGCTGTGGTATACGATCCGGGCATCGGCAATCAGTTGCTCTGCTTCTGCATCGCTGGCTCCCGCTTTCTTCAGCACTGCGCTGTCTGCCTTTGCAAGGCGGGAGAGTTCGGTGATGCCGGCCTCCTTGAGAGCGGTCAGGATCTTTGCCGAACTGCGCCCTCTCCTCGGGATGATGCGTTCGCGCATGAACTTGCGGCACTCCGAGCGGCGCCGGAGTTTTTCGAGCACGAGGCCGGCGTCGTGGATGATGGTTACGGCCCGGTCCTGTGGCAGCCCGAGTTTCTTTGCAAGGTCTTCGGGTGTACTACGCGACAGCTCTGCTACGGTGTAAATGTGGCTGGCCTGGATTTTATCCACGAGTGCCTTGTCGGCCGACGGGATCTCTTCGAGCGATTCCCGGTTGGAGGTGATCTGGTGGCAGAGCGGGCAGCCGATCTCCCACGGGCGGGCACCCTTACGGATAAGCCGGACGAAATTGAGACCGTGCTTCTCGCATTTCTCATCGGTGCGTACGGCAAAACCCCACTGGGCCATGGGCAGGCCGATGTTGAAGCTGCAGTCAGGATAGCGCGAGCAGCCGATGAACTGCGTGTTGCCGCGGAGGTGCTTGATGGCCAGCGTCCCGCCGCAGACCGGGCATTTTCCGAGGTTCATCTCCTCTGCGGTCCGGTCCCGGATATCATTGCCGATCAGTTCCTCGTTCGCCTCGAGCTGGTCGAACGCATGGTGCAACATGGTACGGGATTCCTTGATCACGTCCTCCCGCGTCCGCTGGCTCTGCTTGATCAGCTGCATGTGCGCTTCGATGGTCTGGGTCATGACGGGCTTGGTGATCGCGTCGGCATGCTGTTCGAGCGTCTCGGTTACGGCCCGGCCTACCAGGGTCGGGCGGAGGGGTGTTCCCTCAACGTACTTCCGGGATACGAGCTTGGCGATCACTTCGTGCCGCGTACTCTTGGTGCCGAGGCCGAGCTCTTCCATCCGCTGGATGAGTTTGCTCTGCGTGTAGCGTGCGGGGGGCTGGGTCTCCTTCTCATCAAGGATGACCTTCCTGATCGGGAGGTTTTCCCCCGTGACGAATTCCGGCAGGAGTGTCTCGCGTGCCTCGCTGAACGGGTAGACCGTGTGCCAGCCGGGTTCGGTGAGCTGCCCGCCGGTGGTGGTGTACTCCTCCCCGTTTGCATCGAAGAGGATCTTCAGGGTCTTCCACATTGCATCGGGCGCAAGGGTGGCGAGGAAGCGCCGGAGTACAAGCTCATAGACCTTGAATGCATCGTCGCCGAGTTGCTCCTTTGTGGCAGCACCCGTGGGGTGGATTGGGGGGTGGTCGGTCGAGGACTTCTTGCCCTGAGTCGGGACCGGGCGGCGGTTGGCCATCACCCATTCAACGTCTTTTTTGAAGGGTGACGCACGGAGGGTCTTTAAGATACCGTCGATATCGAGCGATGGGGGATATACGGTATTGTCGGTTCTCGGGTACGAGATGAAACCGTTCATGTACAGGTCTTCGGCAATGCGCATCGCATTCGCCGCTGAGAGCCCGAGCCGTGCTGCTGCAACGATGTACGTGGTGGTGTCGAACGGTGACGGGGCCCGGTCCTGTTTGGTCCCGGTCCTGACTTCCTTGACAACAAGGGGCGACTTGGTGCGATCCCGTGCCTGTTCGGCCACCGCTTTCTCGTGGAACCGGCCGTTGGTGTGCCGGGCCTCGATCACTTCACCCTTCTTCTCGAAGTCGAGTGCGAGCTGCCAGTACTTCTCCGGCACGAACGCCTCGATCTCCTTCTCCCGGTCCACGATCATGGAGAGGGTCGGGGTCTGGACCCGGCCTACCGAGAGGATGTTCTGGCCCCCGCGTCGGGCGGCAAGCGAGATGAACCGGGTGAGGGATGCGCCCCACATGAGGTCGATGGACTGCCGTGCTTCCCCGGCAGCGGCAAGCGCAAAGTCGAGTTCGGTGGTGTTGGAAAATGCTGCCTTGAGTTCCTGCGCAGTGATGGCGGAGAACCGTGCACGGTCGATCTTGACCTTCGGGTTGACGGCCCGGACAAGTTCGAATGCTTCCTTACCGATCAGTTCCCCTTCCGTATCAAAATCCGTTGCAATGGTGACGCGGTCTGCCTTCCGCGCCAGTTTATGGAGCAGCGAGACGATCTTCTTTTCCGTCGGGATCTTGATGGTCTTTGCATCGATGAGGCTCCGGGGGGTTGACGATTCGCTGCGCCAGTTGGAGTATCCCGGTTCGAAATCGATCTCCACGACATGGCCCCGGAGACCCATGGTTGTCGTGTCCCCGAAATGGTAGGTGGAGACACCGGCATCCTTCTGCTCGACGACCTTCTTTCCTTCCGAGAGGATCTCGGCAATACGCCGGGCCGAGATGTTCTTTTCCGCAACGATCAGGTGCACGGGTGTTACGCCTCCCTTTTCTTCAGCGCTTCGGTGAGCATCCGGTTCAGTTCGGCGGGGTCTGCTTTTCCCCGCGTCTTCTTCATGACCTGTCCCACGAGGAAATTGAGCGCACCGCCCTTACCGGCCCGGTAGTCTTCAAGGGCCTTGGGGTTCTCGGTGATCGCGGCTTCGACCGCAGCCGCAATGGCCCCGGAATCCCCGGTGGTCTTGGCGAGATTGAGGCGCTTCACGATGGCATCCGGAGTCTCAACGGTTTCGTTCTTCAGCCGCTGATCGAGCATTACCCGCAGCACCTCAACCCCGCTCTTATCGGTGATGGTACCTGCTTTTAAGAGGAGGACAAGCCCGGTCATGGCCGCCGGTTCAACCTTGTCAAGGCTCATATCGCGGTAGTTCAGTTCCCCGATCAGGGTGTCGGCGATCCAGGTAGAGGCCAGGGGGGCGAGTCCTGCCTTGTCAGATGCTACAACCTTCTCGAAGAAGTTGGCGAGTTTCAGTTCGCCGGTGAGGGTGCGGGCATGGTTGAGCGAGCAGCCGTATTCTGCAATGAACCGCTCGCGGCGGGCGTCCGGAAGTTCCGGGAGGATGATACCGTCAACCCAGGATTTCACGCGGAGGGGGCGGAGGTCCGGTTCGGGGAAGTAGCGGTAGTCGTTCTCCTGCTCCTTGCTCCGGGCTGACTGGGTGACACCCCGGGCTTCGAGGTAGTGCCGGGTTTCGCGCTCGATCTTCTGTCCGCGCCGGATCAGGTTCTTCTGCCGGGTCACCTCGAACAGGAGCGCCTTTTCCACACCCTTGTAGGAAGTGATATTCTTGACTTCCACGCGCTCGTTTCCTTTGATCGAGATGTTGGCATCGACACGGAGCGATCCCTCCTTCTCGGAGTCAAAGACACTGAGGTACTCGAGCTTTGCACGGAGCTTGTTTAAGAACTTCCGTGCCTCCTTCGGGGAGCGCATGTCCGGCTCGGAGACGATCTCGATGAGCGGGATACCCGCACGGTTATAGTCCACGAGAGAGTATTTTCCGCGCTCGACATTGCCCATGTGGACGAGCCGGCCCGGGTCTTCCTCGACATGGATACGGGTGAGACGGATCTTCCTCTCTCCCCCCTCGTCGCTCTCGATCTCAACGTATCCGCCCTCTGCAAGCGGCTTGTCGTACTGGGTGATCTGGTAGGCCTTGTCAAGGTCGGGATAGAAGTAGTTCTTCCGCGAGAACTCGGATTCGTTTAATACCTCGCAGTTCAGGGCCTTTGCCACCTTCATCGCGTACTGGATTGCCCTCTTGTTGAGAGCCGGCATCGCGCCGGGCAGCCCGAGACAGATCGGGCAGACGTGGGTGTTGGGCCCGTCGCTCCGGTAATCGGTGGAACAGCCGCAGAAGAGCTTGCTCTTCGTATCCAGCTGGCAGTGGACTTCAAGCCCGACAATCACCTGATCTTCAGCATCAACCATATCAGTTCACCGCCTGTTCGTAGGCATAGGCAACATCAACCACACGCTCGTCATCGAACATCCGGCCCATGATCTGGAGTCCGACCGGCATACCCTCCGATTTTCCACAGGGTACTGAAATGGCAGGAATCCCCGCGAGGTTTGCCGGCACCGTGAGGATATCGGCAAGGTACATGGAGAGCGGGTCGCTCTTCTCTTTGAGTTTAAACGCGATGGTGGGCATGGTCGGCCCTGCGATCACATCGACATCGGCAAAGATGCGGTTGAAATCTGCTTTGATATTCTCCCGTGCGATCTGTGCCTTTGCATAGTACTTGCCATAATACCCGCTGGAGAGTGCGAAGGTGCCGAGCATGATCCGGCGCCGGACCTCCGGCCCGAACGCCGCACTTCTGACTTCCTGGTAGGCATCGTGCCACGACTTCTTCGTGTCTGCGGCAGGACCATAGCGGACCCCGTCGAACCGGGCAAGGTTGGAACTGGCCTCGCAGGTACAGGTAACATAGTACGCTGCGAGCGCGTATTCCATGGAGGGGATGCTGCACGGGACGGTGGTTGCCCCGAGTTCTTCGAGCCGTCCGATTGCCTTCTTTACGACCGCCGCAACTTGTGAGTCAACACCCTTGCCGAAGTACTCCTGCGGTATGCCGATCCGCAGGCCTTTGATATCCGCTTTGGGGGTATGGTTGTACGGCTTATTCAGTGAGGAGGTGTCGTGGCGATCGTATCCCGCGATGACACCCATGAGGGTGGAGACATCGGTTACGGTCTTTCCCATGGGGCCGATCTGTTCGAGGGAATTTGAGTACGCGATAAGCCCGTACCGGGAGACCCGGCCGTAACTGGGCTTCAGGCCGACAATCCCGCAGAATGCCGCGGGACACCGGATGGAACCCCCGGTGTCGGTACCGAGCGCCATACGTACCATGCCTGCTGCAACTGCTGCGGCACTGCCTCCGCTGGATCCTCCGGGAACCCGCGTGGTGTCGCAGGGATTGAGAGTGGGGCCAAACCCTGAGTTCTCGGTGGTGGTCCCCATCCCGAACTCGTCCATGTTGGTCTTGCCGACGATCGCTGCTCCTTCGGATTTCAGGAGTCCAACCGCGTGGGCATCATAGGGGGGAATGTAGCCTTTGAGGATCTTTGACGCACAGGTGGTCTCGATATTCAGTGTCGATATATTGTCCTTGACCGCAACTGCGACTCCGGCCAGTTTACCGGTTCCGTGGGGGGCTTTCCTGCAGGTTGTCAGAAAGGCGTTGTACTTATCATCCGGGTTGAATGCAATCTCGCCGCTCACTACATCACCCTCGGAGCCTTGATGAACCCGTCTTCCTTTGCCGGTGCATTGCGCAGCACCTCTTCCTGCGGGAGTGAAGGTTCGATTTCGTCTTCGCGCAGGATATTAAAGAGATCGCGCGTGACCGGGCATTTTCCCTCAACACGATCGAGGATATCGAAGTATTCGATGATTGCATTGAACTGGTGCGTAAAGGTGCCCAGTTCCCCTGAACTGACGCCGACGTCGGCCAGCTCTGCGATATGTTGTACGTCTTTTTCAGTGACCATGTTCCACCCTGATTATCTGGTCTATGTAATCTTGCACGGACGTTTTATAACCATTTTTACGGGCCAGCTTCCGGAGGGTCGGCCAGATCCCGCTCCCGTATTGCATGGCTTTCTTCTCGTACCATGCGAGATCTTTGGAAATGTAGCGCTCTGCGACCTCCCTTAAGGGAACTTTCCGCCGGCCGCTGGTAACTTTTTTGGCAGCGGGGATTTTCCGTGCAGCGCGCACAACCCGGATATCCAGATACGGCATCGAGAGATACGTGCCATGAAGGGCAGCGATTGCCTGGTCGCGACGCGCCTGTGCCTCGAGACCGGCAAAGTCGCGTGCGAGATCTTCTTCGAGCGTGGTGCTTTCAAGATACCGGGTATATCCCCCGAAGAGTTCGTCGGCGCCCTGGCCGGTGATGATACGATGGTACCCCTGCTCCCCGGCGCATCGGGCAATGAAATACTGGGTGAGCGCGATACCGGTGCTGACCGGATCTTTTCTGGGGATTGTTGCAACCACCGTGGGGAGGGCATCCTCGATGTCAGCCTCGGTTATCGTTGCATACGTGCATGAGAGCCCGAGGATCTCTGCCGCGTGTCGCGCCTGCTTCAGGTCATGGGAGTTCTCAATCCCGACTGCGATGCACTCACGTTTCGCGAGGCACGCAACCAGCGTTGAGTCAACGCCACCTGAGAGTGCCACGACCCCCTCATCGCTGCGGAGCTGCACCGCGGTGACGATTGCTTCTTCAAGGGGCATATCCGGTACTTCGGGATTGATCTCCCCTCTCATCTCCCCATTGCAGGTGAGCATCCCTTTGGGTCCGGTGCCTTCCATAATGCCGAAATGGTCCCGGGCGGTGCACCCATTCCATGCAAGGAAGAACTCCCCGCCGCATCGGAGGATCTCTTCGGGACTGTTCGCGATGATCTCTTCGAGGGCATCGGGACTGATCCGATGCCCGTTTTGTTCGATCCAGCCGGATAGGATAACTGTACTCATGGGGATGTCACGTGCACTCGTTCACACATGAGTGCCCCGGCAATCCTATAAAACATATCTTTTACGTCTCTTCCCCGTGACAATGATAATTCTCTCTGATTGGGGATCCTGATGCCGGAAACGATGGAATCTTTATTTGCATACAAGAATCAATTATTGGAGAGCGCGAGGGCAGATGCACCGGTCAACGGTACCGGCCTGAAGTTCTTGTCGTGAAAATGGTATAACGGCCGCGAGCGGGAGGATAGGAAAGCTGGCCAACTCCGCCGGACTTAAGATCCGGTCCTTAGTGGTTCATGGGTTCGAATCCCATTCCTCCCATCTGTTTTCACCCTCGTATTTTCTCCATCACACGGTTCTCTGGTTCCGGGATGTCTGGCTCCCCTAAAAGAGAGTCCCGCAAATCCGATATGTTCAAGATACATTCAGGTTAACCGGGTGATTACGTTCCTATGGTTGAAATGCGGCATCCTGTGTACCTCCTTCCCTCGCTGCTGCTCCTGATCCCCCTCAATATCTATCTCCTCGGTGGAGGGATTGGCACCGGAATACAGTGGGGTCTCTTTCGGTACCAGGTGACCGCCGGCGGGGAGAGTCTGGTTTCCCTTTCGCAGGATCTCTCTCTCGTCTCCGCGGGACTTATTACCGGAAACAATGCGGTCGCCTATCTGCTCTGGGCGCTGGCCGTCCTTCTCCTCATAGGATATTTTATTGTCACGGTATCGGCGGTCCTGATGGAGAAGCCGGGGATATTCCGGAACAATTCCCTGCTGCTGCCCGTATGCGGATCTCTCTTCCTCATCGCCGATCTGGTCCAGTACGGCATGCTCCTCAACAGCCCGGGCGGCCTGTGCATTCCCGTTGGCATCCCCCTGTTTTTTATCCTTGGTATCTGGGGGTATTATACCCAGCACGGTTCGGATACAGGCAGCGTACCTGCTCTGCCCGTTCCGGTAAAAACGATCCGGGGGAAAACAGCGGAGCGCCCGAAGGGTCTCTGGTCGCGCCTCACCTTATACGCCGAACCGGCCGTGTTGTGTGAACTCTCAACCCTGGTCCTGATCGCCATTATTGTCCGGTTCACCGCTTTCTTCTCGGGATTGCTGCCCAACATCCCGCTGAACGTTATCCTCGGGGATACGAACCTGTATTACTGGTATGCAACATCGCTGACCTGGGGACAGATCCCCTATTCCAGTTATTATGTTCCCTATCCTCAGTTCTTCTTCATCCCGCTCCTTATCGCGCTCGTCCCGGTACTGATCATCAAGAGTTATCTGGTATTCATATTCACCTGGTCTGTTCTCATGATCCTGGCTGACATGGCAGTACTGGTACTGGTGTACTCGATTGCCGGAAGACTCTGGGGGAAAGACCGGGCATTCCTGTGCGGGCTGCTCTACGCAACCGCGATCTCCGCAGCATTCTTTATCCCGATTACCTACGATGTCGTCCCGTCCTTCCTGCTCCTGCTCTCGCTCTGGATGTACCTGTATCGTAACGAGTTAGCCGGTTTCCTTATGGCAACGGTTGGCGCATTGACAAAATGGTACCCGGCGATTGCGTTTCCCTATTACCTGCTCCATGGAATAAAAACCGGTAAACAATGGCGGGATTTTGCCCGGCCACTCCTCCTCTCGGGTGTCCTGGTGCTCATCACCCTCGTTCCCTTCCTCCTCATCAATACCGGGGAATTTCTTAAAACCTATACGATCCACGCGGGCAGGATGCCGGAAGTGAACAGCGCCATATACTACCTGGACGCAGTCTCAACATTCCTCATTCACGCTGAACTGTTCCGATCACTCTCGCTCCTGCTCATGATTGCCGGTGAACTTGCGCTGCTGTACTGGTACTACCGGCACCTTGATTCCGGGCCACAAGCCCTGATTGGCTGTATCTTTCTCGCCATCTTTACCTTTATCCTCGCGAACAAGGTCTTCTCAACCAATTATATCATCTGGCTGGTCCCGTTCCTCTCGCTGCTGCTGGCAAAAACACCCCGTCGGATCCTGCTTTTTTATGCAGTTCAGGTTATCCTGTACCTGGAGACTCCCGTACTCTTCGGGATTATCTATGCGCCGTTCAATGAAGGATACGATGCAGTGACCAGCTACACGGTTCTTACCGGCTCCCTCCCAAGCCTCCCCTTCCTCTTCTATACCATCAAGTTCGGGTTGCTGGCGCTGGTCTTCTGGATAATCGTGTGCGATCTGAACGATGGTTCTGCCACAACGGCTCAGGGTACTACGCACCCGCCGTAACGGGTATTAAAAAAGAGTGCCCGGGTTACGTGCCCGGGCAGGGAAAATATTACCACTCCACCGCAGTCAGTGTTTTTATGACTGCCTCGGCAAAGGCCTTTGATGCAGACGGGCCGTTTGCCGTGATAATCCGTGAATCCACCACAACCGGCTGGTTGACGAGTACTGCCCCCCCGGCTTTCATCTCGCGGAATGCCGTGGGATTCTCCGAGTACGTGGCTTTTATCCCTTTTAATATGCCAGCACGTGCAAGGACGATCGGCCCAAGACATATAGCGGCAACGACCTTTCCCGAGGCCCGGAAGTTTTTCACCAGGATCGGCAGCAGCTCGTCGCCCCAGAGATGTGCAGGGGTCCCGTTTCCCCCCACAATGATCAAAGCATCATAGGGTTTTGGATCCACTTCTTCAAACGAGGTAGTGGCTGTGGCTTTCGCACCCAGCATTCCGGTGCAGGTGCCGCGACGCGTTGATGCGATGTCGAATGCGATTCCGGCCTTTGTCAGTGCTGCAACCGGCTCGGCGAGTTCCTCATCACGGAACTTTTCCGGGGAAATGGCAATAAGGACTTTCATATTATCACGATCATTTTCTGTTCTTCCAGAATATGCTAATTACGGCCTCTTGTACCTGCCTGTCAAATTTCAAGAATCCTTTTCAGGAACAGTCTTATGCAGTATTGGGGGATGTTGTCATCTCCTCAAGCCGGGCCTCGATCTGTTTGAGTGTCGACACTTCCAGGAAGATCAGGATATTACCCGCAATGTTGTGCTCTTCAGAGGTGAGTTTGACCCGGAAGAGGATTACATCGTCGACTTCTATGGTCATCTGGGCAATCAGCGACGTGATAGCGGCATGGGCCATATCCACGATTAAAGCCGGTGGGGATGGCAGCATGATGAAACCCAGAAGATCGGATGTAGCGCTCAAAAACGATGAGATCATGATATTGCTGACTTCGACGATCGTGCTCTGGTCCATTTCGTCGAAGGTGTGCACCGCACCGGCAGATCCCTGCATGATACTGGCCGTCCTGACTGCCGAGTCCCGGGGGAAATGCAGGACCAGGAACCCCCCGTGGGGAATATCCCCCTGGAGTTCGAAGATGACCATCGTGGTCAGTTCATCGGAAAGGAACTCCCCGACCCGGGAAATATCCACGACATTGATCTCCGGCACATTCATGCCGATCTGGGTATCGAGCATCTGCGAAAGCGTTGTCGCAGCATGTGCAGCCCCGATATTTGCCATTTCCTGCAGCGCATCCATCTCTTTGGGAGTAAAATCCATACGGCACCTGTCCTATGGAGAAACATCCGCATGGGGGCACTTCATTGCCAGTCCGGTCAATTCATGCCCGTTTGTGGAGATCCCCTGAGATCCTGAGAATAGTTTGATGGAGGGTATCCAACCATTTATAATTTTGTGAGATCCTCTGCATGGAGAGATCAGTCAGTACCATGGATTCCCGCGGTATCCGGTCCGATGATCTCTGCAACCCTGCCCACGCGCCCGTCTTTCAGTCGTACCTTGATACCGTGCGGGTGGAATGCTGAATTTGTCAGGATCTCCTGGACGATACCCCGGGTCTTTCGCCCGGTGCGCTGATCGGACTTTAAGATAATATCAACGACAAGACCCGCCCGTATTGCTGTCCTCTGTTGTGAGTTCTTCTGTGTGTCCATGGTTTGTCAGGGATTATGGATAAAGACGAAATTATCCGGAGTGTACCTGGGGAGCATCGTATGCTCCCATGCCATCTTCAAGGTCCCCTTTCACCAGAGTCCATCCATCCTGCGGACCAAACATCAGCACATAGATACTTGTCCGGTACTCGTTCTCCCGTGGTTCGAATATCTTCCACTGGTTCTTCCCGGCTACGGATGACCGGATCGAAACTGCGGCATTCGGGTCCGCGTCATATCGTGCATACAGTGACGTGAGATACGCAGAGCATTTCCCGCCCGAAGCAATGACATTGCTGTCTTCGCATTCGGTTTCCCGGACATCCTTCACCGGGCGGAACATTGCGCTGTTTGTCACCGGGTCCCGGGTATCAATGATCTCTTTTGACGTTATATTCGTGGAAAATGTGATGGAAAACGGGTTTTTGGGCGTAGTTCCTTCGGGTGGCACCAGAGACGGGATCGTGATCTTCACCAGCGTTGACTTTCCGCTCTCGTAGAGTTCGGTGTTCCACGTGTCCGGGATCCCGGTGATATCTCGTGCACTGATCTGGGCAATCACCGGGGAATTACCGGTCCGGTCTGCAGGCACGGGAAGGAAGAACGTGACATTGGTAAGGGGGGAGTCAGTGGTGATGGTACATGAATAGGAGTACGTACTGGTGAGGGATGACCGGTATGCGTTTTCAATATATCCGGTATACCCGATCACCGCAACAAACGCTACGAGTATAACCACAAAGAGACTCACGGTAATTTTTATAATCCTGTCCATGATCTGCCACTACTCCGGGTGCCGGCACAGGTCCTGCGTGTGAATCCACATCGGTCCTGCCCGACTGCCAGTGAATGTCTAATTGGTTTATCCGGATTGAAAACCTGTCGGTGCATATCATGACGGCCATCAGCATGCCTATATGTTCCGGAGAAAAAGCTTGTAGTATGCCTTCATCCTGTGCCATTGTGCTGCGCAACGTCTCACTGCCAGAGGGACGCGTGGCTGATATCGGCGTAATGGATGGAATCGTCACGCATGTCGGAGCCGCTGGCGGACCCGCGGATCGAACGATTGACTGTACCGGCCTTATGGTCCTTCCGGCAGCGGTTGACATGCACGTGCATATGCGGGGGGGTTCCCAGTCGGCCAAGGAGGACTGGGCGAGCGGGAGCAGGAGTGCCCTTGCCGGGGGAGTCACGGTCGTGGTCGACCAGCCGAACACGATTCCCCCGATCACCACGCCGGATGCGCTCTGTGCGCGTGTCTTTGAGGCGAAATCCCACTCTCTGTGTAGTTTTGCCATCAACAGTGGGGTGACCTTTGATACCCCCGTGAAAGCGATGTGGAGTGTCGGGGCGATGGCGTTCGGCGAGACATTCTATGCGCCCTCCAGTTACGGAGAGGCAATCACACCTGAAGAACTCACAACAGCCCTCCGCGAGATCCAGTCGTGCTGCGCACTGGCAACCATTCATGCTGAAGAGATTGCGAGTGGAGAGGATCATGACCTGTCATCCCATGACCGGTTACGGTCCTGTTCTGGCGAAGTGCAGGCAGTTCGCGACGTGGGCCGGTGCAACACGGTGGGATGCAGGCTGCACTTCTGCCATATGAGCACGCACGCGTCCATCACTGCTGCGGCGGGACTGGGAAGCGTTGAAGTGACGCCCCATCACCTCTTTCTCTCCCGTGAACAGTTCGCACCTGAAGATACACTGGGGAAGGTAAATCCCCCCCTGCGAAGCGAGCAGGAACGAAAAAACCTGTGGGGTGTATGGGACAGGATCGATATCATCGCGTCAGACCATGCCCCGCACACTTCCGGTGAGAAACAGGTGCCGTTCGAAAAGGCCCCTTCCGGTATCCCGGGAGTTGAGACGATGGTGCCGCTCCTGCTCGCCGCGGTGCTGGAGAAGAAGATCCCGCTTGCCGACGTGATCCGGAAAACCTCGCAGGCCCCGGCAGAACTGCTGGGCATTCCTCTGGCGGGCTTTGCACCCGGAAACCGGGCAGATTTTTCCCTGTACCCGAAAACCGCAGTGCCGATCGATCCTGATATGCTTCACAGCCGGTGCGGTTATTCTCCTTTTGCGGGGCTTCCCGCGGTCTTCCCCCGCACCGTTATCCTTGGCGGCGATGTGGTCTATGATGAGGGGGAGTTCCACCCGGGATCGCCGGCGTGGTTTCCCGGGAAAGGGTTTTTCCCCCGCTAAATGCCTTTTTGCACCATCCCAAACACTCATTATCCTGACGCACCAACGTGTTGGTGCCGATAATGCGCACCCATAGGTCCCCGGGTGATCGATTGACATGCGTCTGGATGTGATCCATGGGACAACCCGGGTGCGCGACAGGCAATTGCCCGGCAAGGGTTTAAACACTGGTGAAGGACGGCAGCAGCCACTGGTGATCCATGTGCGTTATTGCCGGGCTACATTTCTTCTTGACAGGAAATACTGATGTCGGGAATCTCTGAAGCACTTTTCGAAGACCGGAACGGGACGGTTATTGCGATTGAAGTTTCCGCAGGGGGAAAAAAACCGACATTTCCCGCGGGATATAATGCATGGCGAAAGACGATCGGCTGTCGTGTTTCTGCCCCGGCGCTTGAAGGCAGAGCGAACAAGGCCGTCATTGAACTGATATCCGATGTCCTTGGTACACCCACAGCATCTGTGAGTATCATTTCGGGTGCAACGTCGTCCCACAAACGGGTTCTTGTTACGGGCATGAGTCGGAATGAGATTCTCGGCCGGCTTGAAGGTTAGATTATTCTGTCACTGCTTCGATCCGGGCCGGCTTCAGGGAGATCGAAAACTGATTCGTTGAGTCGCAGTCATCCCTACCTTTAAGTAATCCAGCGCGGTATATACCTTTTATACCTATGATCACGCGTTACATGCATTGCATGATACATGGGGGTGCGATTACTTGTATTCACCGGATACTACCAAGTACCTTATTCACATCAGCCTCACTGCAGAGGGGGTGGTCGAGAAACCTGACGTAGTCGGTGCCATATTCGGGCAGACTGAAGGGTTACTCGGCGAAGATCTTGACCTGCGG
>NZ_JAJRCG010000013.1 GCF_028679125.1 Methanoregula sp. | reverse complement strand
TCCGGCAACCCGGAACTTCCCGGCATATGTTAAAGCCCGGCATCGGATTCCCGTCCGGCTGCCGGTCCCGTACCCAATACCTTGAAATTTCCAGGGATTTCATATATTGCTATACCGGATGTATCATGACAAAGAAAGCATTCATCACCGGCATCACCGGACAGGATGGTTCTTATCTCGCAGAACTCCTCCTGTCCAAAGGTTATGAAGTCCACGGGCTTGTCCGCCGTTCATCAACCTTCAATACCAGCCGGATCGACTCCATCTACGTCGACCCCCACGAGCCAGCCGCACGCATGTTCCTTCACTATGGGGATCTCTCCGATTCGGAACAGATTGCAAATATCATGTACAATATCCGGCCCGACGAAGTTTACCATCTCGGTGCCCAGAGCCATGTGCGGGTCAGTTTCGATACACCCGAATATACCGGTAACGTAACCGCACTCGGCACCACACGGCTGCTGGAAGCGATCCGCCGGAGCAACAATGGCGTGAAATTTTACCAGGCCTCTTCAAGCGAGATGTTCGGTGCAGCCCACCCGCCCCAGAGCGAGGATACGGCATTCCATCCCCGCAGCCCGTACGCCTGTGCGAAGGTTTACTCGTACTGGATGACCCGGAACTACCGCGAAGGCTATTCCATGTTTGCCTCCAACGGGATCCTCTTCAACCACGAATCCCCCCGGAGAGGCGAGACCTTCGTGACCCGGAAGATCACCCGGTCCATTGCCCGCATCCTTGCGGGCAAAGAGAAATATCTCTATCTCGGGAACCTTGACGCAAAACGCGACTGGGGGTTTGCCCCGGAGTACGTGGAATGCATGTGGCGGATCCTCCAGCAGGATGCACCGGGAGATTTTGTCATCGGAACGGGTGAGACGCATTCAGTCCGTGAGTTCCTGCACGAATCGTTTGCCTATGCGGGGCTGGATGTCGAGGAGCACGTACGGATCGATCCGAAATATTTCCGGCCATCCGAGGTCGAGGTGCTGATTGCCGATGCGGCAAAGTCTGAAAAAGTCCTGGGCTGGAAACCCACGGTAAAGTTTGGTGACCTGGTGAAGATCATGGTGGATGCAGACATGAAAGCCTCTGGACTTGACCCGGTCGGCAAAGGTGACGCAGTCATCAAGGCAAAGTTCCCGCACCGCTGGTGGAAGAACGACTGAGGCAAGGGTACCATGACATTCTGGTCTGATAAAAAAATCCTGATCACGGGCGGGGCTGGATTCTTCGGGTCCCGGGTTGTCAGCCAGCTCATCGAAAAGGGGGTAAAAAAAGAGAATATCCTGATCCCCCGGAGCCGGGATATCGACCTGCGGAAATGGGAGAACTGTGTCAGGGTGGTCAAAGGATCGGATATGGTGATCCACCTTGCAGCAAAGGTGGGTGGGATCGGTTTCAACCAGGCCTACCCGGCCCAGCTCTTTTACGACAACGCGATCATGGGCATCCAGATGGTCGAGGCCGC
The DNA here is from genome assembly GCF_028679125.1 of Methanoregula sp. Classification (GTDB taxonomy): domain Archaea; phylum Halobacteriota; class Methanomicrobia; order Methanomicrobiales; family Methanospirillaceae; genus Methanoregula. The sequence continues at coordinate 62,536 of NZ_JAJRCG010000013.1, read as the reverse complement.
ACGCCAGGAGAACGTGGAGAAGTGCGTGATTGTCGGAACCATCTGTGCGTACCCGAAATTCACACCGGTCCCTTTCCGGGAAGACGAACTCTGGAACGGGTATCCTGAAGAGACCAATGCGCCCTACGGCCTTGCAAAGAAGATGATGCTGGTCCAGTCGCAGGCATACCGACAGGAATATGGTTTCAATTCGATCTATCTCCTGCCGGTAAACCTGTACGGGCCCGGAGATAATTTCGATCCTGCCAGTTCGCATGTAATTCCCGCGCTCATTAAAAAATTCACCGACGCAAAGCGCAACAACGATCCTTCCGTGGAAGTATGGGGAACCGGCGCAGCGTCAAGGGAGTTCCTCTATGTCGATGACGCTGCACGTGGCCTTATCCTGGCAGCAGAGCGATACAACAAATCAGAGCCGGTGAACCTTGGTTCCGGCATGGAGATCACGATCCGGGATCTGGTCTCCCTTATCCAGGACCTGACGGGATATCAGGGTACGGTCCGCTGGAACACTGCAAAACCGGACGGGCAACCCAAACGGTGCCTGGATGTCAGCAGGGCAAAACGGGAGTACGGGTTTGAGGCGCAGATGCCGTTTCGCGAGGGGCTGAAGAGGACGATTGAGTGGTACGAAACACACCGCAGAGAAGCTGACATGCGGCAGCAAACCGGGAATCATTGCTGAATATCCAAAGGAAGCATTCCCTTCGGAATGACAGGACAACGACATGGTGCAGAACGCAACACAACCCAATGAAAACGGCGACAGGCTCAAAATCTCTCTGGTGATACCGGCATACAACGAGGAGAAAGCGATCAAACCTGTTGTCGAAGAATATGCTCCCTATGTGGATGAGATAATTATCGTAGACGACGGGTCAACGGATTCCTCATTCACCATTGCAAAAACGCTCCAGGATGAGAAAACCCACGTGTTCCGGCACGAGAAGAACCAGGGTAAGGTTGCAGCACTCCGGACCGGCGTGGAGCATACCACTGGGGATGTCGTGATCTTCACCGATGCCGACTGCACCTATCCGGCCCGATATATCCCGGAATTTGTCAGGAAGATCGAATGCGGCTATGATCTGATTCTCGGCTCACGGATAATCAACCGGGAGAATATTCCGCTGTTCAACCGTCTCGGAAATTTCATCTTCTCCTCGCTTGCCGCGTATATCAGCGGAAAGACCATTGTGGACAGCCAGACCGGGTTCCGTGCATTCCGGCGGGAGATGTTTGAACGGTTCGATGTCGAGGCAAAGAGTCTTGAGTTCGAGACAAAGATGACCGTGCGGGCTGCCAAACTGGGGTATAAGATCATTGAGATCCCGATTGAATACCGTGAGCGGGTGGGGACCTCCAAACTGCATCCCATCCGTGACGGGTTCAAGATGTTCTTTGGCCTTCTCGCCATCGCATGGAACGATACGTCTCCGCTCGGAAAGATGATCATGTTCCCCAGTTTTATCTTCATCATCATCGGATTGGGATTCGGCTCGGTAGCCCTGTACGAGCGACTGACCGTGTACCATCTTGTCAACGAATACTACCCGTTAATATCCGTGTTCGCCATCCTGCTCGCCATCCAGTTGATCTCCATCGGCCTGATCGTGGATTTCCTTACGAAAAAACTGGATCGCATCGAGGAGAAGTTATCGTAAGATCCGTGATTTGATCCCATGAACCTGCAAAAATTTACTGAGGGAAAAATGAATGTTATTGCCATTATCCTGTGCGGAATCCTCTGTGCATCGCTTGGTCAGGTCTTCTGGAAGATCGGTATGAATGCCGTCGGGGCGATTGACAAGTTCACGGTCTCCGGTATCATCTCAATGTTTCTCAATCCACTCGTAATACTGGGTCTCTGTATGTACGGATTGAGCACGGTATTCTGGCTTGTCGCACTCTCCCAGAAGGATCTCAGTTATGTGTACCCGTTCATTGCCCTGACATTCATCATCGTGCTCCTGCTCTCGAAATTCCTGCTGCATGAAAATGTCGGAATGTACCGCATTGCCGGTACCCTGGTTATCATCTGCGGGCTGATTCTCGTAGTAAAAAGTTAAGACCTGCCGGACCATGAACGAACAGCAAAAAAACGAACCGGAAAAATCCTGCAGCATGCCAGATATCCTCAGGAAAAACCGGCTCGTCCCGGTATTGTCTGCCTTTGTCCGCGATCACCCCTGCATTGTTCTGTTTATTGTAGCCTTTTTGATCTACAACCTTAATTTCCGGAATATCAACAGCGCCGATACGCTCGGGGCGTCGTTGCTGCCATTTGTCATTCTCGACACCCATGCATTGTGGCTGAGCGTTTCATCGCCGTTAATCCAACCGGAAAACATCGTATCATTCATTCAGGTTGGCAACAATCTCTATCCCGCATACCCGATCGTCACGCCCGTCCTGGTAACACCACTTTATATCATTCCCTATCTTGTCATGAAAGTACTGCACATTCCGCTGGATATGTCGGACAGCACCTGTTTTCTTATCGTCTATGTCATGGAGAAGATAGCAGCGTCCGTCATTACGGCTGCAGCTGTTGCCGTCTTTTATGCCGGGCTCAAAGAGATTGTCCGGGAACGTATCGCCCTTATCACCGCACTGGTCCTTGCGTTTGGCACCTGCATGTGGTCGATCAACAGCCAGGCCTTATGGCAGCACGGGATGATTGCATTACTCTTCTCGATACTGTTCTACCTGGTGGTACGGAATGAGCGCAGGGAGGAGGTATGGATCCCGGTTCTTCTCGGGATCTGTTCAGCTCTCCTGGTATTTACCCGGCCTGCGGATATGTTCCTCGCCCTTCCGGTAGTTGTGTACGCGGTCTTCCGGAAGACCCGGTTTTTTCGCACCTGGATTATATCGGCGGGTATTGCCGCACTCCCGTTTATCATCTACAATGAATCGGTTGCCGGAACTATTTTTGGAGGCTACAGCAGCCTGCTTACAGAATTTTCTTTTGGATACCAGACCCTCATACATCTTGCCGGGATCCTGATCAGCCCGAACCGGGGATTGTTTGTCTTTACGCCGATTGCAATTCTGGGCATCCTGGGATTTCTCCGCATCAGGTCTCGGATAAAAAACCCGGCCCTGCAACAGGTGTTTTATTCCTTCGGTATTGCATTCGTTCTTGAAGTCCTGGTCTATTCAGCATTCAACTGCTGGTGGGCCGGTACCACGTATGGCCCCCGGTTCTTTGCCGGGTCCCTGCCAATGATCTTTGTGCTGGTGGGAATTTACCTGGATTCAGTTAGCGGGGAAAAAGGAGATGACAGGGATAAACGTCCGAACACAGTCAAAATTCTCTGCCTGCTCATCGGGGCCCTCATCCTCTGGTCGGTATTTGTCCAGGTTGTGGGGGCATTCTATTACCCGAATGGCAACTGGAACGATTCGCCGACATCATTTTCCTCCGGATCCTTTGCAACGGCAGATACTTCCCGTCTCTGGAATGTTACCGATAACCAGATCTTCCGGACATTCAGTGCGGGGCCGATTATCATCAACCCGGTCAGCGTGATACAGAACCTGCAGAGAAAAAACGATATTGTCGATCCTGCAACGGATTTTTCCCTGCGGATGGGGCTGGATCTGCAGGACGGCTGGGGGAATCTTGAATATCGTGACGGGCTGCCGGTCCGCAGTATTGCACAATATTCATCCGTTTCTATCCAGTACATGCGGTATTCGCTCGTGGAAAATAACTGCACGCTGACCCTTGTGGCATCGGGCAGAGATGCCCCCAAAACCCTTGAAATTTTCGTCAATAAAAAATATGTGGGCAGTTACCCGGTGCCGGTACAAAATACAGAAATTTCCCTGCCCATATCCCTGAAATCCTCTTTACGACTGGGAAATAACCTCCTTGAATTCAGGGTCCCGGAGAACTGTACCGGTCCCGTCGGATCGGGCATAGAGGACACAGGATGCCTGGACATCCGTAAAATAACGATAAACCGTGTGGCATAACACCTGTCAGATCTGAATTTGTCTTTGTTTTTCCGGTACCACCCTGCCATATTTTATGGGTATAAATGCAATACTTGACATCTCATATAATCCGTACAGATACAATCCGGATTGCGTTGCACGGCCGGATAATTCATAAGACTTCCCCTAGGAACAATTGGAACGGAAGTATATCTGAAGGTACCTATGCCACATCCCCTGGATCCGAAAGGAACTCCCTGCCCGTCACCATCTTCACAGGACCCCCGGGTCCCGACGCTGGTCATCCGTCCCCCCCGGAAATGGGTGCCGGTGGATCTTCGTGAGCTCTGGGCATACCGGGAACTTATCACCTCATTCACGTTACGGGATGTAAAACTCCGGTACAAACAGACCGGGCTCGGGATTGCCTGGGCAGTACTCCAGCCGCTCCTGACGATGCTCATCTTCACGGTCATCTTCGGGGGGCTTGCAAAGATCCCGTCCGATGGCGTGCCCTATCCCCTCTTTGTCCTTGCAGCACTGCTACCCTGGATGCTCTTTGCTGAAGGTCTTACACGGTCCACGACCAGCATGATCTCCAATGCCAACATCATGACCAAGGTGTACTTCCCGCGCCTGATCATGCCACTCTCCAGCATCATCTCGCCCCTGATAGATTTCGCCGTGTCGTTCCTCATCCTGATGGCCATGATGGTCTATTACGGATTTATGCCAACGATAAACATTGTGTTCCTGCCGGTGTTTCTGCTGCTTGCACTTGCCACCTCGCTGGGTGTAGGTCTCTGGCTCTCGGCACTGAACGTCAAGTACCGGGATTTCCAGTACACAGTCCCGTTCCTGATCCAGATCTGGATGTTTGCATCCCCGGTTGTGTACTCATCCAGTCTCGTACCGGAATCATTGCGCATGGTCTTTGGCCTCAATCCCATGACCGGCGTGATTGAAGGATTCCGCTGGGCACTGCTGGGCAGCGGGACACCCAGTGCGATGGTTCTCGTATCGGTAGGCATGGTCATTGTGTTGCTGGTCACGGGCATGTTTTATTTCCGGAGAATGGAGCAGTATTATGCAGATATTGTCTGAAGAGAGGAGCAATATTCCATGAGGATCTCAGTTGTCGGAGGGGGATATGTAGGGCTCGTGACCGGTACCTGTTTTGCTGAATTCGGGCACCAGGTGACCATCATCGAGATCGATCCTGAAAAAATTAAGGCTATCAATGAGGGAAAGCCACCGATCTATGAAGACGGTCTGGAAGACCTGCTGAAAAAGAATGCCGGGCACCGGTTACGGGCAGAAGACGGGTATGAATCCGTGGCTGGGGCAGACATTGTTTTCATCTGTGTCGGCACACCGCCAAAACCGGATGGCAGTGCAAACCTGTCATATATTGAATCGGCAAGCTGTTCAATCGGGGAAAAATTGAAAGATATCCCGGGATATTGCGTTGTTGTCGTTAAAAGCACGGTTCCCCCGGGTACTACCGAACATGTTGTGCGTCCTGTCGTTCTTAAGATGGCAAAAAAAACCGAACGCGAGATCGGGTTTGCCATGAACCCGGAGTTTCTCCGGGAGGGTCGGGCTGTTGCGGATTTCATGAACCCGGACCGTCTTGTCATCGGCAGCAGCGATCCCCGATCCGGCAAACAGGTGGAAGAAGTGTACACGTCGGTCAGGGCACCGCTGATACACACGGGCATCTCTGCCGCAGAGATGATCAAGTACACCTCCAATGCATTCCTTGCAACAAAGATCTCGTTCTCCAACGAGATCGGGAATATCTGCAAGAACCTGGGTATCGATGTCTATGACGTGATGAAAGGTGTCGGACTTGATCCCCGCATCGGCCCCCTGTTCCTCAATGCCGGCGCCGGCTTTGGCGGAAGTTGCTTCCCAAAGGATGTTTCGGCCCTCGTCTCGCTTGCAGAGCATGCCGGTGAAAAACCTGTTTTACTACAATCCGTTCTTGCGATCAACGAACAGCAACCCTCCCGGATGATCACCATTCTTGAAAAACGGGCGGGCTCCCTTGCCGGCAAACGGATTGCCGTGCTCGGCCTTGCCTTCAAGGACAACACCGATGACATCCGGGACTCGCGGGCAGTCCCGGTAATCCAGATGCTGCTCGCGAAAGGTGCCCGCGTCATTGCGTATGATCCAATGGCAGCCCCGAACATGAAAAAGATCTTCCCTGCCATTGAGTACTGCCCGACCGCTGCCGATGCATTGCGCGGAGCCGATGGCTGCCTGGTGATGACGGAATGGCCGGAGTTCACCCGTCTTGACAAAGAATTTGATCTCATGGCGCACACGGTTATCATTGAAGGCCGGCACATCCTGTCCCGGAAGGATCGCGAGGGGATATGCTGGTAAACGGAGCCCCGCGATCGAAGGGGATTTCATGACAAAAAAACAGAGCGTGCGAAAGGTTGTCATTCCCGCAGCAGGACTTGGGACCCGGTTTTTACCGATCACCAAGGCACAGCCAAAGGAGATGCTCCCGGTTGTCGACAAGCCGGTCATCCAGTACGTTGTGGAAGAGGCAATCCTCTCCGGTATCGAAGACATCCTTATCATCACCGGGCGCAACAAGCGGGCTATTGAGGATCATTTCGACCGGTGTTTTGAACTGGAGGCCAGGTTCACCGGGCATGAGACAAACCCGTTCGTGGAGTCATTGCAATCCCTCTCGGATTTCCCGGACATTCACTTCATCCGGCAGCGGGAGCAGAAGGGACTGGGAAATGCAGTTCTCCATGCCGAACGCCACTGTGACAATGAGCCGTTTGCCGTTCTCCTCGGGGACACGATCTGCATTTCGCCCAAAAACGCCGGTCCCTGTACCCGCCAGATGATGGATGCCTTTGACCGGTACCACCGCCCGGTTATTGCCGTTGAACCCGTGCCGGAATATAAGATCAAGGATTACGGCATTATAGATGGAAAAGAGATCGAAAAGGGCGTCTATGAGATCCGCGATATTGTCGAGAAGCCTGCTCCGGAGAACGCTCCCTCGAATCTCGGTGCAATCGGAAGGTACATCCTTCCCCCGGAGATCTTCCCGTTATTACATGAGATTCCTTCCGGGTACGGGGGTGAGATCCAACTCACCGATGCACTCCGAAAACTGGATCGACCTCTCGGCCTTGTCACCAACTGCCGCCGGTATGATATCGGTGACAAACTGGGCTGGATGAAATCCAGTATCGAACTGACGCTCGAACGGGAAGAATTTGCAAAGGATCTCCGGCCATTTTTATCCGAGTTACTGAAAGAGAATAAATCATGACGTTTGATTCACGTGCTGAACTGAAAACCATCCAGAAAAACCTTGGAGAGATATCCTTCGAAGACAAACGAGTCCTCGTTACCGGGGGTGCGGGTTTTCTCGGCTCATGGATGTGCGAGACCCTGCTCAATTTAGGCGCAGAGGTCACCTGCATCGATAACTTTGCCAGCGGACAGAAGTGCAATATTCAGTCACTGATGGGAAACGAACGGTTCCGTTTTATCGAGCACGACATCTCGGTTCCCATCGCTATGGATACACACCTTGACTATATTTTCGAGATGGCAAGCCGTGCATCGCCGTTTGAATTCGAACATTACCCCATCCAGATTCTCAAGTCAAATACCCTGGGGGTCATGGTAGCACTGGGGATCGCAAAGAAGCATAATGCAAGGCTCGTGTACACATCCACCAGCGAAGTATATGGTAATCCGGATATTGTACCGACTCCGGAAACCTATTACGGCAATGTAAACCCCATTGGTCCCAGGGGCTGCTACGATGAGGCAAAGAGGTGCGGCGAGGCATACGTGATCGCGTACCGCCGCCAGCACCACCTCAATACGCGCATTGCCCGGATCTTCAACACGTACGGCCCGCGGATCCGGCTGGACGGGATCTACGGTCGCGTGATCCCCCGGTTCATCGACCAGGCGTTGAAAAACCAGCCTTTGACTATCTTCGGCGATGGCTCACAGACCCGGAGTTTCACCTACGTGACCGATCAGATAGAGGGGCTCCTCCGCCTTGCAGCGCTCGATGCTGCTGAAGGGCAGGTCATTAATATCGGCAACGTGAACGAGATCACGGTGCTCGAACTTGCGAAGAAGGTCATTCACCTGACAGGATCGAAGTCCTCGTTGTCATTCCACCCGTTACCGGAGGACGATCCGCTCCGGCGCCGGCCTGATGTCACGAAGGCAAAAGAGATTCTGAAGTGGGTACCAAAGGCTTCCCTTGAACACGGGCTGGACAGGACCATTGCGTGGATTAAGACCCAGCAGGACTATCCGGCACAGTCCTGATTTTCATAACGGGATTTTTCTCACTAAAGATAACGGCAACATAATTTAGTGTTAATTGAGATAACCAGTAAGAATACCTGAATGAACGATTGTTCCCATGCCCTCAAACCCTGGCACCAGTGTGCACGTGATTCCACTCAGTACTCCAAATCCGGTGCATTGCGGGATATGTCCATGATCACCGGGATGGAACAGCCATGATTTTTTTGAGGAAACTCTTGTCAGATTTCATGACCATCAACCCAATCCAGCGACAGGCATTGCTGTCATTCGGGTCGCTCCTTGCCGTCACCGGCTTTGGCTATATTGCAACATTCTATTTCGCCCATTTCCTTGGACCCGCGGTCCTTGGTGCATATTTCCTCTTCCTTGCATATTATGGAATTTTTGATCTGATTGGGGATGGGGGCCTTGGCGGGGCCGCAGTAAAAAGGATCAGTGAGGGGAAGGAACAAAACGAATTTTTTACCGCATTTTTTATTATGCGGATGGTGCTTCTCTGCCTCTCAATTGCCGTGTTCATTATTTTTTCCCCGTATCTGGCAGGACTGGAGAATAACGGACTGATCTACTGGTTGATTATCGCACTTATTGCTGGAACACTGGCAAGTGTTGCTGGAACAAATCTCTACGGAACTGCACAGGTCGGGATCATGCAGGTCAGTAACCTGTTCAATACCATAGCAAAAAACCTGGTTCAGATCCTGGCAGTGTTTGTTGGTTGTAGTGTCGGGGGACTTGTCGCCGGCTTCATTGCAGGAATGATCGTAGCAATTGTGATTGACCTGAAATTCATCCGTCTGAGTCTTACGCACTGCAATCTCTCCCATTTTAAAGGGCTCTTCTCTTTTTCCATCTGGACATTTCTCTCATCCGGGGGTCTCCTCATATTCAACTATGCAGATACAATCCTCATTGGCCTCCTCATGACAGAAGCCGATGTCGGGATTTACCGCGTTGCATTCCAGTTGACATCGGCTGCCTCATTCCTTGTAACCGCATTTCATGTGGTTTTGTACCCCCGGATCAGCAACTGGCATGCAGAAAAACAATTTCACTTAATCGAATATGCACTGGCAAGAGCCATCACGTATTCATTATTTCTGGCCATCCCGGTAATTGCGGGCGGGATTATTCTTTCGGATAAACTGCTCTACTTCTTCTACGGGGCTGCATTTGAATCCGGAGCACCGATTCTCATCATCCTGTTGTTTGTCCAGGTTGCAAATATCTTCATGTATCTCCAGACAACGTGCCTGAATGCTATGGATATGCCAAGGATTTCATTCTATATCACGGCGGCTTCAGCAATCATGAATATCATTCTGAACATTCTGCTGATCCCGGTATGGGGAATATCAGGAGCTGCAATCGCGATGCTTGTCACCATGTCGATGAACGCGGTTCTTGCATATGGCATACTGAGATCTTCCCTACATGTCCGCGTTGATTTGAGATCCGTCATCAATCTGATTATTTCTGCATTTATTATGGTTGCGTTCCTTCTGGCATACACAACCGTTCTGCCAGTCCAGACATTTATCGGCCTAATACTTGTCCTGGCATTCAGTGCGGTAATCTATTTCTGCGCCGTGCTTGGAATTGATCGTACGATCAGGAACGACCTGAAAGAATTACTGGTAACCATGCATCTTCCCGGCATTCCGTAATACCTGAAGGAATTTTATTACCATTTTTCAATGAAAACATCACAAATGCAAGCGTATCCAAACCAGTCTCAATACATTCTTACTACGTGATATTCTGAGTTTTTGTCAAGGTCTGTGATTTGTTCTGGACAATTGTCTGGACAGCACTTTTCATGTTTTTAAGAAATTGCTCCGGAGTATAATAATTCCGGATCTCTTCAAGAGTCTGTGAAGATTTGTCCTTATACCATGCTTCAGGTTTTTGAGAAACTTCACGCACAACAGAAATGATCTCTTCAGCGCGGTTCTCTTTGAAAGTGAGACCGAATTCTTTGGTATCGATATTCGCTTCCCTGCTCAAGAGGGGAATTAACCCGTGGGCCATACATTCGATGACAGAGCCCGGCTGCCCTTCGGCACATGTCGGGGAAATGATAAAATTACAGGTATCCATGAGAGAGAAAAAATCCTTCGAGGGTTTTTCCAGGAACGGTACCAGGTGAATATTCGGATACTCGGTCAGTTCCTTTTTATATATTTTCAAAAAGGCCGGTTCTATATCCTGTCGCACATAGAGGTGCTGGTCAAGTTGAGTGAATGCATCAAGTAATAAATCCAATCCTTTATGCACATTGCCCCAGCCATTGAAGAAGAGGAAATTATTACGTCCTGCATTGAAATTTTTATTCGCAATGGAATACTTGTCAGGAAACACCGCATTGTTGATATTCACTACCGAGGGAAATTTGCTATAGGTTTCTTTGGCAACGTCATTTCCCAGGCAGATAATCCCATCAGCAGCCGTATTTGCATATTCCTCATCAATCCCTATGAATCGATCGACGGGCAACTGGGCCCCTCTGCGACTCTGGAGATCATCCCGTCGACTCTGCTCCGCAAGGTTCCAGGATTTCCAGTACGTACCGGTTGAGAAGTAAATCTTTGTGCATTGAGAGTCCAGTTTTTCAGTGATATTCTCAAAATTTATACCGGTATGACCGATAAACAGGTCATATTTTTTTGTAGGGATAAACTTCCGGTTATCATAATTGACAATGTCAACGGAATATCCCAGTTCGTTCAATGCCCGGGGGATATACTGAGCTATTCCATTGTTGCTGAATGTGGAGGTATCCCGTCTACCCTGACATGGCAGGAGAGGTTTGACAATATACGATACCAGAGCTTTCTTTGGCGCAGCTCCACTTCCTGTCAGGTTGCAGGGGGGCAGGTATTCGTCAAAATTCCAGATGATACGATCATTGGGCCTGAAAACCATCGAATGTACTTGCCTCAATATTTTTTTCGAGTGATTTATGAAAGTCCTTTGAAACGTGTGCATGTTGCTCATTTCCCCATGAAAAACCAGATTTCCTATCCGGATAAATCTATAATTATTGATATGTTCTGCTTTTAGATAATGCATACCGATACCAGGATTTATATCAATTTCCCTATTGCCGGGATTCGGTACACTACCTGCGTGAGATCTTCATTTAAACTGAAATAAATCTGTGAATTAAAGAATCATTCCCGGTTTCATGGCCTGATGATCACAATGATAAAAAAATTTCCCACGGATATCGATAGGGCATATTTCTGAAACAAAACGGTCACCATTCATAATTATTTGAATCGTTATTATCTCAGGGGAATTAAGATTGAGAATTAACTTCATAAAAAGCATGAATTGGAAGGGGGAAAAAAGCTGCCGGTCACGGAAGTTTTCCAATAATGATGAAAACATCACGAATCCCGATACATGGAAGTGAGAGTAAGTATAATCTGACTGACAGTCAGATAATTTTTCAAGGTTGGAATCCTGTAAATCTGCATCGAGATAATATATGAGGGAAACATGAAAATTCTCTATGACCATCAGATATTTACCATCCAGTACTTTGGAGGGATCTCCCGGTATTTTTGCGAACTGATGAATCAATATTCTCATGACAGGATGATCAATTTTCGTCTCACATTGCGCTATTCGCAAAATGATCATCTGGCTCAGATGCCTCAACTGAACCGGTACTGGACACATAGAGACAATCTCTCGGACTCCCGTTTTTTCATGGATATCCAGAGAAAAATTCATGTAAATTTCATGAATCACATCTTCAACAACCAGCATGAGGCGATAAAGCAGTTACAGGCACAGGATTTTGACGTTTTTCACCCGACTTATTATCAGCCATATTTTCTGAAATATCTTAAAAAGCGTCCGTACATTGTGACAATTTATGATATGATTCAGGAAACATATCCGGACAATTTTGACCGACGTGATCCTGCACCTGCGTGGAAAAAAAGGCTTGTTGAAGATGCAACGCAGATTATTGCAATTTCTGATAATACCAAAAAAGATATTGTGAAGTTTCTGGGGATGGATCCGGATAGGATACAGGTAATCCACCTTGCAAGTTCATTCAATCCGGAAAAAGATCCACCACTCCCCCGGCTTGGCGGGGAAAAGAATATCCCTGAAAAATATCTTCTGTTTTGCGGGAACAGATTCAGTTACAAAAATTTCACATTCATGATCAAGGCACTCTCCCCGGTACTGAAAAAGGAAGTCAATATGCACCTCGTGTGTGCCGGCGGGGGAAAATTCACGGATTCAGAAAAAAAACTGATACGCGAAATAGGCTTGGTCTCACGGGTGCACAATTTTCCAGCAGATGATGCCACCCTGGTGCAGTTGTATAATAACGCATATGCGTTTATTTTTCCCTCATTGTATGAAGGATTCGGTATTCCTGTTCTGGAAGCATTTTCTTGTGGCTGCCCGGCACTCCTGAGCAATACCAGCTCGCTTCCGGAAGTCGGGGGCGATGCAGCGCTCTACTTCGATCCTGTTGACGGTGCATCACTGGCAGACAGCGTTGAACGGATCATCGCCGATGAGAGCATAAGGGCAAATCTGATCGCCCGGAGTCGCGAACGAGCGAAATTATTCTCCTGGGAAAAAACCGCAGCCATGACAAAAAAAGTGTACGAGACCGCTTTAGAACACTACCATTAAAAAATTCCTGGGTAACCAACGATTTTTTATCAAATATTTCGGGGTTATCTGGATTTTTATCGACGTCCGATAATATTCCGGTAACCATATCGCCCGAGAAGGGCGAGCACATTCCCCGCACACCGGAACGGGTTCATCCGGAATGCCTTCCCGAGGTACCGCATCCCTTCCCGTCTCCTACCCAGGTGGATAAAATCGAGTCCCCCTTTGACATACACGTAATTATAAACAGCATTTTTTTCGGCAGCCAGTTCAGGGGGCAGGTACGAATCTGCAAACACTTTCTCCAGAATATGCTCGTAATCACTCACGTACCTGTGCATCAGTGCAACGCTCTTTGCATCTCCGTATACTTTTGCGGTAGCAAGGATGTGAGGGATATGAACAACCTGAAAGAGAAGCCCGACACGGATCCAGTAGTCGAGGTCCATGGCAAGATGCAGGCTCTCATCAATACCGCCTATCCGGTCATACACAGATTTCCGGAGGAATACCGCGGGTTGGAGGATGGCATCACGACAATACACGAGTTCTCTCAGGCTGAATTCACCGGCGCGTCCCTCTTCAAGAAACCGACCCCTCTCATCGGTCATGATGCCATCTCCGTAGACCATGCCAACATCGGGATGTTCATTCAGGTAAGTAACCGCAGTTTCAACAGCATCGCGGGTATAGGTGTCATCGGCATTCAGGTACGCGATGATCTCTCCCCGAGCCCTCTCCCACCCCTTGTTAATCGCGTGCGACTGACCCCGATCCGGCTCCGAGACCCAGGAGATCTGCCCTTCATACTTTTTCAGGATTGCGAGCGTCTCATCTGTTGAGCCCCCGTCAATGACAATATGCTCAATATGAGAATAACTCTGGTCCTGGATACTCTGGATTGTCTCTTTGATGAAGGGTCCTTTGTTGAACGATGGCGTTACAACTGATACGAGAGGGTTATGGCGGGTCATGCGTCCGGTTGTTCCTTATAATCCGTATATAAATGGGGAGTATTGACTTAACAACCATTTCCCAGGAGTACTTTTCCGAGTATGCAAGAATTTTCTGATGATCCCATTTCCGACTCAGTCCCTGAACAAGTGCACATGCCAGGGAATCCGAATCATGAGGGTCACATAATACGCCGATATCATCAGAGACCACAATCTCCCTGCTGCCGGCATTCCGGGCTGCAATTACCGGTTTCCCGCAGGCAAGCGCTTCGATCTGCACGATACCGAAACTTTCCTGGAGACTCGGAAGGGCATAGAGATCTGCACAATTCATCCACAGGGGGAGTATATCTTCCGGGATGGATCCCAGGAGAATAACCCTATCTTCCAGGTGGTTATCCCGGATCTGCCGCCGGAGATTTTTCTCCTCCGGCCCATGGCCACCAATGTAACAGATGATATTCGGATACTGCCTTCTGACAATCGTCAACGCATCGATCAGGTACGAAAAACCTTTCCGGGGAATAAGATCTCCGACACTGAACAGTACAGGTTTTTCCAGGGATACCTGGAGTTGTAAACGGCATGTCCGTGTATCCATGGGCTTAAACAGGGGTGAGAATCCGTTCGGGACAAAAAACACTGCATCATTGTACTGTTTCAACAAGGGTATTTCCTGTCGGTTCACACGGATAAGTGCATCCGCATTCCTCCAGGAGTCCACCAGACTCTGATTAGCGTCTTGGATCTCTTCCTTCAGCCAGCCGGAATCTTCATGGATGGTGGCTGCTACGGGAATATGGTACTGTTCCTTCAACCGGGTCGCAATATATGTTGATGGCCATGTAAAATGCGCATGAATCAGATCAAACTGAAGGTGCTTCTTTTCGATCAGGTTCTGAACTGCAGACAATCGGGTATCAAAGGAGAATTTTTGGGAATTTTTTATGAGGGGAAGGGATACACTTCGGGGAAAGAAAAAACACCGGGGATAATAGACAGATATATTGTCATAGGAGTAATCGTGGCAGTACCGGTCATTTGGCAGTATTCCTCCACTGAAGAGTACCGGGACAATCACGATAACGTGTTTAAAATGATGTTTCAGGGATTCAAGCTGGTTCTTTACAAAGAGCGATCCCATGTACCGGTTATCCTGGGCAGGAAAATCCGGCGAGATGACAAGAAGCGTTCTTTCGCCCAGTACCTTTTCACTCCCTGCCAATGAACCTGCAGCCGGATCCTGGTCTGTCATTCTCGCAACGCCCCAACGTATCATCTGTTTTTCCCGGACCCATCACCGGATTCATAGTACATTTTCCGGCTCTTTTCGAGAGGATTCCAAAAAGGGAATACTACTGTATACTCAGTTTCTGTCATCATGACCGAAAGCCCGGACCAAAGGTAATGGAAATTTTCTCTGCAATCTGGGGAGCGGAAAGCCCATTCTGCTCAAGGAGATACCGGTAATCCCCGACTTTTTGGAAAGCATCCGGAATTCCGATGCGTAAAAGCCGGGGGCTACCCGCAGTTTCACTGATACATTCCGCCACAGCACTTCCCAGACCTCCAATGATCGAATGTTCCTCAACCGTCACAATGAGGTTTGACCGGGTGCAGGCATTCCGGATTGCCGCAGTATCAAGGGGTTTTATCGTATGCATGTTAAGAACGGATGCAGAGATGCCTTTCTCCTTTAACAATTCAGCGGCACGGATCGATTCATGCACCATGGTACCGGTTGCAATAACCGCCACATCATCTCCCTCCCGCAGTCGTACCGCTTTCCCAAATGCAAACGGGTACTCTTCAGTATAGACGATAGGGGTATTCATCACACCGCTCAGGCGCACATACACGGGCCCGGGATAGTGTGCTGCCTCATGGATGACCTTTGTGGTTTCCGCTCCATCGGCCGGAGAGACCACCATAAGACCGGGAACGGCCCGCATGAGAGCAATATCCTCAATCCCATAATGAGTATTCCCGGACATCCCCATGGCAAGACCGCTACCGGTACCAATGACCCTGACGGGAAACTGCATATACCCGAGCTGGATCCGGATCTGCTCGTAGGCTCTCATGGCAAGGAAATT
The DNA here is from genome assembly GCF_028679125.1 of Methanoregula sp. Classification (GTDB taxonomy): domain Archaea; phylum Halobacteriota; class Methanomicrobia; order Methanomicrobiales; family Methanospirillaceae; genus Methanoregula. The sequence goes on along the minus strand of NZ_JAJRCG010000013.1, from coordinate 46,551 downwards.
GGCATAGGTTGTCACGAATACATTCTTTCCCTCTTTTGCCATCCCCGCAGCAAGGCAGATCATATTCTGTTCCGCAATACCAATGTTCAGGAACTTGCCGGGATACTTCTCCTTGAACCGTGTCAGCCCCGTCAGTGTTGTCAGGTCGGCGGTCATCACCACCAGTTCTTCATCCTGCGCTGCAACCTCTTCAATCGCAAGAGAGAACGATCCTCTCTGGCCCAGCTTGGAATAGATCCGGGCATTCAGCGGAGTCAGGGGAGCCATCACTGCACACCCCGGATCTCTGCGATCGCCGACTCATACTGTTTCTGTGTCAGGCTTCCATGGTGCCATTCTTTTTTATTCTCCATGAACGAGACACCTTTCCCCTTAACGGTCCTTGCGATGATAACATGAGGTTTTAATACCGGGGTTTGCAGGCAGCACCTGAACGCGTGAAGCAGCGCTCTGATATCATGGCCATCGATCTCAGTTGCATCCCACCCGAAACTCTCCCATTTAGCTTTGAAATCTCCCATGTCCATAATTTCAGAACATACACCGTCATACTGTAACTGGTTCTGGTCTACAATAGCGATGAGGTTATTCAAATGGAAATGCGATGCTGACATGGCCGCTTCCCAGACGGTACCTTCATCGCATTCCCCATCACCGAGCACGACATACGTGTGATAGGATTTATTCCGCATTTTGCCGGTGAGTGCCACGCCAACACCGAATGAGAGCCCCATGCCGAGGCTGCCACTGGAACACTCAATCCCTTTTTTCATGTTCATGATTGGGTGACCCGGCAGGTAATTCCCGTTTACTTCAAATTTTTTCAGATCTTCTGATGGGAAAAAACCCGCTTCGACAAGCGCCGGATAATACGCCAGAACCCCATGCCCTTTACTGAGAATGAACCGGTCACGATCATCCCATTCTGGATTTTTTGGATCGATATGCAACACGCCTCCATACAGTGTTGCCATAATCTCGATCAGGGAGAGACCACCTCCCAGATGCGCACCATTGGAACCCGCAGAGAATGCCATGTGCAGCGCAGTCTCCCGCATCCGTTTTGCCCTGTCCTGGAGAGCGTGAATTTCATCATCGTTTGATCTGTCCACCGGCATTTACAAACCACCGTCAACCCGGATAACCTGCCCGTTCACATAGGATGCCATGTCGGATCCCAGGAACACGGCAACGCGGGCGATCTCTTCCGGCCGGGCCGGGCGTTTCAGGCTGCACTGCTGCATAAACCGGTTCAATACATCTTCAGACATCTGTCCAATCATATCCGTATCGGTTATTCCCGGTGCAATAGCATTCACCCGGATATGCGCAAATGAAAGTTCCCGTGAAAGTTTTCTGGTGGCACCGATGATGGCGGCTTTGCTGCACACGTATTCCAGCTGACCTGGTTCGCCATCAATTCCCGCAATGGAGGCCATGTTGATGATACTGCCGGAGTTCTGCCGGGTCATTGCTTTGAGGATATATTGCGTGATGAGCAGGTGTGCAAAGAAATTTACTTCGAAAACCTCCTTTATGGTTTTCATGGGAGTGAGTTGGAATAATGCATTCTTGGATACAATACCTGCATTGTTCACAAGGATATCCAGATGGTCATGCGATGCAAGAATCTGCTTCATTGCCTGGGCCACCTGTTCACAATCTGTCATGTCAAAGAAAACGGGAGTAATCTGTACTGAGTGGCGCTCGGATAATTCCTGGAGATAATGCTGGTACTCCTCAGAAGATGTACGGCTGCATGCCCAGATGTTTGCCCCATTCTCTGCATAAGCTTCAAGAATGCTCTTCCCAATTCCCCTTGAGCACCCTGTGATGACTGCTGTTTTTCCCTGAAGTAGCATCATGATCACGTCGCAGGTTCTCTGTTCGCACGATTTCTTTTATGAGAATATAACCGTTCAGGCATATTCCATCCATCAAATCGGTTCTGGTATAGTTATTCTATTTAACGCAGGGGTACTTAAGCCATATACTGATACCATCCATAACACCAGACAGGATCCGCTGTTCCGGAACCCTGCTTCATGGACCGGGATATCCGGAAAACCATCATTTCAGGAATGTTTCAGGATAACCCATCGCACCAGCCGGTTCAACGTCATGATCCCATCCCACGGGAGCGTGAAGTCGTGGATGGTTCCGGGGATGACGATCCGGTCCGCCCCCCGGTAGGTCGCCTGTCGGGCAAACGATTCGCGCTTTACGGGATCAAGGATCCCGATCGATATCGCCTGGATCTTGTGGTTGACCAGGGGAATCACCTCATCTGCTGACCCGATCTCCTTGAGAAAGATACACTTGCCCTGGACCGGCTCTTCCAGGCATGGCTCCTGGTTCATGAGGATCGTCCAGCCGAGATCCTGCGGTGCAATACAGTTCCTCCCGTCTGCGAGCTGGTATTCAGCCCGGGCATTGATGATCCTTGCCGACATGCCGGATGAGATCGGCTGGTGTCGGAGTACGGGGGGCATCTTCTCAAATGACTCTTTCAGCCAGGATGCGATCGTCTCCACGGAATACCGGCTCTTTTCCAGGAAGAGCACATGCGGGGAGGAACAGGCCATCTGGTTGAAAACGGCAACATCCTTTGCAACGAGATCCAGCGATTTCCTGAAACCTTCGGATGCGATGAACTCCCGGTCGAATACGGCAAACGAGTATTTCGGGCCGAAGATGACGGTCTCGCAGTGGTCGCGGCAGGGAAGGCGGGAGATGATGCGGACCGCTTCGCTCCCCCCAAAGATGATGCGGCAGTCTGCTGCAAGGGAGAACTGCTCGCTTGTCTCCTGCGTCCTGCCCTCAAAGGAAACAAGGGCAATGGCATCGAGGATTGTCTTACCGGAATACGTCTTCCCCTCGTACTCAACCGAGATAGCCGGCAGTTCCCGGAGAATGGAGGAGATGAGCGGGACATACTCTTCCGGCATCTTGACAATACTCCCGTTCTTGGAAAGGATCGCCTGGACAACCGAGAAGAATCCCAGCGTTGGCATGTTTGCTGCTATCCACTGGCAGACGATTCCCCGTGGCTGGGCCATCATCAGGAAGTTCTGCCCGGTTTTACCGAACCCGTCAATATACCGTTTATCCGAGTAATTAATCTGGCAGATCTTATCCAGGTTTTCCCGGCGCAGCCAGAGCGAGATGAAACTGACCCCGGGCACGGTATTGATCTCCGGATTTTTCAGTACGCGTTTTCCCAGCCCGTCAAGGATTTTGATGATGGCATCAACCGGGAGTGCTGTAAGCACCTCGCGGTTCCGGTTGATACTGGTGACGATCCCGTCAAAATCCGTGCAGGATTGCTTTTCGAACTTTCCATCAACAAGGTGGCAGGTGATCATCCTCTCACTCCCGGAACGTATCGCCGCATCCGCGCACTTCGGCTTTCTCGACCCGGGACACAAACCGGAAATACCGGCCCTTGCGCCCGCACGGGCAGTCATCTACCCCGACAAGCACGCCGAGATCTTCCGTCAGGACGGCCTGGTCGTAATAACTGTCGGCAAGGACGCTCATCACCTCAATCAGCCCGGGCTTGCCGGGGGGACATGGCTGGAGCGTATACGGATCGCGGATAATCACCTGGGAGAACGCGGGCACATGCTTGTGTCCTTCCTTGCAGTCAACGAAAATAATCCCGGTCTGCTCCGCCATCCCGTAAAAGTCCAGGATGTTTTCGGGCTGCGCTCCGAATATCGCTGCTATCGATGCGGAGAACTCATCTTTGGAAACCGCAAGATCCTGCATCTTTTTCCAGCCCCCGCCATGGAAGAGCGTGAAATTCTTAAAAGAGAAGCGGAGACCCTCCTTCTTCACCTGCTCGTAGAAGGTGGTCCAGATGATGTACGTGAACCCGAACGCATACACATCGTCCTGCGAATACTTCTCCATGACATCCCGGATCACCGGCAGGTTCAGGACGAGTTTCCCGTTCTCTTCTTTTAAGAGGTAAAAGGTCTTCTTTGCATAGATGCTCAACCCTCGAACACCGGCCGTCCTGGCAGAGAACGCCATGGACGGGCTGTTGATCCCTTCATGATCGATGACCAGGAAGATCTTCCGGTTCTTCCCCAGGTAATCCGCGAGGATCGTCTTGAGCGCCCTGATCTGGTTCATGGCCGTGGACTTGTCAAGCGGGATCCTGCTCGGCGTGCCGCCCGTTGTCCCGCTCGACTGGAGGATCTTTGCAATTGCCTGTTCCGGGCAGGTCCGGAGATCGAAACGCTTGAACATCTGGACCGGCATGAAGGGAACTTCTTCGAGATTCTGGAGATCGTCGACAATAATCCCCTGTCGGGTGAGAAAATGGTCAATCTGCGGGTTGTTCTCCCGTGCCCCTTTGAGTTGCTCCCGCAGGATAGGCATGAGCGTTTCGCATTTGTGTGCATCGCTCTCTGAATACGGCTCCTTTGAGAGGAGAATATCCCGCAGACGGGAACTATGAGAACGATCGTCTTCTGCACACGGCATCATTGACCTGCCCTGGGATCACTTTTGAGTTCTTCCTGGATAGTCATAGTCAGTGCCGGCTTATCCACTTTATCAGAAGCATTGAGTGGGAATTCCCGGACAAAAAAGAGCCGGCACGGGACTTTATATGAAGGAAGGTGCTGCCTGCACCGTGTAACGATCATCTCCCTGAAATCCGGTGCAGGATCTTTTCCCGTGTGCTGGACTACAGCAGTAACCGCCTCACCCATCGTCTCATCGGGCAATCCCAGGACAACGCACCCCGATACACCGTCAAGGGTACAGATGAAATCCTCGATCTCGTTCGGGGAGATACGGTACCCCCCGGACTTGATGATGTTCTTGGCCCTCCCGTGGATGAAGATATACCCGTCGTCATCAACAGTTGCGAGATCGCCGGTCCGGAGCCGGCCGTCTTTTAACACTTCAGCGGTACCCTCCGGATCGCCGTAGTATCCCTCCATGATATTGTCACCGGAAGCGACAATCTCCCCGATCTCCCCGGGTCGCACCGGTATGCCGGCTTCATTGACCACGTCAAGAGTGACACCCGGGATTCCCCTGCCCAGTGATCCCAGTTTAGTAAGGATCATCTCCGGCGGGAGATAGGACATCCGTGCGGTTGCTTCGGTAGCCCCGTACATCACAAAGAACTTTTTTTCCGGGAATGCTTCCGCAATCATCCGGATATATTTGTTCGGCAGCTGTCCCCCGGCTTGCTGCATGTACCGCAGGGTCGGAAGGGGTTCTTTGAGAAACGGCGTTTTGTTGATCAGGATCTGGTACGTGCTGGGAACGCCGGCAAATCCCGTGCACCGGAACGTATTGATATCGCGGATGACACCGCCAAGGAAGATATTCTTCGAGAGCAGGATGCTCCCGCCGACCCGGAGATGCGTGTGCAGCAGTGATGCACCATAACAGTAAAAGAAGGGGAGAGTTGCACAGATCCGGTCATCCGGTGTCAGGCCCAGGTACTGGACAATCGACGTAGTGTTGGCACATAAATTTTTATGCGTCAGCATGACACCCTTCTTTGCCCCGGTACTGCCGGAGGTGAAGATCACGACAGCAACTGCATCATCCTGCACGGGACTGGTCGCGAATGTATCTGCGGGAGACAATTCTATGAGTATGTCCTCGGTAATGACATTGTCCCTCCCGACAGATTTTGTTATGAATTTTTTCTGGACAAACGATGTCCGTATCCGGCATTCACGATAAATCGTGGCGAGTTGGGTATCAGATATCCGGGTCTCGACAAGGAGAGCGGTATTTCCGCTCCGGATGATCGCAAGATAGGCAATGACAAAAAATGGTGTGTTTTCGGAAAGGATGAGGCACTCGTTTCCCCTGCCGATGGTTGATGCGAGATGCACTGAAAGGCTGTTGACCCTGGAGATGAGATCCTGATAGGTAAGGCTGCCATCACGGAATACCAGGCAGTCCTTACCGGTATCCCGAACATTTTCAAAGAGATATTCAACAAAATTCATAACCGGATTACGTCAGATATTTGTGCAGGATTTCCTTTACTTTCCCGTACGTTTCCATTGCGATGATATCATCCATATCAATCTCGATCCCGAAACTCTCTTCAAACATTGCGACTATCTGGAGATGTTTAAGGGAGTCCCACTGCTCGCAGGAATTGTAGGCAAGGGTATCCGTAACGTTCTGTGCAGGAAGACCGAGCACTTCACAAAAAATATTTTTTATAGTATCCTCGTTAAATGGTGCCATGTCAAATCTCCTGAATTATTATGCAAAAAGCTAGTGCCATATCAGAATTGTGTGACAAACTGATTTTAATACTTATTTTTTCTGCTTGATCGGTATTAATCCTGACGTATGGAACACCACGATCGTCGTTAAGGATTTCAATAGCAGGATAAAAAATATGGGTGATATGCAAACTGTAAAGGGCTTTTATCACCGCTTCTTTCCCGGCAAACCTTGCAGCAAGATGCGGGGCCGGAGCATCTTTTGACAGGCAATAATCCCGTTCTTTTTGCGTATAATTCCTCGTTAAAAACGGGGTGAATTGCGGATCACCGAAATTTTCAAACCGTTTGATCTCGACAATATCCGTGCCAATACCGATATTCTGCATAGTTCCAGTTCTCACATCTCTGTTTTGACCGTGGTGGGATATCCTCATGAGTATGTGGGAGTATCCTCCATATTACATTCCCCGGATAACTCCTTTGAACCGGTTTCGATCAAGGACAAAATTATCTTTCACGACTTTCGCATCAGCAATATCCCTGCTGACCCGTGAACCAATCGTGATGTAAACACGATTCCCGATGGCGATCTGGTCAGAAAGATACACATTGGGACCAATCCATCCATCATCACCGATGGTAATGAAATCACCCAGCGTGACCCCGCCACAGAGCAGGCAGTGTTTTCCGATCACAGTGCCCTGCCCAATCGTGCTCAGATTATCGATTTTTGTCTGTTCGCCGATCTCGGTATATCCTTTGAATGCCGCACGGCGAATGATGATATTTGCGTGAAGGTCAACGTCACGGTGAAGATGTACCCCGCCGGGCGGCTGTATCAGGGAACCCTCATGAGTATTACCAAATGGCGCCACCGCATCACCGATAATGCAGTTTGACCTGATAATGGACCCCTCATCTATGATGGTCTGTTCGTTGACAACCACATTTTTTTCTATAACCACATCCCTGCCAATTACAACGCTATGCGGAGCAATCAGCGCACTCGGGTGAATTTTTACGGAAGATGAGATCCTGTTGATGAAGGTAGGGAGAATAAATTCCGGATGTCTGGCCATCAATGACTGAAGTGCCTGGAATTCGCGCCGAGGATCCCGGACCGCAGCAATACCTACCGTGCAGGGGACTTTCTGCGAGAGAGCCGCAGTCGTGATGACACAGGAAACTGACGGGTTGCCGGCAATTTTTCGTATGTCCTGTTCGGAAACAGCATAAACTACCTGTTGCGGGTTGTGGGAAAATAATGTGCCTATCGATGAAAAATCGCCATCCCGGACAATTGCATTTTTTTCAGACAGGCATTCAGATAATCTCATCCGGATTCACCTCCCATCGCTTTTTTGGCATATATCCAGTCATGAATCCTCTCGATTTCCCGCAGTGTTTTTCATATCCCGTGTAATGATAGCGGAATCCGGTATCACTGCACCATCCACAAGGTTGAGACCATCAGCTATCGAGCAGTGCCGGCCGATCGTTACCTGATTGCCGATCTTTGCATATCCTCCGACCATGGTCCCATCCAGGATCGTGGTAGAGCATCCGATTTTTATCCCATGCCCAATCTGTACTTCAGAGCGGATGTCGGCTGATGCTCCAACTTCGGTATATTCCCCAAGGACACTTTTGTCAATACAAACCCGGGGACCAATGACTGCATTGTCACCAATGATGATGCCCCCCAGGTGCACCACCGGTACAATCTCTCCGGCTATCCTGCGAAACTCAAAACCTTCTGATCCTATGACGGCGCCCTCCCGTATAATAACGTAATTACCGATAATGGAATTCTTGTCTATCACAACGTTTTTTTCAATGATACAGAAATCCCCGATAACGACATGATCATAGTCAATAATTGCGGTTGGGTGGATCTGGTTGCCGGTTCCAAGGTATCCCCCATTTACCCTGCGACAGAGCGGAAGTTTCGGTGCAATGCAATTATACATTTTCAGGCAGATTTTCACCGCATGCTGAACTACAGACGTATGCATGAACCAGGAATCCGCGATTTCAGGACTTTTTAATTTAAGAAAAATTTTCTGGAGGATCATACAAATGAGACCGTTATACACATCTTGTCCAGTTTAACGTCGATATATTCTCCGCTCGGGAGATAATCGGCATTGACAGATATCATTCGGTTGCCGGGGATATGAATTCTCATCATCAGAGGGGGTGACAAATCTGATGAGAGATTGCCCTCAACAGATATTGTAAGTTTGTTCTTTCCAGGGACGCAGGTAATATGAATCTGCCGCCGTTTCCTGAACCATTCCACAACGTTCCCTGCGGTCGTTACCCATGCACCATCAGACTTTGCCCGGGTAATGAGATCCCGGTATAACCCGGACCAGTCGCGGGGCGGGACCAGGTTCTCGTAATGCCACAGGAGGGTGACTGCGCCGCCGTACTTCCGGGCATAACCGAAGATATGATCGCAGTGATCGCGTGCAGCGGGTGCTGACAGGTGGAGGCAGGGTGTCTTCTCCCACTCATCCCGCGCGAGGGCCCAGCAGAACTCCCCGAAGAGCCCGAGATCCTGGATATGGAGCGGGAGTTCAAGGAGATTGTCCACGTGTTCCGGCCTGTACACCTGGAGCGTGCCTGCACGGAAACCGGCGTCGTCGTTGTACCCGAAGGTCGAGTCCCAGGAATACCCGGCAGCCTCCAGCACCTGCCAGCTCTTCTCGCCAAAGAGGAGCCAGTGCGTCCGGTTGCCACCGGACGTTCCTCCCAGCACTTCCCGCTCCTCCGCCCCGAGGCGGGCATCGATCCAGTTGTCGATGCCGTGGACGCCGGCTTCCCACCCCTCTGTGGGAAGAGATGCAATCACCCCCGGATCCGCATGATAGCAGACAGAGCGGTACGGGTGGGCGCACTGTCCCGGCTCATCCGGGCGCGGCACGAAGAAGAACGTTGACCTGACGCCCATCGATCCTTCCAGTTCCTTCCAGCGGTCGAAGAGTATCCACGGGTCCTTCCCGAACCCGCACCGGGCAGCGAGCAGCCGGAGCCCGGCTGCGCCATTGCCCTGTATGCAACACTGGTATGCCGCATATCCCACTGTTGTGAACCGGCATTCCTTCACTGAAGTGACATCCACATCATGGGTGAGGGCAACCATGTACGGGTGCCCCCAGGGTACCGGGGGGATCTCCACGAGAACGATATACCGTTTTATCTCTTGCCGGACGCGATCCAGTTCGATGTCGCAGGAAGGTTCGTGGAGATGCATCTCACCCCGGTTCAGCAGGTCCGCGATCTTCCGGAAAAAATCATTATCCGTAAGATCGATAACGGGTCCGTCATATCCGGCGACATCGGCCTTCCGGGCAATGACAACATCGTACCGGTTGCCCTCAATATACCATTCCCACGGTATCCTGAGGAGCTGAAATGTCTCCTCAACAGGATATTTCTCCGGGTAACAGACAGCAACAGTCATACCAGCGTTCAGATGATCCCCATCTCGGAGAGCCGCGTCGGCAAATACTTCTTCGTGACAAAGTCCAGTCCGTGTGCGGCAAATGCCTGCTGTTCCGACTTGAGTCCCAGTTCGAGCTGCAGGTTGATCTCCTTTCTCCAGAAATCGGTGGCAAACCGGGGATCGGTCAGTTCGGATCGCAGCGCCTCGATATCCTTCTCGGTCAGGGTATCCGAGGGCAGGTCATAATCCCGGATATCGCTCGGGCGCAGGCCGAGGAACTGCGCTTTCGGGGTTGCGAGCAGTTCCGACATGTGGGCACTCTTGATGGACCCGTAGGCAACCGAGCCGTAGATGCGGTAGGACCATGGGTCGCCATCTGTGAATGCGAGGATCGGCAGATCCCAGTTCGAGCTGATCTTGTTGAGCATCCGCCGGGTTGAACGCGCCGGCTGGCCTTTGAGGTGGAGGAGGATTGCGTGGTACTCCTCGTCGAAGCCGTTCTCAATCAGACGGTCATACATACCACCGGTCTCTATGGCAATGACGAACTTGGCATCATGGTCCACGAACTCGATATTCTCCACGCTGTTCGGGATCGTATACCCCGCGAGCCCGACATCGTCCTGGCAGTGGATCGTCTTCATCCCGCGCCGGGTCTCCTCGCGGATACGCATCGGGCCGTAGATAGAGGCGCCGTTCTCCTCGGGATGGAGGTGAAACCCTTCGCGGGGGACATCTGAGAGGATCTCAAGATCCTCGATAAGGTAGTTGCTCTCGTCCTGTGCGCCGAACTTCGCACGCTTCCAGCCCTCAGAGATGTAATACATCTCTCTCAGCGTTGACGAACGGTTCTCGCGCAACTGTTGTTTGATGAACCCGATCACGTAGGCCATCTTTAAGAGGTGCGTTGCGCTCTTGGCCGAGGCAGCATTCCGCATGCTCTCCTTGTCCCCGTACTTCCAGACCTCGCTTGCATCGTCATACTCGATATTGAATTTCGTCCGTGACGGCAGGGAGATGGAGGGGATCTCGCCGGACTTCATCTGGTCGTACCACGCGCTCGCAATATGGAGGAGCGAGATCATCGCCTTCTTCTCAAGTTCCTCTTTAGACATCGAGATCCACCACCATCTTCTTGTTGTCGTCTACGCCCCGGATCTCGAGGATGCCCCCGCCTTTCCCGGTATACGAGACATGCCACACGCTCTTTGCAGGGATCGTCATCTTCCAGACCTTCGTGAACTGGCCGTCCATCTCGCTCACGAAATCTGCTTTCGGCACCGCATCTGTCGCATTGTCGGCCGAGATATCGTACGCGGAGATCTCGCCCTCATGCCCGCTGTAGTTGGCGAGCTCGATCGTGACCTTCCCGTCCCGGGTCCACTTCTTGGCAATCAGTTTCCGCATGAGCCTGCCCTCGATGGGCGAGGTATCGACCAGCGGCTTCTCCACGATCTCGCTCACCTTCACGGCAATCTCCGGGATGATGGCGCAGACCGCACGTGCCCGGTCCTCGGCCAGTTTATTCTTGTCCCGGCGCGAGACGAAGTTCTTGAGCTCGCGGCCGAGATCCTGGAGGGCAAGGACGATCTCCTTCTCGATCTCCGGGATGCTCGCGATGGCGTCCTTGCTTTCGCTCGTGAACGGGACATTGGTCGAGGCCACGTGGACAAGGATGAGAACGGGGCCCATCGGGAGCCCCTGTTGGGAGAGATTGTAGTTCTTCCAGTTCACGTTCGCAATGCACTCCGTGATGGCGCACGCGCCCTGCTGGTACATGAGCGGGACACGGTTGGCAAACCGGAGAATGATCGCGTTTCCCTCCGCAGGCAGTTTCCCGCCGTACCCGATCGCTGCCTCGACCATGAACGGGTGGCCTGAGAAGACGGACGTTGCCCGGGTACGGGCAGCGACAAAGTCCATCTGGAACTCCTTGTCGAGCCCCCGCCGGATCAGTTCCTCGCCAATGGGCGAGAGGCACTGGGATGTCGGCGGGGCAGGAACCGCGATCTCCTGCATGGCGGCAAGCAGGGCTTTCTGCTGATCGGCGGAAAGTCCCTTTGCCTTCAGGCTGCTCTTCAGCCCGGCCCGGTCGCACATATCCTGCGCGGTCTTCTTCCCGACACGGCTGAATCCTTCCTCAAGGAAATCGATCAGGTTCTGGTTGCTTGCGGCAGTCATGCGCTTGAACTGCCCCAGTTCGATCCCATGGGGGTGCGGCTGGATCGCAACCGGGCAGACGATCACCTCTTGGCTGACGCGCTCGAAGGTGAAGGACTCGTCATCGAGTTCCACCCGGAACCGTGCATGGGGGTTAACAACCGACGTGTACCGGAGGTATTCGAGAAGTTTCTTCTTCGCCGCCATCGTGCTCCTGAACTCGATCTGCACCCTTGTCCCGTGGATACGATCCCATTCAAAGGGCCCCTGCGCGATGATGTCAGGCTCGTTGGTCTCGATCTTGATCTGGATCTCGAACCGGTACGCCGGTTCCTTATGCCCGGTGCGGGAGATGACAATCGAGGGCAGCCCGCTCGTGAGCTGGGCATACAGTACCGCGGCGGAGATCCCGATACCCTGCTGCCCCCGGGTCTGCCGGATCTGGTGGAACCGCGAACCGTACAGCAGTTTCCCGAAGACGAACGGGATCTGGGCGGGCACTATTCCCGGGCCATTGTCCTCGACAATGATCCGGAAGATGTCATTTCCGGTCTTCTTGATGCTGATAAAAATGTCCGGGAGCACCTGCGCTTCCTCGCAGGCATCCAGGGAGTTGTCCACCGCTTCCTTGATGGTGGTGATCACGCCGCGCGTGGGGGAGTCGAAACCGAGCAGGTGCTTGTTCTTCTCGAAGAATTCTGCAACGCTGATGCTCCGCTGCTGCTTGGCCAGCTCATCCGCGAGAACCAGACGCAACCACCTCGGCAACTGCGGCATCCAGCGTTATGGTTTTCTGCTCCCCGCTCTGCAGGTTCTTGAGCGTCACTTCGCTCGATTCGACCTCGCGCTGGCCGATGATCACGGCAAAGGCTGCGGATTTCGCGGCATGCGCCAGCTGCTGGCCGAAACCCCGGCCCATCAGATCCATCTCGGTCCGGATGCCCGCAGAGCGGAAGGCCTTCGCCACGTCGAGCGCACGGTTCCGCGCCTCCGGGGTGCAGACGATCGCAGCAACGGTATCCTTCTTACCGGCGGACTCTCCCAGCGAGACCATCACCCGGTCAAAGCCGATGGCAAACCCGCAGGACGCCACGTCGTCCCCGCCAAATAGATGGGCGAGGCGGTACACCCCGCCGCCAAGGATCTGGTTCTCGGCCCCGAGGTTGTCTGCGAACCCTTCGAAGACAATGCCGGTGTAATAGTCGAGCCCCCGGGCAATGCCGAGATTCAGGGAATACTTCACCTTCGCCGCATCCAGATATCCCATGGTCTGCTCGATCCGCTCCCGCTCCGGGATCGCACCGGCAATCTCGAATGCCTCATTGAGATCCTGGCATGCGACAAGGGTGGTGAGAGACTCCGCGAGGTCCGGCTTGTTCATGCTGTCAAGGGTCAGGTTCAGCCCCTCGAAGTCCTTCTTGTCGAGCTGGGCCCGGATCTTCCGCTGGATCTCAGGTTCCACGTCTTTCAGGAGATTCTTGACAAACGAGAGATGCCCGACTTTCAGATCGTAGCGGACGCCCGTTGCATTCAGCATGTCCGACGCGAGCATGATCACTTCGGCATCGGCAATCGCCGAGTCGGCACCGATCAGTTCCACGCCGAACTGCCAGAACTGGCGGTACCTTCCCTTCTGCGGCCGCTCGTACCGGAAGCAGTCGGCATAGTAGCACCACCGGAGGGGCTTGGGGGCAACCTTCGCCTCGTTGATGTACATCCGGATGACCGCTGCCGTGATCTCGGGGCGCAGGGCGAGCTTCCGGCCGCCCTTGTCCTCGAAGACGTACATCTCCCCGATGATCCCTTCACCGGAACGCATGGTGAAGAGTTCGAGATCCTCGAACTCCGGGGTGCAGACCTCGCGGTAGCCCCAGCGCCGCGCAACCTCCCGCAGGCGCCATTCGACAGCGCGCCGGGCCTCCATCTCATCCGGTAAAAAGTCCCTGGTTCCTCGTGGTTTCTGGAGCATGGTGAAAAATCCTTCCTGTTAGATCTGTTGTTATCACATTATTTCTTGTTCGTCCTGTTTATGGGTACGCTGCCAAGGAAACGATCCAGGGTCTCCTCGTTCTTCCAGATATCCTCTTTCTTCCGGTTGGTCTGGAGATAGATGGCGCCGAGGATCAGGCCAAGGCCGAGGATCTCGTAGTCCTGCATGAACCATGCTATCTGGAACCCCAGCGATGCCAGCGCGCCATAGGCAACGCCCCAGTAGGCAGCTTTACGGTAACCCGGAAGACCGGTCCGGAAGAAGATCCTCGCATCGCGCAGCCAGAGAAAGATCACGGCTGCGGTTCCGAAGGCGGCAATATAGACGAGATACGACATGACAATGAACGTATTATAATACGCCGGTCCATAACTTATTACTACTACCATGCCGGCAAATCCGCAATTACAGGATCTTCTCGAACAATACCGGGGCGGCACGATCACGCTTGAGTCTGCCGCGGAAGCCATCGAGGGCCTGCGCCTTGACCGGATCGGCGATTTTGCCTGCATCGATCTCGGGCGGGGCGTCCGCTGCGGCATGCCGGAGGTCGTCCTTGCCGAGGGAAAGGATCCCCTCCATCTTGCAGAGATTGTCATCCGCCATGCAACGGCAGCAGGGCGATGCGTTGTCACACGGGTCAGTGCAGATCAGGCAGCCGGTATCCGGGATGCGGCAGGAAAGGCCGGCCTCGCGGTCGACTACCGTGAAGCGGGGCGCGTCCTTGTTGCCGGCAATGGCCCGGCACCGAAGCGGACCGGGGGCATTGTCGGGATCATCACGGCAGGGACTTCGGATATCCGGGTTGCGGAAGAGGCGCGGATCATTGCCGAGGAGATGGGATGCGAGGTGCGGACCGCGTACGATGTCGGCGCTGCCGGCATCCACCGTCTCTTCCCAGCACTCAAACCGCTGCTCGGCGCCCATGTTTTTGTGGTCTGCGCGGGACGGGAAGGGACGCTCCCCGCAGTTGTTGCAGGGCTCGTGGACAAACCGGTTGTCGGCATTCCCGTCAGCGTGGGGTATGGCTACATGGGTGAAGGCCGGGCCGCGCTTGCGAGCATGCTCCAGTCGTGCTCGGTCATTGCCGTTGTCAACATCGATGCCGGGTTCACGGGCGGGGCGTTTGCAGCGCGGATTGCAAATCTCGGAGCAGGAGCAGGAGCAGGATCATGAAACGCGGGTTCTATGTAGGGAGATTCCAGCCATTCCATAACGGGCACCAGACCGTGCTCGAACACATTGCGGGCAAGGTTGACGAGATCATCATTGGTATCGGGAGCGCACAGCTCTCGCACCACGTGGACAACCCGTTCACGGCCGGTGAGCGGGTGCTCATGATCACCCGCTCGCTCGCAACGCTCGACTGCCCGTACTATGTCATCCCGATCGAAGATGTCCAGCGGAACGCGCTCTGGGTTGCCCACGTCCGGTCCATGGCACCGCCTTTCGATGTATGCTATTCCTCAAACCCGCTCGTTGTCCGGCTCTTCCATGAGGCCGGTGTGAACGTCCAGTCGCCGGCCATGTACGAACGCGAACTCCTGTGCGGCACGGAGATTCGCAGGAGAATCATTCAGGGGGAGCCATGGAAGAAACTCGTTCCTCCCGCAGTTGTTCAGGTGCTCAAAGAGATCGATGGCGAGAAGCGCCTGCGCCAGATTTCCAGGAACGATTGAGAGTGATCGCCATCCAGCGAGGTCACGGAGTAATATCACGGGAGTAATTTGGCATGCATGATTTCCTGAAAAAGATCTTCGGAACCAAAAAAACCGAGCCGCAGGACATTACCTTTGATGCAGTCCCTGCATGGCTGACCGGGCGGGAGAGTTCCGCAAAAGAATCCTTTGTTGCCGGAACCAGAGAGCCGATGAACGCGATACGAAACGGCGTTGCAGGTCTCCACCTCATCATCAACAATATTGCCGGTGCTGAACATGATCCGGCGATTCACCCCAAACTCAAGACCATTGCAAAGAATTCCCTGCCGCAGTTTGTGAGGGCAATGAAAGGTTCCCTGGCAAAGGACCTGCCGGAAGATCCTGAAGAGTTTTATGCAGTTGCGGTCGAATGCGCAAAGAGCTGTATCAACAGCACACGCGGGCAGGGGAGGTACCTCCAGGCCATCTTCCCGGAGGAGATGAAAACTGTCCGCCATGGGATCGATGAGATCGGGCACGGTATCAATACCATCAACCCGCTGATCGCCACGTACCGGAAAGAGTTGGCCGAAGTGTCGGCAGCGCGGGAGCTCTTCGATGCAGTGACCGATCTCCGGATCGATTACGATAAATCGGAAGAGAAACTCGGGCGGGCCCATACGCGGATTGCAGAACTTGAAACCCGGTCGGCAGCGATAGATGCGGAGCTGGGCGCCCTGCCGCAGGATCCCCGCATGGGGGAGATCGAGTCTCAGAAATCTGCAATAGCAGACCTTGCCCGGCAGCGTGACGATGCAGCCAGGACCTACTCGGCACTCTCCATGACCGCATCCCATGTATTACGGAAAGCGGAGAAGATTGCATCCCGGCAGCGCCACCCGACCGAGATCGCCGTCCTGAATACCGCCATGGCACTGCTGTCGGATCATGAAATCCCGGACCGGGAACAGCTGGATGCAGCACTGAAAGCGGCCTGCCCGGTTGCAGAGCGGATGATTGCTTCCGGGGAAGTTCTCCTGAAGAACAAGGAAGAGCGTGCGGTCTTTTCTGATACGCCCGGGTTCCGCGGCGATATCTGCACCGCTGTTTCCTCACTCAAAGAACTCGAGGAGTCCTGCCGGAAGGCTGAGCTGGCCCTTTCAACCCATTGCCTGATCACGAAGATGCAGTCGCTGGAACGGGAGAAGGCGCAGATCCGTGCAATGCTTGAGAAGGAAAACCAGACGCTCGGGGAGCTGGAAGAATGGCGTCTGAAAACTGCAAAGCATATCCCCGAACTGCTTCGTGAACTTAAGGAAAAAATTATGGGAATGAGTGAGGGTGACGTGCAACTTCAGATGAACGACCCGGCATCGTCGTGATGGTAACAGGACGACACAGGGATCATTGATTCAGGTTTCATTATCTGCTTCCTTTTGGATCCCGGAGAATCTCATCACTATCTGCTGCCAGCAGGTTGAGATATTCTCTACAGATATCTGCATTTTCTGGAATTACTCTGGATCTTCCCCGGAAGACTGCGCAATGCACCGGGTATCACCGGGCTGGCATATCGATGAAATCCTCCAGGTTCTTCTGGCCGGCGGGATAGTGATCCGACCAGCCATAGGATTCCTGGAGCATTTTTGCTATAACGTCCGAGAACGTCATATTCCCACATTTCAGCGTGAGAAGCGCCTCATACACATCAGGATCGATCCGTATCGACCGTCCCTCACCAGCACGAGGCATAATAACCACTTTGTGGTCACGTTATATAAATATTGCCCGAAAAATGCGAAAATACGCGTCTGACTTTATATGCAATGGGAAAAGGCAGCGCGATTTGGCGAGATCCTCATATTCACGACGGCGAACCGTCATGGTTTTTCAGATACCCATCCCGGAAAACAAAGTTCAGGCACGGGGCATGAGCCGGATAAAGGAGAAGGTCGAATAGTCAGTATAGGCAAATTCCGGTGTATCCCCATGACACCCGCCAAGCCGGAAGAGGGTCGGGCAGTCAAGCGGGATGCGGGCAACCTCAAGCAGGATATCCGATTCGCCATTGGAGATCTTCAGGGGTATAAAATCCAGGTGCTGCTCAAAAATCCCGTCAGGAGTCTTCCTGCAGCAGATGTGCTCGTGCTGGTGACCGCAGACCATATGGGTAAGCCCGCGCTCTGCAAGGGCATCGAACGCCATCGTTGCCGTATAGTGGTAACCGGTGAAGAAATCGCCGCTCTGGTGGGAGAGCCGCTGCCAGCACTTGAGCCGGAGCGTCTGGGTACCTAACTCCAGCGGGCCGCCATGCACGAAGAGCATGCAGTTATCCTGCCAGTCCATGGGCATGGCATCGAAGATGGAGAGGAGCGGGGAGTCACGGAGCTGTTCGTGCCGGTACGTGCTCGCCGCATCGCTGCCACTGACAAGAATCCCGTTGAGGTAGGCATGGTCATGGTTGCCCATCACCGAGACCAGCCGGAACTCCTGTGAAAGGGTATGGACCTTCTCAAGGGTCTCCTGAGGGCGGCTCCCCCGGTGGAGGAGATCCCCCAGGTTAACGAGAACGTCGACCGGTCCGAATGTCTGCCTGAATACCGGTGTACGAATGCAGGACGCAAGCGCTCCGATCGCATCTGCATCAGCGTGCACATCAGAAAAAATTACTGCACCCATACCGTCAGTGAACTATTGGAGCCTCTTCCTGATAAAAACCATTGATACCCCGGGTTACATATATCCGGCACCGTGGCGGCGCGTATGGATATGTTCATGAGAATCGGATTCACATTATTATCCGGTAACCCTGTCAACGGGAACCTGCGGGTTCCTGTTCCCTGACAGACCCCGGAAAATTCAGGTGCAGTCCGGCTTTCCCCGGGTTCACCCTGTTTTTTACAACGGAGACGTGACCTGATGGAAAAATATCTTGATGCCTATATAGGACAGATGAGAGCGCACTACCCAAAATTTCCCCCGGAGACCGCCCACGAGATCGCATCCGCATTCCTTGCCTTCAAGTTCGGCCTGTACGAGAACGCAAGCCGGGAATGTACCCATGCCATTTCCCTGATCCCCGACAGTCCCGCCAATGCAGCGCTGAAAAAAGCGCTTGCCATTTTCCGTGCCAATGCGGAGGACCGGAATAACTCGCAGGTCACTGCCGATCTTTCCCTTACGTTCACTCCCGCTGAACATGCGTATACCGCCATTAACCTGTCCCCGGAAAAGATCGAGGACGCGGGAACGCTCGAACTCGACAATGCCCTTATCCTGATCTACGTGGTCGCGCTCATCACTTCAGAGGATGATGCGGAGGCGCTGGACGAGCACCGCAGGATGATCGTCCGGCTCCTGAACGATTACAAGAAGGCAATGGGGATAGCGTAAACTTTTTTTTTCTCCCGGTTTTGAAGGAGCCGGGCGAATGGTTCCGGTTCTGGTGAATATGATTCGCTGAGCCCGGGCTTCCGGCTTTTTACCGTAGTGGGGGGGTCGCGTGGGTACAATCCTCCGGCCCGGATCCGGGGATACAAGGAGATTTACTGTCGTAATTATCCGGTTACGGCTGGGCGGTCCGGGCCGCAAAAATATTTTTGTACCCACGCGACCCCCCCTTGCCCCTTTCGGTTTTTGTGTGAAAATGGGGGATTTTCACGTCGTAATTGTGAGTGGGTGCGGATATTTTAGTGGAGGGGGGGTCGCGTGGGTACAGAATGTTGGAGCGGCGGAACATAGGGAATTTAACAGCGAATCGTTCTTGTTTCGGGGAATCAGAACCCCCCGTTGCGATGCCTTACGCGCAAAACGCCTGGCGGGTTTTGCGCTACGCACTTACCCGGATCCGGATAGATAGAAGAAATCTGGTAATGTGAACGAGAAGCCCCTTTGAGAGCACCTGCCGACAGAGCGCGAGGCACATAGGGTGAAAATGAGCCCTGCAAGTCTCTAGCGTTTTTTTTATCTAGTCTAATATAGAATAACTCACACTGTAAAATGCGGAATTATTTGGATTGGGGTAATATTATAAATTGAACTGAGAGAACTATTAAATTGAGTATTAATGTTAGATTACAGTCTATTTGGTGAAGATGATCCATCTGATATCGAATTCTATTATCCGGATCTTTTTACCCGATATACTCAAGAAAACCAAAAATTCGAGCGAGAACTAAATAAAAATCCAGATAATGCATATTTATGGCGATTTAAAGCGAGAGCATTACTTTTTTTATTGCAATTTGACGAGGCGATTGGTTGCATAAATCGATTTCTTGTTCTTGAACCAGACGAAGAACTCAATTCTGAAATATGGCATGAAAAGGCAATTGCTAATTTATTTCTTCACCGATATGAAACAGCGCTTAAATGCTATAACAAATCTATTGAACTCGATCCCTATAATCTAGAACTTTTATATAGAAAAGGAAATATGTGTACGAATCTTGAGTGGCTTGATGAGGCAAAGGAGTGCTATAATCAGATTATTAGACTTGAGCCAAATCCCCCAGAAATCATTTTTGAGATAAAACGAATCAGTAACTCAATGAATGCCATCTACGATATGTCCACTAGGCTTGAATATGATACAAAATTTAATGAGTTATATGAATGGATAGAAAATTTTGTTTAATTCACAAGTGATTGTGTATCTCCCGATGGAAAACAAAAGTGCGTTTATACGCGCGTTTTTAGACGTTAATGCATAAAGTTACTGTTATTTACTTTGATTATCTTCAAAAAAGATTATTCCCAGCCCGGTTACAGGCTGTCCATACTGATGCCGGTGAAGTCCTGCGCAACTTCCTGGATATCCTTGACCCCGAACGCGGTCTTGACGCTGGTGAGTTCGAGCTGGTTTGCAGCATCGCACATGTAGTCCAGGATGTCAACCGAGAGTTCCTTATGGATCTTGCTCTTCTTGAGCTGGTCAGTGAGAGAAGCCATCTTCTCGGGGGATTCCATGCGGAGTTTTGCAAGGCTCATGACGCACATAAAGATCCGGGTCAGGTTCCGGTCCGTGCCGGTGATACAGTCAAAGAAGTTCCTGATCACCTGGGCCTGATAAATTTCTCCTCCTATCATCTCCACCTCCTGCCTTCTCTTCGGTAAATGACCTGTTCACATTGTCCCTATATAAACTTTCCGGGAAAAGCACGGTTTTAGCGTAAAAAAAGAGGTAAAAAGAGGATATTTCGGCAAAGGGCGGCTGGATTGTCTGACAATTGCATGACAATCGTCATACGCCCCCCGGAACCCGCCGCACCCTTTCGTTTGCACGCTTACTTCGCGGCGCTCACGATCTTGATAACGTCCCCGTTCTTCAGCTCGTGGGTTTCCTTGATCCGCATCTTGGTCCTGGCATCGACCGCATAGAGGAACCCCTTGCCAATCTCCGTGTGGACCTGGAACGCGAGATCCTTGGGCGTCGAGCCCTTCCGCATCAGGTAGGCATCGGGCAGCACATCGCCCTGCTTGTTGCAGTAGTGGTTCTCATCCTCCACCGGGTAGACCACGATCATGTCGAGGAGTTCGAAGACCGCACGGTTGATGGCCTGCTGGACGCCCGTGCCCTTGCACTCCTTCATCACGCCGGCGATCTTCGCAAGGCCGGCCTTCTGGGGAGCAGAGAGTGACGCTTCGTTCACTACTTTGAACTCCTCATCGCCCGGCAGGTACTTGACAACGTTTGCTGTCGCAGCATTGCGCAGCGCAAGTTCGGATGCCGCGCTTGAAAAGGCCACCTTCGCCTCAGCGAGTTTTGCCCGGAGAGCCTCGGGCGCCTCATCGAACTTGTTGCCGATGATGAGCATCGGCTTTGAGATCTTCACGATCTCCGCACAGAACGGGATGAGATCGTCCATGGTTGCATGCACGAGATCGATCTTCAGGTTCAGCTCGATGTCGCGCACGTCCTCGAACGTGATGCCAAGGGTGGCAAACGTCTCGGCAACGCCCTCCTGGATGGCATGCCCTTTCCCCTGTGATCCGCGGCTGATCCGGGTCCAGTGCTTGTCAAGGATCCCGTGGACCCACATCGTCATCTCGTACCCGAGGAACTTCACATCCTCGGCCGGGTCATGGTTGCCCACGCCAACCGGGTTTCCTTCGCTGTCCGTCCCGCCGCTTGCATCAATGATATGGAGGATCGCGTCTGCCTGCCGGAGGGTATCGAGGAACTGGTTGCCCAGCCCTTTGCCCTTGTGCGCATCGGGCACGAGCCCGGCGACATCGATTAAATTGACCGCAACGAAGCGGTTACCCTCAACGCAGTGGGTGCACTTCACCTTGAGTTCGGTGCAGGCGCACCTGGTTCGCACATACGCAACCCCGAAGTTAGGGTTGATGGTGGTGAACGGGTAGTTCGCGATCTCGGCATTCGCCATCGTGGCGGCCTTGAAAAAGGTGGATTTCCCGCAATTGGGTTTTCCTGCAAGTGCAAGCGTGAGCATGATACTAATCCTCGATATGCAGATTTGATCCCGGATTCCTCCGGATAGAATCTGACAAAGTTTTTCATTACGGCTTATTAAAAGGTACTTATGACGTTTGTTCAGAAGAAATGTTATTATTTTGATACGCCGGGCCCGGCAAACACGGGGGATGCGGCCCGGTTTTCTGTCGAGCGGGCAAAGGAATTGGGGCTCAAAACCATTGTTGTTGCAAGCTCGTCCGGTAAGACCGCGCAGGTATTTGCGGACGCCATGAAGGGATCGGGACTCCGGCTCGTTGTCGTCACCCACGTGTTCGGATTCGCCAAACCGGGCGAATGGGAGTTTTCAAACGGTATTGCCGAACAGCTCCGTAAAGAGGGTGTGACCATCGTCACCGGCACCCATGCGCTCTCCGGTCTTGAACGCGCCCTCTCCCGGTCACCGAAAGTCGGAGGCGGGTCGCGCACCGAAGCGATTGCCGAAGCGCTCCGGCGCACCGTTGCCATCGGTCTCAAGGTTGGCGTGGAATGCGTACTGATTGCCGCCGACCAGGGCGCCATCGGGATCAGCGAAGAAGTCATCGCGGTCGGGGGCACGGCAACCGGTGCCGATACGGTCTGCGTCATCCGCCCGGCAAACACGGCGAATTTCTTCGACCTCCAGGTTCGTGAGATCGTGGCAATGCCGAGGAACCGGTAACAATGGCGATCGCAGAACTGAAAGAGGCATGCGGTCTTCTTGCCCGGATGCCGCTGCTCTGGATACCCGGCATTATCGGAGGTCTCCTTGCCGCCGCGCTCTGGCTGCTCGCGGTCTTCTCCGGTGTGTTCTTTGCCGGGCGGCTTCTTGTGCTTGCGGGACTGGTGCTCCTCTTCTTTGTTACCGGGGCCCTCTTCCTCATCCGGAGCAATGGCGGTGATATCCGTTCGATGATCGGCGCATCATGGCAGTATTATTTCCGCGTCCTCCTCCCCCTGATGGTCATCATGTTCATGACCATGCTGGTTTTCGTGCTCGTTGTCCTGACCCTCACCCTCATCGGGACTGCCCCGGGCAATGCGGTCATGGTTTTCCTCTCATTCGGAGTCGTCCTGCCAAGCCTCCTCCTCACCATCTTCACCGACAACGCAGCAGTCTTCGAGGACCGGAAAGTGTTCGAATCGATCCAGCGGAGCATCCAGCTGGTCAGTACGAACATGTCGCAGTTCATCAGGTTCCTCGTTGTATCGGTCGTTATGGTCTGCGTTATTCTCTTTGGCCTGATGATTGTCTGGGAAATCCCCCTGATAGCGAAACTCGAGCCCTTCATGAACTATACCCAGGAGCAGCAGATGGCATTCACGTTCGACCAGTTCATGACCCTGATCGGAACAGAAGGTATCTGGGTCACCGCGGCGGTACTCTTCATAGCCGGGCTCATCATCATCCCGCTCATCAGCACCTACAAGGCCTGTTTCTTCCGTAACCTGGCAAAAGGAACAACAATCGTCATCCAGCAGCAGGTAACCGGCGAATACGATAGCAAGGGA
Organism: Methanoregula sp.; assembly: GCF_028679125.1. GTDB lineage: Archaea > Halobacteriota > Methanomicrobia > Methanomicrobiales > Methanospirillaceae > Methanoregula. The sequence continues at coordinate 23,123 of NZ_JAJRCG010000013.1, read as the reverse complement.
CGCTGGTACAAATACTGATGCCGCAGGCACTCAAGAGTAATTTCTGAATACGATAAAGATCCAACTTTTTTTATTCGTTGTTACCGGACATTTTTACCGGACATTATGCGGGAATAAACGGCAGGATAAGCAGGAAGATTGCGACCGCTACGATCCCGCCGCTGATAGTGGCAAGGAAGTTTGTCCCGGCGTTCCCGAGGAATCCCCGGTTCTCCAGCGTTGCACCGACAAGACTGTCGATATTGGTGCCGATGAAACCGGCAAGCGTGCAGGCAATCAGCATCGGGAGGGTGATGACTCCCAGCAGGAATGCTGCAACGGACACGACAAACCCCCCGATCAGTGCAACCAGTTCGCCAACAAACGTGACGCCGCCGTTCGTCCCGATGGGAACCTGCTTCAGGGTGGTAATAAGACGGGGAACTCCACCGGTGACCCCGATCTCGCTGGCCAGCGTATCGGCCGCGGCCGTTGCCACGCAGCCGACATACATGACAACAAAAACGGGATCCTGGAAGACACCATAGAGGATGGCAGCTGCAGTCGCTGCAATCCCGTTCGCAAAGACATTCTTGTACCCCCGCGCCCCGCTCTGGCCCTGCTCGACACCGATCCGCTTCTTGTACTCGAACTTGTATTTCGTTGCAACCGATCCCATTACGAAAAAGACGATCATGACCAGGAGCCAGCGGGGATTGGAAAAGACCAGCAGGATGATACCGACAAGGGCAATGGAGAAGAGGCCGGACAGGTCTGCCGTCTTTGAGCGATAGGCAAAATAGGCAAATGCGAACGCAGCGATGACCGCGATAACAACCAGCTGGAGATCGGCCTGGTAATTGAGCTCCTGGATGAGCAGCATGGTCATCGCAGTGCCCACGCCCTCGATAACAAGAGAATCCTCGTACTTGAGCAGGATCACTTTGAGGAGGACAGCAGCAATGATGCCGAAGATGATGGTCAGGATTGCCATCTCATGGAGGTAGGCCATGACGAGCACGCCGGCCCATGCGGTTGATATGATATAATACAGGTACGTGTTCAGGTCATCGGCACCATGCTGGAAGACCAGTTCCCCAAGCACCATCATTGCAAGGGTGGTGGCAAAGACAAAGAACGGGAGAAGACCGACGCCGTACAGGGCGGCAAGGGCACAGATCGTATAGGCGAGATATTTCGTATCAAAAAATTTCCAGAGGATGAGTGCGTACAGGATGACAACAAGCGCCATCAGCCACGCGGGTTCAAGGTACGGACCTATGAGGGTGGTCCCACCGGCCAGCGCTGCTGCATACCCGAGGCCCCGTTGTCGCTGCATTGGTCATCATTTGTCTTCAAGCAAAAAGAGTTTTATCGTACCGGGACCTGCGCAATGCGATCACTATATTTTATTCCACAACCAACCTTGTCCCGAATGGTGTCATCTGATCAACTGCCGAAAAACTATGATTTCGCCGAAGTGGAGGAGCGCTGGCGCAAAACCTGGCGCGACGAGGATCATTATTTTGACCGCAACTCGAAAAAACCGCAGTTCGTCATCGATACCCCCCCGCCCTACCCGACCGGGAACTTCCATATCGGCAATGCGCTGAACTGGTGCTACATCGACTTTTTTGCCCGCTACAAGCGCATGAAGGGTTTCAACGTGATGTTCCCGCAGGGCTGGGACTGCCACGGCCTTCCGACGGAAGTGAAGGTCGAGGAGCTCAACCACATCACCAAGAACGATGTATCCCGCGAGGAGTTCCGGAAGATGTGCCGCGAGCTGACCGAGAAGAACATCGCGGCAATGCGCATCACGCTCCGGAAGATGGCCTTCTCCACGGACTGGTCCAACGAGTACATCACGATGACACCGAAGTACTACAGCAAGACGCAGCTCTCATTTTTGCGCATGCTGGCTTCGGGATACATCTACCAGGACGAGCACCCGGTGAATTACTGCACCCGGTGCGAGACCGCGATCGCGTTTGCGGAAGTCTCGTACGAAGACCGCGAGACCCAGCTCAACTACTTTGATTTCGATGGCGTGGAGATCGCGACCACCCGGCCCGAGCTCCTCGCTGCCTGTGTTGCCGTTGCCGTCCACCCCAATGACGAGCGCTACACAAAGCTTAAGGGCAAGACCATGAAAGTCCCGCTCTTCGGCCATGATGTTCCGGTCATCATCGATGAAGCCGTTGACCCGGCATTTGGTTCCGGCGCGGTCATGATCTGTACGTTCGGCGACAAGCAGGATGTCCACTGGTGGAAGCAGCACAACCTCGCGCTCCGGAAGGCCATCGACCGCCAGGGTAAGATGACCGCGATTGCCGGCAAATACCAGGGCCTGAACACCACGGACTGCCGGGCCGCAATCCTTGCCGATATGAAGGAGAAGAAGATCCTCCACAAGCAGGAGAAACTCGCCCAGCGCGTGGGAACCTGCTGGCGCTGCAAGACGCCCATCGAGATCCTCTCCGAGCGGCAGTGGTTCATCAAGATCAAGCCAGACGAGATCCAGAAGGCAGCCCATGAGGTCACGTGGTATCCCGAACACATGCTTCTTAGGATGGAGAACTGGGTCGAGCAGATGGAATGGGACTGGTGTATCTCACGGCAGCGGATCTTCGCCACCCCGATCCCGGTCTGGTTCTGCAAGAAGTGCGGCGAGCTGGCAGTACCGGACGAGAAGGATCTGCCCATCGATCCCACCCTCACCAAGCCGAAGCACCCGTGCAAAAAGTGCGGCAGCACCGAGTTTGACGGAGAAGTCGATGTGCTCGATACCTGGATGGACTCCTCCATCTCCGTCATGAACGTTACCGGCTGGGACGGCAGCGGCAAACCGCCGTACTTCCCTGCCCAGATCCGTCCCCAGGGCCACGACATCATCCGCACCTGGGCATTCTACTCGATCCTCCGGGCCGTTGCCCTCACCGGCAGCAGGCCCTGGGACCAGATCCTTGTCAACGGCATGGTGCTGGGCGAGGATGGGTTCAAGATGAGCAAGAGCCGGGGCAACATCATCGTCCCGGAGGAGATCCTCGTCAAGTACGGCGCCGATGCCCTCCGCCAGTGGGGCGCCATGGGAGCTGCAACCGGTTCCGACATCATGTTCAACTGGAACGACGTGGTCTCCGCGTCACGTTTCCAGACCAAGATGTGGAACATCACCAAGTTCGCCCTGATTCAGCTGGAGAAGGGCGGGTTTGACAATGACACACCGGTCATCGCACTTGCCGACCGCTGGCTCCTTGTCCGGCTCTCGGATACGATCGAACAGGTGAGCAAGGCCATGGAGTCCTACCAGTTCGACACCGCGCTCAAGGCAATCCGGGAGTTCGCGTGGGATGTGCTGGCCGACAATTACATCGAGCTCGTGAAGGGACGGCTCTACCAGCAGGACGCCTCACGGGCAAGCGCCTGCCTCGTGCTCCACACAGCTTTCGACGCGCTCTGCCGGATGCTTGCACCGTTCACGCCCTACTTTGCCGAGGAGTGCTATTCCTACTTCAACCCGGGCCAGAGCGTGCACAAACAGCCGTGGGTCTCGTTCACGTACGAGGACGATGCTGCACGGAAGGAAGGCAACACGCTTATCCAGGTGGTTGCGGAAGTGCGGAAGTACAAGCATGACAATGGCATGGCCCTCAATGCCCCGCTCGGCAAGGTCACCATCTATGCCCCGCACTCGGTCAATGACGAGGGCGACACCGGGCGGACGCTCAATGCCGATGTCCACTGGCGCACCGATGTGGCAAAGCTCGACCGCGTGATCTCCGACATCGAGTTCAATCGCTCGATTGTCGGCAAGACCTTCCGCAAGGAGGGGCAGGCATTCATGGACGCGGTGAAGGCGCTCTCGCCGGAGCAGCTGGCAAATCCGCCCAAGACGATCCAGCTCGGTGGTACCGAAGTCGCCCTGCCGGAGAACGTCTTCACGCCCAAATACTCCTACATGGAGGAAGGGGCGAAGGTGGATGTTTTGACGGTTGGCGATGTGATCGTGACGATTGCGAAGAAGGAATAAAAATTTTAATTTTTCAAAGAATTATCCTCATGCAAAAAACAGATTTAATTATGCAAAAAAATCTCTTGACATCTCGTAAAAGTCATACATCAATGACTCTCTTGCCGAACTTTTGAATGTCCTCTTACAAAATACTGCAGGGGTTTTTTATTTTTTGTTAGTGTTTTGAATATAGTTATTAATATGAATGCCACCGCTCGGTACTCGCGGGGTTCCTTTGCTTACACCCTTGCGGCACCGATGATAACGTTGTTTGCCCGTTCCCTTACAATCAAGACACTTTCTTTCATTTACTGGAACACCCATTAATTTTTCACGAATAAGACCGACACCATTACACATACGACAGGTAATATCTTCTCCACATTTGGGACATTTTCTAACCGGCATAGTATTCCCTACGCTGTTGTTGATTGCTCATTATATTAAACATTTATATTTGTTTGCGCTCGTCAGAACGGACACTCCCAGAATCTGATTTCACGGCATACTCCAGGTACTCTGATCTCCACCAACATAGTATGTGGTGTCCTCGTACAGGATGCGGTGTGCCTTTTCGGAAGAGCGACCATTGCCTCTCGCGGCGGCTCATTTACCTGCAATCGACAAGACGGAATCTCTTCCAAAGAGAGCCCCGGATTTACCCCCCGCCATTTCTCCGGGCAGCCTTTTCCACAGGATTTCAATCCCATGGCCCTCCAAAAGGCAATATTTAGACGTTTTTTAGGGGCTGAAATACCCCCCATATCCATAAAATATCGATGATATGGCCCTCTTTCAAAAACACTGCTCTATAATTCGCAAAAAAACGCGAGTATCAGAAAACCCGTTTTTCAAAATGGGCTCCGTTCGCCAATCGGAGCGATTTACGCGGAGATGATTTCACAAGAGTTTGCAGGCCTAACACACCCCCGTGGACAGGGAATTTCACGGTTTGGCAATTTCCTACAATCAACGTTACAGAATCTTGCCCAGCGAGGCCCCGACGAGGCGGCCGAGCGACCCCCATCAGGGGGTGGGCACTCTCGCAAATCCGCTGCGGTCAGCGGAACAAAAGAAAATCAAATAATTTTCAATCAGGATCCGATCGATTTACTTCTTCCGCTTCCTCTTTCCAGAAGAGAGATCCAACCGAATAGCATCCGCCACAAACCCCGCAACAATCTCAGGAGAAAGCATCGCATCCACAACCACAAACCGGCCCGGCTCCGCACGGGCATACGCAAGATAATTGTTCTGGACTTTCTCCAGAATCTCGCGCTTCTCGAAGTGTTCGCGCTGGGCATCCGGTTTCAGCCGGGTCAGGGCATCGTCAACGGGAAGAACGCAGAGGAATGTCCGGTCGGGAATGATCGTCCAGCCATTGTGCATGGCCCGCAGCCACTTCTCCGGCTCCGGGACGATGCCCTGCAGGGTCACGGACTGGTACGCGTACCGGCTGTCGCTGTACCGGTCGGAGATCACGAGCCGCCCCTCCGCCAGGGCCGGGCGGACAACCTTCGCGAGATGAGCTGCGTGATCCGCGACAAAGAGGGTTGCTTCGGTTACCGGGTCTATCTGTTCTTTGACCGCACGGCGCACCTGCTCCCCGACCCAGGTTGCCCCGGGTTCCCGGGTCATGAGAGGATCGAGATCTGCGAGCAGGTCCCTGAGCGCTGCATGGAGCGTGCTCTTCCCGCTCCCGTCAATGCCTTCAAGCGTGACTAACACATCCGTCCCCTCCGTATCCATCCGATCGGAACGGTCCCGTGGTGTAAGGCCGTTGCGATGATCGCACCATCGAACCCGGCAGACTCGATCGCTTCGAGATCGGCAATGGTCGAGACCCCGCCGCCATAGTATAATTTCCGGTGATAGGCCGCCCGCATTGCATCGAGCCGTTGCCGGTCGATGCCCGACTCCGTTCCCACCGCGGTGATGTTGAGGATGATGCATCCTTCGAACTTCCAGCCATTGGCCTGCCGGAGCACGTCCCCCGGATCGCGGCCTGAGGGGATGACCCGGCCGTTTTTGATATCGAGGCTTAAGAGGCCGCCCGGGTACTGTGCGAGATCGTCTCCCCCGGTCTCGGTGCCAACAATATTGTGGATATGATAGCCTTCGAGCTGATCGCCCGGCGACCGGCATCCCCGGTCAATGTAGCAGGAATGGACTTCCCGTGCGCACTGCCGGACAATCAGGTCATGCGAACCGGTCCGTCCGATGCGGTCGAGATCCGCAATGTAAATAGATCTGGGTCGGATCGCCCGGAGAAACCCCTGCGGCTCTGCCGTCGGTGAACAGCCCCAGTCCAGCGGTTTGTAGCCCTCACGCTGCCCGGATTTCCCGTGCACGACCAGATTATTCTTCAAATCCATTGCAAGAATCAGTTCCATAGACGAAGCAAACCACTATTAGGATAAAAGATCATTAAACTTTATGCAATTGTTGGTCAGCCCCAGCTCCATCACTGAGGCGAAAAACTCTACTGCCGCTGACATTATTGACGTCAAGAAACCGTCCGAAGGCTCGCTCGGCGCCAACTTTCCCTGGGTCATCCGTGAGATCAAGGAGTACGTGAAAAAACCCGTGAGCGCAGCCATTGGCGATTTCGACTTCAAACCGGGCGGGGCTGCCCTCACCGCGTACGGCGCTGCCCATGCCGGAGCTGACTACATCAAGATCGGGCTTGCCTTTGAAGGAAAGAACGAGGCCCGCGAACTGATCGGTGCCGTGGTCCGGGCCGTAAAGGACGAGTTCCCGGAGAAGTATGTCGTCATTGCAGCATACTCGGATTTCGAACGCATGCACGCCATCTCTCCTTTCGACATGGCTCCCATTGCCGCGGAATGCGGTGCAGACTTTGCCATGGTCGATACCGGCCTCAAGGACCGGCAGAGCACGTTTGCTTTCATGGACGAGAAAGCACTCCGCTCTTTTACGGAGGAGAACAGGAAACTCGGACTCGGAACCGCTCTTGCCGGTTCCCTGAAGTTCGAGGACATTGATGCGCTCAAACGGATCGATCCGGAGATCATCGGTGTCCGTGGCATGGTCTGCGGGGGCGACCGTACCGCAACTGTCAGGGAAGATTTGATCAAAAAAGCACTCGCAATGATCAGGTGACCATATGTTTAACGAAAAACTGGATGTACCTCTCTCCTTAACCTTTGATGATGTTCTCCTGGAACCGCTGGAATCGTGGATTGAACCCTCCGAGGTTGACACACGTTCACGGTTTTCGAAGAAGATCGATGTCAATATCCCGCTGGTCTCGGCCGCCATGGATACCGTGACCGAGGCAACGATGGCGATAACGCTTGCCCGCATGGGTGGCATCGGTGTCATCCACCGCAATATGACCGCCGAGCACGAGATGCAGGAAGTTGTTGCTGTCAAACAGGCAGAAGAGATGATCGAGCGTGATGTGCTCTACGTTGAAGACACGGCAACGGTCTCGGACGCAGAGCGGCTGATGCAGCAGTACAGCATCGGCGGCGTGCCGGTTGTTGACAAGGGAAAAATCATCGGTATCGTCAGCCGGAGGGACGTGCGGGCGATCGTGGTGAAACGCGGCGACGAGAATATCACCACCATTATGACAAAGAACCCCATTGTCGCAAACGAAGAGATCACTGCCGAGAAAGCGCTGGAGATCATGTATACCAACAAGGTCGAACGTCTCCCTGTTGTCAACAAGAATGGAAAACTGATCGGTATCATCACCCTGCAGGATATCCTGGAAAAACGCCAGTACCCGCACGCGAGCCGGGATGCCAGCGGCAGCCTCAGGGTTGCAGCGGCAGTCGGCCCGTTCGATTTCGCCCGGGCCGAGCTCCTTGACCAGCACGGCGTGGATGCGCTGGTCGTGGACTGTGCCCACGGCCATAACATGAAAGTCGTGGCGGCAGTCAAGGAGATCAAGGGCAGCGTAAAGGCGGATGTGGTGGCAGGCAACATTGCAACAAAAGAGGCAGCTGCGGCGCTGCTGGATGCCGGTGTTGACGGTATCAAGGTCGGTATCGGACCGGGCTCCATCTGTACCACGCGGATCGTTGCCGGTACGGGTGTCCCCCAGGTAACCGCTGTTGCGCAGGTTGCAGATGTGGCAAGAAACGCGGGCATCCCGATCATCTCCGATGGGGGTGTGAGGTACAGTGGAGATGTGGCAAAGGCAATCGCTGCCGGTGCAAGTACGGTGATGATGGGCAGCATGTTTGCCGGCACGGATGAGTCACCCGGCAAAGTGATCACCATGAAAGGCCGGCGGTACAAGCAGTACCGCGGTATGGGATCGCTCGGGGTCATGAGCACCGGCGAATCGAGCGACCGGTACTTCCAGAAGAAGGGTATCGGCAGCACGAAGTTCGTGCCTGAAGGCGTGGAAGGTGTTACCCCGTATGTCGGTCACGTGGGAGAGGTCATCTATCAGCTCGTGGGCGGCCTCAAGTCCGCGATGGGATACTCGGGTGCAAAGACAATTGATGATATGCACACGAAAGCCCGGTTCGTACGGATCACGAACGCCGGCATGACCGAGAGTCACCCCCACAATATCATGATCACCGACGAAGCGCCGAACTACCGGCTCTTTGAATAATCCTCTTTTTTTCCTGCCGCCAGGATATTATACTACCAGCGATTCACCTTTACCAAGGTGTAGTCCTGTGTATTCCCGGACATTCTGGCTCATCGCACTTGTTGTACTCCTTCTTGTGCCGGGTGCAATGGCATTTTCAGTCTCTTCGGTAACGATCAGCCCGGACACTATGGATGCCGGCGATCCGGTCAATGTGACCGCCACGGTGTACGCGGCTTCCGGCACGTCATTCTCATCCTATGACGACCTTCAGTTCGTTACCGCGCTCGATGACCCGATCTGGGTCTATACGGTGATCATCGACCGGGTGGAGAATACCCGGCCAAACGAACGGGGAAAGATCCTTACTCTCGCGGGGTACGAACTCTCCTACCCGGCCAAGGATGAAGTGATCGTCCGACTCTCCCTGAAAGGGCAGGTGCCTGACAGTACTGCAACGGGATCGAACATATCGGTACTCAAGGTACAGGAACTGGACGCCCGGAGTCACGTGATCACGTCGACCATGACCGAGTATACGCATCTTGTCGGCATGCCCACGCCAACCCCCACACCGGCGTACGGGAGCATCACGGTCAGTTCGAATCCCAGGGGCGCAACGGTCTATCTCGACAACACGATCAGGGGCATTACCCCCATGTCGCTCGATGCCGTGCCAAACGGCCGCCACACGGTACTCCTGAGAGCGGAGGGGTACGCAGATTATACACAGGATGTTTCCGTGGATGGCGGATTTACGGATATCCAGGTCACCCTGTATACGAGGACTCCGACGCAGACTGCCACACCGGCAGCAACCCCGGCCGGTGCAGGAGCAACGACCGCAATCACAGGAACCGGAACCCCGGTTTCCGCCAGTACCGGTTCCCTTTCCGTAACAACCTCCCCCGTGGGTGCACTGGTGTATATCGATGGGAAGATGAAGGGGATCTCCCCGGCAACGATCCCCGGGCTGACACCGGGAACCCATACCATCAGACTGATCCTTGACGGTTACCAGGATCTTGAGACAACAACCGATATCACGGCGGGAACCACATCCGAGTTTGTGACCGGGCTTTCAAAAACGAAACCGACGCCCGGGTTTGAAGGGGCGGTGGTGCTGGCCGCGGTGGCGCTGCTGATGGCGATCCGGCACCAGAAGACCGGGAAGCGTTAAGCGCTGGCGTTCCCTTGTTTTTTTCAAATCACAATACTTATCCCCCGCCGTGCAACAGTCCATGTGTGGATGTTTTTATTTTACGGCACGGGAAGGCAGAGGATACCGGGGCCGGCAGGAGCGATGCTGACCGTCACCTGACGAAAAAGGGACGCGACGATATCCTTGCCGTTGCGTACTGGATCGCAGCGCAGCAACTGACGTTCGATCTCATTGCGGCAAGTCCGCTTGTCCGGGCGCAGGAGACCGCAGCGATTGTTGCAGACGTACTGGGCGTCCCGGAAAAGATCGTCACGTGGAAGACACTGGTTCCGGGCGGGAACCCGGATACGATCTGCCGCGAGATCGACCGGCACCACCATACTTCCGCAGTCCTGCTGGTTGGCCACGAACCCCTGCTCTCGGCATTGATCAGCCGGATCATTTCCGGTAACAACGATGCTGGTATTGCGATGACAAAGGGCGCCCTGGCAAAGATCCGGAATTATTCGTTCACCGGACATCCCTCCGGCGAACTGCACTGGTTCCTGACTGCAAAGCAGATGGCGGGACGGAAGTAACACTCTGTCCAGGACCATTTCTTTCGCCGGTCAGGATCCGGGCAATCCGGGATCCCGCCGGATCACAATCTGGATAAATACGCTTCCGGTTCGCCCGGTTATCTGGTATAACCGCGGAGTATGAGTCTCCTACCAGCCCTATTTTACCAATATAAGTGCAGCCGCACCCGACATAGGGATCAGAGTGTTGTGTCACCGATACAGGACACGAAACACTCGTATCCGAACCACCCCGCATACGGTCCCGGGAGATATCCGCCGGCTCACTTTCCCCGGCAGATCTCTCCTGCGGCCGTGCTGCCGGTGGCGGATAGCACAGGAGACATGCAGGCCGCAATTGCAGGATATGCACCAGAGATCTGCAACGGGCGGCCGGGAGACCATGCCATGAACTCTAAGAGCAACATTCGGGAGCAGGAAGCGGTACACCATGTGCCTTCCCTTCCGTGAGAACATACCCGCAGGCACCGGAGCCCACCCGGACCGGATGCCTGTCGGGGGATGGATACGGGAGATCGCAACGAGCGAGAACTGGCGCACGACAACTATCGTCCAGCGCCATCGCGACCTCGTTGCGAGACCTGTGCCATTGTGAACCGGTCCTGTTGCACACATAGGATCCGAATATCTCTTTATCCATACCCATGCCGGGAGACCAACCCGGCATGGTTTCACCTATCCTGAAATATCGGGAAAATACCGGCAGGATGCGGTCACAGCTTTTTTGAAATAACACACAATTGATTGAAGATATTTATAAAAAGATAAAATCCTGTCGGGGAGTACTGCGTTTCAAGTCCAAAACACTACTATGATTTGTTATCGAAAAAAAAGGTCCTCTCAATTACTACATTCTTGATCTCGGCAGACCCGGTCAATAATTGTATATCCACCGTAGAGTTCTCCGGTCTTTGTTGCTTCTCTCTAAACGAATGGATGACCACATCCGGGGATTGATCTCCGTTATTACATCAGGTATGCACGTAACGGTAGGTATCCTTCGGGAGATGCATCTCAAACCGGGCACCCGTCCCATAACATCCGGTCTCTTCGATGGTAATGCTGGTGATCGCAAGAATCTCCCGGGTATGGTAAAGACTGAGCTTGACCTTTGTCCCGAAGCCGGGTTTGAAAATAGCGGTCTTGTCCTCCGGCTTCACACCCGCTCCGTTATCCTCAACCAGGAGAACACCATACTCCGGCTCTTCCCGAAACGAGATTTTTACCCGGACCTCTGGATTTTCACCGTGCTGCTGTGCATTCTCCAGCAGGTTTATTGCGATACGATCAAGAAGAGGAGGCGCAAAAATCTCAAGACCCTCCAGCCCGGAGTCGGTTTCGAGGTTTTTCAGCTGCGCATCCAGTTTTGCTTTCCGGAGAATCGGATCCAGAAGATGCCACGTGGGAACCGCTGCACCCAACTGGACAAACTCAAGCATCATCGTTACATATTTCTCAATGAGGGTAAGCTGATGGTCGATCTTATCAGAGAAGGACTTGCTCTTCTCGAGATTTGACAGATTCATCTTAAGTAAATGATCGAATCCCCGGGCGGCTACTACCTGACTTCGGATGTCCTGAAGAGTAATATCAGAGAAAAGACTGAGTTTCGCATTGGCTATCCGGAGAGCGACCTGGGCATTCTTCTTCTCGTCAAGTTCCAGCCGTGCGATGTCCCGCATTTTGCGGTACTCGGTCACCTGGTGTACCTGATCTGTCACATCTTCGATGACGAGCATGGCGAATGTCTCCTCTTCCAGCCGGAGCGGCAGGATGGATCCTTTCTGGACACGCAAGGAACCGTCTGGCAGGGGCGACGGGACGAGGTGGGGATGGAACCGTGAGGAGAGGAACACCGGGGGCCCCTCTTCGAACACTGCGGGGAACCTCGCGCGGATCGAGGGAGTGTCGAGCTGAGGAAAGCGGGAGAAGAGGTTGACACCTTCGACATCGTCTCTTTTTATCCCGGTCCATTCTTCCAGACACCGGTTCCAGAAACAGATGGTAAAATCCGTTCGTACGACAAGAACCCCAATGTAAAGATGATCGTAGAGAACAAGACACTCCCGGTTAATTGCAGTCCCACTCATCTCTTCACCTTCAGGATTGTTGCTGATGAATACTTTGAACAAGCCGGTCGAGCGAACCGACTTCCAGCACCAGCAGGATCATGCCTTCGATACTCATGGACTCTATCAGGAACTGGGTCTGAGCGAGGATAATCCAGTCGTCAGGTTTGATGGCGTGGCGACCGGAGGCGATCTCGGTTATGTTCCCTTCACAATATTCCGGCAGGGTAAAGACGAGGTTTTCTGCAAGAACGTTCGAGATCGAGCCCATCACCGCGTTGATGATGATATTTCCCACCTCTTTTAATGTCTCGACCTGAACGGTATCCATATCGGGTGTCGGCCCGGACTCACCGGAGAGCAGTTTCACAAGCGAGGCTGCGCTCTCCTCGGAAAATGCAAGCGAGGTTGTCCCGGAAAAATTACCGTGGAACTCCTGCATGATTGTCGAGAGCCTCTCTTTTCCCATGAGGTTGATGTGTGCATCCGAAAGGTCACCAAACCGGATGATGTGGAGATGGGGAACCCGGAGCTTGATGTTTGAACCCGTGATCTCATTGAGGATGCCGGCAGCCCGTCCCACCCCGATATTGATCATCTCGGTGATGGCATCACGGGAGTCTTTATCGATCATTGAGCATCACGGGTTCCCGAGAATTGTACGGACCGCTGAGATTACCTGCTCTTTGTTGACTGGTTTGTTGAGAATTGTGACAGCCCCCAGACCCCGGCACCGCTGTTCAGTAGTCTTCTGGATGTCCGATGTGAGGACAATGACCGGGATGGACAGGTCATGGGACTGTAACTGTTCCAACAGCCAGAACCCGTCATATTCCGGCATCAGCAGATCGGTAAAAATCAGGTCCGGCTTTTCCTGTAATGCCCGCTCAAGTCCTTCTTTGCCGTTCTCCGTCAGGACAACGTTGTACCCGTTCTGGGTTAACACACCGGAAATAATTTTCCGCTGGAACGAGGAATCATCAATAACCAATACTTTTCCCATACGCACGCACTCTCCCGGTAGCCGGATACCGGCTGTTACTAGCTGATCTTGGTGTTGAGATTTAATAAAATCCCCGTGGGAAATGCTGCCCGGAAATTCCGATAACGGGTACATTAATCACGTGTGCCCGGAGTATGACCCGGTGTCTTGTAAACCCGCGCAATCCGGTCCGGGTTGACACCGGTGTTACCACTCCTGCATCAGTGCGATATCCTCATACCCCCGCAGATTCTATGATAATGAGAATTCTGGAGAGACGCTTCATGTATACACTCCTGTATGTTGATGACGAACCGGATATTCTTGATATCACTAAGATTTTTCTTGAAGACGGCGGGAATTTCCGGGTCGATACCTGTGATTCGGCAAAAAAGATGTTGGATTCATCCACGATTCCAACGTATGATGCGATCATCACCGATTACCAGATGCCGGAGATGAACGGCATCCAGTTCTTAAAAGAGATCCGGAAACAGTACGGGGATATCCCGGTCATTATTTACACCGGAAAAGGAAGGGAGGAGATCGTGATCGAGGCCCTTAATAATGGTGCGGATTTCTATGTCCAGAAGGGTGGGGAACCTTCGGCCCAGTATGCAGAGCTCGGGCACAAAACCCTCCAGGCTATCCTGAGAAAGAAGGCTGAACAATCGGTTGATAACCTCAATAAGATCTTTTCAGCGCTTCCGGTGGGTGTCCTGCTCCTGAATGAGGATACCGTCATCACCCACGCAAGCCGGTTCATTGCGGGGATGGTCCTGCGGGAACCGGCAGATGTGATCGGGAACCGGGGAGGGGGAGGACTCGGGTGCGTCAATAGTGAGGAAGATCCAAGGGGATGTGGTTATGCAACTATGTGCCCGACGTGTCCGCTCCGAAAGGGGCTGGAACAGGTGATCGCAACCGGTAGTAGCATACGGGATGCGATGATTGAACTTACCCTCCGGATCGATGGGAAGCTCTGTCCCTGCTGGCTCAGGGTGAATGCCGAGCCGGTCTCGATTGATAAAGCGAGATTTGTTGTTGTCGCTATTGACGATGTAACGAATCTGAAAAAGTCGCAGATGGCTCATCCGGCAAGTTAATTACCGCTCTGTACATTTCGACGTCTGTCCGGCAGCATAGATTCAACATACTTTTCTTAAAAAAAATAAAAAAGCCCGGATCTGTTTTATAAAAAAAGAATTACCGGATCTTCGTTCCCGGTTCCACCGCTTTCAGGGGCGTGAGGAGAGAGGCCGCATCCCCGGCAGCGAGGATCATCCCATTGCTCTCGACGCCGAAGATCTTTGCCGGCGCAAGGTTGGTCAGCACGATCACGTTCTGGCCCACGAGCTCTTCCGGTTTGTAGAACTGGGCAATACCGCTCACGATCTGGCGCGTCTCGCCACCGACATCCACCTGCAACTTCAGGAGCTTGCTGGACTTTGGGATCGCTTCTGCCGCAAGCACTTTTCCGGTCTTCATCTCAACTTTTGCAAAATCATCGATTGATATAGCGGGTGTCTTTTCCATCTTCCTGTTCGCCTCCGCGACTCGTTTCTGGAGCAGGGCATCAAGCTCTTTCACCTGCGTCTCTTCCATCTTCACGAAGAGGGGGGTGGGGGGTTTGATGCATGCCTCGGGCACCGGGCGGGTGGCATCGCTGATCGGATGTGCTGCCACGCTGTCATAGTACCCGAGCTGCTTCCAGCACCGCTCGGCCGTATCGGGCATTGCCGGCTGGATCAGGAGCGCGAGCGCTTTTGTGATCTGGACACAGTTCAGGATCACCTGTGCAGCCGCAGCCCGGTCGGTCTTGATCAGTTTCCACGGGGCATTGGTCTGGATGTAGGTGTTGCCGAACGCGGCGAGCGCCATGATCGCGTCAACAGCGCCCTTGAACTCGTAGTCCCGCATGAACTGGTCCACGTTTGCAAGACACTTCCCGATCTCGTCCATGATGGCGGGATCGACCGTGCCGGCCGGAATGCCGTCAAATTCCTTCTGGGCAAAGTAGAGCGTACGGTATACGAAGTTGCCGAAGATATTGACAACCTCGTTGTTGATTCGCTCGGAAAAGACCTTCCACGAGAAGTTCAGTTCCTTGGTGTGGCTGGTGTACGCAAGCAGGTAGTAACGGAGATAATCGGCGGGCAGGCCCTTGTCGAGATAATCGTCGTTGGTCCAGACCACGTATCCCCGTGACTTGGAGAATTTGTGGTCATCAACCTTCACCATCCCGCTCGCAACGATTGCATGCGGCACGCCATAGCCGGCTCCCTTGAGCAGCGCAGGCCAGAAGATGCAGTGGTGGTAGATGATGTCGCCGCCGATGAAATGGGTGACCCGGTTCTCGCCGCACCAGTAGCGCTTCCAGTCCTGGCCGTTCGCCCTGGCCCATTCCTCGGTGAAGGCAATATAGCCGATGGGGGCATCGACCCAGACATAGACCACGAGATCGTCGCGTCCCGGGAACTTCACGCCCCACTCAAGGGTTCTCGTGATGCACCAGTCATGGAGCTCTTCCTTGATCCAGCCGATCGCGTAATTCTTCGCATTGCTCGTGCCCCGGACCTGGTCGAGGAAGGGGAGAAGGAAGTCCTTGAACTCCGAGAGTTTGAAGAAGTAGTGCTCCTGGTCGCGGAACTCCGCTTTCGTTCCGCAGACCTTGCAGACCGGGTCCTTGATCTCGCCGGGCTCAAGGTGCTTGCCGCATCCCTGGTCGCACTCGTCGCCCCGGGCCGGTTTGCCGCAGTGGGGGCAGATCCCTTCCACGTACCGGTCCGGCAGGAACCGTTTGCACTTCGTACAGTAGGCCTGGTGGACGGTTTGCTTGTAGATGTAGCCCTTCTTCTCGAGTTCGGCAACAATGGACTGCGCCCGGTGATGGGTGGCCGGGTCATCGGTCATCCCGAACCGGTCGAACATGACACCCATTCGTTTGAACGTCTCATCGAAATGCTTGTGATAGCGTTCCGAGAGCGCACGCGGGGAGATCCCCTGCTCCTCCGCGGAGACCACAATAGGCGTGCCGTGGTTGTCCGAACCGCAGACGAAGAGGACTTCTTCGCCTGCCCGCCGCATGTAGCGGACGTACATGTCGGCAGGGACGTACGTTCGCAGATGTCCTAAATGGCAGGGGCCGTTAGTGTACGGCAACCCGCAGGTGACGAGCAGCGGCTGTTGAGTCATCAGTACTTTTTAGATGTTTATGAGTAATAAGATCTCTACTATGGTAAAACGGGTGAAACTCCCAACGCGGGGATTCGGGGCTGAACCCGGGCAGCCGGATGCGGGCGCACTGGCTGGTTGGATTGCAGAACACAGGGGCCATATGGCTGACATCATCACGTACCAGCTCGACCGTTCGCTTGCCCCGCAGGTCGAAGCCGGGATAGAAACACCCTGTGCCGGGGGGAAATTTTACGCTGACCGGATCCTGGCCGCTTTTTCAGATGTCTGCGAGCGGAAGGCAACCGGAGAGATCCATGTTGATACCCGCGACATTGTTGAGGATGCTGCGGGCATTGTTGTAAGGAAGAAAGGTGCATGGTGTGCGATGCCCGCGCCCCATATCCTGGATATTGAAGACCGGTATTACCATGACAACGACGAATGGTCGGGTGCGATCTGCGAGGCATACGGCACCCTGATGCGGACCATGCGGGACACGGGTATTGCCGGGAATATCCTGGTCTGCGATGCCATGCAGGAGACCGAGCTCGCCGCGCTGGCCCGCCAGAAAATCGTCTTCTTCCAGCCAAAACCGAACCCCGAAGATCTCGCCCTCCTGATGGAGCACCAGGACCAGGTGGCGGTCGGGAAGGAATGCCTGAAGACTCTTTTCAATCTCACGAGCGAATACACTCTCAAAAAAGTGTTCATCATCGACCCCGACAAGGAGGCCATTGCACTCGCTCTCACCCATCTTGACCCGGACCAGATTGTTGCCGGGGGATATTGTACGATGGAGTGCGACACGTACTGGAAGGATCTTTTCGATCACGCGGCATACGTGCGGTGACACCGGCAACTATCCTGCAGGCATACCGGTCTCATCTCCTTGCCAGATCCGGGTGCGGGATGTAATACTCTGCCCCGGGTTCACCACGATCTGCCGAAACGTGAGGTGATGGTGAAACTGTGGCCCACATTTTTCGTCATGCACGAGTGTCGCATGCGGGAACGGGTCTGGAAGAGTCGGGGGATAACGAGCGCGCCAGCGACCGTTGTTGCGGACGGGAGATTGTTCCTGTTCAGGGTGTGAGATACTCCCGGACCGGGATGTCGATATTCCCGAAGTTCTCCGTATTCAGCATCCGGACATGCGAGCCCGTCACCCGCTCGTACGTGGTGATGTAGAGTTCCCTGAACGTGATGTCGGGATCGGTCCGGATTACGTTCAGGAATGTTGCCGTGAACTCATCCGAGAGCCATTGCTTTATCCCCATGTCGTACACTGCCCCGAGCGAAGGCTCCGTGGCGGAAGCGCCGGTAAGGTACAGCATGCCCTTTGCCGTACTGTTCCGCGCAATACCCTCGCTGAAGCAGGTCTCCACCAGGTACACAATCTGCCGGTATTTCCCTTCCCGCTCCATACGGTTGGTCAGATTCGTGAACTCCTCTGTCGTGAGGCTGGTGGTACTACCGGTGATGAGCGTTCGTCCCGGTGTCCCATGACTTGCAATGTATACAAAGACATCCGTACTGGTGTTGCTCTCCAGCACCACGGGTGTGTCAGCGGTCAGGTTGCCCAGCATCACATTCTCGAAGGTCTCAGCAGTCACCTGTCTGCCAGTGTAATCGGTCCGGGCCCCGGACCGGAGGTTGATTCCGTTCAGGGTATTATGGACATCCCCCTTGATCGGATTCTCCGGGAGGTTCGGGATGTCATCATACAGCATGAGGATGATATGATCGTCCTGAACACCATTTTTGCGGAGCAGGGCATATACGGCCAGCGCATCGGACTGGTGCCGGTAATTATTCCAGCCCCGGGATGATCCGACAATAACCGCCTGGAAATCCTTCCGTTCCGTGAGAGGGGTATAACGGGATGTCCCGGATGTCGCGGAGCCCATGTTCGTCCGTGTTGCACGTGACCCGGATGCTGACACCCCTTCCACGCCGGCTGAACCGGTCTTTTCGGAGCCGATCACGTCATGGGCGGAGAGGGTGCCGTTCTCGACAACCCAGATGGAATAATAGGCAACCAACGGGTCAACACCGTATTCGGCGTCGTACCTGAGCGGCCCGCTTGCACCGGAGAGATCCGGGCTTCCCCCGGACCGGATCGATTTCAGCGCATCATGGATTCCTGTTGCATTCCATCCGACAAGAGTCCCGTTGCCGTATACGACATGCCGGAGGGAATCGGCAGGGATCTCTGAAAAGACCGCATCCTGCCGGGCCTCGGTTGCGGCAGCAAGCAGGAGGGCATCATAGATCGGTGCAGCAAAATCCGAGGGGGCGTGCCCGAATTTCTCCTGGTAGGCACTCGCAAAACCGCTTGCCGGGTCAGCGGTCGGTGTCGTGCCCTCCATCCCTTCGGCAGCTCTGCCGAGCTGGCTCACGAGCAGCGGCGATGCTGCGGAATCGGCAAGGAAGAGTTTCGTTTGCGTCCCCGAACGATCCATGGCCTGTTTGATCGTTGCCGCATCGACCGGGCCGCAGATGGCGATGATATAGTCCGGGTCCTGTGCAAGTGCCAGGTCCACGTTTTCGCCGACCCGGCCGGTCTCCCGCTCGAACTGCTGGATGGAGGTCAGGTTGATGCCGTACTCGATGGCAAAGAACCCGGTCCAGTCATAGAACGTATCGCCGTACGACGTGTTCTCCACCAGCAGGGCCACGTGTCCGGCATTCCGGCTCTTCAGGATCGAGAGGATCGTTTTTATCTGTGCAACATCTCCCTGGGTGGTCCGCCAGAACGTGCCGGATTTCCCGAATGCCCGGTACAGGTCGCCGGAGGTTGCGTACGGGCTGATGAGAATCTTATTCTTCTCCGCAAATAACGGGGCGAGGGTATAGGTATCATCGCTGGTGTCCGGCCCGATAACCACGTGGATCGTGCCATCTGCGAGGAGTTCCTTTGCAAGGGTCAGGGTATCCCCTTTGGCAGTGTCCTTGTACACGAGTTCAAGGGGCCTTCCGCCAATCCCGCCGTTCTGGTTGATGTTCTCCTGTGCCCATTCGAGCGGTTCGCGGTTCTCCAGGTCACCGGTCATGGAGAGGAGCACACCGACCCGGACCGGGGTGAGGGAATGGCTGATGGTATAACCGCCCCATATCCCGATAATCAGGATAATGAGGACGAGCGCGATGTAGCCGTTTTTTTTCCTGTCGATGAAAAACACCCCCGGGCAATCCACCCGCGATCCCCGTACCGCGGGCCTCCCTGCAGTGCGTGTACCAATGGTGGGAAAACCGGGTTTTTAAGAGTATGTTTTTGATGACGGTTTTGCACTGCCGGAACAGGCACCCGGCAGTCCTTCCTGTCAAATGTTCAACGTTCCCGGATTTTCGGGCTAATCATTCCCGTCAGGGATTAACAACGGGTTGGTAAAGGATGATTTTAAACGGTACCTGTCTTACAGGAATTTGGCATGGGAAAATATTCAGGATGTGAAAAAAAGTGAGTGATTATCGTAAGAGCCGGATCAGGCTACCTGGTGCGTGACCGCGGGGATACTGATCTGGTCATAGAACCTCTCCTGGTACCCGTCCGGGAACGTGACGGTTGTCACCGCGGGCGAGAAGTCCGGGGATACCAGCGGGGCAAACCAGTAGTTCTTCAGGACTGCCTCGGCACGCTCAAACGAGAGTGACGGGGTTGTCATCACGGTCGAGCCATCCTTCTCTGCAATGGATGCATACGATGGCACCAGTATCTGCGAGGAGGAGGATGTTGCCGAGGTCACCGTAACCGGCTTTGAGCTTGCCGAATTGAATGCAGACTGGAGTTCCTGTGCCGGGTCTGCAATCCTGAAGAAGACCGCAGTCTGTTCGATAAAGTTGAGGTCGTACTGCATGTCGATTTGTGCTGCGCCGCTCTGGTCAACAGTGATAGCAAGCGACTTCATCGTGAATGCCTGTACAGGCATCACCGCCAGCGCCATGAGGCAGAGGCCGGTTATGACAATATATTGTATTTTCATAGTATCCTGTCATTGGTTGATGCGGTATAAAAAATCAGTGGATGGCCGGGGCGATAATAATTGCTGCCCGACCCGGTCCGAAAACAACCGGGAACCAGGAGACTGGTGCGAAAAAGATGATTGGTAAGGATTCATTTCCTGATCCGGCTGGTTCCGGCAAGAAGTGCTGCTCCGAACAGCCCGCCAATGATGACGGGAACAGACACCGGGGCCTCCTGTGTCGGGGTCGTTGTTGCCTGCTGGGCGGTCAGCGTTACGTAAATATCCACAGTCTCTCCTGCTGAAGGCTGGCGGGGAACCGTGCCGGTGGTCGTTGCATACCCGGTTTTGGAGACCGTGAATTCGGAGAAGGGGGTCCCGGTGGTCGAGACGGGGATCCTGAGCACGCCGTTTTTAATGACACCGGCAGGGTACGATGCAATCGTTACCGTTGCACCGTCAACATTCGAGTGGATGACGATGTAACCCTGTTCACTGCCGGCAGGGCTGGCGGTTGTTGCCGTTGTCTGGACGGTCTGCGTTGTGGAAGGGCTGAGCGTGACAGCAAAGGTCACGGTCTTGTCTTTTGCCGGCAGGGACGGCATCGTGCCGGTGACCGTGGTATACCCGCTCTTCTCCACGCGATAGGTCTTGTAGGGCGTTCCGGTGAGATAGACCGGGACCGTGAGCGACCCGGAAGAAGTTTTTCCCTGGTAGTTTGAATCGAAGTACACCGATGCCCCGTTCACGTTGCAGGTAACCTGGTAAAACCCGCTGGCGCCGCCAATGAGCGTGGGCGAGGTTGTCGCCACGGTTGTTGCAGCCTTGTTCAGGGTAGCATACAGCGAGATGGTCTCATCTTCCGTGGGCATGGAAGAGACAGTTCCGTAGTAGGTCTCGTACCCGCTCTTGCTGACGGTATAGGAGGTGTAGGGTGTTCCGGTTGTGGAGACTTCCTGCGAATAGACCCCGGCCGAGGTCTTCCCCTTTGTTACGCCATCGAATGCAACTGCTGCGCCGTCGACATTGCAGTACACGTTGATCCATCCCCTGCTGTTGCCAACGGGCTTGGGCGTGAGTGTAACCGCGATCTCAAGGTTTGCATCCCCGCCCGGGACATAGTTAACCTCGCCGCTGGCATCGTAATAACCACTCATCTTCACAGTATACGTGGCAGCGTAGGCCCCATCGGCAATATCCAGGGATCCCCCTGAGATAACGCCTTTGTAGGTGTCATCGAGATAGACCGATGCCCCGTTGGTATCGCAGTTGATCGTCAGCCAGCCTGATCCCCCTGCGGGTGCGGATGCCGAGACAGGCAGAGCACCGAGACAGAGAGCTACAAGGAGAAGTATGGGAATGAAATATTTCATGGTATGTTCCTCACCGGATTTTCCTTCACACGGATTTAATGGTTGGGCTTTTGGAATGAAAACAGGGAAAAAACGGAAACGGTGTTAGTGGCTCTCTGCCACCTTCACGAGTTCATCGAAATGCCGGCTCTTCTTGAAGAGCCACCAGGTGAATCGTTCCACCACCGAGAACCTGAACGATCCGCCGGCCGCGTTCGGGTGGCCGCCGCCGCCGAACTCGCGGGCAATGAGGTGGCTGATGGGCGGGACGGACCGGATCGAGAACTTCCCGTCCTTACCTATAATCACCTCGATATCGGTCTGCTTCTCGTGCCGGATGAAATGGGCGGTCTCGCTCGGGTACCCGTACAGCGGGGCAAACGCGATCCGGTATCTGGTGCCGGTGAAGGTGGCGTGCTGCAGGCTCCTCTGCATCATGCCGGTCATCTCGGCTTTGATATCCTGGTACTCGCGCTCAATCTGCTCGTCCGAGAATACGCCTTTGACCAGACAGTCCCGCAC
Source organism: Methanoregula sp. (assembly GCF_028679125.1). GTDB lineage: Archaea > Halobacteriota > Methanomicrobia > Methanomicrobiales > Methanospirillaceae > Methanoregula. The sequence goes on along the minus strand of NZ_JAJRCG010000013.1, from coordinate 749 downwards.
GTGCTCCCGGTTCTCTTTTCTCTGGAGCACCTGCCCGAGCACCGCGGAGCGGGGGTCCGCATGTTTCCAGAGATCGTAATCGCAGACAACGCGGGCAACTTCCGTTGCAACCGGATCACCGGGCAGGAGATCACGGGCAACGATACCGGCACCACAGGCCGAGGTATCGATCCGGAGCAGCGCTACCGCCTTCTCGATCTTCTTCACCTCTTCCTCACGCCAGCGGTGATGGTCCCGCCACTCGACAACCCAGCCGTTCTTCTTTGCCTTCGCCGCAATGGACTCTGCATCCGCATGGAACCCGAGATCCGAGATCGAGAGGAGGTCTCCCTTCCCGTCACAGGCTGCAACAAGCGAGAAGAGGGCAGCAAATTTTCCCACCGAACTCCAGATGGTGAAGACTCCGTCGTTCCCGAACTTCATCCGGTGCACCGCATCCGCACCCACTGCATCGAGATCATTGTGCGTCAGGTGCACGACATGCGCTGCGCGGCTTTTTATTGCCTGCGCAAGACCGGAATCTTCACTGTTCTTCGGGGATGCCATGGGTTAATACTGATATCCCGGCATATAAATAAGAACTGCCGCACGCCGGGCCGGGTCGCGGGGAATGATGCCCGCAATACCAGATCATTTATTAGTCAACAGGAACAACATTTGTATCCCTGCCCTAGTAGCTCAGCCCGGGAGAGCGCCAGACTGAAGATCTGGTTGTCGCCTGTTCAAATCAGGCCTGGGGCACTTCTTTT
>NZ_JAJRCG010000012.1 GCF_028679125.1 Methanoregula sp. | reverse complement strand
GACGTAATTCTTCAAGTTCGGAACCCAGTTGTTTGATTTGAGTATCTTTCACATCACGTTGAGCCGTCATGGCCTCATAATGAAGACGTAATTCTTCAAGTTCGGAACCCAGTTGTTTGATTTTGGTATATCTATAATCACATAATTGATGTGCCTCGACATCAATCTGTAAATTAATATTTGTTCCTGAAACAAATGATTGAAAAATCTCTTCGGAATGCAAATTCTTTATTAATCGATCATAAGAATACTGAGGATAAATTATCCGAATAGAATCTATAATAAAGTCTGACTTTTGTATATCTTTTATAAAAGGAGTAAGAAAATCATATAATGCAAATAAGTTCCTGAATAGGATATATTCGGCAGTTATCGGCTTTTTTGATTTCCATTTGCGATCAATGAAATGCAATTGCTTATCTGATGTAATGATTAAGTTCCAAACGGTAAAATCAATTGCTTCACCTTTGATGAACGGATATCCTTCATCGTCTGTCTTACCGATTGAGAATTGAGAAATTAAATTTTCATATAATATATGTAATCCATGCTTAAGTTGAAAATCTGGATTGCTTTTAATTATGTCGATATAAAAATAATAAATTAAAGCTTCTCCAATCTCCAATTGATTTTCTTTTAGATTATATTCGAAATCATTATCCATGTAATAAGAGATGCCCCCAAACTGGGGATTTCGGTTTACAACATATTTAGCATCGCGACAAACCATTCTCTCTTCTTTGAGTAGTGTGATATCATGGGTAAATTTCGAATCCAACTTATTATTACAATGATACTTTTTTATCAGCCAAGGCGGATCCAGTTTTTTTGTATTGGTTTTTGTTGCCAGAATCACAAATGAATTTGAAAAATGCCATAATAATCCAGAATTTGTAATATTTTTCAAAAACAAAAATTCTTGAAACAGGTAATCTCGCACACCAAAATAATCTTCAAATGGTGTCCGAATCCAGTTGTATGGATACAATGAAAGTACTTCCGGATTTTCCGGAATAATTGTCTCAGTCATCTTATAATCCGGGAAGACATGATAAAACTGGGTATGCTCAAATCCCGTTTGGGACAACATCGATTCCATCTCGTTCCGGCTGAATGTAATTGGTGTCTTATCCGGGTAACCGATGATGCCTTCGAACTCTCTTCCAGTATGATCCTCCTTGCAGCCGGAGAAGTATTTTGCGCCAAACTTGTTTTCGATGGCTATTAAGAGAATCCCGTTCTCTTTTAAGGAACTTTTTAATCTGGTCAGAATGGCCGTACAGGCATCTTTTGGATTATCGTGATTATTATCGTAAAGGGGTATGTACTCAAGTGAACCGATCAAAGTAATGATATCATATTTCTTATCAAAGTCCGTAGCGAGAACGTCCCCACAATAGACTGTTACGTTTTCCAGATCCCTTGTCCGGTACCGGGTGATACCCGCCCGTTGAGTATTTCCTTCCAGTGCGTCAACGCTATGAAACTTTTCTCCAAGCCACCGGGTAATGGTTCCGCATCCCGATCCGATTTCCAGTACATCAGCGTTTTTGGGAAGAACTACTTTTATCGCTTCAAGAAAATTGATCCTTTTGTTTGAGAAATGATATCGGGTAGGCCAGTCTTTGATGTATTGTTTGAATTCAGGGGAATGCGATGACAGGTCTTTTACTTTCTTCATTGATTCTAAAATATATGCTTCCCCACCATCATGGTATTCGATGGTGATATTATCTGGATGTACATAGATCGCATGTTCCTGATCAAAAACAAACTGACTGTTTTTTTTTAATGGATACTCTTTTTTTGAAGATGGTGCTTCCATATTTTATTTCCCCGTGTTTTTTGTTAGGACCTATAAATGATGATAGGAATAATCTGGTCTACCTGACTTTTGTATGATATATTAACTTGAATCATATTTGAATTTCTTTTACCGATGATTCAAGATCGATAATCCCCACCATGGGATCTCGTTTTTCGACCCGGAAGATAAGACTGTCATAACGGCGATCCAACACTTCAATTTCGTTATTGGAGCGTACGATAACAAGACCGGCATTGATCGAGTACGTCCCCGAATTGATTTTTAGGGACTGTAAAAATTCCACTATATATGGCCGATTTCTTTTTTTATTACTCAGATCCAACTGCTGCCATTTGGTATTGGTCCCATAGATATCACAGAATTTATTTTTAACCGTACAACCAATGGTCAGATTATCTGGGATATCCTCATGAAGTAAAAAGTGGATCCTGACAATGGCGATATCCCCTGCATTAAAACAATTAGTGTGATTGAGATTTGCATCCATCAGCTCCACTCGGGTGATCACCCCTCGTTTGTTTCCAAATCGTTCTTCACCTGATGTGAAAGAATCGGATAATGAATTCTCTGAAAGAGTTGTATTTGTGTTATTGATTATCTCTTTCATCCTTGCTATTGCCATCCATCCCCATGCACTCCAACAATAACTCAGATCATCCCCGGAACCCGAAGTAATCATCCCCAGAGAAACCGTCCTCCCGGCAAATTTCTCCAGTGGTAAAACAAAATTATGCCACCCTTTATCTCCAATATTCCGCTTGGGCTGGAGCATACGGGAAAATATATTCTTACTCACCCCATCACACACAATCTCAATATCAAATTTCACACCCTGTGGAATCTTGTCCCAGGCAGCAGGGAGAATCCCGATTGCAAACGCAAGCGAAGATCCCGTCCCGACAGGAATGGTGTAGGTGATCTTTGACGGAGGGGGTGCAAAAATTATGTGACGGGGAATGGACTGGATCTCAACTGTTTGTAGCTGGACCGGGATCCCCTCAGCACTCTCAATTTTTGCCTCAGAAAGATGCTGGACAAAATCATACGCGGTCTCGTATTCCTCCCCCGGAACCTCTCCGTGTTCGATCAGATTCCCTTCGCTGTACGTCCGTTCCCGTTCGGCAATCAGGGCGTAGTACTTGTTCACCACGGTATTCGGATCCCCCCGCTCGATGATCCGCCCTCCATCCAGCAGCAGTGCGGACGTGCAAAGGTTCCGGACCGCTTCCGTATCGTGACCCACATACAGAATGGTTTTTCCTGCTTCCTGCATCTCGCGGATCTTCCGGAAACACCGGTGCTGGAAGATCGCATCACCGACCGCAAGCGCCTCGTCCACGATCAGGATATCGGCATTCACATTCACCGCAACGGAAAATGCGAGCCGGACGATCATACCGGAGGAATAGGTGCGGAGGGGTTGATCAATAAAATCCCCAAGTTCGGAAAACCTTACGATCTCGGCGAAACGCTCATCGACGTCCTCTTTTGACAGCCCCATGATCGAGCCGTACATATACACATTGTCCCGCCCGGAAAATTCCGGGTGGAAACCGGATCCCAGTTCGAGAATGGCCGAGACTTTCCCGTTTATCGCAAAGGATCCTGCACTCGGCTCAAGAACCCCGGCGAGGATGCTCAAGAGGGTACTCTTTCCTGATCCGTTCTGCCCGAGAATCCCGAGCGTCGTTCCGGCGGGAATCTCAAACGTGATGTCCTGGAGCGCCCAGAAATCAGTATGCCGGGTGAGCCTGCCGGCACTCAGGTACTCCAAAAACCGCCCGCCCGGTGACGGGAACATCTTGAACTTTTTTCCCAGTTGCTGAACAGATATCGCATTCACAGGAGCTCACCGAACCCGCGTTTAGTTTTCTTAAAGAACCAGATACTTGCGATGAAGAGCACGACCGAAAATATTACGAATGGCACCAGGATACTCAGGTCAGGAATTTTCCCGTAGAACAATGCATCCCGGTAGATCTCCAGCATATAATATGCCGGATTATAGGTAACGATCCACTGAAACCCTGCTGGGATCAGGTTTACCGTATAGGCAATCGGTGTTGCCCAGAACCAGATCATAAAGATCGCCCCCAGCATCTGGGGGATATCCCGGAAATAGACCGCCGCGCTTGAGAGAAAGAATGCCAGTGCTAGGGTAAACATAATCTGCAGGATAATGGCAAGCGGCAGCAGGAGAATAAAGATCGTCGGGACGCCTTTCAGGATCAAAAACAGCACAAAGAAAATGACAAGGCCGATGAGAAGGTCCACGCATTCCGACAATGTCACATAGATTGGGAAAATTTCGCTGGGGAACGGGACTTTCTTGATATAGTTCTTGTTATTGATGATAGAACCGGCCGCCCTCGAGACCGAATTCTGGAACGCCGTCCACGGCAGGAACCCCGCGGCAAAGTACAGGGCAAAGTCCCAGATATCCGTATCCCCGGGAAGACGGACTTTCAGGAAAACTCCGAACACCAGAATGTAAACAACAAGGGTGATGATTGGATTAATTATCGACCAGTACAGCCCTAGGAGAGACCCCACGTATTTCTGGGAGATATCCCTCTTGATAAAATTCCAGATAAGTCCACGGTATTCAAAGAGTGAGGTCATTCTGATATTTCCGTTTGTGAATAGTATCTGTATCCGCTTTTCATAAAACGATCCCCTTTTCGCATTTTTTGAGAGATCGTATCTTGTAAAAAAATGCAGTTATTTGACTTTAGGAATGGCACTCCACATCAGAATCCATCTTTCAATAGCATCAACCGTTGTTCGTCTTTTAATAGTCTGACGTTTCCGGAATATCATACGAAGTCCCTTTAACATATCGATCTTTGCCTTGATGATTGCACGCCCCTTCCCATGAAGAAGGATGTAATACGGAAGATCTGCACAGTTTCTGCCAATGATCCACGGACTCGATAACAACAGAGTCTGTGAGGGAAAATTTTTCACAACATACCAGACAAGATTCCGGTTCCCATAATAAATCGAAATATCCGATTTGAATCCAGTCGTCCCCCCATGAATATGCACCACCCGGGCCATCGGCACATACCTGCACTTCCACCCGGACAACCGGGCACGGAACGCAAGATCAACATCTTCCATAAAGAGGAAAAAATCCTCATCAAAGAGCCCGATCTCTTCTAACATCGAACGCCGATAAAGCGCCGCCCCGGCACAGGGTCCAAAGACTTCCTCCGCGGAATCGTACTGTCCGCGATCCGGCTCGCCCCCACCCCGGTCCCACGCAGCACCGCTTCGCGAAATGCAGATCGCTGTGGAGTTGATCCTGCCATCGGGAAAAATCATCTTTGAAGCGCACATCCCAACGGAAGGATCCGACATCATGGGTTGTACAAGTTCTTCGATAAATCCGGGAGAAACTATTGTGTCGTTGTTCAACGTGAGAATATATTCCCCGTGTGCTTCCCGGATACCTGCATTGGAACCCCCGGCAAAACCGAGATTTTCTTTCTGGATGAAAATTTTCACGTGCGGAAAATGCTCCTGGACGAATGCAACACTGCCATCATGGGAGGCGTTGTCGACCAGTATTACTTCAAACGGGGAATATGTCTGCCTCAGGAGCGAGCTGAGGCAATCCTGTAAAAATCGGTTGCCATTAAAATTCACGATGATTACGCTGACCAGGTTTGTGCGATGATCATCAGACATAGTATTCCTTTTATACGGAGAGAGTGTGGTGGGACATCTCTTTACCCTTGTGTTTTAGTAAGAAATTATTGTGACCTGTTCTCGCATGCATTCTCTATTAAGGGTATCTTTTGAGGGTATTGTTACAGGGAATTTATTTCTCGGATGATGAGGTTATAACATTGTCAGTAATTCCCCAGCGAGCCAAGTGATTTTATTGATGTATATGAAATTTACTTTTATGGATCCCACGGATGGTTGAACCATCAGTATAAGTGGTTCAATCATCTCCGTATTTCTACATACTGTTTTTCTGCACGAGAACGCTCGCCCGGAGTAGACTGTCAAAGGTCCCGGCATCCGACCAGAACCCATCCAGGATCCCATACGTCATCATACCCTTCTTCAGATAGGCATTATTTACATCGGTGATCTCGAGTTCACCACGACCAGAGGGTTTCAGCGTCCGGATGATGGAGAACACATCCGCATCATAGAGATACAGGCCGGTAACGGCATAGTTTGATTTCGGCTGTTTGGGTTTCTCTTCAATCGAGAGGACTCGGTCTCCTTCAAGTTCGGCAACTCCGAACCGCTCGGCATCCGGAACCGTTTTTAAGAAAATCTTCGCCCCTTCTTTGAACGAAGCAACATCGTTCTTCACGTCATCCTGGAAGATATTATCCCCAAGGATAACCGCAACCGCATCCTCGTCAGCCCATTTCTCTGCAAGCCCGAGCGCCTGGGCAATCCCCCCGGCTTTCTCCTGGATCTCATAGGTCAGACGCACACCAAAGTCCGCACCGGATCCGAGCAATTCCAGGAAATGTCCTGCATGCCCCCGGCCGGATACGATCATGATATCCGTGATTCCCGCATTCACCAGTGTCTGCAGGGGATAGTAGATCATCGGCTTGTCATAGACCGGCAGAAGGTGTTTGTTCGTTACTTTGGTCAAAGGAAATAATCTTGAGCCGGTTCCGCCGGCAAGGATAATGCCTCTCATATTAAATCGCCTCTTTTAAGTGTACATATTCTTTTACTGCTTCACTCCAGTGACGGAGCGGAGTTGTCTTCGAGTTCACCAGCACGGAAAATGCCGGCCTCTTTGCTTTCCGGGGAAACTCTGCGGTGGAACAGGGAACTGCATTCGGGATAAATGCACATGCAAACTCGTACCAGCTGCAGACGCCATCGTTGGTAATATGGTAGATCCCGGGCTCCCGGGAAATAATCTCCGGTGTCTTCCGGGCAAGATCGACCGTATATGTCGGCTTTCCAACCTGATCGTTTACCACTTTGACCTGTGGCATCTGTTTGGAAAGCGAAAGAATCGTGTCAACAAAATTCTTCCCATGAGGTCCGAAAAGCCAGGCTGTTCGGATGATACGGTAATTCTTCGTATTTTTTTGTATTGCCAATTCACCCAGCAGCTTTGATCTGCCGTACGCGCTGAGGGGGCCGGGTACCTCATCTTCCCGGTAATCCATCCGGCTGCCATCGAAAATATAATCCGTACTGTAGTGGACAAGGATTGCCCCGGTTTCAGAACACGCGGAAGCCAGATATCCCGGTGCGTCACCGTTTACTGCATTTGCCAGATCCGGGTTATCCTCGCATCCGTCAACGTCAGTATATGCCGCAGCATTGATCACAGCTGATGGCCGCTCCTGGAGAATCACTTTTCTCACCGAAACCGCATCCGTTATTTCCACATCCCGGTGTCCAAGGAAAGACGCATCGGGAAAAACGTTCATGAGTGCATGGCCGAGCATCCCGTTTGCGCCAAAAATCAGAATGGTACGTGAATTTACTTCTTCTTTAATGGCTGCCACCACCACTCGTTCTGACGGTACCAGGTGACCGTCTCAAGAAGAGCATCCTCAAAGGAATACCGGGGCTTCCACCCCATCTTCCGGAGTTTTGAACAGTCAAGAGAATAGCGGAAGTCATGCCCTGGACGATCGGTCACATACTCCATCATGGACTCATCTTTCCCAAGAAGTTCGAGGATCTTGTTGGTAATCTCGAGGTTTGTCTTCTCGTGACCGCCTCCGATATTGTATACCTCGCCCGGAACGCCGTGGCCCAATAAAAATTCCACGGCACGGCAGTGATCGTTCACATGGATCCAGTCCCGGATATTTTTTCCGGTCCCATACACCGGGACTTTCTTCCCTTTAACGAGATTCGTGATGAAAAGCGGGATAAGTTTCTCCGGGAACTGGTAGGGTCCGAAATTATTCGTGCACCGGGTAACGATGACCGGAAGATGGAATGTCGTGTAATACGAGAGTGCAAGTAAATCCGATCCGGCTTTGCTCGCCGAATAGGGGCTGGATGGTGAAAGGATATCCGTCTCTTTGAATGATCCCTTCATAATGCTCCCGTAGGTCTCATCCGTAGAGATATGGATGAATTTTGGCACGGAATGTTTCCGGGCAGCTTCGAGAAGGGTGTGCGTCCCGAGGACATTTGTCTTCACGAATGCTGAAGGATCGGTTATGGAACGATCGACATGGCTTTCTGCGGCAAAATGGACGATCGCATCTACCGGGATTTTTTTGAGGGTTGCGTCAACCAGCGCCTGGTCGCAGATATCCCCCTTGATGAATGTATACCCCGGTTGTTTGTCGATTCCCTTCAGGTTATCCGGGTTACCGGCATAGGTAAGAACATCATAATTGATAATTTCCAGATCCGGATGCGCATCGAGCATATGTCGGATAAAATTGCTGCCGATAAATCCTGCGCCACCGGTGACAAGGAGTTTCATGGTACTTCTCTCCATATGCGGAGTTATCCGTGCTTCAGTCCCGGAATGAGTCCCCAGTCATAGGGAATTTCCGGTGAATCCGGAGGAAGACGGTACTCGTCAGGCTCTTTGTAGTTATACGGCATCGTGGGAATACTCATAAAAAAAGCAGTCTCGGTTCCGATCGCCTTGAAGCCATGATAGACCCCGGGGGGCACACTGATGAGGATCGGATTTTTCTCACCAACAAAAATTTCCATCAGTTCCCGGTATGTCGGGGAATCTTTTCGGGCATCGTATAATGCGACTTTCATCATGCCATGGACACAGGTAAAATTATCGGTCTGTATCTTGTGGTAATGCCATCCCTTCACAACATTGGGATAGGCTGTGGTGATATACACCTGGCCGAATTTTTCAAAAATAGGATCATCGCACCGCAGGATCTCCATGAGCCAGCCCCGCTCATCCGGAATAACCCGCAGGTTTTTTAAAATGACCCCTTCAATGGATTTTCCCATAGTGTATTGTTTGACGTGAGTACATAAAAATACTAATTACAAAAGAATCCGTTCAGTTCCACTTAAAACAAATTATACAATTCTTGAGATCTCATGTACCTTTTTACACAGTTTTTCTGCAAACACTGATATATCAAATTCCTGTGCCCTGGCGATACATGCATCATGATACTGATCCGGTTTTTCAGATATCCGGCGGATTGCAGAAACAATGGCCAATGCATCAGGATTTACCAGCGTGCCGGTATCAGGAGTTACGGTCTCCCGGAACCCCCCGGAATTCACGGCAACGACCGGCTTACCGCTCGCCATTGCCTCAAGAGGGGTGAGACCAAAGTCTTCGTCCTTTGCAGTGCAAATTATTCCCCGGCAGTGTGCAAGCAGGTTACGCAATTCCGCATCGGGTATTTCACTGAGAAATGATACGTTAGTCGGCATATCCGATTGAATTTGTTTTGCATACGGTGCTGAATGATCGCCTTGGGCAAAACCCCCGGCAATCACAAGTTTTTGTTCCGGCATGACCTGGAAACTCTCAATTTGCAATTCAATCTGTTTCTCCGGGTACAATCGGTTTACGGACAACCAGAAATTACCATATTCTGAAAAATAAAATTTTGATGAATTTATCGGGGGATAAATAATATCCGATTCCCGGTGGTAAAATTGCCGGATTCGCATCTGAACATTATGCGAATTTGCAACAATGTAATCGATATGCGAGACAGACCTCCGGTCAGCAATACGGAAAATCCATACATATCCCCGGAAAAACACCTGTTTGAAAAATGACAATCCTTCCAGAAAGGTTGAATAATTGTCGTAAAATGCCCTTACTGGAGTATGGCAGTACCACAGGTTTGGATGGTGCCGGTTCGAAGCATAATGTGCCCAGTTGCCACTGAAAATGAACAGGTCATAGTTTTGAGAAAAATTACAGAAATAAAATTTCAGTGTAGCGGAGATCTGCTTGAGCCCGGGAAATTTCACCGTCTTCCCCAAACTGATAACCCGAACGCCAGCATCAATCTTTTTTACCGCATCGGTATCGGTAGTGATGATATCCGCATCGAGGATCTTCGCCATCTCGATAACTACTTTCTCGCCCCCGCCAATGGCTCCGAAATAATCATGGAAGATGGCAATTCTCACGGTTCATTCCCGGGACCTTAGTCCCCTTTCCACCATTTCGTCGGGAACTTCTTTGCAATGATCGCATCGCCTTCGCCGGGCACTTCAAGGCCCGCGACCCGGAGGTCGGCATCGACCATGATCTTCACGAGATCGCCGAACTTTATCTGGGGTTTCCATCCAAGGGTCCTGTCGGCTTTACTGGCATCGCCACTGAGCACGTCAACTTCCGTGGGCCGGAAATATTTCTGATCGATCTTAACGTGCACATCCATATCCAGGCCGGCATACGCAAACGAGGCCTCCAGGAACTCCCTGACCGAATGTGTCTCCCCGGTGCCGATGACAAAATCATCCGGAACTTTTGCCTGGAGCATCCTCCACATTGCCTCCACGTACTCCGGTGAGAAACCCCAGTCCCGCTTTGCTTCCAGGTTCCCCAGGTACAGGTGCTCTGCTTTCTTTGCAAGGATGGCTGCGATCCCCCGGGTGATCTTCCGGGTCACAAACGTCTCGCCGCGACGGGGGGATTCGTGGTTGAAGAGAATACCGTTTGTGACAAACATATTGTATCCCTCGCGGTAATTCCGGACCATCCAGTACGAATAGACTTTCGCACAGGCATACGGGCTTCGCGGAACGAATGCGGTCTGCTCGTCCTGGGGGGGTTTGGCCCCGCCAAACATCTCGCTGGAGGATGCCTGGTAAAACTTGATGGGCAATCCACTCCGACGGATCGATTCGAGGATACGCGTGGTGCCAAGCCCCGTAACATTCCCGGTGTACTCCGGGATATCGAAGCTCACCCTGACGTGACTCTGCGCCCCAAGGTGGTAAACCTCATCAGGCTTGGTATTGTAGATGATATTAGCGATCTGTTCGGAATCCGAGAGGTCCCCGAAATGCAGGAAAAATTTGGCGCCGGATTCGTGCGGGTCGACATAGATGTGGTCAATCCTTGAAGTATTAAACGTCGATGCCCTGCGGATAAGGCCATGGACCTCGTAGCCTTTTGAAAGCAGTAACTCCGCGAGATAGGATCCATCCTGCCCTGTAATGCCGGTGATGAGTGCTTTTTTCTGGCGCGTCATGCAATCATTCCCTATTTTACTCTCAACATATTCAAAATGCAACAGATCACGAGTATTGTACCCGTCATTCAATTATTTTTCCGTGTGGCAATTCCTGCCGCATGCGAAGATCCCAGTAATGATACATGGACTCCAGGCTTTTCTCAAACGGGATCTCCGGCTTCCAACCCAGATCACGCCGGATCTTCTCGTTGCTGCCGATGATGCGGGGGTTATCGATCGGCCGCATCTGTGCCATCTCCTCATGTACCTTCACGTCGATTCCTTTCATAGCTGAAAGCAGGGTTATAATCTCATTAATGGTCCTGCCTGTACCGCTACAGACATTGTATATTTCACCGCGTTTCCCTTTCGAGAGGAGGAGATCATATGCTACCACGACGTCGTGAACATCAACAAAATCGCGCACAATGGAGCCATTACCAATATGAATTACCGGATCCTGGAGTCCGTGGGCAATCTTCACAAATTGTTTCACTATTGCGCTTACCACGAAACGGTCTGTCTGGCCGGGGCCGCAGTGGTTGAAGGATCGCGTGCAGCAGATATCGAGACCGTACCCATCCGCATAGATTTTTGCTAATTGCTCTTGGGCAACACGGGCAACGGCATACGGATTGGCAGGATGCTGGGGGGTCTCTTCAGAAAGGGGCAGGTTCTCTTCGGATACTACGCCATACTGCTCCGAGGATCCGATCGAGAGCACGCGGGCCCCGTTGTCATTGAGCCGGACCGTGTCGATAATATTTAAGAAAATATTGGTATTGTTCATGAACGAAAAGACCGGCGTTTTCCAGCTCTCTGCAACGGAACTCTGTGCGGCCATGTGGAGGATATAATCCGGCTGGACCTTTTCAAGAAATGATTTTATTTTGGGGATATCTAGCAGGTCAGCTTTGTGGAAATAGTGGTTTGTAAGAAGTTTCGGTCTGGCAGGAACAAAATCCCATGCCGGCTGCGAACGGCTGATGCCATGGATCTCGAGATCCTGCCGGTTACGCGTCAGGAAATCCACCATGTGGCCCCCGACAAACCCGCTGATACCGGTGATGAGGAGTTTCTTCATGAGTGCTCTCGGTGCATCAGAAAAATGAATGTACTCATCTCTTGTGTATTGAGAGGTGTCTTCATTTTTCAATACCATAAATATTATTTTTTTCTCACATGAACTTTGGCATATTCTGACAGGATCTCCGAAAAACCCGTATGAATCCCATGGATTTATTCAATACGAAAACTATTGTTTTATACAATTCAGACTCCTGCCTGCTGGATCTCTCATGATACCCTCATCTATTCCCGGTTCTCCGGTTGATATCTCCGTTGTCCTTCCCGCGCTTGATGAAGAACGCGCTATCGCAGACTGCATCCGTAAGATCCAGACTGTATTCCATGATAACGCAATCAATGGCGAGATCATTGTTTCGGATTCGTCCACCGACAAAACCGGCTCAATCGCCCAATCCCTCGGCGCAATCGTCATAAAACCGGAAAAATCCGGATATGGTAATGCGTACCTTGCCGGGCTCCACCATGCCAGGGGCCGCGTCATCATTCTCGGTGATTCCGACAATACGTATGATTTTTCCCAAATCCCACGCCTGCTTGCCCCGCTTGACAATGGCGCAGACTTTGTCATCGGATCCCGGTTCAAGGGGACAATCCTCCCCACCGCCATGACACCGCTCCACCGCTATATTGGCAATCCCCTCCTCACGTGGATGATCAATGTCATTTTTGGAACGCAGTATTCCGATACGCACAGTGGCTTCCGCGCGATCACCCGCGAAGCGCTCGATCGTCTCGCGTTAAATACCGGGGGCATGGAGTTTGCCTCGGAAATGCTGGTGATGGCAGCAAAAGAGCAGTTGAAGGTCGTGGAAGTGCCGATCGATTATTATCCCCGGCTCACTCCCTCAAAACTGCATAGTTTTGCGGATGGCTGGCGGCATATCCGGTTCGTCCTGCTCATGAAACCCCTGCCGTTTGTCGCAGTTCCCGGCCTCTTGTTCTTACTTATCGGAGCGCTGCTCATGGGCTTCTTTTTCTTCGAAGGGAATGTCGAATCCTCGCACCTACACACGTTCATTCTCGGTGCAATTCTCGTCATGGGCGGCCTCCAGGTCATCCTCACCGGCTTCCTGATGAAGACCTATTCGGTTGTCCACGGGTACGAGAACAAAGCCGGTATCATCGTGAGCCTGATGCAGTACAGTAACCTGGAAAAATTCCTTGTTCTTGGATCCGGCCTGTTTATTGTCGGGGTACTCCTCGGGATCAACATCGTGATCCAGTGGTTCTCGGTGAGTTTTGGTTTCCTGTCGGAGATATCCACCGCTATCGTCGCATTAGTCCTTATCACGAGTGGCATCCAGGTCTTTCTCTTTGCAGTGTTCCAGAGTATGATGCTCTTAAACGAGAACAATGGCCATGCATAGGGAGCAGGGATGAAGATCGCACTCGTCTACGATGTCATCTACCCCTATGTGAAAGGCGGCGTGGAGAAGCGTGTCTGGGAACTGGGTGTGCGACTCGCGTCGCGGGGCCATGAAGTCCACCTGTTCGGCATGAAATACTGGGATGGAGATGATATCCAAAAAAAAGAGGGGGTGATCCTGCATGGTGTCTGCCCGTCATATCCACTCTATTCTGACGGACGGAGAAAAATTCCTGATGCTTTGATATTCAGCATCCGCATCTTCCCTGCGCTGGTACGGGAGAAATTCGATATCATCGACTGCCAGCAGTTCCCGTATTTTTCCTGCATTACCGCCCGGGCTGCGGCAGCGATACGGCATACACCCCTTGTCATCACCTGGCATGAAGTGTGGGGCGAATACTGGTACACGTATCTCGGGTGGAAAGGATGCTTCGGGAAACTGACGGAACGGGTTGTTGCCCTGCTGACACAAAATAACGTGGCGGTATCGGAAACGACCGCACAGAATGGCAAATCTCTTGGGATACCGGTGGCCACAATCATCCAAAACGGGATCGATCTCTCCCGCATGGACTCCATACCGCCCTCTCCGGAAGATTCCGACCTGATCTTTGTCGGAAGGCTGATCAGGGAGAAACATGCCGACATCCTGGTGGATGCAATGGCGATCCTCATCCGGGATCATCCGGATCTCCGGCTGCTGATCGTGGGTGATGGACCCGAATGGGATGTGTTACGGCAACAGGTCCGCGTGCAGGGACTCAAGAGAACTATCCGGATGGCGGGTTTTTTTAATAATCACGATGACGTTCTCGCAGCAATGAAATCCTCGCGGGTTTTTGTTCTTCCCTCGACACGCGAAGGGTTCGGCATTGCTGCACTCGAAGCGCTCGCGTGCGGGTTGCCCGTGGTGACCGTGGATCATCCCGAAAATGCGATCTGCGACCTGGTCACGGAAAAGACCGGTTTTCTCTCGTCATTGTCCCCCGACTCTCTTGCAGCATGCATAAAAAAAGCGCTTGTATCAGGAATAATAATAAGACCGGCATGTATCGCTGCCTCAAAATCATTTGACTGGGACGCGGTGGCTGTCCGTGCGGAACAGTACTACATGACCGTCATCAAAGGATACCGGGATGAATAATTGTTGAATTTTTTTCTCTGTAGAAACGCACATGAACTCCCGGTTCGCACCCGAATCATGAAAATTGTGAGAATGTAATTTGGGGAGGGCTCCCCCCACAGGGGTATCTCCTCGCGCCGATCAGTGACCATAGGTAAATAAAAAACGCATCGCGCTCTCAAAAGAGATCAAAACGTAGTCGTTGCACCCTTGCAACAGAACTGTTTCACGAAATTCCGTGAGGGGAATTCGTGAACGCTGGTGACAACAATCGTTCCCTTCCCGTACCGGTGCTCAAGGATTACCGGCGCAGATCCGTCTGTCCCGACACAGGTTCCCTCATATTCCGGGAACGACCCGTCGCATTCGATATGGGCAGGATCATATTCATCGGCAATGCACCGGGCAACCGAGTCTCCCAAGAACGAGATGCTTCGCGGGTGACAGTCGTGACGGTAGGTCACCCTGAATGGCAACCAGTCGTAGGCATCCGGCCTGGTATCGGCAGCGCCATACACAAGGAGATTTCCGCCCTGTTCGACAAACCTTTCGATACGGGGGGATGATGCACGGAGTGCCGGGAGCAGGTTCGAGTACCGGGCATTGCCAAACCCGGTCGGGATGACCAGGCAGTTGAATGACCCCCGGAAGAAGGGGGCCGCAAGCATCTGTGGTGTGACAATCTCGCAGACGATCCCGCAGTCTTCGATCAACCGGCTGAAATGCTGGGGCGAGTCCCAGACAAACCCGGCCCGGCAACTCATCCCTTGATCACTCCGACCGGCGTGAGGCGGGCCACGAGCCGTGAGATACCGGCCTCATGGACAACCCCGACCACCTCGTCGCTCGGCTTGTATACATCCGGTGCCTCATCGGCAATCGCATTGTCGTGCGGGGCCCGGACAATGATTCCCTGCTTCAACAGGTTCTCCGTTACCTCCTTTCCGGTCATTTTCTTCTTTGCCTGCGAGCGGCTCATGACCCGGCCGGCTCCATGGCAGGTACTGCCAAAGGTCTTCTCCATGGCAGTTGCGGTACCCCGTAGCACATAGGAGGATGTCCCCATGCTGCCGGGGATGATGACCGGCTGGCCGATCGTTGAGAGTTCCGGGGGAATATCTGCCGAACCCGGGCCGAATGCCCGGGTGGCGCCCTTGCGGTGGACGCAGACCCGCATGGATTTGCCATCGACGACATGGTCCTCGAACTTTGCCACATTGTGGGCAACGTCATAGACAAGCGGCATATCTTCATAGGCGATCCGGAACATCTTTGAGAGCACCCTGCGCGTCTCGTGTGTGATCATCTGGCGGTTGGCCCACGCATAATTGGCCGCCGCTGCCATGGCGCTGAAGTAATCTTTTCCCTCAGGGGAGGTGAGCGGTGCGCAGGCAAGCTGCCGGTCGGGGAGCTTGATCTGGTACTTTTTCGTTGCGGCTTCAAGGAGTTTGAGGTGATCGGTGCATACCTGGTGCCCGAGACCCCGGGATCCGCAGTGGATCATGCAGCAGACCTGTCCCTCCCGGATCCCGAATGCTTTTGCAGCAACGGGATCGAAGATCTCGCTGACAACCTGCACTTCAAGGAAATGGTTGCCGGATCCGAGGGTGCCGCCCTGGGGAATGCCCCGCTGGCGTGCCTTATCCGATACCGTACTGATGGATGCCCCTTTCATGCAGCCGCTCTCCTCGCACCGCACGAGGTCACGCGGAAGACCAAACCCGTTCTCAACTGCCCATCGGGCCCCTTTCACCATCATCTCTTCAAGAGCGCGGGCCGGCAGTTTCTTTGCACTCTTCGCGCCAACTCCCGTAGGTACGGCGTTGAAGAGCTGATCGATTAAGTCCCGCCTGCCGCTGACATCCTTGAGCGAGAGGGGCGTTGTGATGAGCCTCACGCCGCAGTTGATATCGAACCCGACGCCGCCGGGCGAGATGACCCCGGACTCAAGGGAAAAGGCAGCAACGCCGCCGATGGGAAAACCATAGCCCCAGTGGATATCCGGCATGGCAAGGGAATGTCTGATGATCCCGGGCATGGTAGCAACATTGGCAAGCTGCTGCAATGCACCGGGTTCAAGCATGTTCCCGAGGGATTCTGAAAGGAAGAACCTTCCCGGGACCCGCATGTCGGGAATATATCCCACCGGCACCTCCCATTCGATGTTACTGATTCGTTTCACGCCTTCTATCATCGTCTCACCCTGCCGCAGATCTATACATCAAATATGATATCCAGCATATATCCGTTCGTATCGCGGGTAATGGACAACCCGGAATAGGAGATCCCCTTCACTTCACTCCCGCCGGCGTGCCGGACCCGGTCAAACAGTTCCCCGTCAAGAACCGCGTGCAGCGTGGTTCCGTGGATCCTGATATCTGCGCCCGCAAAGACCAGGCCGTCGACTTCCGAGATGAAGAGGATCTCAGAGAGGAAATCCGCGAGGAGTTCTTCATCATCAGGAGCTTCAATATCCACCTCCCGCAGGATACCGCCCTCCCGATCATCCCCGTACATCACCTGCATCAGCGCACGGAGGGCCTCGGAAAAGAGGGTTTCAAGCGTCGGCGCATGCGCCCGGATCTTCACATCCGCCGTATGCGGAAGTTCCTCAAAACTCATTCACGGTCATACCCGGCAAGATCATTGTCATCAAAGAACGGGATCATATCCATATGGATGTGGCTGAGAAACCGTGCCTGGTGGATTGAGACATAGATAGTGTGGTTACCCGCTTTCAGAAGAAGATCGGTATCTTTGGGGGGCTTGACCTTGACGGGCAATAATACCGGGCCTCCGCATGAAGTGCTGATACGGAAATCACAGTCCCGTTTATTGATATAAGAGATAACTTCAGGAACAACCATGACACCGCTCATGTCGGCGTTGTCAGAAGAATGCATGTGCATGATGCTAATAGCATAGGAATGGCAGAGTAAAAACCATTGTGGATCCGAAAAGGGAGGTTATACAACCCCGACAATTCCGGTCACAATGTCGACATACTTTTCCTTGAGCTCGTAACTGTTCACTCCATCGGTTTTCCGCGTTGCACGGAGAATGCCGATGCGGGAAGCAATGATACCGACCATGGAGGCAATCGCATGGAACGTAACGGAGAACTGTTTTTGCAGTTCAGATACGATTTCCGCGATCGTGATCGATTGGTTTTTTACAAAGAGCCTGAGGACTTCGCGCCGGATCCCGGTCCTGTCACGGGACAGGTATGACCGCAACCTGCCCTCAATCACTCTCTTGATCTCGGAAGGAGATCTCATAGTTGTAGTGTCAAAGGTCACGGTATATATATTTTGTCATTTTGCGCGATTTTAAATCCCCAATAGCAGATTGGAGCATTTTAAAAAGAAACAAAAATTTTCTGCGCAATCCGGAAAATCTGTGTCCGCGCGAATCCGGTTATGACGGTATTTATCGGTATATCATGGGGTGATTTCCTGATAACTATTTAATCGAACATTAACAGATGAATACGCTATGGGATTGATCAACTACAATATCGAGAAATACACTCCCAAACAGTTGGTAGTAATCCCGCTTGTACTTCTGGTAATCTCCGTTGTCTTCATCGCTCTCAACATGATGACAACAGGGATGCCGGTTACGCCCGGCCTGGATTTTTCCGGAGGTACAGCGGTAACCATCAGGACAACCGAAACGCATGAACAGCTGCAGACCGTGTTTGCCGATTACCCCCTGGCAGAGATCAGCGACATGAACGATGCCAAATTCCTGAAATTCGGCACCATGGATGATGCCAAGTCCCGGTCCCTGGCAGCACTGGTCAGCCAGAAATACCCGGATGCCAGCATCAACCAGATCAGCGAAACTTTCGGCAAGACGTTGCAGTACCAGGCATTCATTGCCCTGATCTTTTCGTTCATCGGCATGGCAATCGTTGTCTTTATTTCGTTCCGTACCTTTGTCCCCTCAGTTGCCGTCGTCCTGTCCGCATTTGCCGACATGGTGATGACCGCAGCGGTGATGAATGTCCTGGGAATCACCCTTACGCTCGGTACAACCGCGGCGCTCCTGATGCTCATCGGTTATTCGGTGGACAGCGATATCCTGCTCACCAACCGCGTGCTGAAACGCCAGGGCAAGCTGAATGACAAGCTTACCGGGGCATTCCACACCGGTATCATCATGACGTCAACCACCCTGGCCGCGATCTCGGTCCTGTTCATCGTATCATGGATCGGGTCCATCCAGATCCTCATCGAGATCTCAGCCGTCCTGCTCATCGGTCTCGTTGCCGATATCATGAATACGTGGCTGACAAACGTGGGCATCCTTAAGTGGTATGTCCTGAAAGGAGGCGGGAAATGAACTCAAAGGAGATTAAGGGGATCTTCACGGACTGGAGAGTTGCCATCCTGATCATCCTCATCGTCCTCTCTCTTGTCGCAATCTACCCGCATATCGACGAGAAGGGCGATCTTGCAACCAACCTCCAGTACGGGCTCGACCTCCAGCAGGGGGCATGGATCCAGCTGGAACTCCGTGGAGAAGTTGTCGGGTACACCACGGATCTCCCGGTCAATGATTTCGTCACCAACCTGTCCACAAATCTCAATGCTGAAGTCGAACAGGTTGATGCCAACCATCTTGAGATCCGGAAATCGTTCACCCAGCAGGAACTGGAAACACAGTTCAGTAATGCCGGCGGGAAACTCACCAGCTACCAGCAGGGTGTTTCCAAGACCACGGCCGGAGATGTGAAGACCGTTCTTGAGACCAAGATCAATTCAATGGGGACCAAGGACGCCAAGGTCAACACGCTCGCCGGTCTCAACAATGTGGTCCGGTATGTCCGGATTGAGCTGGCCGGTGTCAATATGGATGAAGCCCAGCAGATTGTCGGAAAGCAGGGCAAATTCGAGATCCGTATCCAGTCCGAAGGAAACCAGACCGAGCACGTGCTGTTCGGTGAACAGATCTCCAGTGTCCAGATGCCGGCCCAGACACCTGCCGGAAGCAATATCTGGGGTGTCCAGTTCACCCTGAACGAGGCAGGGTCCACGGCATTCCAGGATGCTGCGATCAAGTACGGCGCAACATCGGATCCTGAAAAACACGAACTGCTCATGCTCCTCGACAACAAGACGGTCTATTCCGCCCCCCTGAACACGAAACTTGCCGCGTCCCTGAAGACCGAACCGGTCCGCGAGCTGGTTGCAACGACCGGGAGCGGAACACAAGGATCCCAGCAGGCAACCAACCTTGAAGTCCATCTCCGTGCCGGGGCATTACCGGTTGATGTGAATATTGCCGGTTCCGGCAGCACATCGGCTCCCCTCGGCGAGCGGTACAAGATGTTTGTCATCATCGCGGGTATCCTCGCCCTGATCACCGTGGGACTGGTCATCTATTACCGGTACCGTGAAGCGGGCATCGTGCTCCCGATGGTGCTGATCAATGCATCTGAAGTGCTCATCCTGCTCGGGTTCATTGCGGCGATCAAGTTCCAGCTGGATCTGCCGACAATCGCCGGACTGATTGCCGTGGTTGGAACCGGTATCGACCAGCTCGTCATCATCACGGACGAGATCCTGCATGAAGGAAAGGTGCCGTCACCGAACCTCTATCTCAAGCGGCTGGCCCGGGCACTCACCATCATCATTGCTGCAGCAGCAACGGTCGTCATTGCCATGGTCCCGCTGGTCCTGATGGATCTCTCGACCCTCAAGGGTTTTGCCATCATCACGATCCTCGGTGTGCTTGTCGGTGTTATCATCACCCGGCCGGCATACGGCAAGATCATCATGGAGATCCTCTCCAAGTAACAATACCATAGATTTATCTTTTTTTCATCCACAACAATTCCGGGTACGTTCGAATGAGCAAACCGGTATTGTTTGATTTTTTCGCCACATGGTGCGGTCCCTGCAAAATGCAGACCCCCATTTTAGAGGAACTGGCAAAAAAGATGGGTGATGCGGTGGAGATCCGGAAGATCGATGTGGACCAGAACATGGATCTTGCGGAAAAATACGGGATTCGCGTTGTCCCGACCCTGATCATCGAAAAGGACGGAAAAGTGATCCAGTCCCTGGAAGGGGTCACGAACGCGGCGACGCTTGAAAAACTATTATTGCCGCTGGTGGGATAAGTGAAGATCGGTATTGTCGGGGGCACCGGCGATATCGGCGAAGGTATGGCATTGCGCCTTTCGCCCCTGTTCGATGTGATGGTCGGTTCCCGGGAACCGGAGAAGGCCGAGGCAACCTGCACCATGGGTCGCGACGTGATGAAGAAACGCGGAGGACCCTGCTCGCTCACGGGAGTTACCAACCAGGGCGCAATCGATGCCGCAGATGTGGTTATCCTCGCCATCCCCTTCAAACATGTTGCCGGTACGCTGTCTACGCTGCACGGGTTCGAGAACAAGATCGTGGTGAGCCCAGTCAACCCGATGGAAAAGACGGACCACTTTATCTTTGTACCCCCGAAAGAAGGATCTGCGGCGCTCATGATCCAGAAGATACTGCCAAAAGAAGCCCGGATTTGCTCAGCGTTCAACACGATTGCCGCAAACAAGTGGAAGGCCCTTGATGAGGAGCTCAACTACTCGGTGCCGGTCACCGGTGACGATGCAGAGGCGAAGAAGACCGTCATGGAGATCGTGAACAGGGTCTCCCGCTTCAGGGCGTTCGATGCCGGTCCGCTCGCGTCTTCCTGCATGGTGGAATCGTTAACGCCGCTCCTGCTCAATATCGCCCGGTACAATAAGATGCGGGATGTCGGCATCCAGTTCATTTAAAATCCGTCAGCTCGTCCAGGCCCTGGAGAGCAGGTACGGGAAGATCCCGTGGTGGCCCGGGGACTACGACGAGGTGATGATCGGTGCGATCCTTACGCAGCAGACCCGGTGGGCGAACGTCACGAAGGCTCTTGACGAACTCCGCCGGAGGGATCTCTCAACCCTTGCCGCGATACGGGTCGCGGATATCCGGGGTATTGAAGAGGCAATCCGGTGCACCGGGTTTTACCGGATGAAGGCCCAGCGACTGAAAAATCTTGCAGTATTTGTGGAAGTGACCTGCGGCGGTATCGATATGATGGCGGCAATGTCAACTCCTGCCCTTCGCGAAGGGCTGCTGTCTGTGCACGGGATCGGCGAGGAGACCGCAGACAGTATTCTCTGTTACGGGTTCTCCCGCCCGTGTTTTGTGATCGATGCCTATACGGACCGGGTGGTGCGGTGTATTGGCGTGACCGAGCCCCGCAACCGGCTGAAGCCGTTGTTCGAGCACGTGTTGCCAAAGACTGATGAAGCCTGCCGCCAGACCCATGCACATATCGTGGAATATGCAAAAGAGTTCTGTGGAAAGAACAGGTGCGATGCATGTATACTCGTGAATTCGAACGGATAGGAAAGCGGCTCTTTGCCGAGCATCTCGTGGGTGGGAACTTCGGCAACATGAGTGTCCGCGATGCGAACAAAGGTTTTCATATCAAACAAACCGGTGATTATCTGGATGCGGTCAGCGGGCTGGTCTTTGTCCCGTTTGAGGGTACGGTCCCAAAGAATGCCTCCAGCGAGTACCGGGTCCATCTCGCGGTGTACCGGAATTCCCCGCACATGGCGATTGTCCATGCGCACCCCCAGGCCGCGATTGCCGCTTCGCTTGTCATGGACCGGGTTATCCCGGAAGACAGCGAAGGCCGGATGTTCTGCCCCGAGATTCGTGTTGTGGGGGGTGCACCGGGATCGCAGGAGCTTGCGGATAATGTGGCAGCAGTCCTTGCAAAACAAAAACTGGTGATCGTGAAAGGGCATGGTACCTTTGCCGCGGGAAAAAACCTTGACGAGGCATACCAGTTTACGTCTCTTGCCGAACACTCGTGCCGGGTGCTTGCGCTGAAACGAAGTTTCCAGTCCCTCTGACAGGGCCGGTCGGCAACCACGGTTCCGGAAAAATCCGGATTTTTTTATACGGTTTTGTCATTATCTGGTTTTTACCGGAGCATGATCGAACACGGTTACAATGGCTGCGACCCGGTTCTGACAGGGCCACTCAACCGGTGCCGGGTATCCGGCGTGTCATGGATCACGTAATCCGTTCGGATACAAGGAGCGGGTGTCTTGTTTCATGACGGATAGATACCCCCCTCTGACGTGAGATGCGAGGACTCCGGTGCCGGGTTTTGTTAGGTCCGGAAGATTTTGGGAAAATATTCTGGAAAATTTTTTCCGGATTTTTTTATTTCCCGAATTTTTTTTGCCGGGAAAAATTTGAAAATCTTTGAGTTTTTTTTTAGGATAATCAGAATCTCATGGGATGTTTTCCTTTTTTGAGCAACGTATTGCCATGGGCAGGAAGAATAAGGTGCAGATGATATTTTTTATTAAGATCTTTCGAAACTTCGGAGATTAATCTCTTGTCGAACGTAACAAAATAGTTCGCCCGGACGGAGATGGCGGTTGTCAGTAATATTGCATCCTGCGTCTTGACACGTTTGAATGTGAAGATCAAAGAAGCCACTATTTCAGAAAAATTGTCGCCTTTTTCTTCCGGTTCATCGGATAACGGTAATATCGTGTTGTTTCCGAATAAGATATCGAACTTGTTTTCGATCTCCTCAAATACAGTCTCCATTGAATCACCGGGAAGGTCAAGGGAATTTTTCTCCTCGCTCCACCGGGACAGAGGGGTACCATTTTTAAATAACAGGATACTCCGCATTTCATCACGGACTGCCGAAAAAACTTCATTCATTGCAAGATAGGAAAAATAAAACTCGTCCTGAAACCCTTCGGATTTCATGTCAATAATTCTCTGGATAAATTCGATCGATTGTTTATGACGGTTCAGATAGATCTCCCGGAAATCTGCAGGGATTCCATATTTTTTAATAAGAAGGTCCAGAACACCGGAGTCCGTTATCAGCCAGGGAACAAGAGTATTGGTGTCGATGCACCACCGGGAACCGGAATCCGCCAAATGTTATCTCCCGACTTTCTTTTTGGGTTTCCATAATCCCTTGATCTGTCCGGCCTCACCATTTACAGTCGAACGCTGCCGTAACTCATAATATTTTCCGGTGACAGGATTATGGATTCGTTTTGTTGCCATAGCACTGAACATTACTTCTGTTTCAACACTATTATTTTTTTCTAAAGATGCACGTTCCGGTTAAACGGATGTTTGAGGGAGGGGGGTGCCGGGTCATCGTATACGAATTTTTTACAGTATCTTCAAGAAAAAATGGATGGAAACCGGTTTTGAAAAAAAACCGGGATGATTCTCACGATAAAAAATTATTTCCCGCCAAACAGATTCCGGAAAAACCTGGCGATCGGATCCAGGAGGGTCTCGTGTGTTCCGGTCTTCTGGAGCGTTTCTTCAACAACGGGCGCTGCCATCGTTGCATTATCATCCGCAGCGGGTGCGGGAGCGGGCGTTGCCGTTGTCACCGGGGAGGTGGTTACTGCGGTCGTGAGACGGGTTGCCGGTGTAACCCGGGGATTTTCCCGTTCTGCAATAATCGAAATAGTGGACCGGACTCTCGGGGTGGAGGCCGTTACGTATGTCGGAGACCGGGGGCCGAGTTGCCCGATCGTCCACCGGGTACCGGATTGCCAGAGTGCGTACACCGTGCCGGACGAATCCGTGGCAATCGCAATGTTCCTCCCGCCGGTCCTGCACGATGAAAGAAATTCCCCGGCCGGGCTGAACGTCTGGATCCGGGAACTGGCATCGGATACGTACACATTGCCCCAGTAATCAAGAGCAACACCGGAAGGGGCGGTGAACTGCCCGCTTTCGGTTCCCCCGCTGCCCCAGGTTGTGATGACGGTCCCGTCACGACTGATCTTCTGTATCCGGTTGTTGCCCGTATCCGCAACATACATCGTGCCGGATGAATCGATGGCGATCCCCTCCGGTGCAATAAAATACCCGTTCAGGGATCCATACGATCCCCAGGTCACCAGGTACTGGCCGGTTGAATGGAATACCTGTATCCGGTCATTGCCCGTATCCGCAACATACACGTTGCCGGACGAATCAACAGCAATTCCGACGGGAGAGTCAAACTGCCCGCTCTCGGTCCCCTCACGGCCCCAGAGGAAAAATCCCCGCGAACTGATCTTCTGGATCGTGTGGTTCCCGGTGTCTGCAACATACACCGTGCCGGACCGGTCTATTGCAATACCCCGGGGGGCTTTGAACTGCCCGTCCCCGGGCCTCTCACTTCCCCAGGAAAATAAATACTTCCCGGTTTCACTGAACACCATGACCCGGTTGTTTGCGCTGTCAGTCACATACACATTGCCGTAGGGATGGATGGCAAAACCGGCGGCTGTTACATTGGATAACCCGTTCCACGATCGGATAACCGGGCAGGTCTCTTCTGCCAGAACTCCCTGCACCAGTACGATGAGGAGGAGAATAACGAGGGTGATCCTCCATGAACGCCAGGTAACTGAAAAAAACTGAATGATCGGTCAGCACTCCCGCATCTGCATTTATTTAAAGAGGGTAATGAACGATTAAATATATTCTGATATGTCTATGAGTCGCACAACCGGAATAGTTTCATACGGGATCTCCGCGGACAGTGCAGGGGCGCATGGGTATTTTTCACGACTGATGATGCCCTCATCAAAGTTATTGAGAAGCACGCGGATAAGATTACTGTTGAAACAAAAAATCCTGTAGAGTGGTTTATGGAGGTGACAACTGATGGAAGCAAAGACGCTCGATGAAATCCGCATTCAGGGATTCGATGTGCTGGTGAAAAATCTCGGTCCTGCGGACGCGATCCGTTTCATCCAGAGTTATTCCCATGGAAGCGGGGATTATACAAAAGAGCGCAAATCCTCGCTGGAGAAGGATTTCGATACGGTTGTTGCCGGGATCATGGAGCGCCGGAAGACAAAATCCCGGCTCTGATTTTTTCTGTTCAGTAACCGATTCTTGGCCTGATTTCACGATGGAGAACATCCCATTCGAAGATTTCTTCGGAATCTTCTTTAGACTCAATTCTCCGACGGAGAACTACCCCTCTCCGACGTGAGACCCCCTGCCAAAACAGGGCTTCTTTTCATTTTCCCGCACCAGAGCCCGTATAGAACGCGATCGGCCCTCCAATAGCGTCTATTTGCGCACTTTGAAATCTCCGACGGTGAAAATCCAATCGGAGCCCGTATAGCCCGATAAAATCTCCCCAGTTTACCGTTTTTGGCGAATTACGCACTTCCGGGCGGGTCCGGGTCAGTTAGCCGACATCATTCTCCGACGGTGAATTGTGATTAGATGAGTCTATCTTCCCCCGGGTATTCCGCAGGGATGATCTCCGACGTGAACTATGCGGTTACGTCGTAGACTATCCTGCCGGACCCCCTGTTCAGTGAAAAACTCCAGGAGTTTTGCATCAAACAGGGGGTCGTTCGATCCCAAACCGGGCTCGTATAGGGCTCCGTTCCGGAAAACTGGGGATTCGGGGCACGTATAGGGGCCGGATTGGGGAGGGTCTTCATTGCGAAACAGGGGGTCCGGGGGGTGGTTTTCTGAGAGGGTTTACGGGGGGGTGGCGGGGATTACGGTGCCCGAGTTTTGTTGGAGCCGGGCCGGGAAAATTTTTTGAAAAGTTTTCTGAAAATGTTTTGTACGCGGAAAATAGTTTCGAAAAAAAATATGCGGGAAAATTAATTTATTTCGCTGATGGCAGACGATATGGATTTCACGCTACATTCAGAATAAATTATTGATGTAAAAATTTTGTTCCGATTTTTGCAATAACTTCACGGGCATGTCTCAATTCTGCCGGTGTAGGTGGAATTTTTATTTTTGAAAGAGCAATTTCATCGGTATTCCAAAAAAACCGTTCGTTATAATCTTCCTTGGGAAGGACATATTCTGGTTTTTTTGCTTGATGAATAGCTCTCGCTCTTAACGCATGAGCGACCACAATTTTATCCTTCGCTCCTGCAATGCAACGGCCAGGTCTTTCTCTGGCAATGCGGTGGCCCAATTTATTTACTCCGTTTGACCGAGCCTGAACTTCCGTAATGGTGTTCACATTCGATTGAGTAAATGTTCTGATTTTCGCTGCCATTTTAGCCACTACTGAATATAGTTCTCTTTTTTACATAAATAAACGTAATTGTCCTGCTATCTTCTTCATAAATCCGATGTGAAATAATTCGCCACGCAGTATGTCGTGGAAAAAGAATTTCATGTGCTTCCCCGTCAATAAACAATGCCTTTTCATTTACTAAACAATCGGTGATAAAAATTATGTTGTGCTGTGATTCGGTATTTGTAAATTTTTTCAGGGCGATTTGAATATCAACAGTCCACGATTCAAATCCGGGATTCGGATCGATGGATGAAAAACCCTTGGCAAGTTTGTCTTTTATTTCTTTGGCATAAGGGCCCCAGACCGCTCGAAACAATTGTGGGTTTTCATCACTTTGAAGATCTGAAATAGTTTGAAATTGATGTTCGGATAGTACCGATTTTGCAATTATTCCGTCGAGAGATTGAACAATATACCCTACCTTTTCTCGGGATTCTTGCGGAATTGTATCAGGATTTTTCAGGTAATTATTTATGCAAAAACCAAATGTTATCCAATCCGATATTATATCTTCATCGGGGTTCATTTTTAAAAATTCCAATGTGGATATTGAGATGTGTCTTTTAAAAATGGTTATTTTAATAATAAATTCATTTGCATTTGATTTTGTCAGCTGAACGATTTTAAGATAGCAGCTCTGGAGTCCAGGATGATACCTGTCAATAAATATGGGGGGAAAGAGAGCCGACAAAGGATCACTGTCGGGAGCAGCTCAATAACCCGGATTTTAATCCCATCGAATTCGATGGGATTAGAAAACAGGCAGGACTCAACAGTTTCATCCTCACTGCACGACAATGGATCGGGAAAACAAACGCCCATGGTATCAAGGCAAAACCCGGACGGTATGGCGGTACCTATGCTCACAAGGATATCGCGTTTGAATTCGCTTCCTGGATCTCGGTGGAGTTCAAACTCTACCTGATCAAGGAATTCCAGCGACTCAAGGATGAGGAACGCAAACAACTGGGTTGGGATATCCGGCGTAACCTTGCAAAGATCAACTACCGTATTCACACGGATGCGATCAAGGAGAACCTGATCCCAAAAGAGCTCAATCCGGCTCAGATCAACCGGGTGTACGCATCAGAAGCCGATCTTCTCAACATGGCCCTCTTCGGGTTCACCGCAAAAGAATGGCGCGACAGCAACCCGGACAAGAAAGGAAATATCCGGGATTACGCCGATATCTCGCAGATGGTCTGCCTCTCGAATCTTGAGAACCTGAACGCACATTTTATTGGCGAAGATATTCCCCAGCCCGAGCGGCTGGTAAAACTGAATGCAATCGCGATCCACCAGATGACCCTGCTCACACAGGACGCGACGGCACGGTTGATCAGCGGGCGATCATAAGTCCGGAGTTCTGGGTTAGTGAGCGTGAGAACGTTCTGGGTTTGGGAATTTTATAACTTTTTTTTGGTTGCGGCAGATCCACTGCAAGAGGCGGTAGGAAGCCGAGAATAATTCTCATTTTCAAATTATTTCGATTCATTAAATCCGAGAATAAATCTATATTGTCGAAACCTTCTCGCCTCTTAAAAAACGAAGAAAATCACGTGGATCGACGAAATCACAATCTTTTTTATCAATATGAATACTTTTAAGAATTTTTCCTTTAGCTTTTTTTGCATCAGTATTTGCGTTTTTATTCAGTCTTTTTGAGACACCGCATGCTCTAACAATAATATTCTCACAATATTTCTTATTGCGAAGACAATTGTATAATGCCATTTTTTTATAAGTATTGATGATTTGATCTGCTGCTCCATCAAAATCGGTCCCTTTTAATTCAGTTAGGACTAAAAAATGTTTGCCGGTTAACAAATCTTTGTAATAAACCAGCAAATCACAGATCCGCTCTCCATCGTGATTCATATTGAATTCATTTCTGAACGGAGTTTGGATATGTCCATCCTCATCAATTCTAAAAAAAATTATTTGTTCGCGAGATGGATCAGGTGATATAGCAATTCTAGGACTATTGTCCGCATCTTTAAAGGTTGTTCCTTGATGAAAACACGAAGTCACTAATAAATTGAAAGTCACGAATGTCCCCGCCTTTAAACATCATAATAAATTTCTGCAATGTCCTCTGCGACTGAGCTAAAAGATTTTAAATTGATATTTCCTTTTTTGTCAATTATTTTCTCAACATTCTCATTATCGTTAGTAAATAGATAAACTGACACGTCTTCTTTTGAAATAAATGCATTACTGTTTTTTAGATAAAATTTTTCAATAACTTTTTCTTCAGTTTTTTTGGGATAAGCTCGCATTAGATTTTCTAAATGATTGACCATGTATGGACTATGAGTTACCATAATCACGCTAACTCCATTCTGAACCAACATAACCAAAAATTCCATAAGCTTTGCTTGGTTTTCTGGATGTAGATTCATCTCGGGTTCATCGATTAAGAGCAAATCTCGTGATTGAATTAAATAACGCAAATACAGGGTAAGTGGAGCTAAGTCTTTTACTGTAGACGAGGTGACAGCTAATTCAAGATCCAAATCCGCTGCTCGTCCATGCCTATAATAGAGAGAATCGGATAGTTGACCTTCCCCTTCTTTATATTCAAATTTGCCACCTAGGACTTGTTTTTCAAGAATATCTGCAAGATCTAAAAACTTTTTATTTGAATTATTTGTTCTCTGGTGGGTAATTTTTTTAAGTTTTTTCTCACTTTGCAAACTTGCTAGCGATGAGATCAGTTTTGATATTGGGAATGGTAATATTCGTTCATCTTCTGCAGTTTGTTTTTCTTCTTTGGAATTATCCACTATTCTCTTATCAATATGGAAGGCATCTAAAAACGCCATTATCCCTGTTCTTTCGGCCGGGAGATACAAATTGTCTATGTACAATGATCTATGAATAACTTGGAAAATTGAACCATAAACAAACATCCTAATAACTTCTTTAGGTAAATCACTAGATGAACGATTTTCTGAGAAATAGAAGTACAGTATTGTTTCATCTCTATTTTTTTTAATATTAATTAGTCCTTTTTTATCTGTCCCTTTTGGATATGAAAGGTCAATTTTTCGAGACAATACGTTTTTTTTCATCTCTTCAAAATCATCACTAATATTTACGGAAATTTTTACGTCCTCAAAAATCTTCTTATTTGTTCCCATCATAGGATTTAACCAGATCGGAGAGAATTTTGATAAATTCGAATAATATTTTTTTGCATACTCATTAAAAAAATCCACTATGTCAATTTTTGCGTTACCCTGAGCAAATAATTGATCAAGCAATTGTTCAATCGGAGGATATTTTTCCTTTAACTTACCGTTCGAAAAATGAGAACGATAGGTCAGCCAACTTTCTTGCCCAAAAAGTCCACATATTGTATATGCAACCCATGTTTTTCCAGTATTATTTTCACCGATAAATACAGTGAGAGGTTTGAGATCAATATTCGCTCTTTTTGCTGCTCCTAAATTCTGTATTTCGATTTTCATGATTTATCTTTTCCTCGCGAGAGGGGTTTGATTTTCCACCATATTAGAGTCCTCTTATACTACATTCCGATAAAACAAACGATTTACTTTCTAGGTTAAATTTTCTTTGGATGTATATAAGATCTAACGCAACAGAAATCAAACCTTCGATTAAATATTTCGAAATGTTATCGGCTACTTTTTCACTATATTTCTTGTTATTGCTTATATCCAAAAATATGCTCATCCTTTCAGCGATCATCAAGTAATCTATGGAGTCATTTTATTTTTAATCGACAATGAAAGAGATATCTCTACTAAAATATGCATAATTCTCTAAGTTTTCTGGTACAATAGATCTGACCCACCCCTCCGCTCATCCTCACGCCCGTTCCCCCACCCAACACGAAGTATCTGGCAAAAACAACCTGCACAAAAAAGGCGACATCACAAACTTCGGCGAAAAAGCATTCCAGCAAACCGACGAAAAACTTCGACGCCATCGCACAAACACCGGCAAAAGATCGAAACCAAAACAACACGTTACTGAGCTTCAAACAAACAACGGGCAACCACTCTAACAAAAACAGCCCACTCTCACTCACCGACTGTGTCCTCTGATAACGCCGGCCGTTGAACCGGCCGGAGCGAGTATGAGTCGGCGAAAAATTCCCGGAGAATTTTTTTATCCGAGTCCATGCCAGAAAATTTTCCGGCGCCCGATCATGAAGATATGTGGTTACAACCCCCCACAATCGCCAGAACATATATGGCTATAACCCATCACAAACCATCCGACAGGGGACTGCCCACGCGGCGGGGGCTGTAAGCCCCCAAGAGCGTCAAACCTCCTCATGTTTTTCCAAAGAAAAAAAGTCTCGGAAAAAATCTCTACAGCACGCACACGCTGCAATCCTGCCCCCCGCACGGAATATTATCAATCTTCCACTTCAGCGCCCACATCTTGATCCCCCGGATCACATCCACCAGCTCAAGACCGCTTGAAGTCAACGTGTACTCACTCTTCACAGGAAACGTTGAAGCATCCACCCGCCGGGTAACAATCCCCTCCGCTTCCAGTTCCCGGAGACGCTCCGACAAAATCTTCTGCGTAATATCGCCAAGCGAATCCTTCAGCTCCGAAAACCGCCGGGTATGCTGAGGCCCCTTGTACAATTCAAGAATAATCAACAAAGTCCACTTCTTTGTCAGGTACTTCACGGTCATGTTGACCGTGCACGCTTCGTCCATGGTATAGTTTCTGAAACTCTTTCCTATTTAACCATAGTATACAAAAGAAACCTTGTAGTAAAAACATACGAAGGAGTCGAACCATGTTCTGTTACCAGTGCGAGGAAACCGCAAGAGGAACCAGCTGCACCGTCAAAGGCGTGTGCGGCAAGGAAGGCGCAACCGCCGGCCTGATGGATGTCCTGATCTATGTCTGCAAGGGAATCTCCGAGCGCAACATCGCCGCGGCAAAGACCGGCAAAGAAAACAAAGACGCCGGCATCTTCATTGCCGAAGCCCTGTTTGCCACGCTGACCAACACGAACTTCGATGACGCCCGGCTCACATCGCTCATCACGAAGGCTATCGCCATCCGCGATGCGCTGCCGCCGGCGGCCGGGGAACCGGACGCCTGCACGTGGAAGCCGCGCAATGATGCGGAGATTCTCGCAAAAGCTGAACAGATCGCAAAAGACGCAGCAGGCAACGATGATATCCGGTCCTTACGGGCCCTCCTCCTCTTCGGCCTCAAGGGCGTTGCTGCGTATTACCACCACGCGGCCGTGCTCGGGTACACCGACGCGAAGATCACAGACTTCATGCAGAAAGGACTCGCGTCCACGCTCCACGATCTCCCCGCGGGAGAGATGACCGCGCTCGTGCTCGAATGCGGCGGTGTGGGTGTCAGCACGCTTGCCCTGCTCGATACCGCGAACACGAAGACCTATGGCAACCCGGAGATCACGAGCGTGAAGACCGTACCCGGCACGCGTCCCGGCATCCTGGTCACCGGCCATGACCTGAAAGATCTCCAGCAGCTGCTGGAGCAGTCGAAGGGCAGCGGGGTCGACATCTACACGCACGGCGAGATGCTGCCGGCCAATGCCTACCCGGTCCTGAAGAATTACACGCACCTCTACGGCAACTACGGGAGCTCGTGGTGGCACCAGAAAGAAGAGTTCGAAACATTCAACGGCCCGGTGCTCGTCACCACCAACTGCATCGTCCCGCCAAAGGACAGTTACAAGGACCGGATCTATACCACCGGGCCCGCCGGATACCCGGGCGTGAAACACATTGCTGCCGGAAAGGACGGGAAGAAAGATTTCTCGGCCGTCATCGCCCATGCAAAAACCAGCCAGCCCCCAACGGATCTCAAGGCCCCGGGCCGTGACCTCATCACCGGCTGCGCCCACGGGGCAGTCCTCGCGATCGCCAGCACCGTCATCGAGGCCGTGAAGAAAGGCGACATCAAACGCTTCGTGGTCATGGCAGGCTGCGACGGGCGGCAGAGCGAGCGCCAGTATTACACGGACTTTGCGCAGGCGCTCCCGAAGAACACCGTCATCCTGACCGCGGGCTGCGCAAAGTA
Source organism: Methanoregula sp. (assembly GCF_028679125.1). Lineage (GTDB taxonomy): Archaea > Halobacteriota > Methanomicrobia > Methanomicrobiales > Methanospirillaceae > Methanoregula. The sequence goes on along the minus strand of NZ_JAJRCG010000012.1, from coordinate 31,378 downwards.
CCGGTACAATGGCCTCGACCTCGGCACCATCGGCGGCATACCCCGGGTCATCGATGCCGGCCAGTGCAATGACTGCTACTCGCTGGTCGTGATCGCCCAGGCGCTTGCAAAAGCATTCAATGTCGGGATCAACGAGCTGCCGGTCTCCTACAACATCGCGTGGTACGAACAGAAGGCAGCGCTCGTCCTCCTGGCCCTGCTGAACCTTGGCGTAAAAGACATTGCGCTCGGGCCAAAACTCCCGGCATTCGTCTCGCCCGGTGTCCTGGACGTGCTCGTAAAGAACTTCGGGATCAGGAAGAACAGCACGGTCGAGGAAGACCTTGCCCGCATGGTCCCTGCATGATCCCAAAGCATACCGCTATAATCCCCGGAGCACATATCCACAGACAAGGAACCGCTATGGCAGAACCCCGTGAGGAACAGGCAGGCGCTGAAACGAAGCGCAAGGAACTGGCAGGAAAAGTCCTGGCAACGAACGACCTCGTCCAGTACCAGGAAGGGACGGTCGCAAGCCGGATGATCGTCTTCAAGAAGACCGGCACCATCACGCTCTTTGCGTTCGATGCCGGCGAGGGGCTTTCGGAACATTCCGCCCCGTTCGATGCCATCCTCACCGTCACGGATGGCGTAGCGGATATCACGATCGCCGGCACACCGTTCACAGTCAAAGCCGGGGAGATGATCATCCTCCCCGCGAACATCCCGCACGGCGTGCAGGCAAAGCAGCAGTTTAAGATGACGCTGACCATGATCCGGGAGTAAACGATATGGCGGAATTCAGCATTGAACACGGGAACAAGCAGGATAAGAAGCGCGAGGAACTGAAAGGAAAAGTCCTGGCCCTGAAAGATCTCGTTGACTATGCGGACGGCACGGTCGCAAGCCGGATGGTGATCAACCGGAAGAGCGGCAGCATCACGATCTTCTCCTTTGACGAGAACGAGGGACTCAGTGAGCATACGGCCCCGTTCGATGCCGTGGTCACGATCCTTGACGGCGAGTGCGAGGTCTGGGTAGCGGGAAAAACATTCCCGATGAAGACCGGCGAAACGATCATCTTCCCGGCGGGTGCCCCGCACGCCCTCTCGGCCATCACGAAGTTCAAGATGTCGCTTGTCATGATCAAGGAGTGAGTGGATGGGCGGCAACGAGAGCGACGGGAATTACTGCACGATCTGCGGCGGCATTCCCCCGGACCGGATCACGACCAAGAGGGTCCTGATCGATGGGAAGGAGACCGGCATCGATCACCTCGACTGGATCGTTGACGAAGTGAAGAAACTCGGGATCACGAACGACACCCGGCTGGCCGAAGAGCTCCTGAAACGGGTGCAGCAGTTCAATTACGTGCCGACAAAGAAGACGGACGTGTACGCAAGCGGGCTGCTGGCCGAATACAAAAAGTCACGGGAAAAAAGAGATTAGATCCCCTGCGGGATGCCGAACGAGTCTTACTTTTTTGGCTCGATCTTCTTGCCTGCTTCGGCCTTTGCCTTTTCAATATCGGCCTTCGCCTTGTCCACTTCAGCCTTTGCCCGGGCAAGAATATCGTCAAAGGATTTCTGGACCTGGACCGTTGTCTCTTTCACGGTCTTCTCGATATGCTTCTTGCCCTCTTCCGTTGCCACGAGATCGTGCGTGGCCTTTGCAAGGTCATCCATGGCGGAGATGACCGATTTGGTTGCGGCGGCAAGGCGGATATCAATCGGCTCCTCTGGTTTTGCTGCTGGGGCCACGGGTTCTTCCACCCAGACGCCCTTGTCAAAGTGTCCTTTCTTTTCGGTCATGGTAATCACTGAATACTGATATGGATTATCATTCTTTTATAATGCAACTACAAAAGCCTTCCACACCGGAGGAGGGCCCGGCCATGCAGATCCCCCGGGGGATACGAGAGGATACGCCCGCACGGTCAGTCTTGTCCCCCGGATCGTTTCCGGTAATACCCGGCAGGGACAATCATCTCGAACCTGCTGCCGCTTCCCGGCTCACCGGTCTCGTACATGGTGATGCAGGTTATTGCGAGGATCTCCCGTATCAGGAAGAGGCCAAGACCGGTATTCCTGCCAAAGCCCCGGGTGAAGATCTTCTCTTTCTGGTCCGCGGGGATGCCGGGTCCGTTGTCTTCACAGATAATACGGAGCACCCGTTCCTCTTCAATGCAGGTAAACCGGATTACTGCATGGGGTCCTGCATAGCGCAGGCTGTTGTCCATGAGATTGAAGAAGACCTTCTCAAGAAGCGGATCGGCAAGGATCTCCATGGAAGAGAAGGCACCCTCGAATGCAACAGACGGGATCTTCAGGGGGTGGCGTGCACGCTGGATCGTGGCACACAGGTTCTGCCACTGGGGCGAACTGACACCTATGTTCTGGTAATCGCGGGTGAACAGGATCTGCGAGTAGATGGTATCGGAAACGTGTTCGCTGCGCAGCAGGTATTTCTTCACGCTCGCATTCTCTGACTGCTCCTCAGCAAGGGACAGGTAGGAGTTCAGGACCGTGAGCTGGTTGAGGATGTCGTGCCGGGTGATCTCGTTCATCAGGTTCAGTTTCCGGTTGATGACTTCGAGATTCCGTTCAGCGATCTTCTGCCGGGTGATCTCCGTTGATATGACCGTTACGGCAGTGATCGTGTTGCTCGCGGGATCGAATACCGGGTGGAGTTTCCGGAGGAAGTACTTCTTGTCCCGTTCGTACTCGTCCTGCACGCCGCTCTTTGTGGCAAGCACCCGGCTCACTTCCGCCCGGAATGCCGCAGTTTCATCCGGGGTATGGAAATCACCGTACGTCTTTCCGGCATAAGTCTCCGGCAGCAGTCCCCTGCGGAGGAGATGCCGGGTATTGATCAGGAGATACCGGAGATCCCGGTCAACCGTATAGATCGAGTCGTCGACCGATTCCACGAACGTGCGGTACTGCATCTCCGAGTTCCGCAGCCGCTCTTCGGCTTCCTTCTGGCGCATGAGGGCTTCCTGCGATCTCTGCTGCTCCCGGTGCATGGCCGACAGGGGAACTGACATGATGATAATGGCGATGATGCTGGTAAAACCGATCGTGATAAGATGGGATTCCCAGATCGTCACCGCCGGGAAGATGACCTGCTTGGCCAGCTCGAACATGGTCATCAGTGCGGCCATGAAGAGAAAGACAAGAGCAAGCGTCGTGTGCAGCCGGGTAAAAAGATTGTCAGGGATCGTAAGTACGCGTGGCAAAAGTATGCTCCCGGTTATCTCCCGTTACCCATGGGTCCTGTGTTCATAATACCGGTGGGTTGTTCACCGGCCGGCTGCCGGACTGCCGAGAGCCGGGCAACGCCGAACCGGGGGCTGAGGGTGATGTGGACCCGGAAGATCACCGGGCCGATCAGGACATCCCGGGATACCGATTCGGTATGGTTCTTCTCCATCCCCCGCAGGATATCCCGGATATCGGAGGGAAAGAACTCTTCCAGCGTGCCCCGGCTCCCGTAGCGGACCATAGCATCGATCGCGGCGTCGTTGAAGTACGTGATCTGGCACTCCCGGTTCAGTTCGATCACCGGCGTCAGTTCCATATGCGGAAACGGCGCCGGGTCCGGTAACCCGCGGGTCACGTCCATTCTCCGCGAGGGATCGGTCATCATGATCATGTGGCCGAAATGGAGATTTCCCCGGTCAAGGGGAGCGATGTGAATGGTGTATTCGAGCGCGATCCCGTTCTTGTGCCGGAACCGGGTGGTAATTCTCGAAGTGCCATGGTTCAGGAGGTCTTCATGGATTTTTGCACCAATGCGCTCGTAGGTCTCCTTGTTCTCATAGAGGTCCCGGAGGTGCATACCGCGGAGCTCTGCCGGCGTGAAACCGAGAACCTTTGCAAGCGATCCGTTCACCCACTGGAACGTCCGGTTCCGGACAAATGCAATGCCATTGGGCGATGCCCGGAGGATTGCCTGGAGGATCTCGTGCTTCTTCTTCAGTTCCGCATCGGCCCTCCGCTGCCGGACTGCCCGGTGTATTTTATGCAGGAGTTCAGCGTACTGGGCTTTGGGCTCCCCGCCTTTCTGGATGTAGGAATCCGCTCCCCCGTTGAGGGCTTCGATCACGACCTCTTCCCGCCCCTTGCCGGTAAAGATGATGAACGGGATGGACGCATCCGTCCTGCGGACTTCCCGGAGAAAGGCAAGGCCGTCCATCTCCGGCATCTGGTAATCGGAGACGATGGCATCGTACGGGGTATGTCTCATGAGTGCGAGTGCCTCAACAGCGGACGGGGCGACCGTGACCTGGATGCCCGGCGATCGCTCAAGAAAGACTTTCCCGACATCGAGAAGAACGTCTTCGTCATCCACCAGGAGGACGGAGATGGGGTGCGGGGCATCCGCTGATACGGCCGGCTGCCGGCTGCTGCTCACCGCGTCCTGCGGGGTAACGCCCCCGGCCTCATGCGTGATCCGGGTGCTGTCCTGAAAACTGGTTACGTGATGTGCTGCTCGTTGAAGTGCAGAGTGTAGCATGGTATCCTCTTCGCAGGATTTCTGATGGTGTCAATTGAGCCGGGGCCGGTCAGTGGATCTCGATCCGTTCGCCGGTCTGCATGTAGTGGACGTTCTCGGCGATCTTGCAGGCATGGTCCGCACAGCGCTCGAGGTACCGGGCGGCCATGATGTAGTGCGTGCAGCGCGAGATGTTCTTGGGATCCTCCATCATGTACGTGATGCCCTCGCGGAAGATCGAGTGCCGGAGCGCATCGATCGTATCGTCCCGTGCCGAGAAATCCCCGATGAGCGCGATATCCTCCTCGTCATAGGCTTTCACCGCATCGTCGACCATGTCGATGACGAGATCGGCCATGTGGGGGATGCTCATCAGGTTCGCGATGTGGGGCTTGTCGGAGATCTCCCGGACGATATTTGCGATCACCTTGCCGTACCGCCCGATCCGGAGCGATGCGGTGATGACCTTGAGCGTGCAGGCAATGACCCGCATGTCCTTTGCCATCGGCTGGTTGAGGGCAATGAGCTGGTAGCAGTGCTCTTCGATCTGCACTTCCATCCGGTGGATCTCGTCCTTCTGCGCAATGACCGAGGCGGCCATCTCCTTATCCTGCCGGATCAGGGCATCGACCGCGATCCTGAGCATTGACCGCCCGAGTGCCGCCATCGCAACCGTATCCTTCTTCAGGCTTTTGAGTTCCGTGTGAAATTTTTCTGCCATGTTCCACCTACCCGAACCGCCCGGTGATATAATTTTCCGTGAGTTCTTCCTTCGGGTGCTCGAAGATCTCCTTTGTCTTCCCGCATTCGATCAGTTTTCCGAGATACATGAACCCGGTATAATCGCTGACCCGGGCTGCCTGCTGCATGTTGTGCGTGACGATGATGACCGTATACTCGGTCTTGAGCAGCTCGATGAGGTTCTCGATCTTAGCGGTTGCAATCGGGTCGAGGGCCGAGCAGGGCTCGTCCATCAGGATCACTTCGGGCTCGACTGCGAGCGTCCGGGCAATGCAGAGCCGCTGCTGCTGGCCGCCCGAGAGGCCGAGCGCCGAATCATTGAGCCGGTCACATACTTCGTCCCAGATCGCGGCGTGGCGCAGGCTCTCTTCGACAATTTTATCGAGCTCTGCCTTGTCCTTCACGCCATGGACCCGCGGGCCGTACGCGATATTCTCGTAGATCGATTTCGGGAACGGGTTGGGCTTCTGGAAGACCATGCCGACCCGTTTCCGGAGCGTGACCACATCGGTATCCGGTGCGTGGATGTTCTCGCCATCCAGTGCTATCTCGCCGGTGATCTTCACGTGGTCGATGAGATCGTTGAGCCGGTTGAAGCACCGCAGCAGCGTCGACTTCCCGCAGCCGGACGGGCCGATCAGGGCCGTGACCCGGTTCTTCGGGATCGTCATGGAGACACTCTGGAGCGCGTGCTTCCCGCTATACCAGAGGTTGAGGTTGGTTGTGGAAATGGTACAGTTTTCAGACATACGGTTACCCCCGTGACTTGTTCTGGAAATGGGTTCTCACCAGGATCGCGACCGAGTAAAACCCGATGACAAGGATCAGCAGGACCAGCGCCGTGCCGTACTGGTTGGTGGATGCGCCGGGCACATTGGTGGCAAGGATGAAGAGATGGTACGGCAGGGCCATCACCGGCGCGAAGACCGAGTCCGGCAAAAAGCGCTGCGAGAAGACAACAGCCGTGAACATGATCGGTGCAGTCTCGCCCGCTGCCCTCCCGATCGAGAGGATGGACCCGGTAACAATGCCGGGCACGGCCGGCGGGAGGACGACCCGGCTGATCGTCTGCCATTTGGTTGCCCCGAGCGCAAGGCTTCCCTCGCGGAGGGCCTGCGGGATACTTTTTAAGGATTCCTCGGTGGTCCGGATAATGGTCGGGAGTACCATCAGGGCGAGCGTGACCTGGCCGGCCAACATCGAGACCCCCACGTGGAGATAGAGAACGATGAAGGCGAACCCGAAGAGGCCAAAGACGATCGATGGCGTCCCGTTCAGGAGGTCGACACCAGTCCGGATCAGCCGGGTGATCCTCCCCTCGCGGGTGTATTCCACGAGATAGATCGCGGCCCCGATCCCCAGCGGGAGGGCGATGGCGATCGCCCCGGCAACCAGGCAGAGCGTGCCGATGATCGCCGGGTAAATGCCCCCTGCCCGGCCGAGATCCCGGGGCGGCTGGGTCAGGAACTCCCACGAGAGTGCAGGAAGGCCGTTGACCACGATGTCCTGCAGGATGATGACAAGGATGGCAAGGACGATGACGGCCGACGCGATGATCAGGCCAAAGGAGATCTTCTCGATCTGCTTCTGCGAGAGCCGGTCCTTCCCATAATACCAGGCACCTGCGGCAAGCAGGACCAGGATGACCAGGTACCACGGGAGCGCGGCAACGAGGAAGACCAGCAGCAGGAGCACGAGCGCGATCTTCAGGAACCGGGCAAACGATGCTTTCAGGTACTCCGGGATGAGGGACTGTCTGCCGGACCGGGCAGTCTGCCCTTCATGGAGATGGCGCAGGATCGCAACGGCCGAGAGGTTGATGATGAGCGTGATGAGGAGCAGGACGACCGCGACTCCGAAGAGTGCGCTGTAGTGCTCGCTCCCCACCGCAACCTCCCCCATCTCGATGCCGAGCGTGCCGGTGAGTGTCCGTACCGGGGATAGGATGTTCCAGATAGGATCCGGGATGATCGCTGCATTTCCGGCAACCATCATGACCGCCATGGTCTCGCCCACCGCCCGCCCGATGCCAAGGATGATCGCGGCGGCAATGCCCGAGAGGGCGGCGGGCACAATGACCCGGCTGATCGTCTGCCAGCGGGTTGCCCCGATGGCGAGCGATCCCTCCCTGTACTCGCGGGGCACGGCGCTGATCGCGTCTTCTGATACGCTGATGATGGTTGGCAGCGCCATGATGCCGAGCAGGACCGATGCCGCGAGCCAGGTCTCCCCGGTCGGGAGATCGAACGTGACCCGGATAAAATTCGTGAGAATGATGAGGCCGAAGAACCCGTACACAACAGACGGTATGCCCGCGAGGAGTTCTATGGCCGGCTTGAGAACCTGTTTCACCCGGGGGGACGCAAGTTCCGATATGTAGATTGCACAGCCGATGGAAAGCGGGACGGAAAATACCATGGCACCGAGCGTGACCAGGAGTGTCCCGACAATGAGAGGGTAGATCCCGTAGAGGGGTTCTGCCGCGGTCGGGGCCCAGGTCATGCCGGACAGGAAGTCGATGATGCCAACCTGTGCAAAGGCCGGGTATCCGTCCCGTAACAAGAAGAGGAGAATGAACGTGACGACAATGACTGCAAGAGATGCTGTGCAGAAGAATACGGTTTTTATCGCCTGCTCTTTCAGCAGCGAGGCGCGGGCCGTGCGGGAGGAGACGGTATGTCCGGGTTCTTTGTAACTACCGGTGATCATGGTGGTTCGCCTCCGTTGTCAAAAATGGGTTGTGATCTCCTCTCCTTCAACTCAGGGTCACGTAGCCCTCATCGGACACGATCTTCTGGCCGTCCGCACTGAGGATGTAATTGATGAAGTCGCCGGTAAGGCCGGAAGGCTGGCCGTTGGTGATCACGTAGAGGTCACGGGAGACCGGGTAGGTTTTGGTTTTGACGTTCTCAAGGGATGCCGGAATAATCTTGTTGGCATTGTACCAGATCGGGAGTGCCTTGACGTCACTGCTGACGAACCCGATGGAGATGTACCCGATGGACCCGGGGGTCTGTGCAACGGTCTGGAGCACGGCGCCATTGGAGTTCTTCTCCAGCATCTTGCTTGTGGGTGTTGCTTTCAGGAGAACCGTCTCATCGAAGTAGGTGCGGGTGCCCGAAGCGCTGTCGCGGCCGATGATCACGATCTGGTTGTTGGTGCCCGGAACATCCGCCCCGGTAATTTCGGACCACTTGGTGATCTTGCCGAGATAGATTTTCTTTGCCTGGTCGAGCGTGATGTACGGGATCGTGTTGGCCGGGTTGACGACAATCGCAATGCCATCCTGGGCAACCGTGGTGATCACAAAGTTCGGGTACTTTGCTTTCTCGGCGCTGGTCACTTCACGCGACGTCATGCCGATGTCCACGGTCTTTGCACCGATTGCCTGGATACCTACACCCGATCCGCCCCCGGATATCTGGATGTCCGCATCCGGGTGGGTGGCCATGTACTGGTCGGCAGCTTTCTGCACGATGGGGAGGACGGTGGTAGACCCGCTGATCTTGATCGTCTGTTTCTGGCCGGTTGATGCCACGGCTGTGGTTGCTGCCGGTGCAGCGGTTGTTGCCGCAGCCGGGGAAGAGACTGCCACCGGGGTAACCGCATCCGCCACAGGGGTTGATACGGCAGGTGCCTGGGTGGCAACAGCCTTTGTCGATTCAGCGCCGGTACATCCCGCAGTGATCGCGAACAGGAAGATCGCGATGAGACTGAAGGTGATTGTCAGGTATGAACTCCGTTTCTGATTCATGGTGTTCTATCATCCATCCATCGCCTGACTATATACTGATTGTCGACATAGACTATATTAGTATATATACAAGATAGTGAGATATAGAGAGACATAGATTTATCATACTTCTCGGGAAATAGAGTGAGACCATGGAGATCCGGAGAGTGCAGGTGACCGGGGGGTCGTCATTTGTCGTGACGCTCCCTAAGGACTGGGCGGACGGACAGAAGATCAAGAAGAACGATCCCGTCGGGCTCATCGTCCAGACGGACGGGACGCTGCTCGTGACCACGAAAGTGACCGATGAGCCGGTCCACAAGGTCAGGGAGATCGACAGCACCACGATCTCCGATCCGGCATTCCTCTTCCGCATTCTTATCGGGACGTATATTACCGGCTATACCATGATCCGGATCACCACGAAACAGCGGTTCCCGCCCTTTGTCCGGGCAGTTGTCCGGGATTATACCCAGATGACCATCGGCCAGGAAGTTGTCGAGGAGACGGAGACCGTCATCGCGATAAAAGACCTGCTCAACCCGGCGGAGATGCCGTTCGACAACACTATCCGGCGGATGTTCGTGATCGTCAAGAACATGCACGAGGACGCGATCGCGGCTCTTGAGACGCAGAACAAGACGCTCGCGGAGGATGTTGTTGCCCGCGACACGGACCCGGACCGGCTCAACTGGCTGGTTGCCCGGCAGACCAACATGCTGATGCAGAACGCCAGCCTCTCCCGCAGGATGGGTGTCTCCCCCACCATGGCGATGCATTATTTCATGCTCAGCCGGATCATCGAGCGGGTCGGGGACCATGCCGTGCGGATCGCGGAGAATGTCCAGCCGATTGCCGGGTTCGATCTGGACAGGAAAATAACGAGCGCCATCCGGAAAGCGAGCACGATGTCGATGGAGATCTTCAACAAGTCAATCGTGTCCTTCTTCAATTCCGATATGAAGGACGCCCACCGGAATATCGAGTCCATCGCAGCACTGGAGAAGATCTGCGGCGACATCAACAACATGGTCCTGAAACAGGACACGATGATCGCCATCCACGTGGGCTACATTGCCGAAAGTATCCGCAGATCGGGCGAATATGCCGGGGATATATCGGAGACTATCATCAACCTGCTCATGGAGCAGGAACCGGAGATGACGAAGGGAAAAGCCCGGAAATAAGGGCCGCTCTTTTTACCCGGCATACCGGGATGAGTGACAAAAAAATAGTGACGCTGCAGCGTTCTCACGTCTGTTTGAAAATCTGCCGTGCCATGGCAACTCTCTCGTCGAAACCGGGCCCTTCGAGTTCTGCCACAACGGATTCGAGGACCGTTGGTATGTCGATGTGCTGGGGGCATTTTTCTGCGCACAGTCTGCACTGGACGCACAGGGATGCAAACTCGGGCGTTCCGATGCCAACGGCGCCGCCCGCCCGTGCAGCGTACATGAATTTTTCCTCATCGGAATTATCCACCATGTACAGGTTGTTGTACTCCTCGAAACACAACGGGATGTTGACACCTGACGGACAGGGCATGCAGTACCGGCAGCCGGTACAGCCCACTTTCATCAGTTCACGGTACTTCTTCTCCACCGTATTTACCAGCAACAGTTCCGCTTCCGTCAGCGAATGGGGGCGGGCCTGGTCTGCCACCGTGAGATTCTCCCGGATATGTGTCTCGTCATTCATCCCGGAGAGGACGACCGTGACTTCCGGATGGTCCCGTATCCAGCGGAAGGCCCATTCCGCAGGAGTCCGCTGTACCGGGGCATTGTCCCAGATTGTTTTCACCGCAGGAGGTACTGACCTCGTCAGGTTCCCTCCCCGGAGGGGCTCCATGATGATGACACCCAGACCTTTGGACGCTGCGTATTCCAGGCCCGCGGTACCGGCCTGGTTCTTCTCGTCAAGGAAGTTGTACTGGATCTGGCAGAAGTCCCAGTCATAAGCATCCACGATCCGGTTAAAATCCTCCCCTGCACCGTGGAAGGAGAAGCCTGCGTTCCGGATGCGGCCGTCGGCCTTGGCTTTGTCGAGGAAGTCCGCCACGCCTAACTTCTCGACCGTATCCCACAGGTCGCCAACAAGCGCGTGGACAAGGTAATAGTCGATGTGGTCGGTCTGGAGTTTCTCCAGCTGGGCATCCAGGAATTTATCCATATCCTCCCGCTTTTCGATGAGCCATGAGGGAAGTTTTGTCGCGAGTTTTACTTTTTCACGGTACCCGTCCGCAAGGGCACGACCCACGAACGGCTCGCTCTGCCCCATATGGTAGGGCCATGCGGTATCAACATAATTTACACCATGATCGATTGCCGAACGCAGCTGCTTTCTGGCCCGTTCTTCATCGATCGATCCATCCGCTTTTGAGGCAAGGCGCATGCACCCGAACCCGAGAATGGAGAGTTCATCCCCGTTTTTTGGCATTTTCCTGTACAGCATTTATTCACCCGGTTTTCTGGCGATTCTGGTAATCAGTGGTAATTTCCGATTCAATTATTTTGTTCTTTTAAAATCTCATCCCGCTGTCCTGCAGCCACCCGGCAACCTCATCCCGTGCATTTTTTACATCGCCGCCACGAACCGCAAGGCCTTCCTTGACGGCAGACTGCGGGCAAATCTTCCTGATATCTGAAACACTCCGCCCGAGACCACTCCCCTCGTGCGTGCAGAACGGGACGATCGTTTTTCCGGCGGGGTCATATTTCTCAAGGAAGGTGAAGACCGGCATCGGCATCGTTCCCCACCAGTTGGGATAGCCGAGAAAGATCACAGCATAGGAATCCGGGGTTTCCAGATGACGGGTAAGATCCGGCCGGGCATTGGCGCGAAGTTCTTCCTGTGCAACTTCGGTGGTTTCCGTATAGTCTGCGGGATACGCGTGTACCGCTTCAATAGGGAACAGGTCGCCTCCCGTCATTTCCCGGATCATTTTTGCTATGACTTCGGTGTTGCCAGCGGGCAGGTCCACGATCGTCCCGTTGACATAGTTGTTGCCCGGGCGCGAAAAATACGCGATCAGGCATTTTGCATCATTTCCGTTTACGTTCTTCACGTTCATCCTCTGGGGGATCTCACGTCCCCAATGGGTCACCATACATTCTTCATCGGTCACGGGTCCCGGCCATCCGGTGTCATCCGGCCATGCATTCACACACTTTTTCCCATTTCATACGCACGAGCCATCTCCGGTTTTCCCCGGATATCGCCGGCATTCGTCACGCCTTTTCCGCAGATGATCCCTGCCACCTCAGCATGGGGATAGCAGGAGAGAGCTGCCCTGAACCCATTGATAGTACCCTCCATGGCTCCCGGCCCGGTGTCCGTGCTGGTGGCGATCAGGTACACTTTCTTATTCGAGATCTCGGTGTATCGCGGACACGTCCTGTCAATCAGCACTTTCATCTGGGCATCCATGTTGTAGAAATAGACCGGGGTCGCCAGTACAAGAACATCTGCCCGAATCATTTTTTCCAGGATTTCTCCCATGTCATCGTCATGGACACATTCTCCCCCGTTGCTCTGACAGGTCAGGCAACCAGTGCAGAAATTGATGTTCTTATCCGGTACATGGATTTTCTCTGCCTGGTTCCCGGCTTCGATTGCACCTTTCATGAACTGGTCGCATAACAGATCTGAATTTCCGCCCTTCCGGGGACTGGCTGATAAAATTAACACTCTTTGACTCATTGCTCCATCCTCCAACCGATTCTGTCAGTATCGCCTGTGTAATTGTAGTATATATCAAATATGTATGACAGATATAGTGCATACAAACACATATGTGACATACTAACAGATTTGATACTATGAGCGCCACGCCGAAAAAATACAAGTACAGCTGGGGGATCGAGGCAACGCTGGACGTGATCGGGGGCAAATGGAAGCCGCTGGTCATCTACCAGCTCAGGGACGGGACGCTGCGCTTCAACCAGATCGTGGACCGGGTAACGCCCCGGATCACCCAGAGGATGCTGACCAAAGAGCTCCGCGAACTGGAGACGGACGGCCTTGTGATCAGGAAAGTCTACCCGCAGGTACCTCCCAAAGTGGAGTACTCGCTCACGGAGACCGCACAATCCCTCATCCCGATCCTCGACCAGCTCTGTGACTGGGGATATGAGCACATGAATGACGACATCGAGTTCAAGTGCGAGGAATAAAAAAGCAATTCTCTCCGGATTTTTTACCGGTTATACCGGGTGCTTTTCACTTCCGCTGCTCTTTCCATTTCCCGATATTTTTACACTCATGATCGAACGGGAGCCGGTGCCGGTCGCAATAATAGCGGCGGCAGTATTCGCAGAAGAACGGGAGGTACACCCGCTCGCCGCAGACCGCACAGGTTTCGTACAGGGGATACTCCTTCTTCTTCCTGAACCCTGAAAAGAAGCGGGCAACCCGTTCGCCAATTCCCATAAAGGATTTGTTTGCTGCACCGGCTGAAAAACGTAATCCGGTTCCCGCTGTCTGCACTCCGGCTATTTTGCGGTGAATAATCAGTTATGTATGGTTCTGATCCGGTTCTATGCAGCGCATAACCAGAACCGGTGGATAATCCGGCCCGGGCTTCCCTGCACCGGAGCCCGGGATCCGCCTGCATGGGGAGTACGGGGCTCCTGCCGGTCCCGTCACTGCCCGTTGCCGTTCCGGAACTCGTCCGGTGTCTTCTCCCGCTGCTCGTGCTCTTCGATCAGCCGGCTCACTTCGTCCTGGACTTTTTTCTTGTCATGCACGCCCGTGAACAGGATCCGGACCCCTTCCTTGTCATCCTTCAGGTAGGCAGCTTCATCGTACAGGATGAGGAGGATCTCGCCATCCTTCCCGAACGTATGCTCCTCGCATTCACCCTGCATGTACCGCGCCCGCTGCTCCTTGGTCGGTGCGGCATACTTGTTGTCATAGCGAAAGATTCCCAAAAATGATCTCCCGATCAGGATCATCTGCCGGCGGTATTAATGATATTGGCGGTATCCCAGGGTCACCCGGAATTCCGGTGGATCCGATGGTACATTCACAACGGTTATTATCCCAAAGCCAGAGAAACCACACAAGGAGAACCCATGCCGGAACCGGAGAAGAAAAAGTCCGAACTGAAGATCGCGGGTACCCACTACACCATTTGGATAGATTGATTAATAACTTAATCGTTAAGTAACTAATTGATTAACTGATATGAATATGAAACCTGCTGCCCCTGAAATGCCGGAATTGTACCGGATCTGGATACGGATCTGGCATAAAATGAATGTCATGGAAAATATCCCCAATAATTTCGGGGTTAACGAATCACTCACGTTTTCCGAGATCCATGCAATCCAGGCAATCGGGAACACCCCGGAGAACAATGTCAGGATCATCGCGGATATTCTCGGAGTTACACCATCAGCAGCATCTCAGGTAGTCACCAGGCTGACAAAACGCGGGCTGGTGCGTAAAGTAAGGGGAATCCGCAATGAAAAAGAGGTTTCACTCGAACTGACGAAAAACGGTAGGGTTGCCTATCGCAGCCACGAGGAGATCCACGCACAAACCTATGCCCGTATCGTTGGACAGATCGGTACCCTGAGTGCAGAGGAGCGGGCATCCATGGCGCGGATCTTCAGCGCGTTCGAATTGGTATATGAGGAACGTATTGAGGAACTCACACAGGTGTCAATACCAAAAATACAGCCATTGAAGGAGATCTGATTTATGCCGGAACCGGAGAAGAAAAAGGCCGAACTGAAGATTGCGGGCATGCACTGCGCCATGTGTGCCGCGGGTGTCGAGGAAGCCCTGTCAAAGGTCGGGGATGTCAAGAGCGCACAGGTGAACTTCGGGACAGAGAAGGCCCACGTGGAATTCGATCCTGCAAAAGTCTCGCTCCAGATGCTGGAGAAGGCGGTGAAGGACGCAGGCTATGATGTGGCAAACAGCGAAGTCGTGATCACGGTCGGGGGCATGATGTGCGCCACCTGCGTCGAGACCATCGGGGCCGCCCTCCGGGCCCTGCCCGGGGTTGTCGCGGTGACGGTAAACCTCGGCACCGAGAAGGCATACGTGACCTACAATCCCTCGCTTTCGGATATTCCGGACATGAAGAAAGCGATCGAGGACGCGGGCTACCAGTACCTCGGAATTGCCGGCGAGGTGAGCGAGGAGGCGGAGAAGAAAGCACGGGATGCCGACCTGCATGACAAGTTCGTCCGGTTCATGATCGGCTTTGCGGTCAGCATTCCCCTGATGATCGCAATGTACCTGCCGCTCCCGATCTCCATGCAGGCACTCTCCTACGCGATGCTCATCATCTCAACACCGGTCTTCGTCTTTGTCGCGGCCCCGATCTTCCGGGCTGCCTGGATCTCGCTCTCGCACAAGACGCTCTCGATGGACGTGATGTACGCGATGGGCACGGGCGTATCGTTTGTCGCGAGCGTGATGGGCACGTTCGGCATTGTCCTCACGCACGAGTACATGTTCTATGATACGGCCATCATGCTTGCCGCATTCCTGATGCTCGGGCGGTTCCTCGAGGCCCGGGCAAAGGGACGGACATCGGACGCGATCAAAAAACTGGCCGGTCTCCGGGTGAAGGTCGCAACGGTCACCCGCAACGGGATCGAACAGGAGATCCCGGTTGAGGATGTTATCGTGGGCGATCTCGTGATCGTGAAGCCCGGCGCAAGCGTACCGGTGGACGGGATCGTAGTCGCGGGCGAGAGCTATGTAAACGAGGCGATGATCACCGGTGAACCGGTGCCCCCGCTGAAAAAAGCGGGCAGCCACGTTGTCGGAGGCACGCTGAACACGAACAGCATCATCACCATCCGGGCCGAGAAGGTCGGGAGGGATACGGTACTTGCACAAATCATCCAGCTCGTGGAGGATGCGCAGGGCTCGAAGCCGCCGGTCCAGCGGATCGCTGACATTGCCGTGGCGTACTTCATCCCCGCGGTTCTCATCATCGCTTTTAGTTCGTTCGTGCTCTGGTATTTCGTCTTCCACGAGACAGCGCTCTTTGCCCTGACCGCCCTCATCTCCGTGCTCGTGGTTGCCTGCCCCTGTGCCCTCGGGCTTGCCACGCCGACCGCAGTCACCGTTGGCGTAGGCCGGGGAGCAGAACTCGGGATCCTGATCCGGAACGGTTCGGCACTCGAATCGGCCGGGAAGGTGACCACCGTTGTTTTTGATAAAACCGGGACGCTGACAAAAGGAACGCCCGAAGTGACCGATGTCGTACCTTCCGGTATCTCAGAAGATACGCTGCTCGCACTGGCCGCCGGTGTCGAGAAGAACTCGCAGCACCCGCTGGCTGTTGCCGTGGTCCGGGCAGCGCAGGACCGGGGCGTGAAGATCGAAGAGGCCGGCAATTTTGATACCTTCGGAGGAAAAGGAGTCTCAGCAGTGGTGCTGGGCGAGACGGTGCTAGTAGGCAACCGGGCGTTTCTCGGCGAGCGATCGGTGACGATCCCTGACGTGATCGATTCCCGCATCACGGAACTTGAACTGGAGGGAAAGACCGCGGTCCTTGTTGCTGCCGGTGGGAAAATTTCCGGCGTGATCGCAATTGCAGATTCCCTCAAGACAACAACAGGAGATGCGATCTCCCGGCTCAAGCAGATGGGAATCCATGTTGCCATGATCACGGGAGACAACCGGCGGACTGCCGACGTAATCGCCCGCCAGGCCGGGATCGAAACGGTCATAGCGGAGGTGATGCCGCAGGACAAGGAAACCGAAGTCCGGGCCCTGCAGGCACGAGGAGAAGTCGTTGCTTTCGTGGGCGACGGGATCAACGATGCCCCGGCCCTTGCGCAGGCGGACGTCGGCATTGCCATCGGGAGCGGCACCGATGTCGCCATCGAGAGCGGGGAGATCGTGCTGGTCCGGGACGACCTGCTCGATGCCGTAGCCGCCATCCAGCTCTCGAAGAAAGTGATGGGACGGATCAAGGGCAACATCTTCTGGGCCTTTGCCTACAATGCGGCACTCATCCCGGTTGCGGCCGGGGTTTTGTATCCCGCATTCGGGATTATGTTCCGTCCGGAACTGGCAGCACTGGCGATGGCCGCGAGTTCGGTTACCGTTGTCTCCCTCTCGCTCCTGTTAAAAAAGTATATACCCGATGCAAAGAAAGTCAGGTGACTGAGGTGTATCATGGCGATTGACCCGATCTGCAAAATGACCGTTGATGAGAAGACGGCAAAGTTCACGAGCGAACACAAGGGAAAGAAGTATTATTTCTGTGCCCCGGGCTGCAAGAAGAAGTTCGATGCCGATCCCGCGAAGTACGTGTGATCATCCGGGCCAGATCATCCGCGCTAGAGCGGATATTTCCCCAGATTGTTCTTTTTTTCCCGGATTACGAGGAATATTGATATAGAAATACTCAACAACCCTTTTTAAAGAGTCCATCGGAATCCAGTCACAACTACGGTGAACATATGTCGTTCTTCGTCATCAGTCCTGAACTATATGCATGGGTCATCCTTCCCCTGCTCATCTTCCTTGCCCGCATAGCCGATGTGAGCATGGAGACCATCCGGGTCGTGTACATATCGCGGGGGATCAAGTACCTCGCTCCTATCATCGCATTCTTCGAGATCATCATCTGGCTGCTCGCCATGGAAGTTGTCTTAAAGGATCTCTCGAACGTGGCGAATTTCATGGCCTACGCGTTCGGGTTTGCCTCCGGGACCTATATCGGGCTTGTCATCGAGGAGAAACTTTCGATCGGTACCGTGATCCTGCGGATTGTCACAACAGAAGAATCCACCGATAAGATCGTGGCATTCCTTGAAGCGGAACACTATGGTGCTACGAGACTGGATGCCCAGGGAACCCGGGGCAGCGTGCGGATGATCCTCTCGCTGGTCAACCGCACGGATGTACCGCGGATCACGGAGCATATCGAAGATACCAATCCCGGGGCATTCTTTTCGATTGAAGATGTCCGGTACGTAAACCAGGGCGTATTCAGGCCAAAACAGCCCCATGCATTCTCGGGACTCTTTGAATCGCTCACCCATTCCCATAAAAGGAAATAATTTTTTTTGGTTATCCGGATTGAGATCCGGTATTTTTTCATGTGCATGATATAAAAAGCAGTGAAACATAAGCTCACTGGAATAAAACCCTGGACGCGAGTGTGCCAGGGACATAACCGGGACCGCGACATGAAGACCGAGATGCCCTTATCCAAACCAATCCGGAGGTTCATCACCCAGACGGAAGAACTTCTCGACACGGAGATCTCGCTCTTGCGGCAGCCGGAAGCAGATCCGGCCGGCACCCTGGTCGATCAATATACGTACGATATTGACACGAACGTCATCATCTTTCCCGCACAGTATATCGGCCTGCTCAAGGACTTCGTCATCGCAAAACACTGCACGCACCTGCTCATGAAAGGCGCTGCAACGAAACTCTCTGCGTACAAGGTCTGTTCGTATGATCAGGATTCCGTGTACCGGGGCATGCGCCAGATCTATATCGATGCGCTCAAGGACGAGGCAAAGAAGGAGAACAAACTCCCGGTCCAGAAACTCATCCAGATGCTCTTCATCCTCTTCACCCATTTCAATGACGATGTCAACGAGATCCCGTGGAATGCGATCAACAATGCCAGCGTCTATCACCGCATGCCCAAGATCCGCAAGACCCAGCTCTACCATATCATGAAGGAGAGCAAGCATGACATGGACGAGATGATGGAGCAGGAGACCATCATCCCCCGCCGGTATTTTGTCATGAACAAGGCGATGTTCTATGCCCGCGACATGTTCCTGGCTAAGACCCTTCCCGCAGATGAACTGATGCCGGTGCTGAATATCCCCCAGATGAAAAAGTTCAACCATCTTGAGGTCAAGGAGATGCTGACGACACGGTGGACGCAGACCGCATGGTACCAGTCCAAGGTCTTTGGCGACAACATGCTCGAGATCATTGACAAGCCGCTCGGGCTGGTGAAGTGGGATGAAGAGCCAACCCTGGAGTATTTCCATGACCTCTACAAGGTCGGGGTTCTCGTAACCGACAACCTCCTCTCGTACATGACCATGCGGGACTGGTTCTCCTGGGAGACGCCAAAGCACCTGATCACTGCCAATGAGAACAAAGATGAGTACGAGAAGAAGGCATTAAAGAAAATATTCGGGGATCTCTTGTCCGATGTATGGGAGGATTCATGAGCCCTCTTCCCAAAAAACAGCGAGGCTGGTGAACTATGCCAGGCAAGGAAGTACAGGAACTGTTGAGAAAAGGAAAATCCTACGCAACGCGGACGAAATTCAAGGATGCCCTTTTTTACTACAACAAGGCGCTCGCGCTGGAACCGGGTTACCCGGAGAGCCTGGTTCTCCGGGCATCAGTCTATATCGATACCGGAAAATACCCCGAAGCGCTTGCAGACTGTGACAGGGCATTGTCACGGGACAGTAATTATGCCGATGCCTGGTCGAAGAAAGCGCTGATCATGTTCTACCTTGAACGGTTTGAGGATGCGATCCAGGCCAGTACCCGGGCAACCACGCTGAACGGCAACGATGTGTCGGCATGGTACATCAAAGGGGTCTGCCTGGACGAGATGGGCAGGAGCGATGAGGCCCAGGAAGCGTACGGGAAATCCCTTGAACTGGAGATCATCCTCGATATCCAGGCAGAGAGTAAAAAGGTCCGGGAAAGATAATTTTTTTTTGGTGATTGTGTACCATCCACCAAACGTGCGATAAACCTGAAACAAAATTTTCATTACCGCTCTTGGGGGCCCCGGCAAGCCTCCGCCCCCGCCGCTCGGGCATCCCCCGGTTGCGATAGTGCCGTATTACCTGTACCTGTGTGTGCCCCCAATTAAGGTAATGCCGAGGCATCGCAATGCTTCCTGTCCCCCTCGGGGACTGCCAGCGCAAGAGGCGGACTGTTTTTTGTGTTCTCCGGAGCGCAAATCTAAAAAATCCTGAATTGGCTCAATACTAACCATGGGTTCGTGGTGGACTTTACCTAATCACCTTTTTTTATAAGGACTGGGGCAGGCGCACGGTACGGCATCTGCTGCAACAGAAAGCATTATGAAACGCTAAACCAATGGCACTTCAAACGGAGGAGTCCGGATGATTTCCAAAACGGTAGAATCTGCACTGAACCGCCAGGTCAACCGCGAGCTGTACTCTGCGTACCTGTATCTGGCAATGTCCGCCTGTTTTGAGAGCGCAAACCTGAAGGGATTCGCGAAATGGATGCGCATCCAGGCAAAGGAGGAGCAGGCCCATGCCATGAAGATCTACGACTACCTGCTTGCCCGCGGGGGAAAGGTTTCCCTTGAGGAGATCGAGGCACCAAAGGTGAAATGGACTTCGGCCGGTAAGGTCTTTGAGGAGGTCTGTGCCCATGAGCAGAAAGTGACGGGCATGATCAACAATCTCGTTGATCTCTCCATGAAAGAGAACGATCATGCCACGTTCGAGATGCTCCAGTGGTTTGTCAAAGAGCAGGTGGAGGAAGAGGAGCATGCAAGCGCGATCCTCGCGCAGATCCAGATGACTGGCGATGTACCCGGCCATCTCTTCTATCTCGACCACCATCTCGCGAAGCGGGAATAATTTCGGAATCTTTTTCCTTTTATACCTCATTGGTCATAATTCGATGATTTGATGCACTCGGTTCTTGTCGTCGATGATGAAGAAGAACTGCTTGACGTAATGCGATTGTTTCTTGAGCGGGCCGGCAGCATGACCGTCCGGACTGCGGCATCTTCAAAAGAGGCCCTGGATATCCTGGAGGATCAGTCTTTTGACGCACTGGTTCTCGATTACTACATGCCGGAGATTACCGGTATCGAATTGCTGAAGATCCTCCGTGCAAAGGGGGATACGACTCCGGTGATCGTGTTCACCGGGATTGGCCGGGAGAATGCAGCGATCGAGGCGCTCAACAACGGGGCGGACTTTTTCCTAAAAAAGGGCGACGGCCCGGTCGTAGAACTCCGGGAACTGGTCGATATGATCAACCGGGCCGTGGACCGGAGATTCCTGGGAAAGTCCATGGGCATGTCGCAAAAAGTCATTGCCGATACGATCAGTTTTTTCCCGGAGGCCGCGTTTGCCATCGATCATGAAGGCAAAGTACTTGCATGGAACGAGGGCATGGCTGAGATTACCGGTACCGGTCCCGGGGATCTGATCGGGAAAGGGAACCTGTGCTATTCGGTTCCGATTCTCGGGCAGAAGGGCCCGGTGCTGGGCGACCTGATCTTTGAACCAGACGAGACGATTGTAAAAAACGGGTATACGATCATCACCCGGGACAAAGATACGGTGCTGGCGTGGACGTTCACCCGTGGAAACAACGGGAACAAAAAAGCATTCTGGATGAAAGCAAAGCACCTGCACGATACCAAAGGGGCATTCATTGCCGTGATCACGATGATCCGGGATATCACCGTGGAAAAGAGCAGGGAGATCCGGGAACTGGCAACTTCCGTCCCGGACCTGGGGAGCCTGCCGGATACCCCCGGTCCGGCACAAGGCGGAATGCTCGGCAGGATCTTCGGGAAAGCCAAATCAATCCACAGGGATGCGCTTTACCTCTCCTTCCGGGAAGGAAAATATGATGAAGCAATCCCCCTGTTCACCCGGGCCATTGAAACTGACCCGGCATTCGCGTTTGCATGGCATGACCGGGGGGTCTGCTTCCGGGAACTGGGAAGGGATGAGGAGGCCCTGCGGGATTTCAACCAGGCAGCGAAGCTCCTGCCGGATGACGAGGAAGTGTTGTTCAGCAGGGCGGATCTCCTGAATACGATGGCGTTGCAGCGGGGAGAGGCAAAAATTTTCAATGCCGCAATCCGGGCCCTGAACCGCACCCTCGAGGTCAACCCGCACCATGCCCGTGCATGGAACAGCCTTGGCATCTGCATGAAAGCGATGGGACAGAGCGAGACGGCTCAGCAGTATTTCGATCGCTCCAATGAACTGATCAAGATGGGCTGGGAACGGTATAAAAAACGGAATCTTGAGGGCATGGTCTGATCGCGAACCGGGAGAAAATATCTTAAGGGAATCAGCATAGCCTTAAGGGAGTGATCTCAGTGAAGAGCCCAGTTTATTTTGCCAGCATCCGTGCCCATTCCGATCATGAGAGCACAACGGAAAAAGTGCGGAGGCTGTTCGATCGTGCCGGCTTTCAAAACCTGATTGCGCCGCAGGACAAGACTGCCGTCAAGCTCCATTTCGGCGAGACGGGGAGCGACGGGTTCATCAGCCCGGTCTATGTCCGGCAGGTTGTGGAGAAGGTACAGGAGTGCAGGGGTCTGCCGTTCCTGACCGATACGAACACGCTGTACCTTGGCGGCCGCACGAATGCCGTTGAGCATATCGGGACCGCAATCCACCACGGGTTCGATTATGCAGTGGCCGGGGCGCCGGTCATCATTGCTGACGGACTCACCGGGAAAAATATCCGGAAGGTCGCCATCGGGAAGAAGCATTTCGATGAAGTGTCTATTGCCGGTGACATCGCGGCAGCCGACAGCATGATCGTATTGAGCCATTTCAAGGGGCACTGCGTTGCCGGCTTCGGGGGCGCGATCAAAAATCTCGCCATGGGATGCGCTGCCCCGGAGGGGAAGCGGGCCCAGCACAATGCCCGCCCGTTCACGATACCGGAGAAATGCACGGGGTGCGCATCCTGCATGAAGGTCTGCCCGAACAAGGCGATTACCGTAAAAAAGAAGAAGTCGGTCATCACGCAGGAGCTCTGCATCGGCTGCTTCGAGTGTATGCACGCCTGCCCGGAACATGCGATCGACATCGACTGGGAGACCGAGATCCCGCAGTTCATGGAGCGGATGGTCGAGTACGCGTACGGTGCTGTCCAGGGAAAGGAGAACAAGGTCGGGTACATGAACTTCCTCATACGGATCACGCCGGAATGCGACTGCTTCCCGTTCACCGATGCGCCGATTGTGCCGGATATCGGGATCCTTGCTTCAACCGACCCGGTGGCGATCGATGCGGCAAGTTTCGATCTCGTCAACCAGCAGCAGGGATTTATGGATTCGATGCTCACAGCACACCACCACACGGGAGAGGACAAATTTACCGGCGTGCATGCGCAGACGGATGGGTTCAGGCAGGTAACCTATGCCGGGGAGATCGGTATGGGATCCAGCAGGTATGATCTCATTAAAATCTGATTTTTTTTGAAAAACCAGTTTTTAAAAATTTCTCATTTTTTGCACTTTTACCCTGCAATATAAGGAAAAAGTAGGTGGAAATGCACTTCCATCATCGATAAAAATCGAAAATCTTATAAGAGGGTGGAAAGCAAGCGCTTATTACCCAATGAGTTTTAATAAAAATTAAGTTTGAGAATTATTATCGCTCAGACGGTACCTTCGCATTATCGAGGGAAATTTTGCAATTTCCATGGAGTGTCATTATGAATCTTAGACAACCCAATGCCAATGAAGCGACCGGGACTGTAAACCGCTCGCGGAGTGTTGCTCCGTGCTCCGGTATCTGTACCCGCTGCATGGATGGCTGCAAGGGCAGCTGTGAGATCTGGCTTTCTTCTTTCAGAGGACGGGAGGTTTTATACCCCGGCCCGTTCGGCGAGATCACCGCAGGTGCCGACAAGAACTACCCGATCGATTACTCGCACCTGAACATCCAGGGATATGCACAGGGCGCCAAGGGGCTTCCCGAAGGCACCGAGATCGGCCCGGACTCAGCGGTTTTCTCCTCCGTTGACACCGAGACCGAGTACGGCTGGTCCAAGAAAGTCCAGATGAAAGTCCCGATCTTCACCGGTGCGCTCGGCTCGACCGAGATTGCCCGGGCAAACTGGGAGCACTTCGCCGTTGGTGCCGCGATCTCCGGTATCACCCTCGTATGCGGGGAAAACGTCTGCGGTATCGACCCGGGCCTCAAGCTTGACGCAAAGCACAAGGTCAAGGAATCCCCCGAGATGGACCGCCGGATCAACACGTACAGAAAATTCCAGAGCAAGTACGGTGAGATCCTCGTCCAGATGAATGTCGAAGACACCCGCCTCGGTGTCGCCGAGTACGTTGCAAGCAAGCACAACCTCGACACCATCGAGCTCAAGTGGGGACAGGGCGCCAAGTGTATCGGCGGCGAGATCAAGGTCAAGAGCCTGGAACGCGCCATCGAACTCAAGAAGCGCGGCTACATCGTCCTCCCCGACCCGACGGTCAAGGAGAACCAGGCAGCATTCAAGGCCGGCGCCATCAAGGAGTTCGAGCGCCACTCACGCCTCGGTTTTGTCACGAAGGAAGGATTCCTCGAAGAGATCGACCGGCTCCGCGACATCGGTTTCAAGCGGGTAACGCTCAAGACCGGGGCGTACTCCATGGTTGAACTCGCCATGGCACTCCGCTACTGTTCGGAAGCCAAGATCGACCTTTTGACCATCGACGGTGCACCCGGCGGAACTGGTATGAGCCCGTGGCCGATGATGAACGAATGGGGTATCCCGACGTTCTACCTGCAGGCACTCACCTACGAGTTTGCCCAGAAACTTGAGAAGAAGGGCTACCGCGTGCCCGACCTCGCCATGGCCGGCGGATTCTCCGATGAGCCCGGCGTCTTCAAGGCACTCGCGATGGGCAGCCCGTACTTCAAGGCGGTCTGCATGGGCCGTGCCCTCATGATCCCCGGATTCGTTGGCAAAAACATCGAGAAGTGGATCAAGGACGGCGAACTGCCGAAGTCCGTCTCCAAGTATGGCAGCAGTGTCCAGGAGATCTTCGTCTGCTACGAGGAGCTCAAGGAGAAATACGGCAACAAGATGAAGGAGATCCCCATGGGTGCAGTCGGTATCTACACGCATGCATCGAAATTCCGCACCGGCCTCCAGCAGCTCATGGCAGGCAGCAGGAACTTCAACCTCTCCACCATTACCCGTGATGACTTAATGGCACTGACCGAGGAAGCGGCCGGGGTCTCGGGCATCGAGTACGTCATGTCCGCACGGTATGACGAGGCAATGGGGCAGCTGCTCGACTGATCGCTGACATATCAGTCCGGTTACGTCTGCGCCGGGATAATCCCGGCAAATCTTTTTTGAAATGATTCGGCTTGACCAGGCCACGGTCCGCCGGGAGATCCAGCCCGGTGCAGGTCCGTTGTCTCCCCTATCCAGCAGAATTTTCCTTATTATCGATCAGATCCAGGGCAAAGCAGAGATCCTCTACGAGTTCCTCAAGGAGCCGGATCTCCCGGTCATTAAAAAAATTCACTTCGGCAGCATAGAACCGTATTGCCCCGATCGCTTTCCCCCGGCAGATGAGGGGAAGCGCTGCCGATGAGCGGTACCCCCGACGTGCCGCCTCATGCCGGTAGTTCTCCATACGGGGATCGGATGCAATATCATTGCTTATCATGGGCCGGCCCTCGCGGATCGCAGTCCCGGTCAGTCCCATCCCCGCAGGGATGTTGTCCGTGCTCACGGAGATGTTACTCAGATACCCTTCCTCGTACCCGCAGGCAGCTACCGGGATGACATTATGCGTTTCCCCATCGATCATGCCGATCCATGCCATGAGGAATTTTCCTTCGTCAATCGCGATCCGGCAGGCTTCCACGAGAAGTTCCTGCCGGTCGCGGATATGGATGACTGCCCGGTTGATACGCGACACGACTGCGTAGAGCCGGTTTAAGTGCAGGATCGTCTCGCTCGCCTGGCGGCGTTCGACAGACCGGGTGATCATATGGACAAGTTCAGCGAATTGCGATTTCGGCCCCCCGCCTTTCTGGAGGTAGTGATCCGCCCCTGCGTTCAGGGCCTCGATGACGACCTCCTCCCTTCCCCGGCCCGTGAAAATGATGACCGGGAGTGTCGGCCAGGTTGCCCGGATCTTTTTTAAGAATTCAATGCCATCCATCTCGGGCATCTGGTAGTCAGAGATAATCACATCATACCTCCGGGTCTTCATACGTTCCAGGGCAGCCGGAGCAGACACAAGGGTATCTACCTGGAATTGTCCTGTCCGCTCCAGGTAGATCTTCGCGATTTCGAGGAGAATTGATTCATCATCAACATAGAGTACCGAAATCATTGATGACCTCACGGTATGATCGATAAGTCTATGAATATTCCCGGACCGGCAGGGATCCATTTCCCGGGCATATCGCCCGGGTTATCCCCGCCGGGACATGATGGCGTCCCCGTGTTCCTGCGTGTCGGAAAAAAGGGCCAGCCCGGGATTCATACGATGAATCGCCCGGCCAACCGGCTGGCAGGTGCATGCGGAAGGAAATGGTTGTAAGCCCGGTGAGATGAGAGTGTCCTTCCCGCTGGCAATAAGGGAATATCCCGCTGCTCCGGCCGCAGCCATACCGGGGGGCGGGTGGTTCAGCAACAGCCCCCTGCCGGCCTTTTGAGCAGCACTTTCACATCATGAAGCGCGGTCTGTTCATGGGTGAGATCGTACCCGAGCCGCTCGGCATCAACCTCAATCCATGGGGGAACATGATCGCAGGTGATCTCCAGCTCGGTGAACGCGCCGGCCTGTACGAACGTCCGGAGTACCTGCTTGCTACTCATCTCAGGACGCTTTCCCTGGATCTCGCGGATGGAGATGTAATATTTCCCGGGCGAAATCTCAAGCGGGGCCGGGATGTCGGCACCGTCTGGCAATGGGATTTTTGCTTCCTGCTCCTCCTTTGCCTCCAGCCAGACCGTACCGAGGAATTCAGAAGGGCTCCCGGCAATCTCGAAGACCTGGCATTCCGCCTTCTCCAGTTCGAAGAAGGAGGCCCCGCTCGCCGAACGGGCAACGAAGGTCCGGCAGGTCCCGAGGAATGCGATGAGTTCCCCCATCCGCCTGCGCAGGCCGGCAAGCCCGCCGTCTGATTCGAGCGAGAACGGGAGCCGGCGTTCCGCGAGCCAGGTTCCGTTCACCCTGCGATACACAATGACCGTGCCCGGTTCGCTGAGCGGGACGGTCCGGCCGTCAATGCCGGTAATGACCGCAATCTCTGATATACACATACCCTTCTCCTGCGTTACAGGGCGAGACGCCCCACGGGATTTCCCCCTTCGATGTGCGAGTCGAGGATCTCGGGTACGTCGTCGGCAGTAACCGAACCGTACCAGATATTGTCGGGATACACGACCACGACCGGGCCCTGCTCGCAGATACCAAAGCAACCGGTGTTGGAGAGAAAGACCTCCCCGCCGATGCCGCGTTCTTCGATCTCTTCCTGGAACTTTGCCATCACCTCAAGGCCCGCCTTGGTGTGGCAGAACCCTTTCTGCTGCCCGTTGGGACGGGAGCTGGTACAGACAAAGATATGATGGGTGGGTTTTTGCATTTCAGATACCTTCCATGATTTCTGTTCTGTTCGTCTCTTCGTACCGGAGCCGGCGGTACGAGCCGTGTTTCTGCTCAAGCAGCGTGTTCGTGATCCGGTCGAGGAGCGCAAGCGTTCCCGCGTAACCCACGGAGAGAATACGCTGGCCGCCGACCCGGTCGTGGACGGGGAAGCCGGTCCGGACAACCGGGATGCCGTGCCGCTCGGTGAAGAACTTCCCGCCGGAATGACCGATTGCGATATTCGCGCCGGCCCGGAGTGCCGCTGCTTCAATTGCGGCAAAATCCGTTTCTTCGAGGACCACGGGCTGTTCATCCAGGCCCGGGAGGAGCGGTTCGAGACATGAGGCCAGCCGGCTTGCACGGGTTCCGCTCGCGATGACGACCGGGGCGATGCCATTCTCGGTGCAGGCCCGGGTGAGGGCATACACCAGTTCCGGCTCGCCGTAGATGACAGCCCTGCCCTCCGCATTGTGCTTGTGGGCATCGGCCATGGCATCGAGAAGCCAGCCACGTTCGTTTGCAAGGGATTCCGGCCGGGGATGCCCGCTGATCTTTTCGAGAACGGCAAGGAGCTGGTCGGCTGCCTCGATCCCTACCGGAAGCGGCAGGGTGACGAGCGGAACGCCGTACTCCTGTTCGAGCCAGAGGCCGGGCGAGAGATTGTCCGGGCAGGTGGCGCCGAACTGGATCGTGAGCGGGGCGCCGGGCATGGCCGCGATCTCCTCGGGTCTCGTCCCGCCGGCCGGGATCTTCTGGTACCGCCCGGCAAACGGGCGGTCAAGGGTCAGGGAGTAGTCGGGGATGAGAGTAATCGCAAGACCCATGAGGGTGAAGATTCTCTGGATCTCCCGGATGTCTGCGGGGCTGATATGCGGGACTATCACGTTGATGCACCGGTGCGGTCCCGAGGGCCGGGCATAGTGGGCGATGACCGCTTTTGTCGCGGCCCAGTACCCTTCCGTGTGGCTCCCGCTGTAGCTCGGCGTAGGCACCGCGATGATGTCGGGGCAGCCCGTTGCCTGTTCCGTCTGGTAATCGCGGATGATCCGGTCCAGGTCCTCACCCATGGTCTCGGCAAGGCAGGTGGTCAGGACGCCTACCACGGACGGGGCATAGACCCGGCGCATGTTGTCGAGCGCCTTCTTCAGGTTCGCTTCCCCACCGTGGATCGTCTGTTTCTCGTTGAGCGAGGAGGAGGCAATATCCACCGGCTCGTTGAAGTGGTTGACGCAGGTGAGGCGCATGTAGGTGCTGCACCCCTGCGAGCCGTGGACGAGCGCCATTGCTCCCGCGATCCCCCGGAACGCGATGATGGCTCCAAGCGGCATGCAGTGCTGGCACTGGTTCTTGTTCACCTGCCGGACCGTACCGGCATTTCCGGCGGGTGCCATCAGGCACCTCCTGTCGGGGTCCGGAGGTACTTCCAGACCGGTGAGCAGGTGCTGATGTACACCTCGCGGGCAAAGTTCACGGCGCCGTCGAACCCGGCAAGGCACTCCTTGCGGTCATGGTTGTGGTCCACGAAGCCGACACCCAGTTTGTAGGCGAGTACGCGTTCCTTGACACCGCCGGCCATGACATCGACTTTTTTCTCGATAAGGAACCGTTCGATCTCGGCCGGGTTGGTGTCGTCGACTACGATCGCCCCCGCATCAAGAAGACTGGTGATGGTGGCGTATTCCTCTGTTTTGCCGGTCTGGGTACCGGTCAGGACGATCACCATCCCGAGCTCGCGGAGCTGCCGGATCAGGGCAACGGCCTTGTAGGCCCCGCCCACGTAGATCGCGGCCCGTTTTCCGGCCAGTTTCTGCCGGTAGCGTTCGATGGCCGGGCGGATGCGGGCAGTCTCCCGCTCGATGATCCGCTCGGTCCGTTCCGTAATCACCGGGTCATCGTAGAACCGGGCGATCTTCCGCAGGCTCTCCGAAGTGTTCTCCGCGCCAAAGAAGTTGACGTCCATGAAGGGAGTGCCGAACTCTTTTTCGAGCTGCTGGGCCACCCAGTGCATCGAGCCCGTGCACTGTACAAGGTTGAGACACGCACCGGGCGCCTGCTTTAAGGCCGCCACGGTCGAGTCTCCGGTGAAGGCGACATTGATCTCAATGCCCATCTCGCCAAGATAGCGCCGGGCCAGCCACATCTCGCCGCTCAGGTTATACTCGCCGAGGAAGTTGAGTTTCTGCGTCTTCTCGATCTGCTCCCCTTCTTTTGGCGTGATGAGCCGCATGAGGGCAAGGGCTGCGGCACGGTACCCGACCACCTTGTTGCCGGAGATGAAACCGCTCGACTCGACTGGGATCACCTCGGTGTTGTGGTGGCGCGTGGCCTCTTTGCATACCGCAACGATGTCGTCACCGATCATGCCGGTAACGCAGGTTGCGTACACGAAGATTGCGGGGGGGTGGTATTTCTCCACGATCTCATCGATACAGGCGGCGAGTTTCTTCTCGCCGCCAAAGACCACGTCCCGCTCCTTCATGTCGGTCGAGAAACTGTTCCGGTACATCTCCGACCCGCTCGACAGGCTGCCCCGGATGTCCCAGGTATAGGCAGCGCAGCCGATCGGGCCGTGGACCAGGTGGACCGCATCCGTGACCGGGTTTAAGACAACACGGGCCCCGCAGAAGACGCAGGCCCGTTGGCTGACGGAGCCGGCCAGGCTGTCGTCAGCGCAGTGGATGCTCTTCCTGCCCGTTCCGGCAGTCAGGATGGAGTTCTGGCGTTCGCTGATGCATGCCCCCTCTTCTGGTGGGAGAGAGATGGTTTCCATGATATCTCACGTCCGGATAATTCCCACTATAACACGAGTTCGAAATCCTCATCCAGGCAGTCGCGATCCCGGCGATCCAGGAGCGCGTTTGAGATCTGTTCGATCAGGCGCAGGCATCCCCGGTAGCCGACCACCGGCATGAGCGGGTGGACGGCCCGGTCCAGGATGGGAAAGCCGAAGCGGACGAACGGGACATCCTCGGCCCGGGCAATATACTTGCCATACGAGGTGCCGATCAACAGATCGACCGGGGCCTCTTTGATCCATTGCTGGAGCTCGAAGAGGTCGCCTTCCGCTTTCACCCGGGCGCCGGTGACTCCTGCATCGTCGAGCATCTTTTTTACCCCGGTCTCGAATGCCTTGCCGGGCGTACCCGTGAGGACGTACACCGGGACCATGCCCATGGCGAGCAGGAATTCAGTGAGCGCGATCACGTGGTCGGGATCGCCGAAGATCGCAACGCGTTTTCCCTGGTAGTGGAAGTGCGTGTCGATCAGCGTATCGATGACCTGCCCGCGTTCGAGCGTGAGCGATGCCGGGATCTCGACCCCGAACCAGTCCCTGATCGCCATGATGAAATCATCCGTGGCCTTGATGCCGATAGGCAGCCTGAGCGGAATACCGGTGACACCGCATTTCTCCTGCAGCACGTCCGCAGCATCGTGCGATGCGAACGCACCGAGCGCAAGGGTGACTTCCGAGTTGCCGGAATCGCGGATCTCGGCAACCGTGGTGCCGCCATCGGGATACATCTGGTACCGGCTCGTCAGCGGGGTGTCGAGCACGCCCGACGTGTCCGGGAACATGATCATTTTTACACCCAGCAGGTCCACGATGCGGCGGATCTCCCGCATGTCGCCGGGATTGACAAAGCCGGGCAGGACGTTCATCTGCGATTTTTTTACGGCACTATCGGACTGCGCAAGATACGAGACCATGGCCTTGCACATGCCGGAGAATCCCGTGATGTGCGAGCCCTGGTAGCTCGGGGTGTTGACGTGGATGACCACTTTTCCTTCCGGGACCTCTGCCTGTTTGATGATGTTGGGGAGATCGTCCCCGATCGTCTCGGAGAGGCAGGTGGTGTGGACCGCCATGATCTCGGGATTGTAGATCGCAAACACGTTTTTTATCGAGGTCTTTAAGTTGGCCGCACCGCCAAAGACCGAGGCGCCTTCGGTAAAGGAACTGGATGACGCGAGCACCGGGTCCCGGAAATGCCGGGTGAGGTGCATGCGGTGGTACGCACAGCAGCCCTGCGAGCCGTGGCTGTGGGGCAGGCACCCGTGGATACCGAGCGCGGCATACATGGCCCCGAGCGGCTGGCAGG
>NZ_JAJRCG010000011.1 GCF_028679125.1 Methanoregula sp. | reverse complement strand
GGGGGGGTCGGGCGGTGTAGTTTGATGCTTTTTCGTCCGTGCGCAACAGAGCCGGGGGAAAACTCACGCTAGCTCTTACCTTACTTACATCGGTTTGTTCGCACTGGAAGTACACCGCCCGACCCCCGCCAATATATGCAACGTAAGCTCAGGAGCGTTAGCATTTCGAAATGATTTCTACAGAGCAAAAATTTTCAATCGCGATCACAGGGTGTAAGTTAACGAGCCGATTACCGGTTAATTAACCGGTAATTAAATTGAATAACCTACAATTTTTTGCGATGTCCGGCGTGAGAGAGTTTGCCGATCAACCAGACCCTGCCTGAAAAATTTTGAGCAGGGTGTGAAGGGGGGGTTGAAAATTTTTTACCGGAGATCGATTGCGATGCTGATAATGATGTAACTCACTCAGGTTTTTAGCTGGTAGTGTACATTGCCAGGATTCACGAAGAAAGTATGAGAAAAATACTGATGTCATTTGGACGTGGCTCCAGATGCCACCGAATCCAATCCGGAACCGGGTTTTCACGTTTGATAGTGGGGCCAGGAGGGTCTGACAGATTGTCGCAGGGTAACTCCGAAGGAGAATTTGAGTGGGGTGAGGATAATCTTTCGTTTATTCCCGGTATGAGATAGGGGTTTTAGAGTGTAGCTGGACCGGGCGCGCCGGTACCGGAAGTGAATCTGCCGCGAAAGAGACCTCTCTGAATTCCGATTTTTTTTAAATCCTGCTGGAGATTTCCAGTCACGCTAAAACTCATTACGGGAAGGATCCAACAATATTTCATGCGGAAGGTTCGCCAGTGCAACCGCACCGAGAGCCCCGATAACACCATTGCCGCCAAAGAGCGCGATCCCGAACCGCTCTGCGGTGACTTCGGCAACAGGCCGGGAGATCACTGTTTCCCGGACCATCTTCCCGTATTCACGGAGCCCATCCTGCATGCAGAGGCCTTTCCGGACCGCCATACCCCATTCAGATGACAATGATTCATCGCCGATGAAACGCCGCGCTTTTTCAACCAGCGCATCATACTTGTCCGGCTGGACTGCCAGCTCAAGAAAGCTTGCGGAGTTCCCCGCAGTCTTCCGGAAAATATCCGGGTTCAGCATGGCTACGTGATGGCTGATGGGTATGACACCTTTGATCCGGCTCAGGTAATTGAGGAGCGCAAGCGCAAGCGCAAAGGTTGCACCACCCTCCGGGGAATCCGTATCGTCAATCCCGATCGTTATCTGCATCAGGGCTTTGGTCCGGACACTTCCCTCAACAATATTCTCCTTGTGCTGCGTTTCAATGCGGACAACGCCCTCCGCACGGGACATCATATCGGAGAGAGAATATGCCGGCCCGCCGATGCAGCGGATGTGCTGGACGATCAGGTCATCCTGGCGTTCAACACCATAGACCCCGACCGCAGATTCTGGCGGGAGCCCGACCGTGATTTCAGAAAAGCCCAGCCGGGCCGATTCTTTGAGGAGCGTCCCGTCCCGTTCGACATGCGTAAGTACACCTTTGGCAAGAGCATGGTGGTACCCGCAGAACGCTGCACATGCACCGCTCATGCAGTCATGATAGATTGCAACAACGTCACCATCGACCGTGGTGAAGATCCGTCGGCAGGTGCTGGAAGGAATCGCGCTGATCGCAGCGTACTGGGCCGGGCTCCGGCCCCGTTTCTCGTGGCGGATGAGAACACACCCCTCGCGGACAAGCCGGTTCACCCAGTCCTGCGCGGTGCTCCGGGGAATCCCGGCCGACTTCTGGATATCAGTAACAGTAAATTGCCCGTTGTCGAGTGTGAACTGGCGCATCATGCGCAAATAGTGCCGGCGGTGTTCAAGCACGCTGGACATAACAATCCCGGATGAACAGCAGATCCCCGATGATGGCGCTGGCCGTCTCGACCGACCCGGCTCCCCGGCCGATCATGGTGATCTCCTTGGCCATATCGGTCTCGAGAGTCAGCGCATTCAATGTGCCCTGCGTTACGAGAGGATGGCTCTTCTCTATGATGCGGGGTGAGACCCGGAACAGGTTCCTGCGGGGGCATGCTTCAGCAATCAGGCGGATAGTACAGCCTTCGTCTTCAGCCAGACGAAGTGCATCGGCGGTAAGAAGATCGATACCGGTCCGGTCCACATCCTCCAGTTTAACGCCATTGCCCCAGATGGTATTTGCAAGGATGACCAGTTTGATCGCGGCATCTATACCCTGGACATCATATGTGGGATCCGCCTCGGCATATCCGAGTTCACGCGCTTCCATGAGGGCCTGGGCGTATGTGAGCCCTTCGTCTGCCATCCGGTTGAGAATGTAATTGCAGGTCCCGTTGAGAACGCCGTACAGCGCAAGTATCTCATTACCGGCAAGGCCGTGTTCAAGCGTGTGCATGATCGGGATTGCCCCGGCAACCGTTGCCTCGTACCGGAATGCAGCGCCGTTCTTCTGCGCCAGTGCCTTGAGTTCTTTATAGTGGAGTGCCACCGGCCCTTTGTTGGATGTGACCACGTGTTTCTTCCGGTTGAGCGCTGCTTTGATGTAGCCGGTGGCAGGTTCTCCCGAAAGTGCGTTGGTTGGTGTCACTTCGATTAATGCATCGTAATCGGCGTTTTTTATCACGTCAATAGCAGGGATCGTTGAATCCCCACACATGCCGGTCTTTTTCTTTGTGGCGAGAACCTTGGCGATATTGATCCCGCGATCGCTGATGAGGCCGGATTTCGAATCTGCGATGCCAGTGATGGTCAGGCCGAGATCTTTTTTTGCAATCATTTCGGCAACGCCCCGGCCGACTGAACCCATCCCAATCAATGCAACCTTCATGCGATCTCCCCCAGGGGTTCGATCATGAGAAGATCTTTCTTCTTTGCGACCTTGCGAAGAATGGCAAGTGCAGACTCCATATCCGTCTTACTCAGGGCCTTGATCGTTATCCTCGATGATGAGCGCTCATTGACGGCCGGCATGCTCATGGAGAGCTCACAGACTTCTGCATAGCCCGTTGAATCGATCTGGTCAACCGTGTCGGAGAGATCGGTGTGCATCAGGTGCCCGATCAGGATCACGGTCCGCTTGTACAGGAGGCGTTCTTCGCCAATACGCTGGATATGGACACCCTGTTCTTTTAAAAGAACGATGAGCTTTTCCAGTCTCCCCTCCGGCAACTCGAGAACGATCTGGACATCCAGGATATCGGTGTCCTGGTCCGGTTCCCGCTGGTGGATGACTGCGATGATATTGCCGCCAACATCGGATATGGGTTTTATTGCCGCAACGAGCTGGCCGGGCGAATCTTTCATCTCGAGTTTCATGGAGACCTGCATCCTAACCACCTGACAAGTAGTAGATCGCCTTTCAAGATAAGCCTTTATTTTGGTTATTACACAATACGGTATTTCTCTCAACCGTAAACTGGATAAAAAAGGATGGTGCGCGTAGTGGTATCGTTTACGCACTCATAGATTACGGAGTTTTTTATCCACTTTCTCGAAGAAGTTGCGTTTCACATCAACAAACCGGCCGGGAACCGGGTGCCGCGTTACCTGAATGGTACTGGACGATCCGAGATCAATGGTCTGCTGCCCATCAATAACCAGTTTGGCCGGCTTCGCGCTCTCCAGCCGGATCTCAAGGCTCCGGCTGTCACTGATGAGATGCGGGCGGGATGAGAGCATGTACGGCGCGAGGGGAACCAGGAGGAATCCCTGGATCCGGGGATCAACAATCGGTCCCCCGGCGCTCATGGCATAGGCAGTTGATCCGGTGGGTGTGCTGATAAGGAGACCGTCCGCCCGGAACTGTTCCGCGATTGTCCCGTCAATGATAATGGAGAATCGCAGCATCTTTGCCGGGCGGGTGGTGACAATCAATGCTTCATTCAGCGCTACACCTAGGGGAGTGTTATCACCGGCAAGAGAGATCCGCATCCGCTCCTCAACAGAAAAACCCAGGGGTAGTGTGCGCAGGAACGCCGGTGCCCCGGAAGGTTCAAGGTCCGCAAGGAATCCAACCTCCCCCCAGTTGATACCAAGAACCGGGAGAGGATTATCCATTTCCTGTATTGTCCGCAGGATCGTACCATCTCCCCCAATGACAACTGCGACATCAGCACCAGTACCCGTAAGGGGAACTCCGGTCTCACCGAGAGCTTCAGCAGTATCGTGATCGAAAACTGTTGCACAACCGGCATCATCAAGGATATGGCGCACCGTTCGTGCGAAGGCCAGAGCCTCCCGGTTATCGACGCGTGACACAATCACCGCTCTCATCAGGGATCACCTTAGATATTCCACAACCTTGTGATGCAGTACACTATTCGTTGCAACAATACACCGGCCAATGGTCACTTCATTGGGAAACTGGATTTTTTTACCATTGAGATCGGTGACCTTGCCCCCGGCCTCGGAACAGATGAGCATTCCCGCTGCGGCATCCGTCACGCGCAGGGTTCCGCGGAGATCGATAAAGCCATCAATTCTCCCGCACCCCACATAGCAGAGTTCCAGTGCAGACGCTCCGAACAGGCGCCATCGCCGTATTTTCTGCCCTAACTGCATCACCCGGGTGGGATCGAACTTCCGCCCGTACACGCTCATGGCACATTCGTCAAGGTTGGCAACATCCGAGACATGGATAGCATTGCCATTACATCGCGCGTACTTCCCTTTTTCTGCAGTGAATGTCTCACCGCTCGAAAGGTTACGGACATATGCTTTCTCGACAACACCCTCACGGGCATAGGCTATAGACAGGGCATAAAACGGGATACCCGCAACCGCATTGAATGTACCATCAACAGGATCAAGGAAGATCGTTCCCTCTTTGCCGTCGAATCGCACCTTGCCTGCTTCCTCGCTTATAAGAAGTGAACAAAGTGGCGTCTCCTCCAGGTAATGGATAATGCAGTCCTCCGCAACCTGATCGATCAACTTTGTCGGCGTCAGATCTGCACCCATCCGTACGGTTTTGCCACCTTCCGCGGTCCCAACAAGTTCTGCTATGCTCTCTTCAACCTGTTCTGCCATCTGGCTGCATGCTAAGAAGAAATCTTGTTTCATGAAAGGGAGTTCCCGGATTTGCTTGTTATCTGCGTTGTATTTATGTAATGCAACAGAGATAAATTACTAACGCGTATACACAATTAAGGATATTCAGGTGTAAACCATGAAGGAACAGACTGAAATAGGAAAGATCAAGGAAGGAAGATATATTGTAATCGAGGATGAACCGTGCAAGGTTGTCGGTATCGCTACGTCAAAGCCGGGAAAACACGGTGCGGCAAAAGCCCGTATCGATGCCGTGGGTATCTTTGACGGAGTCAAGAGATCCATCGTCCAGCCGGTATCAGCAAAGACCTACGTGCCGGTTGTCGAGCGTAAAAGCGGCCAGGTTCTCTCGATTGCCGGCACCACTGCGCAACTGATGGATATGAAGGATTTCACCAACTTCGAGATTCCCATTCCGGAAGACAAAGCCGGCACAATTGAAGTCGGGAAAGAGTACATGTACATCGAATCGATGGGCAAGAAGAAATTTGATTAACGCATTCAATAGTCTCTTTTTTTATATCGTTGGATTATCACATCCGAACATGCAGGAAGGTTTTTGTCCGGGTCCCCTTTTGGACATACTTGAATCTTAAAAAAAAGTAACCGGAGCCCGAGCGCGATCTAGTAGTTCCCGATGTACCGTGTCGGGATCTGGATTTTTATCGAATATGAATCCAGGGATTGGGCGGTAACGATGAAGTAGTAATGCCGCTGACCTTCATAGAACTTCTCAGTCCATGGGCGGGGATCGACAACAGTGGTTGTCTCCGTTTCGATTGTTTGCAGTTGATTTGTTTTGAAATGAGTGTTATCTTCTTTGTCAACCTCTTTATCGCTCACAATACCCTTCCACAGGTTCAAATCAATCCCCCCCGGAGGAGTGATAGTCCTTACAATCCGGTTGGGATCATCGCCATCCATAACCTGAATGGTGAACTCGGGTTTTGCTGTTGAATACGAGCCTGATATACCACTGTGTGCGATTCCCTTCGTTGACTCAACCTCAACAGTATCAGGTTCGAGTTCGCTGGTGGGATTTACCGTATAGACAATCTCCCAGTAAGGGAACGGGATATACATGATACTGGTAGTGCCGCTGCTGCCGGTTGAAGACGCGATAGTGGCAAACGTGGTCATGTTAGTATCGAGACCGGTATCATTGAATTTTGTTCCTGTAATTGTTGACTGGTTTGATGAAATACCGTAAACAGAAGAATTTACAAATCCAATGGATTGGGTTGATTTTGGATTCCAGGTTGGCACGGGAGTGAGCACGGTTGTTGGAGCGGGAGTCGGGGTTGTAAGGGGAATTGTCCCCAACCCAGTGGCGGTCTGTGCCGGTACTATTGTTACCGGTTGCTGCGTTGTCGGTATCGGAATACCGGTATTTATCGGTTGGCCGGTTGCCAGGGGTTTGATAACAAGAGCTATGACAAGTACTATTGCCAGTGCCGCTACCAGATAGAGTATGTCTTTCTTATCCATCCCAATTACCACATCTGTCTGAAATTACTATTAGTTTCTGCATAAAGAATGTTTGCTGACATGCGTTACCCAGTCCAGAAATGCCTGTATCAAATAACTGTTTATTACATATAAAAAAGCCGAATGGGGTGTAATACGGAATGAAACGTGAATCAAAATATTAAATAATAATGAAGATAGAATGTATTTACACAGCGGCGGTTACCCCAATACATTCAAAGAACATCAGTGATGTGCAAAAGTATTCCGGGGAATGGGTGATATCTGCATCCCATTGGCCGAAAAAAAATCATAAATTGTTAAAATTCAGATTCTGGTTTTAGGGTAATTATTTATAATATGAAATCCTTTTATCAAACAGGGATGCTGAATCACATCAGTGTCCGCTATGAAACGAAGGTGAATGTATGAATTCCTTAAAACCTAATGACGAGGGATTCACCGGTCTTGAGGCAGCGATTGTACTTATTGCATTCGTCGTTGTCGCGGCGGTGTTCTCTTATGTAGTACTCGGCGCTGGGTTCTTTACAACCCAGAAGAGCCAGGAGACGGTGCACACTGCCGTTGGTCAGGCCAGCTCAGCACTTGAAGTATCGGGTAACGTCATAGCGAAAGCATCATCCACGAGTGCACTTGGGACAGTTGCAATATACCTCCAGCTCTCTGCAGGAGGAACCGGTGTGGATATGACGAAAGTTACCTATACCGTCTCCACCACGGATTTCCTGAAGACCTATACGGACAGCGATACGCAAATAACCCGCGACCGTGTTCAGGGAGATGATTCGGATCTTCTGAACAGCCTGCAAATGGATAAAATCACCATCGATGTCAGGGATGCTACAATCGGCAAGAACGAACGGTTTACCATTGAAGTGAAACCCGACAAGGGTGCAGCACTCCCGGTCTCACGGGTAGCCCCGGCAGCGCTGATCCGCAATCAGGTCTATGAGGTATACTGAGGTGAAGGAAATGAAACGATTTACACGCTATGATGAAGGGTTCACGGGTCTTGAGGCTGCGATTGTGCTTATTGCATTCGTCGTTGTCGCGGCAGTGTTCTCGTACGTAGTGCTCGGCGCCGGGTTCTTCACCACCCAGAAGAGCCAGGAGACGGTACACACTGCTGTCGGACAGGCAAGCACGAGTCTCGAGCTTGTCGGCAATGTTTACGGTGCAGGATCCGGAACTTCCGCGCTGAAATACATCCAGATCACCGTAGCAACCACTGCCGGTGGCGGATCACTGGATCTCTCGAAATTAACGGTAACATACCGGGACGATGCCGCGTTCGATGAAATTGGTTACGATGCACCCAATTCCAAACTGGATGGTACTGAAGCGACAGTTGCTCCAACAGTAGGTAAATGGATCGTCTCGCAGGTGCTGAATGGCAAGGGTTCAACCCAGACTGCCCTCCTTGAGCCGGGCACGCAGTTCACCCTCCAGCTCCACCCCCCCGACGGTGCGAACACCAATGTGAACCAGAAGTTCACCATTGAACTGAAACCCGCGATTGGTGCAGTCCTCCCCATTTCAAGGACGGTCCCTGCAGCAATCGAGAGTGTCAACCAACTCTACTAATCCCTTTTTTTCACCAGGTTCTGACAGAGAACACAAATTCTGTGATGGACTCTGGGAATGTTGGCATAAGTGGCTTGCATAAGGAAATACCGGTATTCACAATACAATCCCGTTCACGAGCATAACGATAGAAATACTAATCATAATGGAATAATCCCGGAAATCGGCGAACCTTTTTATAAATTCTGTTCTGTAGAACCAGGCATGAACCAATCCGGTTCATCTATGACAATAAAAATATCTTCTGTAGACCATAATTTTCAGGTTATCTGATCATGCCCTCTTGTGCAACCGGGTCAGATGGGAGGGAGCACAATGTGATCTCCAGAACAGATAATGCGTCATCATCACAACGACAGGGGCACAATTTAAGGAGATTGCTTACATGACAAAAATAAAAATTATAGGATGAAATGAATAATTTCAACTGAATGTAAAAATATAATTCCCGAGGGACTCCACTTCAGAGATTTTCAAAGCGAATGAGCAAAAAGATGATTCAGATATGCCAATTATCATGAACCTGCCGCAGAGATAACTATTTCGGGATGGTGGCAATCATCGCAAATGAGGGTATGAACAATCAATTAATCACACCGGTATCACTCAATGATCATAGGAAATTTTTCGTAAATCGCTGATATAATGAGGAGCGTCGCACCTTTCCCTTGAGGCGAGGGGGCTTTTGCTATTATTATATTCTCATCGCTTTCTGTGGATACGGGCATTGGTTATTGCGATAACTTCAGATTGCCTGTCCTACTCAGGATAGTGTATCATGTAAAAAAACCTTTTTATAAAGAGAAAAATTTAAACCGTTTTTCACCGGCCATTCCCATTTCCCGCAGGTGAGTTTTCAGGGTGCGGTTATCGATATACCAAATACCTGATGAAAAATGGTATCGGTCAATGGTATCCAGAACGTGTAGCCATTGAATTTTGCAACCGAATAAAGAAAGACCATCATCATCTGCCATGCAAGGACAAATACGATCAGGATAAGAAAACAGCGGGTCAGGAGGACGATGTGCTCTTTTCGGAAGGATGAGAACCAGAATCCTGCAATAAAAAATACCATCAGGAATGTAATGACCATCTTGAAAAAGAGGGTATAACCGTCATATCTTCCGCCGAACGGAGGTAGTGCGACAATCCCGACAAGGATGAGCGGGACACCAACAACAGAATATTTTACCAGTCGTGACAGTGTTGTGCCTGTGCTGGGGGGAAATCCATGGAAGTTCAGCAGGTATACTCCAAGAATGCCCACGGTAAGATACGCCGGCATGAGGTAACGGACATCCGGGGTAATGCCATGACTTGTATTCATCCCCTGGAAACTCTGCAGGTACGTGATCATAACCGCAAGGGTCATAAGAAAAAGGAAAAAAAGGATTGGTTTATCCCGGGAGGGGAACCGTTGTCTCTTTGATAAGGTCAGCAAAAAGAGCATCACTGCGATAAACGCCAGCGGGCAGACCAGGGTAAATCCCATATGTCCTGTTTCCGGATAAAAGAAAACCCCCATAATATCCGAAGGCAGTGAATTCCACGAGGGAACATAATGCCTGCCAATAATCCCTGCAAAATCACCGATCTTACTGAATATACCCGGATCGACAGAAGGGATATTCTGTACCGCAGTGACGGGTGAAATCACCTGGGCATACCGTGAATGCGAAGTAGTGGTCTCTTCCAGGATATAGAGGGGAACTAGGGGGTTTCCGGTTGTAATTACATTATTGACGATGAGTGGAATGGATCCCAAGAAAATAAATATGGCAGTGAATACAGCGCAGATTGCCCCCTTAACATCAGTTATGCCGTGCGTTGTCCGGTATGCCTGGTAACCGATCATGAAAAGCCCGGCACCAATTGCCACAGTAAAACCCATTTCCGGGCGAGGCCATGCCAGCAATCCGATACAAAAGAATGCACCGGCCGCATCCCACCAGGAATCCCTCCGTAGATACCGGATAAAGAAATAGATCACCAGTGCAAACAGCGTTGCAGTGATCATATGCTCTTTTGCCGTAGATCCCCAGAAAACGAACGATGAACAGGCAATACATAGGAATGCCCCGAGCAGGGACTTCCACCTGTCCTCAAAGATCAGAAGACAGATCTGATATGCCAGCACAGCGATCACAGCAAAGAGCAGATGATTGGTAAAAATTATTGCCGCAACTTCCACCGGTGCATCAGCTGCTGAAAAAATGAACGGTGTATAGAGAAGAAGATTCGTAGTAAGGAGGACGAATGAAAGAAGAATTGCACCAAAGGTCAGACGCATTCCTCGGATAGAGGCATACTTCGGGAAAAACGTATCGATCAGGAGCGCAATGAGCAGGGGGATTATTGCCCACAACAAAATTATTGCAAGCCGGAAATTGTCTGCAAAGAGACTAAAACATTTGATGATCGGAAGCGCCAGAACCGGAAGCGCCAGATTATACATGAGAATATTCTGTCGTTCAGTAAAGTACGGGCCGGGCGTACCATTCTTGAATACACCATATTTTCCTTCATTCATGGTGATCTGGTGCCCGATATTGAGCTGGTTAAGCTGGTTGGCAGTAATCCATTCATCGTTTATAAAAAGAGAGGGGGCGGAAAATGCGATGATGAAGAACAGAGCAAAGAGAAAAATAATGATTTGCAGCGAATATCTTCCAGCATATCCTGACAGAGAACGCGATCCATCATTATTCCCCTTTCCGGCAACATATTTTTCGGATCCCGCAACTGTATGTGCCCCGGGGAAACGGGTTGCTGGCCCCGTTTTCCCCACGTCCCCTTTTCTGTTACTCATTACCGATAATACTCACCATAAAACTATTTACTTTTTAGGTATTCGGGTTGCATATTGCCCACATGTCGGAAAGATGACCATTTTAAAATCCCCTGTGTGAAAAAAACCTCCACCATAGGAAAAAGCGAGATTACGAAGAATAAATCCACATCCGATCCACAATAGTGAGAACCAGTTCAGTAAACCATCAAAACAATAGGAAGGGAAAAATTTTACACGCGCAGAAGATGTAATATTTAAAAAATCACATTTTTCCATAATAATTGGCTTAAATTTCCTGCGGGTATCTTAATTTAACTTCAGTTCCTGACACAAATATTTATCAATAACTGAAAAGATATAAGCAAGAGAATTATCATGGCAGTCAACCAGTCACAGGTAGACCACATCATCACTGCCGCTTCCGAGGATGACCCGGAAGTCAAGCTCCAGAACCTGGAGCGTGAGGTTGACCTCATCAAAACCTCCATCAAACGGCTTCTCATGGACATCCGGGAACGGATGAACGAGCTGGAGAACCCGTTTACCATTGTTGCAACTGCTGCAGGGACAGGTGCAACACCATCTCCTGAGACCACTGAAGAGGAAGAGGCAAAAGCGGCAGCCCTCCAGGAGCGGGAGGATGCGCTGGCTGCCCGTGAATCAGAACTTGAAGATTCACAGGCAAAGATGGATGCAGATAAAAAGAAGGGTCTGGACGCTGCCAAAACGGAACCGGAAACACCTGTTGATGATGAGAAGAAACATCTGGATGAACAGATGCTTGCCCTGTTCCGGTCACAAATGGGCGGTGCCCATAAACCAACCCCGGCCATCCAGGCTGCCGCCAATGAGAAACTCCGGCTCCAGAAAGTATACAAACTCTTCAAATGGACCCACAATTCCGTCCGGAAATTCGGGCATGACCGGCTTGAGATTATGCTGGAGTCCTACCGTGTCATGGGTTACATTTCAAAGGAGTCTTGCGATGAGATCCGTGAGATATCCCGACTCATGCCGGCAAATCTTGGGGATGAACATGAAGTGGGACCGGATGAATTTGTATCCGAGCTCTATGGACTCAACCGCATCCTTACCCCGAATGACACGTCCCTCGATCAGGATATGATTGAAGTTATGATGGAGCAGCGCCAGCAGGTTCCGGTTATACCCGGACGAAAGCCCGAAGATCGAATCGATCTATCAGCACTCTCTATCAGCGAGAAAAAGACGCCATCTAAAAATAAAGAAAAAGATGATGAATGGATGAACCTTCCGGATCGGATATAATCCATGTCTGCCGAGACATTCACCACCGCAATGTTCCTGATAACTGCTGTCATAGCATCGGGTGTGTTGATTAATGCGGTGTTTCCGGTGGTCTACAATATGGCCGGAACATTTTCCTCCGCCACTCATG
This sequence comes from Methanoregula sp., assembly GCF_028679125.1. GTDB lineage: Archaea > Halobacteriota > Methanomicrobia > Methanomicrobiales > Methanospirillaceae > Methanoregula. The sequence goes on along the minus strand of NZ_JAJRCG010000011.1, from coordinate 54,671 downwards.
AATCTGACCAACGGCTCAGAACTGATTTTAAAATTGTCACTTACTATTACCTGATATCAGACAACAAGGCAGAAATCTGGATGAAAAATATCGGAAGCTCGAGGATTTACTCAGAAGAGATCATCCGGTCTGATGTTTTTTGCGGTCCTGAAGGGAAGTATGGCAGGCTCCAGTATAAAGCCACCCCTTCAGGAAACGGGCAATGGACCACTGAATTTTCGAATGCTGCCGACAAAATTTCCAAGGAATATGATCTCAATGGCAACGGATACTGGGATTCCGGTGAGACGCTCCATATAACTGCATATCCAACAACACCGGCCACGACCAGTGGAGATCTCATTTATTTCCAGTTCATCCTTCCGGACGCAATCTGGCGCTCGGTAACATTCCCTGCGAGCTGATACCAGATGGCTGTTGCTGAAATTATCGGAGCTGCGATGGGAGTACTTCTCCTTGTTGTTGTAGCATACCTGCTTGTCGGCGGAACGCTTACTACAGCGGAGACAGTTGTAACCGCCCAGAAAGATATCACCCTTATGCAGGAAGCGCGACTGCGAACCAGCATCATCATTACCGATCCAAAAATAGATGACAATACGAATACACTGAACTTTAATATCACCAATAACGGGAATGAGATGGTCTCCGATTTGCCTCATATGGATGTTTTTTCATTTAATACGACAACCGGAGCATCATATGGGTATACACACTATACCTATGACAGATATAATCTGGGGGGGTCTGGGAACTGGTCGATTGCTGGATTTGAGAACGACTACATACATGCAAAGCAACTGGATTCCGGTGTAAACATGACCATAATAACGACATTTTATGCGGACTCAAGACCAGACCACATTCAGGTCACCACTGGTAACGGAGTTTCTGCTGTATCACCTGCATAAATATGGAGAGAGATTTACATGGCATCATCTATTTCCGATCTGATGGGAGGCGAGGACCGGCAAATCATCTCAACCGGTAACACTGAACTGGACAAGAAGATAGCCGATGGACTCCCGCTTGAGTCCCTGACCCTTATTGAAGGAGAGAACGATACCGGCAAGAGTGTCCTCACCCAGCAGATCATCTGGGGTGCCATGAAACAGGGATTGTCCGTTGATCTCTTCACGACCGAGAGCACGAGCAAGAGTTTTATCAAGCAGATGGAATCCATGAGCCTTGACATCTCCGAGTATTTTGCCTGGGGGTATCTCAAGGTGTTTCCCCTCCACGTTGTCGGGTTTGAATGGAAAAAAGAGGAGATGGTCGGTATCCTTGCCCACCTCATCACCCATATCCAGAAAAGTAAATCTCAGGTAATCATTGTCGATTCACTCACCCTGTTCACCGAATATGCCGAGACCGATTCCATCCTCACCTTCTTCACCAACTGCAAGTCCCTCGTCGATCACGGCAAGACAATCCTTGTCACGCTCCATACCTACGCCTTTGAAGAGGACACTCTTGTGCGTATTCGTTCCATCTGCGATGCCCACCTCAACATGAAAAAGGCACTTGTTGGCGACAAGTACGTCATGGTTATGGAGGTTGTCAAAGTCCGGGGTGCCCGCAAGACCACCGGAAACCTTGTCAGTTTCGAGGTCCACCCGGGATATGGCATGAAGATTATCCCGATGAGCTTCGCTAAGGTCTGACATGGGTACCCTATCAGTTGCAATCAATCTCCCGTTCAAACCGGAGACAATTGACACAACCATCGATTTTTACAATGATATAGAGTCCAGTGCGCTCTATAAGATGCTCCCGGCAAATGCCAAGGATTATGTCAAGGCAAGTCCCCATCTCCTTGAATATCTCCACACATTCCCGGTAAATACCTACGGTATTCCCCTTTTTCTCTCTGAACTGAAAAAAGATCTTCGATCAATGAAAAGTCCGAACATCATCTACCCGGTAAACGAGACCACCTTCATCCATATCCTTCCCGACCCGGACGATGTCAGGAACTTTTACATTCCCATAGAGCCGTCCTTCCTCCACAGCGTCAACCTGCTGCAACCGGTTGTCGAGACCAAACTTATCGATCTCATCGATGGGCTTGAAGAGGACCCCATCAGCGACAAGGAGCGGGCGGAAGTCCTCAGGAAGATGCTCGCAACCGTTGCGGTTATCAAACCAAAGAACATGGACCTTTCCCAGCTCACCGGAACCGCCCCGGGCCAGCAGGATCTCAAGTCGAAACTTACCACCTTCCTCAATACCGATTTCTCTGCCAAAGACAAGATGAGCAAGGTAAAGAAGAAACACCAGATCCCCATGACACCGGAGGGAAAGATTATCCTGACCGACCCGGAATACCGGGCCATTGAATACCTGCTGGTCCGCGATAAAATCGACATGGGTGTCCTAAAACCCTTCCTCTCCGACTCATATATCGAAGATATCTCCTGCGATGGTGTCGGGCCGATCTTCATCGAGCACAAGATCTTCAAGGGGTTAAAATCCGTTATCGAGTTCAAGGTCTCCAGCGAACTGGACGAATTTGTCGTCAAGATGGCGGAACGGATCAAACGTCCAATTACCTACCGGAGTCCGATTGTCGATGCCACACTGCTGGACGGCTCCCGTATCAACATTGTGTACGGTACTGCCATCTCACGGCACGGGAGCAACTTCAGTATCCGTAAAGTGAACGAAGTCCCGCTCTCCATTCTCAATATTGTCGAGAGCAATGGTATCGATTATACGGCTGCCGCATACCTTTGGATCTGTGTCGAATACGGCATGTCCCTTTTCGTCAGCGGTGAGACTGCAAGCGGCAAGACAACGCTCCTGAATGCGATCACGACATTCATTCCCCCGGAGAACAAGATTGTTACCATCGAGGATACCCCCGAACTAAATGTTCCCCACCGGAACTGGGTGCGGGAAGTGGCAATTGCCAAAGGGAAAGGTGAAAGCGAAGGAGGGACCGGTGAAGTCTCCATGTTCGACCTGCTGAAGGCAGCTCTCCGTCAACGCCCCAACCAGATCCTTGTGGGAGAAATCCGAGGGGTCGAGGGAGCCGTGGCATTTGGTGCCATGCAGACCGGCCACCCCGTCATGAGCACATTCCACGCGGCTTCCGTCGAGAAACTGATCCAGCGTCTCTGCGGTGACCCGATCAATATCCCCAAGACCTATGTGGACAACCTTAACCTCGTTATCATCCAGAGCGCAGTCAAACGTCCTGACGGCCAGCTGGTCCGGCGCATGATCAGTATCAATGAGCTGGTCGGCTATAATCCGGAGACCCAGGGATTCACGTTCGTGCAGATGTTTGGCTGGGAACCGGTATCAGATACCTTTGTCTGGTCGGGAAAAGGCAGTTCGTACCTGCTGGAAAACAAGATCGCAACCATGCTGGGTATGCCGGATAGCAGGAAAGCAGAGATCTATCTCGAAGTGGAAAAACGGGCAAAGATCCTTGAGCGCCTGCACAAGGCAGGATATACGAAATTCTGGGACCTGTTCCATATGATGACCAAGATCAAGAAACAGGGCCTCCTGACTATCGGTGCCTGACATGCCTGATCCCACCCCTGATACCGGAGAAGCAAAACGCGGGCGGGCCATCCCCTTTGCTTCAACAATTGAGGGACTCAAAGCGAAGCTCAACGATATGTCTGAAGGCAAGAAGATGAGTGGCGACCTCCTCTTCATGACTACCTACATGGCATCCCTCGCCCTTGCCAATGCATCGCGACCGGAGATCTTCTCTTTTTCAGCCAACCGGAAGGAATACATCTCTGCCAGGTATATTGCCAAAGTTGACACGTATACCAAGAAATGGGGGTGGAGTTATTCTGAGTCCCTCAGCATTGTTGCCGAGCGGGTTAAGAACCCCATCCTGCAGAGCATGTTGAACCGGTACGCCAATGCAATAGAATCCGGTGTGCCTGATGATGATTTCCTGAAAAATGAGTTGGCTACGGTCCGCAGCGTGTACCGGAGCCAGGTCGAGCAGGGGCTGGAGATGGTCCAGAAATGGGGAGATGCCTATATCGCCATGCTCCTGTCAGGGACAGTGATCGGTGTCACCCTCATGATCTCGATCGCGATCTACTCACCCACAGGGTTGAATTCGACGCTGAATATGGCATACGGGATTATCCTGGCCATCAGTTTTTTCGGCAACCTGCTCATGTACCAGTCCTCACCGGATGATCCAAAAACCCATGGTCTGTCCAGTCGCCCCTCCAAGGAACAAAAGACCATCTATGCCATGGAACGGATCATCATACCGATTACCATCGCTGGTGTCATCATCCTCGCATTGCTGGGAGCCAGTGCCGGTATGATCTATCTTCTCATCGGGATCCTGCTGGTGCCATTAGGCCTCATCGGGTTCATTGATGACGCCAATATCACCATGAGGGATAACGACTTCTCGGTATTCATCCGGAGTTTCGGGGCCGTGATGGGGGGGCAGGGCACTACCGCGGTCTATGCACTCAACATCATTGACCGCAAATCGCTTATCGCCCTGGAACCCCTCGTAGACTCGGTCTATTCCAAAATGAACCTGGGTCTCGACACCAAGCAGGTCTGGGACAAATTTATCGGGGAGTCCGGGAGCAATTACATCTACAAATACCTTAATATTTACCTGGATACGGTCACCCTGGGAGGGCCACCGGAACCGATCGGGAACCTTGTCGGCGCATCTGTCCTGGAACAGACACTCCTCCGTGAGAAGAAAGACATGCGTTCCCGCAGTTTTATCATACTGCTCTTTGCGATGCATATTGCCATGACCGCTATCTTTGTTGCACTGTACCGTATCATGGTCGTATTAACAGGATCCGTCACGAGCATGATGTCCCAGTTCCAGAATGTTTCTTCCGCATCAGGTGCGTCAAGCATGGGAGGAGTGTCTGCCAATCAGGTACTTGGCGGAGGGCTTGGCATGTTCACTAATTTTCCTGAAAAAGAGATGGGAGCCTTTGTTGTGATCTGTCTGACCATTATTACTATATCCGATATTCTCGCCGCCCGCATTGTAGGTGGTGGCGATCGGTATATGTTTTATTTCTATGGCGCCATATTCTGTTTACTAACCGGTCTTGTACTGGTTCTTACACCTATCGGCGTGGGCATGTTCTTCAGTCCTGAGGGGCTCCAGCAAATGGGAGCAGGTGTTGCTACATGAGGTTGTTAAAATGAAAGATAGTGTTCGCAGGATCGTAATGCTCTGTACCATTCTTACCGTGGGTCTTGTATTCATCTTCTTTGATGTCACCCTCATCCAGCTCCTTCTGATAATGGGGATCCTGGTCATCATCATGGTCTTTGCCCTGGGTATTGTCACGATGGCAGAAATTCGGGCAAAATTCGCACTGATGAAAACGAGCGGCATTCTCAAACGTCTTGACGGGATGAAATTTTTCGAGAAACACGCAGCTCCAAAGGATACAAAGGCACCCCGGAAAACTGATGCTCCTGTAAAAAAACCTGCCAAGGCAGAGTCTGCGAAAACCCCGGGCGGTAAGACAGGATTTGGCGCACGCATAACCTCTCTCTTCGCTCCTGTGGGAACTCTCAAAAACATCATCCGGCTGAAATTTGCAAAGGGCAAAAAAGTTGAAGACATCAACAAGATGCTCGATAAGACGGTGAACGAAAAAGTCACCAGAACCACGTCCACATCGGCAAGCTCCACCGTTGCGGGCGGAGCCGGGGGAATGGCTGCAACCCCCCCGGGAGGGGCGGAGGATCCATTCCTATCCCTTTCCGGCGATGAATTTGATTCCTCGCTTCTGGATGGGCTTGATGATGATTCTCCCCCGGAAATGCCGGAAGAGATTACCCCGGATTCAGGTCTCCCAGCACCGGAATTATCCATGCCATCCATGGAAGAGATGGCTGCATCTGCCGGTGCTCCACCTTCCGACAGCGCATCTTCCCTGGACGAATTCAGCGGGCTTGAGGGAGACAGTAGTCTTGATGCGGAATTCGGTGATCTCGACAACATCAATCTCGATGATGTCGAAATGGATGATGACATGGGGGATGTACCGGATGCTGCTGGTACTGCACCAGACACCGCAGAAGCCACATCCGCTACAGGGAGGGGGGCTCCTGCAACCGCTCCACCAACAGACAACACCGTCAAGACCGCATGGATTCCTTCAGATGCACCGCCCAGTGCTGAAAATCCGAATGACCAGCTCGGCATGCAGTCGGATATGGCATCATTTGCCGGAGGGGCCACCACATCCGATGAAGACATGCTCAGTTCCCTCGCAGCCGAAGTCAAACACGTAAAAAAGGAGAAAGACCTCAGCCTGCTGCGTGAACTGAAGGACTTTAAAGCCTCAGCAACTGAGATTGAGGATGAACTGCAGGGTGTGTACCAGCAGATTAGCAAAACCTCAAAACCAAAAGATACAAAGTTGCCTCCGGCAAAGAATACCAACTGACTCCGGAATCATGAAAAATCATAAAAATCAGACCAGGATTTTACGTACACGGGAGGACACATGAAGGAAGTACCGGCAAAAATCGAACATAATAATGCGTGGATTGTCATCAAACTGGGGATAGGGGAGGATCGCATTGCACTGCCGGCCCCGGTTAACAAAGAGGTCCTTTTCAAGACCGTTGTGGATGTTGAAGAGAAGAAAAACATCCTCATCATCACGGACAAGACCAATGTCGAGGTTGTATACAAGATTCTTTCCGTGGACAAAGTCCTGGCAGTCCTGAAAAAAATGATCCTGAGTTCCTGTAACGCGTACCGACTCATGGCGTATTTTATGTCACCGGCAATCAAAGGAGGTGTCATGATCAAGGATGCCCAGTGGGAGAAAGGCAGCGTTGTTGTCGTCCACTCAGGCATCTGGTTCGTCAGCCCGACAAAACAGGTCTGCGTCCCGGTTAACGATGTTGCGGGTATCGAACTGACAAAACGTGAAGTCCAGGGAAAACCCACCGATGTGGTCCGTATCGATCACCTTGAATCCGGCGAAGTTGTCTCAAGCATGGTCCTCTGCCCGCTCTCGACCCTTCAGGTGCTCTTCAACTTCCTTAAAGAGACCACCAAAAGCATGGATATGAAAGGCACGGAACTTGATGGTGTAGATCAGCAGGTCGCCATGCTCATCTATTCGGGGATGGACTCCCATGCCATCGAGAATATGCTCAACATCCCCCACAAGCAGCTGGATGCAATCTATGACAAAATATTGAAACTCGGTCTTGCCGAAGTCGCCACCATCCGCAGGGAAGTCCAGCTGACGACAAAAGGTGTCAGGTACATTTCTGATGCAACAAAATCTCAAACAAACTGAACACTTTCCTTTTTTTCATTCCCATAGAGTTTTATGTAATCATATACCAATGAGTTATTTGATCGTCAATGGGAAAGATACTGATCGTGGATGATACCCTCTTTATGAGAACCCTTCTCAAAAATATCCTGTTCTCCGGGGGCCATACTATCGCCGGTGAAGCAGGAGACGGTGAAGAGGCCGTTGCAAAATACAAGGAACTGAAACCGGACCTTGTTACCATGGATGTCGTGATGCCCAAGATGAACGGGATCGAAGCCCTCAAAGGGATAAAAGCCATCGATCCAGCCGCACGGGTTGTCATGTGCACCGCCGTGGGCCAGGAACAGATGGTGAAACTGGCCATCAAGACCGGGGCAAAAGGTTACATCGTGAAACCCTTTCAGGCCCCGAAAGTGCTTGAAGAAGTAAAGAACGTCCTTTCAACCTGACGCTATGGTAAAACTCCTCATCGTTGATGATTCCGTGTTCATGCGCACGGTCATCCGGGATATGGTGACAGCGGATCCATCGATCGAAGTAGTGGGAACTGCGTCGAACGGCCTGGATGCGCTGGAGAAAATCCAGTCCCTCAAGCCGGATCTCATTACCCTCGATATCGAGATGCCCAAGATGACGGGTATCCAGGTGTTAGAGGAGCTTAAGAAACAGAAACGTCGTCCCAAAGTCCTGATGCTGAGTTCTCTCACATCCAAGGATGCTGAGATGACACGGCAGGCTATTCACCTGGGTGCCGATGACTTCATGCTGAAGCCAAAGGATATCCCCCATGTCCGGGATATCGGTGCTGAACTGGTCTCGAAGATCAAACATCTGGTGACACTGCCCACCCAGCTTCAGCCCCATAAGACCCCTTCCCTGATACGGACTGCTGCTGAACGCGTTGTCCTGATCGGTTCTTCCGCTGGTGGACCGCCCATGCTTGACACCCTGCTTGCAGAACTTCCTGCGGATCTTCCCGCAGGTGTTGTGGTCACCCAGCATATGCCAACAGGTTTTACTGCTGCTCTCGCGGAAAGGTTCGACCGGATCGCATCCATGCCGGTCAAAGAGACTGAAAATGGCGATACTGTGGAGACCGGCAAGATTCTGCTCTCCAAGGCAGGTGTCCATACGGTCATCAGTGGGGATCTGAATGCAAATAATGTCAGGACAGGTCGGATCATCCACACCACTACCCCCCCACTTCATGGCGTCAGGCCGGCTGTTGACAAGACATTCGAGTCTGCTGCCCACATCTACGGGAAAAATATTGTTTCTGTTATCCTGAGCGGTATGGGAAATGATGCCGGTGAGGGTGCGTATGCGATCAAGCAGGCAGGCGGTACAACTATTCTCTGTGATGAGAAAGACTGCCTGGTATACGGGATGGCCCGATCGGCCATCCAGAAAAATGCCGTTGATAAAGTCCTGCCGCTGAACAAGATCGCAAAAGAGGTTGAACGACTGATACACCAGATGGAGGAATCTCATGTCTGAATTTGAAGCTTACCGGGGCCTGTTTGTTGCAGAGTCACGGGAGAACCATGAGAACCTGGTCAAGAATCTCCTCATTATTGAGAAGGGACCCAACCAGGATGCAATCGATGAAATTTTCCGTTCCGTCCATACACTCAAAGGCGCATCAGCATCCATGGGCTTTGCCGATATGGAACGCCTGTGTCATGCAATGGAGGATATCTTCCAGCTGATACGGAGCGGGTCTGCCGAGATGTCACAGGATCTCGAGGACCTGCTCCTTGGCTGTTCCGATGTCCTGGAACATATGATCGACGATGTCGAAGGCGGCGGCGACACATCCTCCCTCAACCCTGACGAGCAGGTGCAGGCATTAAAAAAGATGCTCTCTGAACTTGGTGGTAATTCTGTCAAGAAAGAGAAAACAGCACCCGCCGCTGCCACACCAGTCGCGGATACCTCTGCCACCTCCGAAGATACCGGAGATCTCCCTCTGTATGATATCAGCATTACCGTGGCAACGGAATGCATGATGAAGGACGTCAGGGCAATGATTGCCATCGGCAACCTGGAAGCCCTCGGCACCATCACGACCATCAACCCGTCAAAGGAAGCCATTGACGAGGGGAAATTTGATGGATCCCTCACGCTCCGGATTGCCAGTGAAGCCGGAGAGGACGCACTGAAGACTGCCGCGCTGGGCACCGAGATTGCCAGCGTTGAGATCAAACCGGCAGAAAAACAGGAAAAGAAAAGCGAGGATGCATCTTCCGGTAAAAAGCCGGCTGCCGCCGGCGCTCCTTCACCTGACAAAAACCGGGAGATCAAGAACCTCAGGGTCGATATCACGCAGCTCGATCATATCATGAACCTGGTCGAGGATCTGGTCATCAACCGCGGCAGGCTCAAACAGATAGCCGAGCAACACCATATCAAGGAAATGGATGAAGCCATCGCCATGGTCGACCGGTCGGTATCCGATCTCCAGAACCTGATGATGATCATCCGGATGATCCCGCTCAACCATATATTCAACCGCCTGCCCCGGGTTGTCCGCGATGTCGCCCAGTATGACAGCAAGGAAGTAGAATTTATCATGGAGGGCGGGGAGACCGAACTGGACCGGAGTGTCATGGACGGTCTCAACGATCCCCTGCTTCACCTGATCAGAAATGCAGTCAACCATGGGATCGAGTCCCCGGAAACACGGGAAGCAGCCGGCAAACCCCGGAAGGGACTCGTCCGACTGGTTGCCCGCCGTGACCGGGATAATGTTATCATCGAACTTGTCGATGACGGTGCCGGGATCAATGTTGAAAAAGTCAAATTAAAAGCCGTTGAAAAAGGTCTCATCACCCAGGAAGCAGCAGAAACCCTCACCACAGATGAGGCGGTTGAACTCCTGTTCCAGCCCGGCTTCTCCACCGCAGACAAGATTACCGATATCAGCGGGCGGGGTGTCGGCCTGGATGTAGTGAGACGGTCTATCGAATCACTGAAAGGTACCATCCGGGTTGAAACCACCCCGGGAAAGGGGAGCCGGTTTGAACTCCTGCTTCCTCCGACAATGGCTATTGTCGATGTCATGATAGTAAAGATCAACGGGAAACGCCTGGCCATTCCGATCAGCAGTATTATTGAAGTTGCCAACTTCAAACGGGATGACTCCCATCACATCGGGAAAGGCGAAGCAATCCTTTTGAGGGATGAAGTAATCCAGATCTTCTGGCTGAATGATATGGTTGGCGCCTCGCTTGTCTGTGAGATCCTCATTGTTGTCCAATACCAGAAGAAGAAATGCTGCATCCCGGTCGATCTTGTTGAAGGGCAGCAGGAAGTTGTCGTCAAACCCTTAAGCCACTTCATCGGGACCACCCGGGGAGTGAGCGGAGTAACCATCCTTGGCGACGGGGATGTAGTACCAGTACTTGACGTGAATACGATGGTGTAGGAGAAGATCATGAAACTATCGAGTGTTCAATCCGACGCAATCCAGGAACTCGGGAACATAGGCGCAGCACACGCAGCTACAACCTTGTCCCAGATGCTGGGAAGTACCGTGGAGATGAGTGTGCCTGCCATCAAGGCAATCGACATCTCGGAACTGGGGAATTACATGGGCGAGGAATCCGCGGCCATGGTGGCATTCGAACTCCAGGGCGAGATCCCGCACGGCGGCTACATCATCTTTTATATCTCCAAGGAATCCGCCATCCGGCTGACCAATACCATGCTCGGACTTACCGATATGAACCGGCCCATGAACGAGATGGACGAGAGTGCGCTGCTCGAAGTGGGCAATATCATGGTTTCCGCATTCCTGGATGCAACTGCCGAACTGCTGGGCTTCATCATGCTCCCGTCGCCGCCGGCACTCAGTCTCGACATGGCACATGCTGCCATGTCTTCCCTTGTCGCCCAGATGGGCGAGGAAGTCGATGAGGTTCTCCTCTTCTCCACGGAGCTTGTCTGCGAGGAACATAAGATCGACAGCGATATTATCATGCTGCCGGAAACCCAGACCCTCGCAAGAATTGTCGAACTGATGGAAAACATGATGAAAGGCATCTGATACATGCGATGAAAATCATGACCGAACTTACTTCACCGAGCGGACAGACAGCAATGATTGGTATTGGCGAATACCGTGTCGGTTCGTTCCCGATGATGACGATAGGTCTTGGTTCGTGCATCGGACTCACCCTGTATGACGATACGCTCAAGGTCGGGGCGATGGTGCACATCATGCTTCCGGATAGCGCGGGAAGGAAAGACCGCCCGGGAAAATACGCCGATACTGCCATTCCCCTTCTCCTCAAGGAACTCAATGCCCTGGGATGCAAGAACCGGTCCCTGGTAGCCAAGATGGCGGGTGGGGCATGCATGTTCGAGTACTTTGGCACGAATCTCAATATCGGCGAGCGTAATGCCGAAAAAGTCCGGGCGGTATTAAAGGAAAATAATATTAAACTCGCTAAAGAAGAAGTCGGGGGAAAGGTGGGCAGATCCGTTACATTCCTTCCGGCAAGCAATGGAAAGATCACGATCCGGAGAGCAGATGGCACTGCCGGCGAATTATAACCTTTATCTCCTTCTTCTGGTTCTTCTTACTCTTGCGGTACCTGTATCTGCCGATTTCACGGTTGAGGTACTCACGCTTTCAACGCCGGAACCCACCCCGACACCGGTGCCCTATACAATTACCCTGTTCATACCCGAATCAGCGCTGATTCATTCTACCCACGTCACGGACATGGTCAATATCCCCAATTCGAGCGGGGATGTCCTGATTGCCACATCATTTGGCCTGTCAGTCTATGATGGAACCTGGTCGACACGGCACATGACGCTTGGCAATATCTCGGAAGGGCTCATGGATGATTTCACCACGGCCGTGGAATACGATCATAACGGTGATCTCTGGATTGGAAGTCCCAAGGGCATACAGATTTACAATGGCAGGTATTATCATGTCCTCCGCGATCCGCAGTTGTTCAAGGATACCTGGATAAAGGATCTCCAGCGCTGGAATGATGATATGTGGGTTGCAACCGGGCATTCCGGCATTCACCGGTATCGCGACGGACAGTGGACATGGTACCAGCCGATGACGACCGGGGGTCCCGGTTTTTATGAAGCAGACAGTATGGCATATGATCATCGCGCAAATGCCACCCTTATTGCAACAACTAATGAAGGATTATGGATACTGCGATCACAAAATGATCCCATCATTTTCGAATCGATCGCCGCTATCGACTCTGAATATGGACTGCTGAATCACGTCCGGCGGGATTACCGGGGAGGTGTCTATTTCTTTAATGGATCGACCATCGTGCATTACGCTCCCGGGATCAACTTTACACCGGTCCTGACCAGCCGGGACCTTTCGATCTCGTTACCTTACATCAATGATCTCACCTCGGCACCTGACGGAAAACTGTACCTGGCAACAGACCAGGGGATCTACATCTGGGACCAGGATCGCGTTTACCGCCACCTTGACCGGTTTGAAGGGATCGGGACCTCGTCCTCTGTCCGCTGGATATCCCTGGACTCAACCGGCCGGGTCTGGTTCTCAACCTCGACCGACGCCGGATATTATATCGATCAGACCGCGCCAGGGACCCCGGTGGCCGTGGAGATCGTTTCGGTCGTCACACCGGCAGTACCGGCTTCCTCTGATACCGGCGGGTTCCCCCGGGCAATTCCCACGCTCAGGGAGGATGCGGTACAGGCAACTGCAACCACGCCAGCGGGAGGATTTTCTGTTGTAACCGATCCCCTGGTACAGGCTATCCAGTCGATCCTGTCAAGCATCGGCTTAATCAAGGTCTGACGATTGTAGCGGGCAATCGCCAGAAATGCGGACAGGCGACTCATCCTTTTTTCACCCGTACCTGCATCGTGAAAAGCGCGAGCAATCCCAAGGATCAGACAAAATTACAGGATTACACTACGCAGCCGGCTTATTTTTTAGCTTTCAGTTCAATGGAACAGAAATGTTCAAGGGAATCGAGAAGAGTTTTCCTGGCCTTTCTCATCCGGGCTTCGTCATTCTGGAGAAAATCGCTGGCAATGTATCGCAGGGTATCCGCATAGTACTGGAACTGCGGAAACTCAGACTCAAATTCGGAAATTTTGTTGATCGCTTCCTTATGATCATGATTCAGGAGTTCAAAGGTGAAGTCGAACACTCCTATGACCTGCGCAGGCATCCGTTTGGATAGTGCCAGTTTGCGGAAGCTGTGGTACGTGATCTTCCGGGTCGTGAGCAGGGAGAGTTTGAGCCCGAGATAGATCGGTTCCAGATCATCAGGATACTGTTTGATCAACTGGTTGACAACACCGGCGGCGCCGGCAGCATCGCGGTTTTCCAGCTTGAAATAATACATCTCGCGGAGGAAATGGATATCCGTGTAAAACCGCTCGGAACCAATCTCAATCAGGCGTTTCCGCATGGCTGCGTCATTCGTGAACGCAGCATTCTTCAGGCCCACTTCAACAAACCATTTCTCATCCGAGAACCACTCAAGACCGGTATAGATCATCTTCCAGAAGATCTTTTCCAGGAATGCAGGATCATCGATCTCCAGCTGTTTCAGGCTGTTAATGGGCGGTTTTTCCCGGGCCATGTTGAGCATCAGTTCCCGGGCCAGCAGTTCCATCTCGCCCGGGCGGAAATTCCTTGATGCCTCCTCATTTTTCTTGAATTCACGGAGCGAGAGCGTATAATAACAGAATGCAACAGTAGTTCCAAGTTTTACATCAAGCATTGCATATTTTTTCAGGAACTCCAACGCATGACCGAAATCGCCGTTTTTTACCAGTTTGAGGCCGATGACGATATTGACGCCCATCTCGGCATTTTTCTTCTTCTTGAAACGGATGGCATTGGCCATCACTTTTTTGATATACTCGAAATCGGTCACATTGACGCTGGTGTCAAGAACCTTGAACGTAATGCTGTCGACAAACTCATCATAGGTATCGTCTGCAATATGGGGAAACGAGGTCTCCAGCGCAGAGATGACATACCCGAAAAAAACAGGAAGATTGGCATCAACCTTGACAGAATTGCGCTCGATATACCCGAAGAAATCCCGTTTCAGCAGGTGCAGCTTCTCATAGACAATTGCATCTGATAGCTGCTCTCCCCTCATATAGCAAAAATGGCATGTTATAATATTAAAATGCTGGGGATTTAATCAGTCATCATCCTGCGCATAATAATAGAATTCGCCCAAGGATTTCTGTTCACGGTCAAGGAATGAATCAGGTTTGTTGATCCGCGGGCGCCCGCTCTGGTCCCGCCGGAAGGTCACATCAAGTTCACGCAGGAACCGGTTCATGCCGTCCCGCATGAGGTACGGTCCCGATGCCATTCCGCTCGCACCCGGTTCGCCATCAAAGACAAGGATCCGCTCGCTGATCATATCGATGACATAGATGTCATGGTCTATCACCAGGATCCCGACTTCCTTGCCCTCTGCATGCCGCTTGATCATCCGCGTGATCCGGACACGCTGCTCGACATCGAGATGAGCGCTGGGTTCATCGAGGATATAGAGATCGGCATCACGGGAGAGGCATGCAGCGATTGCAACCCGTTGGAGTTCGCCGCCACTCAGGGAATCAACCGGTGACTGGAGGATCGTATTGAGACTGAGTGTTTCAAGAATCTCGTGCTGGAATATCGATGAATCGAACTTTGTCGTGCACCCGCGCAGGTACATCTCGACCGTGTCAGAGGTATCTGCCTTGATGTACTGGGGTTTGTAGGAGATCTTCAGCGTTGTGTCGAGCGTGCCGGTAGTCGGCGTCTCAACCCCGGCCAGGAGTTTTGCAAACGTGCTCTTCCCCGTACCGTTTGCCCCGACAATGCCCAGCACCTCGCCGGCCCGGATCGTCCCGCCACCCACCGTAAGTTCAAAGTTCTCGAACTTCTTGGTCATTGCCGGTATGACAACGAGATCTTCGCGATTGGAGCCCTTCTCGTGTGCCCGCTTCTCGAATACCACCTGGGAGTCGCGGAACCGCACGTTCTCCTCGGCAAGGAACCCTTCAAGGTACTGGTTGATGCCCACCCGGACTCCCTTGGGCCGGGTGATGATACCGAAGACTGCCGGCTTGCCGTACCCGACATGGACCGTATCGGCAAGCATGTCCAGGATCGCCAAGTCGTGCTCGACAATGACAACGGGGCGTTCCGTGGCAAGGTCACGGATCAGTTTTGCTGCCGCGATCCGCTGATAGATATCCAGGAACGGGGTGATCTCGTCGAGGAAATAGAGGTCCGCATCCCGGGCAAGGCAGGCTGCAATGGCAACCCGCTGGAGTTCACCGCCGCTCAGGGTGCCGATATCATGATCGAGGATGGAATCCAGTTTCATGACCGGCAGGATCTCGCCGAGCCGGCCACGCTCGTCGGTGGTCGTCAGGAGCGCCCGCACGGTGCCGGAGAACACCTTGGGGATGAAATCGATATACTGGGGCTTGGTTGCGATCTTCAGGGTCTTCTTCGAGACCGTCTGGAGGTAGTCGAAGAGTTCCGTGCCGGAGTACAACTTGAGGATCTCTTCCCATGCCACTTCATTGTCAAAGTTGCCGAGGTTCGGGCGGAGCTGGCCGGAGAGGATCTTGATGGCAGTACTCTTACCGATACCATTGGCACCGAGAATGCCGGTGACCTTGCCTTCCACCGGGATCGGGAGCCCGTAGAGCGCAAATCCGTTCTTCCCGTACCGATGGGTCGGGTGTTCGAGTTCTTCAGGAAGACTGACGATATCGATTGCATCGAACGGGCATTTCTTGATACAGATACCGCACCCGACACAGAGTTCTTCTGAGATCTCGGCCTTCCCATCAGCGCCGATGATGACCGTCTCGTCACCGGTCCGTACGCGGGGACAGTAGATAATGCACTCGTTGCCGCATTTCTTTGCATGACAGCGGTCTTTGTGGACAATGGCTATTCTCATGGCACATCACAAAAAGAAGATCAGAGGAGGATTGCAGTCAACAGGATCGTCCAGATCATGAACCAGAATGCAAAGGTCATGAATCCCTGGTAGAACCAGTCCTTGAAACCGAGCTTGGTGGTGTCCATCCCTAACAGGATGAAGATGTGTTTCTGGATGACGATGCATGCGAGCATGATCATGAAGCCAAGGAACCCGTCGTTCTGAAGACCGTGTGCATCAAGAGGTCCTCCAACGTAATAGGAGATAATCCCGGCCAGGATACCCAGCAGGGATGCCGCAAGTGTCCGCTTGATGCGGTTGATATGCTCAGCCTGCTTGTCTGCCTTGGTCTTGGCCTTCTTTGACTGGACCGGCTTCTCATCCCCTGCCGGTTTCACTTCAACGATATCTTCGCTCATCCCACAACACCAGTTGTCTCATAACTATGTTCTCAAAGCCATATGTACTTTGGTTCTCCCTTATCCTCGGGTGATTATACGTTTATCAGGTTTTGGCATCTAATAACTAACCGGTTATTACACAATGGCATCCGAACAGGGCATGAGCGGTATTGACGTCAGGGCTATGACGTCCGAGTTGCGCGGGAAGCTGCCGCTCTGGATCGACAAGGTCTACCAGTTCGATACGCGGACGCTGGCTATCCGGATCAACGGCGAGAACAAGGCGAGGTACCAGTTCATTGTCGAGGCGGGGAGACGGGCACATTTCGTCCGGGATCTCCCGAACCCCCCGAAAAACCCGCCCCAGTTCGCGATGCTGCTCCGGAAATACATCTCGGGCGGAAAGGTGCTCGCAATCCGCCAGCACAATCTCGAACGCATCCTCATCTTCGATATCGGCAAAGGTGTCCTGACATACCACCTCATCATCGAACTGTTTGATGAAGGGAATCTCATCCTCACCCAGGAGGATTATACCATTATCAAACCGCTCCGCCATCACCGGTTCAAGGACCGGGAGGTCGTTCCGGGCGTACCCTATGTCCTGAGCAGCAGCGATCCGACAGCATCACTGGAGAACCTGTCATCATTTCTCAACGCGGATGACCGCGACCTTGTCAGGGCACTGGCAATCGGCGGTATGCTCGGAGGAATGTACGCGGAATATATCTGCACCGTTGCAGGTATGGACAAGGCAATCCCCGCCCATGACGCAGACCCGGTGAAAATATCCGATGCGCTCAATACCCTGTTCCGGCGCGTTGAGAGCGAACGTTCGCCGTTTATTGATGCAAAACACTGCGAACCGGTCGATCTCCGGGACAGCGCCAGTACTGCTGCCTCACCCTACCAGACATTCTCGGAGGCCCTGGAGGCATTCTACCCGCTGACCAAGGCCGAGAAGAAATCAGGTAAGCGCCCGAAGATTGCCAAGGAAGACCGGATCCGCGTTCACCAGGAAGCTGCGGTTAAAAAATTTGACCGGACTATTGCAGAAGCACAGGCCGTTGTCAATATCATCTATGAAAACTACCAGTTCATTGCCCGGCTCATCACGGCACTTGATACGGCAAGTAAACAACTCTCCTGGCAGGAGATCGAGAAGCACCTGAAGGACGCTGAATCCCCGGACGCGAAAAAGATCATTGCATTCTACCCGGGCGAAGCAGCGGTCGAGGTGGAGATAGGAAAACGCGTCAAGATCTATGTCCACGAGGGGGTCGAGCAGAATGCCGGCCGGTATCACGACGTCATAAAAAAATTCAAGCGGAAGAAAGCCGGCGCCCTTATCGCAATGAAGACCATTGCCGTCAAAAAGAAGTCACAGAAACGTGATTTCGTGCCGATAAAGAAACTCTGGTACCACCGCTTCCGCTGGTTTATCACGAGCGATGGCGTGGTGGTGCTGGGCGGGCGCGATGCATCGCAGAACGAGGAACTGGTCAAGAAGTACATGGCCGGGGGAGACCTCTTCGTCCACGCCGATGTCCACGGTGCCAGCGTTGTACTGGTGAAAGGAAAAACGGAGCGGATGGACGAGGTGGCACAGTTCGCGGCATCCTATTCCGGCGCATGGCGGAGCGGGCACTTCTCCGCAGATGTGTACAGCGCCCTTCCCTCGCAGGTAAGTAAGACGCCGGAATCCGGGGAATTTGTCACCCGGGGTTCGTTCATTGTGCGGGGCGAGCGTACCTATTACCGGAATATCCCGCTCGGGATCGGGATTGGCCTCATGACCGAACCCCATGCAACAGTGATCGGCGGCCCGCCGGAATTGATCCGGGCCAGGACTAAGATCAATGTCGAGATCCGGCCCGGCCAGTTCGAGCCTAACGACGTGGCAAAGAAGATCCTGCGTATCCTAAAAGGAAAACTGTCGGACGATGATGTAAAGGCACTCAAAGGTATCCTGAACACCGATCAGGTGGCTGCATTCACCCCGCCCGGCGGTTCGGATATTATCGGGCACCATGAAGGCTGAATACGGGGAGATGCGGAACGGTTTTGGCGAGATCCGGTTACTCCCGGAGAGTATCGACGATCTCTGGCACCTCCAGCACCTCATCGCGCCGGGCGATCTGGTCTTTGCAACCACATTTCGGAGTGTCGATACCACAAGCGACAAGATCCGGCCGGAGAAGGTGGAGAAGCGGCCGGTCCGGCTCGGGGTCCGGATCGATCGCCATGAATTTTCTGTACACGGGGCACGGCTCCGGCTTACCGGGATCATCGAACACGGCGTTGATACCGGCGCGTTCCATACCATCAGTGTCGAGACCGGGTACGAGATCTCCGTCATAAAACAATGGCGCCCGCTGGAGCGCGAACGGATAGACCGGGCCGTGAAGGCTTCAGTCTACGGGGTGATCCACATCCTCACCATCGAGGAGGGGGAAGCTGAACTCTTCCGGCTCCGCCAGTACGGGCCGGAGAGTGTCATCACCCTTACTGCCGGCAGTGGCAAAGGCGCGGAGACCGAATCGCGCACGGGGTTCTTTGACCAGATCATTGCCACGATTACCGAGATCACCGGCCCGATGATCATTGCCGGCCCCGGGTTCATCAAGGACGATTTTGTCAGATATGCTAAAAACCAGAACTGTCCTCCCGCCGGGCGGGCAGTTATCGTAGAGACCCGACGTATCGGCCGCGGGGCAGTACAGGAAGTTATTGGAAAAGGTGCGCTCGACAAGCTGATCGATGACCTCCAGCTCTCCCGGGAAGTGCAGATGATGGATGAGCTGCTGCTGAGAATATCGAGAAGCGGCGCTGTTGCCTATGGCCGGGTGGAAGTCGGCGATGCCATAGGATACGGGGCCGCGGAGCAGATCCTGATCGCTGATGCTCTCCTGCGTGACCCGGAGATCATGGCGCTGATCGAGAAGGCAGAGGCCATGCGGGCATCGGTGGTTGTTCTCTCCTCATCTTTTGAACCCGGGGAGCGCCTTGTTGCGCTTGGCGGGATTGCGGCACTGCTCCGGTATAAACTTGCCCAGTAATGCCGGTTTCTGATATGCTTCCCTACCGGACAGCAACCGGTGCGGTTCAACCGCGATCTATTCCGGACAAATCCGGAACCTCCGCCAGGGTTCCCCTGCCTGCGGATTGAGGGAGCCCCCTCCTGGTGCCGGTTGGGGGAGGGGGGTATACCGGATACCCCCCTCCCCTGGCAGGAGAAAACCCGGACGATCGCCCGCATCCGTCACCGGTTTCTGACGGCAGATCAATTTGACGGGGCGTATATCTCGTTTCTTTCGGATTATCCGGCCCTTCATTGGGGGGGTATGATCGCGTTTGAAACCAGAGGGGAGGGGGGGTCTCCCGTTCCGGAAAAATAATTGGTGGGGGGGTATGCCGGATACCCCCCTCCTCAAAAGTGGGATGTACGCATTATTGCACACATAATTGTTCACGATTCTCCATGGGCGTTCAGACGAAACGTTCCGTCCGCGGGCCTACCCGGAACTGATAAGGGGGGGTGTCTTTGGGCCGGAGGGGGGGAGGGGTATGCCGGATACCTCCCCCCCATGGGGGTGGGGGGGTCTGATCGGTTTGAAAATAAAATGACTGGGGGGTATGCGTGAGACTCCCCTCCAAAACCCACATCCATCAATAATTGCCAAAAATAAAAGGTGATTGTGTAACATCCACCAAAAGTGCGATAAACCGGAAACAATATTTTCAGTATCGTTCTTGGGGGTTCCGACAAGCCTCAGCCCCTGCCGCTCGGGCATCCCCCGGTTGCGATAGTGCCGTATTACCTGTACCTGTGTGTGCCCCCAATTAAGGTAATGCCGAGGCATCGCTAATAGCGCCCCGTCCCCCTCGGGGACTGGCGGCGCAGAAGAGGGACTGTATTTTTGTGTTCTCTGGAGCGCAAATCTAAAAAAAATCAGAATTGGCTCAATACTAACCATGGGTTAGTGGGGGACTTTACCTAATCACCAAATAAAATTAGGATATTATTGAATTAGTAATCCATTGGAGACTGACGCCAGGACGTTCCCACTGGAATCTACTAACGAAACGGTATATGTTCCGGTATATCCTGAGGGAATGGTAAACATATCCTGAGCCTGTTGGGTGGAGATTGCATAGTAATTGGTTCCGGTAATGGTATTTGAACCACTGGTCAGTTTTATATGTGCCGGGTATGCCAGATTGGTCCCCATAACGATTATTTGAACACCGGATGTTTCTGAACCCCCGGTGGTTATAACGTTGGTAGATACGGACGTTAATGTTACATTGGTGGCGGCAGTGGACGTCGTGGTGGTCGTAGTCGTTGATGATGTTGAAGAACTATTTCCATAGATCGTAAACAGGTTCGCATACGTGTTGGATAGTCCATCTGGATTCGTGACAACAACGTTCCATGACCCTGCCGTTGTTCCGGAGGGAATGGCGAGTTTACAGGTTATCGTGGTTCCCGAAGAGACACTTACACTCGTTGCATTGATGGGAGATTCACCCGATCGTGTAAGGGAGACATTCGCTCCGGATACGAAATTTGTCCCATCAAGATCAGTAATTGATACCGTTGTTCCTGCGGTTCCAATGAAGGGATCAATATCTTTGATCTTGGGTGCTGATGCACTCGATGTCGTTGTCGTTGCGGTTGTCGCCGCAGTAGTTACCTTCGTCGTCGCAGTGGTTGCCACCGTGGTAACAGTCGTGGGCGCACCAATCGTCACATCAGCTACTACTATCGTTGAGACCTTCTCGGTAAACACTTTCTCAAGGTTCGCCCGGCTTATTGTTGTGGTTTTGGAATCCACACGGTATCCCCAGCTTCCATCATTCAGGGGATAAATTGTTGCACGCTCGTACATATCCGTACCACTATTGTAACTGATGATCAACGTGGCTGAATTTACGGTGGACTTGGGATTTTTCACAATGTCGCCTTCGCTATATACTGCAGCGGAGGTCGTTGGGGTAGCAGCGATACTGCTTTGGGCTGCTGAATCACTTGTTGAGCTCTCATCTGAGCACCCGGCAAAAAAGACACCGGCAACAAGGAGGGCAATGATTGCGGGGATTACCCAGGCTGACGTGTTCATAATGAACTGTACGTCATCACCCTATAAAAACCGTTATGACCCTACTGACGTGAGTTTTAATTCTGGTTAATAAAAAATCGAATCGTTTGTCCCGTTCAACAGGAGTACAAAATTAACAGAGTGCAATATCCGTATATAACAGCAAACACGCCACGTGCGCGGGGCGAGCGCATGAAAAAAAAGTTGATTATTCTTCCTTCTTCTCTTCAGTCTTCTCGGGCTTCTTGTAGCTCTCGACAAGGACGATCTCTTCAATGCCCTTCACAAGCTCGAAACCCTCGTGGATGATCCGCCCGCGCCAGAGAAGCCAGCGGCGGTCATAGTTGATGCCCGGCGGCAGCGTGACGGTGGCCTTGCCTGCGTCAAGCGTAATCTCCATATCCCTGCCGGCATAGAGGTGGACAAGTCCCTTGAGCTGGTCGAGAGGATCCGATACCATTTCCTCAACCTTGTACTTGTAGACAAGAGTCTGGCCGGCGAGCGGTGCATTGAAATCAACAATGACCCGGGAGCCGATGACATCGACAACCGTACCTTCGCCCATATCTTCAAGTTTCACGGGCATGCCGCGGACCGGTTTCTCGGTAAACTTGTTCTTCGGGAAGGACTGGAGTTTCTTGGGGTCGCGTTCGCCGAATGCCTTGTCCGGCTGGACGGTGACGGATCCCTCAGAACCTGCCTTCTTGCCGACAAGTTCCTCGTCAAGACCCACAATGACGTGCTTCTGGCCCACACAGATCGTGACCGGGCCATAGAGTGCCTTCGCGCTGTGGATTCCTGCGGTCTTTGCCTCGGCCTCATCGGTGGTGTCAAAAACCCTGTCACTGACGCTTCCTGTATAGCTGAGCCGGATAAAATCTCCTTCTTTGATAACCATGATTCACCTGACTATTAACGTAGGATTTGATGTAAGACCTAAACGGATTGTATGAGAATCGTATTAGGCGGCCTACGGTAATGTACCTGACTATATTAAGTCGTAACCAAGACAGATAAACGTGTGGCACAACTATGCTTGAAATCGAACTGAAAGTGAGGGTTTCATCCCTTGACACGATACGGGAAAACCTCAAGGCGAAGAATGCGCAGTTCAAGGGACGGGTGCACGAGCATGACATTTACTATAATGCTCCCCACCGGGATTTCGCAATCACCGATGAGGCGGTGCGGGTCCGGTATACCGACGACCACGCGGTCGTAACCTACAAGGGTCCCAAGATAAAGAAGTTCGGCCTCAAAGCCCGTGAGGAACTGAATTTTGCCGTTGAATCCGGTACCGCGTTTGAGACCATGCTCGTCCGTCTCGGGTTTACCCGCACCACGGAGGTCAACAAGTGGCGGGAGAATTACCGGATGGATTCCGCAGTTATCTCGCTTGATTCCGTGGACGAACTCGGGACATTTGCAGAGATCGAGGTTATCGCAGACAACGAGGACGATAACCCTACGACCATGATCGAGAAAATTGCCAAAGAGATCGGGGCGGACGGCGAACCAATCCTCGCATCCTATCTCGAGTTGCTGCTGTCAGGGCGATCAGCAGAGTAACCCGAATCCTTTTTTTCCTGATCTCATGAGCCGGATTGCTCTCCGCTCAGTTTTCAGGTTCGTAAAAGAGATTATTGCAGGGGCGGGTCTGTTCCCGCCACCTGCATTGAACTGTATCTGTCTGAACAGTCTGCGTATTACAGCCTGTCCAAACAGTCTGTTTATACAGTCTGTCTAAACAGTCAGCAGCTCAATCTTGATGTCACGTGCTTCAGTTCCGAAGTGGATCATCGCACAGTTGCCGTCCATTGCCGGGCCGGGGTTAACGATCTTAACGCCGTCAACATCCATGATGCCCCTGGCTTCATGGATATGGGCACAGCACACGAGATCGAAATCCTTCATGTGCTTCCGGATGCTCTGGCTTCCCACGTGTTCCCCGGCAGGTTTGTCAAGGGTCTCGTAGGGAGGTGCATGGCAGAGGAGGACGTTGTGAACCGTCTTCTCCATCTTTTTCATCGCGCTGTTCAACACGTCATCTATCTGCTTGTCGGTCAGCTCGAACGGTGTGTTGAACGGGGTCGGATTCGACCCGCCAACACCAACAATGGTCATCTTGCCAAGGTTGATCGAAGAGCCGTGCATGTTCACGGCGTCCGAGTGTTCGAGCGTCTCGAGGATCTCACGCGGGTCACAGTTGCCTGGGACTGCAAAGCATGGCACGTCGATACGTGCGAGCACATCTTCGACAGAGTCAACAGGACCCATGTTGGTGATATCGCCTGCAATAAATACCGCTTCTGGACTCAACTCCAGAAATGAATCAATTTTACCGAATTGACCATGGAGATCTGCTATCAATAGCACATCTTTCATGGTATATCATTTGAAGGATGTCGTAAAAACCTTATCTCCAGATCATTCCACGAACCAGTCAGGTTTCCCCGCAAGGCCAGTTCTCCGCAGGTTTTTTCGGTCTCGGTCAGGAGTGGACGCGCGTTTGTTCCGGCGAGAGGCGTCCCGGGCAGGGGGATGAACCGGTGGACATGTACCTTGCCGAACCGTGCAACCCACCGGATGAGATCGAGCGTTGCCCGCTGGTCTTCGTCGGTCTCGAACGGGAAGCCGACGATAAAATCCACAATGGGGGTGAGGGCATATTCTTTGCATAATTCAACGCCATGGATCACATCTGCCGTTGTATGCCCGCGATGTAATTGCCGGAGAATGTCATCGCTGCCGGACTGGGCGCCGAAATGGAGTTTGGTATTGGCGCAGTAACGGTTGATGAGATCAAGCGATTCCCCGCAGATAAATTCCGGTCGCACCTCGCTTGGGAAGGTGCCGAAAAAAATCTGGTGTGGGCATCGCTTCAGGAGCTGTTCAACCCGGTCGAAACGGGGATGGATGCCATCCGATCCATAGGCGAGCGCATTGGGAGTGACAAAACGGGACTGCTCGTGCCGTTCCGCGTACCGGGCGATTGCATCGATGGAGCGGTGCCGCATGCCGTGCCCGAAGATCCGGGGGGTCTGGCAGTACCCGCACGAGAACGGGCAGCCCCGGGAGATCTCGATATATCCCTTGTGCTCGGAAAAGGCGGGATAGGCATCCAGCCGCACGGACGTATCTGCGGGCTCATAGAAATCACCGGTCATCACCCCGGGGATCCTGCCCTTCCCGCCATTCCGGATGTCCGCGAGGAGCCGGGGAAGCGTGAACTCTCCTTCCCCGACAACAACATAATCCGCATAGGCCGCTACTTCACGGGGGCAGGCCGATGCATGCGGGCCGCCTACAATCGTACGACAATCGGCCCCAGCGATCTCATCACGATACCGTAACGCGCTGATCGATGTGAGGCTGTAACAGGTCACGTCACGGTCAGGACCTTTGGCAGGATTCAGGGTAAATCCTTCCCGTTCGCATGCAGCGTACAGCACGGCAAAGGAGTTCCGCGCCGCATGGATCTGCCTCCAGTTTACCTGCATGATACGTAATGATCGGGTTGTGACTTAAAAAAAGAGGGTTGCCGGAAGTGCATTCACTGGCGGGTACGGTAGGGGCTCTCAACATCATTGGTCTTGAGAGTCTGGCCATTATCGAACGTGATGTAGACTACAACGCGATCCGTCTGTTTTGTCCCTTCCAGATCTGCCTCATCACCCTTGTTCGTCCCGATCGTTACCGTTTTTGTCTGGCCATCGGCACGATAGATAGTTGCCTCGATCTTCTTGACATGAATCTGCCCGGTGCCCCCCTGGAAGATCACCGGAACAGCGCCAAGGTAATCTTTCTCGCCGACATCAACGGTCACCACATTCTGCGAAGGGATCGCATCGGTGGGTGAAGTGACAAGTGTGCTTCCCGATGCGGTCGAACCGGAAGATCCCGTGGATGCGGATGTGCCTGGTGTGCTCTGGGTGCCGGAACACCCGGCAAAACAGAGTGCTGCACAGAGGATGACAATCACCGTTATCGTGAGTCTGGACTGCATACCAGAAGATGCGACACCCGGTTATTTGTTTTTTATGATCCCGCAGGTTATCCGCAAAAGAATACAGGAAATCAAAATAATTATGAACCGCTTAGTTCGCCGTTATATTCCATGCTGCCGTCATCCCCGTCAACAGAAACCAGGACTGCATCCTTTAACTGTAACAACGGTACGCTGATCCGGTCGATCATCGGTATTTTGCCGATGATGGCTCCGGTGGCTATGATCGCTTCTGCTTCGGTATTGATGATCGCGGCAGGGGCATGGCCGTTCCGGCTCAGGGCATACAGGACATACGAACCTACTGTTGATCCCTTCCCGTACGGGAATGCCATCACTTTTCCTGCCATACTGACGCCTTTCAGGGGATGTCCTTTCTCGACAATAACACCCGTCTCCGGGTCAACGCCCGAGAGAAATGAGATGGGCACCGGGCTGACGAGCAGGGGGCCGGAACCTTTTCCGCGGGATATACTTCTGCCACTGATATGCAAAATCACACCACATAAATGGTTGAAGATGAAGATATAAGATGGATATGGAAGAGACTGCTGTCAACAACTCTGCATCTTCATCTTCCGGTGAACTCAAGATACAGATCCAGCTCAACGAACTGGAAGCTTCCCTTCTCGATCTGAAGGTAAAAGTTGACGAACTCCAGAAGGAGAACAGCCAGCTGAAGCGCGAGAACAACCAGCTCAAGCGCATGCCGCTTTTTGTTGCCGTGGTTGTCGATATCCTTCCCAATGGCGAGATTTACCTCCGCCAGCAGGGAAACAACCAGGAATACCTGACCAATGCATCCGAGGAGCTCCGCCCGCTTTTAAAACCGGGCGCAAAGGTCGCGGTCAACAACGCGCTCTCGATCGTCAAGGTCATCGGCAATATCTACGATTCCCGCGTCCGTGTCATGGAACTCGAGGAGTCCCCCGAGATCTCCTATGCCCAGATCGGTGGTCTCTCCGATGAGATCAAGGAAGTGCGCGAAGCCGTTGAGTACCCGCTCACCCGCCCGGAGATCTTCCGCCGCATTGGCGTCGAGCCTCCCAAGGGCATCCTCCTGTTCGGTGCACCGGGTACCGGCAAGACCCTGATCGCCAAGGCCGTGGCCCATGAAGCAAAAGCAACCTTCATCCGCATGTCGGGCAGCGAGCTTGTCCACAAGTTCATCGGGGAAGGCGCAGGTCTCGTCCGGGAACTGTTCCAGCTTGCCCGCGAACGCGCCCCGGCCATAGTCTTCATCGATGAGATCGATGCGGTGGGCAGCATGCGCACCAATGACGGGACGAGCGGAAGCGCAGAAGTCCAGCGCACCCTGATGCAGCTCCTTGCCGAGATGGACGGCTTTGACAACCGCGGCGACGTGCGGATCATGGCTGCCACCAACCGTGCCGACATGCTCGACCCGGCGCTCCTGCGCCCCGGCCGGTTCGACCGGCTGATCGAGATCCCGGTCCCGGACAAGGATGCCCGGCTCCAGATCCTGAAGATCCACTCGCGGAACATGAAACTGGGCACGGTCGATCTCAAAGAGATCGCACTCATCACCGAGAAAGCCACCGGCGCAGAACTCGAAGCCATATGCCGCGAAGCAGGCATGATGGCAGTACGCCGGGATGCCGATGAGATCTCCATGATCGACTATACCGCTGCCGTGCACAAGGTAAAGAACGACGCTGTTGCCGATACCCGTATGTACATCTGAGCCCTGTTCGATGCGCCCAGTACCTGACAACCGGAGACGGGAATGAACATTCTCCTGATCCAGCGCGATGGAATCGATCTCCACCACACCCTTTTCTCATCAGAAACCAGTCGTCTGGCATTGAGGTTTTATCACCCGAAAAAGAAACCCTGCGGGGTCTATATCTCCTGCGCGGCACTCAGCAGCGCACTCTCCCTGGTAAAGGAACTCCGCTGGTATATCCGGCGGTACGTGCGCGAACCCCTGTTCGAGTGGGAACACGGGATCTACTTTACCCACCAGCTGGCACAGGATGTCTACTTTGAGCGGACCGCGGTGCTCTGGCCCGGCTGGCATTTCCGCAAGCTCTATGCGTTCCGCGACGGGAAACTTATCAGTTCCGTCCCCATGACCCCGGGCTCCACGATTGATGAATACCACCAGGAATATATCGGGGCGGACAGGACACTGGAGATCTGGTGCGCGGAAGATGAAGTTGAGGAAGGAGAACTGATGGACGTACAGGATGAGGGAAGCAGCAATCCGTCACCGTGAAGGGGCGTGTCCGTTCCTGTCGGTTCATTAAAAAAAGGTACCGGGTTAATCCGGCGATCAGAAGGCCGGTTCCCGGTGCAGGAGCCAGCTGAGAGCAAAGCATCCCACGATAAGAACAAGGACCGGAAGGCCCTCGACGGCCCGGAGAAATACCGGGTAATCATGGATAGTTTTTGTTAAGGTCATTCGTATTTTCTCCCTTTACGTTGCAGTAACAGGATATTTCTTTGGCAGAATCCTGCAGGGTATATCCATTACTGTCGTACCACCACCATCGGTCTGTCAGGATATATATTCGTAAAACGGGGCAGGGTGATTACCAATACACCGGAGGAGATTCCTGCAACCCCGGGGTTACATGATTACCCGGGAAAGAAACCGGATGATTCGAATTTAAATATCATACGCAAGCACACTGAACCTAGGTATTTGCAAAGGGCGTATTTCTGGCAGGCATGCCGGCTGCACTGTATCCTATCAAAACCAGGTATCATGAACTCCCTCATACACCGGATATTGCCAATACTGCGGTCTCACAAGGAGATCATCGCGTTATTCATTCTGACCAGTGCGTTCTTTTATCCGGTAATTATTCACTACGATCAGATGCTCTACCCCCCGGGGGATGTATCGGGAAATGACATCACCGGAATGTGGTCATTCTATCGTTCGTTTTTTGGGGCAACGGTCCAGAATACCGGCAACATTCCGCTCTGGAATCCGTACACCTTTTCCGGGACCCCGTTCATAGGAAATCCCCAGGCCCAGTTATTCTGCCCTTTTGTCTGGCCGTTCATAGCGGTAAATTCCAGCCTCCTTTTTGGCTGGTTGTGTATCCTTGAGATATTCCTGATCGGGGTTTTCTCGTTTTTATTCGCCCGTTCCCTTTGCCTGAGCAAATTTGCATCTTTTTTCTCTGCCGTGGTGTTCATGTTCAGCGGGACAATTATCCTGCGAATCTACGCGGGTCATCTTCCCATCCTTGATACACTGGTCTGGTTCCCCCTGGTACTGCTGTTCTTTGAGCGTTCTTTTACGCATAACCGGATCGTCCATGCGATCCTTGCCGGCATCGCCATGGCTTTGATGGTCTTCAGCGGCCATTTCCAGGTTGCGCTCTACGGTATTTTTATCTGTCTTGTCTACCTTTTCGCCCGGACATTTCTCTTTCCTACCCTCCCGACATTCCGGGAAAAACTGCGCCATATTGCCATCATGGTGCTCATACCGGTCCTTCTCTGTGCGCTGCTCTCGGCAGTCCTGGTTCTTCCGGTAGAGGAATATTCACAATGGTCCAACCGGGCCGGGGATGTCAGTTACCGGTTCTCCACAGAATTTTCCCTGCCGGTTGAGAATCTGATCACCCTGGTTCTCCCGGATATCCACGGAAATCCCCTGGGACCCGTCACCCAGATCCATGTCAATCCCCCTGTTGAGTATTGGGAATTTGCATGGTATATGGGCATCCTGCCATTATTCCTGCTGGTTATAGCAGCGTTTTTCCAGAGAAAACGCCATGTCGGGTTGTTGTTATTCCTGGCGCTCTTTGCCCTGTTATTTTCCCTGGGAGCAAACTTCCCGCTCTATAAGATTTTTTTTGATTATATCCCCGGATTTTCCATGTTCCGGGTTCCCGCACGCATGTTGTTTGTCTGTACATTTTTCCTGGCGATCCTTGCGGGTTTTGGCATTGATGCACTGCTTGACGACAGGAAATCTGAAAAGCGCCGGTTTATATCGATCTTTGGTACACGATCCCTGAACCTGGCATGCATTGTTATTGCAGCAGTATCAGGGATTATCCTCCTGCTGTCATCGTTAACCGGTATCCTGGCACGGGACTACTACCTGCTCTCTGTTTTTGGCTGGACTGCATTTGTCACACTATTCTGTATTGCACCCGTAGTGCTGAACAGCAGTACACCCTCGGTGTCACGGAAGGATCTTGTAAAGATCCTGCTCATCGGCATGCTTATTCTCGATCTCTTTTTCTTCGGTATGCGGTTTATCGATACAAAGTCACCTCAGGAAGTGTTCAGGAACCCGGAATATATCCCGGTGATAGCCAATGAAACTGATACCTATTACCGGGTGTATGATGAAACCGAATACCTAAACCAGTACCAGTATGTAGCATACCAGAACAACCTGCACCTCATCAGCGGGTATGATCCAACGTATCTCAGGGAGTACCAGGCGTATTTCATCCGGTCACAGCAGGAGGACTATTCCGGGTATTACCTGTGGATGCAGGGCGCGGTTATCAGCGATTTTGATATTTTACGATCCCTGAATGTCAGGTACATCATCACCACCAGGAACTATGCAGATGATTTTGCGGTCAGTGGTCTTGAGTGCGTATATTACAACAATTCCGTACGGGTATACCGGCTCAATGTCACAGCGCCCCGGGCGTACGTAATCCCATCATTGGAGTTTACCAATACAACACCGGTATCCCTGCAACCAGCCCGGATCGAACAGTACACCCCGAATGCCATCAGGGTGAATGTTACCACCGAAGAACCCGGCTATCTCGTACTCAGTGAAATCTATTACCCGGGCTGGTCCGTGCAGGATAACGGTAAGACATCCACAGTTGAGCGGTACAATGGAATATTCCGCGCTGTCTATCTCGATCCCGGGACACACCGGGTCTTGTTTACCTATTTTCCCAAAAGTCTGACGTTATGATCGCATTCTGGATCCCAGTCCCGATCGCGGTATAGTCCGGCAATGGAATTAAAAAAAGACTTGTGAGAGGTTATGCAAACATCGCGCCTTCGACATCGGCCGGCCCGCGGTTGAAGTCAAGGTCCACCTTTTCGATGGCGGCAATAAAGTCCTCATCGAGAATGGCCGGCCGTTCCTTGCGGATGGCAAACATCCCGGCTTCCATGCAGATGGCCCGGAGGTCGGCACCGTTCTTTCCGTCGGTCATCTTTGCCACCCTGACAAGATCGACATCGTCATCCATAGTGAGCGTCCGGCAGTGCACCTTGAGGATGGAGAGACGCCCGACTTCGTCAGGCAGGGGTATCTCGATGATCCGGTCGAACCGGCCGGGCCGGAGGAGTGCCTTGTCAAGGATATCGATCCGGTTCGTGGCGCCGATGATCTTCACATCCCCCCGGTTGTCGAAGCCGTCCATGCCGGCCAGCAGCTGCATGAGCGTGCGCTGGACTTCCCGGTCACCAGAGGTATTTGCCTCGGTCCGGCTCGCGCCGACCGCATCGATCTCGTCGATGAAGATGATGGTCGGGGCTTTCTTCTTCGCCAGGTCAAACAGCTCACGGACGAGCCGCGCTCCTTCGCCGATATATTTCTGGACCAGTTCCGATCCCACGACCCGCATGAAATGGGCATTGGTCTCGTGTGCCACGGCCTTGGCAAGCAGGGTCTTGCCCGTGCCGGGCGGGCCGTGGAGAAGAACGCCCTTTGGCGGATCGATCCCGATATTCCGGAACAGTTCCGGCCTCTTGAGCGGCAGTTCCACTGCCTCCTTGATCTCATTGATCTGCTTCTCAAGGCCCCCGATGTCAGCGTAGTTCTCCTGCGGGGAGTCCACGAGTTCCATGCCGTACACCTGCGAATCAAACGAATTTGGCAGGAGTTCGACAATGGCAAGCGACTGCTGGTTCAGCGTGCACCGCGCTCCCGGCTTGAGATCCTCCGGATTGATGGACGGGGAACTCCGGACAAGGAACCGGGGCCCGGCGCTGCTGCGCACGATCACCCGCGTTGTATCAACCACATCGGTTACCGTGCCGATGATGAGCGGGGGGCTGCGCAGCTGCTCGCTCTCGCTTTTGAGTTTCCTCACTTCCCGCTCGTACCGGATCTTCTGGGTCTCGATGTACCGCTTGTCCGCCTCAACCTGGCGGAGCTGCTCGCGGAGTTCGAGATTGCGGGATTCCAGGTTGCCGACACGCTCCATCATCTGGACTTCGAGATCGTGCTTGTCGGTCTCGATCTGGGCGAGCTGCTCGCGGAGCTGTTCGGACAGGGTCCGGTACAGCCGGTACAGCTCTTCAGGCGTCTGAGGTTCAGGGGACTGGTGGAGGGTGTCGGACATCGCGGTTCTCAACTAGTAATATTGAGAAAGAGCATATAAAGTGTTTGTGACGAGGCAACCGTGAGAATCGCGACCGGGTCAGGTTTGGCCTGCCGCAGTCAGTGAGCATTTATAGTCTGAAAGCAACCTTCTTGTGAGATTATGCAGTGTGAAATGTGCGGTGAAACCATTCGCGGCCCACCCAAACTTATCCGGGTTGAGGGGGCCGAGCTGCAGGTTTGCAGCAAGTGCGGGAAGTTCGGCACCGAGGTCCAGCAGGTCCGGCGCACGGACCTTGTCCGCCCGTCTGTTCCCCGGCAGGGCAGTGCAAAGGCCCCGGTTGCGGTCTCGTCCGCGTACCGGAAGAGAGATATGTTTGATTATATCGAAGGCGATGTTGTCGATAATTACCATGAACTGATCCGGCAGGCCCGGATGGAGAAGGGGCTCTCTCAGAAGGATCTCGCCATGCAGATGAAGGAGAAGGAACACCTCATCCAGAAGATCGAGAACCACGACCTGATCCCCGAAGAGAGCGTCCGGAAAAAACTGGAGAAGGTGCTCGGCATCCGGCTGCTCGATACACCGGAGACGGACGTGGAGAAGAAAGTTCCCGGATCCCTTGCCCCCACGCTCGGCGACCTGACCGTCATCAGGAAAGCAAAGAAATAATCGTATCTTTTTTTATAGAAGAATCAATGACCGGCCCCGTTCATCTGATTCGCGGAGCCGCCGACTGACAGGTTCAAACAAGAATCTTCCTGACAATCCCCATTAACTGCCACCATCAATAAAAAAGCAATAAAAATTACTTCTTTGCAGCGTCGGAAGGATCTACCTCGGCAGCAAAGATCAGCGGGTCCTGTTTGGTTTCAGGCTTGCTCTTCCGGTTCCTTCCGTATCCTGCCGAGGAGTTGATCATACTCTGCTCACCGCACCGCTGCTCCATTTTCATGGTCCCGTCGTTCTGCATGATGCACACCATCTGAGGCTCGGCCGGGGCAACCGGTGCATCCTGCGGGCGTGCACCCCGGGAACGAAGGATGGTGCTGGTACCCGCAGAAACCGCAATGGGGACAGCGGGGTCCGCAAAGTCCCGATCGCTGTATTCTCCCCCCGCCGGGGGCATCTTCATCATGACTGCCTTGAGATCGAGCATCTCATCGAGCAGTGCCTTGACCAGTACATCCATCTGACGGCACGTTTTTTCCAGTGCCACAATCCGGTCTTCCGATATACCGGTTCCTGAAATTTCCATAATCGTAATCAGTATCTCCTGGAGATCGTATCTGCTCCCGGGAAATTTGCACTATTTACCTGATAGTGCAGTTATAACACTATTGGTGATCGCTGACGTATTAAAGAGAGGTGTCTCCTGAATAAGGCGGCATCACTGCACCTGTACAGGACAGGGCAATCTGAACGATCATACCGGGGGACAACGGGCCCTTAGAAGAAAACCAACTTCATCGGAGCGTGAACATGGCCTCTATACAGACACCGGAAATATCCCTCTTACCGAGATGACCGCCACCAGGGGGTACTCTGCCAGACCGGGAGATTTCCGAAATCCGAATTCCCGGCTCCCCTTGTGATCATCCCTTCTTTCCGTATCAACTGCCGTATTGACAAACTATTTGACAGGAAGCAACGCTATTACGCATACCGGATAGTGAAATTCAGACCAATGAAGGACGAGCGACCATCATGAATTTCAACAATTTTACCATCAAATCACAGGAAGCCGTACAGAAAGCAACGGAGATTGCAGCGGCTAAAGAAAACCAGGCGATCGAGACTGCGCATATACTCAGGGGGATGCTCCAGGTTGACGAGAACGTCATTCCCTATCTTCTCAAAAAACTGCATGTGAACCTCGATCGTTTCACTCCGTCACTCGATGGGATCATCGATGCCTATCCCAAAGTCAGCGGGGGAGGAAACCAGTACCTCTCCAACGATGCCACGAAGGCCCTGCAGAAAGCCGCGGCACTTGCCCAGGAGTTCAAGGACGAATTTGTTTCCATAGAGCATCTCCTCCTGGGAATACTTTCGGTCAACGACAACACTTCACGGCTGCTGAAGGAGAACGGGGTTTCGGAAAAAGAACTGAAGACTGCCATCAGCCAGCTGCGGAAAGGTTCAACGGTGAACAACCAGGACGCGGAAGAGAGTTATAATGCCCTGAACCGGTTTGCCCGTAACCTGAACGATCTTGCCCGTACCGGGAAACTCGATCCGGTCATCGGCCGTGACGAAGAGATCCGAAGGGTTTTGCAGATTCTTTCAAGGAGAACAAAGAACAACCCGATCCTCATCGGGGAACCGGGCGTGGGAAAGACCGCCATTGCCGAAGGTCTCGCCCACCGGATCATTGATGGGGATGTACCGGATAACCTGAAGACCAAGCAGATCTTTTCCCTTGATATGGGAGCCCTGATCGCCGGGGCCAAGTTCAATGGTGAATTCGAGGAACGGTTAAAGAGCGTGATCAAGGAAGTGATTGGTGCTGAAGGGGAGATCGTCCTGTTCATCGATGAGATCCATACCCTGGTCGGGGCCGGAGCAAGTGAGGGCGCCATGGACGCGGCCAATATCCTCAAGCCTGCGCTTTCACGCGGGGAACTGCATGTCATTGGCGCTACGACCTTAAAGGAATACCAGAAATATTTCGAGAAGGACAAAGCGCTCGAACGGCGTTTCCAGCCGGTGATGGTCAATGAACCGGACACACTCGATGCCATCTCCATCCTCCGGGGTATCAAGGAAAAATACGAGACCCATCACCATGTACGGATCAAGGATGAAGCGATCATCGCCGCTGTTGAACTTTCACAGCGGTATATCTCCGACCGGTTCCTTCCCGACAAGGCAATCGACCTGATCGATGAGGCTGCATCAAAACTCCGGCTCGAGATCAACTCGAAACCGGAAGAACTGGAGATCATTGAACGAAAGATCCGGCAGCTGGAGATTGAACGGGAAGCCATCAAACGTGAGAAGGACCAGGCAAAACTCAAAGGCCTCAATGAAGAGATCGGGAACCTGACCGAGGAACGAAACCGCCTGACGGCCAAGTGGCAGTCGGAGAAAGATCTTGTCGACCAGATCCAGGTGCGTAAAGCGGAGATCGAGAACCTGAAATTCGAAGCCGAAAGTGCTGAACGCAAAGGGGATCTCGGGAAAGTAGCAGAGATCCGCTATGGCCGTATCCCCACCGCCGAAAAGACCATTGAGGAACTCAAGGGAAAACTGACCGTGCTGCAGAAGGATTCGGCGATGGTGAACGAGGAGGTGGATGCCGAGGAGATCGCCGAAGTGGTCTCGCGCTGGACCGGCATTCCCGTATCCCGGATGCTGCAGAGCGAGAAACAAAAACTGCTGGGCCTTGAAGCCGAACTCCACAAGCGCGTTGTTGGCCAGGATGAAGCCATCGGGGCGGTTGCCGATGCCATCCGGAGGAGCCGGGCCGGGCTGCAGGACACAAAACGCCCGATCGGGTCGTTCATCTTCCTCGGGACTACGGGCGTCGGTAAGACGGAACTGGCAAAAGCCCTTGCAGAGATCCTCTTCAACAACGAGAACAGCATGGTGCGGATCGATATGTCGGAGTACCAGGAGCGGCATACCGTCTCGCGGCTGGTAGGGGCGCCCCCGGGCTACGTGGGCTATGAAGAGAGCGGGCAGCTGACCGAAGCGGTCCGGAGAAAGCCCTATTCCGTGGTATTGCTGGATGAGATCGAGAAAGCCCACCCGGATGTGTTCAATATCCTGTTGCAGGTCCTTGACGATGGGCGCCTGACCGACAACAAGGGCCGCACCGTGGATTTCAAGAATACCATCATCATCATGACATCGAACATCGGGTCTCATATTATCCAGGAAAACCTTGAGACGGTCACGGACAAAAACCGGGATGAGGTCTTCGACCGCACCCGTGAAGAAGTGTTCGAGCTGCTCAAAAAGACAATCCGTCCCGAATTCCTCAACCGGATCGATGAGATCATCATGTTCCAGCCGCTCACCCGGGATGAGATCCGGAAGGTTGTCGAACTCCAGGTGGGAGTTGTCCAGAAGATGCTCGCAAAGAGCGATATCCGGATCCGGGCAACAGAGAAGGCCATAGGGTTCATCGCCACCCTGGGCTTTGACCCGCAGTTCGGTGCACGGCCGATAAAGCGGGTGATCCAGAAGAACCTGCTGAATGAATTGTCAAAGATGATCCTTGACGGAACGGTGAACAAAGAGAAAGAGATCGTGGTTGATGAGAACAAAGGGAAACTGCTGTTCACGAATACCTGATCCGGCAGGGATGATACACTCTTTCGCTGCAAATCCCGCAATTGCATTGGCCGACTGGTGGGTCCGGGTGTGAGGGACGGGGGCCTGATGGCGCCATGACCGGCCTTACAGTTTTTAAAAACCGTCATCTGGACTTCATGGGGATAATGTCACAAAAATTGGAAACAGCAATAAAGGTTATCTGGACAGCCCCCGTTTATGAAGCACCAGAGATTTTTAAAGACTCGCACGCCATGGTTGGTTTTCACGCGATGTCGTCTCTGCCCGGATGTGTCGTTCACCATGAGGATGGTACGCACAACTCCGCGAACGGATCCAATCCCCAGGATTGATCAGAGAACCCGGATGAATGAAGCCTGAGATCAGGAAAACGAATGCCTGGATTTTCCCGGCCGTTTGTGTCCCGGGTAACAACATGCAAAAACCCGGATATCCCGCATGGAGGACCGGGCATGACGATTTCAACTACATCGTGCCGGACAACAGGGAATCCGGCAGGGTAATGAGGAGAGATTCACATGGATTTCAATACACAACTCTTTCGAGCGTTAAAAACAGGAAGTGTGGTTCTTGGCCCGGTAATGACCGAGAAATGTATCAAAGAGGGCACAGCCCGGATGATCGTTGTTGCGGGAAATTGTCCGTCAACCATCAAAACAAAAATCACCAAAAACAAGAATGCGTTCATTCACACCTTTGAAGGTTCCAGCATGGCACTCGGGAATGTATGCAGGAAACCGTTTTCCGTGAGCACGCTGGCAATCATCAACCCCGGCGAATCAGATATCCTGTCCTTTATGCGGACATGACCTGATCCGGATAAACGTTTTTCTTACAGTTTTACGCGCCGGTATCACAGGTTCTGGTCCATTTCGGGAG
Organism: Methanoregula sp.; assembly: GCF_028679125.1. GTDB lineage: Archaea > Halobacteriota > Methanomicrobia > Methanomicrobiales > Methanospirillaceae > Methanoregula. Next base: position 17,466 of record NZ_JAJRCG010000011.1, on the reverse strand, counting down.
AGCACCTGTCAGCCCGGCATACCTGAAAAGATTGGCATTATTCTCTTCCGCGTTGATGACAGGATCATCCTGCTGTCCAAAAAAGATCGGGAATCTGATGGCATCACGATCGGAATAAAAACCGGGATCAGAGAATGATCTCGATATCCAGTTTTTCTGCCAGTTCCTTGTACCGGTTCCTGATGGTGACCTCGGTCACACCGGCAACTTCCGCCACTTCGCGCTGGGTACGCCGCTCCCCGCCCAGGACCGAGGCAATGTAGATCGCTGCTGCCGCGACACCGGTCGGGCCCCTGCCACTCGTCAGTTCACGCTCGGCGGCCTGACGGAGGATCTCAATGGTCCGGCTCTGGACCTCACCTTTGAGGGTAAGGCCCGAGCAGAACCGGGGCACATAATCCAGCGGGGATGTAGGCTGGAGCCGTAAGCCAAGTTCACGGGAGACGAACCGGTAGGTCCTGCCAATCTCTTTTCTTGAGACCCGGGAGACTTCTGCTATCTCATCAAGAGTACGAGGCACGCTGCATTGCCGGCAGGCGGCATAGAGTGCCGCTGCTGCCACGCCTTCGATGCTCCGCCCGCGGATCAGGTTCTTGTCGACTGCATCGCGATAGACCCTGGCAGAGCTTTCGCGGATGTTCCGCGGCAGGCCCAGTGCAGAAGCCATGCGATCCAGTTCCGAGAGTGCGAACGCAAGGTTCCGCTCGGTCGCGTTGCTGACACGGATCCGGCGCTGCCACTTGCGGAGACGGAAGAGCTGGGCCCGGTTCTTGGAAGAGATCGACCTGCCATATGAATCCTTGTTGCGCCAGTCGATCATGGTAGAGAGACCCTTGTCATGGATGGTGAGGGTCATCGGTGCACCGGTACGGGCCCGTTTCATCCGCTGGTCGGCATCAAACGCGCGCCATTCGGGACCCCGGTCGATGAACTCGTCATCAATCACGAGCCCGCAACTCTGGCAGACCAGTTCTGCCCGCTCACGGTCGTGAACAAGCACGCGGCTGCCACACTCCGGGCAGGTAGTTTCGGTCTGGCTTTCCGCTTTCTTCTCCTGCTCTTTCTGTATTGTCCGGGATCTGAACGATTCACGCTGAGACTGGAGGACTTTCAGTTTTTCAATTTCCTGCATTCACATTTCCCTTGCTGATGATCTGGTTGTCTTGTTTTTCTGCTCCATGATGCCGGGATATCCGCGGGATGTTATTACGGTATATCCATTCACTGCATATTCATCGGAGTCTGCGTTCATCGCTCTGTTTCTGGATTCGCATGAAATTTTCATTCCGGGGGCATTCGTGCGGGTTCACCCCGTTCGCCGGAATCCACTTTCCTTCCCGTGGGTTGAACCGGGCCGGGCATGACATCTCTTTTACTGCCGGTCCATTGAGGCCCGGTACCATCCGGATTTTGATGTACTCACAATCCCTGCAAAAATGATAATTTCCCATCTGCTGTCCCCAGTCTGAAAGAATTCATCAGACTTGATGTGGACTCTTGTCAGGGCAAGGTTATATGTCTTGGCATGATGCTATATGCCGAAAGAACGGTAATGTGAGCCACCCGCATAGCAAAATCACGGCGTAAACACTATTTTTAAACCGTTTCCGGGAAAATAATGGTTTTTTGCTCTGCCAGAATTATCTGAGCCTTTCCATGATGCATTGGTTTTACTTCGCGGCAACGCCAGTACCAGTTGATGCGGGTAATCTCCCCAACGATTTCCCTCCGGCGAGGAGACCGCGCGAACCGAAGCAGGGAGAACCCGCAGTCTGAATGGATGCCCCTGTAAAATATCATGCAGCCAAGGACAGGCCGGCGTTGATCGAAAGACGTTCCACCACGGATACGGAATGACCGATAGATTGCATCAGAACAGGTAGTGGGGCGAACAGGAGCGCAGTATAAAAAAACCCGGGGAAAACCTGGAAAACCCGGGCGACCGCGCAGAAAAATCCGCGATCTTCACGGACCCCTGCCCGCCACAGGGTATCTCAAAACCGGGGTTTTCCGGATATCCGGTAGCTGTCCCTTTCAGGTTCTCGTACGCGGACGGTCAACCGGCTGGATATCCTGGATAATTTTTCGCGACAGGTAGCCGGCGTAAATATCCGGGGATATGAAAATTCCTGTCAGCCTGCCGGTATCCTCCATGACCGAGAGAGACTCAGCCCGATCAGCCAGCAATAACAATTTCATCGAGAGCCCGGTCTTTTCTCCTGTATCCTGGCAAAAGAACGATGATTCGATATCCTTCCCGCCAATATAGCATTTTACCGGTACAGACCCCGCAAGTTCAGGTCTTCCGACAATAAGGTACACATCAATCCGTTTTGCTGCACGGGAGATGTCGCTGCCATACCGGCTGAGAAATTCTTCATCATTGCAAAGAAGGATAATTTCTGATTTCGCCCTTTTCAGCATCATCCGGATCTGGTTATCCCGGGTCCAGTCTGTATACAGTTTATATCCCTGCATGAGCGGTGCCGGTGTCTCGGTTTCCAGGGTTTTCAGGCGCTCATGCAATCCTTCAAGTGATTTCACGGATTCCCGTTTCAGCCGCTCAAACGTCGCGGTTACATCAACCGGCGAGTACCGCACGGGCGCCTTGCCCGATGAGACAATAAACTTCTTTTTGGAGAGGGAATCGAGCGTCTCATAGATCCTGCCACGGGGAATCTTCGTCTGCTCGTGGATTTCACGGGCGCTTGCCACCCTTAACGCTGACAGACTCACGTACACCCGTGCCTCGTATTCGCTCATCCCGATCTCGTTCAGCTGCGTCAGTAACGCGTCCTCAATCATGGTATTAGCTACTAGTTTCAGGAGCACTTCCTTAATATTTTGATCTTGACCAGTGAATAGGAATGACTGTCACCCAGTTCAAACCAACAAAATGGACATTTCTTTTTCTCATGCTTGCAGCCATGATGATTCTCATGGGAGGGGCAGCGGTCGCACCGGCTCTGCCCTTGATCAGCCAGGCATTTCCCGATGCATCCGATGCCAGCATCTCTTTGATTGTTACACTCCCCGCGCTTGCAATTGCCATCACGGGATTATTCCTCGGGATTCTTTCAGATAAGATCGGCAAAATCAGGGTTCTTGCAGCCTCCGTTGCGGTCTTCACCATTGCAGGAAGCTCCGGATATTATCTCACTTCCATACCTGCAATACTGGCTGGCAGGTTTATTCTCGGGATCGGCATTGCCGGTATCATCTGCACGACATCCGCCCTGATTGTCTGTTATTACGATGGAATTTCCCGCGCCAGAGTGCTCGGTTACCAGGCAGCTGCAATGGGTGTCGGGGTATTGATTCTTGAGACAAGCGGGGGATTACTTGCCGGGATTTCCTGGCGTGCAGCATTCCTCATTTACCTGCTTGGCGTCCTCATTTTCTTCGGGGTTCTTTTAACAATGAAAGAGCCCGTCCGCAAATGCGAGGAGAGCAAAGCAGCACCCGGTGAGACAAAGACCGCCCCGGGTGAAACCTTCCCGATCACCCCTCTCCTCCTGGCATATGTCACCCTGTTCATGGGGAACCTGCTGTTCTTCTTAATGCCGACAAAATTCCCCTATCTGATCGCGAATATGGATGCAGCACGGATTCTGGGCGAGAACACCGCGCTTACCGCCGGGATATTCCTCGGGATAGGGGGCTGTGCCTCGGCAATTCTGGGTATCTTTTACGGGAGAATTGCCTGGAGATTCCACCGGTACACGATCCTGACCGTTACCCTTCTCGCCTTTGGACTCGGCCTGTGCATATTAGGGTTTGCCACGTCGCTTGTCATGGTCGGGCTCGCCGTGATCCTGGTCGGGGTTGGCGAGGGGCTGCTGATGCCAACGATCCTGACCTGGATTGCCGCAATCACCCCCCAGCAGTTTCTCGGGCGGGCAATGGGCGGGTTCTCCGTGTCCTTGAACATCGGCCAGTTTGCTTCCGCACTTGCTGTCGTGCCGGTCATTGCCCTGGTGACAACATACGGTAATATGTTCCTTGCATTCGGGTGCATGGCGCTGGTGCTCGCCGTGCCGTATGTTGTCGCGCTGATAAAGGAGAAGTATTACCCTGTTCAGGCCGCCCCGATCGATCTGCCCCTGGCAGCCCAGAAATAATTTTGGTGATTGAATAAAGTCCACCACTGACCAAAAGTTAGTATAGGATATTTTTTTACAAATTTTGAGTTTTGTAGAAATCCTTTTTTAAGATATGCCACCCCCTCTCCAGTAAATCCATACCATTCATTATCCGTCAATAATCAGCCGACCTGAGCCAGGAGATCTACCTGTGCAGGAACAATCCGGAAGATTATGGTTCAACATATCCTTCGACACGGTAATCCTGCATGCATTCACCGTCAAGGACGCTCTCGAACATGACCGACTGCCCGGCTCCCATCGTACCGATGTACACGGAACGCGAGTCGCGGATAGTACCGGTCCTGCTGTTGACGAGGTTGAGTGCCAGCACAGTGTTTTCAGCCGAGATGTTTCCCGCGTTGTAGGTATACCCGGAGACTTTTCCATAACACCCGAAACCCGGCGACCAGTCCTCGTGATATTCGTAATGGGCCCGGATTGTGTCGCGGGCGGTGTCCTGACCGGAGACCGTGCTTGACGTACAGCCCGCAAGGAACACCGTCGCGATGATGAGTATGAGAACAGCAATTGTCTTCTTCATTGTTCGTCTCCTGATCCTTGATCAGCTAACTCATTATACCCACCCGTTATTTGTTGTTGCGGATCGGGACCTTCAGGAAATTTTTCCGGAAATGGGGAACCATAGCAACGAAAAACAAAACCTGGCAACAGCATCCGGGAATTTTCATTTTTTAGCAAGGGGCGGGCCGAAAATAAAAATGAGATTTGGTTGACCGGATATTCACTCCCGGCAGATTCCGGCCGGGAGACGTTTTTTTTCAACTTCCGATCAGGAACCGTACAATGAACGGCTGATGACGCCATGATTTCCTGATGTATCGCAGGAGATACGCGACAAGGATCATGCTGGCCAGGAGAACAAAATACCAGAAAAAGAACTCCGGGAGGGGTAACCTGATGTCGAGCGGGCATATGATCTTCTCGATGATTGCATAGTGAAGAAGATAGATGGCAAGCGAACATTCGCCGGTTACCCGTAACGGATCCATGAGTGAATACTGCCCCGGGAGATGATCGAGAACGGTCAATACGAGCAGGAAAAACCCTGCACTGAAAACCAGCAGGCCGGCTACCGGGGGATAAAAGAGTTCTACGTACCCGACCCTTACATACTGGGCGCCGGGGATAAGTCCCCAGAGACCACCGCCGGCAACAAGGAGTCCCGCTGCAAACAGTCCCTCTTTGTTATACCGGAACGTGCGCACTGCATCCTTTCCCCAGCGGTAGATCCCGATCTCGGCCCCGAAAAGGGCGACGGCAAGCCAGGGAAAGATCGGGAACCATCCGTCAATGAACCAGGACTTTACGATATCAGGTATTCCCGGGACGGAAGTACCGGAACCGGGTGAGAGGATCAGAGAGATGGCAGGATCGATGGCATCCTGGTTGTACCCGAACCCCATCCAGAGAACCGGAGTCAGTAAGAGGATTGCGACAATAACAATCCAGCGTTTGCGTTCCGGAAGACCGAGATAGAGGTATGCAACCGGGAGGGAAAAACCGATGAGGTACAGGACATCCATGTCGATGAACGGGATGGTATCAAACGCAAGCAGCTGAAGGAATGCCCCGGCGAGGATCACGAGTCCGCCCCTGAGGGCTATGTACCCCAGTGACCTGCCCTTACCGGTCCATGACAGGGCAACCATCATCCCGGCGGTGACGATAAAGAGCGGTGCTGCAAGGGATGAGAGGAAACGGAACCAGTCCGGTGCAGGCGACAAAAATCGGCCGGTATAGACCGGTTACCGGTGGAAAAGTCAGGGTCTGACCTGTCGGGGGAGAGGGGGTTGGCGAACCACACCCATCGTACCGAACCCGGAGGGGGAGTATGTTTTCTCGTATCACACAGCGAGGCAGCCTGACGCGCAAAATGCCTTGCCGGATTTTGCCTAACGCATTTACCGGGATACAAATGTGTTCTCATGATTTTATTGAGCGAGGCTCTGACATCGTGATTGGAACCAGTGATGATCGGGAGGGATGGATTGAGGTATGCCCGGAAACGATGGGGGGGATATGCAGGAGACCCCTATTTACTTTGGTTTTGGGAAACGGCATACAAAATTTCGCAGAACGTGGGTTGCCGTTGCACCGGTAAGGGGAGTGATTTGGCGAAAAATTACAGAAAAAAGTAAGCCTAACAAATCTTCGCCGATATTCCTTCGCATTCCAGGTAATGTAACCCCCATATCCTCATTGCATCGAATACCGGGAAAAGATCGTTACCATAGTCAGTGAGGGAATATTCAACACGGGGAGGTACCTCCGGATACGCAACCCTTGAGATGATCTTCAGGTTCTCCAGTTCCCGAAGATGCGTGGTGAGGGTCTTCGAGTTCACGTTATGCATCTTTTTCTGGAGCTCGGAGAACCGGAGTGTTCCTTTCTTCAGGTTCCAGATGATGAGGATCTTCCACTTGCTTCCCATGACCTCACAAAATAATTCCACGGGACATTTGGATTGTATTCTGGATTCGGACATAATTCCCCCAATAGTTATTTTCTGGTAACAAGGTTACATTTTTCCTTCTGCTTGATATTTGTAACCATACGGGTAACCTGAGGATTGTTTAAGGAGATTTTTCATGGAACATGACAGCCCGCAATGCGTAAAATGCAGTATCCTCCGGTGCGGTTCACACGAAAAGAACAAAAAAGTACCATCATCCTGCCCTGCCGAAAAGTACCCGGATCTGGTGAAGGAGACAACAGAGAAATATAAGCTCCCGGAAAACCGGGCTGTGATCCAGGGATGGCTTGGCCTGATGAAAAAAGTGCTCGACCCGCAAAAACAGAACGAGAAGTACTCCTGGACACGGATTCATGAGATCATCGAATACGCACACATCCGGGGAATGAAGCGACTGGGCATTGCCACGTGTTATGCCCTGATGCCGGAAGCGAGATTATTATCTGACATCCTGGAAGGCAACGGGTTCGAAGTAGTTTCCCTGTCATGTCTCTGCGGGGAAGTAAACCCGCAGGAGCTCGGCATGCCCGGGGAAATATTCTGCAACCCGATATTGCAGGCAGAGGTACTCAACCGGGAAAAAACAGATCTGAACATTATGGTAGGACTCTGTGTCGGGCACGACATTTTATTCCTGCGAAATTGCAAAGCAGAGACAACGCCACTCATTGTTAAGGACCGTTCTCTGGGGCATAATCCTGTGGCCGCCCTGTACCAGAGCAGGGGGTTTTTCAGGGACCGGTTTGTCAGAACATGAGTGCAGGGTAGGCCCCTTGGGCGAAGACCGATATCCACCGGTTGTTCCCGGGTTCGCAATGTTCTCCGTGAATTGCCCGGACCTGTTTTTGCGATTCAAAAAGGGACCCGGCTGATCGGTGACAGAATATTTTATCGTATCCTGTCCCAGAGGTTCTGCATGGATACCTGCCGACCGATTCGGTTCACGTGCATTATGATCGCAATCCTCATCCTCCTGACAGGAGCAGCCGGCTGCACCGGGACGCAGCCCGCCACGTCAACCGTGCCGGTTCCCGGTAGCACGCAGGCTCTTGTATCTCCTGTCAATCAGACCGGCTCCGGGCCGGAGGAGAGTCCGGCGACCCAATGCGATCCTCAGGTTGCTGCTCCCCGGGTCCCTGTTCCGGTTGATACATCCGTCCCGATCCAGGATCCGATGCCCGACATCCGGTATTCCCTGAACCGGAGCGAATCCGACAGGACTATTGTGCTCGGGAAGGGGGACATTGTTGAGATCAACCTTGGATTTGCCCCGTCACTTGCCATGCGCTGGACGGTCCCTGTCTCCGGGTGCGGACTCGAACTGGTGAATGACGGAACCTATTATACAGGTAACGATTTCTGGAATAATACCGGCTATTACCGGGCCCGGTACCGGGCTGTCAGCCCCGGGACATCGGTCCTTAACGGAAAATTGGTCATCAGACCTGAAGAAGCGGGGGGTCTCCTGTTCAATCTGACCGTGATCGTGAAGTAGGCCCGGACAATAATGCCTCAGGGTATAATCGGGTGACCGCTGTTGAGGGGGCTGGCAGGGGGCCGGATCGGGACCCCCTGTTTGCTTTCCGGTGCGAACAGAACCCCTCGCATTACGTAGACCTTTTCCGTAGACTTCTCATGCTCGCGGCCTGACGGCCCCTTGCATTGGAAAATATTCGCAGGGTATTTTCCAGATTCCCACCGTTTAAATATCCCTGTTCCTAACCAGATAATAACGATTAATTCATCAGGATGGTTTTTTATCATGTCCGAATCTGCAAAATCGCCGCTTGCCAATCTCGTACTGTTCATGATCTGCTTATCGGTTGCCGGGGCGTTTATTGCCGGAGTGCATTATTACGCGGTCGATCTCCCGCAACAGAAGAACGTGCAGGTGCCATCAAATGAGTGTATGTACACGTATGAGCAGTGTACGTATGACTACAGCAATAATCGCTGGGTATCGCTGTGCTGCTATAAGGACTGCTGCACCAGCATAGCCGAAATGGACTCGGCACTCCAGTGGAAAGATTGATTGATAACGGGCAGGGGGGAATCGATGGGAGGTCCCCATCCATTTTGATTTTTGGTTCGATCAGATCACCCTATCTCCATTGGACATTAAGTGATTGCCATCGGAGAAAACCCCCTTCCTTATTCCCCACGTAAAACCCGTCCCGGAGCCCAAAACGGCAAAAGAAGGTGGGGAGAGGAAATACGGGGGTGACCGGTATACTTTTATCCGCTGTTCCTGATCATGTGTGCCCCAAGGGCGAATGCATTCGCGCAGTCTTTCGGGAACTGCTCGTCCCGGTGCCGCTTCTTTTCCTCCGGGTCAAAGAGCGTGGACATGTACTTCGCATAGTCAGAAAACTGGTACGTATCAGTAACCCAGAGCGCTTCGCAGGAGCCGAAGATCCGTTCCATTGCCATCTCCGTCAGCCGGGCATTGCGCTCATAGCCCATCTCCCGTACCATCGCCTCCGACGCCCCGGCAGTGTAGATGAACCCGGTCCGGATCTTTTTTGGGAAGAGCGTGGATCGAGGTGGATCGTATACCGAGTACTGGAATGCCAGCCGCTCAAGGAAACACCGGGTTTCCCCAGTGATCGCCCCGTAGTAGATGGGCGAGCCGATGAGGATCGCGTCTGCCTTCTCGACCTTCCTGAAGATCGGCTTCAGGTCGTCTTTTATGGCGCAGTGGCCGTAACTCTTCCCGCCGAGGCGCTTACAGGCAAAGCAGCTGGTGCAGCCGCGGTAGTCCAGATCGTAGAGGTTGTAGAGTTCGGTTGTTGCCCCTTCCGATTCGGCGCCTTTCAGGGCATGGGAAAGGAGCGTTGCAGTGTTCCACTTCTTCCGCGGGCTCCCGTTGAATGCGATCAGGTGCATAATCTGGTATTGGAAGGTCCGGGTAAAATAGATGAGGACTTGGCGACGGGAGAGTCCTGGAACACTGACGTCTCCGGCCGCTCATCAGATAACCCGATGACCCTATCGCTGAACGTCATGTGACCGGGTATGATGACAACATCCGTCTTCTGTCGTGAGAACGGTGAGTATTTCTTCGTACAGTACCGGATCCGGAATACCCCGCCGGGGTATTTCCTGCAACACGTGAACGGCACCCCGCTCGCGGTACCGGACAGTACCCTGCACCAGCCGGACTTCAAGACCGATCCTCCGCAAACGTCCCGGCTCGTTACCCTCACTGAGTCCGGCAACAATTTCCAACAGGCATATTCTGCTACAAATCCCAACCCCGGGTCTGTCTCCATTGTCAGCAATCCAAACGTTCCAATCTCCCCTCCCGGGCCCGACACGGTTGTACCATAACCCGGGAACACCAGCCGCACGTAAAGGGCATGCCGGAGAGATCCATTTTTTGCCGGTGTTTTATGCAGGGATATCCTGCATACCAGCCATAGCATTTCGTCAGGTTAAAACCTGATCCCGGTAATTTTCCTTTATGAATGATTCTCATCATCTGATGATTATCCTGATTTTTGTTGCATTGGTTATCCTTTCTGCCGGCTGTACTGCGACAGACGGGAACGGTATCATTCAACCCATTTTTACGCCTTCCACGGGCCTGTCCCACTCCGGCAATGCCGTGGATTCCCAAGATGATACCCAGCTCCGGGAGGTCATTCCCCACCTGGATACCTATGCGGAGAAGGCACGGGAGAGATGGAATGTCCCGGGCATGGCAGTCGCCATTGTCAAAGACGGGAAGATCGTCTTTGTCAAGGCATATGGCACAAAGACCGCCGGGGGATCCGACCCCGTTACACCGGATACCGTATTCGAGGTTGGTTCCACCTCAAAGGCATTCATGGCCGCCCTTGTAGCCATGGAAGTGGACAGCGGCAGGATGAACTGGAACGATCCGGTGATCCAGTATGTCCCGGATTTCCAGATGAGCGATCCCTGGATCACAAAAGAGTTCACGCTCACCGATGCACTTGCCCACCGGAGCGGCCTGTACGAGAAGTGGGGTCAGGATCTTGCAACACTGGGGTACAACCAGAGCGAGACTATCCATGCACTGCGGTATGCAGAGCCGGTCACGGGTTTCCGGACCACGTACCGGTACCAGAATATTTTCTATATCGTGGATGCCGCAGCAGTCGAAAATACTAGCGGGATGGACTTTGAACAGAACGTGAAGACCCGGATCTTTACCCCGCTTGACATGAAGAGCGGTTCCACCGGTTACGCTGCATTCGTATCGGAACCCGACCACGCGGGTCTTCATATGATCGGGGAGCTGCCCAATGGTACCCTTGTGCCGGTTGTTACCGATCCCGACTGGCGGTTCAATACGATCACCGACAATCTGGGACCGGCCGGGGAAATCAATGCGAACGTGAAGGACATGGCCACATGGACGATCTTCCAGCTCGGGAACGGGACCTATGACGGGAAACGGCTCATAAGCCCGGAGAATATGGCCTACATGCACACGCCCCGGATCCCGATGGCCGAAGAGTCGACAGCCGATTCCAGACAATATTACTGCCAGGGCTGGATATACCAGGAGATGAACGGGACGCCCCCGGTGGTCAAGCATACCGGTGAGACCCTCGGCAACCATGCCTATATCCTGATGGTCCCCCAGGAGAACCTGGGCATCGTTGTTCTCGCAAACGAAGCCGGGATTGGCCTCAATGAAGATGTCGGCGACACATTCTACAGGATGTATTACAGTACCTACACACCGGATCCCGCTCTGGACACCACAAGCCCGTACTCCGGGGTCTATAAGGACTTCCTCTTCCCAAAACCCGCTCTCCGGCCGGAGAATCCGGCCTCTCCCCTCCCGCTGGAACAGTATACCGGCATCTATACGAGCACGGTCTATGGCACGGCGACCGTTGCTGAAGAGAACGGGAACCTGACCCTGACGCTCGGGAAAGATCCCATTACACTCTATCTCTCACCCTGGGACGGGAACACTTTCAAATCAACCTGCCCGGTATGGACCTGGGGGCCGGCGTACGATGGCAGGGTGACGTTTGGCACATCCCCCGATGGCACGGTCCGCAACCTGACAACGTCACTCTTCCTGCAGAAACTCTTCCACCAGGACGCGACTTTTGTCCGGACCGGTGCTGGATAGACAAAAACCCTTTTTTTATACAGGTGCCGTGGTACCCTGTACCCCGTCAACCATGATTTAAAATGCAGTTCATCTCATCTGCCAGACCATCGTTTCGTCAGGTTAAAAAATAATCACGGTAACATTCGTGTATGAAGAATTCTACCGGATGTCTTCTCTGCCTCATTGTTTTTGCACTGTTTGTCCTCTCCGCCGGCTGTACTGCGACAACCGGGACTGACATCATTCAGCCCATCGCCACTCCTGCCCAGGTCCAGCCTCACTCCGGCACAGCGGTGAATCCGCAGAATGAGACCCAGCTCCGCGAGTTCATCGCCAGCTTCGATACCTATGCTGATCAAGCACGGCAGGACTGGAACGTCCCGGGTATGGCCATTGCCATTGTACAGGACGGGAAGATCGTCTTTGTGAAAGGTTACGGCGTCAAGACCGCCGGCGGTTCCGACCCCGTCACTACCGACACGGTCTTCCAGATCGGCTCAACATCCAAGGCATTCACGGCTGCACTCGCTGCCATGGAAGTGGACAGCGGCCGGATGAACTGGAGCGATCCGGTGATCCGGTACGTCCCGGACTTCCAGATGAAAGACCCCTGGGTGACCCATGAGTACTCGATCACCGACTCTCTCTCACAGAGAAGCGGTCTTCCGGGCTACTGGGGAACGGACCTTGCCATGGTGGGGGACACCCGGAGCGACATGATCCATGCCCTCCGGTATGCTGAACCGGTCTCCAGTTTCCGGTCGGAGTTCGCGTACCAGAACCTGGCCTTCCTCGTGACCGCCGCGGCGATTGAGAAGACGAGCCACATGAGCTGGGAAGAGAACTTAAAGACCCGGATCTTCACCCCGCTCAACATGACTAGCGCTTCCACGAGTTATGCTGCATTCCGATCGGCCCCCGACCATACCTCACTCCACACGACCGGTGTCATCGGCAACACGACCGGGCCGGTTGTTACGGACCCCGACTGGCAGTTCAATGATTTCAGCACGGTCATGGGACCGGCCGGCGGCATCAATGCCAACGTTAAGGATATGGCCACCTGGACAATCTTCCAGCTGGGTAACGGGTCCTATGAAGGAAAACTCCTGATCAGCCCGGAGAATATGGCCTATATGCACACCCCGAGAACCCCGAGAGCAATTGTGAGCGCGGTAAATGCTTCGAAGCCGTATTACTGCCAGGGATGGGTGTACGAGGAGCAGCCGGGATACCCGTCCCTTGTCTGGCACAACGGTGAGACGCTGGGCAACCATGCGATGGTCCTCATGATCCCCGACAAAAACACCGGGATCGTGATCCTGGCAAACAATGCTGACGCAGCCCTTCCCGATGCGCTCGGCCGGACGTTCTACAACCGGTATGTGGGCATGGAAAACCCTGACGTCAGTGCAGAATCCCTGAAGAAGTACCGGAATGACAGCGTCGCACTCCTTCTTCCCGGGCCGGTCCGGCCGGCAAATGCTACTCCACCCCAGGCCATTAGCATGTACACCGGGTCATACACGAATGATGTCTATGGTACGGCCACCGTTACCGAAGATAACGGGAACCTGACCCTTACCTTCGGGAAACGACCGATCATCTACAACCTGTCTCCCTGGGACGGGAATACCTTCTCCGCAACGTGCCCGCAATGGAGCCCGACGTTTAATGGCAGGGTCACCTTCACTCCCGGACCTGATGCCACCGCCCGCCAGGTGACGATATCGCTCTTTGCCGTTGACGGGAACGCGACATTTGACCGGACGTGAAGAGGTGATGAGGGGGACCGGATGATGCAATCCGGTTCCTCCGGATCTATGAGACCTGGTGCGGCGACTGGACCGGGACCGGAAGAAACTCCGTGAGAAAGATCCGGATAAAATTGTCAAAAGTATCATGGAGAAAAGGAAGAACGTTCCTGCTCCATGAAGTCCCGCATCTTTGTTATTGCATGGTGTGACAGGTCACGCTGGCGAAACCTGCACCAGATTGTTGGCGCCAACAAAAGTGGTCCGGATCAATACAATCTGGGATCGGGCAATGATGGGGATGCGGATCCTGGCATCCGGTGTCCCGGTATGTATGTTTGGAATTTTTCAGGTTATTTTTTTCCAAAAACCACTCGTTTATATGGGATTTTTACCTACCCTAGAATTACAATTCATCCATCAGGAGGGTTTTTTAAAATGACCGATACAAAATCCCCGCTTGCCAGCCTCGTACTGTTTATGATCTGCATTGCGATCCTCGGTAGCATCATTGCCGGCGCGTATTATTTCGCTATCGAAAAACCGTCGCATGACGCATTGACGGCACCGTCAAATCTCCAGCCGTCATTTTCTCCGCTCGCCACCTGTCTGTCGAAGTGTCATGAAGCCTATTTCAACTGCCTGGAGGACAGTACAACCGATGTCAGTAATGGTGAACCTGAGTGCTCAACGGACCAGGATACCTGTGAGCATAAATGCTGGAAGTAGGGGTGAGGGAGAGTAATCCCGTCTCCGTCGTAGACTCCCGGCCCCGGGAGCCCCATCCGGACTAAGTACCCCAAAATGAGGTACTAATTCGCCAGAATGAGGGACTAAGTCCCCGTTTTCCCCTTATTTTCACGTCGTGGAATTGCGAACGTAAATAGCGCTAATACAGGGGCGAAACGGAGGGGAATACGGGTTGGGGGAGATGGGATCTGAAGGAGAGGCTGTTTTCCGGGGGGTATACGTCGGTGGGGAAAGGGGCTCCGTCAGAGAAACCGGCGTGCAGACCCGTATCGGGCTGGAGTCCCCCCGGATTTTTGCCGGTGTCCGGTTACGGGAATACGCATATATCTATCCAAATCCCCTGAGACACTATGCAGTCACCGCTCGTCCCGCCGCTGGCGCCGGTAACACGGGAGACGATCCTCGCCTCCACGAAACCCGGTTCCCTTACGCGGAGGATCCGGCTCGCGCTGTACGACCTGGGGATTGGCACGCGGCCGACCGGGTTTCCGTACGTGTTCTGGGTGAAGAAAAATGAGTGAGGAACGTAAAATGAACGTGCAACGAGGTTTATCTTTTTGCGGGCCGGTTCTGATCGGACTTGAAAAAAATTTCCAGTTGGGATCGGAGTTGAATAATTTTCAAACCGGTTCTGATCGGGCTGAGCAAAAGTAAAGCTGATGTACAGGTTCATGGGAGCGCGAGCCCGGCATTAGGTCAGACAAACCCCTATGGCCATCACTCCGTTGCTGTTGTCGGGTGGGCCGATGGTGCATTTGACGCACTTGAGATCAACGACGGCTGGTCAACATCAGTATCCCGGTATATTGTTTTCAACAATTGGACATACACAAATCCTGTGTATATCCAACCATGATGCCGGAGGAAAAAACCATTTTTTTATTATGTTAAAAAAATAATGAACTGATACTAATGGAGATCGTATAAATGTATTCACTGATAGGCCGGTTGTTTGATGGGAAACCATTGAACATCATATCCACCGGCCCTCTGCCATCGTTCATAATCGAACGGGATATTTTTCTTTTAGGCGTATTGATTGCGGTGTGCATTTTTTTTCTGGGCTTGCGCATGCGATCGCAAAAGTCCCAGGCATGTATCCTCATCGTATCGGGACTGTCATTTTCCATCGCCGCGTATCTAATCCAGACATACATGGATACATGGTTTCCCGAACTTTTCATCACCGGGAATTGGCAGACGTTCCGGAACGATCTCTCCACAATTCTGGGATACATCACAATCCTCATAGGGGCGCTGGTTCCGGCTATTTTTCTTGTTCTCCGCATGCGATTGAAGATCTGGTGGAACTATCTGCTTCTTCTCGGTACATTGATCGGGACTACAACACTCTATTATTCGTATTTCGATTCTGTTTTGATGACCCCGGGCAACAACATCAGCATGCCCGAATGGATCCTGGCAATCTCGCCATTCATCGCAGCGGTTGCCATCGCAACGGCAATCTTCGGGTATTTCCTTGTTATACGGGAGATCTTCGACCATGTTGCATCACGGCCTACGCAAATCATCCTTATTGGCGCAGTGACCGCATCGGCAATTCTTTTGACCTACCAGACGGGTGTTGCTCTGTATGCCATGATAGCAGCGCTCGTACTCGTAAAATGTATGAAATGGATCCCTTCTGGTGTTATGGCCGTGAGCATAATCTGCCTTGCAATCGCAAGCGAGATCGCCGGTTCATATTTCGGCGCTATGGGGCGGGATGTTGGCCAGTATGTCCCGGTCTGGGTGTTCCCGCTGGTCTTCATGGCTCTGATCGCGCTTGTCCCTGCACTCCGCACGCTGCCGAAGATCAATCCAGATCTGCGTAATCTCTTTGTTTTTGGCGTCACATGGGCAACCGTATTGCTGGTTGCCCTTATCGGCATCGTATTCTCAGCAGGAATTTTCAAACAACCGGATCTTCTCCCGCAGACACTGATCTCGATTGTCGTAAATTGTGTACTGGGTGCTGGTATCGCGACAATTCTTTATTATGTTCTGCCGGCAGTGCTAAAATTTCTACGAGCGGACGATCAAAATGGAACACGTGATTCCTATGACAATTCGTAATAATTTTTTATTTTTTTCCCGGGCCTGGAAATATACCGTACCGGTCCTGATCGGGTTGTTGATGATTATTCCCGCGATCAACGCGCAACCTGGGGTCGTGACTTCGACAAATCTTGCCGGCGATTCAACTCTTAGTATTGACATCATCACTCCTCAGGAAAATGAGTTCTTTTTATCGGATGTCGTACCACACCACATCTGGGTGACCGGTGAGGTGAAAAGCCCGGTACCATTACAGTCAATTATCGTCAGTTCCAGTGAGGGATCAATTAACTGTGGCAATCAATCCTCATTCGGTTGTAACGTTGTAGTAGCAAAGGGATTGGACAGAATCGTTGTCACTGTAACAGATATAGCCGGGAACCATGTCTTCCGGACACGGAATATTAGAGTCGAAACCGGGATGCCTGACCTGCCCCTGAGGATAACCATCTCCGGGAAAATTACAACTCCTGATGGGGATCCTGTCGAAGGGGCTACGATCCGCACAGAATTTTTCAGGACTTATGATACAAAAACGGTTACCGTGGAATCGGAAGCCGATGGCTCATATCGTATTAACAATGCACATGGTTTCCGGCAGACTATGAGTGTTGAGAAAGAAGGGTATACAAATGTCACAAAAGAGATGATCTTCAATAAAAATCTCAACACAGCCGACTTTGTTCTTGAACCTGTAACACAACCTGCGCCCGGCTTTTCTTCTGTTCTGTGCCTTGTTGCAATACTCGGAGCTCTGATTATTTCTTTGAGAGCGCGGACACAATAACCTATTTCACTCATTGCCAATACGGTGAATGTATCGGTCTCATATTTCCATCGGACACGCTCCGTTGGATTACACACTTCATCCATTATAACAACGGGGTCTGGGCAGCGGATACCTGTGTGAGGCCGTCGTAAGGATACAATTGTCTGGAGAATGAAACCTTGAAAGAAACAGCAGATCTGAAAAGATGGATCATATGGGGCACGATACCCTTTATCATGCTCTTCATTTTTTTCCTCGCGATCCTCATCCACCCCATCGGTCCCGGACTGCCGCAGCACCAGGATTTTTCCACCGGGATTATCTGGAACGTGGGACATCGTTGCGACTCACCGGATCGTGCGAATACCCCGGGACCTGATCTCTGTATCAGCCAGCGG
>NZ_JAJRCG010000010.1 GCF_028679125.1 Methanoregula sp. | reverse complement strand
ATATTGTCGAAAGTTGTAGAGATTTCCCCAACCACAAGACATGAGGGACACTCCAAGCTGACGCTCAAGGTCAACGACCAGGGCATCATCGAGACCGGTAACTGGTGTTCCATTACCCCGGTCCGTGGAGTTGAGAAGCTTGCCGTGGGTAAGACCCCCGAGCAGGTCCCCAAGATTGCATCCCGTGTCTGTGGTATCTGTCCGATTGCCCACAACCTCGCGGCTACCGAAGCAATGGAAGCATCCATCAAGTGTGAGATCCCCCGGGACGCACTGATGCTCCGTCACATCCTTCAGCTCGCAAACCGTGCGCACAGCATTGCACTGCACGATATCCTGATCCTGCCCGACCTTTACCTTCCGGGCACTGAAGTGAAGATCAACCCGTTCACGGCAGAAGAGCCGGTGCGCAGCGTTGCAAAGCGCATCCAGCGCATCCGTGAGATCGGCCAGACCATCGGCCAGATCGCCGGCGGCGACTGCATCCACCCGCGGAACACCCGCATTGGTGGTATGTACCGGAACGTGTCGGAACTGGCAAAGACCAAGATGTACGACCTCGCGAAGGAAGGACTTGTCCTTGCTCACGCCCAGTCTGACTTCATGATCGCAGTCCTGCGCAACTACCAGGCACGCGAGCACGTCGATGTCGGCGGCATGAAGGTTCCGCTCCCCAAGACCCTCGGTTACCATGACCAGGGCTACCTTGCAACCCACGCGTTCTACGGCTCCTCAAGCCTTGACGAATGCCCCAGCTGGGACATCCGCAGGTTCAAGGAAGTCAGGCCGTGGGACTGGTACATGGGCGAGATGACCGTGGACCTCGAAGAGCCCCGCTACCCGATTGGCGGCACCACCAAGGTTGGCACCAAGGTCAACCCCCAGATGGAAGCCTGCACCGGTATCCCGATGTACGACGGCCAGCCCGTTGAAGTCGGCCCCCGCGCCCGCCTTGTCAAGTACAAGAACTTTGACGAGAAGGGTACCGTTGCCCAGAACATTGCCCGTGAGATGGAATACCAGGACTGCTTCTACGAGATGATCGACTGCCTTGACGAGCTCAACACCGCCGGCAAGGTTGTAGCAGACTACATCCCCGACGGCGACGGCTCCCTCGGCTGGGCATCCAACGAAGCCCCCCGTGGAACCGATGTCCACATGGCACGCGTCAAGGACTGGAAGGTCCAGTACTTCAGCATGCTTGTCCCGACCACCTGGAACTTCGCAACCTGCAGCGCCGCCCTCAAGGGCGCACCCTGGCAGCTTGCCGAAGTTATCATGCGCGGGTACGACCCCTGTGTATCATGTGCAACCCACATGATCGTAGTGGACGAGGACAACAAGGTAGTGGCTCAGAAGCTCATCCAGTGAGTGTAACCTGATGCTGTATCCGGAGATCGTGATAGCAGGGTGTGGAAACCCCCTGTTCGCCGATGACGGCTTTGGCCCGGCAGTAATCGAAGAGATGGAAAAACTCTCACTTCCCGACAATGTAATGATAGTAGATGCGGGCCTTGGCGGCCCCCACTTTATTTTTACCCTGCTCGACCCGGAAGTGACGAAGAAACTCGTCATCGTCGATATTGCCGATTATGGGGCAGAGCCGGGGTCCGTTACCAAACTCCGTGTCGAGGACCTGCCGCCGGGTGCGTATCGTGATGCCCATTCGTGGGATCTCACCGAGCCGCTCCAGCGTATCAAAGACCGGGTTGACATTACGGTCATCGGGTGCCAGCCGGCACGGGTTACCGCTCCTGAATTCGAGATCGGCCTTTCTGACGAAGTGCAGAAAGCAATTCCGAAGACGATTCGGGTGATACTGGAAACTATAGGAGTGGATTATGGGACTACTATCAATCTTCAAGAAGGACGCCAGCGCGGAACCGCAGAAACCTGCAGCTCCGGTAAAAGCCGCTAGCGTAGCACCAAAAGCAGCAGAAACTAAAAAGGAGGTTAAGCCTGTGGCAGACAAGATTTCATTAGGCTACACCCACCTCAGTGGGTGCACTGGTTGTACTGTGGCATTAGCAGACAACTATGCCGGATTATTAACGCTCCTCGACAAGTACGTCGACCTTAAGTACATGCCAACACTTGCAGACGCAAGGCACGTCCAGAAGGTAGATGTATCGTTCGTTGAGGGTTCAGTCTGTATTAACGACAAACTCGCAGTAGAGGAACTCAAGGAAACCCGTGAGAAGTCAACCATCGTAGTCGCCCTCGGCGGCTGCGCATGCTATGGCAACATCACCCGGTTCTCCCGCGGTGGCCAGCAGAACCAGCCCGGACACGAGGCATTCCTGCCCATCGGCGACCTGATCAAGGTGGACGTATACATCCCCGGATGCGCACCAACCCCCCAGATGATCAGGAACGTCGCGGTCATGGCATACCTGCTCCTCAAGGGAACCAAGGAACAAAAGGACCTCGCAACTGCATTCCTCAAGCCGCTCATGACAATGGCACAGGGATGCGAGGCATGCTCCTGCGACATCATGACCACCGTCATCAACCAGGGTCTCTGTATGGGATGCGGTACCTGTGCAGCATCCTGCCCGGTCAACGCCATCACTATGGAGTACGGCAAGCCCCAGCTTGAGCGCGATCTGTGCATCAAGTGCGGAGCCTGTGTTGCACAGTGTCCGCGGAGCTGGTTCAGCTTTGATGTTGTCGAGAACTATGAGGCGATCAACGAGGCCATAATGGCGGCACTCCAGTAAGGTGATTGAAATGGGAGCAGAACTCGGTAAATACAAATCAGTCGTCTCAGCCAGGAGCACCGACAAGGAGCTTCTCAAGTACGCACAGGATGGCGGTATTGTCAGCCAGCTCTTTGCATTCGCACTTGACGAAGGCATTATTGACGGCGCAATCGTTGCAGCAAGCAAGGAGTTTGCGGCAAAGAATCCATCCAAGGTCATCATCGACAGCACCAACTTCGATATGATCGAGCCCTGGAGACCGATCCCCGCGATCGTCAGCACCAAGGCTGAACTGCTTGCAGCAGCAGGCACCAAGTACAACATCTGCCCGAACGTTGCACTCCTCAAGGAAGCAACCCGGAGCTTCGGCCTGGACAAGATTGGTATCGTTGGCACCCCGTGCCAGATGCAGGCAGTCCGCAAGGCTCAGCTCTACCCCATCGGTATGAGGGACGTCGGCGCAAGCATTGCACTCGCAGTCGGTATCTTCTGCATGGAGAACTTCCCCTACCAGGGTATCCTCCAGCTCGTGGAAGACCACGCGGCAATGAAGCTCGAATCCGTCAAGAAGATGGAGATCGGCAAGGGTAAGTTCTGGGTATACGGCAAGCGCGGACAGGTCGTCCAGCTTCCGCTCAAGGCAACCCACAAGTACGAGCAGCCCGGCTGCCACGTCTGCCTTGACTATGTCTCAAACCTCGGTGACATCTCCACCGGATCCGTCGGCAGCCCCGACGGCTGGAGCACCGTCTTTGTCAGGTCAAAGATCGGTGACTCGGTCTGGGCCAAGGCAATGGCAGCAGGCGTCTTTGAGACCCAGCCTATGGAGAAGGTCAAGCCCGGCCTTGAACTCGTGTCCAAGCTCGCAAACGAGAAGATCACGAAGAACAGGGCAACTCTTGAGGCCCGCAAGACCTTCGGTGTCGGCAAGGCACTCAGGAACCCCTACATCTAATTTTTTTCTTTTTTGTTAACCGTTACCGGACCCGGGTCATAGGAAGAACGTAGTTCTTCACAGGGTTGAATTGCAAAAAGATGCAGCTGACGCAAAACACCTCCGGGTCTCTGTTCCGGAACGATCGACCCGGACCCAGAGAAGAGTTCTCTTTTTTCAAAGGTAGTGGGGGGATCTGCCGGATACCCCCCCAGCACCATCAGGTGCAGCCTCATCCACCAGTTCACCGTCATTTCCCGACGTAACTTCATGATCCGCAGAGCATCCGGCAACCCCCCATCCAGAAAAATTTTGGGTCGCAACGGGGGGTGTCAACCATACCCCCCCTGGCATGGGGAGGGGGGGTATGATCGATTTGAAACGCAAAGGGGTGGGGGGTCTCATGGATACCCCCCTCCTCAAAATTGGGATGTACGCATTATTGCACGCGTTTTTTTAAGCGAAGCCCGTGGCAGGATCACGGCGGAGGGAGTGATAGTGTTACCTACTCAAATCCGATCAGGGGGGGTCTGATCCGGCCAAACGGGGGGAGGGGTCTCGCTGATACCCCCCCACCCCCATGCAGGGGGGGTATGATTGATTTGAAATGCAAAAGGGGGATGGGGTATACCGGGAAAGGGTATGGAATCGATTATTCCTCAATCTGTCAGGCCAGCACAGACTGACATGAAAAACAGACGAATCGGTGAACGTTCCCGTCAACACGGTTTTACATAAGATCCATAATCATCTGCATTTTTGTTTCGGGAGATCCACCGTCAGTGCTGGTATAAATGGTATTCAGGAGGTCACAGGCACCAGACCCAGAGGTTCCATACGTTCACCCACCAGAGCATCGCGATGAGCGCAACTACGACGACCGTGTAGTGCACCCGGTGAGGGAGCGTCCAGTACTTCTCCTTCCATACAGGGATGGCAAGGATCGTTGCCCCCACGGTCAGGATAGCGGCAATGACAGGCAGGGTCAGTACAAGCGCGAGGGTTGCTGGTATCGACTGACCGAAGAGGTAGGTCATGATCAGCGCCGGGTCGCCGGCAACCTGCGGCAACAGGAAGAAGACAAACGCCAGCAGGACGATAGCTCCCATCCCGGCAATCCCGCGTGAAACCCCGGCAGACAGGGGCCCCTGCGGCTCCGGAATCGCATAGGCGCGGCGGAAGAGGAAGAGGAGCGGCCAGAGAAGAACCGTTGCCAGCAGGCAGCCGGCTGCCGTCTTAAGGGAGTCCTGGAACTGCGGGGTTGCATACCAGGGCACGCGCTCGTAAAGGACGGTGGGATCGTTGGCGTAACTGAACCGGTCCGCAGTCCCATCAGGGGCGATGTGAAAGATGAGATTTCCCGAAGCCATCGGGGACCCGTCAGCAGGGGTGAATATGTCCGGGCTGGCCTGGACGAACACCTTTGCAATGCTGTCGGATGTAACCTGAAGGGTGGCGTCAGATGGTGCCGATACATCGATCGGCAGCTCAGTAGTAAGATATTTCTCGAACCGATCCATGTTCCGCCGGGTGGTGATATAGCTCCCCGCGTACTTCTGCAGGCCGGGTGTACCTGCCGAAATGTTCTGGAACGTCTTCGCAGATTCAGCCGGGTAATAGTGGTCCATAAAAGCGGTCATCAGCGCGGCCCGGGCATGGCTTCCCCCGACACTGTTGTAGGAGACAAAGTACCCGGCCTGCTGGTCCGGAAGGAGGACCAGCGCCGCGTGGAAGAGACTGGTGTCGCCGTCATGGACGACCAGCCGCTTGTTGTTGACAAACTCCTCGTAGAACCCGAGGCACATCCCGGCGGCTCGCGGATCGTTCGTGAACGCCTGTGCATGCATCTGGGATGCGGTCTTCCCGGAAAGGATCGTTATGTTCCTGTACGTGCCATTCTCCAGGTGGGCGAGCATGAACTTCGCCATATCAGGAGCCGTGGAACTGAGTCCCCCGGCCGGGCCGGTGATGATAATTAAGTCGTCGGAACGGACATTCGCGCCGCCATCATTCGTGTACGCGTTTGTATGCTGCGACGGGGTATCCTTCGCAAGATCCGCACAAAGGACGGTATCGTTCATGGCAAGCGGTGAGAGAATGCGCGACCCGATATACTGGTCGTACGGCATTCCCGACACGTTCTCGACAATGACTCCCGCAAGCGTTGCCCCGTAATTGGAATAGGAGGTCACCGCCCCGGGAGGATAGATCCGCGCCGGGATATTGTTCGCACAATAGTCGTGGAAAGAGACGATATCCGGATCGTCCACTGCCGCAAGGTGCCGGGTCTGCTCTTCAAACCCTGCCGTATGGGTCAGAAGGTGGCGCAGGGTAACTGGCTGCCCGGGATAGGTATCAGGAATTTTGAAATCCTTCAGGTACGTGTTGACGTCGGCGTCAAGGTCGATCTTCCCTTCGTCGGCAAGCTGCATCACCGCGGTCCAGGTGAAGAGTTTGGTAATGGAACCGACCCGGAACTTTGTCGTGGTACCGTTAACCGCCGTGCGGTTCCCGAGATCGCTGTAGCCGTACCCCTTCACCAGGACAACCCTCCCGTCTCTGACAACCGCCACGGTTGCCCCGGGGACATTGTACTGTGCTAGGTTGGCCGGCATGACTTGGTCGAAGAAGGCCTCCACTTCCGCCGGATCGGACGGGCCGGTCGTGGCAGCATCCACAGGAACAGGGAGCGCTGATACCGTCAGGATGATGATAAGAAGGCCGCAGAGGAAGGGGATCCACTTCATACAGAAGTATCATTTCCTTCTTTTCCTGATAAGATTCCCGTTTTGTTTCAATCGCCTTCTCCTGCGGCCGTTCGTAAGGGAAGAAAAAACGCAGGATGATTTACTATCGGAGACCGTGGAGCAGGTCGCGCTGGTGAAAGGGAACGACGTGGCTTATCCGGATCCCGCGCCAAACCAGAATATTTAACATTCCGGTACCGAAATTTTCTTTCAGGTGCATACGTTTGCAGGAAACGCCCCTTCGCTTCATCCCCCTCCTGGTCCTCATTGCAGCCTTCCTGGTTATCGCCGGGTGCACGCAGCCGGCACCGGCAGCCATACACGCCACGCCACACCCGTCTGAAGGGGCGGGTGCTCCCCCGGCACAGGTCAGCGCCGATCTCCAGCACATCATTGATACCGGTGTCAGGAACACGGGTATCCCCGGCCTCCAGGTCGGGATTGCAACCCCGTCCTGGACCTGGGAGTCCGCGGCAGGGAATGCATCGATGATCACCGGAGAGCCGGCGCGACCCGGCATGAAGTTCTTCATCGCCAGCGTATCCAAGACGTTCACGAGCATCGCTGTGCAGAAGCTTGCAGAGGAGGGGAAACTCTCCCTTGACGACCCCATAAACCGCTGGCTCGACCCCGCGCTCGTGCAGAAGATCCCGCAGGGCAGCACCATCACCATCCGGCAGCTCCTCCGGCACACGAGCGGCATTGCGGACTATGACGAAGAAACTATCCTCTGGCAGGAACTTGCTGACCCGGCCACGGCGGTCCCCTACGAGACAGGGATCGGGCAGGGGATCAATGCAAGCCCGCTCTTTGCACCGGGAACCGGGTATGAGTACTCGAACGTCAACTACCTCCTCCTGACAAAGATCGTGGACAAAGCCGCGGGAATGCCCTATGAGGAGTACGTAAACCATACCATCTTCCTTCCCGCGGGCCTGCACAACACGACGTTCCACCGTACGAATGCCATCGAAGGTCCCCACATGACGGCAGCGGAACAGATCAACGGCACGACAGAAGATTTCACCGGTATCTATGTCGTCTTCGACCGGGGTGCCGGGGACATCGTGAGTACAACTTCCGACCTCAACCGGTTCCACCGTGCGCTCCGGGAGGGGAAGTTGATCAGCACGGCGTCGCTTGCTGATATGGAACGATCCTCGCCGCAGGCCGCTCAGACTGAGGGAAATATCACCTCAGGCTACGGCCTCGGGTACGGGGTCCGGCACGACGCGGATACGAATATCACCCTTGCCGGGCACAGTGGCAGTTACCCCGGCGCGTTCACCTACTGGTATTACATTCCTGAAACGGATGCCTTCATCACCGTGCACGTGAACACGCAGGTGAATGGTTCCGCCGTGGCAAGCGAGATCTTTTATCCACTCGTCCAGTATATCGGACAGTGACCGGTCAGGGGGATGGACCGGTCACTGTCCGCAGCATCGACATTTCATAAGACTGAAATAACATCGTAAGAAACGGTATGATACGGGTGTTTTGAAATGGATCACCGACTGGCTCAGGCTGTTCTGATCGGGGTTGTTGCCCTGTGCATGGTTACCGCCGGTTGTGTATCATTCAACATCACTATGCCTTCATCGGGCCCGACAAACCCCAATCTGTCACCGGTGAATGCAACCCCCGGGGTTACAGCGACCCTGACAGCATCGCCCATCCCATCCCCGATCCCTACAACCGGACCGGTTTTCAGCAAGAGCCAGCTCAGCCAGCACTTCGAGGATATTGTATTCGGTAATTCCGGCACGGTCCTCAAACGGTGGGAAAAACCGGTCATCAAAGTGGGCATTGCCGGGGATTATACAGGAGAGGACATTGATACCCTGAACAATTTCATCATGCAATTCAACAACGTCTCTGCAACAGCAAAGATAACCCCGGTGTACGAGAGCGAGGACCAGGAACTGACCATCCGGTACGTCCCGCCTTCCTATTTCCGGGCAGTTGACGAGAGCAGTACAAACCTTATCTCACGCAGTCCCGATGGCAGGATCAACTTTGTTGACCAGACCAACAATCTCACCTGGTCACCAAAGAACACGGTCTATCTCGATTCGGAAATCACCGGTGATCGGCGGGAATACTGGCTCCTGCGGGGACTCCTCTTTGACCTGGGTTTCCAGGGAACCGCGGGCAACCCGGACAGTTTCTTCTATTATGCTCCCGTGACCACAAACCTCACCGATATGGACTGGGCTGCGATCAATATGATGTACAGCAGGAAGTTCAGTGCCGGGGACGATCTCAATTCGGTGCGGTCCATACTCCTGTAAGCAGCCAGGCCGGGCATTAAACCTTCCATTACGGAAGGATCCGGTAAATACCGATCTCCGACTCCACCAGACCTGCCAGGAATTCAAGCGAGCTCTCCAGGACATTGCGACACGTGCGATTGAGAGTCAAACGGAGACCGATTATTCCTCATCCGGTTATCGCAAGGGGATGGACATCAGCATGAGATACCAGGGCTCCGGATAATTTCAGGAATTGTCGTGTCCCCGCATAGATATGAACCTGCCCGCAGTTTATGAGGGGTAGCCGGAAAAAAGATAAAAGCCCTATGAACGCCAAGTGATAGTTACGCAACAGATACCAATACACCCGGTATTTTATGGTGAGACAATATGAGCGACGATATGTACCTCGACCAGCAGCCGCTGGGGGCAGTGACCTTTGCAGAGAACCCGGAGCCCCGGTGCCCCTGCCTCTTGCTGCTCGACACATCAGGATCGATGGCCGGCGAAGCAATCGCCGAGCTGAATGCCGGTATCAAGTCATTCTACAATGAACTGCAGGGCGACTCCCTCGCGATAAAGCGGGTCGAGGTCGCACTCCTCTCGTTTGGCCCGGTTCGGATCATCAGCGACTTCAACACCGCGGAATGTTTCTTCGACCCCCTGCTCGAAGCCGAAGGGGATACCCCGATGGGCGAGGCGATCCGGAAAGGAATCGAACTGATCCGGGCCAGGAAGGAACAGTACCGGGCAAACGGCATCTCGTTCTACCGGCCATGGATCTTCCTGATCACCGATGGTGCCCCGACCGACGAGTGGCAGAGCGCTGCAGCGCTTGTCCGCGAAGGCGAGCAGTCAAAGGCATTTGCATTCTTCACGATCGGCGTCAACAAGGCGGACATGAAGATCTTAAAACAGATCTCTGTCCGCGAACCCGTCAAACTCCAGGGCCTGAAGTTCCGGGAGTTCTTCCAGTGGCTCTCCAATTCCATGAAGTCCGCGTCCCGGTCCAATCCCGGCGACCGCATCCAGCTTGCTCCACCGCTTGGCTGGAGCGAGATATGAGATGGAAGATCACGGGATCATCTGTCACGGGAAGATCGCACACGGACCGTGGTGAGACCGGCCAGGACTGCCACCGGGCCGGGTGCATCCGCATCGGGGACAATGAATATTTTATCGGGCTTGTCGCTGATGGAGCCGGAAGCACGACGGACGGTGGCCAGGGAGCGGAGCTCGCGTGCGGGTGCATGAACGACCACATCATCGATGCCCTGCGGAAGAACGGGGATCTCGCAGCCATCACCGATCAGGATATACGGGACTGGGTTACCGCAACGCATGCGGCAATTGAGGCAGAGGCTGAATTGAACAAAAAACGGCCACGTGACTTTGCCTGCACGCTCCTCGGGGCAATCGCCAGCCAGGGAGAGACGATATTCTTCCAGATCGGGGACGGAGCAATCGTAGTGAGTACCGATGGCGGGGAGTACGAGACGGTCTTCTGGCCGGAACAGGGGGAGTACGCCAATACCACGTTCTTTGTCACGGACTCCGGGTTCTCCGATCATCTTGATATCCGCCATTACGGATCTACCCCCGGGGAGATCGCCCTCTTTACTGACGGTCTCCAGACGCTCGCTCTCTCGTTTGCGCAGAAGACGGCTCATGCCGGATTCTTCCGGCCGCTCTTTGAGGCGCTCCGGCAGCACCCGGACAATGGATTCCTCAACTTCTCCAGCCAGCTCAGCGCGTTCCTCACCCGGAACGACGTCTCTGCCCGCAGCGATGACGATAAGACGCTCGTTCTTGCCGTACAGACACCGGATTGATCATGGTCACCGTTCCCCTCACCCACTTTCTCGACAGCCACGGCAATTCCATACGTCTGGGCAAACGCATCGGGAGCGGTGGCGAAGGGGACGTCTTCGAACTCCTGACATCACCGGATACGACCGTTGCAAAGGTGTACCACAAGCCGCTCGATGTGCAGAAGCAGGAGAAACTCCGGCTGATGGCACGGGGATGCAACGATGAACTGAAGGGCATCTCGGCGTGGCCCACGGACGTGCTCTCTACCCGGTCGGGTGGCCCGGTGGTCGGGTTCCTGATGCCGCGGATCGCCGACGCCGAGCCGATCCACAAGGTCTACGGGCCAACGCACCGGAAAGAGACCTTCCCTCACGCGGACTGGCGGTTCCTTGTCCGGGCCGCCAAGAACCTCGCGGCAGCATTCTACGTAATCCACAAGTACGGGTACGTGATCGGGGATGTCAACGAGGGCAACATCCTTGTCAGCGACAAGGCCTGCGTCCGCCTCATCGACTGCGACTCGTTCCAGGTCAGGTCAGATGACTGCCTGTATTACTGCGAGGTGGGCGTTGCACAGTTCACACCGCCGGAACTTCAGAAGTCCACAAACTTCCGGCTCGCGCGATCGGCCAACCATGACAACTTCGGGCTCGCGATCCTGATCTTCCAGCTCCTCTTCCTCGGCCGCCACCCCTTCTCCGGAGTATATTCAGGGAAAGAGGACATGCCTCTCGATAAGGCAATTGCCGAGTTCCGGTTCGCGTACGGCAGGAACGCAGGCCAGAGATCCATGGCGCCCCCGCCCAATTCTGTCGGCCCTGCCATCATACCGGGCCATATTGCCGAACTTTTCGAACTGGCCTTTGCCGAATCCGGGACAAAAAATGGCGGCCGCCCTACGGCAGGTGATTGGTGGGATGTGCTGGATCCCTTTGAGGGCAAGCTCCGGCGCTGCCAGTCCGACGCGGTTCACCATTACTATGTCGGCCTCTCGTCCTGCCCGTGGTGCCGTCTGGAGGAGACATCGGGAGTGTTGATCTTCCTTTCCGCAGACACCATCACAAAGATCGATCTCCGGCGGGAATGGCAGAAGGTGGAGGCGATCCATCCTCCGGGGCCCATCCCGGTGATCACCCCGGACCTGTACCGGTTGCGCCCTGCCCCGCTTGTGCCGGCGGTACGACGTTCGCTCGCATTCCGTAAGTTCCGTCAGGTCATCGGGGTGACTATTGCCCTCAGTTGCCTGGTGTTCGCAATCATTGAGGTGATCACCGATCCCCTTGAGATCCTTCTCCTGGGTATCATCGCCATTGCCCTCTTCTTCCTCCCGGGGATTGAGGATAAGGAGAGGAAGCAGCGGTGGGCTGCACTGGATACGGCCGGGTACATGTGGCGGCTCTGGAGCCGGAAATGGACGGAGGAGGCGGGCGACGAGGCGTTCCTTACCCAGTTGAACCGCCTGAAGGATCTCCGGAATGCCTATGAGGATATCGACCGGCAGTACCGGAGCGGTCTTCTGGCGCTTGAGGGATCGGTGCGGGAACGTCAGATGAACCAGTTCTTAAAAACGCAGCCGGTTGACCGGACTACGCTGCCCCGGCTCGGGGGCGGGCTGCTTGCCACCCTGAAGGCGGGAGGGATCGTCTCCGCAGCAGACGTGACACCGTCAGCCCTGCGGCGTATCCCCCGGCTGGACCCGGGGATTACCGGGGAACTTATCGCATGGCGGGAGCGGCTTGAGAAGGTGTTCCTGTACGATCCCAGCAAGGGCGTTGAGCGATCGGAGATCCGGGCGCTCGTCCACCGTTTCCAGCCCCAGATGCGGCCCGTTGAGCGGGAACTGGTGCAGGGAATCGCACGGCTGTCACGGATCCAGCAGGATGTAAGCAAGAAACGGGTCATGCTCCGTCCATCGGTCGAGAAGAGAGCGCAGGAGCTGGCACAGGCAAAGGCAGACTACCGGATCTTCGAGAGTGCAGTGGAAGAGGCGATCCGACAGGATATCCAGGCCATCAGTAAACGTCTCTTCTCACGGTAGTGTCAGGACTTCCTTAAAAAAATCCCGGGATCACCGGGAACGAGACCTTACACGTCTCCGAGATAGGCAAAGTCAATGTAGCCACGGTGGGGATCCGTACTGAGCAGACGGACGCGGATCTTCTGGCCGACCCGGAGGGTTTGCCCGCCTTCCGTGATCCTGCCTTCGGCCGGTGGGGTCGAAAGCCGGACGTACGTCCCTTTTATGGATGCACCGGTGACAAGCCCCACAAACGTTTCGCCAATCTTATCGCCCAGCAGCACGGCTGCCGCTGCCTTGCGCATGAACCGCTCGGCTTTCTTGGACTGCTTCTCCTGGTTGGTCAGCCAGAGGCAGATATCTTCGAGTTCCTGCACCGTATAGGGGCTCGGCTTCTTGTCGAGAACGGATTTGATGAGCCGCTGGATGACGAGATCCGCGTAACGCCGGTTCGGGGCGGTACCATGGGTGTAATCGGTGACCGCGAGGGCGAAGTGCCCGATCGGCGAGCTTCCGGGCTGGAGCATCGCGTACTCGCCGGGGCCCATCAGCTTGACCACCGTGAGGGAGAGATCGGGGAACCGTTCGGGATCTGCCTCGCGCTGGGCAGTCAGAAACCGCGAGAGTGCCTGCACATCGGGCTGTGACGGAAGATCCTTGCCAAGAGCGGCGGCAACGAGCACGATCCCGTCCCAGTTCTTCGGTGTGCGGACAATACGCTCGATCCGGGGGATTCCCGCATCGGAGAGGAACGCCATCATGGTCCGGTTCGCCGCAACCATGAACTCCTCGATGAGGGAGCGGGCCGCGTTCATCTCCACGACCAGCAGTTCCTTGACGGTGCCATTCTCGTAGATAGCCTGTGCCTCGATCGTCTCAAGGTCCAGAGAGCCCTGTCCGGTCCGGTTCTGCCGCAGTCGCACAGCAGCCTCGTGCTGGAGACGGACCTGTTCCGAAAGCCCGGGCACCGACCTGACACGCTCCGGTTCCGGCCCGGTCCCTTCAAGCCAGGCGCCCACCTGCTCATACACCAGTTTGGCCTTATTCGCCACGAGCGCCCTACGGATGCTGCCGTAGCGGATGTTGCCATCGGCAGGTACCCAGTAATCCACGACCATGGCAGGGCAGTCCTTCCCGGGCAGGAGGGAGGTGATCCCTGCCGAGAGTTTCAAAGGAAGCATGGGGAAGGTGACAACATCGAGATATATCGAAGCCCCGTTATTGGCTGCATGCCGGTCGATCCGGGAGTCTTTGGGCACCCGGATATCCACATCCGCGATGGCGACCTGCACATGAATCTCGCCATTTGCTTCCTTCTCGCAGTACTCCATCTGGTCAAGGTCCATTGAGTCGAAATTGTCAATGGATGACCAGAGCAGGGAACGGTGGTCTTTGATGTCATACCGTGGCCATGTGCGGTCATCCGCGTCAATCGCACTCACCTCCCGCATCACGGCATTCCCGAACTGGGGTTTGAACCCATAATTCTTCATGGCTTCCCATGCAATGGCCACCATGTCGATGGAAGGGCGGCCTCGTTTTAACCGGGGTGTTCTGCTCATGGCTGATGTCCTAGGCAAGTGTTCGGTTCTTCATTTATATCACATGTTCGACCCTGCCATAAGTTTCCGGCACTGGACGGGAATTGTGGTATAATTCATCGGTATTTTTCCAATAAACTGCCGGCGGGTTTATGTAACAAGGAGGTCGTAATCGGATTTGGCATCCCTCAATAAGGAAACTAATACCGTGCTGTCATCCTGCCGGAACCCGGATGAGACGGGATGCAACGGACCGGGCAAATTTCCCGACACATTAATTCTGTAAAAAAGCGATTGAATGGAGGGAGTGCCGGCGGATGTTTACAGTTCTCTATGTGGATGACGAGCCGGATCTTCTCGTCACCGGCCGGATTTTTCTTGAAAAATCAGCGGAATTCAGAGTGATCACCCAGACCTCCGCAGAGGAGGCACTCCAGTCCACCGAAATACAGGATTGCGATGCGATTGTCTCAGATTTCCAGATGCCGGAGATGGACGGGATTGCATTCCTGAAAGCCGTCCGCAGAAAGCACGGCGACCTTCCCTTTATCCTGTTCACCGGCCGTGGCCGGGAAGAGATCGTGATCCAGGCGATCAACAACGGAGCTGACTTCTATCTCCAGAAGGGAGGGGATGTCAAAGCACAGTATGCCGAACTTGCCCACAAGATCCGCCAGGCGATCGCCCGAAGGCAGGCTGAATCCCGTCTCGTGGAGTCGGAGAAACGTCTTGCTGATATCATCAACTTCCTCCCCGATGCCACCTTCGCTATCGACAGGGACGGACAGGTAATTGCCTGGAACCGCGCCATCGTGGAGATGACAGGGGTGCCCGCAGACGCGATGCTGGGGAAAGGCAATCACGATTACTCAATCCCCATCCATGGCGAACGCAGGCTTAGCCTGATCGATATGATAGCCGAACCTGACGAGGTGCTGGCGCAGCACTATACCCATTTCAGCCGCAACGGTGGGATCCTGACCGGGGAGTCCAGAGTTTTCCCCCCGGATGGCAGACCCCGCATACTCATGATAACCGCACGGCTGCTCTACGACCGCCAGAACAGGGTTGCCGGTGCAATCGAATCGCTCCGCGATATCTCCGGCATACGGTCAGCAGAGGAAGCGCTCCGGGCAAGCGAGGAGAAATACCGGCTGGTGGTCGAACACAGCCAGGATGCCATCTATATCCACCGGGATAACCGGCTCCTCTTTGTGAACCGTCGGGCGCAGGAGATCACCGGGTACCCGTATGACGAACTCATGGCAATCCGGCTCTGGGACCTTCTCCACCCCGACGATCGGAATCTCCTGATAAAACAGGCAAACGAGAGGATGGCAGGCCGTAACGTCCCGTCCGGGTTTATCGCACGGCTCATAACAAAGGACGGGCGCGAGCGACCCTGCGAATTTTTCGTTGATATCGTTGTCTACCTGGGTGCGCCGGCTATCCTGGGGATTGCCCGGGACATCACGGTGCGCGAATAACCGGGGCCACGCCCGCGGCCCTGCACCGGCTCACTGCTTGGACTGGTCCCGGGGGAGCGCTGTTCCCCGGGCAGCAGGGCCCTTTGCCCCGAGACCCAGCATCGGATCGCGTTTCTTCCTTTTGTGTTCCCCGTCATCAGGAACCGGGGCCGCAGCCTTATCGAGAAAACATTCGACCGGGTTCTTCCCACCGGGGCATGTCTTGTCCTTAAACTCCCCGCAGTCCTCGCAGGCTGGCACCTGGGTTGGCAACAGCAGGGGGAAGTCGTTCTTCCAGAGGGTTGCATCTATCTTACCCTGTTCGAGAAAACGCTGAATGTGCCGCGCCGTATACTTCATGATCATTCCCTTAGCGCTGGATCCTCATATGCCCTTCTTTTACGGCAGGAGCATATCTGCGGGGATCAGGCAGATTCGGGGTGCCCCGTAAGGTACCACGCCAGGGATACCGAGGGGGAACGATTTCATGCTGAAATACGTCCGTCTGCCGATAGCCGTATGCGTCTGAAAATTACCGATGGGTTATTCCCGCTGTATCTCCTCAAGGAATGCCGGCCCGAATTTTTCCCGCTTGAACTCGCCCACGCCAAAGAGCGCTCCGAACGCGGCCAGGTTCGCAGGCCGGGCAACCGCCATCTCCTGCAGGCTCCGGTCGGGAAAGATCATGTAGGGCGGCACGCCATTGGTATCCGCAATCTCCTTCCGCAGTGCCCTTAAGCGCCGGAAACAATCTTCATCTTTTGGGGTGAGGGAAACCACCGGCTTTACTGCACTCTTCACCGGGCCGGGTTCAGGCACCGGAAGCATCACCCGGCAGCGGCCTTTTATGAGCTCATCGGTCCTGGGGGTACATCGTATCACCGGGTACTTGTCACCCGCACGGGCAAGGAAACCCTGCCGGGCCAGCTCGTTTATCCACGTGCGATACTGCGCCTTGCTGAACTTTTTCCCGGTCCCGTACGTGGCAAGGGTGGAAAGGCCGTACTCCTGGATCTTCGCGCTCTTCGAACCCCGGAGCACGTCAGAGATGAGTTCAATCCCGAAACTCTGGGGCAGCTGCTTTACGCAGGAAGCAATCATCCGGGCTGCATCCGTGCAGTCCACCGTGTCCGGGGGATGATCGCAGGTATCGCACGACCCACAGTTCTCCTCCTGGTACTCCTCCCCGAAGTACGAGAGCAGGAATTTCCGCCGGCAGCCGGTTGTCTCGCAGTACTCCGCCATGTCCTGGAGTTTCTTTAAGGCAATCCGCAGGTGCTGGCTCCCGGTATCGTCGTGTTCGAGCATTGAGCGTACCCGTGCATAGTCCCCCCGGCTGTAGAGCAGGATACACTCGCTGTACTGGCCGTCGCGCCCCGCCCGTCCCGTCTCCTGGTAATATCCTTCAAGGGTCTTGGGCAGGTCGTAGTGGATCACGAACCGCACGTCCGGCTTGTCGATGCCCATCCCGAACGCGACCGTGGCGCAGACCACCTGGACCCGGTCCCGGATGAACGCATCCTGAACCTCTTCACGCTTCTGCTTCGGGAGCCCCGCATGGTACGCGAGCGCGGAAAAACCCCTCTTTTTGAGTTCCCCTGCCACCTCCTCGGTCTCCTTCTTGGAGAGGCAGTAGACGATCCCGGAGTCCTCGCGGTGCTGCCCGAGATAGTCCAGCAGGAAGACCAGCGGGTTCTTCTTCTGGACGACACGGTACCGGAGATTGGTGCGGTTGAAGCTGCCGATGAATTCCCGGGCGCCGTCAAGCAGCAGCTGCTGCCGGATATCCCGTCTGACCTCAGGGACAGCGGTTGCGGTCAGCGCAATGACGGGGACGCCCGGGAACTGTTTCCGGAGCTGGGAGAGCTGCCGGTACTCCGGCCGGAAATTGTGGCCCCATTCCGAGATACAGTGGGCCTCATCGATTGCAATCAGCCGGACCGGGGCCGATGAGATCAGGGTAAGGAAATTCGGCTGCATGCATTTTTCCGGGGAGATAAAGAGGAGCCGCAGACTTCCATCAATAAGTCCAGCCTCGATCCGGACCCGCTCGCGGTAATCGAGCATGCTGTTGAATGCCGCAGCAGGGATACCCCGGGCCTGGAGGTCGTCAACCTGATCCTTCATCAGCGAGATCAGGGGAGAGACAACGAGTGTGAGCCCGGAAAGATACAGGGCGGGCAACTGGTAGCAGAGCGACTTGCCACCGCCCGTTGCCATAATTGCAAGGGTATCGTGGCCATCGAGGACAGACGCGATGATCTCCTCCTGGTGCGGCAGGAAGGCAGACGAGCCCCAGTATTTGTACAGAAGTTCACCCGTACTGACCATAACGTTCTCCCGGAGAATGCCAGTATGAACTGACAGGAAAATAACCGGATAATGGTACGACAGGGAGCGGGAAGAATCCTTTGGAGAGGGCAATGTTCCGATATCCCGACCGGCCGACATCTCCACCGGAACCACAGGGTTTATGCCCGTGCCCCATAAATGCACTAAGGAAGAATATGGCCAGAAAATGCGGCAGCTGTGGTATTCCTGCTCCCGACGGGGAGTCGAAGTTCTGCAACCGGTGCGGATCGGCAATCATCGATGAGCCGGAACCGCAATTCCCGGTCTGCAGTACATGCGGCGCAATGGTTGCCGATCCAGAGGCGCAATTCTGCGACAAGTGCGGCGGACCGATGATCAAAAAGAGCATCACCTGCCCCACCTGCGGGAACCCGGCAATCGATGAAAACTCGAAATTCTGTACCCGGTGCGGCACCACGTTTGAGCAACCTGCGGTCTGTCCCGGCTGCGGATTTCCCATTCCTGATGACAACCAGGCCGTCTTCTGCAACCGGTGCGGATCATCGCTTTATACTACCGTGCAGCCGCCTGCCCCGGCTCCAACTACGGTCATCGCAAAGAAGCGTACGCCACTACCGGTACCCGAAGAGCCCGCCACGAACTGGGATCCCTGGAGCGACGGAAGCCAGGCATATGACACCGGGGTTCCTGCACCAATGGAAGACCCGTACGCGTATCCCCCGACTGCACCTGCAGAACCGGAATACCGGGCACCGCAGGTTCGCGTGCCACCCAAAAAGTACTCCCACCTCCCGTTGATCGCCGACGAACTGAAGGATTACAAAAAATCCCCCTCCGGTTCAGACGAATATTCCGGTTCACCAGGAGAGCGACAGGCAAAAAAGAAGGGTGTGCTCGGGTTCATGAAGAAGTAGATGATCCCCTCAATCACGCCATGACGAACCCGAAAACGTATAACCGCCAACAGTACACGGATCAGTATCCAGCGGGGTGGAACTGCATGAAATCCGGACGGGCGGCCATCATGGTCATACTCATCTGTGCCGCATGCCTGGCACTGCCGGCAGCAGCTGCTGTCTATTACAGCGCAAGCACCCCGCAGATCATCACCAAGGGGGATACTTTTTCTGTCAGCGGTACGGGCGCGGTCAATGGCACGGTTGCCCTCTGGGTCATCGGCAGGGATCACTTTGAGGTCAGGACCGTTGCCCCGGATCGTCATGGGAATTTTTCCCTCCTGTTCAAATCCACCGAGACGATGAAATTTTCCAGCGGTCAGTATGCCATCGTGTTCCAGGATCCGGGGCCCTCGGGTACGATGGAGATCGAATCCGGTCATGACAGTACCGGCAATATCACCCTCATGAACCGGGGGAAGATCATCGCGCGGTTCGGTTCCGAAAAGAATCTCAAAGGCAATGTCGAAGAAGAGACCCACGCGCTGACCTCATCAGCCATCCTCCAGGGCGTTGACGATACCTTCCTGACGGAATATTTCTTCGTGGAGGAGCCCGCGGTCCACTTCAATGAGATCATCCCTGCATCCGGATCGCGCCTGCCCGACAAGATTTCAGGAAACCAGATCCGGATCACCGGCACTACCAATATGGGGACGGATGACCTGCTCGTGGCAGAGATCCGGAACGCTGACACGAATAATCCCGTTACATCGAAAAAAATCCCCGTTCTCTCCGGCAGCAGCCTGAACCGCTGGAGTTATGTGCTGGACGAACCCGGCCTTGAACCGGGTAACTACAATATTTCCGTTGGCTGGACAATAACCAATTCAACCGGTACCGGCACTGCACTATTCTCCGTCCGGGGAGAAACAACACCGGTACCACCATCTCCCACACCAATCCTCGTGATGGATGATGTTCCGCTCCCGAAGGGACTCGACACCCTGCTGATTCTCGGCATGATCTTCGTATTCGCCGTTATCGTGTATACAGTGACGAAAAAATAAACCGGTGTCCTGTGAACACCGGGTAAAACCGGGTTGAAGATCAGGAGAAGTAGCCGACGATATTCCGGAAGATCTGCATGTTCAGCGACTCCTGCGGCAGCGCACGACCCTCGCGTCGTGCCTGCTCGCGGAGGAGCGGCCAGTCATACAGGTTGGAACATTCCATTGCCCGTTCGGGGTGCGGCATCATACCGAGCACCCGGCCGTTCGCGGAGGTGATGCCGGCAATGTCTTCAACCGATCCGTTCGGGTTGTACGGGTACTCGCCATCAGCAGGGCTCATATCCTCCCGGCAGTAGGTGAACGCAACCATCTTCTTCTGTTTGATCTTTTTGAGGGTCTCCGGTGAGCATGAGAGGTTGCCCTCCCCGTGAGAGACCGGACAGTAGATCCGCTCGATCCCTTTGGTCCAGAGGTTCTCGTTCGCCGGCTTCAGGGTGACGAACCGGCACTCCAGCCGACCGCCCCGGTTAGGCATCAGGGCAATCTCCCGGGCATAGGTCCGGTCAAACGCGGGGACCAGCCCGAGGTTTGCCAGGATCTGGAAGCCGTTGCAGATGCCAAGCACGAGGTTGTCGCCATCCATGAACTCCTGCAAATCATCCCAGATATTATTCCGGATCCGGTTCGCGTAGGCATTGCCAGCCCCGGTATCATCCCCATAGGAGAACCCGCCCGGGAAGACGAGGAGCCGGTAGTCTGCCAGGGACCGGTCACCTGCGATCAGGTCGTTGATGTGCACGGTATCGGCGTCCATGCCGGCACGGGCAAGGGCTGCCTGCGTCTCCATCTCGGAGTTGATCCCGTACCCGCTCAGGATCAGGGCTCTCTCGCAAATCCGATCCGGGACCGCAGCTGCCTTTGGCGCTGCCACCGGCCTCCGGATATTCCTGCGAACGGTTGCCATCTCAGTACCCCCTGAATGGTGATTTATAGGATTTTTCAAGATCCGCGATCGCTACATCGAGGAGGAGCGTCCTGCCGGTAATCCGGAGCCGGCTTCCCCCGGTCCTGCCGAGCAGCACCGCATCCGGCCCGAGCGCCTGCTCGAATGCCCGCTTGTGGTCCGGTGCGATAGTGACCACGAACCGCGAGAGCGATTCCGAGAAGAGGAAGTAGTCCGGGCGCAGGGTGTCCGGGACGGGCACCGTCAGGTCCATACCGAGCCTGCCGCCAACCGCGACCTTCGCGACCGCTACCGCAAGGCCGCCATGGCTGACCGGGAAAGCCGAGGCCACGAGTTCGTGGGCGATCGCGCCGGCAAGCCGGATGTAGCGCTCCTTTGCTGCCGCTGCATCCAGCACCGGCACGGTGTTCCCGATACTACCGAGCTGGGCGAAATATTCCGATCCGCCCAGTTCCTCCCGGGTTGCACCCACAACGTACACGAGATCGCCGGGGATCTTTGCATCAAGCGAGACTGCTTTGCCAGCATCGGGATGCACACCAATGGACGAGATGAGCAGGGTGGGTGGGACAGAGACTTTCACCGGGTTTCCCTCCGCGTCATACCCGGAGAAGTCATTGAACATACTGTCCTTGCCTGAAATGAACGGCGTGCCAAACGTTTTCGCAATATCGTAACATCCCTGTGCGGCACGTTTCAGCTGCCCGAGGCGCCCGGGATCATTGGATGAGCACCAGCAGAAGTTATCGAGGATGGCGATCTTATCAGGTGGAATACCCATGGCAACCAGCCCCCGTATCGCCGTGTCGATCCCGGCGCCGGCCATGTTGTACGGGTCGATCTCGGAGTACGAGGGGAAGAGCGCCTGCGAGAGCCCGACCGCCTTCTTCGAGCCCGGCACGATCGTTGTCAGGGACGCAACGGACTGCACCCTGCCTTTCCCCTGCACCGGCCCGAGCACGTGGCCACCCTGCACGGTATGGTCGTACTGGATGGTGATGAACTCCGTGGAGCAGATGTTCTTCCGCTGCATCATCGCAAGCAGGGCGGCATCGAGCCGGTCGGGACACGGCGTGTCCGGCTCCGGGTTGGTCGTCTTCATAAACGTCGTTGTCAGGTGTTTCTTCGGCAGCCCGTCATGGAGGAACGCGAGTTCGATGTCCATGACAACGATACCGGCACACTCCACCACGCACTTCCCTGATTTGGTAAATGTGCCGATAACGGTCGCCTCAACCTCGCGTCGCTCCATCAGGTCCATGAAGGTCTTGAGGTTCTCCGGCGGCACGGCAAGCGTCATCCGTTCCTGCGATTCGGAGATCCAGATCTCCCACGGGGCCATGCCGTGATACTTCAACGGGACATTGTCGAGCTGCACGTGGCAGCCGTTGCACTCCTTTGCCATCTCCGCCACCGAGCAGGAGAGCCCCCCGGCGCCATTATCCGTGATGCTCCGGTAGAGCCCGAGATCCCGGGCCTCCTTCACGATCACGTCCGAGAACTTCTTCTGCGTAATCGGGTCGCCGATCTGCACCGCGGTGACCGGGCTCTTCGGGTCAAGCGCTTCGGATGAGAACGTTGCGCCGTGGATCCCGTCCTTGCCAACCCGGCCTCCGACCATCACGATCAGGTCGCCGGGCTCTGCTTTTTTCTCGAACAACTTCTGCCCGTCCCTCTCCCGGGGCATGATGCCAACCGTGCCGGCAAAGACCAGCGGCTTTCCCGCGTACCGGTTGTCGAACCAGCAGAAACCCTGCGGGGTCGGGATGCCCGAGCAGTTCCCGCCAGCGCCAACGCCCCGCACGACCCCGTCAAGGATCTGCCGGGGGGGAAGGACCGGATTTGTACCGTCCTTCCCGCGGAAGAGGGGCACCGCTGCATCGGGGTCGCCAACGCAGAATCCGTAGATGTTGATACAGGGCTTTGCTCCGAGACCGAACCCGATCGTATCCCGGTTCACTCCCACGATGCCGGTCAGTGCCCCTCCGAACGGGTCGAGCGCTGACGGGGAGTTGTGGGTCTCCACCTTGTGCGTCACGATGTACTGGTCATCGAAGATGATCGCGCCGGAGTTGTCCGAGAAGACTGATACGCAGATGTCCTTCTCCCCAGCAGCCTCGCGGATCTCGTTCGTTGCGGCCTGGATGAAGGTTTTGTAGAGGCCTTTTGGTACATCGTCGTCCAATGCGGAGGCAAAGATCGTGTGCTTGCAGTGCTCGCTCCAGGTCTGGGCAAGCGACTCGAGTTCCACATCGGTGGGCATTCGCCCGAGATCCTGGAAATAATCCCGGATCGCATGAAGCTGGGCAAGGTCGAGCGCAAGCGGACCCCGGCGCTGGCGGGTCTTCGGGTCCAGGATCCCTTCCTTCCCGATCGTTACCAGTTCGGCATCGTCAAGATCAAGGTCCACCGGTCCCGCGGTCGGCAGTTCGTGGAGCTCCACGTGCGGCACGATCCGGTCCATACCCGTCTTTCCGTACTCCTGCCGGGTCTTCATGTGGATCCGGTTCACGAGCGGGTTTGCAAGCGTTCCCGCAAGCCGGGTGAGCATCTCAGGCGCAAGCCTGCCGCGGACAAAGTAGAGCTGCGAGGAGCACACCGCCTCCTCGTCCCCGAACCTCATCGAGAGGAAATCCTCGATCGTCTGCCGGGCCGTGGTACCGACATTATCGGTCACGCCGGGGAGGAAACCCACCTCGATCGCCTCATCGAACAACGCTTCCGTTGCTTCGTCCACCGTGAATTCCTGCACAACCGGGTTGACGAGCTGCCGGGCAACCTGCACCAGCTCGTCCCGGGTAAAGTCCCGGGCGGTTGTCGCGATCGTGTACACATCGGCAAGGTGCAGTTCGTCAACCGGGATCCCGAGCGACCGGATCCGGTCCGTCCGGGTCTTCAGCCGGGGATCTTTGGTAAAGTGAACTTCTATGCGGTGGACAAAAGAAGCCATGTATACAGATTTCGGCGCATGGGAGAAAATAGGTATCGTCCTTACCCATGGAGGCAGGCGTTTCCCGGAACAGGTGTCTCTTTGGGAGTTACTTTGTTGTCACGACAACCGGGTCGAGCGTTGCATCGATCAGCAGGTCGAAGTCCACGGTGTCCAGCCAGCCGGCCTTCTCGAACATGCTCATGAAACAGACGCCTGCCACCTTTGCCCCGGCATGCTTCCGGGCAAGATCCCGCACCTGCTCTTTCGTCACCGGCATCATCGGCATGGCAAGCCCGCCCATGAACACCAGCAGTTTCGGGTTGAGCGTTACGGGGCCACCGGAGACCTGCATCCCCACGTCCTCGACATACTGGATCTTTTTTGCCTTTGTCTCATCGAGCAGGGGCACAAAAACCTGCTCCACGTGAAGGCCCCGGACCGCAACCGCATTGAGCTCGACAAACGGCGTGCAGGTCCCCACGCAGCCGTAATACACGATCTGGTCCCCGTCTTTTAAGCCCAGGCCCTGCACGAACGCCTTGAACGGGCGGAGGATACCGGGTATGCTCTTCGTTATTTCCCGTGTTGCCATGATCTGTCAGCTGATCTCGGGTGCGCTGCGGGATAAGGATTGTGAAAAAAACAGATGCTGGAACGGGTTACCGGTTCGCAGCCAGGTGGTAGAGCCAGCCGGCCACGAGCGGAGCAATGATTGCACCGGCAATGATAACAACGCTGCCCGGGGAATAGTTCTGCCGGATGACAAACTCCCGTAACAGGATCATCGCGGCATAGATTACCCCGAGAAGGACGGAAAGGAACCGTGCCAGCGCCAGGGGATCGGCAGGCCGCACAACGGGAAAGTAGGCCAAGAGGAGGAGCAGGAGGAACAGCACATAGGTATACGGGATCAGGGAGGGGGGAACGAAATACTGCTGGAGGTAGGAGAAGACACCGCTCATCATAAAGACCAACAGGAGAAGCATGGCCTCCTTAGTGGTGAACGGGTACCAGTACATGGTGATGAGGATTCCTTTGAACTGCGTACTGATGAGTGTTGCGGTAAGGCGGGTTACCGGAACCGGTCATCCGACCGGGCGGTCTCCGCATTGCCGGCAACCGCTCCGAGCCACCCGCACCGTGAACCGGGATGGGAATCGAATGCCGGGACATACGGCTTGAGATCGAGGAGCGGCGTCCCATCCAGCACG
This sequence comes from Methanoregula sp., assembly GCF_028679125.1. Classification (GTDB taxonomy): domain Archaea; phylum Halobacteriota; class Methanomicrobia; order Methanomicrobiales; family Methanospirillaceae; genus Methanoregula. The sequence goes on along the minus strand of NZ_JAJRCG010000010.1, from coordinate 58,005 downwards.
TCAACATCTTCAATGGTCAGCATCCCGGCGGCCACATCCACGCCAAGGAGCCGGACGATCGAGAGCCCGATCGCGTTGGGGCGTTTCGGCGACCGGGTGGCAAAGATGCCGCGGGGCGTTGTGTCAAGAAACGGAATGACCGTGAGGCTGTGGCCGGCGCACTGGTGGAACGCGTAGATCAGGATCACCCGTTCGAACCCGTCAAGATCGCGGAGGCCTTCACGGAACGGTGCGAGGATCTCAACGGTCCCCCGGGTGCCCCGTGCGCCGTTCGGCTGGATGGGCATACCGGCAATGTCATGGTAGGGTGTGTGGATCACACCAACCGGAGCATAGGTATGGCGTGCTGGACTATCGCAGGAACCGGGCATACAGAACATTCCGGCTCTTCGTCAAAAAAAGGTGTTGCCCCAAAATCAGGGTATTGCCATCATCGTACTGCGCTTCATATCGAGTTCCCACGCGGCGCGCGAATCTGCAACGGTCTCGCGGAACTGGTGGGTGAGATCCTTGATCCTGGCGTTGGTGATCTTCAGTGCTGCTGACGATTTGCTGGTCAGGGCGGCAGTGAGGTTGGATCGCTGTGCATCGATCTGCTGCGACAGGTTTTTCGCAACCGTTGTATCGATGCCCTGCTTCCCGAGAGTGCGGAGGGTGAGCGTGCGATCGTGGGATTCCAGGTTAAACACGGTCAGCCGGGAGGATTCATTCCGGAGCGAGAGCACACGGGTATCGTTGGTTGAACGTGCAAAACTGCTCGCATTCACGGATTCGCGGATCCTGGCTTTCTGTGCCGTGCTGTTCCCGTTGAACTCTATCATCCGGGCCTTGGTTTCTTCGGAAAATTCCCGGGTTTTGCTGTTGAGGATCTCGCGGGCCTCGGTGATCTCGGCAGCGGTCTGCATGAGGGGAATCGATGATGCGGTCACGAGATAGTCATCATGGATCTCCCGGAGGGTTATCGCACCGGTCCCGTTGCTGATCGTGTTGATGTACTGGATCGTGCCATCCATGCGGGCATCCAGCGATTCACTGACAAAGGCGACATGGGTTTTGAGGGATGCGATCGCTTCCGGCTGGTCCTCAGCATTCGGATCGTTACTCTTCGGGATAGTGTCACTGTCAACGGTTGCCGAAACATACGGCACGATAAGCATCAGGATGAGAAGGCACGCCACTGCCCGGAGTACTCCTTTCACATTTCTCAAAACCACTCTTTGTTCACCTCATATACCGTGATAATCGAATCACTTCCCAAAAGTGGGAGAGCTCGTTAATAATATTGACATGATGGCAGCGGTTATTCGTATAACCGCGGGGTTAGATCAATACCAGTTTCCCGTTCTCACGAGCAACGGTACAGTGCAAAGAGATCCCCACCCGGCACAGGGAATGTCCGTACGAGCGAACTACTATACCTCGGGCAGACACAAATTACCTGAGGATACCTGCGTGGCAAAGGACTATTTCTTCCGGACCGATCGATCCGCGATCATCAACGAAGATCTCTTTGCCACCAGAAAGATCGCAAAGGCGGGCATCGACCTCGTGGTCACGTCACCTCCCTACAATGTGGACATCCCGTACAATTCCCACGATGACCGGGGCTCCTATGCAGAGTACCTGGATTTCTCGTCCCGGTGGATGAAGCGGTGCCACGGGTGGCTGAAAGCCGACGGCCGGTTCTGCTTAAACATCCCGCTTGACAAGAACAAGGGCGGTCAGCAGAGCGTGGGGGCAGACCTTACGACCATTGCAAAAGAGGCGGGCTTCTCCTACCACTCAACGATCATCTGGAACGAGGGGAACATCTCGCGCCGGACCGCGTGGGGGTCATGGGCGAGCGCTTCAGCGCCGTACGTGATCGCGCCGGTCGAGTTGATCGTGGTTCTTTACAAGGACTCGTGGAAGAAGACGAGCGGATCCCGCGAATCGGACATTACGAAAGAGGAGTTCATGGCCTGGACCAACGGCCTCTGGACATTCAATGGCGAGAGCAAGAAGAAGATCGGGCACCCGGCACCGTTTCCCCTTGAGCTGCCCTGCCGGTGCATGAAACTGTTCTCGTTTGTTGGGGACACGGTGCTCGACCCGTTCATGGGAAGCGGGAGCACGCTGGTTGCCGCAGGACGGTGCAACCGGCAGGGCGTCGGGATCGAGATCGATACCCGGTACTGCGAGCTTGCACAGCGCCGGATCGAGACTGAGATCTGAACGGGCGTGATCCCTCAAGGCCCGGTTTTGTCGTTCGGGTCTCCCGTATTTTACCGGTTTCCTGCCCGGAACGGGCCGTTTCAACCAGAAACTTTGTAAATGAACCCGTCATTTTTGTACAATCATGCACTACACCATCATAACGGAGTCCCACGAGAAGGGCGGTTTCACTGCCCGTTGCGTGGAGATCCCGTCCGCCCGTGGTTATGGCAACACTCAGGGTGAGGCCATTGCCAGTATCCGGGAGGCAATTGAAGTGGTGCGGGAAGCCCAGAATGAGGAACTGCATAAAACCATTGCATCCGTTCATTCCGAGATCATCAAGATCGAAGTCGCTGACTCCGCATAAGTTTCCCGGGTGAACCGGGGAAAAAATTTCTCTCTTTTTTTGTTGACGATACCATGGTTCATGCGCTGATATCCCGGCACGCGGGGATATTTTCACCCCCCACCGATGTACTACAAAATGCCGGGGGCTGTTAGATTAGTGTTTTATATATTCCCCACAGCCTCAACGTTCCCGGGTTGTTGCACGGATGTTCCGAAAGTAAACATGAACTCAGACTTCGATGAGCCACCGGGTGTAGCTCAGCCACCACGGCAGTTGACAATCCGCCCAGTACCCAACTGCCTCACATCACCGCGCCATCAGCGCGAACACACCCCATCCAAGGTATTCACGCGTGTATGCGGCGTAGCGTGGTGGTTCCGATGTCAGGCTGGCCCTGACTTCTTTCGCGAAGTCGTCGTCGGGATTCGCGTCGAGCCATCGGCGCATGGTGAGCCACTTGGCCGCTTCGTACCTGTCCCAGCCGTCCTGGTCAGCCAGAACCATTTCCACAACATCGTAGTTGAGGTCGTTAAAAGACGCGAGAAGTTCCGGGAGCATGAGAAAGTCGGAGACAGAATGGGCACCGCATCCCCTGGCAACGTCTTCCGACGGGGGTAACTGCCGCCAGTAGGGCTCGCCGATGAGGATGATTCCTCCGGGACAGAGACTCTTCGCCAGAAGCCCGATAGTGCCGGCGACCCCCCCGCCGATCCACGTGGCACCGAGACAGGCTGCCACCCCGACTTTTTCGTCGGCAACGTAGCCGGCAGCGTCGCCGTGGATGAACCCGACCCGATCGGCGACTCCAAGTTCTTCAGCCCGGAGTTTCGCCTGTTCGGTGAACACCGGGCTCATGTCGATGCCGACGCCGGTGATTCCGTAATCGCGTGCCCAGGTGCACAGCATCTCGCCCGAACCGCTGCCGAGGTCGAGTACACGAGCCCCCGGTTCTAGGCGCAACGCTGCTCCGAGAGTAGCGAGCTTTTCCGGTGTGAACGGATTATGGATGCGGTGAGCACTTTCGGTAATGGTGAAGATACGTGGGATGTCCAATGCACACACTCCTTTTACTAAATTATGTAATAACCGGAATATATCCTTCGTGACAGGAGTAGTTGGCAGGGGTTTTAACTATCACACATCATCCTCAACGTTCCCGGGTTGTTGTTTTGGTGTTCTGTAATGAAGGGGCTGTACTCGATGAGCCAATGTGCAAATCTAATACAGCCCCGTTCCGTGAAAATATCCCGGAAAAGTATTCGCGATCATATCCCACAGGAGAGAAGGAGAGTACCGCATGGTCATTCTCATTAAAGTCTGTTTTTTCAGACACATTTCCTTTTTTTTTGGTTCACAACAGGATGGATCTTGTGGGGGCTGGACCGAGGGATGCGACATCTTCAGTCGCAATTTCTTCCGGCGCCAGCACGTACGAATGTACACTAAATTTTGTTTCTAAAAAAAGATTCAGAACCCCGCCGGATCCACCGCATCCCACCGGACCTTCGCCTTCTGTACGAACCACCATGCCGGCACCGCGAGGATCAGCGAGGCAAGAGCGAAATACGGGTTCGCAAACGCTGCGGCAGTAAAGAGCACGATCACAATCCCCACAAGGATGAGATACAGGGCAAGCACCTTCACATCATAGACCAGCACGTTGGGAGAGAGTCCGCAGAGCCAGGCCATGACCGCAACGGCATAGAACGAAACCGCGAGGCCGAGAACTACTGCGGGGACGAGGAACGCGATCTCACCGGAGAGGATCGCAACGACCGCGATGAAGATGGCCGGCAGCAGCTGGAGTATCGTGAAGGTGGTGAGCTTTCCCGCGATCAGCGTGCTGACCGCAACGGGCAGGCAGGCGTACGGCCCGAAGTTGTCGAACATCGTGACCCACGTGTACATCGTGGACGCGATAACGCCGGTGGTGATCGCGAAGATGAAGAGCAAGCCGTGCGGCGGGAAGTACGGGCCCAGCAGCGAGAGGAAGAACCAGATCACCGCGAGGGGAAGGATGAACGAGAAGAGCGTCTGGCCTATGAGGCTCCCGCTCCGGTACAGGTCGATGGCATCCTTGGCAGCGAGCGGGGGGTTCGGGAGGAACGAGAGCCGGGCCATGAGGGGCGAGAACGCGTTCCGGTAATTCTTCTCCGACCCCACGGACTCCGGGTTGAAGAGCGCAATTGCGACCCCGAAGAGGATCGCGAGGATGGCGCAGGAACCGATCAGGTTCGTCCACGTGAATGCATGGTTGAGGAGAAGCGGCGGGAAGAAGAGCGCCGGGTTCGTACCGGTCACCACGGCAAGGCCGGCCCCTCCTGCAACAACAGCAAGGAGGATGAGCCAGAGCGCCGGGCGCGATCGGGCATAGACCGTGGAGAGGAAGAAGACAGCGCAGAGGCCGAAGAGGAACGCGAGCGTGAGCGTGAGGAGGAGAAGCAGGGCGCTCGCGAGGGAGACCCCGATAAACGGCGAAGCGATGATGTACCCGAGGCCGAAGGGCAGGACCCAGAGGAAGAAGTAGTAGACCGTGTCCTTGACAACGAAGTTCGAAAAGATAAACGATTCTTTGAGCGGGAGGCTCCGGGCAGAATAGGCGAGCAGGCTTGCCTGGCCGAACCTGCGGTTCATCACCTCGTTCCCCAGGAGGCCGAACCCGCCGACCATGATCCCGAGCATCAGGTAGCTCGCGTGGAGGATCAGCGTCAGGTTGCCTGCGGGGAGCGTTGTCTGCATCAGCGGGACGAGAAACGCGCCCATGAACGCGATCCCGAAGATCATGACCGGGAAGAGGGCAAACGAGAGGCTGCCGAACATCGTGGAATGGATCCGCCACTCCTCCTTCATCATGGCATGGAAGAGTTCAAGCATGGTGATCCTTCCGGACGAGCGAGAGGAAGAAGGCGGGCAGGTGCTCGCCCCTGCCGGTCAGGTCGGCGACCGGACCGGTGTGGAGCAGGGTCCCCTTGTGGAGGATCGCGAAACCCGAGCAGATCTCCTCGGCCACTTCGAGAATGTGGGTGGAGATGAAGATCGTCTTTCCCTTCTTCACGTAGCCCGCGAGGTACTCCTTGACGAGGTCCTGCATGATCGGGTCGAAGTTGATCAGCGGCTCGTCAATCAAAGCAAGTGCCGGCTCATGGATGAACGCCTGCGTGAACATCAGTTTCTGCCGGGTGCCCCGCGAGAGATCCTTGCAGAGCACATTCTTCTTGTCGGCAAAGTCGAGGAAGTCGAACCACCAGTCCGCCTTTGTCTCGATGTCCGGGATCTTCCGGACCGCGGCAACGAACCGGAGATACTCCATCGCAGTGAGGAAACTGGGCGGGGTCTCCTGTTCGGGGATGATCCCCACCCGGCTCCTGACACCGACCGGGTCCTTTGTCACGTCAACCCCGAGCACGGTTGCCGTGCCACCGGTGGGCCGGGTCTGCCCGGTCAGCATCCTGATCATTGTGGTCTTGCCGGAGCCGTTCGGGCCCAGGAGGCCGAAGAGCGCTCCTTCTTCAACCGAGAGGCTCACGGTGTTCACAGCCTGTACATCGCCATAGGTTTTCGATAAGTTCCGTGCTTCCAGTACAATCGTCATGCTTTCATCCCGTTCCAGATAAAATCCAGTCCCTCGTCAATGATCTTCACGCGTTCGTCCGCCGTCTCCGCAAGGGAGGCGCTGGCGATCAGGCCCGAGAATGCCGATGCCATCATACAGAAGAGGAGCATCGGTTCAACAGTGCGGATCTCGCCCTTCTTAATCCCGTCCTGCACCAGGTCCTTGAGAAAGAGGAAATGAGACATCCCCTCCTCGTGGGCGCTCGTTGAGACAAACGGGGAATGGGCGAACTGTTCCATGAACTTCATCTTTGCCGGGTTCTGGATCCCCCACGCAACCGCATTGTGACCGAGACGCTGGAGCTTTGCCTGCGCGGTCTTCTCCTTCTCAATGCCCCGGCACATGGCCAATGCCGCTTCGCTCTTCACCTGGCGGTAGAGCGTATCGATCAGGTCTTCCTTGGTTTTAAAGTAGAAGAAGAGCGTGCCGGTGGCAACGCCGGCCTCCTTCGAGATCAGCGAGGTCGGGGTGCCGAAAAACCCGCGCTCGGTGAAGAGGGTGAGCGCGGTTGCAAGGATCGCTTCCTGTTTATCCGGGCCCGGTTCACGCATGGGACTTCTCCCGGGTGAAGAAGCGGCCGATCCGCCTGGCCTTGTTGATGCACCAGAGCCCGCCTTTCATGACGGGGACTGCGATGCCCATCATCCCCTCCATCTCCTTTGAGACCTCCTTCATCAGCGAGGGGATAGGGAGATGCTGGGGGCAGGCTTTCGCGCACTTCCCGCACTGCCGGCAAAGCCCGGCATAGGACTTCTCACCCATAAGCCCGCCGTGCCGGCCAATGTACTGGAACTTTCCCGCACGGTCGTGGGGGAAGAGGGCGTGCGCATTATAATTTGCAAAACAGCCGGGAATATCGACACCGGCCGGGCAGGGCATGCAGTACCCGCAGCCAGTGCACCCGACCTTCATCAGCCGGTGATACTCGTCCCGCACCCGGCCGATCAGCGCCCGCTCATCCTCTGTGAGTGAACCCGGCAGCGCCGAACCCGCTGCCCGCAGGTTCTCATCGATGTGGACTTCGTCGTTCATGCCGGAGAGGACGACCGTCACTTCCGGGTGATCCCAGACCCAGCGCAGGCCCCATTCAGCGGGCGAGCGCTTCACCGGCGCCTCGTCCCACATCTTCCGGATCGTCTCCGGCATCCGGCCGGCAAGGTTGCCGCCCCGGAGCGGCTCCATGATCATGACTGCGAGCCCCTTCGACGCCGCATACTTCAGGCCTTCCGTCCCGGCCTGGTTCTTCTCGTCAAGGTAATTGTACTGGATCTGGCAGAACTGCCAGTCGTACGCGTCCACGATCTCCCTGAACTCCTCCAGCCGGCCATGGAAGGAGAACCCGGCATTCACGATCCGGCCATCTTTTTTTGCGGAATCGAGGAACTCAAGGACACCCAGGTCCCGCATAATCGTAAAGCTCTTACCGGCAAGGCTGTGGAGAAGGTAGTAATCGATATGATCTGTTTTGAGGATCGCAAGCTGGCCGTTTAAGATCCGGTCCATGTCCTCCCGCTCGAAGACTTCCCAGTGGGGAAGTTTGGTCGCGATCCGCACCTTCTCCCGGTAGCCGTCTGCCAGCGCCCGGCCCAGCACCTGCTCGCTCTTCCCGAAATGGTAGACCGGCGCGGTATCAAGATAGTTGACACCATTGTCGATCGCGTGACGGATCTGGCGGATCGCACGCTCCTCATCCACGCCCCCGGCCCGGGTGGACGGGAGGCGCATACAGCCGAAGCCGAGAATCGAGAGTTTGTCGCCGGTCTTGGGAACGGTCCGGTATAACATCAGGAACACCAACGTAAATTGACTGGTCAGTCAATAGGATGGTGTTATTTATTAATTTATGGATCACCCCCTCGACGAGTCCCCCGTTGTGAAATACCTGGCCCCAGCTTTCCGGTCCCCGGATCCAGCCTCCCGCCATTTCCCCGGCCAGGGAAAAGCACCGAAACCCCCCTCCCGGATCAACCAAAAGGCAACAATTAGACGTTTTTTCGAGCGCATCTGAGGCATAAAACGCAAAAATACCTTCAATAAACCCATATTTCAAAACATTACTCTATAATTCGCCAAAAAACGCGACTATCAGAAAACCCGTTTTTCAAATCAGGCTCCGATTGGAAAACAGAGCGTTTTGCGGGCACTTATTTTTCGGGGGGAGAGTAAGTCAAAACACCCCAGAAAACAGGAGTGCCCCCCAAGCCCCTACTCAGAGCAGCGTCTCCAGGATCTCCCCGGCATCCCGGACGAACTTCGGGCATTTTGTCTTGAACGCACCCGCTTCCCGGGCCGCCGCAAGCTGTTTCGGATCCGAGAGATCGTACCCGAGCAGTTTCGTACAGCTCAATGATTCGTTCCGGCGCCGGAACTCTGCGATGAACTCCTGCGCCTTCTCGTACGTCTTCTCCTTTGACGCAAGGTCGCCCAGCTCCGTACGCCCGTACTTCATCCCGATCACCATCAGGGCGCCCGAGACCGCGCCGCAGGCGTTCCCCGTATGCCCCATCCCGCCGCCAAGACCGCAGGAGAGCATGAGGGCAGTCTTCTCGTCAATACCGAAGTCTCGTGCAAACGCACAGCAGACCGCCTGCGAGCAGGACCAGCCCCCCGCGAACAGTGCTGCTGCATCGTCACCCTTGGTAGGTGCCATGCTATACCGGTTATCCCGGGAATAAAAAGGGTTGTTGCCCGCGGGGCTCCATACCTTTTTTTCTCCCGCAGTCCAATGCACGTGAAGACAGTATTCTCAAATAGCGCAGGTCTTACCATGCAGTACCGGTTTGCAGACAGGGTGGCACGGGCACCGGAGTCCTTTCTCGAAGAACTCTTCCGGGTCTCTTCCGATCCCTCAATCATCTCCTTTGCCGGGGGGCTCCCCTCTTCTTCCCTCATCGATACCGAAGGCATAGCACGGGCGGCCCGCGAGGTCATGGACGAAGAGCCGCAGGTCGCCCTCCAGTATACAACGACAGATGGCTACCTCCCGCTCCGGGAGTTCATCGCAGACCGGTACCGCAAGCGGCTCGGCATCCCGGCAACCGCTGACGAGATCCAGATCGTCAACGGCTCGCAACAGTGCCTTGACCTCTTTGCCAAGCTCTTCCTCAACACCGGTGATCACGTGGGCATGGAGCGGCCTGGCTACCTCGGGGCAATCGAGGCCTTCTCGCTCTACGAGCCGGTGATCGATACCGTGCCGCTCGAAGAGGACGGCCCGGATCTTGATGCATTCGAACGGCTGGTAAGGGATACGCAGGTGAAATTCTTTTATGGCATCCCCAACTCCCAGAACCCATCCGGGCTGACCTACTCGCAGGAAAAGCGGAAAGCTGTTGCGGAGATCCTTGACGGGAGCAGCACGGTCTTCTACGAAGATGACGCTTTTGGGGAACTCTTCTTCGATGCCTGTCCAAGGCTCCCGGTGAAACGGTGGGTCCCCGACCAGGCCGTGATCTCCGGCTCGTTCTCCAAGATCGTGGCACCGGGGATGCGGATCGGGTGGATGTACGCGCCTGAAGGGATCCTCGCAAAGTTCAATGTCGTCAAGCAGGCAGCCGACCTCCACTCCAACTTCCTCTGCCAGAAGATCCTGCACCGGTACCTCACCACCAGCGATCTCGATTCCAGTATCCGGAAGATCGTGGCGGTGTATGGCCGGAAGTGCCGGCTGATGTGCGATCTCTTCGACGACCTCATGCCGCAGGTCCCGCACACCCGGCCGGAAGGCGGCATGTTCCTGATGGCCACCCTCCCTCCGGGCTTTTCGTCCCGCAGGGTGTTTGACGAAGGAGTCAAAAACAAGGTCGCGGTGCTGCCGGGCCTTCCCTTTTACGTGGACGGGGGCGGTACGGACACGATCCGACTGAATTTCTCATCGGCATCCAAAGACCAGATCACGGAAGGTATGCACCGGCTGGCACGGGTCATTGCATCGCTCTCGGCATAAACCGATAAATACCGGATCACATAAATAGCGAGATTATCCGAATAACCTGTACAGGAAGATGATGATACTGTGCGAAAATCTTGTGCAATCCTGATCGTAATACTCGTCGTATGTGCACTCAGCATAGCTGTTGCCGCGCCGGTTGCCGCAGATGGCGACACCCCCGTGGGGGCCGTTACGACCGAACCTCCGGTAACCGCCCCGCCAACCGCAGAGCCGACAACTGAACGTACCACGGTGCCTACAACAGAACCCACTCGGGAACCGACGGTTACCGTTGCCACACTTGTTACCCCCGAAACAACGGTAACGGTCCCGACCGTGGTCACCCATGAGACAACCGTTACCGTGCCTACCGTAGTTACCCAGAAAACAACGGCAACCGTGCCCCCGGTTGTAACAACGGAACCGACCATCACGATAGTAACCATCGAACCCACGGAAGTCGGGGGCGGCAAGGGTTACATCGACACCTACTGCAATGTAGATGGTGCATCCGTATCATTTGACGGCAGTTACCAGTGCACGATCGCGCAGGGAGTCTGTACCGTCGGGGTCTCCCCGACAGGAACGCCAATCAGGACCGTCTCGGTTACAAAAACCGGGTATATCCCGTGGTCCGGACCCCTGGGAAGTATGCCGGAGAACGGGCAGCACGTCGCGGTCTACGCGACCCTGAACCCGGTCACAACCGCCCCGACAACGGCGCCCACGATAACAATAACACCAACCCCGATCCAGACCGGCACGATCTATGCCCAGTCAAGCCCCGTTGGTGCGCTGATCTACCTGAACGGTAACTCCTACGGGTATTCACCGGTCACGATCCCGAACCTTGCGCCGGGAAGTTATACCATGAAGGCATCCCTGAACGGGTACAGCCCGAACACGCAGATTGTCACCGTCTATGCCGGACAGACCTCCTCCTATTATCCGGTCCTCCAGGCATCTCCTCCGTCACCCCATAGTACCGGTACGGTCTACGTGACCTCAAATCCCACCAATGCGCTCGTGTACGTTGATGAGAACTACCAGGGAAAAGCGCCGCTGACGGTCACCCTGTACCCCGGAAGCCACACGTTCAGGCTTTCCCTCACCGGGTATTCTGATTATACTACAACCCTATACGTGAATGGCAACACCAACCAGAACCTCAACGCGGTCATGACCACCGCAATCTACGGCACGGCCGCGATCACCTCCATGCCCGGGGCGAACGTCTATATGGACAGCGCATCACAGGGAAAGATCCCCTCGTCCGGGACCCTCACCCTCCATAACGTGGTAAGCGGCAACCGCCTCTTCAAGGTCACGGCCTCCGGGTACAATGACTGGCTCAACACCATTTACATCCAGCCGAATGTTGTCACGCAGATCAACGCGGCCCTGACGCCTATCGGCGTGAACCCCACACCGGTCCCGGCTACCGGGGCGCTTGATGTCGTGTCCACACCCGCCGGTGCCGAGATCTATGTCGACAACCTGTTCAAGGGGTATACCCCGTCAACGCTTACCGGCATTGCCCCCGGAGATCACCAGGTCCTGCTCAAGTATACCGGGTATGTCGATTACTCGCAGACCGCCACGGTGAACTCCGGGCAGACTACGCCCCTTGCTATCAGTATGCAGCCCGCACCCACGCCGACTCCCGCATCCGCGCCCTCCCTTGCGATTCTCATCGCGGGGCTGGTAGCGGCAGCGGGTATCGGTGCTGTGCTCAGGAGGCGATCCTGAAATGACCTGTTCATGTTCCAAATCAACCAGACTATGGGCGGCCTCGCTCCTTGTGATTATTATCATCGGGGCCCTCACGGTATTTGCCTATACCAGTGAACAAAACGCGCTGAAGAGCGTAACCCAGGCGGGGATGAAATCCACGGTCTCGGTCATGGCGACCCAGGTCCATGCGGGCGATCTCGCCAATATCACCACGGGAAGCGAGACCTCACCGGAATATCTTACCGTGGCAACGAACCTCCAGACCATGCGCAGCATGGATGACCATATCCTCAATGCCTATATCCTGAAGGTCTACCCCAACAAGACCGCGATCTTCCTCGTTGATGACCTCTACCCGGATGACCCGGCGGGATCGGCAAAGACCGGCGAGGTCTCCACAGCTCCCGACAAGATGGAGATCTTCGCTGCCCTCTCCGGGCCGACCACATCACGTGAACCGTACACCACCCAGTACGGGTCGTTCATGAGCGCCTATGCCCCTATCGATGATTCGCTTGGCGATTCCAGCGGCAACACGGCCGCGGTTCTTGCCATCGACATGTCTGCAAAGGATTACAATGATGCCACCACAAAGGGCGGGCTTATCCTCCTTACCGGTCTTGTATCGATCATCCTGGCAATCGGTGCCATCTATGTTTTCGGCGCCCGCAGGGAAGAAGAGAAAAAAGCAGATTAAGTGAATGACGGGGGATCATATTCCCCAAAATCTCTATTTTACCACCGCACCCACAGTACCGGGTATGGAATTTCCCAAATCAGTCGTACTTGTCACCATCATTGTCACAGCACTGGTGATCTGTGCGGGATGCACCCAGTCAACTCCCGCCGTCAAAACGGAGTCTTCTGCCTCCGCTGCCGTTACCGCTCCCGCGGTCACTGCTGCACCTGTAGCATCGGCATCCGTATACCACACCATCCCTGCACTTTCGGGAAAGAATGTCCTGCTGGAGACCTCGATGGGAAACATCACCATCAAGCTCGATCCCGCCATGCCCATCACGGCCGGTAATTTTGAGATGCTGGTCCAGAAAGGCTACTACAACGGGGTCATATTCCACCGCGTCATCGACGGGTTCATGATACAGGGTGGGGACCCCACCGGTACCGGCAGGGGAGGCCCGGGATATGTCATCCCGGATGAATTCACGAGTACCAACAGCAACAGCCGCGGCACCGTTGCCATGGCAAACTCGGGTACCAATACCGGCGGCTCCCAGTTCTTCATCAACCTCGTGGACAACAACGGACTCGACACAAAGCACCCGGTCTTCGGCACGGTTGTCGAAGGAATGGATGTCGTGGACGCCATCGGGAAAGTCCAGACCTCAGGAGGCAAGGTCAACCGCCCGCTCCAGAATGTCACAATCATCCGTGCGACAATGGTCTGAACCATCCTTTTTTCCCATAGCATTTTGATATAACCGTAATCCCCATACTGTTAAGGATACTATGACAGCACCAGAACAACCAGGAAAAATTGCACGGATCGAGACGAATATGGGCACGATCCGGATCGCGCTTGCACCCGACATGCCAATTACCGCTGGCAACTTCGAAAAACTTGTTAACGAAGGGTTCTACAACGGGATTATCTTCCACCGCGTTATCAACGGTTTCATGATCCAGGGCGGCGATCCAAAAGGGAACGGCACAGGAGGCCCGGGTTACGCTATCAAGGACGAGTTCCCGCCCGGCAACCGGAACGACCGGGGCACCATCTCGATGGCAAACGCCGGCCCCAACACCGGGGGATCACAGTTCTTCATCAATCTCGCTGACAACAACTTCCTTGATGGCAAACACCCGGCTTTCGGGAAGGTCATTGAAGGTATGGATGTTGTCGATAAAATCGGCAAGACCAAGACCCTCCGGGAAGACCGGCCGAAGAACGATGTCACGATGGTAAAAGTGACCATCGAATAAACCAGTCAATTGCGCGTATCAAAGCGTAATCCTTTTTTTATCCTGCACAGGACGTGAAAAGATCACAGCGTGGGATCAGCTGATCCAAAAAAAGAATGATCGATCGGGCAGCGGAAAGGACTATCCTTCTTTTACCGCTGCTTCCGGCTTCTCTTCAGACGCTTCCTCATCGTCGCCCGGCTTATGGGTCTTCATCGAAGGGAAGAGGATCACTTCCTTGATGGAGTTGTTGTTCGTGAGGAGCATCACGAGCCGGTCGATACCGATACCGACCCCGCCGGTCGGGGGCATGCCGTACCCGATCGCGTTGATGAAGTCGTAATCGATCATCTGGGCCTCGACATCGCCGAGACGGCGCTTCTCGTCCTGTGCCTCAAACCGCTCCTTCTGGTCGACCGGGTCATTGAGTTCCGAGAACCCGTTGCCCACCTCCATGCCGGCAATGAAGAGCTCGAACCGCTCGGTGAAGCCCTCCTTCTCGCGGTGGCGCTTTGCCAGCGGCGAGTTCTCTACCGGGTAATCGTAGATGAAGGTCGGCTGGATCAGGTTCTCCTCAACGAGCCCCTCAAAGAAGGCAATGAGGTATTCGCGCTGGCTCTGCGGCTTGTCCGGGTCCTCGATCTTGTGCTCATGGGCGAGCTTCCGGAGTTCCTCAACCGTGTGCGCGAAGATATCGATACCGCCGATCTCCTTCACGGCATCGGCCATGGAGATCTTCTTCCACGGCTTGGTGAAATTGAGCGTGATCTCTCCAAAGGGAATCTCGGTCTTTCCGTGGACCTGCTGCATGATGGACGTGACGATGTCTTCGGTGAGTCCCATCATGTCCCTGAAGTCCCGGTACGCCCAGTAGATCTCAACCATCGTGAATTCAGGGTTGTGATCGCTGTCTATGCTCTCGTTCCGGAAGTTCCGCGAGATCTCAAAGACCTGCTCGAATCCCCCGACAACAAGCCGTTTCAGGTACAACTCGGGGGCGATCCTGAGGAAGAGTTTCTGGTCGAGGGAGTTGTGGTAGGTGGTGAAGGGTTGCGCATTTGCCCCGCCATAGACCGGCTGGAGGATGGGGGTCTCGAACTCCAAGAAGCCGTGGTCGTCAAGGTACCGGCGGAGGAGCGAGATGATCCGGCTCCGGCTCCTGAAGGTCTGCCGGTTCTCATCGTTGACGATCAGGTCCACGTACCGCTGACGGTAGCGCTTCTCCACATCAGTTAACCCGTGGAACTTCTCCGGCAGGGAACAGACCGCTTTGCACAGGAGGGTAACGGAATCCACCCAGATGGTGATCTCGCCCAGTTTTGTCCGGAAGACGTGGCCTTCAACCCCGACAATGTCGCCCCGCTCGACATACTGGTTGAAGAGTTCGAATTGATCCTCCCCGAGATCGTTCTTGCGGATATAGAGCTGGATCTTACCGCTCTCGTCGCCGAGATCGGCAAAGATGGTCTTGCCATGGTTCCGCACGATGTAGATTCTCCCTGCCGTCGAGACGCTCTCCGCACTCTTCTCATGGGTGATCTCCGCGAACTTCGTCTTGATCTCAAGGACGGTGTTCTTGCGGTCGAACGTGGGAGGGAACATCGCGAGCCCTTTCTCGCGGAGGGCGACAATCTTGTCAAGCCGCGTCTGGTCGAATACAGTATTTTCAGTGGGACTGGTCATGGAAAAACACCCGGGGTATGGGGAGATATGTATCGTAATAATGCGATGCCAAAAGTAATAATACCTTCAGCACCTGCGACGGAAAATGAACGCCGGGTTATTCGCGGTCACGGCGCCTGCGAAGAACCTCGGATGCATATTTTGCAAGGCCATAAACCCCGTCGGTGGACGGGTGGACCTCGATGAAATCATCGAAATCGTGTACGGAGAAGTGGTGCCTCATCAGGAGCGCCATGTAGCCGGCGATCAATCCACCCCCGGGGGACGCAGAACACATGCCGCTGATCGAACCGTCCGGTGCGATCTGGATCTTCGCAAACCCGGTATCGGATGCCGGGACCGACCAGAAGGTGCCGGGACCGGCCGGCCCCGGTACAACGAGAGGCTTTGCTTTCGGGTTGCCATCCGAACAGAAGGCCAGTTCGTACCCGAGATTGAGCGCCTGCGGAATGTGGTTGTACTCCATCTTCCGGTGGTTCCCAAGGATGTTGTCCGCGGCAACGATCCCCTGCTGCCGGGCAACCGGGGTCAGGAACGGCGGCCCGGTCACGTCCCCGCCGGCATAAACACCGGGGACATTCGTCCGCATGTACTCGTCCGTGATCACCTCGCCGTTCGGTCGTTTGGCAACCCCGTCGAGCAGTTCCGAATTGGGGGTGAGGCCGGCAGCGATGAGAATGGCATCGCAATCAAGCACGTCATGACCTGACGCGCTTTTCAGATCCAGCAGCAGGTTCCCCGGCCCGCCCCCGACAGAGAGTACATCGGTCTTTTCACGGATCGCCACACCGGCAAGCTCACGGTACGCCCGTTTCCGGAGCTGCTCATCGAGGCTTTTGAGGAATGTGCTCCGGGAGAGGATCGTCACCCTACTCCCGAAACGGGAGAAGATATACGCGAACTCCGCCGCCATGATCCCCCCGCCGATGATCGCGAGATGTTCCGGCAGGTGGTCCATACTGCGAAGCGAATGCGGGGTATAGATACCGGGAGCCGAAATTCCCGGAATAGCCGGGATCATGGGGCGGGAGCCGGTCGCGAGGATGACTGCATCGGCATCCAGTTTTTCATCGCCGAGAACGACCTGTTTCCCATCGAACCGCCCTTCCTTCCCATAGCGGATCTCCACACCGGCATCCCGTGTCTCCTTGTCGAGGACGGCGGTGATCGTAGCCTGGATCTTCTGCATTTCCTTAAGGAGTTCCGGGAAATTTACCTTCGGGACCGAATCGGTAATCCCGAGATCCCGGAATGTGCCGGCAGCCTGGAGATGGCGCGCAACATCGTTCAGGGCACAGACCGGCATGCAGCCGAAATGAAGGCACTGCCCGCCGATTCCCCCTTTCTCTATGAGAGTGACCTCTTTTCCGGCCGTTGCAAGGCGGATCGATGCCAGCCGTCCTGCCGGCCCCCCGCCAAGGATAACGATCATGGGTATCCCGCCCCGCCGCGGGCGGGTTGGCACTCATCATCGGGAACATCAGGAACGCAGGAAAAGAGAATCGACTGTAATGGCCGGGAACGTTTACGGAAAAAAAGGAGATGGGGGTTCATTCTCTTTAGAAGACTTCGACGCCTTCATCCATCGGTTCCGAGAGCAGTTCGCCCGTGAATGCATTCACTTCCACGATCTTCTTGCCCCGGATCTGCCATACGGGAATATAGACCTGCTTTGCATCGACCGTGATATTCTTGCGGTCGGGCTTGAGGACCTTCTCCTCGTAGAAGATCGCATCTCCCTTTTCCTGCTTGATGCGGACCTTCTGGGTGAGCCGATCGATCAGTTCGCTCACGATCCGCTCTGATGCCTCATCTTTCCGGATATGGGGATCGCAGACTTCGGCACCTCCGGGGATCTCCTTCTCCTCCACGAGTTTACCATCGAGATCGATCTTGATCCCGTTGATCGCATTGATCGCACCCCACCCGTCAGCGTCGAACGGTATGCGGCGGTCCTTGTATACCTGCTCTCCCGTGCTCGTATAGTGGAAGAGGAAATAGGGGATGAACCTGAGCTTTGCGGTTCCCTGGATCCCCCCGGCCCGGATTGCAGCCTGCTCGGTGAGCTTGATCGGGAAGTGGAGGAGGGTGATCCCAGAGGGTTCCTCCTCTTTCTCGGCCGCCGCTGCAACCGCCGCTTTCTTTGCCTTTGAGGGCGTGAGATCGAGTGCCAGTTCGCGGCCAACGATATCTGCAAGTACCGCTTCACCGGTATACCGCACGAACTCGTCAACACCCCACTGGATACAGTTCTCGGTACCGGGATCTTTTTCGAGCGTGAAGAGCAGCTTCTTGCAGGTCATCTCCTGGTCATCGATCATGAGACTGTAATTGGTCTTGTCGAACTGTGCAATCATAGGGCGGTCGTTTGAACAGAGCACAAGAAGGCATGTGCTGTCACGGACTGCTGAAAGGTCGAGGGGTTCGTCAACCTCCTCCACCTCAAAACGAGCCGCTTCAAGAATGAGCCGCATCGCATTCTTGGCTTTTTCCCGCATATCGTGTTCCATCATGAATACTTTTCATGGACTTATAGAACAATTTTTCTATTGAAATGCCCGAGATTACTGCAATGATGGTACCCTTGAAGTTTGTCAACCATATTATCGAGGACTATGCCATCCAGGTCACGTTTGATCCCACAACCGGGGAGGGAAAGGTTGTCTACAACCTTTCCCTGATCAAAAATGAAGATCTTGACTTTGCCATATCTATCTTGAAAGATGCAAACAGGACCGGTGTCAGTGTCAGCGGGCTCGTCAGGTTCCTTGCATCGGGAGAGAAAGTTTCAGGTTTTGTCATCCCGGCCGGTTCCACGGGGATCTGTACCCTGTGCAGCATCACGTTCGACGGGCTCCTGATCCGGCGCGGCATACCGGTCAACCCGATCGGCGGTGGCGTTGTCGAGATCGAGAACATGACCCCGGTACGGTTCACGCATATCATTCTCTACGAACATACTACCATCGATCCGCTCCAGGTGCTTATCTCGCAGAAGACCACGTCCGTAACAAACGTGATGCACAAGGGCAGCGGCAACATCCTCGCCAATATACGGGAGTTCCACATGGAGGCAGAGCCCCTTGTCGGACAGGTGCTGGATGAACTTGCAGACAGCAGTTATTCAGGCATCCTTGAGGTGGGCATTCCCAACGTGCCCCTGCTCGGTGTCCCGGTCAATCCCCAGTTCATCGGTATCGCCGCAATCGGAGGGACCAATCCGCTCGCCGCGATCCGTGAGGGGGGGCGATGGGTGCAGATCCAGGCAATGAAAGGCCTGATGGATATTTCAGAGATGGTAGATATCCGGGATTTCTGAACGGAAAACCTGGTTACTACCAGATACCCTGTGCCGGGCATACCTCTCTGCGATGCGCGCGATTTTGTCTATTCACCTGAAGACAGATCACAGAACAGGCAGTAAGAAGGATACATTCCCGGGCCCGGGCGAGCGCCGGGTATTATTACCTTGAATGAAAAAGAATTGGTGATGCTAGGATGGGACGGGGAACTGCCTTCCCCTACAGTCCGGACAATAGAGGAGATGCGCCCGGTCCTTGCCGATTCGTCGTGTTCCGGTGAGGGGCCGCTTTACTCCATGTACCGCGATCTGGCAAAGTCGGACGCGGACTGGCGGTGGCTGCATTCCCATCACCTGAGGTATGACCTTACCGTTATTCCGCCCCGCGATCTCTGCGGGGAACGGGTGAAGACCAAGGGCCATTACCACCCGAAGACTCCCGCGGGTATGGGCTACCCGGAGATCTACGAGGTTCTTGAGGGGCAGGCACACTATCTCCTCCAGTCGCGCGATCTTCGCGATATCGTTATGATCCGTGCAGGTACGGGAGAGGTTGTCATTATACCACCGGGATATGGGCACGTCTCCATCAATCCATCTCCGGATAAAACGCTTGCCATGGCAAATATCGTCTCCACCACCTTTGAGAGCGAGTACGGGGAGTACGAGTCGCACCACGGGGCTGCATATTTCGATTTGTGTACCGGGGAACTCCGAAAGAATCCACGGTATCCTGCTGTTCCCCCGGTCAGGTTTGTGAGGGCAAGGTCCGGACACGAGGCGCACCGGATCGTCAGCGGGCCATTGTACAGCCTGATAGGAAATGAGAAAGCGCTGGACTTCCTGAACAGACCAGAAGACTACGCAGCTATTCTGGACATACTGCTAAAAGATTAGGTGCCGGCTGCCGCTTGTGTTCGCTCTTTTTTACGAGCGCGAGCACTTTCTCTTCTGTCGGTGTCCGCGCCAGCCACTGCTGCTTCTCAAGAGATTTTAACGAGGTATCGATCTCGGCATAGGTGAGGCCGATCTCCTTCTCATCGCTCTGCCCTTCCCATAAGCCGGCAGAGGGGACCTTCTTCATGATGGGCTCCGGTATACCCAGTTCCCGGGCAACGACATACACGTCTGTTTTGTAGAGGTGGAGGAGGGGCTGGATGTCAGCGGCATTGTCGCCGTATTTGGTGCAGTAGCCCACCAGGTACTCGCTCCGGTTTGAGGTGCCGCAGACGATCCGGTTGTCCCGGTTCGCGTGGTAGTACAGGGTGGCCATGCGGATGCGGGCCATCAGGTTCCCAAGAAGGTACGGCGTCTCCAGAAATCCCGGCAGGGAACGGTACGCATCGAGCAGGGGATCGATGCTGATGACCTCATGGGACATCTTCAGGAGATCACATAATTTCCCTGCATCCCGGATATCGTCCGGGTTACTGACAGACGTCGGCAGTGAGAGCCCGAGGACATGGGCCGGCCCGACGGCCCGACAGCAGAATGCCGCCGCAACTGCCGAGTCTATCCCCCCGCTCAGGCCGATGACGATCCCCCTTGATCCGGTATTCCAGTATGCATACCGGATCATCTGTTCCACCCTGCCCATCCTGCATCCGAGCCCGTTATCCACGTCCATGTTCGTACTCCAGTAAGTGTTAATGGAAGATCTTTTTCAACTGTTCGGTAACCTCAGTACAGGGCAGTCCTCCCACCCCGTTTTCGATTATCTACCGGAATCCTGACGCACGGGGGATTGGAGCGTTTCGCACAGGTTCAGGATTGCGTGAGGCGCTGCAGGGTGGCGCCGGGAATATTCGGCGAGCAGGGCCTGCACATCCATCAACAACGGATCGGTATCCTGCTGCCGGGCAGGCGTGTCCCCCTCAATACCATGGATACGGGCATATGCCGCGATCTCATCCGCCGGGATGTGACTGAATGGGAGTATGAGTACCGGCGTAGAGGGAAGATCCGGGTCGGTACCCGTGCATTGCTCAACATCGCCCCGGAGGATGTCCGCCAGGAGTGAGGCCGATGCCTGTTCAAGCGTTGTGGAAAGAGCGATCCGGGTGATCCCCCTCGTGCCTGCCGCAGCCATGACCCCTGAAATCCCCCCCTCCGCCGGAATTCCCGACACCCGTATATCCATGCGTTTACCGGTAAGATCCTGGAAAAAGAAGAGAAGGGCATTATCCGCCGCAGTGCCGGTCAGGGCTACGCCGATGTGATCGCCCGGCCGCATCCACTGCTGCTGGCGGATCATCCGCCTGACCTTTGTCCCGATATCAAGGGTCAGGTGAGCCGGACAGAGATACTGCCCGGAATAGGGCTGGAAGATCACTGCCTCGCGCTTACACTTGCTGCACTGCATCATCCGATCCGATCAATGCTGGATAATAAAAGATGTTTAAGGTATGCAGGGAACCAAAGATGCGATTTTATACTCTCGCACATAACCACTCTAACGATTATGGGCGTTGCAGCGGAGCATATCCGCACCCTGAACAAATATGAGAAATCCATCCTGCTCGCGCTCGAACGCGGGATGAAGCGGTACGCGTGGGTGCCGCTCGAATACCTGAAGACCGCCACAAAACTCTCCGAATCGGAGATCAATTACCGGCTCTCCCGGCTCATGGAATGGGGGATGGTCCGGTTCAACCCGGTCCCGTACGACGGGTATGCCCTCGTCTTCGGGGGATACGACACGCTTGCGCTCGCCACCCTCACGCAGAAGGGTACGATCTCGGCTCTGGGCACGCTGCTCGGCGAGGGCAAGGAGTCCGTGGTGTACGAAGCCCTTGGCCTCGGGCCCGTTGCGATCAAGTTCCACCGGGTGGGCGGGCGTTCCTTCTCATCAGCACGGCTCAACCGCGAGTACATGGAGGATGGGCACTGCCCGTGGCTCATCGCCTCGCGAAAATCGGCAGAGCGCGAGTACCAGGCGCTCAAGGCCCTTCACCCGAAGGTGAGCGTCCCGCTCCCCATTGCCCAGAACCGGCACACGGTCGTGATGTCCCTCATCAACGGCCCCATTCTCAACCGCTGCAACGTCGCGTCTCCCGACGAATTCCTCGACGAGATCCTGGAAAATGTCCGTATAGCGTACCAGGCCGGCATCATCCATTCCGATCTCTCGGAATACAATATCCTTGTCGAGGACGGGAAATGCATCCTCATCGACTGGCCCCAGTGGGTCGGAACCGACCACCCGAACGCGGAAGCGATAGCCGGGCGGGACATCGACAACATCCTGGCATTCTTCAAGAGGAAATACAAGCTGAAGCGCGACCGGGAGGTTGCGTTGCAATGGGTGACCGGCTGAAGGTCTTTGGTATCGACATCATCAAAGGCTCTGTCCGGTCGCGATCCCGTCGGCCGATGTATGCCCTTGTGCGGATGGATGGATCCCGGATCGAAAGCGAGTCGGAAGTCTCGCTCTTCCGCCTCTTCCGTATGCTCTCCGCAGAGCAGCCGGACATCCTCGCAGTCGACAGTCTTCAGGAAATCGCGGCCGACCAGCACGAACTCTTCTTCTTTTTACAGGGCCTGCCCCCGCAGACCCGGCTCGTGCAGGTAACCGGGGGCGAGCGCAAGGAGACGCTCCAGAAGGTTGCCGGCCGGTACAATATCAGCTTCAACAAGTTCGATCCCTTTGCGGAAGCCCGGACAACGGCGCAGGTTGCCACGCTGGGCGCCGGCGCGGAGGTGATCGCCTTCGAGAACGAGAGCGAGATCGTGGTCAGCCGGCACCGCTCGCCGGGCAAGGGCGGGTGGAGCCAGAACCGGTACGTCCGGAAGATGCACGGGGCCGTCCAGTTCAAGGGCCGCGAGATCGAGCAGGCGCTCGTAGCTGCCGGCCTGCGGTACGAGAAGAAGGAGACAAAGGCATTCGGGGGGTGCAGCCGGGTCGCGTTCCGGGTCTTTGCCACCCGGGACCAGGTTCCGGTCTCCATGTACCGCGGATCGGACGTGCAGGTCAGGATCAGCGGCAAGCGGCTCGAGCGGATCCGGTTCCGTCCGCTCTTTGCAAAACCGCGATACCTGATTGTCGGGATCGATCCCGGCACCACCACAGGTATTGCCGCACTCGACCTTGACGGCAACATCCTCCATCTCGCCAGTTCCCGGCAGATGAACATGTCGGATGTGATAGAATCGCTCTACAAGGTGGGAAAGCCGCTGGTCATCGCCTCCGATGTCGAGCCGATGCCCTTCACGGTCGAGAAGATTCGCAGGGCGTTTGCAGCGGTTGCATTCACGCCAAAGCAGGACACGAGCGTGGAGACCAAGATGGATCTGACCGAACCGTTCGAGTACGCGAACGACCACGAACGGGATGCCCTCTCAGCGGCACTCGATGCTTACCGCCATTACCGCCAGCGGTTCCAGAGCCTGATGAAACGCATTCCCCCGGGCCACGATCTGGATGAGGTGCGGGCCCGGGTGATCCGGGGGCAGTCGCTCGACCAGGTGATTGGCGATATGAACGCGGTGGCAAAACCTGCGGTAGTGCAGGCACCCCCGGTGGCCGTTGATGAGAAGCACGATGAGCGGGTCCGGGTGCTGGACGGGATGGTGAAGCGCCTGAAGACCTTTGTTGCCGAACTCCAGGAAGAGGTGAAGGGAAAGGACTACGAGATCCACAGGCTATCAGCCCGGCTGAAAAAAGTCCACACCGTGCGGGACGCGGAACTGGCAAAGGACAGCGAGGTGGTGAAGCGCGACGCGGTCATCCAGAGTCTCAAAAAGCGCCTGCACAAGGAAGAGCGGCACAACCGGAACCTGGTAAAACGCCTTGCCCGGATCAAAAAATTTGCCGAACTCTCAATGGACGGGGACGTTGTGCCGGTCAAGGTGATGGAGACCCTGACCCGAGAGGGGCTGCGCCGGCTCGTGGAGGATGTCGGGGTTGATGAGGGCGATATCGTGTACGTGAACCGGACCGATGGCTGGGGGAGGAGCGTGCTCAAGGATCTCGCGGAACTCAAAGCCGGTGCGATCATTATGGGCGAAAAGACGCTTGCCGGGAGCGATCCCCAGCTGCTCCCGTCGTTCCGGGAAGCCGCGATCCCGCTCCTTTCCGACCGGGAGACGAGCACCCAGATCAGGGGCAAGCAGGGGCTGTGCGGCAAGGATGCGCTCGACGCGGCTCTGCACCGCTGGCGGGAGACGCAGGATCTGCACGAGCGGGAGAAGAAGACTGCAATGATCGAGCACATATTCAAGGAGTACAAGAGCGAACGCGGTAAGGAAGTGAAGAAAGGTGGATGACCGGGAACTCCTGAACGTGGTGATGGGCATTGTCGGAAAGGACAGGTGCCTCGATGACTGTGCTGAATTTGCCTGCGGCGGACAGGTGATGGTGGCAACGACCGACATGCTCCACCGGTCAACGGACTTTGTCGAGGGTATGACCGACTGGCAGGCCGGATGGATGAGCGCGGCGGTCACGCTCTCGGATATCGCGAGCATGGGAGCGTCGCCGAAATTCCTGCTCATCGCGGTCGGGCTCGATGACTGGAAGAGCCTTAAGGACGTGATGCAGGGCGCAAAGGACTGCTGCACGAAGTACGGGACGGAGATCATTGGCGGCGACATCGACCACCATAACGAACTTACGGTCGTGACGACCGGCCTGGGCCTCGTTGACCGGAGGGATATTGCCCGGAGAGCCGGCACCTGGCCGGGTGACCTGGTCTGTATTACCGGCATTCCGGGACAGGCGCAGGCATGGCTGGACGGCTACCACCAGTTCGAGAAGTTCCTGTTCGAGCCGCAGCCCCGGGTTACGGAGGGACAACTCCTTGGCAGGGCCGGTGTGAGCGCGATGATGGACGACAGCGACGGGATTGCACTCTCGCTCTATGACCTGATGAGCGCAAACGACTGCGGGTTTGCGATCGATTCGTCAAAACTTCCCCTTCCCGCCGGTATTCCCGCAAAGCAGGCACTCGAACTTGCGCTGTATGGCGGCGGGGATTACGAACTGATCTTCACGATCGCACCCGACCGGTTCCCGGTTGCCGGTGTGGATGCAACGGTCATCGGCACCGTTGTCCCGCAGCGTACGGCTACCGTGGATGGCAAGCCCCTGGAGAAGCGGGGCTACCAGCACAAATGGGAATAATTTTTTATTTTCTCCTTCGCATTTCTCTTAAATACAATCGGGAAAAGATATGGTAGTTACTGATTGACCGGGAGGTTCGAATGATGGATTTACTACCGAACAAGCTGGACCGGCTCACTCCAGAGCAGCGCCGGGAGGTGGAGGATTTTGTGGATTTCCTCATCTTCCGTTCGGACAGCCAGCCGGCCCCGTCGCGGCCGGTCGCCCCGGTTCCCCCGGTGCTTGCGGCCGTCCCATCACCCTCAGAGTTCGTGCCGCAGGCTCCCGTTTCTCTGGAACAACCTGTCCCTGCATACCCGCTCCATGACGAATCCGAACCCACTCCTGCACGGGAGAACACGGAACCGAAACTGGTGCATGAGATCAGCAGCGGGGACGACTGGCTGACCCATGATTACATGGACCTTGGGCAGTATGATACACCGCCGTCACCGGCAACGGAAGCGGTGAAGAAAGTCAAGCGGAAACTGATCCAGCACGAAGAGCAGGACAAGAGCAGTCACCTGCTTGACTGGGTTGACTGATTTTAAAACAATTGCTCTGCTGAAAACCCGATTCTGCAGATTTGATCGCCACCGTCCTGGGCCCGGTTGATCCCCGGGCAGTCATACTGCTGGTATACATCTTCCATCAAACCCTGATTTGAAAATTTTCATCGCGATCCCGATCGCGATTGAAAACCATTCGCAGATCCATCAGGGTTTGATTTTTATTTTTCAACCAGACCTTGATGAAAATATTTTTTGCAGACCCTGCTGAAAAAATTTCAACCGGACCTTGATTGAAAAACTGCCGTCTCGATCTGATTGCCGTCGTAGATACCCTGCCCGGATTGAGACAGATCTGTTTAACTTTTTGCAACCAGACCTTGATTAAAAATTTCAGGCAGACCCTGATGAAATTTTTTTCATCAAGCTTTGATTTGAAAATTTTCATCGCGATCCCGATCGCGATCGAAAACCGTTTCCGGATCTATCAAACCCTGGTTGAAATTTTTTTGCCGGACCTTGATTGAAAAATGTTACTCGAAAGAAAACCTTACTTCAAACAAATTGTATAACCCTGTCAAAGTCAGCGAGAATGATCCTGCAAGAGATTTCCGTCTTCTGGATCGGGAATGTCTGTAATTTCAGATCGGCTCCGAATCTGAGTTGTGAATGTCACGGATAAACCGGTGCATTTTTTCGGAGTCATAACCCCAGTCCATGACATAGTTTTCGGATTTATGGAGGGTATGACATTTTTTAGTAAGAGAGAATGCATGTCAGGAATCATGGACTCGCTTTTCGATCCTGAAAAGACCTCACGGTCCTGGAAAAAATCAAGAAAACAAGAGATGGACTCGACGGGATTTGAACCCGTGGCCTCTACGTTGCAAACGTAGCGATCTACCCCTGATCTACGAGCCCGCTGCATCTATGCTTGCGGCATACTATTTTTCTGCGGATTCCATATAGTTGTTACTGATCCTTCCGGGTATTTCCAGTCACGCGGTCCCGGTTTCATCCAGGGGCGCGGCAGGATTTACCCAGAAAGCAAAACAATTTTGTGAGCCGGGTGAGATACCGGAATACTACTCGGGATATGCAATCCGGGAGGGAGTTTTCATGGCAAAACTGATCATCGAACCCAAGAAGGCAAAAGACGGACAGATCGAATATATCGTCAACTACCATGATCCCAAGAGCGACAACTCGTTCATGATCACGACAACGAACGATCTCAACGAGGCTATTGAGAAGATGAAGTCAACGCTGGAGAGCGAAGTGCAGACACTTCTGCAGAAAAAGTAACCATCAGAAATCTCTTTTTTAAAAAAATGCATGGACCCGGCGGGATTTGAACCCGCGGCCTCTACGTTGCGAACGTAGCGATCTACCCCTGATCTACGAGCCCGCTGCTGTGTTCTATATGATTTGAGCCGGGTGGAATATAGTTGTTGGCGTCCCGGGTACGGGACAAAAAAAGTTACAGGATAATTTCGATATCCAGTTTCTCCGCCAGTTCCTTGTACCGGTTCCGTATGGTGACTTCAGTCACACCGGCAACCTCTGCCACTTCACGCTGCGTGCGCCGCTCCCCGCCAAGGATGGAGGAGATGTAGATGGCGGCGGCTGCAACACCGGTCGGACCCCGGCCGCTGGTCAGTTCGCGCTCTCCAGCCTGCCGGAGAATTTCTACGGCACGGCTCTGCACCTCGCCCTTGAGGGTGAGACCCGAGCAGAACCGGGGCACGTAGTCTATGGGCGATGTCGGGAGGAGCTTCAGGCCCAGTTCCCGGGAGATGAACCGGTAGGTCCTGCCAATCTCTTTCCTAGACACACGGGATACTTCTGCGATCTCGTCCAGTGTCCGCGGAACACTGCACTGCCGGCAGGCTGCATAGAGCGCTGCTGCTGCAACACCTTCAATGCTCCGGCCGCGGATCAGGTTCTTGTCCACGGCATCACGGTACACGACCGCTGCAGTCTCACGCACGTTCCGCGGGAGACCAAGAGCGGACGCCATCCGGTCCAGTTCTGATAATGCAAATGCAAGGTTGCGTTCCGTTGCATTGCTGACACGGATCCGGCGCTGCCACTTGCGGAGACGGTAGAGCTGGGCACGGTTCTTGGAGGAGATGGCCCTGCCGTAGGAGTCCCGGTTGCGCCAGTCAATCATGGTTGAGAGACCCTTGTCGTGGATCGTGAAGGTCATCGGGGCGCCGACACGGGAGCGCTTCATCCGCTGGTCATGGTCAAACGCACGCCACTCCGGGCCGCGGTCAATGAAATCATCGTCAATGACGAGACCACAGCTCTGGCAGACCAGTTCTGCCCGCTCGTAGTCATGGACTAACTGCCTGCCGCCACACTCCGGGCAGACGGTTTCGGTATGGTTCTCGGCTTTTTTCTCCTGCTCTTTCTGCTTCGTGCGGGACTTGAGCGCTTCACGCTCAGACTGGAGAACCTTTAATTTTTCAATTTCCTGCATCCACATTCACCTGTTCTGAGATTGGATTTTGCTTTCTGATTACGGGGCCTGCATCTGTGGGATGTTACTTTGTGAAGAGTTTTTCATTGGGCTGGACAGTGCACTTATCCCGGCAGAGAACGGCGGCATACGGAGCCTTCACGTTCCCGAAGAGATCCAGTATCTTCCCGACCGGTTTCATATGGCGATCGGAAACCTCGCTGTAGAGAGGCGGGAGCTGGGCGGCATCGCACTGGATAATGAGCATCCGGCTGCCAACGGTGCTCATCGCTCGACCAACAACTTTCACGAGTAACCTCAAGGATACAATAATTCTGGAATTTTTTAGTAATCTATATATGTGTGACGGCACGCTATTTAAACATTGCATGAAAGTATAAATATGAAAATTCAGAAACCCAGGAATTGGTCGATATTTAAAGATAGCACCCGTTTGCACTCCGCATCGGTCAGTCCGGCCCCTTTGGCAATGATAAATTTCGCCCGTTCGTCAAGGATATCGTGAGGTGCATGCGCATCAGAGTCAACGACCAGCTGGCACCCGGCTTCCTGCGCAACCTGTGCAACATGGCCGTTGGTCCGGTTATGCCCCCCCCGGGAGGTGAGCTCAAGGGCAATGCCGTTCTTTGCCGCAGCCTTTGCATCCTTTAAGGTGATGAGCCCCGGGTGGCCGAGAACATTCACGTATTTGCATGTGCACGCGGCATGATTGGTGCCTTCGGCCACCGGCTCGACCGGTGTCTCTCCATGGACGACAACGATATCCGCACCTGCAGCTTTTGACGCTTTTGCGAGTGATGCGATCTGGGTCGGGGGCACGTGGGTGATCTCCACACCACAGAGCAGGCGTACGCCAAAGAGTGCTGCGGAATCCCGGACCAGATCCAGCGTGGCGAGCACGGACTCTGCATTGGAGAGATCCACGTGATCGGTGATCGCCACGGTGGTATACCCGGTCACTGCCATCCTCCGGATGAGCTCGATGGGGAGCATCTCGCCGTCCGAGAGGATCGTGTGGGTGTGAAGATCGTACATCCCGCTCATTTACGGACCTCCAGTTTCTGGGCAATCTTCCTGATCAGGATCTCCTTGCTCTCTGTCCATTCGGCAATAATACGGCCTTCGCGCCGGGTCCAGTGGGCCGGGTGGTGGTGATCTTCCACGCGGTACGCGATGCCCGAACGCTTCAGGGCACGTTCGAGATCCGTCAGTACCGGCCCTTTCACCCCGAGACTGCGCGGGACCCGCCGCCCTTCTGCACGCGAATATGCGACATTGAAGTAGCAGGGGTATATAATGCACTCACCAGCTGCCATTGTCTGATCGTTTGTGGGTCAAGGTATAAACACTGCACGCTCCCACCATTTACCATGCATCATATCGACGTCAGGCTGGAGAAGGATGTCTACGACGCCAACAACTCCCTCGCCAACCACAATGCACAGCACCTGAAGGCCCACGGGGTGCGGGCGTTCGACCTGCTGGGGGCGATCGGCTCGGGAAAGACCGCCCTGATCGAGCGGCTCGTACCCCTGCTCGAGAAGAAAGGGCTCAAGGCCGGTGCAATTGCAGGCGACGTGTACGGTGACGATGATTTCAAGCGGATCGTGGCCACCGGAATCCCGGCCTACAATGCCAACACGGGCAAGGAATGCCATCTCGATGCCCACCTGGTAGAACACGCGATCGATCACCTCCCGCTTGACAAGATCGATATCCTCTTCATTGAGAACGTCGGCAATATGGTCTGTCCCACGGATTTCAAACTCGGGGCAGAGAAGCGGATTGTCGTCATCAGTTCAACGGAAGGGGACGATGTGGTGAACAAGCACCCGATGATGTTCCGCGACTGTACGATCGGGGTCATCAACAAGGTTGACCTTGCCCCGTTCGTTGGCGCGAACCTGGACCGGATGCAGGCAGATATCAGGCGCTACAACCCGGGCATGCCGGTCTTCCGGACCAACCTGAAGACGGGTGACGGCGTGGCAGCGCTCCTCGAATCCATCCTTGCCTGAATCGGCCAGGCAACCGGCCGTTCAGGGCCAAAGAAGTACTATAAATATCTCTGAAAGGAATATATAGAGCACCATCTTTGGGCAGGATTCCCGGAGTAGAATACCAGAGAGTGACACCATGCAGTGGCAGAAAGAATCAGTTCGGAAGGTAACCGGTGGCAGGCGCCGCCCGGCAGCGATGAAGAGGAGAGCAGACATCGGCGGTGCACCCGCAGAGACCCATCTCGGTGAGAACAGGACGCGGGTCGCCCGGACATACGGGGGCAATCATATCGTCATTGCGCTGCGTGCAAACCTGGCCAATGTGACCAACCCGAAGAACGGCGAGACCAAGAGGGTCAAGATCGAGACCGTTGAGAAGAACACGGCAAACCCGAACTATGTCCGGCGGAACCTGCTCAACAAGGGTGCAGTCATCAAGACCGAACTGGGATCCGCACGGATCACCAGCCGCCCCGGCCAGGACGGCGTCATCAACGCGCTGTTACTCGAATAACCAATATCCCATATCTTCTTTTCTTATCATTGCGACGGTCTTACGGTACCGTCTTCAGCAATCTTTTTTCTTTCAGATGTTCAATGCTGTACTCATGCGAAGGATCTATTATCGTTTCCCCCAGCGGGTGGATCTCTCGTTTGCCATGGGGATGCCATTCAACGAGACCCTGAAATATATTGCAGACCTGGACAGCGAGGAATCAACAAAAACCACCGGCAAGGAACTGGTCAAGGTCAAGACCAAAGTGGAGATTGCGGTTGACCGCGCCACGTTCGGTGAGATCACGCCGGACGCCCTCCGGCCGGGTGTCATCACGGAAGCCGTCGACCTCAGGGTCTCCGTGCTTGCGCTTGCGCTGCGGGGCGGTGGGAAGGTCCCGATCGCCAATGATATTTTTTACCTCCGCTTAAGCGACCAGGTCTCACGCACGGATATCGATATTGCCAAGGAAGGCCGCGGGGAAGGGCTGGATGCACTTGACATGAAAAACATCCTGCTTGGTGCCCCGAAGTGACACTCCGTACAACCATCGCCGCCCCATTCAAGCATACCCGGAAGACCGGCATGCGGAAGAACGAGCTGGTCTACTATTACGCGCTCGACCGGAAATGGATGAGCACCGAGCAGGCAAACCAGATCCTGAAGAGGGCAGAGGACGATGGCCTGATACGGCAGGAGAACGGCATATACGCCCCCCTTTTTGATATGGAGGGAGTGACCATCCCCCTCGGGTTCAAACCGACATCCGCGATCTTTGAGCGAAACGATCCAACGCAGGAGCTCATCACCCGTATCGCGAAGGCCCGGAACGCTGATGAGACCGAGATTGTCGCGGACATGAACAAGGTCATAAAAGAAGCGTTTGACACAAACCTCCTTCCTGCAGCAGCACTGGTGATCCTTGCAAAAAAATACCAGGTTCCATTCGCGGATCTGCGCGATTCGCTCCGGCAGGCGCTGAAGAAGGCGTAAAATACCATAGTACAGGTACTGCACACGGGTTTTAGAGGGAAGCCATACCAAAGGTATTTCCTTAAATTATTCATTATGTACCATAACGCAGATCAGGAGAGATACTATGAGACACGGGAGAAGACGACGGGATTTCAGTGATATGCCATGGGTCACCATTGCGGCAGTCATCGGGGTTATTGCAGTAGTGATTATCGCAGCGGTATTTTTCCTGGGCGGGGGATTGGGAGATTCATCCGGGTCCGCATCCCCTGGCAGCAGCAGTGTTGCCCCGAAGACAACCCTGCTGAAAAACACGGGTGTTGCATCAATTACCGTGAAAGTGACACCCACGGTATCGGTTCCTGCCTCCGGGACCTATGTTGAGGTGGATTACCTGGGCAGTTTCACCGGGACATACGGGGCCAATGGCGTACTGGAAAAAGTGCAGAATTCCGGGAACCGGCTCTACACCGTTGAAAATGCAACCGGTACGATCTCTGCAAAGTTCCAGAAAGGGGACAGTTCCAAGAGCCATGACCTGACCGTCCAGATATGGCAGGACGGGAAAGCGGTCAAGTTCGCCAGTAACCGTTCAGCCTATGGTATTGTCAATATCAAATATCCGTGATCCTTTTTTACTGTTTTTCCGGTGTTTTCCAGATTATCCGGATAAAAACACTATACATTATCCAAGTAATGTGATGGACGATGTCGCAATGACTGCATCTTCACCGTTACAGCCACGGTGAAAAACCGCACACGTATGCAGGCGCAATGAAATAAGCGAAAAAGAGATTATGTTATTTCTTGCCGACCCGTGCCTTGGGTGCGGACTTCTTCTCTTCCTTCTTGGCTCCCTCGACTTTCGGGAAGAGTTCATCTAAGGATTTCTCTCCGTATACCGTGACACGGGTATTGATCTGCACGAAATCCTGGGTGATCTCGCTTGCGCGGATCGTCTTCCTGCGGCGCTCCCCCTCCATGGTCGGGTGGAACCCAATCCCGCCGGCAAGGAGCAGTTTCTTGCGCCCTGCACCGGGAAGGCCTTTCTTTGCCGTGATCCCGGTCTGGTCGGATGCGCCGGTGATCTGGATCTTATAACCCGCGAGCCCGAGTGAGCCTGCTTCAAATTCGTCACCGATACTCTTGCCCACGATTGCACCTGCGGCGCCGCCACTGGCATCAACATTATAGGCGCGACCGGTCTTGGGGTCTGATACAACGACTTTAAACTCAACCATACCTGATTCTTCCTATTGTTTTATCCTAAAAAACCCGGGATCCGGGCTTTTCACGTCTCCGGCTGCTGGCAGATTCGCCTGCCCACGAGAAGTACCCATTTTATTCTACTGGTACGCTATTAAACCCTCGCGTCACCTTCAGGCCGGAAACGGTTACTTGCCCCAGAAGGGATCGCCTTTGCGCCGCATCGCGGTGTACTCCGCAAGGATCTCCTGGGTGCTGACATTCAGGGTCTTGATCATCTCTTTTTCCAGGACCTTGACATGGCGCTCAGGGATGTCCACGTACAGGTCGTCCCCGACGCTGATCTGCCTGCCAACGGTTGCCCCTTCAATGGATATGGCAATCTCGAGCCCTGCGTCAGCCTCGCGGATCGTTTCCTGCCGGAGCTGCATAGCCTTGAGATGGCCAACCTTCTTGCCGTCCAGTTTGATCAGGTTCACATCGCTGCGCAGCTTGCCGCCCAGCACCCGCACCCCGACCACAGCCGGGTTGCTCTGGCGGAAGACACAGTCCGGCAGGAGCCGGATCTTTGCCGGCATCACGACATGCTCGAACCGCTGCTTCTCCTGCAGGCGTTTCTGCTCGTCCCGGTATTCAACATACTGGTCGATCAGTTGGTAAATGACCTTCCCGTCAAAGACCTTGACCAGTGTATAGAGGGGGTCTTTGATCATCTCCGCGGCATCCGGGAGGATGGGCGTGTTGAACGAGAGCAGCACGCGGTGCGTCGGGTTCTTGATAGTCTCAGTCTCCACGAGATCGAGCCGGCTTACCGGGCCGACTTCCGCCCGCATCACCCCGATCTCTTTTGACTCAAGCTCCTTGCAGAGGGCTTCAAGGGCTCCGATCGTATCGGCCTTGATCACGATCCCTTCATCGGCAAGGTTCACGTGGATCTCGGTCATCTCTTTCTTGATCTTTGCCTCGACCTCATCCCGGTTTCCCCGGATCACAAAGAACGGGGAACCGGCGATCACACCTTCGAGATTCGGAGCGGTTACCTTGATTCCCGCGGCAGCGGCAACGGATTTCACCCGTTCGAACCGGTCTTCCACAAGGATCTCCTTCATGGGCCGGGGTTTTAAGAGTGACCGCACTTTGGTCACGATGACATCGCCTTGCGTTGCCACGGCAATCTCGTCGCCAATCGCGAGCGTGCCGTCGTACAGGATCACATCAAGCGTGGTCCCGAGTCCCCGCTCTTCCTTGACCTCGAGAACCGTCCCGGCGCCCGGCCCCTCCACTGCGAGTTTGAGCGCATCACCCATGTACCGCTGGGCGAGACCGATCATAACGAGAAGGAGATCCGGTATCCCCTCGCCGGTATGGGCACTCACCGGTACGATGGCGAGGTTGCGCTGGAAGTCGGCTACCCGGTCGAAACGGTCCGCGGAGAAATCCAGCTCGGAGAGTTTGCCCACGATCTCGTAGGTCTTGTTCTCGACATCGCCCTGCACGCGTTCGTTCTGTTTCGCAAACGAGGAGAGGAAAGATTCGTTCTCGTTGACGCGCCAGCCGTGGATGCGGTCGATCTTGGTCGCGGCAATCACAAACGGCGTCTTGCAGTTCCGGAGGATCTGGAGCGCCTCAATGGTCTGGGGCTGGAATCCCTGGTTGATGTCAACCACGAGGATTGCCATGTCCGCGAGCGCTCCGCCGCGGGCCCGGAGGGTGGTGAATGCATGGTGACCCGGTGTATCGATAAAAAGGAGGCCGGGGATATTGATCGGCACTTTCTCCATCGAGCCGCTCAGTTTCCGTATCGCTTCGATAGGGACGATGGTTGCACCGATGTGCTGGGTGATGGCGCCGGCCTCGGAACTCACGACCGATGAACCCCGTATCCGGTCGAGGAGGGAGGTCTTGCCATGATCCACATGCCCCATAACGCAGACAATCGGCGTCCTGATCTTCGGGTTCTCTGCCATAATCCTGCCACCCCCGTATCGTCAAAGCTCTGGTTCCGGGTAAAAATCCCCTGCTCCTGTGTGCCCGCGCCCCCATGCCGGCGCGCCTCATCGTCAGGAAAGAAAGTTCAGAGCCACCTGATATGTAATGGACGCCTGACACTATTAATAATCACCTCATGGACACAACCGAAAACACCGTTCGTTTCACGCCGCACATACGGTCCCGGTGCCAGGTGTACGCGGAAGATTAATGAGAGTCCGGTGCAAATGTAAAAAGAACATCTGCCAGGGTAGGGTAGTCTGGTTATCCTAAGGGGCTGTGGATCCCTCGACCCGGGTTCAAATCTCGGCCCTGGCCTTGTTTTGCACGAATTATTCATTACTCTTTTTACTCTCAATCAGGTTCTGCACATTGTATAGCGTACATTTTTGAACATTTAAGTTCAACTTTGTACAGCACCTCGGGGCAGGATTCCCCTGCATCCCCGGTTACGGAGCACTCACAATTCCATGTCAGAAAACACGTATGTCCACGGCTACTCGCCCCGCGAGTCTGAACGGTTAGCTGACCAGGCGCAGACCCTCACGAATCTCCTTCACGATGACATCCGGTACCCGGCAGGTTCGCGGGTTCTGGAGGTGGGCTGCGGTATCGGCGCCCAGACCGCGATCCTTGCAAAGAACAGCCCGCATGCTCTCTTCACATCAATCGACATCTCGGCCGATTCCCTGAAACAGGCAGAAGAAACAATCCGAAATGATGGGATCACGACGGTGACCTTCCAGCAGGCGGATATCTTTCATCTTCCGTTTGAACCTGCCGGTTTCGATCATATCTTCCTCTGTTTCGTGCTGGAACATCTCGCAGAACCAGAGCGGGCACTCGAACAGCTCCGACCCCTCCTGAAAGACGGAGGCACCATCACCGTAATCGAGGGAGATCACGGTTCAGCATTCTTCCACCCGGAGAACGAAGACGCACGCCGGGCGGTGCAATGCCTCGTGACACTCCAGCAAAAGATGGGCGGCAATGCCCTCATCGGCCGCGAACTCTACCCGCTGTTGTGCAGTGCCGGGTACCTGGATGTCCGTGTATCGCCCCGGATGGTGTACGTGGACGCATCCCGGCCGACGCTGGTAGAAGGGTTTACGAAAATGACGTTCACGGCCATGGTCGAAGGCGTGGGGCCGGCAGTTCTGGAGCAGGGACTGATGAGCCGGGATGCATGGGAGCGGGGAATTGCCGCACTCAACCGCACTGCCGGAGATGACGGCGTCTTCTGTTACACCTTCTTCAAGGCAACCGCCCGGAAGTGAGCGTGAAACATCCTGCGTGATGTTCTGCTCCCTTTTTTTATTCACACTTTCGCACTGTGCGCCCCGGTCCTTTTTTACCTGCGCACCGTGTCTGTTGATCCGGAGAGTATGATGGACGATACAGTAAAGAAACACGAAATCGAGACCATGATCCGTGAGATGAACGCGTGCTGGACCTCAGGGTGGCATGAAGAACAGTTCCGGACGTATCTGCATCCGGATGTGGTGGCAATCGTGCCGACAACCCCCGGCCGGCTTCTTGGACGGGAGGCGTACGTTGCCGGCTGGAGGAGTTTTGCAGAAGCAACCGTTATCCACGAATGGAAGGAGACCGATCACACGGTGCAGATCTATGCCGGCGGAAAATGTGCCGTGGTTACGTACCTCTTCTCGATCACGTTTGCCATGGGCGCTGAAAAACAGGTGATGCACGGCAGGGATA
This sequence comes from Methanoregula sp., assembly GCF_028679125.1. GTDB lineage: Archaea > Halobacteriota > Methanomicrobia > Methanomicrobiales > Methanospirillaceae > Methanoregula. Next base: position 21,796 of record NZ_JAJRCG010000010.1, on the reverse strand, counting down.
TGTTCTTCCTGGTGAAGGAAGGGCGGAAATGGCTTGTTGCAGCAGACCAGTTCTCGCCCGAGCCGTTTCCGGTATGAACACGAGAGAGATGCAACCAGTATAATGGGTCGTAAAGAGAACCGGTAAGGAGAGCAATCATGGATACCATCCTCATTGTCGGCTATATCGCAGGTACCCTCACCACCATTTCGTTCATACCGCAGGTGGCCAGGGCATGGAAGATGAAAGAGACCCGGGACCTCTCGCTTGCCATGCTCGTGCTCTTTGCTGTGGGTGTCCTGCTCTGGACAGTCTATGGATTCTGGGTCAGCTCCCTGCCCGTTATCGCCGCCAACATGATCACGTTTCTCCTGATCCTCGTCCTCCTGTTCCTGAAGTTCCGGTACAAGTAATGAGGAGGGAATAACAGCGAAGTGCAGCGACAGAGCAGGTAATCTGCAGGAGAGAGTTGAAGGAAGACGAGCGGAAAAAAAGATTGGATTATTCAGTCCTGAAGGAGTACATAGCATCCCGAGAGCTTGTCGTGAAGCCCCTGGTGCTTCTTCGTGAACCCGATCATGATGAAGCCGATGAAGATGATCAGGGTTGATACGTATTTCCAGAAAAAGCGGAGAGAGGTCCGGGCAAAGGTTGCTTTATTCCCTTCGAGATCCGTGACTACGAGTTTCATGAGAACCTTGCCGGGAGTTGCCTGGCTGCGGGAAGATTCAAAGCCCGCGTAGTAAACCCACGGGACAACGATGAGTGTGAGGCCATACGCTGCAACAATCGAACTCATCAGTGCAGCCGTTGTTCCCTCGGTTGTCAGTTCAGAGGCCGGCACATGCTGGAACGCGTAGAAATACAGGTTCTGGAATCCCCGGAAGAGACCGAGGGTTCCTGCAAGCACCAGATCGAACAGCACAATGAGGATGATATCAACAATGAATGCAATAAGCCTCCTGCCCAGACCTGCATAAACCCCGACCTCAGGCCCCTCGTCTTCTTCCGGAACGGCCACGGGTCTCGACTGGACAGACTCTATGTCGGCCCCGCACCACTGGCAGAATTTGCCGGAGGCATCAGTCTCTTTTCCACATTTAGGACAGAACATTCAATGTACTCCTGATACGTAAAGTTAAACCGGGTGTCCTTTTTAATTTAACTGTTCTTTCCTGATATTTTACGCGTTTTTCCTTCAGGCATCGTTTTTATTATGGGTTTCAGGGAGAGATATCGGCGCGGAGATATGCGTACGCAGTGGAGCACAAATCTGTAATACGAGTACATGCAAGGAATCTGCATGAACTATGCCCTGATTCCTGCAGTCCTGGCAGGACTCGTGCTCTGTGCGCTTGCTGCCGGCTGCACGAGCCCGACACAGGCAGAGATCAATCCCGTAGAAACCTCCCTGCCCCAGACCACCGTCTCTTCCACCGCAACTATTTCAGCAGTTGTCGCAACCCCGGTCCAGGTAGAGACGCTGCCGGCCGAGCAGTACGTGGACCTCCAGGTGAGCAAGGAGCGTCCCGACTTTACCATTCATCTTCTCTACAATGGTGGCAAGGGGGAGGCGTTTGTCCAGAATATCCTGTTGAAAGTGACCCTTGCCAACGGGGAGGTCATCGAAAAATACCTGAACGACAACGAGAGGAGACCCCGACGCGGGGATGAACTCATCGTCCAGGGAACGCGGGGCAGCGGCAGCGACCGGGTTGAAGTCTTCGTAACGAGCGCGGGCAGGACCTACAAGACGCTCGACCAGCCACTCCTTACCCTCACGTACTGAACCGGCATAATCCCGTTCCCTTTTTAATTCCGGTTTATCCCGTGTGATTGATCCTGCTGATCCGTTCCGCATAACGCTGGGTTGCATACGCGAGGAGGACCACCACACCGGCAACAACTGCGAGCACGAGCCATTGTTCCGTGCCGGCCATGCCCACTGAAAGACGGGTCAGGAGGTTCATCGGGTTGGACGGCAGCGCGAGCGAGAAGAGGATCACGACCACGAGCGCGGTTGAGAAGATGAACTGTGCCGCTGTCCGCTCGCGGTAATGGAGCGCGGTGAGCGCCCCCAGCAGGATCAGCACCATCGAACTCACCGTGACATGCAGGAGGATCAGCCCGGCGTTCTGGATCGCGATACCGTTCACCATAAGAAGTAACAGCCAGATCCCCGCCTGCACGGGCACGAGCACCTCGCAGGCCAGGATCTTACCCCAGACCATCTCGGAGAACGTGACCGGGGTCGAGACGAGCGTCTCCAGCGTGTCGTGCTGGTATTCCTCCGTGATCAGGTCGATGATCAGGGCCGAGGCGATGATCGCCGGCATGAAGACGAGCAGCGGGATCAGGAGGCCGTACACGAACTCGAAGAACTCACCTGCACCGCGCGAAGGGGGAATCTCAAGCGGCATCGGCTGCTCGCTGAGCCGATCTGCACGAACCTGCCGGAGGTCTTTCTCGTACCTCAGGAATATGTCCTTGAGCTTCACATCCACGATCGCGCTCTGGAGATCGTTCTGGAGCGTATACAACGTGATCTTGACCGGTTCCTGCGCATCGGGACTGGTATCCGGCACCCATATCATCGCTGCGAGTTTCCGCTCCTTCAATGCTGCAACACCGGTGGAGAGATCCATCCGGTATACCCGGAAGTCCGGGCTTGCGTACAGGTAAGAGAGTACCTGGGAATCGTTCCCCGCGTACCCGACATTGTACCTGAAATGGGAGTACTTCGAGAGCGATGCCAGGTCGTACATCGAGGTCAGGCCTACCATCAGGAAGGATGAGAAGAGCGCAACAAAGAGCTGGAGCAGGACCGCGAGCAGGATCGTCCGCTCGGAGAGGAGCCCCCGGAACTCCTTCTTTGCAATGATCGAGAGATGCCGCGATTTCATCCAAGCCACCCCAGGATGAAGTAGAGGTTATAGCAACAGTGCACGACCATGGCGATGCCGAGACCGGGAGCAAATCCGCGTGCCCCCCACTTCTTTAAGCAGCAGGCCACGATCAGCACACAGACAAAGTGGAGGAGGAGCGGGAGCCAGAGCGAGCCCAGCGAAAGGAAGAGGATGCTGCCAAAGACCGAGTCCGAGATCTCCGCGAGCGTGACAAAGAGCAGGAGCTTCTCGCCAATAAGGAAGCCGAGCGCGGTCGCCCCGCAGGCAATGAGGATGTTCTTTGCCGTGAAGAATCCCGGGTCCCGTGCATAGAGCGTGTAGATCCCGATGCCTTTTGCAATCTCCTCCACCAGCGCCGCAAAGAGGAGAAGGCAGACGAGCGAGAGCGGCATGGGCAGGTTGAAGAAGAGCACGAGGCACATCATCTGCACCATGAAGACGAACGGGATGGTGAATCCCGAGATCAGGAAGAGTGCGATGAACGGGTGCTTCCGCGAGAGGATCTCGGAGAGGAACTCCCGCATGCGGGTGACGAGGCCCTTTTCAGAGAAGAGCCGTTCCTCCTTGAAGTTCCGCGCCGCGATGTAGAAGAGCACGGCCCCGGTGAGCCAGAAGAGCGAGGTTGAGTACAGGTAATCGGCGGCCGTCCACGCGGAGCCCTGCATGGTAAGGACGATCAGGGTCAGGGGCGAGATGAGACTTATCACGTGGACGTTGGCAAAGATGCTCGGGAAGAAAAGGTACGAGGTGGCAACGGTCGAGAAGAAGATCGAGACAAACGAGAGCTCCTTGAAGCTCCGGGCGAGCATCCCGATGATGAGCGCGTTTGCAAGGAAGAAGAAGATCACCGGGATCAGGGGGAGGAGGATCAGCCATGGCGCTTTGATCCAGAGCGTGAGGGCGGTACAGATCGCGAGCATCCCGAGGAAGTACGGGAGCATCTTGCCGATGATGATGGACGAGGCCGCAACCGGTGTCGAGAGCAGGATCTCGCCCTTTCGCTCGATCCGCTCGTTCATGATGCTCATCATGAAGAACTGGCTCGTGAAGTAGAGGGGGAAGATGAAGACGAAGACCAGGATGATCGAGTCGAACGGCAGGGGCGGGGAGAGCTGGGACGGGGTCTTGAAGGTGCCCATCGTGGAACTGCCGGACGAGAGGGCGTCGGTGTACCGCGAGATCTGGGTGTCTTTTGACGTGGACTTGACCAGCTGTCCGCGGAGTTCCTCTTCTGTTATGGAGAGGGTCGGGGACGGGGTCGCGATCTCCTCGATCGTGCCCTCCGGCACCGGGGGACCCCGGGGCGGGGCGGCACTGATGCGCTGGCCGCTCTGCGTTGCCGTGAAACTGAGTTCGCTCGTGATGCTCTGCGTATCGATCCAGAGCGGGTAAGCGGCAAAGAGATCGTCCTGCCTCGTATAGACGCTGTTGATGTACTTGGCATAGTCGCGCTCAAGGGTCTTTACCGCAGACCGGCCCTTGTCGGTGTCGCTCGGGATCACCTGCCCGCCCATCACGATCAGGTCGTATGATCCCCGGGTGGCCCAGAGGGGATTGTTGTCGAGCAGGGTGACCGAGAAACGGTTGTCGGAGGCAAGGAGCGAGGCGATGGCCTGGTCGTTGGTCGCGACATTGTACATCCCGTCCTGGAGGTGGAGACCGCTCTGGGCGGAGAAACCGGTCACGGCCACTAAGAGGACAAAGAGGATGATGGCGAGCGGCAGCATGTCACGGCTCATCATGGTGAGAGATTTTTTTACCTCCCACTTCGCGATGGTGACAATATCGGCAAGTGCTCCCATGTGCATGTCCGCTCCTTTCTCCGGATTCCAACCGGCCCTGCCACAGCAGGGTCAGTCATGAGTACAGAATAATACCGGGTATCTGTCAAATACCCATCGTTCTCTGCAGAGTACGGGACGGATCCCGCATCCGAACCTATATCTGGAACACAACACAAGTCTGATCGATAAGGCAACCACCATGATCACCGCCCGCAACCTCCGAAAAGATTTCGACGGCTTCCTGGCACTCGATGACGTCAGTTTCAGTTTTGAGGATGGCGAGATCTTCGGGATCATCGGCCACAACGGGGCGGGCAAGACCACGCTCCTGAAGATCATGTCCGGCCTCATCGCCCCCACTTCCGGCGAACTCTGCATCAATGATATCGATGTGATCAGGAACCCGATGGCCCTCAAGGAGAATCTCGGGTACCTTCCCGAGGAGTCACGGCTCTACGAGACTATGACCGCGGAGAACTACCTCGCGTTCTTCGGAGAGATCTATGGGATCTCTCCGCAGGAGATCCGGATCCGGACGAACCAGCTCTTCGCCGCACTCTCGCTTGAGCCGGACGGCAAGAAGATCGGGGAATTCTCCAAGGGGATGAAACGCAAGGCCGCGATTGCCCGCTCGCTGATCCACGACCCGGGCTTCCTCGTATACGATGAGCCCACGAGCGGCCTCGACCCGATGACCTCGCGGTTCATTGCCGATTACCTGCGCCGGCTCCGGCAGGAGGGCAAGACCATCGTCCTCTCTGCCCATAACCTGTACCAGGTCGAGGCGATCTGTGACAGGGTGATGATCCTCCGGAGGGGAAAGGTGGTAGCGTTCGGTTCCATGAAGGAGCTCCGCGAACAGTTCGGTTCGCTCACCTACACGATCTTCTTCTCCATCGATGATCCGGCAAAACTCCTCGGGCATTCGAAGACCTACCGGCAGGAGGAGGGATTCTTTGTCTGTGATGCAGAGGAGATGACGGATCTCAACGAGTGCACGGCCGCTATCACGGAAGCCGGTGGCCGCGTCGAGAAGATCGAGTCGCGGTACCCGTCACTGGAAGAGATGCTCCTGAAGATCGGGAAATAGGTCCGGGATCGGCAGATCGATAAATCACAACTTTTATTGGCCGGTCTCCCGAAGTGTACAAGCACACAGAAAGGACCGGGTCAACGGTACCTTTCAGGAACCAGGTATGGTACGCATCCTCATCATCGATGATTCATCATTTCAGCGCAGGATCCTCTCCTCCCTGCTCGAAGAGATGGGGTATACAATTCTTGTGGCTGCCAACGGCAACGAGGGTCTGGATGCGGCCCTGCGGGAGAGACCCGACCTGATCATAACAGACCTGCTCATGCCCGACCTCGATGGTCTTGCGTTCCTTAAAAAAGCCAAAGAAGCGGGCCTCTGCATGCCGATCATTATCGTAACTTCAGATATCCAGACTGCCACGCGGGACCGGTGCCTTGCCCTTGGCGCTACCAGGGTCATGCACAAGCCGGTCAAAAAAGAAGGGCTTGCAGAAACGGTCAGACAGGCACTGGATAGCGGGAAGGCTTAATGGAGATCGATGACGAGGCTCTCGACGCAATAAGGGAGCTGATCAATATCGGTGTTGGCCGGGCGGCCGGCATGCTCAACGAGATGACCGGTTGCACGATTCGTCTCCGCGTCCCGACTGTCCGGATTGTGACTATTGACGAACTTGCCGGGGCAGAAGGAATCCATGCCGGAGATACCCTTGCCACGGTCACCCTCACGTTCGAGGGCCCGTTCTGCGGCCTGTCTGCCCTTGCCTTCCCCCCCGGGAGCGCGGCCGCGCTGGTCATGCTGCTCTCGGGTGAACCGGCAGAGAGCCCGGAACTCGATGCACTCCGTATCGAGACCCTGAAAGAGGTCGGCAACATCATCCTCAACAGCGTCATGGGATCGATCGCCAACATCCTTGAACAGCACCTCTCCTACTCGCTGCCACGATACCTGGAGATCAATGTTCTCACGCTTGCACGCACTGCCAATCCCCGGAGTCCTGATGAACGCGTGATCCTTGCCGACACACATTTTACCATCGAAGACCGGGAGATCGAGGGCAGCATCCTGTTGATCCTCGAAGTGGGATCCCTTGAATCATTGCTTAACGCCATCCAGGAAATGAGTCCATGAAGGTCGGCACGGAACCCCTGCATGGTCCGGGCCGGGTGGTGACAGACCGGAACTGGGAGATGTTCGATCCCCTGCCGGTCGGGATCATTCTCATCGACCGGGATTATACGGTCCTCTTCTGGAACCAGTGCATTGCCCGGTGGACCGGTATTTCCCGGGACGCGATGGTGGGCTGCGATCTCCGCACGCAGTTTGCGCATCTTGCAAGCCGGGTCTATACGTCACGGATCGACCAGGTCTTCGAAGGGGGTCCTGCAGCAGTATTCTCCTCGCAGTTCCACCCCCATTTCATCCCGGCACTGCTCCAGAACGGCGATCTGCTGGCCGAGCATGCCTCGGTCATCCCGTTCGACCATAATGGAATGCGCCTGGGAATGATCGTAATCGAAGACATCAACGATCTGGTCAGCCAGGTCAGGATGTACCGGGCAACGCGACAGCTCGCGAACCTTGAGATTGAGGAGCGGAAAAAGGCACAGGAGGCACTGCACGCGGCAAACGCGAAGCTGAACCTGCTCTCCAGTCTTACCCGGCACGATATCCTCAACCAGGTGACGGGGATCACCAGTTACCTCTACCTGCTGGAGAACGGTCTTGAACCCGGGTCGCAACAGAACGAATATGTGCAGAAGATCTCCCACCAGGTCGAGGTGATCACCCACCTGCTGGAAATTACCCGGGAATACGAACAACTGGGGATATCCGCGCCGGACTGGTGTGATGTGCGATCGATCGTGGAGCATTCAGCACAGGACGTGTTCGCCGGCAGTATCGGGATCGAGAACGCGTTACCGGCGCTCGAAGTGTACGCCGACCCGATGTTCGGGAAGGTGATCTTCAATATTTTCGAGAACGCGAAATACCATGGGAAAACGGTGACCACCATCCGGGTCGGGTTCTCCAGCGATAAGGACCAGGGCATCCTCACGCTTGAGGATAATGGGGTCGGCATTCCGGCGTCCGAGAAGACACGGATCTTTTTGAAAGGAGTTGGTTCCCGGACCGGACTCGGGCTCTACCTGTCGCAGGAGATCCTCTCTATAACCGGCCTTGAGATCCGGGAGACGGGCACACCGGGGACTGGCGCCCGGTTCGAGATCCTGATCCCCCAGGCCATGTTCCGGGTTCGTGCCCGGTAGACCTGCGACGTTTTCGGGCATTCACCGGACACGGTAAATCGTTATACTATCCTGACCGCTGCCCCGCGGTTCCGGGCCATGGTGATGAGGGTCGTCCCGCCACAGGCATGTTCCTGCATGAAGGACCGGGCAGCCCGCTCAAGATCCGGTACATTGGTGTCTCCCAGCGCAAAGACGGCCGGACCGAACGAACTCATGCCCGCCCCGGCTGCGCCGGCGTTCCGGAGCGTGGACAAGAGCCCGTGAACAACCGGTGGCTGGAGACTGAGCTCGACTTTCTTGAACCCGAGGCTCTGCACAGTATTGATCGCGGAGCCGAAGAGATCGAGATCGCGCTCCACAAGACCCGGCAGCATCCGCATCAGCACCTCATGACTCAGCGCCCGTACCTCATCGAGCGGCACCGGGCACCGGGTCCGGAAGATATCCGCTTCATGGCTGCCGTTCGCCCCGGCCGGAAGGTCCGGGACCGCGAGCAGAATTTTCCAGTCCTGCGGGAACTCGTGCCGGACAATCACCGGTGCGGGGCTGACACCCCGTGATGCGGATGACGGGCGGAAGTCCGCCTTCTCCCCGCCCGCACCGAACCGGTGGCCCCCGTCGATGATGAACCCGCCGTTATCGAACGCCGCAGTGCCGATACCGGACGTCCCGCCCCGGCCCACGAGCCGGGCAAGCTCGCGTGCGGGCATGTGCCGGTCGTGGAGCTCCGCGATTGCTTTTGCCACCGCAAGCGCAATCTGCGACCCGCTTCCGAGACCGATGTGGGACGGGAAGGATTTCCTTACCGTGATCGCAACGCTTCCGCCAAGACCAAGATCCTTCAGCACGCTTGTTGCCACCTGCACGATCCGTTGCTGCGTTGCCGGGTCGCAGCCGTGCACGGCAAGGACCGGGGATAGTTCGGCCTCTATCAGGATGCCGGGCTCGTCCAGCGTGATGCCGATGCCGCCGTCCACCCGGCCCGACCCGCCGTGCATATCGATCAGGGAGACATGGAGCCGCGAGGGCGTGTCCACGATGACACGCCGGGTGTCGAGGAAGCGGTTGTAAGGGAACTGCTCCTCGATGAAGATGAGCGGTTTGCCACCATGGATGATCTGGTACTGCCGGGCGAGGAGCGGCTCGTTCTTGCAGATGGAAAATAATCTGCCGGCCTCTTCTGTTGCCGGAAGGACACGGGCGTTCAGGATCTCCCGCCGGGCCTCGATGTGGTGCTGTTTGATGATCTTCCCGATGGGGATATCAGCCCGCAACAGATCGTCTCTGAATTCCGGGGAGAGTCTGTTGACGGGTGTGTGCGAGACCGCGTAGATCAGCACCTCGCCGCTGCCCTCGGTCTTGATCTCCACGATGCGGAAGTTGACCGGGTCTCCTTCGGCAATACTCAGGTTACCGGCCGCGGTACGGTCAGCAGGTACGATCTCCTGTACGAGCGTCCTGATGACAACTTTTTTCCCGGTGATCGATTCGAGGATCTGCGTAACCGACCCGTCCGTGCCCAGCAGGAATTTCTGGACCGGCGAGATCCGGCCAACCTGCGCCTCCATCTCCCGGATTGCCTCTGCGATGTCCATCCTACCATCGTTATCTCAAGGATAAGATAAGGATGCTGATGCACCGCGTCCGGAAAGAATTAAAAAATTAAAAAATAAAATTTAAAAAAATCCGGACGATCAGCGGCGGGTCCGCGAGCGGCCGGAATATTTTGCCGGTTCGTTTCCTTTCGGCCCACCGGCCGGCACGTGTCCGGTAATCTCCGCAAGCGATTCTCCGGTCAGCCGGCCCTTCTTCCCTATCACATCCGCGGGCCGGAGTGCGAGAACACGGCCCGTCATCACGTAACTTTCGCTGAAGAGATCGAGACCGCCGGTTTCAAAATCATCGATCGTGAGCGGCAGGCACGGTGCATCGTTCGGCGCCTTGCTGCTCACCGGGCAGACCCGGATCGTGCCCGGCTCTTCCGTACGGATCACGACCACCGGCGGGTCTTCGCGGCCGTCCGGTCATCGAGCGCCACCGTGGCCAGCAGGACATCGCCTGCCACATACTGCCCCATGCCGGTAGTATCCGGCGCAAAACGGCATAAGGGATTGGATCGCCCCGGACCGATCCTTCCGGGGACCAGTACTCAAATAAGCCCGTAACGGGCTCCGTTTGCCAAATAGACGATTCGCATTTCCGGCTGGAGTGGATGCAGTGTCCACGCCCATGGAAAATCGGACGAAATGGGGTTTATTTTGAAAACAAAGCGATTTTAACCCCACTTCAACCTGCAAAATAGCGGGCGTCCGGCAGCCCCTGTTTTTCCACAGACTTTGGGACGCGTAAAAATATCCGCCCTCCGGCGGCCGCTATGACCGTTTTAGAGGGGGTCACGGATTTACGACGGTAAACCCCGCTGCGGGAAGGATTCTTAATACAAAAAAGACAACGTGAAGATCGATGACGCGTTGCGACAACTGCGGCAGCGAGACCACGCTCCCGTTCACCTGCCAGCACTGCGGGGGAATGTTCTGCGCCGACTGCCGGCTCCCGCCCAATCACAACTGCACGGGCATTGTGAGCTGGAACCAGAAACCCCGGCCCGCGGTCGGCATGAGTTACAGCCGGGGCGGCGGAGTTTCAGTGACAGGCGGTGCGGCCGGGGAATTGCGGCAGAAATCCCGGAAGAAAGAGACCGCGATTCCCTATCTCTGGATCATGCTTGCGATCATCGGCCTGGTCATTCTCGGGCTTGCGGGACTCATGCTTGCAGGGTTCCGCCTTTGAAGACGGGAGATCTCCATCAGGCGAATTGAAAACCTCAACCCGCCCGGAATCCCCGTGGGAATCCGGTGGCCGTCCCGGCATCCGATCCGTTTGTCTGTGCCCAGTACTTCACGAATTATTCCTCCGCGAATCCTGGAAGTGTACACTACCTGCCAAAAACCTGTGAATAGTTCCACCATTATGAGCATCACAATCGATCTCCGGCAAAAAAATTTCAACCACCCCCTCACCCCCTGCTCAAATTTTTTCATGCAGGGTCTGGTTGATTGGGAAACCATCTCACGTCGGCAAATCAAAATTTTTGTAGCATGTACATACATATTGCCGGATAATTATCCGATTATCGCCTCATCAACTGACACCTCATGATCTCGGTTGAAAATTTTTCAGCAGAGTCTGCTTGAAAAAAATGCTCTGGAGAATACCTTAATCCAGACAAATTGTATGAATCCACTACGTCTCTGAAGTTTCCTCCGTGAATCGTGGATAGTCAGCAACTCGTATCCCATCCCATCCCCCAGTATCTTCAAAGAACTGAAACAAATCTTCGTAAATCGTTCTTGAGACCACGGAGAACCCGGGCCAGAAAATTTCATGAAAGAGACACCTTTTGTTCGGGCTCAAATTTAGTGAAGTACTGGTGCCGGCTTCTCGCTCATCGTTTTGGGATTGGTTCCGTGTTGTGGACCAAAAAAGGCTGCGTGAAAGGAATCCCTTTTTTCAGGCCGCAATTGGTAAAATTTTATCACAGAATTCGTTTAAGTCCGGGCATGCGAGTACACCTCATTCAGTCTGGCACCTGAACGGATCGATCCGGCTCAGCAGCCGGAGGTGTAGTATGAAACAGAGAAAAAATGTAGTTCTTGTTCTTGCCGTCATCATCGTGATGATCGGCATCTCGATAATTCTTGCAGAGCAGTTTTCGGTTGCGGAGTCTTCCCGGGAGACTCCTGGCACTGACGGCACCAGTATCCCGGCGCTCCCCGTTACAGCAATTTCCGTTTCAACAACGGCGGTTGCCACCGGCACAATGACAAAAACACCGGATGTAACGATCTCGCGGCAGCAGGCACAGGCCCTTCTGGATGAATGGGAAATGGATGAAGGGGTAATCCATGGCTATTTCGTTGCCGGTGTCTCCCTGACCGACCGGTATCCCGGGAAAATCCTGTACGAATTCTCCTTAGTACCGGATAACACCTCCATCCGCGAGACGAATGCAACACTCTTCATCGATGCGGAGACCGGCGATCCCTACAATCCCCTCCAGGATAAGGCAGGGATCACAATCGAACAGGCAAAGGCAAAGGCCCGCGGTGCATTCCCGGAACTTTCAACTGACCGGGTCAGGATCCGGTTTAATGACGGATCGCAGTACATGCGGAGCTGGGCTTTCGAGCTGATGAAGGGTGAGGAGAAACTTGTCGAGGGCGGTCTTGATGCAGACACGGGCGAACTGAGCTCGTACTTCATTGGCATCACGCGTCTGGACCGGCCCGAGACGCCATCTGTCACGATGGATGCTGCACAACAGACGGCGGATCGGGAGATCCGGGAACGCAACGGCGATATATCGATCGTCTTGGTCGATGCCCGGCTGGACCCGCTTGGGATGCCCGGTGAGAAGATTGCCGGGCAATATGTCTTTGTTTACAACCGGATCATCCGCGGCGTTCCCTGCGACAGCGACGGTTTCACCATCACGGTCGATTCCGTTAAAGGAAATGTTGTCGAATACCGCAAATCGTGGAGTCTTCCGGAGAATGCCGTCGCGTTGCCAGCAGAACCTTCTGTATCAAAGGACACGGCGATAGCAACCGTGCAGAAGGAAGCAGAGAAGATCTACCCGGCTTCCGCTGCCAGCTTCCATATTGTCTCCACGGATCTTCGGTGGAAGGATTTCCACAACCCGGACAAGGTTGTGCCCGCTGCGGGTAGCGTTCCGCTTGCCTGGAGGGTTGAGTTCGATGACGAGTCAATCAGGGGCTGGCAATATCCGATCCCGGCAACCGGGTGGGTGGATGCAAGGAACGGGAGCCTGCTGGATATCTATTACCGGCACGAGCACTGATCAAATCCCTTTTTTTCATAACCGGATGCCGAAGGGCATCAGGGATGTTATTTTCAGGAGACGGGTGCGCTCCTCCGTTAACATTGTCACTGGTTCCAACCTGAAAGACAAGCGGTTTCTTCCGCTGCGAATTTAACGGATTCTCAAGTACCGGGATATCCGGGGATCGACAGATCCTTAAGATGTCTGCACTACTCCTGAAGTCCTTACAGGATACGTAAAAAAATGACACAGAAATCACTTAACTACCTGTTCTGATACTGGTTCAGAAACAATCGGGAGTTAATGATGACAAATTCTGGAATAATTCTTGCTGTGAATATCCTCGTGCTCACTATTTTCATGGCCGCACCGGCTGCGGCCGACCTGACATTTGAATCCAGCTGTCCGAAGACGATTGCGGAAGGGGATGCGTTCACGGTCCACGGGACCGGTGCAACAAACGGATCTATTACTCTCATGGTACTTGGCCGGCACTATTTCCATACTCTCAAAGCATCCCCTGATACCCGGGGGAACTTCTCTCTTACCCTTGGACCGGAAGTGACCCGGAATTTTTCTGCCGGTCAGTATGCGTTCGTGATACTGGATCCGGGCGCAAATAAGCAGTACGAGATCAACACCCGTATCTCCGGATCCGGGAACATCACGGTCACTGATCGTGGCATTACAGGAGCAGATCTGGGTTCCGTATCTGATCTCCGTGCTAGCGTCCAGCCGGAGGTTGCAGCCCTCTTTGCGATATCGGAACGAAAGGGTGTCGATGATATCATTCAGGCAGAGTATTTCTTTGTCGAGTTGCCCGCACTCCGGTTCAACCAGAAAAGCGATCCGATGACCGGCCAGTTGATTCTGGACCGCAACAATCCTCACAGTATAGTGTTTTCCGGGATCACCAACATGGCGCCGAAGGATTGCCTGAGCGCTCGGATTTACAATGCCACATCAGGAAAAGAGATCCTCCGAGATACCCTTCCAACTATCACACCCGCTGGCGGGACAGAACCGGGAGGGCATACCAACTGGAACACATGGTATTACAGTCTGGATACGGCACGGCTTATGCCCGGAGAATATGTCATTACGGTCGGCTGGGATAGGGAACCATGGTGCGGTACCGATTCGGCACTCTTTGTTGTCCCGGATGCGGAGACAACAGCCAGGCTCACAGCCGGGCCAAACCAGTTCTCACTTCTGAAACACGGAATCTTTTCCGGACTGTGAGCCGGTCCCCCAATCCTGCACTGAAGGTACCGGGAAACCTGCCACGGCAGAGACATCCCCAGTACTATTTTTAATAATTTTACTGGCCTCTCCGGTGAGTGAGTACTGCACAGGCCTGCCGGTCTTCTCGCAGTTCTGTTCGGCAAGTACGATCCCGTCTTCCATCAGGATATGCATGTGATACCAGAGCGCGGGTCCTGAAATGTTCAGGTTCTTTTTGAGTTCTATTCTCTGCGTGGCATCTCCATTCTCCAGCATTGAGAGGATTTGGCTGCGCTGGGGGTTGTCCCGGTGTGCCATGATCTTCTGTTCGAGTTCTGTAATCCCGGCCTTATGCATATAGTACCGGGTCAGACCCCCCTCTTTTGTTTCCTGCACAATGTTGAAGAAGGTGAGCTGGCCGAGGTGATAGGAGAGCGTGCCGCGGTTTATTCCAAGTTCTCGTGCAAGGGAACTGAAATGGCACCCGGGATGGGAGCGGATAAATTCCGCTATCCGTTCCCGCAGGGGATGATCGAGCAATGTCTTCCTACTTGTCCCGCGGAACCTGAACCAGAGAAAGAAACCCAAACTCCCAAAGAGAACACCCACAACAATCCGGGCCAGTTCGGGAGAGATCATCCCCACGTAATGGAGCACCATGATCTCCGGGGGGTGGAACATACGGGGCTGGCCATGGATCGATGGATCTCCCCACAGGAAGAGGGTGATAGTATTCAGGGACGCGTAGATACAGATGATAGCAATGAGAAGGAGGATCCCGTACCATGCAGCCTGCCGCAGGATCCTGAATATTCTTCTGACCTGCACCATTATCCCATCTTTTTAAAACATAATATTTAATACATTTGGTAAAATTTTGTCACAGAAATTTTAAGGCAATTTTTATCGTATCACCAGATTGGATGCACGATTCACTTGCAGTGAAGCGTAAAAAAGCGTGCGTTCAGGTGAAAAAATGGTAAAAGGACTATATCGGCAACTAGCATTGCTTATCGTTATAAGCATACTCTGTATCGGCGCCCTGCCGGCTGTAAGCGCGGCAGATGCAAATGGGGGTTCAGTTCGGACATCTTCTGCAAGCCCGGAGCAGATCGTGTTAATCAACAAACTCTGGGGTTCTGACATTACTGTCGGAGAGTACATGGAGAAAGTCCATCCTGAGCACCTTGTGGGCGTTTCGGATGAGGTGAAAAAGGATCTGCACGAGCATAAGATGATCTGGCCCGACGGAAATAACCAGGATAGATTTTCTGAGCTGTCAAGAACGATAACCATGCACGTAAGTGGGTGGATAACTAAAGTCAGTAGTACCCGAATCCGATATGGGGGAACATCAACTGTAACGGGTATGAGCGACCCCCCCGGCTATATTTATATTGAGGCTTTTTTAATGATGGATGAAGCTACACAAGTAGATTCAACCTCTGCCTCATCCACCGATGGGATATATACGATTAGTACTCAAGACAAGTTGTATATGTGGCCAGAGGCTGGAAACTACGATGTTCATACCTTCGGATACATTAGCCATCCCTATCGTGAGGCGTCCGGCGAATCGGATTCAATAACAATCCCATAATCTTTTTCTCTTTTTACTGCTTAGTCACGATGATTCACAGACCTTGGAATTGAGTTTCATGAAACCTCTATTACAGATGTGTGGAATTTTCCTCTTCATTCTCCTGGTGACTACTCCCGTGGCCGCGCTCCTCTCCGGTACAGACATCCCCTTCTATTCCCCCCATATCACAGAAGATGAATCCGGCAACCCATATTTAACCTATTCGGAGCCTTTTAACCTTGACCGCGACCGGATTGTCTGGCAGACGGCCCGACTGACACCATCACCTACAAAGTATATTTCCAGTACCATCTGGATGATGAACATGTCCGATGGGGAGACGCGAATCCTTGCCACCACACATTCTCCCGATCACTCGTATAGGGTCGACACCCCCTTTGGTCTGGCGGGCGAGCATGTCGTGTGGAGTGAGAATTCCACGATTTTCCTGTACAACCAGGCAACCGGGGAAACATCTGCCCTCACCCCCGATGAAATAAGTGTTGAGGATCCCAGCCTCATGCGCGATAACCAGTATCCGGTCATTTCTGGTGACCATGTCGCTTGGATACGGGTTCAGATTTACCCGATCACGATGTACGAAATTGCCCTCTTTAACCTGACAAGCCAAGCCCGCCGGGTTATTCACACCGGGCCCGGGAAAATCAGTACCCTTTCCATGGACGGTTCCCGGATTGTCTGGTCTGATGATCGCAACGAACCGGGCAGCGGTGATATTTATCTGTTCGATTTGGATCTAAATGAGGAGATCCCCCTTAGCACAGCGCGGCATTCCCAGTATTGTCCTGAAATCTCGGGAGACTATGTTGTCTGGCGAGATTTCCGTGACGGAAATCCTGCAACGTATCTCTATAATCTGACTTCAGGGACAGAGTACCGGATCAGCAGGGACTTTTTCAATGCATATGCACAACAGATATCCGGAGATCTGATTGCGTGGAAGGAAAATTCTATCTTTGACACGCGCGATGAGCCGTCGGGTTCAATTATTGTCTATTCTATTTCCTCTGGTGCCCGCGAAGTTCTACCCATCAGCACAGAGTTTCCCCGACTGTTCGATATAGATGGGAACCGGATCCTCTGGGCCTCCTATGGAGAGGATCCTAAGGACAAACTCAAAAAAGATGGCTACATCCATTTGTTTGTAATTAACACTCCGAATCTGGATCCCGTTCCAGAGCTCACGCCTCAGTCAGATGGATTCAGAAATCATACCCTTACACCAGAAAAAACTGCATCCCCGACACCCACGCACTCCTCACCCGGGCCTGCAGTCCCGCTCGCTGTTGGCTCTCTCCTGTTGTTCACCGGAATGTGGTGCCAATACAGACGAGGATGATCCATCTGGCGCGATCCTTGAACCGCATAGGGATGATCGGCTCCGGCCCCCCGGACCCTGACCTCCTTTTCCGGATCAACCCCCGGCCAGCCCCCTCCGCTGGGGGCTGGGGAGAGAGTCTCTCCAAAAACCCCGTAAAATGCCCGAATTGCCAAACGGAGCCTGGTCACTTCCGGCCGGAGTGGATGCAGTGTCCACGCCCATGGAAAATCGGACGAAATGGGGTTTATTTTGAAAACAAAGCGATTTTAACCCCAGTTCAACCTGCAAAATAGCGGGCGTCCGGCAGCCCCTGAATTTACACAGACTTTGGAACGCGTAAAAATAACCGCCCTCCGGCGGCCGCTATGACCGTTTTGGAGGGGGGGTCACGGGTTTACGACGGTAAATCCCCCAGCGGGAAGAGTTCTTAATACAAAAAAGACAACGTGAAGATCGATGACGCGTTGTGACAACTGTGGCAGCGAGACCACGCTCCCGTTCACCTGCCAGCACTGCGGGGGAAAGTTCTGCGCCGACTGTCGGCTCCCGCCCAATCACAACTGCACGGGCATTGTGAGCTGGAACAGCAAACCCCGGCCGTCCGTAGGTATGAGTTACAGTCGGGGCGGCGGCGTGAGCGCAACCGGTGGGATTGCAACGGATACCCGACGCGGGCCGGCAAAGAAAGCGGCCGACGGGATCCCGTACCTGAAGATCATGATCGCTGTCATTATCCTGATCCTGCTTGGACTTGCGGGACTCATGCTTGCCGGGTTCCGGATAGGATGAGTGGGTCCCATTGTAACGTGTGAGCCTTGTCAGAGGGGAACGAAAAACAGGCACCGCATACTCCCCGCCATTTTTTTCGGAGACTTCAAAAATTTTTGCTACACATCCTCAGGTAAAACCCGCCGTTCTGGCCATGACGAAGATTGCCGGCTTTTCCGGGCAGACCTGCCATGAGCTGTTTCACTCACACCGGCTATTGGTTTCTGGACCGGAAACAACAAGGTTAATTTTTTTTATTTTTTTTCAGCAGGCCGGATCCAAATCTCCGTGTCGCATTGGTCCATTCGGGTCATCTCACTTCCTGACCCAGGGAATATGAGAATAAAATCGTAAGAACTGCACAATCCTTTTCAGGTTTGTAAAAAAAATTTCTTTATGACAGATACTCCGGATATACCTGCCAGAACATGGATTGCCGGTATTTTCTCCGCAATCCTCCTGGTGGCAGTCGTTCTCGCCCTCGCCATCATTGTCCTTCCCGGCACGGTCTTCCTTGCAATCAGCAACTATCTCCAGATCATCACCGCACTTGCCGGCGCTCTTGTCCTGATCGGTCTCTGGCATCGGTCCGGTGATCGGCAGGTCCATCTCTGGGCCGGTGCCGGGCTTTTACTCTGGGGGATCGCAAACATCGGATGGTACGTCATGATCCTCCTGGGGATGAGAGATGTGGTCTTCCCCAGCATCATCGATGCGGGGATCATCGCTTCGATCCTCATCCTGGTGTTCGCGCTCCGCAGGGGATTTGCCACGAAACCGGTGGCGCGGTATCTCTCCCTCTGCATCATTGCAGCCGCGATCATCATCGCCGTAACGGTCATCGGTATCGCCGGCCTGAGCCCCGCAACGCTCGTCACCCTCATCTACTTTGCCGCTTCCGGGGTCCTGCTTACCACCGCGCTGAACTACGTGCCAAAAGAGGCCCCGATGGTCCTTTGGGGCGTGGCGATCTTCGCGCTCACGTTCATGATCTATCCCCTTCGCGAACTGTTCCTGATCACGAACACGATCCTCCCGGTTATCGGAACCTTTGTCGTCATCGGTTTTTCCCTGATCGTTCTCGGGCTGCTCGGGGTCTGTGTCCCGAAAAACACAGCGTGAGAGCGCCCCCGGCAGGCAATCCATTTTTCCTGTATCCACCCGGGTGGGAGGCGGTATCCATCACCGGTCAGGAACGTATTTCTCGGTCCACGTACGATAGATTGGTATCGTTGGGATATTCGTATGTTACTCGAACTGCTTGATCTGATTATCGGTATCGCATTCGGATTTTTTCATAAGGGCCAGGAAGATTACCGGGGGCTCCTCAAGAACAGCGCCATCATCGGCATTGTCGCGAGCATTGCCTTCACCCTCGTGTCGATGTTCCTGCTTCCCGCAACTGTCAGCACCGTTGCCGGTCTCTTTGGAGTATTCAGTATTATCGTTATGATCATCCTCTATGTGCTCATCTTCATTGTCGGTGCGTTCATCGGTGACAAACTCGAAACCCTCCTGAAAAAATAATTGAACCGGATTGCGCGGGATAACCCCGCCTGCATTTTTCATGGGAGTGCCCGGAAAACCTTCCTCCTCCCTTCATTATAATATTCCCCGCCGCCTACTATCTGATCAGGAAGATTATACCATGAAGATCCTTGCTATCCACGGGAGCCCTCGGACGATCCGGAGCACAACGCGACAACTCACCCAATCGGTGCTGGCCGGGGCCGCAGAAGCCGGCGCTGATACGGACCTGATCGATCTCTGCGATCTCCGGGTCACTCCCTGCACCGCGTGCGAGGGCTGTTCGTTCAACGGAGTCTGCGTGTACGATGACGATGTCCCGACCCTTGTGCAGCGGATGAAGGATGCTGACGGGATCATCTTCGCCTCGCCCGTGTACATCGACAATGTCTCCGGCCAGATGAAGATCTTCTTCGACCGGCTCGCGGACATAATCCACTACCAGGTTCTCTCCGGGAAATACGGCTGCTCGGTTGCGAGCACCCACACCTCCGGAGGCGACGGGATTGTCGCGTACCAGAACCATGTGCTCAACTACCTTGGCGTGATTGCGGTGGGCGGGATCAGCGTTGCAACGGGAGGGGACTCAGGAGCCGTTGATGCCCGCGAGGCGGATGCCCGGGCGCTCGGGAAAAAACTCGCGGATGCAATTAAAGGCGGGTTCTCTGACCCGAAACAGGAAGAGGAAATTACCAGCAACCGGGAATTTTTCCGGGATCTTGTCATCGAGAATAAGGATTTCCGCACCGAAGATTACGAGCGGTGGGTGCGGATGGGCTGGATACCATAGGAACAGAGGGATGCAGATGACGACCCGGGAGTATATCGGGAGTACGTGATCACGGGGAAGTATGCCCGCACGGTCGGGGCGACAGCGTACCGGCAAACTTCAGGAAGGCATCCATGCACTGCTTCCGGTCTTTTGCGGAGACGCTCCAGGTTTCCGAGGCCCCAAACCGACCGACAAATGCATCGGGATCCGCTCCGGTTCCATCGCACCGGTTCAGGAATACCACGAACGGTACCTGTGCCGCATGGAGACTGTCGGAGAGGTGACTGGTGAACTCATCGGGAGGAGCCGTGACGTCTACCAGAAGAACCGCCCCGTCCATTCCCCGGGCAATGATCTCCCGGGCAAACTCGAAACGTTCCTGCCCGGGCGTTCCATAGATGTGGATGTTACAGCCATTATTCTGGATCCGCCCGAAATCGAGTGCCACGGTCGTGGTTCCCCCGGCACAGTTCGCCTCGATGTGTTTTGATCCGGGATCCAGGGTCTGGATCATCGTGGTCTTTCCCGCCCCGAATGCACCAAATACAACAATTTTCAGCTTGGTATCATCTGCCATTGGCTATAATCTGGAACGATAGGGAGTTTACCGTTTCGGTCCGGGGATGAACCAGAAAACCAACCGGGTCCGTAGGAAAAATGTATAAAAAAAGGGACTGGGTAATGGGGTGTTGGGGTAATTATACCGAGAGATAATCGGCCGGGGTGGGCATCTGTTCTTTTAAGCCCTTGCGCTTGCGGATGGCAACGACAACTTCCTTGACCATGTTGTTCGGCACAAGCTCGAACCCGGCGAACTCGGTGTTCCACATGGCACGGCCTTCCGTTGCCGAGCGGATGTCTCCGGCAAACCCGAAGAGTTCTGCAACCGGTGCCTTGCCGACAACGGTGATGGTATCTCCCTCGCTTGCCATGTCGAAGACCTGGCCGCGCCGGCCCTGGATCTGGGAGGTTGCGGCCCCCATCTGGTCCATCGGGACCGTGATCTGGATCTTCTGGACCGGCTCCAGGAGCGAGTCGCCTGCAATCAGCATGCCACCCTTGATGGCGCCACGGACTGCGGGGATGACCTGTGCGGGACCACGGTGGATTGCATCCTCGTGGAGCTTGACATCGGTGAGGGTCATCTTGAGGTTCTGGACCGGCTCGTCCGCGAGCGGACCGCCCGCGAGTGCCTCGTGGATACCTTCGATGATCAGTTCCATGGTCTCGTTGAGGTACTGGATACCCTTCGTCCGGTCGAAGAGCATACAGGTGCCCTTGATGTCCTTGACACTCTTGGCATCGTCCTTGTCCATGCCTGCCGCGACCAGGACATCACGGCGCTCGATCTGCTGCTGGTTCATCGAGACATCGCCCTTCTTGATCAAATCGACGATGGCATCAGGCAGGGGTTCGAGGGTAAAGTAGAAGCGGTTGTGCCGGTTCGGGGACTTTCCTTCAACATTTTCCACTCTGCCGGTGACGGTCTCACGGTATACCACGATCGGTTCGGAGGTGACGATCTCGACACCCTTGTCGCGCTTGATACGGCCGGTGACGATCTCGAGGTGCAGTTCTCCCATACCGGAGATGAGGTGCTCGCCGGTCTCCTCGTTGATGGTGATGATCAGCGTCGGGTCTTCCTTTGCCACCTGCCGGAGCACTTCAACGAGCTTGGGCAGGTCCTTCATGTTCTTGGCTTCGACCGCAACGGTCATGACCGGTTCAGAGTAGTGCTTGAGTGACTCGAACCCTTCCATCTCCAGGAGCGAGGTGACGGT
>NZ_JAJRCG010000009.1 GCF_028679125.1 Methanoregula sp. | reverse complement strand
GGAGAGGGCGACGGCATCGTGCCCATGGAAAACTCCGAAGCAGGAAGCGTTGGCGAGACCCTTGACGGCCTCACCCGGTTCCCGCTCTCCATCACAGCCGAGATGTACATGCCCATCCACCACAACCTTGCCTCGCTCGTGCCGCTCGAAGCGATCCGCGTCATCTACGCCCATCCCCAGACCCACGAACAGTGCAGCGACAAAATCGAGCAGTGGGGGATCCCGGTCATCCACACGAGCAGCAATGCATCGAGCGCCCTCGAGGCAAAGAAGACGCCCAATGCCGGCGCCATCCTCTCGACCACGGCTGCGGAGATCTACCATATGCCGGTCATTGTCCGGGACACAGAGAACAGCGCGTTCAACATGACGCGGTTCGTGCGCATCTCCAGGAAGCCCGCCCATGACAAAACACCGGAGAAGTGCAGCCTCCTTATCGACCCGAGCACCGACCGGGCCGGGCTGCTCCACGATCTCCTCGAAGTATTTGCCTCACGGGGGATCAACCTCTCGCGGATCGAATCGCGGCCATCGAAACGCGGGATCGGGAACTATGTCTTCTTCCTGGATCTCGGGTGGACAAAAAAGACTGCCGAGGCGCTTTGCGAACTCCGGAAGATCACGGAGATCAAGGAGCTCGGCTGTTACCGGAAGATCGAGGTGCCGGAATGAATGTCACGCTCCCGAAGATCGGCAGTGTTGACATGCATGTGGCGGCGCCCCCATCCAAAAGTTACACGCACCGCGCCATGATCGCCGGGGCGCTCGCCTCCGGGCGGACAACCATCCGGAACCCGCTCGATGCACAGGATACCCGGCTCACGCTCGCGGCACTCCGCGCCCTTGGCGTCACGGCAGTATGGGACTGCGACCGCATCACGATTGAAGGATGCAATGGTGCATTTCCCACCGTCAGGGAAACCACCCTGGATCTTGACAACTCCGGTACGAGCCTGCGCCTCCTCACCTCGCTTGCGCTCCTCTGCCAGCACCCGGTCACCCTCACCGGGAGCGCCCGCATGCAGGAGCGGCCCATCGGCCCCCTTGCCGATGCACTCATTCCGCTGGGAGGATCGGTCCGTTTCCTGAACCAGGACGGGTATCCTCCGCTGGAAGTGAACGGTCACCTTGAAGGGGGTCCGGTGACCATGGACGGCTCGATCAGCAGCCAGTTCATCTCATCGATCCTGATCGCAGCACCCTATGCCAAACGGGAGATCGAAGTAACGCTTCCGAAACCTGCCGCTTCCGCATCCTACCTCGACATCACGCTCGATGTGATGCACGCGTTCGGGGCACGGGCTGAACGTGAAGGATATGAAAAATTCACGGTCAGCACCCGTCATCATTACACGGGCAGGGAGTATGCTGTCGAAGGCGACTATTCGTCCGCCTCCTACTTCTTTGCCCTTGCAGCAATCTGCGGCGGGAGGGTCACGGTAAAGAACCTTGCGCCGGGATCGGTGCAGGGCGACCGCAGGTTCCAGAACGCGCTCCGCGAAATGGGATGCAGGGTCACCTGCAACGATACCTCAGTAACCGTTGAGCGGACCGGGGAACTCCAGGGCATCACGTTTGACATGCGGTCCTCTCCCGATACGGTCCAGACCCTCTGCATGGTTGCCGCAACCTGCAATTCGCCTACCACGATAACAGGAATCAGTCATTTAAAGTTCAAGGAGAGCGACCGTATCAATGGAACAGCAGATCGCCTTCTGGCGCTGGGCGGGGACGTAACCGTTGGCGGCGATGCCATCACCATCCGCCCTGCCCCCCTGCATGGCGGCACCCTGGACTCAGGCAATGATCACCGCACCGCGATGAGTTTTGCCGTGCTGGGTCTGGGCATTGGAGGGATCACGATAACGGATGCAGCATGCGTGAACAAGTCGTTCCCGGGATTCTGGGACTGCCTGAAGGGTGTCATGCCGTGAAGAGGATTGTCCTGACAGGGTACCGGGGAACCGGCAAGACCGAGATCGGAAAGATCCTTGCGCTGGCATATGCCGTGCCGTTCCTGGACTCGGATTCGCTCATCGAGCAGAAGACCGGCCGCTCCATTCCCGACATCTTCCATGAGGATGGCGAGGAGAGGTTCCGCGATATCGAGCGCAACGTGATAGCCACCCTGCCGGCAGCGGATGCCATTATCAGCACCGGAGGGGGCGCGGTCGTTGACCCGGCCAACATGGTAAGCCTCAGGAAAGACAGCGTAGTCGTCCTCCTCACATCGGATATCGACACCATCGAACAGCGTATCGCCCGCTCGCCCCGCCCGCCGCTGACAAACCTGCCGCTACACGAGGAGATAGCAGAGATGCTGGACCGGCGCCGGCAGCACTATCATGCATCGTCGGATTTCTGCATGGACACGAGCGGGACGACACCCGTCGCAGCCGCGGAGAAGATCATGAGCATGCTCAAAAACGGGATTCCCTCCGCGGCAGCCCGGGCTGACGGGCTCGCATTCTTCCGGGGCGGGAGGCTCCCTGCCCCGGTGCTGCAGCGGCTTGAGCAGATCCTGAACACTCCCCCGGCCGACCCAAAGATCCGCATACTCGGTGTCGCAGGATACCCGTGCGCCCACAGCAGGGGCCCCGGCCTCTTCAACCGGCTCTTTACCGATTTCCATCTCAACAACTACTACACCTTCTTCGAGGACCCGGACATCGGCAGGATCATGCAGGTTGCAAAAGCCATGGACGTCAAGGGCCTCTCGGTCACCATCCCGTTCAAGCAGGACGTGATGCAGTTTCTCGATGAGGTGGACGAGCATGCGGCACAGCAGATCGGGGCCGTGAACACGGTGGTCTTTGCCTGCGGTGCCGCGATCGGGTACAACACGGACTGGCTGGGCGTCCGCAAGCCCCTTGTCCACCTGAAAGGCGCAAAGGCCGTGCTGCTCGGGGCCGGCGGGGTTGCATCCGCCGCAGCCTATGCCCTCATGGACCTTGACATGGACGTGACGATCCTGAACCGGACACCCGCGAATGCCAGGGCTCTTGCACAGCGGTCGGGATGCCGGTGGGCTGCGTGGGATGCCTTTGACCATATCCACCCGGATCTGGTCGTGAACGCAACCCCGCTGGGCATGGAACCGGATACCCGGAGCCCGCTTGCAGAAGATCAGCTGTATCCGGATCTCACCGTCTTTGACCTCGTGTACACGCCGCCTATCACCCCGCTCATCGAGCGGGCGCTGGCAACGGGGTGCAAAACCATCACCGGCACCGGGATGTTCGTAGAACAGGCCCGCGAACAGTTTTACCTCTGGTTCGGGATCGACATCACCGCAGAGGATCTCAGGAAGTATCTCCCATGAACACGTTTGGCACGAATTTCCGGATCACGACGTTCGGCGAGAGCCACGGTGCCGCTGTCGGCGTCGTAGTCGATGGCTGTCCGTCAGGCATTGCAGTAAACGAGAACGATATCCAGCCAGCGCTCGACCGCAGGCGCCCGGGCACCTCCCCGCTGGTCTCTCCCCGGAACGAGAAGGACAGAATCGAGATCCTGTCCGGCATCATGGAAGGAAAAACCACCGGTGCACCGATCGCGATGCTGGTAAGAAATGAGGATGTCCGTTCGCAGGACTATAACGAGCTCCGCACGCTCATGCGGCCGGGCCATGCCGATTTCACGTACCAGCAGAAGTACGGGATCCGCGACTACCGTGGCGGGGGCCGCAGCTCAGGGCGCGAGACGATCGGGCGCGTGGCGGCTGGTGCCATCGCGATGAAGTTCCTGAAAGAACAGCGTATCACGATCCATGGCCGGATCCTCTCCGTCCATGGCAGGACCGGACAGGGCGCGATCGAGTCCGAGATTCTTGCGGCGAAAAATGCCGGGGATTCCGTGGGGGGTATTGCCGAGATCGTGGCAACAGGCTGTCCCTGCGGACTTGGCGACCCGGTCTTTGCCAAGCTGGACGCACAGATCGCGGGCGCCATGATGGGAATCGGCGCCGTGAAAGGGGTAGAGATCGGGGCCGGGTTTGCCGTTGCCGGCCGGTTCGGGAGCGAGAACAATGATCCCATTACCCGGGACGGGTTCCTGAGCAACAATGCCGGGGGGATTCTTGGGGGGATCTCATCCGGGCAGGAGATTGTCGTACGGATCGCGGTGAAGCCAACGCCATCCATTGCGAAACCCCAGAAGACGGTCGACATCCAGGGCAACAATGCCGAGATCACGGTGAAAGGCCGGCACGATCCCTGCATCGTACCCCGCATCATTCCGGTGGCCGAGGCAATGCTCGCGCTGGTGCTCATCGATGCGGTGCTGGAACAGGCAAAGTACCGGAAATAATGTTCTGGCAGGGGGAGGGGATCTCTCCAACCCGGTTTATGTTGGGATAGTTCATGCTCTGGTGAAAACCGGTTTCAGCAGATATGATCGCTGTCCCTATGCATCACGTTGTCCCCAAAGCGAGGTGAGGCATAGTACGATACTCCAGAGAATGGCTATTAATCCACCAATTTTTGCTCTCGTGAATTCAGTTTTCCCTTTGTTGGATTGTTCCTCTTGCGAGAATGCGTCTCCCATGGAGGACGAGGTGCATTGCGATGACACCATATTACCGGTTTATAAAATTTAGCCCTGGGGAAATTCTCTTTCGCCAAGATGGGGGCTGATGCCCCCATACCCCTTAAGGATAACTGCCGCCGCCCCGACGGGCGCCCCGCGGCGGCCTCAATTACCGGTCATTCCTGAAGCCCGAAAATTTTTATTGTAGAGATAGGGTAATATGTCGTCATCGCATCCGGGGATGCCGCGAGCGTGCGGGGCGCAGCCCTGATAGCGCTTGAGATTACTGAATGATTTCAACAGAGCGAAAAACAAACGTTTCTGTACAGGTAATTCACAGGCATCGACAGCGCTCCAGCCCTCCCGGGGGCAGGGATGGCGCAAAGGGGGTGATACACAATTCAGAATAATATTTTCTCCAGGGCATCAATATCGGTCATGGTTCAAGTGCGAACAGCCGTTCATGTTCCTTTCTGAAGAGCAGGTCTTCACCGGTTCCGCCGGGTATCCGGAGTAAAAAGGGAATTCAGATCAGAGATCTGCATAGACTTTCTTGTCAATGACCTTGTACGTGGTGCCTGCGGACTGGACATACACCACGCACCGGTCGCCGCTGCGCGTTCCCATGGCAATGATCTCATTGCCGGGGATAGGCTTGGCGCCATCACTCATGACATATTCCTTGTATTCAGTATCCGAGCTGTACACCCTCATCGTGATCTTCTGGGTAAAAACTTCCCCGGCGCCGCCCTGGTACAGCAGCGAGATCTTCGAGGTCGGGCGGTCCTTGGTCAGTTCCAGGTTCACAGTCTGGGCGGAGGGCATGGCTTCGATGGATCCCGCATCCGACACGACCGCCGATGCCGTGGCTGAAACCGTGACCGGGGCAGCTGTCGGGGTGGCGGCAGCAGTGGCTGGCACAGCAGTTGTTACGGGAGTTGTCCCGGAGTCAGATGTACAACCGGCAATAAAAGCGCATGCAATGAGCGCAAACGAGATGATGATGAGTACCGGACGGGTCATGGATGAACGTTTGACCGTGGTCATTATTTCACAGTTGCGTTTGACGGGTATGCTGATGACCCGGATACCCGTGCAGAAACGTGGCTGGTGGAGACGGGAAACGGTTCGGGGCTTCAGCGGCCAGACAGTTTCTTCAGCTGCACGAACTCCTCAACCGAGTACTGCCCGGCAGCAGTCGGCTCGCCGGTATGGCAGTAGACAAACTCCGAGCCGAAGAGCGGGAGTATGGCCCGTGCGTGCCGGAACTCCGATCCCATGACACCGGTGCAGATCGGCTTGTTCGCTGCCTGCGTGAACGTGAGAAGTTCGATGAGATCCTCATCATTTGCCGGGGTGACAATGATCTTCGGGATATCCCCGTAGGCCCGGAGCTCGCGTTCCATGACAAACAGGATGTAGAGCGGCACCATCCGGCCATCATGGTGCGATGCGATGATCTTCTTACCTGCCGCACGGATCGCGGGGGCATGCTGCGCAAAGGACCGTTCCACGTCGATGTAATCCGCAAACGGGATAAGCGGTTCGATTTTTTTCATCCATTCGTCCGGGGAGCCGAAGAACTGCCCGCCTTCCTGTGCAGAGCGGAGCGTGATAATCACCGGCAGGGAACATGCGGCCTTTGCATCTTTTACCTGCCGGGGCACGTTCCCGTCATACAGGTCAACGCGGAGTTCGATAATCTCGGCGCCCTGCCGCTCTGCCTGTGCGGCAAGCGTGGGATCGGTGAGCGCAGCAACAATCTTCATGTACCCTCATCTTTGATGGCACCAACAAAAAAGATACGCCCTGCATTGACTGAACACCTCTCCCGGAATGGCTCTGATCCCGGAAGATACCTGTTTAACCGCATCGGGCAATAGATCAGATCACTCAATGACCGACGCCGTTTCTTCCCCTGTTCTCCCCCGCATTACCCGTGCAGTAGCGATATGCCTGCTCTTTGTTGTCGTGCTCCCGGTGGGTGCCGCACTGCTCTTCACCCTCCCGCTCACGTCCGTCTTCGCCCTCATCGGCTCAGCCCTGCTCATCGAATACGGTGCAGCGCCGGTGGGAATAGCGCTGGGCCTTTCACCGGTCTATGTATTCCTTGCCCTCACCAGCATTGCCCTTGGTGTCATTCTCGCCCTGTTCGAACTCTTCGATACGGCCGGGGAACAGTCTGCCCGGGTACATGCATTTCTTGAGCAGTCGCGGAAGCGTGCCGGGGAGTCCCGCATCCTTTCGGACTACGGCATCTTCGGGCTGGTAATTGCCGTCCTGGTTCTCGGGATTTACCTCTGCCCGCCCATTGCATGGGTATGTGGCTGGGACCGGAAACGATCGATCGCCCTGATCCTTGCCGGCTTCTGCAGTGCATCGGTTGCGCTCATCTGCACGACAACGGAAATTATGGCAGTTATCTTCCCTGCGGGGGGGTCATGATGACATCACGCACCACCCTCCCGGAACTTCTTGCCCCGGCCGGGTCGCCGGAAGCGTTCCGCACCGCCATTGCTGCCGGGGCTGATGCGGTTTACCTGAGCGGGAAACGCTTTGGAGCACGCAGATATGCCGCTAACTTCTCGGACATTGAGATCCAGGAAGCCGTTACCTATGCGCACGCACGGGGCATCCGCGTGTACGTTACGGTAAACACCCTCATCCATGACCGGGAACTGGCCGGTGTCATGGAGTACCTTGCATGGCTCTGGTCCATCGGTGTTGATGCCGTCCTCATCCAGGATACCGGCCTTGCCGCGCTCGCACGGGAATACCTTCCCGATCTCACCATCCATGCCTCGACCCAGCTGACCATCCACAATGCGGATGGCGTGCGCTGGGCGCACGGGCACGGGTTCTCCCGGGTTGTGCTTGCGCGGGAGCTTATGCTTGACGAAGTGACCCGGATCGCTGACGAGACAGAAGATACCGGTGTCGGCCTCGAAGTGTTCCTCCACGGTGCCCTCTGCTACAGTTACTCCGGCCAGTGCCTCCTCTCCTCCGTAATTGGTGGAAGGAGCGGGAACCGGGGCATGTGCGCACAGCCGTGCCGGAAGCCTTACACGCTGGTGACCGGGGAGACCGATGCCTACGGCAGGCCCGGACACCTAAGAGAGATCCCCACGAACGGGAAGTATCTCCTCTCCCCAAAGGATCTCTCTACGTACCGGCACCTGCCGGAACTGGTGAACTCCCCGGTTGTGTCGCTGAAGATCGAAGGGCGGATGAAATCCCCGGAATACGTTGCCATTGTCGTATCGTCGTATCGCCGGGCACTCGACGCCATTGCTGCGGGCACCTGGAAACCATCCGAAGAGGTGATCCGCGATCTCCTCCTCGCCTTCAACCGGGGATTCACCCAAGGGTACCTCTTCGGCGACCGGTACAATTCCCTGATGGGCCGCGATGCTCCCGACAACCGGGGCCTGCTGATCGGGCGCGTGATAAAATCGTACCAGGATACCAGCACCGCCATCATCCGT
This sequence comes from Methanoregula sp., assembly GCF_028679125.1. Taxonomy (GTDB): domain Archaea; phylum Halobacteriota; class Methanomicrobia; order Methanomicrobiales; family Methanospirillaceae; genus Methanoregula. The sequence goes on along the minus strand of NZ_JAJRCG010000009.1, from coordinate 98,270 downwards.
TCCGTTCTGCCGGTCCTTCCGGTTACCGGTGACGGGTTGTTCATTGTAACCCCGGAGAACCCGGAGTCCGGCTGCGGGTTCGCGCTCAATACCACCCCCAAACCAACCCGGGATGGATACGCTCTTATCGTACCCTCGCCGGTGCCGGACGGCGCATCCGTCTTCATCACCTCTTCCCGCGATCTCGAAAACCGGGCACACCGGATCATGGCTAAACCATTCCCGGACCTGCTCCGTTCCCTGCAGGTAGACCTGGATATCTCGGTGGATCCGGAGGGTTCGATCCGGTTCGAGGGTGAGATCGCCCGCCCGGATGGCACGCTCATCCCGGTCTCATTCCATCCCGATCGCAGGCTGGAACCCGCACGTACGCACCCGCTCACCCGGCAGCAGATGGAGGAGCAGTTCCGGAAGACCGGGGGAACACCGTTTGCCGTCCGCCGGTGCAGGATCCAGTATAACGAACAACTCTTTGCCCCAGTTTCCTTGCTGAACGATCTGCGGCGGGAATTCTTCAGGATTGCCCTTGAGAGGCTGGATGCTGCATCCCGCCCTTCCGCTGCGGATGTTGAAGCGGCGCGCTGCCGGCTGAAGGAACAGCCGGTCACTCCCCCCATGGCAGCCCTGCCTGCCGGCCCGGTACCGGCGTTACCCCTTTCACTCTCCGTTTACACCGATTCGCTGGAGGGGATTCGTGAAGCGGTTGGTGCCGGTGCCGGCACGATCTGTTTTGAGCCGCTGATTGCGACACCGAACCATACCTGCGGGTGCGATATCCCGGTCCCGACGCTTCGTGCACAGGTCCTTGCGGCGCTGGACACCTGCCGGGAGGCCGGGGCACATCTGGTCTGGAAGATCCCCCGTATCACCCATGACACTGAACTTGCACTCCTGATGCCGGATCTGGTTTTTCTTCACGAACACGGGCTTGCTGCCTGCATGACCGGGAATCATGGTATTGCCTGTGCGATCAGCCGGGCCATTCCCCCGCTTGCCCTGCACGGTTCATCAGGACTATCGGTCTTCAACCATCGCGCGGTGGGGCAGAAGTCGCCATCATACGCGCTCCTGACCATCTCTCCGGAACTCTCCCGGGACGAGATCGGCATCCTTGCCTCGCTCACCGGGCAGCAAGAGCACCTGCCGGTCCTCTCCCTTATTGTCCAGGGATGCAGCGAGGCGATGATCACCGAGGACTGCATCCCCCGCCTGGCCCTGCACTGCCACCCGGACCGTGCGGTGCATGACGACCTTCACGGACCTGCTTTCCTTGGCATATGCGACGAGACCGGCCGGATGTTCCCGGTCAGATCTGACGGGAGTTGCCGGACCCGGATCGGCAATGCATCCGAACTCTGCCTCATCGATATGCTCCCCACAATCCGGGATATGGGAATTGCCGACATAGCCATCGATGCCCGCAATCGTCCTCCGGCGTACACGGGAAAAATAACGGCAATCTACCGGGATGCAATCCAGGCTGCCGGGACCGAAACCGGCAGATCCCGGGACACGACCCTTATGCAATTAAAAGAGCAGGTAAAACAGATCGCCCTTGGGGGGATCACCACGGGACATTTCGTGCGCGGGCTTAAGGAATAATCCGGGCATACCTACGGGATAGCGTGAGTTCACCAGAGGACTCACAACAAACTTCTCTAAAAAAGGATGCCAGTGAGCGGCCTGATTCCCGCTCACTTCTTTTTGTTCCGGTGGTGCCTGTCTTTAAGGTCTTTTTTAGAGGCATTACTATCCTGTTCTGTTTTTCGTTTTTTCAGGAGAACGAAGGCGGCAACCGCGGCAAGAATGACCACGACAGCCAGGATAAAGAGCCAATATCCGGAATCAACAATTCCTGACCGCGATCCCATCTCATCTGCGGATGCATACCAGGTATCATTACCCACCGTGGACTGCGCCGTTGATGCACCGCCAATCACCCACATCCGGTCATTATATACCAGCCCGGGGAATGAGAAACGTGCGGGGAACGCGGCAGATGGGGTCGCCTCCGTCCAGTTGATCCCATCCGTTGAATACCAGGTATCGTTCATGGTCCGGTCCGGATCGGTTCCCCCGATTACCCAGAGCTTGTTATCATAGACCGGACTTACATGCCCGGCACGGGGGGCAAATCCTGCCGCTGCGGTGGCCTCTGTCCACTGCACACCATCATACGAATACCAGACATCATTCAGCGCAGTATGTCCCTTGCTCCCGCCAATCACCCACAACCGGTTGTCATATGCGGCAGCAGTAAGACCGGAACGGCTGTTGAATCCCGGGGTCTCGTTCGCCAGCGTCCAGTTGACACCATTCGTGGAATTCCAGACATCCCCCCATGCGAAATACCCGTCATATCCGCTGATCACCCACATCTGGTTATTGAATACAGCCGTTGCAAAGGCCATGCGCTTGTTGAACCTGACCGATGAGGGGGTCTGAGTCCAGTTGATCCCGTCCGTGGAATACCAGACATCGTTGAGCGGGGCTTTGCAGTCATACCCGCCGATCACCCACATCTTCCCGTCATAGGCAAGTGCCGAAAACTCGTACCGTGCCGGGAATGCTGCTGAGGGTGTGGCCTGGATCCAGTGGATCCCGTCCGTGGAATACCAGGTATCATTGAGCGCGGTAATCCCGCTGTCCGTGGATCCGCCGATGATCCACATCTTGTCATCGTACACGAGACCTGCGTGGCCGGCACGGTCCGGAAACCCGGCAGACGCCGTGGTCTGCACCCATTTCTCACCTGGTACGGCAGCCGATGCCACACCACCTATGAACAGAAGACCGAATATGGCCAAACACCAGAAGGAGACTGACAAACGCATATATTCACCTCATTCTTACAAGAACCGGAGAACAGGAATCCTGAACGATATATACATTATAGTTTGGAACGCCGGTTACATCAAGGTATTCACCAGGATTCCCACATCCGATTCGGTTGATTTATTGCCGGCCACGCTCCCAAATATTCATCATACCTGAATTAAAAGGAGTAATTACGCTAACGTGAAAGGAACGGAGAGACTCGCATGACATCACCCCTGATTCTGGTTAACCTGAAGACATACAAAGAGGGCACCGGCAACCGGGCTCACCTGATCGCGCAGGCAGCCCAGCTGGTTGCGCAGGAGAGCGGCGTTACGATCGGCATTGCGCCCGGGTATATCGACCTCCACCCGATCTGCCACCACTTTTCCATCCCGGTCTATGCGCAGCACGTGGACGGCTGCGAGCCGGGAGCGAACACCGGGCATATCACGGTCGATGCTATCAAGGTCGCCGGTGCAGCCGGATCCCTGGTCAACCACTCGGAACGGCGCCTGACCATTGCCGAGATCGAAGCCTCGGTGCGGGGCCTGAAGGCACACCAGCTCGTTGCCGTGATCTGTTCCAACAACGAAAGCACCAGTGCCATGGCAGCAGCCCTTGCACCGGATTATGTTGCCATCGAGCCGCCGGAACTGATCGGCAGCGGCGTCTCGGTCTCCAAGGCAAACCCGGAGATCATCCGGAAATCCGTTGCCGCAGTCCATGCCGTCAACCCGAAGGTGAAGGTGCTCACCGGGGCAGGGATCCAGTCCGGGGAATGCGTGAAGATCGCCGTTGATCTCGGGACGGACGGAGTACTCCTGGCATCAAGCGTGGTAAAATCCAAAGAGCCGGCCGCAGTGCTTCGCGATCTCGTCTCAAAACTCTGAACCTTTTTAAAAAATGGGATAATTATACGATTATTTCAGGAACAGGTACCAGAGCGCCACAATAACAACGAATAGTACAACCCCGATCCCGATTACCGTCATACTGCTGATCTCTGTAGTCTCTTTCTCTTCTGCCATGGAAAACACTCTGTCGCAGCCAGACGCCACGATCTCTAAATCATACTCACAGATGAGTAATAATTTTTTTGTGTAACGGGAGAATATCACCGGTTACCCTCGGGCAGACAGGAAAAAGAATGCGGGAACCTGATGTCACATGATGAGGGAGATCAGGTCGTGCTTGGTGATGACACCGCAGACCTGTCGTCCCTCAACAACGAGCACAGCGTGGTTCTGCTGGAGGATATTGACAACCGTCTCGACATCCATGTCAGGAGGCACGGTAGGGAACCCCGGTTCCATGAAATCCCGGACAAAGAAGAGATGGGTCTTGTGCATCCGCTGCTGCTCGATTGCCTTGACGATAACCGCTTCAGAGATGCACCCTACCGGGACACCGCGTTCGATGACCGGTAACTGCGAGATATTGTTCTTCTCGATGATCTCGACAGCACGGCTGATCGCATCCTGCGGCTGGACCGACAGGACCGGGATGTGCATGATCTGCGATGCACGGATCTTCTTTGGCTCCGCGCTGTTGAGCACGACAATGATCTTGTTGAGGGTACTGACCCGGGGATCCACGTTCCCCGCTTCAATCCGCGCCACCATGGACTGGCTGATCCCCGCGCGCCTTGCAAGCTCGGTCTGTCTCATGCCGAGCGCTTCGCGGCGGGTACGGAGTTCTTCGGGTGTTGGTATATGCATGTCTGATTACTGATGGTCATAGAACGATATCAACCTTCTCCCCGGGAGAACATCGCCATCCCATCGACGGTATCGGACACACCGGATTTGCCCGTGAAACTGGTTGGGGGACTGGACGGCCTAAAACATTATTATCACTGGTTATGACAAACGGAATCGCCAGACCCGTTGCGGGTCCCTGTGCACAATTTTTTTAAAGCCTGGTTGGTAAACTTGGTATTAGTAATCCAGTGAAAGGATACTGGATTCGTGTTCTCTATGATAGAGGTCCCGGAAAGCGATGATGATGAAGAGAACCAACGGCTGTTCTCCTCTGTTTTTGTAACGTTATACGATATTCTCCGACACAGTTCCGGTTCTGTGAGGGTTCTTCCCGCTGTCGCACCTGTGCCCTGCCATACCAACGGCGTCAAGGGGCTGGTTGCCCCATGAACAGTCGGTGCTGTGAAGCCCGTGCCGGCGGGAACGGGAAAGTATCCCCGGATCCCCGGTTCAGCATTCCTGCACTCGCCCGGGGAGTGACGGATACCCTGGCAGATGGCACGGACCAGCATACCCTGCCCTCCCTCAGGAAGACGAACCACCGGATCTCCGGGCGGAAAGACTGCGTGATCTCACGCGATGCGCTCTACACCATCTGGCACAACAATGCATGGCAGATCATCAGCGAGGATTACGCGTACAAAACTGAGACCTATTACTCGATCCTCAAGACGGAGATGGAAGGAAAGCCGGTACAGCCTGCAAGCGCGGACGTGATCGATGCATATGTCGTCCCGGTCTGCCTCGAACGGGCGCATCTTGCCGGTATTCCGGTATGCGACTGGGGGATCTCGCAGGGGTATGCCCCGCTCCCGTCAATGGTCTATGGCCTGAATTATTTTGCCACGGCTTCGGAATATTCAATTATCCATGACAGCGAGCAGTCAAAGGAGGTTGTCAAGCATATCACCAACAAGGGGAAATACCCCTTCTGTTACCAGAAACTTGACGATGGCTTTGAGATCGGATCCTGTATTGCCATCTTTGGCAAGACTGCCAGGAAGTGCAGCCATACCGCGGATATCGCAGAGAGAGTATACAACCTCTTCGGACTCCCGCTTGTCACCATGGTCTATGTGAAGTACGGGAACCGCTCTCTCCTCTCGTCCCTTGCTCCCGTGAAATATTCGCAGATGTCCCCGGAGGAGCGATCCATCCTCTCCGGGTATATCACCGGGCAGGAACACCTATGAGCCGCCTGGGGATTTTCGTTGACCGGAAGACGCTCTCGAACTCGGAGCAGCTCAATGCCCTGATCCGGTGCCGGGACGTGGCCGAGAACAAGGGACATGAAGTTGACTTCATCTTCCCGGTCGATATCGCCAAGATACCGAAGATGGATGCACTCTTCATCCGCGCCCGTACGGATCCGATGAATGTCACGTATGTGGCTGCCCGCATGGCACGCCTCCACGGCATACCGGTCCTTGACGACCCGGAGTCCATCCGGATCTGCTCGGACAAGATCAACATGTACTCGCACCTGATCAAAAAACAGGTCTCGCTCCCCAAGACCGTCTTCCTGTCAAAACATGACCTGACCGTTGAGCGGGTTACGAACCTGTTCGATGAACTGGGTACCCCGCTTATCGTCAAGGAGCCATCGACATCATTCTCGCTCCGGGTGGAGAAAGTGACCGACATTGCCGGGTTCTTCCATGTGGCACAGCGCTTCATCAAGCTCTCGGACTGGATCGTGGTCCAGCAGTATGTCGAGAGCAAGTACGACTGGCGGGTCGGCGTCCTCAACGGCAGGCTCCTGTACGTCTGCAAGTATACCATTCCCTCGGTCACGTTCAAGATACAGGCATCCGTCAACGGGCACATTGTCTATTGCGGGGTCGAAAGCGTTCCGGAGAAGGAAGTGCCGCCGCAGGTTGTCCGGCTCGGCATCGAGGCCGGGAACGCGATCGGCCGGGGCCTCTATGGCGTTGATATCAAGAATACCAATGGCGATGCATACGTGATTGAAGTGAATGATAACCCCTCGATAGAGAGCGGGGAGGATGACTGTTATCCCCGTGTCTTCGAACAGATCGTTGACCACCTGATTACTGCGTGATACCATGACGGAAAACTGGCTACTCAAAGCAGAGGACATCTGCTTTACCTGCGGCGGACATTGTTGCGATGGCGCCCACCCCCCGATCTCCGAGAACTGTTACCAGAGACTGCTTGGAGAAGGTGTGAAAAAGAGTGCATTTGAACAGAACGGATACCGCTATATCCGGTCGCACGACGACGGGACCTGTATGCTCAGCAAGGGCGGGAAATGCACCATTCACGGGATCAAACCCGAGACCTGCCGGGCCGGCCCCTTCACGTTCGATGTGAAAGGCGATGTGATCGAGATCTTCTTGAAATTTGAGAGCATCTGCCCGATCGTCCGGCTTTTAAAGGAAACACCGGAGGCGTACAACCAGCAGTATATCCAGGCAGTACAGAATATCACCTGGCTTGTCGCGCACCTGACCGAAGAGGAACTTGCCGTCATCTGCCGGATTGACGAGCCGGAGACCGAGAAGGTAGCGGAGATCCCGCGGGTATACCTGAAACCGCATGACCACCGGCACTGAACACGAATACTCCATCAATGACGGGGAGTTCCATGCACTCCCGGTCTCGGATCTCATCCTCAGGGAGATCTGCGGGCGGTTCGAGAGCGAGATCCTCTTTGGCGACGTGCTGCTGGGAAAGGAACTCCAGAAGACCGTTCTTGAGATGGTCCCGCGCTCGCCATCTGCGGATCTTGCGCCGCTGGAAGCGCAGCTGACAAAGGGAATGGCCAAATTCAACCATGTCTTTTCCGGCCGGTACCAGCTCCTTGGCCTCGGCATGCACCCGCTTGCCCGCATCGACGAGATACCGGTCTGGGACCACGACGAGGGGGAGTATTACGATGTCTATGACCGGCTCTTCAACATCCGCCAGCACGGATGGCTGAACATCCAGGCACTCCAGGTCAATCTCTCGTACGGGAACAGCAGGAATCTCGTCGGCACGTACAACAAGCTCCGCACCCTGCTCCCGTATCTCATCGCCGTGACCGCATCATCCCCGCTCGTTGAGGGAAGACTGACCGGCACCTGCGACAACCGGCTCGTCTATTACCGTGAGAACCAGAAGGAGATCCCGCAGATCTGCAACGGGATCATACCGGCAAAGATCCGGTCGGTTGCGGATTACCATGCCCGCCATGAGCAGATCTTCTCGGAGCTCCGCTCCCTGGGAGCGGACATCCTCTGCGAAGAATGGGTGGATTCCGGCGGCGTCATCATCCGGTTCTCGCGCAAGTGCCTTGAGATCAAGGCGCTGGACGAGCAGGAGTCGATCCGGTCCGATATGGCAGTCTGTGCATTTGTCCGGTCGCTCCTGCGCTGCCGTGCCCTGCCGGTGGAGAGCGACCATACTGCGCTGGTGGATCTGGCGGAGGACGCGATCCAGCACGGTACTGCGGGTTTGAAGGCGGAACTCGGGCAGTTGTACGATGCCGCGTGGCAGAAAGCAACCGCTGACGAGCGCCAGTATCTCCCGGTTATCAAAGACCGGATCGCACAGGGCAGTCTTGCGGAGCGGATGACCCGCAGGATCTCCCAGGGAGAGCCGATCACCTCCGTGTTGAACGATATGGCTGACTGCCTGAGAACAAACCGTTCGTACGGGTTGTAACGGGATTGTTACCCGTCAACGGTTACCCTTTGGTGATTAGGCAAAGTTCACCCCTAACCCATGGTTAGTATTGAGCCAATTCAGGTTTTTTTGGATTTGCGCTCCGGAGAACATAAAAAATACAGCCCCCCTCTTGCGCAGTCAGTCCCCCGAGGGGGACAGGAAGCATTGCGATGCCCCGGCATTACCTTAATTGGCGGCACACTACGGCACTATCGCAACCGGGGGATACCCGAGCGGCGGGGGCGGGGACTTGCCGGAGCCCCCAAAAGCGGTAATGAAAATTTTGTTTCAGGTTTATCGACTTTTAGTGGATGTTACACAATCACTTACACTGTTTTCCATCGTTTACCGGGTTCGGAAACTAAGATCACCCCGCTCCTGCGCCACCAGTCCCACGGTGGACGGTGTACAATGAGTAATGCCCCGAAATTACCGGGTAAAATTCTCCCGATTGTGAGCAGGCAATTCCGGGGCATCGCAACCGGGGGATGCGCACGCTGATGTGACACGCGCTAAAAAGAACGTCATGTGCCTGATCAAACGATGTCGACAGGACCCAGTTTTTGACGATCAGCATTAAGAACGGTTCCGTACCATTCTATTTCAGGACCGTTTACGATGACACGGACATTACTTCCGGAATCCGAAGGGTACGCACTGCTGGCAGCCCATGCCATTCCCGTACCGCGCTCTATTGTTGCTGCAACCCCGGATGAAGCGGTCCGTGCCGCTGATACCATCGGGTACCCGGTAGTCATGAAAGTGATCTCGCCCGATATTGTGCACAAGAGCGATGCGGGCGGAGTTATCATCGGTATCGGTTCTGCCGCAGAAGTGCTATCTGCATTCGACCGGATCACCCACAGCGCCCTGGCGAAATTTCCCGGTGCTGCGATCACCGGCATCATGGTCGAGCAGCAGCTGGCCCCGGGGCTTGAACTGATCATCGGGGGAAAGACCGATCCCACGTTCGGCAGGGTGCTGACCATCGGCCTCGGGGGAACGATGGTGGAGCTGTTACGCGATGTGTCTATCCGCGTGCTTCCCGTTGACGAGTCCCAGATCCGCACCATGATCCACGAGCTGAAAGGTTACCGGCTGATCGCCGGTTACCGGAACGAGCCTGCCCGGGACGAGGCGGCGCTCGTGAAGATCATTGCTGCTGCCGCAGACCTCTTCGGGTCTGAGGCCGGCATCACGGAGTTCGATATCAATCCCCTGATCCTGTACGGGAGCGGGGGGTGTGCGGTCGATGCACGGTTCTACCGTGACGATGCACCTGCCGCCGCGCCCGGTGCCCCGGCATGCGAGATGCCCCGGGGTCTCCTCAGCATCCGGTCCATCGCGGTTGTCGGGGCATCGCAGGATCCCAACAAGGTAGGATACGCGATCTGCCGGAACCTGCTCACGTTCCCCGGCGCACTCTACCCGATCAATCCCAAGGCAGCCATGATCCTCGGGCGTACGGCATATCCCGACCTTGCATCCGTGCCGGAACATATCGACCTTGCCGTTATCGCGATCCCGGCACCGGGCGTTCCCAAGGTGATCGAAGAGGCGGGGCAGAAGAAGATCCCGCTCTCCATCATCATATCCTCCGGCTTCCGGGAGGGCGGGAGCGGGGGTGCCGGGCTTGAAGAGGAGATCCTCGCCATTGCACAACGGTATGACATGCGGATCATGGGGCCGAACTGCCTCGGGATGATGCTCCCGCACCAGGGCATCAATACCACGTTTGATCCCGTCTCCCCGAAACCCGGCAGGATCGCCTTCATCTCGCAGAGCGGCGCCCTCATCACCACCATCGTGGACTGGAGTCTTCCGGAAGAGATCGGGTTCTCGGAGGTGATCAGTGTCGGCAACCAGCTCGACCTGTCGTTCGAGGATTTCATCCGGTATGCCGGAGAAGATCCCGAGACCCGCGCCATCATCCTCTATATCGAGCAGATCCGGTTCGGGCACCGGTTCATGGAGATCGTGCGGAGGGTGTCGCTGACAAAGCCGGTGGTTGCGATAAAATCCGGCTCCTCCCTGGTCGGGCAGAAGGCTGCCTCGTCCCACACGGGATCGCTGGCCGGAAGTTTTGACGTCTACATGGCCGCGTTCCGGCAGGCCGGGGTCATCCCGGCCCGTTCCATCCGTGAAGCCTTCCAGGCAGCAGAACTCCTTGCTTCGGAAGGATACCCGCGGGGAACCCGGGCCATCGTCATCACCAATGCCGGGGGGTTTGCGGTCCTCTCATCGGATTATGCGGAGCGGTTCGGCATCGGCATGGTTGCATTTTCAAGCGAACTCATTGCCGAACTCGATGCCGTGCTGCCGGCAAACTGGAGCCGCGAGAATCCCATCGACATGGTCGGGGACTCCAGTGCCGACCGGTTCGCCCTCACCTTCGATATCATGATCAACCACCAGGATCTCTGGGACATCGCATTTGTCGTCGCCGTTCCCTCCGCCATCTCGGACCCGATCCGGGTGGCAAACGAGATCGTCCGGTTCTCGAAGCACACCCACAAGATGATCGTGGGATGCATGATCGGCGGGGACAGCATGAAGACCCCGCTCCGGATCCTCCGCGATTCCCAGATCCCCAATTTCCCGGATCTCGAAGATGCATTCCGGGCAGTCGGGAATATCTGCAAGCACAAGTGCAGCTCGGAGATGCCGGAGTGCCGGCACGGGTAGCGTGGGGATACGTTACCGTTATGAGTGGTAGTTCGTTTGCGAAACCTCTGAGGAATTTTCCAATCCTCTTTCTGAACTCTGTTTTTTCTGCCGCGGTTTTCAGTTTCCGGAACAGGGCAGTGGCCGGATGCATCTGTTTATTCTTGGAAAATAACCGTATTAACCTATTTGGTAAAATTCTGTCACAGAAAGATTAAACCATAATACATTATCATGATTTTTCTTGTAGTGAATGCACCAATGCAGAAGGGAATAATACAACTGGGACAATCCTGCAATTCCCTGGAGATGACCGGCTCCGGCAATACTATGGGGGTTCCGGACCCGGACATTTTCATGATGTATTCCCCGGGGACCGGACATGCTGGCAGATCTGTACAGACCTGCGCAGCACCGTGTGTCACCGTACACGGAAGAATGGCCGCAATACTGTCGGCAGCACTCATCTGCTTCCTCCTCCTGTGTTCCGGCCAGGCGGCAGCACTAACCGGCAGGGATACCATCATCTGGTCACCAAATATCACCCTGAATGAAAATTCCGATGGATATTACGAGTTTTCCAATTTTTTTGTCCTTGACCAGGACAGGGTCGTGTGGAAGAACATCTGGTCCGAACGAAAGGTCGATCAACCGGTATGGACGGAGACGATTTACCTGCTGAATATCACAACCGGTACAACCCGGGCGATCGCCCGGGCGCCGGATGCTGCCCACAAGGGGACCCTTTTTCCCCCGTTATCCCTGTCGCGGGATCTTGTAGCCTATACCGAACTGGGCGCCAACAATATTTTCCTGTTCAATATCTCTGAAGGAAAGGAATACCCGCTCACGCATGACGGCTCATTCGACTCCCTTGATGAGGCCCGGGAAAACTACTATCCGTCTCTTGACGGTGACCGGATTGTCTGGTCCAAGAAGAAACCCTATACCAAGGGGTATGACTACGATATCGTTATCCAGAATCTTACCACGGGAGAACAAAGAGAGGTCTGCACCGCAAAGGGTGACCAGGTCGACCCGCGGATCTCCGGCACAACTGTCGTCTGGACCGATAAGCGGGACGGATCAGGCGCCGGGGATATTTATCTGTCCGATCTTGAGACCGGGACGGAAAAACCGGTATGCACGGCCCGCGGACTTCAGTCAAGACCAGATATTTCCGGAAATACCGTGGTATGGCAGGATTCCCGTGAGGGCGGACCTGCCATATACATGCACAACATGACTACGGGAACTGAGACCCGTATCAGCGACCAGCTTTCAGTGTCATATGGGCCGCTCATTGCCGGGAATGTGATTGCATGGACTGAGTATTCGGCATTGGACCAACGGGATGAGCCATCCAAGTGGATCGAAGTGTACGATCTGCAGTCGGGAACCCGTGAACACCTTAATGTCACCGCATCAAGTCCATGGCTCCTCGATCTGGACGGGAACAGGATTCTCTATTGCGCGGATAATGACGATAAAACGAGGGAGGAGGGATACCTTCACCTGTTCATCATCGATATACCGGAAGAGACCCGGGTGCCAATTCTCCCCTCGCTAACCCCGCAAACCGGAAACCAGACGAGCCCCGGGGATACTCTTCCCTCATCTGCCACCACGCACCCGGCGCCGGTCACGGTTGTCGTGCCGGTAATCGGTTGTACAGTCCTGGTTTTCTGGATCGGGAATACCCGGAAACGATGAGCCGACCGGTTATTTATGCATAACAGCCGGGATTCTTAACAATGTCCGGGGCATTCTTTTGAACGTCCGGTTCGGAGGTAACTGCAGAAAAAAATGCGTGTCACGGACACAGCATGTAGCGTCGGGGAATCTGATTCCAATCAGGTTCATGGACCCAAGTACTTCATGAAATTTGATCCCGAACTAAGGAAACACCTATCTCAACAGGCAGTGGGTGCCGGATATGGTCACTAAAGGGTAAAAACGCCAGCCGGATATTAAGACATCTTCCGGAACCATTGCGATCCGGTACATATTGACCATCATCTCGCTCCTGGATAAGAAAATCCGGGTGTCTCTTCAATTGTTTTTCCTGGCCCGTGTTCTCCGGGGTCACAGGCCTGACAAACCGTTCGATCCTTCCGCTCCGGGATCCGGGTCCGCATCGTATTTTAGCAATCGTAAGAATCATCGCGCCCGGTTATCTGTCATCGATCGATCCCCCGGCCGTAAATACAACCGGTATCCAACCATGATTTTATCACGACTGAGTGGAAAAAGAGAACCTGTCGGGAAATGCGGAGCGGCCATGCTGTATTACCTCATCCTCTCTCATCGGGTGTGCCGTATGGGCTTTCACGTACCGGCTGACCCGGGACCGTGAACGCCGCCGGGAGATGCTGGTCACCAGCCTGCTCTTTCTCGCCGGGGGTTTTTTTGAGCCGCTCAATATCGGGATTTACTGGTCTCCCGAATCCCTCTCCGGCCTCAACTCCTGGCTGGGACTCGATGTTGAGTCCTTCCTGTTCAACTTCGGGTTCAGCGGAATCGCCGTCACGCTGCCCTATGCAATCCTGTCGAAAAAAATCGTTCCGGTCGAATCCCGACAGTATCGGAAACATTTCCCGTTTGTCCTTCCGGTTCCATTGATCCTGTTTGCGATCGCGACATTCCTGGCCCCAAGGCTCATCATCTGGACCACGTTTCTTCTGTTCATCTCCATGACAGGAACCGTCCTGGTCTTCCGCCCCGACCTGCTCCGCACTCTGGCTGCCGGCGCCATTCTTTTCTCAGTCGTTTATTCTGTCTACCTTTCGATTGCCTTCCTCATTGTTCCCGGTTTCATCTCTTCGTGGAATATTCCCGCACTGAGCGGAATCTTCCTGTTCAATCTCCCGATAGAAGAAGTTATATTCGGCTTCCTGTATGGCGCCGTGGCGGCAACAGCCTACAAGTTCCTTTTCGGCTTCGGGATATCGGGTACTTCTGTATCCGATCGGGCCGGCCCCGGAAACGCATGAGGGCGCGGGAGGGACGCGGTGCCGGTGGGGAATCCCGCCGTGCGGTCAACGGCAGAGCCCGACAATCTGATCCGGGCAGGCTGCCGCACCGGCCAAAAACGTATCCGTCCGGAACACCCTGTACGCACGGCTCCGTCAGGTGATTTCCCGGCATTCCCCGGACGGGATCACGGGATGGCGACGATCCTGGTTTGCGTATCATAACCCATGGATACTTGAATACTGCCTGTCCCACATTTTCAAGTTATCGCATGACCGTAGTCTTCGGAGCGCGTGCTGTCAGACAGCCGTAGTGGTGGAGACGGGACCCTTCATTCCTGACTGGCTGCAGGGCAGGGAGACGAGGTTCCAGCTGTAGCAGGGTAGGGAAGCAGAAATGCGGGGGTGATTGTCCGAAGCGATCAGACCGCCATATGCGAGATTTACGAAAACGTTACTGAGGGAGATCCGGTCTGAAATGTCTTTGCCGGTGCACACTCCCGGCCACGTTCATCAGAGCGTGATCTTCTTCAGAATCCTGCCTTCCCGGAAGACGGTAATTCCCCCGCCGCTCTGCGAGACGACAATCCCCACCGCATGGGTCACGCTCGTGATGGCGGCGACCGAGTTGTGCCGGGTTCCCATGCCCGGCGGAAGGGAGACATTACTCGAATCCACCGTGATGTAACGGCCTACCGATTCGACAAAACCGTCACCGGTGATGACAAACGCCCCGTCGAGCTGGGCAAGGGCCTTGATATTCTCCTTGAGCCCGGGATTGGTGATGACACGGAGTTCCGGGCGATGCCCCTCAAAGGGGTTGAGAATGATCTGGCGCGACTTCTCCAGCACGTTCTTCGTATCCCCGATGAGGAATGTTGTCCCGACAGGTTTTCCTTCGCGGCCTTCAAGGGAGATCTCGGTGCAGATATGGAAAACTGCATCGAAGACATCTTCCTGTATATCGGTATCGGCAACAACGGTGTCTTTCCACGTATCGGTGCTGATCCGCACTTCGCTCCCCTCGCTGCGCCGGCGGTCCGTGATGTCGTGGCCGATACAGAGGATCTCTATGAGCCTGCCCTGTTCATCCCGGATCGCCTTGTTGATCCACGCGATCCAGACCCGGTCGCCATTCCTCCGGACATTCTCGTTGACATTGACCGCATATCCCTCGGCATTGAACCCGATGTCGTTTGCCATCATCGAGAGCCCGTGCTGGGCACGGGCCTTCTCAGGGACGATGGTGCCGACAACATTCTTCCCGATCACCTCTTCCGAGGTATAATCGAAGAAGGTCAGCGCATAATGATTAAAAAACGTGATGTTGCCCTGCGTATCCATCCGGATGATGATGCTCTGGGTGTTCTGGAGCACGTCGCGGTATTTTGCCTCGCTTTCACGGAGGGCATCTGCAATCTTCTGTTTCTCCGTATTGTCGGTGACGACGAATGTCCCGCCCTTGCCGATGTCCGTAGGATCCAGCGGCTGCACCTGGATGTGACAGGGAACGGTCGATCCATCCACCCGGGTGAGCCGGCAGTCTGCATGCCCGAGCCCCTGGACATCTTTCCGAATCAGGAAGCCCCGGAAGAGCTGCTCGTATTCGTCCGTTGACCGGATCAGGGTGCGGAGATTCTTGCCGATCAGCGCCGGTTCCGTTGAACCAAGCATGGCGGCGAACGGGCGGTTCACCCATTCGAGAATGCCGTTGCGCATCTGGAAGATGCCCAGCGGCGTTGCCGAAAGGATGGTTGCCAGCTGATCGGTCTGGCCCTTGAGTTCGCGTTCCGCCTTCTTCTTAAGCATGGTCTGTTTGATCATGCTGACCATCTCCATGAGCTGCGGGCGGAGGTCTCCTGATTGCGGAAGGGTAATCTCGGTCGCGTTGTTCACTTCCTCAAGGGCAATCTTGTTTGAACCCCTGCGGCAGAGGAAAATGACCGGCGTAATATTTCCCTGCATCTTGAGGTACTTAAGGAAGTCGATACCGTTCATGTCCGGCACGAACTCGATACCGTTCACATCCGGAAGCTGTTCATACGAGACGATGAGGTCAAACGTCCTGCCCCGGAGCTTCTCGGTTGCCTGCTTGATGGTGTGGGCCTGCTCGATACGGATCTCGCCGGTCTTCTCTAAAAAAGTACGGATGCGGGTAAAAAGATCGGAATTATCATCGACAAACAGGACGGAGATCATCACGCATCTTCCGGCAAAACGGCGCTGGAATAATCATTATCAGGTGGATGGTGGAGCGATAAATAGTTGTTGAAAACCGGAAGAATTGTTTCATGAACCGTCGGGGATTCTACCCGGCAGGGATAACCACACCGCAATCTTCCGGCAGGGGTGACCCGGGAAAACACGTCAAAACCTGACAGTATGTCTTAAAATAAAAAATGATAAAAATAAAAAACCGGATTATTTCTCTGTCTGGGAGACGATGGCAAGCTGGTACATCCAGTCCATCAGCGGGTGGCACTCCTCGACAACACATTCGAGATCGCACCCGATACAGGGAATGAGTTCATCGCCTGCGAGGAGATCGGCCGGGTTGACCGGCATCTGCTTTGCCCGCAGGAGATAGGTCTTGATACCATCCTTCTTGAATTCCACCCGGTCGATGAGCCCGCTCTCTTCCAGTTTCTTCACGATTCGGGAGCACTTCCGGCTGTCAACGCCGAGCTCCTTCCAGAGTTCGCTCTGGAGCACTCCTTCCGGCTTTGACTGGATCAGTTTCAGCCCTTCATCAACAGGATCGTCCATTGGCTCCACCCATATAAATTCAGATTACCGGCGCAATGGTGAGAATATTATTACCCCGGATAACGACAACCCCGAGGCTCCGGCCGCGCTGGTTGTCCACGAATTCGATCGTCTCTTCCATGTGAATGTTGAGGTATTCATCCACGGCAACGAGACGTCCCTGAAGCTTCTTCCCCTCATCCTTGATCTCGACGGAGATCTTCGAATCCACGAGGGCAAACACCTTTTTTATTGGCAAAACAATTCCGTTAACCATCTGCCCTAATTTGGGATGGAAGATAATTAAAGCTTGCTTATGATCCGATATCCCCGCCGCAAGGGGGCCTGAAAATTACTCTTTGGGAAGGGCTTCCCAGCGTTTTTTCAATTCCTTCTCCACTCCCGGCAGCGTGGTGTACTCCATCTCACCCAGCGAAAGACGGTGGGGCTCGAACGGTCCCTGCGCCCGAATGAGGTCGGCAAGTTCGTTGCACCGGCTCCGGACGCGGTCGAAAGCCGGGTCATCGAACATGTCCACCGGGCCGATCAGTTCGCCATGGTTAATCTGGAAACCAAAGCAGATGACCCGTGGCGGGCCGTCGAACCGGGTGCAGTTCGCTTCGCAGAGCCCCACCGGCATCAGCGGGCCGTGATGCGAGCCCCGCATCCATCCGGCCACAAGGACCGGCGTGCAGAACGGATCCAGCGCTTCGCCAACTGCCGGAAAACCGCTCTGGGACCGGACAATCATCACCGGGTCGTCCTTGCCCACATACCTGCCAGCCATCAGGTTCAGGCGCTGCGTGCTCGTTGAGGCAGCAATCTCCCCATCCCTGCGGAAGACATGCTTGATCACGTACCGGGAGGGGGCTCCGATGTACGCGAGCAGGTTGTAGGTCTCTTCAGGGCAGCTGAACAGGATCCTGCGCTTCTCGATCAGGTCGTGTACCTCGAAGACGAACCCCTTGTGCATCGAAGGGTCAATGACAAGGCCAGCGGTATTGAACGGGTCTGCAAAGATCTTGTACAGGAAAAAGTTCCATGCGCCCGGCTCGGTCTTGTCTGCCATGAAGACCAGAACAGGATCGGAGCCGCGCTCCTCGAATTCCATCTCGGCAACGCCCGGTCCCATGCCCTTGACATTGCCGGAGAACGCGTCAGCGAGCATATCCTGCCCGGCACCATAGAGCTTGAGCTCTTTTGCGATCTTCGTGCACTCCATGAAGACATCCCAGGCCAGTTTGTGGACTTTTTTGTTATCCACGCCATGGGTATGCGTCATGATCAGCTCGAGATCGTCGCCGCAGTGCGTGACAACGGAATCGATAAGGAGATTACCTTCCTCCTCTTTGAGCATCTTCTGGGCGTTCTCCAGGAGTCTGGGGTGGATGCGGGAGTGTCCCGGGTAACTCCCGACATCAGCCTTGATAACCGAGATCGTGGTTTTCGGCATAAGACTTCACAGTAGTGAGATCGCTTCCCTATACTAAAAAATTGCGGGAACGGCAGTACCGGTTTTTTAATCTTCACTGCAACGGTTTCAAAGGTCCCCGTTCCCAAAACAGATTGAGATGAGGAACAGGTGGATCCTGAAATCGTGGGGGGGTCTCTCCCATACCCCCCCACCTTCTTTTTTTTAAATCGCGTCAACCCCCCCTGCATGGGGGTGGGGGGGTGTCCGGGAGACCCCTCCCCCCCTCCGGCCCGAAGAGACCCCCCGGGATCATTTTTGGGTAGGTTCGCAGACAGACAGCTCCGTCTGAACGGCCATGGAGAATCGTTAACAATCACGTGTGCAATAATGCGTACATCCCATTTTTGAGGAGGGGGGTATCCGGCATACCCCCCCGCCGGTTATTTTTCCGGAGCGGGAGACCCCCCCTCCCGCTTGGTTTCAAACGCGATCATACCCCCCCATGCAGGGCCGGTTGCAGCAGAGAAAACCGTGCAGTGCCGGGCCGGTAAAACGGGTCTTCCGTCAGAAAACGGAGAATGGGAATAGATGATCGCCCGGGTTTTCCTGCAAGGGGGTGGGGGGGTATCCGGGAGACCCCCCTGCTTTGGTTATAGAAGAGGGGAGCCCCCTGCTAAAAAAATGCGGGATTATTTGTGCAGGGATTTCCTTACCAGCGATGCTGAACCATATGCACCGAACGCGCGGAAGAAGACAAGGCTCTCGGCATAGGCCATGGACCGGATGGCATGCTCGGTCGCTTCATCAAGGGAATAGAGATCCTTGAAGAACTCCTTAATCGCCATCTTGCAGTTGCCGTCAAACACCTGGCGGTCCGATTTCCCAACGTTCAGGGGCTTGTACTTTTCCAGCGTCCATTCCTGGATATTCTTGTAGAGCGCGGGTTCATACACTTTCAGGGTGCTGAACACCACATCCTGCCAGAACGTGCCAACATTACCCTTGATGATGTCGCCTTTCGGGAAATGGAGGTTGATCAGGTCGCGGGGGGTCCCGGTGATCCCATGCTGGGCAATACCGACATGGAGCTTGTTGTCCCGCAGGGCCTTTGCGATCGCTTTTGTCTGGGGGATGTCGATGGAGAGCTGTTCGACAACATTCCCGAGGGCATCGTAGGTGTGCCCGTGGGTGCTGCCGTTTGCTATGGCAAGAACGTTGGGAAAGACATCGGCCTCGTTGAGCGCCCTGATGAACGCGACCGCTTCCTCGGGTTTGGTGAGGACAAGCCCGGTCCCGTCCTTCCTGCCGATCTCCCCGACTTCCACCTCAAGACCGAATGCCTTCCCGTTCATCCTGCTCTTGATATGGCGGGCAAGGTCCGTGGTGACCCGGATATTCGGGTCGAGTTCCTCCCGGACATTCTTTCCTTCGAAATTGAAGAGATGGGAGGCATCGATCGCAAACGAGGTATAGCCGGCCGCGATCTGCGCATCGATCAGCTGCTTCGTTCCTTCGATCTCCGCAGCATCGCCCTTCTTGACGGTGATGTGATCCGCGTGGAGGGCCCAGATATCGAACCCGACTGCCTTTGCATCCTCGCTCATCCGTTTTGAGAATGCCTGCGGGGTGAACCCCGTATACCCTCCCTTGAGGTCGCACTCGGACCGGGCCAGTTCCATGAAGACTGCCGAGTCGGTATCCTTTGCTGCCCTGAAGATACCCTGCGCTACCGAGGCGATCCGGATATTTGCCGCCATAACGATCGCCTTATGACCGGAGACCGCCGAAAGGATAGTCGAACCGGGGAGAGGACTAAAATCAGTTTTTGCCATACTGCATCACTCCAGTGTATTCATCCTTCATGCATAAATTTTTCAATCAGCGCAATCTCCTTTTTGCCACCGATATAAATCGGGGTGACATCGTCGATGGCCTTGGGCGCAATGCCGAGAATATCCGTCTTCCCGTTGCTCACCGCACCACCGGCTTCGTGGATGATCTTCCCCATCGGGTTGGCCTCGTAGAGGAGACGCAGTTTTCCCTTCTCTTTTCCCTTCACCCCGGGATAGGTGAAGGCACCGCCCTTGTGGAGGATCTGGTGGACATCGGCAACAAAGCAGCCGCTGAACCGGAGCTTGTAGCCTTCCTGCTCAAGCTGCGCGATCCACCGGGCATGGGCGGGGAGGTAGTCCTTCCGGAGGGCGCCGGGCGCGAAGACCTTCCCCTCGGGAATCTTCAGGTCCCGCTGCCGCAGGAGATATTCACCGGACTCGTCCATGACAAACTCGTGGACACCCTTGCCGGTGGTGACGGTGAGGGTCGTGACCGGCCCGTAGAGCAGGTACATGGCAGCAACCAGGGTCGACCCCTTTGCAAGGACATGCCCGGGATAGATACCGATAATGGTCCCGACACAGAGGTTCACATCGATAAGCGAGGATCCGTCAATCGGGTCGATGACAACGCCGAACTGGGCTTTCGGGTTCTCGACTTCGACAACCTTCTCCTGCTCTTCCGTGGCAACGTACCGGGCAAGGCGGGAGGATCGTATTCCCTCGACAAAGACCGAGTCCGCGTACTTGTCAAGGGGCATCTGCTCCTCGCCATACGCGTTCCGCGTCTTATCCTTCTCTGCTGGCTTCACACCGGTTGAGAGAAATCCCTTCCTGATGGCGGGTGCCTGCCTGCCAAGAAAGAGGATCAGTTCCGCGAGGTTCTTCTCTGTTCCCGTGCTCTCAAGGAATTCTTTGAGTTTCATGTGGTACCGCCTTCCTCTGCCACAATCGGGCATGCAACCCGGGAAGTCCTGCCGGACACCCCGATGTGTGTAGTCTTTTGATGGCGGGGTTTATCAGGATTATTATCCCACGCAATGGCATTCGGACAACCAGAAGTGTACCCGGTAATATCCGCGATGAGGTTCCCATGATGAGAAAAATTTCATCTCCCCCTCATACCCCGCAAGGATTTTTTATGCAGGGTCCGGGGGATCATCCCATGGACTCACTAGGGAGAGATGAAAAAATTGCAGGTCAATTAACCTGCTATCATCTCGCAAACTCCCATTTCATCGCGATTGATTTTTCCGGGCAGGTGATGTGCAATCCGGCTGCAACCCGCTGCAGGCAGGATTAAAAAAAGGTGAGTGAGTAAAGTCCACCACTAACCCAGGTCAGTATTGAGCCAATTCAGTTTTTTTGATTTGTGTTCCGGAGAACACAAAAAATATATCCCCACTCTTGCGCCGCCAGTCCCCCGAGGGGGACGGGGCGCAGTGCGATGCCTCGGCATTACCTTAATTGGGTGTACATACAGGTACAGGTAATACGCGCAACCGGGGGATGCCCGATCAGCGGGGGCAGATTCTTGCCGGGGCCCCTAAGAGCGGCAATGAAAATTTTATTTCAGGTTTATCGCACTTTTGGTGGATGTTACACAATCACCAAAAAAAAGGTTAGTTCTTCCCGGGCTCCGGGACAGACGCTGCATCGGGCAGGTTCCGGAAGCTCACTTCCAGGACCCCGTTCCTGAACGACTTCTGCATCGATGCCGCATCAACCGGGGGCAGGTCTGCGGTCGTGTGATAATGATGCTCCGCATCCCCGGCATCAATGATCAGTGTGCTCCCCTTCACATCAAGCCGGATCATCTCATCGGTTACACCGGGGAGCTCGGTGATCACCTTGGTCTCATTGCCAATCCGGTGGATCTCGGCAAATGGTTCGCTGGCTGCCCGTGATGCGGGGGCAGGGATCTCCTGCATCCTTCCGGGGGCTCTGTCATTGCTGATAACGATCCGGTACTCATATACCTCCGGGTTACCGGTCATAAATTCCTGATTCATACGAGCGAAGAGCCGGGCGAACATCTCATCCATCTCTTCGAACATATCCATTGGATCTCCGTTCATATCTCTCACCTCGTTTTAACCTCGTTGGTTGTTCTATGCTTTCTCCAGGTTCTTCTCAAGCGACTCGGTCATTTTCGCAATTGCCGCAAGATCCTTCTTCCGTGCATAGACGGCATTATGCAATTCCCCGATCTGCTTGTCATCAGATTTCTTATGGGCCATGCCGGCCTGGCGGATCAGCACGACTGCCTTCTCCAGGATGGCACGCTGGTCCTGGTTGTAGAGCATTGCCCATGCCTGCCGCTCGGACATCTCTATTGCATCCCTGTCAAGGGATCCCTTCACCCGGAGGATTGCTGCATCGAAATGAGCTTTTGTCAGCATCACGTTCTTTATCGCATCCTTGCGTTCCTGCTCGGTCCTCCCGCCCATCTGTATGATGAAGTCGCGCATAGACGCCATCTTAGCCTCGCGGACAAGCGCCTCGATGTCGGCCCCGACATAGCCTTCCGTCTGGGCCACCAGTGCACCGATATCCACATCCTTTGCAAGGATGCTGCCCGTCTCGCCGCCGAGGTACACCTCGAAGATCTTCTTCCGGCTCTCCTCATCCGGGGCGGGGACGTAGATGTGGCGTTCGAGCCGGCCCGGGCGGAGCAGGGCATCGTCCAGCATATCCGGCCGGTTGGTGGCCGCGATAATGGTGACATTTTTCAGTTCCTCCATACCGTCCAGTTCGGTCAGGATCTGGGAGACCACGCTCTCGGTGACATGCGAGGAGCCCTGGTAGCTCCCGCGCTTGGGCACCAGCGCATCGACCTCGTCGAAGAAGATGATCGACGGGGATGCCTGCCGGGCCTTCCTGAAGATCTCCCGTACCCCCTTTTCAGATTCACCTACCCACTTTGAGAGCAGTTCAGGACCTTTCACCGAGATGAAGTTGCACTCGCTCTCATTGGCCACGGCCTTGGCGAGCAGGGTCTTGCCGGTCCCGGGCGGACCGAACATCAGGATTCCTTTCGGGGCCTTTGCGTGTAATCTGTCGAAGACATCCGGGTACTTGAGCGGCCATTCCACGGCCTCTTTTAATTCCTGTTTTACCTCCTCAAGCCCGCCAACATGATTCCAGGTGACATCAGGCACCTCCACCAGAACCTCGCGCATTGCGGAGGGCTCCACGTGTTTGCGGGCCTCGGAAAAGTCCTCGTTCGTCACCCTCAGCGCATCGAGCACTTCGTTGGGGATATCCTCGTCGATCTTGATCTGCGGGATCACCTTCCTCAGCGCATGCATTGCCGCCTCTTTCACGAGAAGGGCGATATCCGCGCCGACAAAGCCGTGGGTGACATTGGCGAATTCGTCGATCTTCACATCGTCTGCAAGCGGGACACCACGGGTGTGCACCTGGAAGATCTCCAGCCGGCCTTTCTTGTCCGGGATACCGATCTCGATCTCCCGATCGAACCGGCCGCCGCGCCGGAGGGCCGGGTCAATGGAGTCCGGGAGGTTGGTTGCCGCTATGACAATGACCTGGCCCCGGCCTTTCAGGCCGTCCATGAGTGCCAGCAGCTGGGCGACAACGCGCCGTTCAACTTCTCCCTGTACTTCTGCACGCTTCGGCGCGATCGCATCGATCTCATCGATGAAGATGATGGAAGGCGCGTTCTGCTCTGCTTCCTCAAATTTCTCGCGGAGCCCTTTCTCGCTCTCGCCATAGTACTTGCTCATGATCTCCGGGCCGGAGAGGGTGATGAAGTGGGCGTCCACCTCGTTTGCCACGGCTTTTGCAATCAGGGTTTTTCCGGTACCCGGGGGACCGTAGAGCAGTACGCCCTTGGGCGGCTGGATGCCCAGGCGTTCGAAGATCTCCGGGTGACGGAGCGGGAGCTCGATCATCTCACGCACGAGCTGGAGTTCGCGGCCAAGACCCCCGATATCCTCGTAGTGGATATCGGACATCTCCTGTTTGCCCTCTTCGGGTTTGTAGGCCTCTTCCTTGAGCTCGATCTCGGTGTCATCAGTAACAATGACCATGCCCTTGGGGGCAACTTTGGTGATGATGAGGGTAATGGAATTCCCGATCACGTCAACGCGGACAGCCTGGCCTTCGATCACCGGCCGCCCGCGCAATACCCGCGAGAGGTATTGCTCACCTCCCACAAGACGTATCGGCTGGGTGGGCTGGACAACGATCTTCTTTGCGTACTCTGCCTCGG
This sequence comes from Methanoregula sp., assembly GCF_028679125.1. GTDB lineage: Archaea > Halobacteriota > Methanomicrobia > Methanomicrobiales > Methanospirillaceae > Methanoregula. The sequence continues at coordinate 74,157 of NZ_JAJRCG010000009.1, read as the reverse complement.
ATTTGCAGATCCGGACCTTCTCGTCAATGCCGGTACCGGCGTTCCCGCGAATGTTCCCGTCAATACGGAGCAATGCAAACCCGGTATCCTGGGCAAATCCCGGCCAGACGATTGCTGCGGCCTTCTTCTTGCCCTGGATCTCGATCACATCACCGGAAACCAGCCCGAGTTTCTTCATCACCTCGATACTGAGCCGCGCAATACCCCGGCCGGTATCATCATGCGCTGCTTCCTTTACCGTAACTTCGAAATAATTCACTTCTGTCATCGTAAAACACCTCGTTTGTTCAAGGTTTACCATTAGTTAGTGCAATATTATATATAAACATTCCGAGAGATGCAAAGACCGTTTCTACAAAAAGAAAGGGAGTGGCGGGAAGATTGCCATGTGGCTAAGAGAGATTTACAGAACAAAATAATCTGCGTTATTCCAATTCAACTTTACTTGTCCACTTAACAAGCCAGATTTAGTCCAGAATTGAAAAACCGAGCCTTTATCTGGTCTTTACCGAAACCAGTATAGTATGAGTATTGTCGCAGATGCCAAGCGCGGCATCGTCACTGAAGAGATGAAGATCGTTGCAAAGCAGGAAGGAGTCACCGAAGACTTCGTCCGGCGCAGCGTTGCCGAAGGGCATATCGTTATCCCGGTCTCCCCCTATCGCAAGGTGAAGATCTGCGGTATCGGCGAAGGGCTCCGCACCAAGGTGAATGCCTCTATCGGGACTTCCACTGATATCGTCGATATCCCCCAGGAGATCGAGAAGGCGCGGCAGGCAGAACTCGCCGGTGCAGACACCCTCATGGAACTCTCAACGGGCGGGGACTTCCAGGAGATCCGCCGGCAGATCATAGCAAATACCACGCTCAGTGTCGGCTGCGTTCCCCTGTACCAGGCATTCATTGAAGCGGCACAGAAAGACGGCGCTGTCGTGAACATGAAAGAGGATGACCTCTTCCGCATCACGGCAGAACAGGCAAAACTCGGCACCAACTTCATGGCCATCCACACCGGCATCAACTGGGAGACGGTCAAGCGCCTGAAGAACCAGGGGCGCCATGCAGGGCTTGTCTCCCGGGGAGGGGCGTTCATGACCGCGTGGATGCTCCACAACGAGAAGGAGAACCCGCTCTACGCCGAGTTCGACTATCTCCTTGAGATCATGAAGGAGCACGAGGTCACCCTCTCGATGGGCAACGGCATGCGGGCCGGCGCAATCCACGACGCCACCGACCGGGCCGGGATCCAGGAACTGCTCATCAACGCAGAACTCGCAGACAAGGCGCACGAGCAGAACGTCCAGGTGATTGTCGAAGGCCCGGGCCACGTGCCGATCGACGAGATCGCAACCAACGTCCAGCTGATGAAGAAGGTCACCAACAACAAGCCGTTCTACATGCTCGGCCCCATTGTGACCGATATCGCCCCGGGTTACGACGACCGGGTTGCCGCCATCGGCGCTGCCATCTCCTCCTCGCTGGGTGCGGACTTCATCTGCTACGTCACCCCTGCCGAACACCTTGCCCTGCCAACACCGGAAGAGGTATACGAAGGCGTCATGAGTTCCCGTATCGCAGCGCATGTCGGCGACATGATCAAGCTGAAGAAGACCCGTGCAGCCGACCTCGAGATGGGACACGCACGCCGCGACCTTGACTGGGGACGCCAGTTCGCGGTTGCCATGAACCCTGCCCGGGCAAAGAAGATCCGCGACGAGCGCATGCCTGCCGATACTGACGGGTGCACGATGTGCGGCGATTATTGCGCAATCAAGATCGTCAACCGCCACTTCAAGTTCTGATTAACATCTCTTTTTTACCACGCACATTTTTGGATTGCATCGCGATTTATTTCGGAATCCTGCAACCGGTTTCTGTTTGGATCTCAATACCCTCAAATAACCACGATAATAAATAATCGGGTACGGTGATCGTATCAGGATCAATTTCGGCGGCTTTGTTCCCCTTTCAACAATAGACTGGCGGGGACGTGCCGTCTGCACGATCTTTTTGCGGGGATGCCCCCTGCGGTGCTCCTACTGCCAGAACGAGGCCATCCAGACAGGAGAGGATTATCGCGACCTCGATGAGGTGACGGAGATGATCGCCTCATCGGCCCCCTTTGTCAGCGGCATCGTGATCTCCGGGGGGGAACCCACGCTCCAGCGCGATGCTGTCATCGCACTCGCCCGGTATGCGAGAACACTAGACATGAAAGTCGCGATCCAGACCAACGGCCTCTTCCCGGACACGCTGGACAGTCTCATCCAGGAGCGCCTGGTGGACCGGATCGCCATTGATTATAAGACGCGATGGGAGGGGTTCTCCGGCATACAGGGCGGATACCGTACGCTCCCTGTTGCGAACTATGAGAAGAACCTCAAACAGTCGATTGGCATCTGCAAAAAAGCATCGCGGGACGATATTCTCTCTGAACTGGAGATTGTCATCACGGCATTTTACGAGAACGCGGACTATATCGGGAAGATCTCTTCGGAGATCGGGACCACCCCGCTCGTCCTCCAACAGGGCGAGCACAAGATCATCCGGATGCGCGAGACTGCACCAGATATGACCAATGGGGAATATATCTGTAAACAACGAAATCTTCAGGAGAACCATCCTCCCCTGACTCTGGCAGAGCTCAAAACCATTGCCGATGACCTGGGGAGGACAGTGCGGATTCGGACACGGGAGATTGGTGAAATATCCTATGAGAGTGATTGGCGTCGTCGGGATGCCCGCAAGCGGAAAAGGTGAATTCTCCCGGATAGCACAGGAAACGGGTATTCCTGTCATTGTCATGGGCGACATGATACGGAGAGCCGTACAGGATGCAGGGCTTATACCCAATGATGCGAACTTCGGGGCAACGGCCAACCGGCTCCGGGCCGAGCGGGGCATGGATGCAATCGCCCGGCTCTGTATTCCCGAGATCCAGAAACAATCCACCCCCCTTGTTCTCGTGGACGGCATACGGGGGGATACGGAAGTTGCGCTCTTCCGGAAAAACTTCCCCGGCTTCACCCTGATCAGCATCGAGTCCTCATTTGAGAAACGGCTTGCACGGATCGCCGCACGCGCACGGTCGGATGATTTCACCACCGCCGATGCCCTGCACAACCGGGATACGAGGGAACTGGGCTGGGGTCTTGGCAATGCCCTCAAAGAAGCAGACGTTCACCTTGAGAACGAGGGGACGCTGGCGGAATTTTCTGACGCTGTCCAGCATCTCCTGCTCCGGTTGCGGGGGGACTCATGAGTTTCTCCGTTTATTTCTCCTCATCGGCCAAGGTCTGGGACGATATCGCATGGGTGTACGGTATCGAAGAGGCCGGGTATACCGGCTGGGAGATCGTCAGCGACGGCAATTACCGGCTGGAGAACAAGGATTGTTTCCGGAAGGTGCAGGATGTACTGGCAACCACAAACCTTGGTGCCTCGGTTCATGCACCCTACGGGGATCTGAACCTTGCCACCCTCAACGATCCCATATGGAGGGAATCGATCCGCCAGATCTGCAGTTGTATTGAACACGCTGCTCCGCTGACCGACCGGGTCACCATCCACCCGGGCTACATCTCGCCCGTTGGCAAGATGATGCCGGAGAAGGTCTGGGCACTCCAGAAAGAGGCGCTTCGCCAGATCGGCAGGTGCGCCACCGAACACGGCGTGCTGGCCTGCCTCGAGAACATGATCAGTTTCAAGGAATTCCTCTGCCGGGCCCCTGAAGAGCTGATGGGCATGACCGAAGGCATCGAAGGCACCGGGATGACCTTCGACTTCGGGCACGCGAACACCACCGGGCATGTCAACGATTTCCTCCGGTATGTTGACAAAGCCAGCCACATCCATATCCACGACAACCACGGCATGTCGGACGAACACCTTGCACTCGGCGAAGGCACGATACCCTGGGAGAAGGTTGGCAAAGAGATCTCCTCACGGTATAAAGACCGTCGTATTGTTGTTGAAGGTCGATCGGTTGAGGAGGCAAAGAAGAGCCTTGCCGTGTTCCGGAGGTATTTCCTGTGACACGAACGGTGAGTGGCAAACCAGGGGGGCATCTGATATGAGCGGCGAGACCATGCATGTCTATTTCCTCGGCACTGCCGGGGCGCTTCCCACGCCGACCCGCAATCCTCCCTGCATCATGGTGCGGCGGGGTTCGGACACCCTGCTCTTTGACTGCGGCGAGGGCGCCCAGCAGCAGATGATGCGGGCGCGGTGCGGGTTCACCATCAATGCCATCTTCGTCTCCCACTGGCACGCCGATCATTTCCTCGGCATCTTCGGCCTTGTGCAGACCATGTCGTTCAATGGCCGGACAGAACCCCTTACCATTTACGGTCCGGAATGGGTGCACGAGTTTGTCAAGACGCTCCGCCACGTGGCACGGTTCAACCTCAAGTTCCCCATGGATTCCGTTGAACTGGGACCCGGATCATGGGCCCGGTTCGAAGGATATACCGTCACGGCCTTTGGCGTGAAACACGGCCTCCCGGCCCTCGGGTATGTGCTGGAAGAAGATCCCCGCCCGGGCAGGTTCAACCGGGAACAGGCCATAGCCCTTGGCGTGCCACCCGGCCCGCTCTTCGGGAGACTCCAGCGGGGAGAAGCAGTTACCGTCAAAAACGGCGATGTGGTCGCTGAAGTCCGGCCGGAGCAGGTCATGGGATCTGCCCGTCCGGGTCGGAAGATCGTCTATACCGGGGATACCCGGGCCATCCACCCGGCAATTATGGATATTGCTCACGATGCCGATCTCCTGATCCATGACGCCACGTATGACGAGTCTGAAGTGGCCCGGGCAGCGGAATTCTATCATGCCACGGCTGCGCAGGCCGGGGAGGCAGCAACGGCCCTCAATGCAAAGACACTCGTCCTTGTCCACACCAGCTCCCGCTACACGGACAGCCAGGCGCATATGCATGATGCACAGGGCAAATACTCCGGAAAGATCGTTATCCCGAACGATCTGGACATGATCGAGATCCCGTTCCGGGACTGACCGCCCGCTTTTTACCCTTCTCTTTTTTGCAGATAACAAGTAAATTAAACCCCCTCGCACCCATGATGATCATATAAATCATTCATGTCCGCGGAGCGTTGACGATACCATACCATATCGCAACAATATGTCCGTACGCTGTGTGTGGTGAGAGGAAACTATGAGCGATACCAATTCTGACGATGTCCTCGTGTACAGGCTCGGCAATGGCTGTGACCTTGCCGACATCGAGGAAGGAAACGTATACCAGGGAAAAGTCCAGGGGTTTGCCAATTTCGGCATGTTCGTGCAGCTCAACGACCGGATCAAGGGTCTTGTGCACAAGAGCAACATCAAAGCCGAACACAATGAACGCGACTCCATCCTTGTCCGCGTCCGGCAGATACGGCCGAACGGCAATATCGATCTCGAGGAGATCCAGATCCAGGTCTACCAGGTGCAGAACCTTGATCGGAAATCAACAACCGTCCGGATAGCCGACCTGGCCTCCAAGATCGGGAAGACCGTTGCCATTGAAGGCGAAGTTGCCCAGATCAAGCAGACCAGCGGCCCGACCATCTTCACCATTGTCGATGAGACCGGGACCCAGAATGCGGCAGCCTTCGTGGAGGCCGGCGTCCGGGCATTCCCGGAAGTCGAGCTGGAGAACATCGTCCAGGTTGTTGGCGAAGTGATGCGGCGGAACAACCAGTTACAAATCGAGGTAGACTCAATATCCGTCCTGAATGGCGATGACTCAGCTGCTGTCAGGGACAGGATCGAGAAAGCCCTCGATGCCCGCTCTGAGCCGGAAGATATTCCCCTCCTTGTGAAGAGCGAGGTCATGGAGAAACTCCGCCCCGAGATGAAGAAGGTGGCAAAGATCATCCGTAAGGCGGTCTTCACCTCCCAGCCCATCATCCTCCGCCACCATGCGGATGCTGACGGCATCTGCTCCGCGGTTGCGATCGAGCAGGCCGTTGTCTCCCTGATCCGGGAGTCCGGCGGGGACTTCGATGCCGATTACTTCCTCTTCAAGCGTGCTCCCTCAAAAGCACCGTTCTACGAGATCGAGGATATCACCCGCGACCTTGACTTCTCCTTGAAGGACCATGTCCGGTTCGGGCAGAAGATGCCCCTTGTTCTCCTGACCGATAACGGGTCAACCGAAGAGGACGAGCCATCCTACAAGATCGCAAGCGTATACGATATCCCGTTCATAGTTGTCGACCACCACCACCCGGATGCAACGATCGACAAGTACCTGCTCGCCCACGTCAACCCCTACCATGTTGGCGGCGATTTCGGGATCACGGCCGGCATGCTGGGAACGGAAGTGGCCCGGCTGATCAACCCGAAGGTCGAATCCCTTATCCGCCACCTGCCGGCGATTGCCGGTTTCGGGGACCGGAGCGAAGCCCCCGAACGGGCACTCTTCCTCAACCTCATCAAAGACCAGTACTCGGAACAGGATTGCAAGGACATCGCACTGGCCCTGGACTACGAACAGTTCTGGCTCCGGTTCAATGACGGCCGCGAGATCATCAAGGACATCCTGAATATCACCGGCAATACCGAGCGCCACAAGAAACTGATCGCCCTCCTTGTTGAGGGAGCAAACACGATGATCGAGGACCAGATGAGCGCCTCCATGCCCCACGTGGTCTCCCGCGTGCTTTCCAATGATGCGCATCTCTTCCTTCTCGATGTTGAGATTCATGCCCACAAGTTCACGTTCCCCCCGCCCGGGAAGACCAGCGGGGAAGTACATGACCGGCTCTGCCGGCAGAATGCAGGAAAACCGGTGGTCACCATCGGATTTGGCCCGGATTTTGCCGTGCTCCGCTCACGGGGTGTGCTCATGAATATCCCGAAGATGGTTCGTGAACTCCGCGTCGAACTCCCGGGCGGCGGGATCAGCGGTGGCGGACACCTGGTCGTGGGCAGTATAAAATTCGTGGAGGGCATGCGTGATGTCGTGCTTGAAGCTCTCATCAGCAAGATCGCCGATGCATCCACCCAGCAGCAGGGTTGATCCCCTTTTTTTTAAGAATTCAACAGATTCTTCCCCGGAATTGGAAAAAATACCCGCATTTCGCCCAGAATAAATCGCAGCACCCGGCGGGCAGAATATAGTCTTTCTGGTTGAAATTTCGACCGGGTAAAAAAAACAAGACCGAATTTATCCTAACCGAAATAGATACTTATATATAGGAATTAATTCATATGTGTTTTTAATGCTGAGGCATAACATGTCAACAACCAAAAAACTACGTGAGACGTACAACGAGACCCAGCACAAGATCGTCTCCTATCTCAGTTCAGGCCTTACCAAAGGCAAACACTACTTCAAATCAAAATACATTGCCAAAGACCTTGGCCTCTCGCCAAAAGAGGTAGGAACGAACATGGCCATCCTTTCTGAAATCTGTAAGGAGATGGATATCATCCGGTGGAGTTATTCCAACAGCACTACCTGGATGGTCACCACGCGTGCCATCTGATCAAATCTCATTTATTCCCTTTTTATCATGACGAAAGTTCTTGAATTCGAATCAGAAGTAGAATTCGTTGCAAATATCAACGAGCAGAAAGACTGCCTGATGTCGCAGGACCCGACACAGGATGACCCCGGGGCACTCTGGTTTAACATCGACATCCCCAAGGGACATATCCTGAAAGGCGGCGATCGCGTCCGCGTCACCGTTGAAAAACTCTGACCTGAAAAACGGGGGAAAATCCGGGTCACACGCTCGGATCCGCAACTATCCTGTTTTATACCGGCTGTAATAATCCCGGGGGGTCTCCAGATCGATCTGGTAACTGTCGATATATGCGGTTGTAATGATCATATATACTTCCGCTCCGGATGTTTCAACAACCCGGTACATGCTTCCCCGGTTCAGGATCTCCTCCCCGTCAATGACCGTCCCATTATTTGCATAACACAGGACCATCTGGAAATTCCCGTACTGGGGAGTACGGTTTGCAATAACCGTGGTATTGAGCACCCAGACCGGATACGGAACACGGAACTTCTGGGTCAGACCACCCCGCGTCTCATTGATAAATGCAAAGGTCACCATTTCCCTGCTTCGGAGTGCAAGGTCACCGGCGCCAAAAGTCCTCATATTGTCCGGCATCTTGAACCGGGGGTAGGTGAACGGGCTGCTGTTATAAAAGATCCGGTAGGGCGGTGCGATGGTTGCTTCCGGTGTTGGAGTAACCGTAGGAACCGGCGTCGGGGGAATAATCGGCGTCACGGTGACGGTAGAGACTGTGGTAACCACGGGTGCCGGTGACGGGGTTCCCGGTGCAAGAGAAAGACCCGACAGGTAATGCGGGTTTGCCACAACAGCTATCACGAGTACCAGGACCACGCCGACAACCAGGGTAAGAAGATCTCCTTTTTCCACATGTAGTACTGGGAGTAAGCGTAAAAAAACATGACGTTATACTTCCGCAAGCAGTTTACCGGTCTTTTTATCGATATCTTCTTTTTATAAAAAACAGGAAAACATCCGCAAACGGGCAAATATCACACCATTCAGGAGCAAATCCAGACCTGCCCGGTAATCCCGCTGTTCAGGGCCGGATACATTATTATCCTCTCTCGTGAAAATTGATGGGTATGGAAGTGCCAGGGCTTCGCACATGGGTAATATTCTACCTTATCTCATTTGTCGTCCTGCTCTGGGCAGCGTTCCTCTCTTCACAAGGCATCATGCTCTGGGTGAGCCTTTTTCTGGTTCTTATCATTATCGGGATAAATCTCGTCACGGTCATGAACCAGCTCAAAGCCCATACCGCACGACAGGAACTCCAGCGGAACCTCACCAAGGATTTCCAGCGCGCTGCTCCCGGTGAAGAGACTCAAGAGAGAAAATTATGATCTTCCCCTTCAGGGAAAGGAGAATTATTCCTTTTTCATGAATATTTTATGCACAGAATTGCTGGGCACAAACAGGTTTTCGACCTGTCTCCCGAGATACTCTGTCTTTCCCATGATGTAGTACCCATCGGTGACCAGGGCATCATGGAAGAGCCGTGCAAGATCATCTTTCTGGTTTTCCGTAAAGTAGATCGTGACATTCCGGCAGGTCACGAGATCGAGCCAGCGCGAGATGGGCGTGCCACCCATCAGGTCATGAGGCCTAAAACGGATGAGCTCTTTTAAGTGCGGTTTTGCCTGGTAGGTGCCATCCGGAAGCTTGGTGAAGTGACGGTGGATCTGCGATTCGGAGAGCTTCACCATCGCTTTCTGGGAATAGATGCCCTCCTGGGCCTTTGCCAGCACCACCTTGTCAATATCGGTTGCAAATATCTGGGCTGCAAGCGTCTTGTCCTGGATCAGGAAGTCGTGGAGAATCATGGCGATCGAGTACGGCTCCTCGCCGGTTGAGCAGCCGGCACACCAGATCCGGAGTCGCTTGCGTTTTGAGAAGAGATCCGGCAGGACATCCTTTCTCAGGCACTCGTACACATCGTTGTCGCGGAAGAACTCCGTGACATTGATCGTGAGGGCGTTCCGGAGCGCCTCGTACTCCGCCGGATTTGTCTTGAGGTACCGGAGGTACTCCTCATAATTGGTGGAATTCGTTGACCGCATCCGTGAGAGCAGCCGGCGCTTGATATAATCTTCCTTGTAATTGTTACACTGGATCTTCAGCGTCTGTTCGATATGCCGTTTTAATGCATCAAAATCATCCATCAGAATCCCCGTTGACGTGTCTGTTGTTTTTTTATAGGTACCTGTGATCATCCGGACCGGGTGATTTTCCCCCGGATTATTAAATCCGGTTACTGATATTTGAAACAGTCCCGTCAGTTGAGACGGAACTTTTTCATATCCGTTCTGCAGCGCTCTGCCATTGCCGCAAGTTCTTCGGAGGCACAGGCAATCTCGTCGGTTGAAGAACTCGTCTCTTCAGCAAGTGCTGCCATTTCCTCCATACGCTGCTGGTTCTCCTTGGTCAGCGAACTGAATGATTCTACCCCCATCATCAGCTGGTTGGTAGCCTTGGCCTGGTCTTCAGTCGCCTTGGTGATCTCTCCCACACCGGCTGATACGATAGTGGATTCCGATACAATCCGGTTGAGCGAGTCAACTGTTTTGTTCACACTGTCGATACCGCTCTTGATCTCCTCAAACGACTGCTTCATAGACGTCGAGGTCTGTTCGCTCTGCGCCTGGATGGAACGGATGAGCGTCTCGATCTGGCCGCTCGCCTTCTTGGATTCACCGGCAAGGTTCTTCACTTCACCGGCAACAACCGCAAAACCCCGGCCGTGTTCGCCGGCCCGGGCCGCTTCGATCGCAGCATTGAGGGCCAGCAGGTTGGTCTGGTTGGCGATATCCGCAATAAGATTAACAATTTTTGAGATCTGGCGCATCTGATCATTGAGCGCAATAATCTCGTCCACGCTCTGCTTGGAGATCTTCTCCACGATCTGCATCTTGCTGGTCGCAAGTTTGCCAATCCCGGCAGCGTCCGCCCCCTCCTTGGAAGCCTGTTCCGCATGGGTCATGACATCATGAGACGTGCTCGCGATCTGTTCGATAGATGCGGAGATCTCGGAGACCTCGTTGGAGATCTTCTGGATGCTGTCAATCTGCGTTTTTGCATTGTCCGCGGATTTCTGGCTTGAGAGTGCAACCTGCTCCGTTGCTTTTGCGATCTCTTCTGTACTCTTGATGGTTTCCTTGATTGTACCATCGAGCCGGCTGATGGCATCGACAAGGCCGGTTAAAACCGTGTAGATCGCTTCTGCGGCAGAATTGTAATCGACCTTCAGTCTGATGAGGGGATCGGCTTCGTCAATGCTCACGCGATAAGTGAGGTCCCCCGCTGCGATCTGTGCGAGCGCTGTCTGCAATTCCGCGGCACTGACCGTGAGCAGCTCGGCATTGGATTTTGCCGCATCCATCATCTCCCGGATCTTTACTTCCTGCCCGCGCTGCTGCGTTACATCATTATACACGCAAAGAATGCTCGTGAGATCTCCTTTCGCGTCCTGGATCGGGATACCATATTGTTCAAGGATCCGCATCCCTGAGGGGAACTCGATGGTAACCTCACCGAAACACCGTTTCTTCTCATTGATGACTTTCTTTAAGCCGTCACCTTTCTGGCTGGAGATATGGAAATCCTTGGCACTCATGCCGATGAGCCGTTCCTTCGGGATACCCGAGAGCTGGATATAAGCCTCGTTCACCATGAAGATCTTAAACGAGGTATCCATCAGCATGATGGGCATCGGGTTCTGTTTGATGATGATATCGGAACGCTGTTTGAGGGTGGCGACCTCATCCATCTTCTTCTGGAGATCCTGCTGGCTCTTCTGCTGGCTCGCAACCATTGCATTGATCTCATCGAGTTTCCTGCGATCTTCCGTGATATCATTGTACACGATCAGGATACTGGAAATACTCCCGCCCGCATCCTGGATGGGAATACCGTACTGCTGGAGCCTCCGTATGCCTGACGGGAACTCCACCAGCACCTCCCCTTTGGAGCGTTGCCGGTCACTGATCACCCGTTTCAGACCTTCCCCGGTCTGTTCAAGGATCCTGAAATCGCGCAGGTTCATCTTCAGGAGATCGTTCCGCTTGATCCCGCTGAACGTGATATAGGCCTCGTTCACGACACGGATGTTGAATGCCTTGTCAACAAGGAGGATTGGCATCGGGTTCTGCTGGACAATAGTCTCGGAGCGGTGACGGAGCTGCTCAATCTCGTCATTCTTTTTCTTCTGCGCAGTCACATCCCAGTAGACAAAGAGCAGGGACGAAACTGATCCATCATCCCCGATCATGGGAAGAGCGTACTGTTCCAGAACATGCAGACCTGAGGGCAGTTCAACAACAACTTCGCCAAACGAGCGGCGTTTTTCTGTGAGTGCGATCTTTGCGCCCTCCCCGGTCTGGGAACTGAGCCGGAATGAGGAGAGGCTGGTGTTCACCAACTCCTCTTTTTGCAGGCCGCTCATCTGGACATACGCATCGTTGGCCCCGGTGATAACAAATGACGGCGTGGTGACCAGCATCGGGACGGGGTTCCGGTCAACCATCGTTTCAAGACTGCTCCTCAGTTCGCGGATGATCGCTTCATACTGAGCTGACTCTCTGCTGAAATCCGCCACCGGCACCGCAGGTGCCGCTGGCTCGGACACTTCCCGGGGCATGGGCGATTCGGCAGGTTGTGGCAGCGGAGAGATCCGGTCGGCCTTCAGTTTTTCAAAGGCTGCATTCACCGCACCGATGAGCGTGGCATATTCGGTTCCGAACTTCACGGCATCCAGAGGGTTTACCTCTCTTCCAGCCACGGCTGATGAGAGACCTGCTGCGATCTCCTCATTCAGCTGGCGGACATGCTCGGCAATCTCTTCTGTTGATCCTGATGGTTCCGGCGACGATGGCGGGGTTACCGCTCCGCTGAAAAGGGCTTTTCTTCCTGGTCGTTCTGTCAAATCAATGCCACCCCCGTATTTTGAAAAATCATCTGTACCTTCCAGTACCTGATAACTACAAATTCGTGAAGGATTATTTCTCTACGAGATCTTTTATGACCTTCTCCATGTCGATCCAGATAATGAGGTTCTTTTTTGTTTCATCCTGATCTTCAGCCTTCATCTTGATGATCCCTTTTACAAATGACGAGAACTCGGATGAAAAGCCCTGGCCGATCTTATCCACATCTGCCTCGGAGATCTGGATGACACTGCTCACATCATCGACAATGATACCAATATTGCTCCCGCCGGCCGCTTCAGGAACCAGGACGATAATCTTCTGGTTGTTCCGGATCTCCTGGTCCGGAAGGCCAAGCAGCGTATTGAGATTCATAATATTGGTAATCTCACCACGGAGGTTGATGACCCCGGAGATGTAAGCAGGGGCGCGGGGAATCGGGGTGATGGGGATCATCTCCACGATCTCCCGCGCCAGCTGGATGTCGAGGGCATACCTCTCGCCACCCAGTTCGAATTCTACGATATCAACTGTTGCCGCCACGATTCACCTCAGCTTGAACTGTCCCATTAACTTCTTTAGTCTTTCGGCCATTGAAGTAAGTTCCGCTGCCGCACTGGCAATCTCTTCGGTAGATGCGCTGGTTTCTTCAGCGAGTGCGGCCATGTCTTCCATCCGTTCCTGGTTCTCACGGGTGATCGTGCGGGTGGTCTCCATACCTTCCATGACCCGGGTGGTGGCGTTGGCCTGCTCTTCAGTGGCCTTGGTGATCTCGGTCACACCCTGCGCAACAATATTTGATTCGGAGGTGATCTGGTTGAGTGCCTCGATGGTCTTGTTTACGCTCTCGATACCCGACTGGATCTCATGATACGAGCTCTTGATGGCATCAGCGGTCTTGTTGCTGTTGTCCTGGATGGATCCAATGAGCTCCCCGATCTGGTTTGTTGCACTCTTGGATTCTCCTGCAAGGTTACGCACTTCACCGGCAACAACCGCAAATCCGCGCCCGTGTTCACCGGCCCGGGCCGCTTCAATGGCAGCATTCAGCGCAAGCAGGTTGGTCTGGCTGGAGATATCCGCAATCATCTTGACGATATTGGAGATCTCCTTCATCCGATCGTTCAGGGCATTGATCTCCGTGACACTCTCCCCGGAGATCTGCTCCACCATCTTCATCTTTGTAGTGGCGGTCTTCCCGAGTTCGGCAGCATGGTTGCCTTCCTTCGCTGCCTTCTGGGAATGCTCCATCAGGGTGTGCGTAGTGCTGGCAATCTCCTCAATCGATGCCGAGAGATCCGATACTTCCTTGCCGACTTTCTCGATCCCGTCGAGCTGGTTCTTTGAGCCTTCAACTGACTTCTGGGTCTGGACGGCCACCTGTTCCGTAGACTTGGTGATCTCGGCGGTACTCCGGCCCGTATCCTTCATGGTGGCTTCCATCTGGGCTACTGCCTTCTCCAGTTCGAGGATTACCGTCCGGATCGAATCAATGGCCTTATTGAAATCGGTCTTGAGTGCACCCAGCGGATCTCCCTCATGGACATCGGCATGCACACGGAGGTCTCCCTGTGCCATCAGGTTCATGGATTTGCCCAGGTCGCTCGCACTCCGGGAAAGGAGTTCGGACTGCTTCTGTGAACTGTCCATCAGCTGCTTGATCTCTTCCATCTTCAGGTGAGCGTCGGTATAATCAACCCAGACATAGAATGCACCGTCGATCTCTCCGGCCTCATCAAGAATCGGGATCGCATTAAGGGTGAGATATTTCTTCACTCCGTCAGGGAACGTGACCAGCGCCTCGGTAATTGCCAGGCGTTTTGTCGTGAAACAGGCATAGAAGTCTTCCCCCGAAAGAACGGTGATATTGAAGTCATAGAGCTTCTTCTTCATCAGCTCTTCGTTGGTTCCCCGCCATGCAATCTCATATTGCTTATTGATGGAGATCCGGCTCTTATCCTTCCGGAGCACGGCAATCGCAAGCGGGTTGCTCTGGATCATGGTATCGACGCGGTATTCCATCTTCTTGACAGCGTCCATCTTCTCGTGGAGATCCGTGTAATCCACCCAGACATAGAACGCACCATCAATCTCACCGGCATTATCGAGAATCGGGATCGCGTAGAGCGTGAGGTAACTCCTGACGCCATCCGGGAACTTGACCATCGCTTCTGTTACGGCAAGTTTCCTGGTCTCAAAACAGGCATAGAAATGCTCGCCGGACAGAACCGTGATGTCGAAGTCATAGAGCTTCTTCTTCATCAGCTCTTCATTGGTTCCCCGCCATGCTTTCTCATACTGTTTGTTGATCGAGATCCGGCTCTTGTCCTTCCGAAGCACGGCAATTGCAAGCGGGTTGTCCCGGATCATCGTATCGACGCGGTGCTCCATCTCCTTTACGGCATCCATCTTCTCGTGGAGATCCGTGTAATCCACCCAGACGTAGAACGCACCATCAATCTCGCCGGCATCATCAAGGATAGGGATCGCGTAGAGCGTGAGGTAACTCTTGACGCCATCCGGGAACTTGACCATCGCTTCTGTTACGGCAAGTTTCTTGGTCTCGAAACAGGCATAGAAATGCTCACCGGACAGAACCGTGATGTCGAAGTCGTAGAGCTTCTTCTTCATCAACTCTTCGTTGGTTCCCCGCCATGCGATCTCATATTGTTTATTGATGGAGATCCGGCTCTTATCTTTCCGGAGTACTGCGATTGCCAGGGGATTGTCCCGGATCATCACATCGGATTTTCGTTTGGTATCCGCAGCTTCTGAAAGATTGTCAATTGCACGGTTTATCTGCTGTGCAAGTGATCGTAATTCGGGGTCAACACTCCGTTCATCGATCTTCTTTGAAAAATCGCCTTTATTCGCTCGTGCAAGAATTGCCTCTAACTCGTTCAATTCCATTGTATCACGTCGTCCATTATGGTCTTGTAAGCCGCACCTGCACTACTATCCGGTGCAAAATGAGAGATCGGAAGTCCCCGTTTCTGTGCTTCATAAATGAGGGGAGAGTACGGCACGGTATATACCGTCCGGAACAGCCTCTTGATCTCAACGAGCATCGAGAGCAACCGTTCGTGTTCGGCTTTCTGTTCGTCAGCCGTCCGGATTTCCTCCGGTGTCGGCGCGGGTGTTTTGTAAAAGAGATCCCGCAGATACAGGAAGATATCCTTTTTCTCCGGAGTCTCATTAGGGGAGACAGAAGAGGCTCCACCCTCACCCCACCGGGTGACGATGGCAATATCCGGCTGGATTTCCCTGCCCAGATCCTCTTTCATGTCCCCAAAGATGGTTGATAATGTCGACACCCCGTCTAGGGCAAAGGTTCCGGAATCAAGGGTAACGATGACGCGATCGGACGCAAAGAGACCATTGATTACCAGCTGCCCCATGCTCGGGGGTGTATCCACAAAGATGAAGTCATACTGATCCTTAAGTGGAGCAAGCGCTGCCTTGAGGATGCCGGCACGCCCTTCCCTGCGGTAAAGGCAGGGATCGGCACCAACAAGATCCAGGTGCGACGGGGCGAGATCGATTCCCGACGGGGTTTTCCGGATGATATCCGACATTTTTGTCTCGGGAAACTCCTCAAAGCCGCTCAGGAACACATCATACATATTCCTGCCCGCTGACTGGGTACTGTACCCCAGACCGGCGGTAGCGTTTGCCTGCGGATCACAATCTACAACAAGGACCTTTTTCCCAGCCTTAACTAAGAAACCGGCAATGTTAAGACAGGAAGTGGTCTTGCCAGTGCCACCCTTGTGGTGGGAAAAAGTAATGACGGGTATGATATCACCTGATTGTGATTTTAATATACCATACTATAATAAGATATGGATTTTTTTTGAATGTCAATTACGCATTTTTTTAAATATTCACTAAAGATTTTGCTTTTTTATACATAATTGACACGATTCGCATGACACTATACTTTTTATCATTCTTGTGATATGGTTTTTTCCCCGTGTATCCGGTGGTATTCCATGTTGACTTGACCGGGCCGGGTAGACACCCGACAGGATTTTTATGATAGCACGGGTACATCTGGTTAATGACAGGTCACCCATCTGCCGTACTTGCCGGAACCGCTGCACTCATGGTACTTATTCTCTGTGCCGGCTGCGTTTCAACCGGCATCGGTGATACGTGGTACGACAACCGGTCGGTTCTCGTGAACATCAGCAATACGGGAAATCCGGCGGATGTCCACGTTCAGGTGACCATCTACCGGATTACCGGCCTGACGCAGGAACCGTATGGCGTGGTCAGTGCACCGGCATCTCTTTTAACGGGGGAGAACACGGTTGCAGTACCTGTGGGACTTTCACCCGGTAATTACAAACTCTATGTGTATATCCTCAAAGACGGCGATCGGAAGACCGCCGTGATCCGCGATATTACGGTATGATTGCCATGGAACCTTTTTCAAAAGATATGATCGATGCCGCCTGCGGCATGAAACCCGCAGATCTGGTTCTTGACGATGCATTTCTCTACAACGTGTTTACCGGATCATGGGATACGGGTACCCTTGCGATAAAAAACGGTACTATCCTCGGAATCGGGGACTATGAGGGAAAAAAGACCCGGGACTGTTCAGGATTATATATCGTCCCGGGACTGATCGATGCCCATGTCCATATCGAGAGTTCCCTGCTCACTCCTCCCGAATATGCCCGGCTCGTCGCCCTGCACGGGACGACAACGGTCATCGCGGACCCTCACGAGATCGCCAATGTTGCCGGGGCGGAGGGTATTGAATATATGCGGGCTGCACGGCAGAACGCGGCGATCGATATCCAGTACATGCTCCCGTCCTGCGTCCCGTCAACCCCGGCCGATGTTGGCGGGGCTGTGCTTGAAGCAGCAGACCTGCACCGGTTCATGGGAAAAGAGGGCATCCTCGGACTTGGCGAGATGATGAATGTCCCCGGAATACTTGCAGCAGATCGCGCTATTTCGGAGAAACTCGCACTCTCATCGATCCGTGACGGGCATGCCCCGGGTCTTTCCGGAAAAAACCTCAATGCCTACATCCTCGCCGGTCTCCAGAGCGATCATGAATGTACAACTTTTGCAGAGGCAGAGGAGAAACTCAAAAAAGGGATGTATATCTATATCCGCGAAGGTTCCGCAGAACAGAATATCGAGGCGCTCATCCCCCTGGTAACCGCTGCAACGGTCTCACGGTGTTGTTTTGCCACCGATGACTGCCACGCAGACCTGCTCATGGATGAGGGGCATATCGACCGGTGCATCCGGAAAGCGATAGCCTGCGGGCTCGACCCAGGACTCGCCATCCGCATGGCAACGCTGTCCCCTGCTGACCGGTTCGGTCTTGCAGACCGGGGCGCACTTGCCCCCGGGCGACGTGCGGATCTCTGTATCATCGATGACCCGGAGAAGTTCGGAATCCGGGAGGTTTTCGTAAAGGGTGCAGCAGTAACCGCTGCGTCACCGGCACCACAGTCCGCGTTTCCCCCCACCATCCGCTGTTCTCCCTCCGGCCCCGGGACCATCCGGATCACCGGCCATGGCATGGCGCGGGTGATCGGCCTTGTACCCGGCCAGATCGTAACCGAATCCCTCACGTACGACTGCAATGCCGATGATATACCGGACCTTGACCGGGACATTCTCAAAGTCGTTGTCTGCAGCCGGTACCGCGATCTTCCCGCGGGAGTCGGCCTGGTCCATGGCTTCGGATTCCGTAATGGCGCCATCGCATGCAGCATCTCCCACGATACGCACAATATTGTTGCTGTCGGCACCAGCGATGATGCAATCCGGAACGCGATACGTGAAGTGATCGGGGCACAGGGGGCCATGGTCGCAATTCTCGGCCCGGATAGTTCAGTCCTGCCCCTCGACTGTGCCGGGCTTATGTCAACACTTCCCTATGAGGATGTTGTCCGGAGGCTCAGCGATCTGAGTGAAGTAACCGGCCGTATGGGTGGCATCAGGAATCCGTTTATGTACCTCTCGTTCCTTGCCCTTACCGTGATCCCGTCCCTGCGCATCACCAACCGGGGTGTCTTCGACAGCGCCATGTTCCGGGATGTTTCCCTGTTCATTTGAGTGATCCCTCAAGTACTTCATTGACGGATTCTGACGATCACGGGAAGAGCAGGATCAACACCACGCCAAATACCATCAGGCCGGCCCCGGATACCCGCCGCAGGATCTCTTCTTCCCGGAAGACCAGGGCACCATACAGCACCGTGATGATGATACTCATCCGTTTGATGGCACTGACATAGGGAACGATCTGGTCGAGGTATGCCGTGTTGATGACAATGGATTCCAGGGTCAGGAACAGAGCGATTACTATCCCTGCCGTAAGGAGACTGCGTGACTGGTGGACAGGGAAGCCGGCGAAAGAACCGGATTCACCGGTACGGGTTTCCGAAGGGTTTCTCCGGATGAGATGCTTCAGGAGAAAGATTGCAAGAAACGCAGACCCGAGGATAAAGAATACCACGCCGGATCCAAAGACCGTGTCGGAGTTCAGCACCACCATCTTGTCAAACCCGATGGCAATGGCGTACAGGAACGAGACCACGAGCATAGCAAAAATGCCCGGGTGCGAGACCATGTCCCGGAAGGGATCAAAAATCCGGGTATGTTCCGCAGATGTGTTGAGGACATACGATCCGGCAACGATGATCACGATCCCCAGAATCCCGATAAGGGACGGAATCTCGTGAAGCATCAGCGCCGCGGTGACGACAAGGAAGAGCGGCGTGAACGAGAGCATCGGCACGGCCAGGGAAATATCCGTGGATTTCAGCGCACGGAACGCGAGCGTGGTACCGGCAACATTGATAGCACAGGTGGCCGCAACGGCAATGAAGAAGTCCGGGCCAAGCAGGGGAATACCCCGGGCAACCGCAATTGCCAGGAGAAACACTCCTGTAAAGAGGAATCCGGACGCCGCCAGCAGGTCCGGTTCCACGGTTTGCAAGAATTTTTTATTGACGATATAGTATGCAGCATCGGCACACGCACCAATACCGGAAAGAAATGCCCAGAACATGGCGGAACTATCCGGTGACTTATTGGCAGTTGATGATTATCGGGTTTGTTGTCCGGGCAGGAAAAGAAGCACGGGCAGGGCCGGTTACTGGTAGGAGATGGGGAGAGCCCGGATCCACGCTTCCGTTGTCATGACCTGCGAGAACCGCATCTGCTGGGCGATCAGAATGGCCTTGTGGAGATCGGCACCGCTGATCACACCCGCACTGTTCGTGATCGAAAGGGTGCCGGTCGCATCAGACAGGAACTTCACCGTATACCCACGGTGGAATGCCTGCCGGGCGGTCGTGTCGCAGCACATCTGGGTCATGTAGCCGGCAATCGTGAGGGTGCGGATGCCCTGCTCCTCAAGCCACCGCTCAAGAGGCGTACCGGTAAAACTTCCCGGGAACGTCTTTTCGATCAGGAGATCGTACGGGCGCTTCTGTACTTCCGGGTGCAGGTCCCATGACGGGGTTCCGGGCACGAACGTTGCCGCACCGGCCGCCCGGTTCGCATGCTGGATAATAATAACAGGCACGTGCGCCGCGTGTGCAGCGTCCATTGCCTGCAGGATATTCACGATGCTGCCGTGCGGGTACGTGACCGGTATTTTCCCGGTGAAATATTCGTTCTGGACATCGATGACCAGCAATGCTTCGCTCATGGTGTGTCCGCTCCCTCAAAGGTTGCCCGGTCGATAAGCATCCGCCGGAATGCCACGGGGTCTCCGTGAACAATCTCTGTGCACTCGCCATCCGGGCGGAACCCGAGTGATTCGTACAATCGTTCTGCCCGGGGATTATTCTTCCTGACAATGAGCCGGATCGCATGCAGGGCCGGGTCGGCGAACCCGCGTTCAAGGGTGAGCCGGGCGATGGTCTTTCCCAGTCCATGCCCGAGCCGTTGCGGGTGGAGCGCGATCCGGAATTCCGCGGTTCCATCGGGTTCGCGGGTCAGGATCGAGAACCCGGCCAGATCGCGATCATCTTCAGCAACAAAAACAACCGTTCCGGTAACCGGGTAATAGAGATCGAGCCAGCCACCGTCACGGAGCGAGTAATCGAGCATGGCAAATTCCAATGGATAGGGGGGCCAGGACTTGATGCGGGAAATATCGTCCGGCCGGAGCGGGCGGATGGTGATCATGGATAAGAATAGTATTTGCTGCAAGGAGAAAAAAGCAGGACCTTTCCCTCACGGATCTATGAGGGCGGAGACAGAGAATCCTTGAATGTGCCCGCGTTCACAGGGACATTTCATGTATTTCCAGAACCGCCCGCACCGTCCCGTACCCCTGAGAAACCGACTGGCCAATCCCAAGATACTCCGGAATGCGAAGGTTTGTCCGGAATTTTCCCAGGAATACGATCACGTTCTCGCGATCGATCCGCTGCCGTATGAAACGGATGTGGGGCACGCAGGTAACCGGTTCACCAGGGGAATAGTCAAGGGATTTTGCAAGCGTGTTCAGGTGCGTGGTGAGGATCTTCTGCATGAAGGCGTCGCGCGCGGGCTTGCCTTTCAGGTCATAGAATTTTTTTGCATTCTGCTGGTTCAGGGCAATCCAGGGAGTCAGAAATTCATATTCGCAGCTCGCGCCGGACGTCCCGAACTCCTCATCACGTATTGCCTCATCGCGTGAAACAATCCTGCAGCCATTTGTGCCGGGTATAATTTCTGCATTTTCTCCGGCCAGCGTCATGAGAAATCGTGCACCCTGGCAGATACCGATCAGCATAAGATCGTTCCTTACCTGCTTGCACATGATGGCAGGGTACCGGTGAATGCACGATTCAGGAAGACCCGCCTGCCCGGAAGCCTGGTACTCCGCCAGGTGCCGGTTCAGGCACGACCGGAAGTCAGGTAAGGAGAACTGGAGGGGATTTGCGGGTTCGAGAACCAGAGTGAAGACAGGAAGGATCATGCACGTTCACATACAACAGGGATGCCCGGGGAAATAAGGGATTACCTGTTCAACTGACTTTTTGGATATCACGGTTCAGACGGAAAGTACCGTGAACCGTTTGATAGCGGTCGTGTTCCGCCCGGCATCGGAGATCCAGAAGAAAAACTCCCCGGTTGTCTGGATCTCTCCCGATGCACTCCACGTGTTGGTGCCGCAACTCCCCTCCTCCACCCGGGTTGTGAACGACGCCTCCCGGGCAAGAGCATTATCCGGATCCTCCGGCAGGACAGAGAAGATCGCACAGTCCAGTTCCTGCCCGGCCGGGAGGTTTGTCGTTCCCTGAAGGGTAAACGAGCGGGATTCGTACTGGTCGCCGGGAGGATCAATGGTAATCCATGGCGTCGTGTTAGTGGTATTACCGGTGAGGCAGGCAGCAGGGGCAGGTGTTGAAACCGGCAATGCCCGTATCAGGATCTCGCGCTCGACACCACAGTCGTGTACGATCCGGTACCGGCCCGGTTCCCATCCTTCCGTCACAAAACGGTACACCTGCGTGGAATTCCCAAAAGCAAGCGAGGACTTTTCTGTTTCATTGGGCTGCTCCGTTCCCATCCGCGTTGCCCACTTTCCATTGCCGGTCTGGAATTTTACCGAGAACGAGGGCTGATTGCCCGCACACGCAAGCGTGCCGGAGCCGTCATTCGTAACCGTGAATTCAACAACCTCGCCGATATTGTACACATCCGAGTCCATTTTTATGTACCCGGATTGCGCATTGGGCTGGTTGAGGGTGGCCTTGTAGGACGCAGCGGGAACTCCGGGAGTCTGCGATAGGTTACCATCGGTCTTTTTTCCCTCATGGATCGTTGTGCATCCGGAAAAAAGGATGACACTGATGAGGAGCAGGATTGAGAGGGTTCGGAGAAGCTGGGGCATGGGTTGTATTCTGATGTATGCGTGTCTGGAAAAAATGTAGTTTTGGGTGAGTCCTGAAGTACTGCACGCTGAAGTGTGAGGAAAACCCGGGGGAGAAATGATGTTCAGTACTTTTTTGGTGATTAAGTAAAGTCCACTACTAACCCATGGATAGTATTGAGCCAATACAGTTTTTTTTAGATTTGCGCTCCGGAGCACACAAAAATACAGCCCCCCTCTTGCGCCGCCAGTCCCCCAAGGGGGACGGGGCGCATTGCGATGCCTCGGCATTACCTTAATTTGGGGCACACACAGGTACAGGTAATACGGCACTATCGCAACTGGGAGATGCCCGAGCGACGGGGGCGGAGGCTTGCCGGAGCCCCCAAGAGCGGTAATGAAAATTTAGGTTCAGGTTTATCGCACTTTTGGTGGATGTTACACAATCACCTTTTTTTTATTTTAAGCCGGCCAGGAACGATTGTGCTGCACGGATTTTCTTTGAAATGTCCCGTCCATGAATCCTTGAGAGTGCAGACAGGTCGCGTCCCAGTCTCCGGCGTGAAATCTGGCACCCCCCTCTAAAACGGCCATAGCGGCCTCCGGCCAGAGGATATTTTTTCACGTCCCGAAACCTGTCTGAAAAAAGGGGGCGCTGGACGCTCGCTGTAATGCAGGTTCAAGTGGGGTTAATTTTGCCCCGTTTTTAAAAATACGCCCAAATTGCGGGATATTCCATTGGCGTGGACAACGGTTCCATTCCAACCGGAAATGCAAATCGTCCTTTTGACAAACGGAGGCTGATTTGGGCTCCAAATAGTACTGGTCTTCAAGGGGGGTACGATGGAGGCCAGGTACCATTCACCGGCAGAATTACAAGACCTTCGTGCCGGTAATCGCGGCAAGCAGGAGAATGATCACCGGCTGGTGGACAAGATAGATCACCAGCGAGTGCCGGCCCAGGAACGAGAGCGGAGAGACAACGAAGTCCGGCAATGACCGGAGGGAGAACTGCCGGACGCCCCCCGCGTACAGGAATTCTCCAAGACCCAGGCCGATCAGCACCATGCCGAACCATGGCAGGAGCGGCGTGTAATCAACGGACGTAAAACCAGCGGGCATAATCCCCAGCGGGAGCAGGAAGGCCGGGCCGCTCACCTGCGAGATCAGGAAACCGGCAGGGATGCACGCGAGCCCGAGCAGGATATTCAGCGTTTTGAAGCGGAAGAAGAGGGGCGAGAGGATCACCGCAACCCCGATGAGGTGCAGGATGCCGAAGATCACGTATCCTTCGTGCAGGTAGAACCACGTGGCAAGGGTGACGAGAAGCCCCAGCGCAAAAATACCGGCACCGCGAAGGATAAATTTTTTTGCAAGAGGAAATCCGGACAACCGTGCGCTGGCCTTTGCGTAGCTGACAACGAGCGAGACTCCCACGATCATGAGAAAGAGCGACGCGGTCGCATAGGCAAAATACCGCCAGAACCCGGTTGCAACATCAACCGGATAGATCGCAAAGAAGCTGAGATCGAAGACCGTGTGAAAGACGATCATCATGAGGATCGCGATCCCGCGGGCAGAATCGATCTCCCACAGGCGCGATGCGGAATTCATGCTCCATCATTCACCTCATGGCGTGATATGCATAACGGATTGGCCCGCATCTACAGGGATATCATTAAGCATCTGACCGTAAATTCTCCTGAGAACGAGTATATGACACACGACAGGGACGAGCACATCATCGAAGCGATCGGCCGGTGCCGGATCGTGATCAGGAATGGAAAGGTTGTGGAAGTCGGCGAACCGAAGATAAAAGACTGCCCGCTGGCCAAACGGTTTGCATACCCGATTCCTGACATCAAACCCGAGTCCGTGAAAGCCAACATTAAGCACCGGATAAAAGCATTCGGCATGTGCACACCGGACCGCGAAGTCCTCGACAACCGGGAGTTTGTCGGGTTCGGGGCTTCGGAACTCCTGAGTTTCGGCCTTAAGGCGGGTCTCATCGATGCAGCGGTTCTTGCCTGCGACGGAGCCGGGACGGTCGTTGTCACGAAGCCGGCAATGGCACAGGGCATCGGCGGCAGGATGTCCGGCCTCGCCTCTACCTGCCCCTACCCGCAGGTCATGGACCGGATCGAAAAAGACGGCGGGTATGTCCTTGACCGGAAGCATGCAGCAATGGACGCAGTTGCCGGCGTTACCCTCGCGGCCGGCAAAGGGTTCCGGAAAATTGCGGTCACGGTCGCCGGGCCGGATGCCGCAGAGACCATCCGGAGGATCCACCCGGATACCTTCATCTTCGGAGTCCACGTCACCGGCCTTACCCGGGACGAGGCTGACCGGCTGGTATCGGCATCCGATCTCGTGACCTCCTGCGCCTCAAAGACGATCCGCGATGCTGCCGGACCCCGGGCGCTCGTCCAGGCCGGCATCGCAATCCCGATCTTTGCGATGTCAAAAAGGGGCAAGGAACTCATCATCGAGAAGATACGGCAGGCCAATGAACCGGTGCTGGTCAAGCCCACAAAGCTCCCTTCGCTGGGAGAGAGCCAGCCGGACCCGCTCATATAAAAACCCCAACACGCCATTTTTTTTATTTTTCCGGGGAATCCATCGCATCTCCACCCCAGCCCAAACACTAATCAGGATCAACATCTATCGTCCATTATGAGACGGAACGAACCGTTTCAGATGCTATCTGGTGATCTCTGATGGTTGACAAAACACTTGGCAGTACTGAAAAATTGATCGGGGGAGGAGTTTCGACCCTGGGGAAAGGCGCAGAGGGATTCAGCAAGGAATTCATGGATTTTTTGCAGAAATACCAGGTCATCGGCCTGGCGGTGGCGTTTGTTATAGGAACAGCTGCAACGAAACTGGTCAATTCAACGGTCAGCGACATCATCATGCCGATCATCGCAGTCGTGGTTCCGGGAGGCAACTGGAGAGCAGCTGAACTGGATATCGGACCCCTGAAATTCCTTGTCGGCGACTACCTGGGAGCGATCATTGACTTCGTGATCATTGCACTCGTCATCTTCCTTCTCGTCAAGTACATCATGAAAGGCGACACAACGAAGAAAGTCTGATACTCTCGTTCTTTTTTTCCCGGTTCCTGGCCGGTTATACTGTATCTTCATGAACCTGCACAGCAGATACTGATCCCACATGGAGACAGCAATTTCCGATACCCTCATGTTCCTTGCGGCGGGCATTGTCGCCGCCGTTGTTGTCCATTTTGTCTTTGCCTTTCTCAAGAAACAGGCCGAGAAAACAGAAACGATGATCGATGACCTGGTGGTGCACTCGCTGGGAGCGCCCCTTACCATCCTGGCATTTTTCATTCCGTTCTTCTTTGCGATCCGCCACCTTATTGACCTCTACCCCCAGTACCTGTGGCTCTCCGATGCCAACATCCTGACTTCGGCATACATCATTGTCGGGACATGGATTGTTGCCACATTCCTTGATGAGTTCCTCCGGATCTACGGCAAGGCACTGGCCGAATCAACCGATACCGATCTCGATGACAGGATCGTCGAGGTCCTCCAGCAGATCGGCAAATACATCATATGGTTCATGGGGCTTCTCTACATCCTTACCATCTACAACATCAATGTCACACCGCTCATTGCCGGGGCGGGAGTGGTCGGTATCGCCATTGCGCTGGCTGCACAGGATCTCTTCTCCAACTTTTTTGGCGGTGCAGTCATTGTCACCGACCAGCCGTTCAAGACCGGTGACCGCGTCCTTATCAACGATGTGCTGGGCGATGTGATCCATATCGGGCCACGGAGTACCCGGATCATCACGCTCGATTCCGATATCGTCACCATTCCCAACACGAAGATCGCAACCAGCGTGGTGCACAATTATTCGCTGCCCAATCCCCAGGTCCGGATCCAGATCCCGGTAACCATAGCATATACGGAAGATATCGCCCACATCAAACGGATTCTTTCGGAGATCTGTGATGAAGCGGTGAAGACAAGGACCGATGTGATCGCAGCCACACCGCACCCGACAATCTATCTCATGAAGATCGACAAGACGGGCATGTCCTTTATGGTGACCGTCTTTGCTTCCGGTTTCCTGTACAACAGCATCATCCAGGATTACATGAATGTCCAGATAGTTGAGCGGTTCAGGAAAGAGGGCATCCTCATCACCTGAACGGGGGACGAACGGAGATGCATGCCATCATGGTACCCATTTCTTTAAGAAGCGGGAGAGGAAACCAGAACAGGTACAATGGGAACGCACCCTGCATACTTCTCATGCAGGCCTCGTTCCCGGGTGAACCATGAAACGCCTCGCACAGATCTTCCTGCTCCTTATTGCCACCGGCATACTTCTCCTGCCGGTTCCCGTGGGCGCAGGCACGGGCAATGAAACCGGCCCGGGGTATATCACGGTAACCAATCCGCCGGTAGCGGATTTTTTTACCAGCATCCGATACGGACATGCCCCGTTCACGGTGAGTTTTGCGGATACCTCGCGGGGATACGCCCCGATGTCCTACCAGTGGGATTTCGGTGACGGGTCCGGGTCTGCTGAACAGAATCCCACGCACACGTACCGCAACGACGGGGAATACACGGTCAGCCTGACGGTCACGAACCAGTACGGCTCGAATACCAAAACCGTGCCTGCATACATCGGTGCCGGCAGTCCCCCGGTAGCGGATTTCACCGCCACGCCGCGCGATGGCACAATCCCCCTGACTGTTTCGTTCACGGACAGCTCAACGAACAAGCCGGACACCTGGCTCTGGGACTTTGGCGATGGCGCCACATCGGCCGAACAGAATCCCTCGCATACCTACACCCAGGCAGGAATATACCCGGTCCGGCTGAGCGTGTCCAATCATTTCGGCAGCAACGCCCTGTCGCAGACCGCGTACATCAATGCCAGCAGCCCCGTACCGGTTGCAGTGACCGTCCCCGCTGAACCGGTGAAGGAGAAGCCGGGGGGAATCATCGGCCTGATCCAGGAAGCGAAGGGGACCACCGAGAAGAACCTGCCTACTGCCGCATTCATCCCGCCGCAGTTCATGGCGCTTGCCGCGGTGCTGACAAGCATGGGGGTTGTCGTCATCCAGATCCTGCTCGCTAATATCGGGACGCTCTCCCAGATCGGGTTGAAGGCTGCGAAGTTCCTCGCGGATCTTGCCGGGGGACATGCGGTCGAGAAGCTCAGCGAGAAGGAGATCGAGGCCCGGAATATTGCAGCCCGGAAGATGGAGCGGCATTTCTTCGGCCTGTCCCCAGGTGAAGTGATCATTGTCGAGGCAGCGGTTCTCATGGTGGCAATCGCGTATATCCTCGCAGACCGTGCCGAACTGACGCTGCAGGTCGTGCTTATCTACATTGCAGTCGGTGCAGTCTCCGTCGTGCTCCACGATTTCGGCCACCGGTATTTTGCCACAAAACACGGGTGTGACGCAGATATCCGGTTCTGGGGTCTTGGAACCATCATCATGTTCCTGACTGCATGGCTCTATGGGAGCGCCTTTGCCCAGCCCTACCGCAATCTCGTGAACCGCGATGCAAAATCCGAACAGGCCGAGACCCGCGAGATAGGAATCGAGATGGTTGCTGGGCCGGTGGTAAGCATCATCCTGATGATCATCTTCCTTGGCATGGTGCAGCTGGGTGGCCTCTGGGCAATTGCCGGAGGGATCGGGTTTGTGATCAATCTTATCACGGCAGTCTACAGCCTGATACCCATCTCGACCATGGACGGTGGTGCCATCTGGAGATGGAACCGCAGCGTTTACCTGGCGCTCTTCATCCCGATGATCGTGTTTTACTTCTTCACCTTTATGCTGGTATAGACCCGTCCTTTTTTTCGTGAACCATTTTTCTCTGACAACAGATTTCTGTTACAAGAGAGCGGAATTCGTCAGAGGTTCTGTGCTCTGATGCAGGGTGATTTTAAAGAAACTCAAATCCGTTCCTTTTGATACGGTTCTTCGAAGTGTCCGGTGATGGGAAGGGGTTACGGGTTGCTGACTATCCACTATTCACGAAGGACATTTCAGAAGCGTACGGGGTTCCCACAAGTTGTTCGGATTGTGGGATATTAAGAGCTTTTTTTCAAGCAGACTCTGCTGAAAAATTTTCAATCGCGATCATGAGGTGTAAGTTGATGAGGCTACAATCGGGTAATTATGCTACCAAATGCATGTACATGCTACAAAATTTTTGATTTGCCGGCGGGAGAAGGTTTGCTGATCAACCAGACCCTGCGTGAAAAAAAATGAGCAGGGGGTGAGGGGGTGGTTGAAATTTTTTTGCCGGAGATCGGTTGCGATGCTGATACTGTTGCAACTATTAACTCAGGTTTTGGCAGGTAGCGTTCACTACTGATATTCATGGTGGAATTATGAGAGAAGTACAGGGTGGAAAATAAGGGATCTGGTTTAATACCTATAGTTACCGATTGGTGTCAATATGCAGGCCGCAAGTTCAATTTATATCCGGGAAGATCTCAAAACCCAGTTGAACAACCTGAAGCGCAACCCGAAGGAATCATACAACGATGTTATCGAGCGCCTGGTGAATCTTTCCATTGATGATGAACCACTCAGTGCGGATGCTATCAGAGGTCTGGAAGAGGGTCTTGAGGATATCAAAAAAGGGAACCTGATTTCGGAAAAGGATATCAAGAAGAAATACGAAGTTGAGTGAGTCCGTACCGGGTGAAGTACACCCATCTTGCCGACCGGGATCTGGAAAAATTACCGCAAGAGATTGCCCGGAATGTTGTTGGTTTGATCCATGCTATCAGAGAAGATCCCTACCGGTTCATCAAAAAGATGATGGCGTCAAATCCGAACCATCCGATCTACTCTCTTCGGATAAGGAGAGACGTTCGAGCACTGCTCTCAATTCATGATGATGTCCTGATCATTCATGTTCTTGAAATTGAGTCCAGAAAACAGGCATACAGGGATTTCTGATAATCGTTATCCGGATACCCGGGCCGTTTGAATGCTTGTCACAGTACGTTGTGTCGTGCGGGTATTCTTGAACGGTATCATAAAACCCAAAATATTTTCAGAAGAGACTTGGCCCGGCGGGATGAATGCGGGGTTATAGGTATCTCGAAAAAATGCCACTCTTGTAAAATCACTTTCACTGTTCTGCTATACTACCCGGATTATGCGATCAACCGTCAGGATGCGGATGATATCCGGAAAAAGATATTGAGCATCCCTTATGTTGAGTGGAAGAAACGCGGATTCTCTAAAGGCACGTTGCATCATCTGAAAAAGCAAACTGACGGAGATCTGCAGTTTTACCTTCAAAAGCAGGTGATGACTCGTCTGGATCAGTGGGATCTGGATGCTGATCAGGTCGGATGATCCGCTGATAAGCATAGATTGATGCGGATATTGATGCTAATCAACGCTGATTTTTGTTGATTTCTTGCGAATCAGTAGAGGATTGATAGTGATAAGAACGTTGAGAGAGGAATAAGAATTGCAGAGTCAGAAAAAATCATTTCTTTATCATTAAATATTATAAATATTAACAAAAACTACTAATGAGAGCGAGATCTCTATCCGTGGAATGGACTATATTCTGGATACTTGTCCATTCGTTATCAGTATTTCTTTCGGGTCTGTTATTGGCCGCTATCCCGAATATAATAATATTTACACTTGGATCTGGCCTTGGCATAACAATTATCGCAAAGAGTGTCCGAACCGTTACGCGGCATAATACCTTCAGGATCGATGGTGATTTTGTCTATTGGGTAATCATATCGACTATCGCATTTTGGATGAGTAGAACTCTTTTACAATTAATCGGGATTGTAAATGGTCTTGAATATTGCTTGCTTGCTGGTACGGGAATATTTATACTCTCCAGTATTTTTCGTACTGTATCCCCACTATCAAAAAAGAAAACTCCGGAGAAACATCAAAGCCATCCAACAAAACCTAGCATCTTCAAAAAACATATTCCTGATTTCTATTTTCCAAAGAGTGGCAATGATAGTTACCTAATAGAAATCCGAATTGTTGACAGGAGATTAAAAACTAAGATCAAAGGACTTGAAGACGAAATAGTCAATGAATTTGGAATTAAGCAATACCGATTTGTACCTCATATTTCTCTTGCTGGGGGACTAAGTACTTCAAATGAGAAACAGCTAATTTCCGTTTTCACAGATCTCTGCTCAAAAACTCCTGTAATGAAATTTCAAATCAAAGGATTCAGTGCATTTGAAGAGCCAAAACGAGTTATTTATTTTGATATCAATCCTTGTGAAAACCTTAAACAATTCAGGTTTGATCTCTCCCAGCGTCTGAAAATATTCTGCAAATTGAAACCCTTTGATTTCGATGGCAAGGAAGAGTTTGTATTTCATTCAACGCTTACTCTGAATGTACCAGAACTAAAATTCAAAAAAATTCAGGAATATGTGAAAAATGAACACTACGATTCATCCGAGTATTTTTATCAGCAGGATTACTATTGTCAAGAACAGTCGCATCCTCGTAGAGTATGATTTTTTCCAGAGACGCTTGCTTACCCGTGAGGAAGCAAAGGATCCGCGTCAATATCACATAACGGAAGATCTATCAAAACAATATTCTGACACGCCATCATTTTTTACCAAAGCAACTATTCCAAGATTTGAACTGGAATCCTCTTTTTTCTTGGTTTCGGACACTCATTTTGATCATAAGAATATCATTGAATATTGTAACCGACCTTTTTCTAGTCTCGAACAGATGAATCAAACAATATTAAAAAACTGGAACTCTATCATAAAGAATAACGAAACAGTTTTTTTCTTAGGGGATATGGCGTGGGGGAAGAAACATCGCCCGATAAGTTATTGGCTGGCTCAACTCAACGGAACGATTCAATTTATTATCGGACCATCTCACGATGAGCCCCGCCCACCCAATTCATATGATTCTGTCGTTTTGAATTACAGGAACCGGGATTTTCTGCTTGTGCATAATCCCCATGATCCTGATCGAATCCCAAAAGATTGGTCTGAATGGATTATCCACGGACACAAGCACAACAACAGTATGGGAAAATATCCGTTCATCAATGGAGAGAATAAAACCATCAATGTAAGTGTAGAGTTGACGGGATACAAACCGGTGAGCATCGATCAAATCCTGGCTCTTGATTTGGATACCATTCAGAAGATGCAGACTATTGATAGCCAACCACTAAGAAAATGAAGAACGCACTTTTCATCGTGATAATTCGAATCCAACGGGGTGAATAATTACGACTGGAGCTTATGATCGGAGAAGGGGGACTGCAATTGTTGATACTTCCAAGGGAATTCTTGTTGTGCGTCAGGGCATTGCACCATTTCTTCTTCCGGGGGGAGGGACAAAAAACAATGAATCAAGAATTGAAGCCGCGATTAGGGAGTTACGGGAAGAGACCGGATTGATTGCATACGAAGTAAAATATCTCTTTACTTTTCATCAATCGAAAGTTTTCTTAATACAAGCAGAGGGTATACCGAAACCACGACATGAGATCTCCCAAATTGGCTATTATTCTTTAGGCTCCTCATTGCCCGTATCGCATAACACGAAGAAAATTATAGAAATGTATTGCACCAGGGAGAAATCATGATCAATTGGATTAGAAAATTTTTTTCCGATTTTAAAGATGGTCAAAAAAAGTATTATTCTGACATCAAATCAATTGAAGAGAAACAAAATCAATATTACAAAAACCGCATCGGGTATGTTGTGGTTTACTTGGGCGAGAGTGGATGGGACTCTCCCCCAACCAAAGAATTTAGTTCAAAAAAAAGAGCATTTACAGAAGCACAGCGAGCCTCATTCCACGAACCTGTTGCGGTTTTTGAAGTAAATCTGAATAATTTCAATTTAGACCTTGGCTATGATCGACTCGGACGTTATGGTGTGCGGAAAGAATGGAACTTCTCATCACAAAATCCCGAAAAATTTCATGAACCACATAAGAGAAGAAAAGCAAACGAGGAATTTGAAGGATATACCCATTTTGTAGTTTATACAATCAGTTATGGGAAAGCCCATAACACTTTTTTCATAACTAACGCTGATGCTCATAATTATGCAAAAAAAGTAGATTGGTGCATTGTTTTTAGAGATGATAATCAGAGGGAAAATGGTGATTGGATTAGTGAATTCGAAAGAGAATTTATTGATATGTCAAACAAGGAATCACGTACAAACTATGAATGGTGGGAATACAACAATGGCCGAATTGTGAAACACCAACAGCCAAAGGTTTCTGAAATATGACCGATCCAAAAAACATCAATGATCCTATTGCATGGGATCAAGCTGGAAGAGAATATGAAACACAGCGGGATTACACTAATGCTATCCGATGTTTTACTCACGCCACTGAATTGAGTCCTGATTATCTTGATGCATGGACACACATAGCATTCCTTTTAATCAAGATGGGATTATTTGAAGAGGCGGAAAAATGTAAAACGCAAATAACAAGAATAAAGGAAAAAGGGTCTGTTGAAACTAAAAAAATTTTAAATGTTGTCAATGTTCAAGAATTACCCCAATCCCCCTCATCGATAAATGCAACCTCCATTAAGGAATCTACTACGCTAAAAGAGATGCACTATGCCGGACTCGATGCTCGTTTTAAGGCATGGATCATTGATGCATTATGCTGGTGGATTTTATTATTTATCTTGTTCATACCCGGAATGCTCATACGCGTAATATTTGGGGTAAATTCAATTATTAATGCAATTTTTGGATTTTTCTTGGTATTCTACATTTTTATTGGAGGTTGGATGATTTTTGCTTGGTTGGAAAGCTCACATTTCAGTGCAACACCTGGAAAAAAAATCATGAATCTTCATGTAACCGATCCAAATGGCAATCGGATTGCTTTTTCTTATTCACTGATAAGGAATTTCATAAAATTCATCCCATTCATCAATATTATTAGTGCATTTTTAATGAATAATAGACCTGAAAAGGAGACAATTCACGATAGTATCGCAAAAACGAGAGTTTTACATGATACCATTGCCGAGGGAGAATTAACAAATGGCTAAGATTCATGGAATTTCCGGAAGTACTCGATATTTACTGAATGGAACTAAACCGATATCAGGAAAAAGACTCACTACATTCGAAGAAGTTATGCATTTTCACAAGAATTATGAAAAAATTCTTGCTGATACAGAACTTACTGTTTCAAAACAAGAAGATGAGATCATCATTTCATTAAGTGAAGAAGAGGAAAAACTTGAAAGCCGGCTTATGGAAGGTCTTTCATATCGAACTGTTGAGGTGGATGCACATATCTCCGAAATACAAATAAACGCCGAGATTGCTGATGGTATTTTCCTGAAATTTAAATATAGAATTCAATATTGGATTGAGGTATCGTTGAGAAACTACAGAATTAATAGCCCTTTTAAACATATCCGAAAAAACCTGCATAATACCAAATCACAAAAAAATCATCACATTGCGCATAAACCACAAGTCATAAAAAATACTTGTAAGAATATCACAGATACACAGAATTTTCTCTCAAATAATTCTTCGTTTGTGATTGGAGCAATGGGAGAAGAATCTGTAATCAACATTCTTGCCCAATTGCCTGATGAATATCATGTACTGAATGATGTAAATCTCTCTTTTCCTAAGTACATTTACTGGAGAGAAAGAAATGAGCATATCAAAACTTGTCAAATTGACCATATCGTCATAGGCCCCACAGGTATTTTTTTAATCGAAACGAAAAAATGGAAAACCTCTGAAATAGGAATAAAAGCAGATGACTTGAAACATCAAATTCGAAGAGCGAGTTATGCACTCTGGTACTACATGAAAGGCCATTATTTTTTTGAGAAAATGCCAAGAGTCCAAAGCGTTCTCGTTTCGATGCATGGTGCCCAGCATGGCCAGAGAATTGATAAGTATATTGATATAGTCTACCCCTCCCGGCTGTGCACATACATTACTTCCAGACAGCCGATCTTATCCGAAGGGGCAATTCATAACTTAATTCGGTTGATTCCCTGTCGTGAAGTGGGATAAAACTTTTTAGACCAGCGCGCCGCAATTATAGAGCGATTGCTCTTGAGTGAAAGCGATTTTAGAACAGTGGCATTTTTTCAGGATACCTATAACCCGCGGGAGGAATGCGAGGGGTGGGATTCGAACCCATGAACGTCTGCACGACTAGGCCCTGAACCTAGCGCCGTTGACCTGGCTTGGCTACCCTCGCGCCTATATTGATTACCCGCCGGATTTAATAAAGGTGAGGTAAAAGATCGGCTCAATCGATCTCTTACACCCTCTTCTGGCCGTTCGATTCGGCCTGGGATTTCTTCATCTCGCGTTCCCGCAACTCGTTCCTGCGGATCTTACCGGAGATGGTCTTGGGAAGGGAATCCACGAACTCAATCGCACGCGGGTACTTGTAAGGCGCAGTGACTTTCTTCACATAGGTCTGGATCTCGCGCACGAGGGTCTCTGATGGCTTGTAATCCGGCTTGAGGATGATGAACGCCTTGACGATCAGGCCACGGATATCATCGGGGGATCCAACAACGGCGGCTTCCTGCACCGCAGGGTGTTCCATCAGGGCACTCTCAACTTCGAACGGGCCGATACGGTATCCCGAAGCCTTGATCACGTCATCGTCCCGGCCAATGAACCAGAGGTAGCCGTCCTTGTCACGGTATGCCTTGTCCCCGGTGTAATACCAGTCACCGGTGAAGGATTTCTGGTTTTCTTCCGGATTGTTCAGGTACTCGCGGAACATGCCAACCGGGCGGGGATTGGTCCGGATCGCGATCCTGCCTTCTTCATTATCCGGAACCGGTTTGCCGTTATCGTCATGCAACTCTATGTGCCAGCCGGGCGAAGGTCTTCCCATGGAACCGAACTTGGGCTGCATGCCGGGGAAGGTTCCCACGCAGAGCACCGTCTCGGTCTGCCCGTACCCTTCGTAGATGGTCAGGCCGGTCGCATCTTTCCATGCCTTGATCACTTCGGGATTGAGCGGTTCCCCTGCACTCACGCAGTGTCGGAGTTCCGAGAAATCAAACTTGTCGAGATCGGCCAGGATCAGCATCCGGTAGATAGTCGGGGGGCAGCAGAAGGTATTGATCCCGTATTTTTCTATCAGGGGAAGTACCTCGGTCGCATTGAACCGGCCACGGATATCATAGACAAAGAACGCTGCACCTTCGAGCCACTGGCCGTAGAACTTACCCCACGCGCTCTTTGCCCACCCGGTATCGGAGAGCGTGAAGTGGAGATCGGTTGACCGCACATCATGCCAGTACCGCACGGTGATGATGTGCCCCAGCGGGTAACTGTGGTCATGCAGCACCATCTTGGGTTCCCCGGTGGTGCCGGAGGTAAAGAAGATCACCAGCGGATCGGTGCTCCGGGTCTTCTTGGTTCCCGGCATGGTGACCAGTTTCGCCGAGACCGGAGCCGGGTAATCCAGCTCCACCGGATAACTGATCCAGCCATCGCGCTTCCCGTCAATCATCAGCCGGCACGTGAGGGAAGGGCAGTCCTTTATGATCGCATCGATCGTATCGGCATGCTCCATATCCGTGATGACCATCTTGATCTCGGCAAGGTTGATCCGGTATTTCAGGTCTTTTGCGGTGAGCATCGTGGGAGCGGGACAGTACACTGCACCACGCTTGATAAGGGCGAGGGTGGAGGTCCACCATTCAGGAACGCGGGGGAGCATGATCAGGACACGGTCCCCTTTGTTGACACCGTACTTGATCAGCATGTTCACGATCTGGTTGGAGAGGCGCATCAGGTCCCAGAACGTGAACTTCTTCTCCTCGCCCTTCTGGTTCACCCAGATCATTGCCAGACGGTTCCGGTCTTTCAGTGCCCAGGCATCAACGACATCGAACCCGAAATTGAAATACTCGGGAACATCGATGTGGAAGTCCTTGTATACAGTATCATAGTCCCCGATATTATGGTGGTCTTTACCCGGAGCCGGCACGATTACCGGCAGCGTGGAAGGACGTGCGGTACCGGACGATACGGCAAGTTTTTCCTCGCACACATCGCTGATCCATTCGGACCGTGACATTTTTTCTTCTTTGGCAGAATTGTCAATCGAATCTGCCAGGGAATCATCCATTGTGATGGAGTATCGCACCATAGGGATCCATTTGGTGGTGCACTTATTACAGTTTTCGTTTTAAGTGCACCACATTATCGGAAAAGTGCCCAGAACCATGAACGCCCACGCAGGTTCCACGATGAAATAACAGAGACACCAGAATCGGGGTTTCACAAAAAAGATGCTGACCGGTGAACCGGGATTATTTCTGGTTCACGTATTTTTTCAGTTCGGCAGCCCGGAGCTCATTACGCTTGATCTTCCCGGAGATTGTCTTGGGGAGCTCCGTGACAAACTCGATCTCCCGGGGATATTTGTACGGTGCGGTGGTGCTCTTGACATAATTCTTGATCTCGCGGACCAGCGATTCGGAAGGATCGTACCCTTTGTTGAGGACCACGAATGCCTTGACAATCAGGCCACGGATCCGGTCGGGCGAACCGACCACGGCCGCTTCCTGCACCGCCGGGTGCTCCAGCAGGGCGCTCTCGACCTCGAACGGCCCGATGCGGTACCCTGAACTCTTGATCACATCATCGCTGCGCCCGACAAACCAGAAGTACCCGTCCTCGTCATAGTACGCCTTGTCGCCGGTATAATACCAGCCATTGACAAAGGATTTCCTGTTCTCTTCCGGGTTGTCGATGTATTCGACAAAAAGTCCCGGGGGCTTGGGCTTGCAGGATATGGCAATGCGTCCCTCCTCGTGAGGACCCAGCGGTTTCCCGTCATCATCGTGGAGCTCGACCTTCCATCCCGGGGAAGGTTTTCCCATGGAGCCCGGGCGGGGGTCGACACAGGGGAACGAGGCAAGACAGCAGACCGTCTCGGTCTGGCCATATCCCTCACAGATCGTGAGACCCGTTCCTTCCTTCCAGACCCGGATCACCTCAGGATTGAGCGGTTCGCCGGCACTGGTGCAGTGGCGCAGCGAGGAGAGATCGAACCGTTCCAGGTCGGCCAGGATCAGCATCCGGTAGATGGTGGGCGGGCAGCAGAAGGTGGTGATCTGGTATTTCTCCAGCAGGGGAAGGACTTCGGTTGCCTGGAATTTCCCGGTGAAATGGTACACAAAGAGGCATGCCCCCTCTATCCACTGGCCGAAGATCTTGCCCCACGCACATTTTGCCCAGCCGGTATCGGAGACCGTGAAGTGCAGGTCGTTGTGCCGGAGATCCTGCCAGAGTCTTGCAGTGACGGTGTGCCCGAGCGGGTACCCGTTGTTATGGAGCACCATCTTCGGCTCGCCCGTGGTGCCGGACGTGAAATAGATCAGCATCGGGTCGGTACTTTTCGTCTTGCGATCATCCGGAATGCTGACTGAACGGTGGGAGACCGGTGCCGGGTAGAGCAGTTCGTACGGGAAACTTGCCCAGCCGGGAAGTTCCCCGTCAGCCAGCATCCTGGCGGTGAGGGTCGGGCACTCGTTACAGATCTCCTCGACCTTAGAGGAATTCTCCAGGTCGGTGATGATCAGCCTGAATTTTCCCATGTTCACGCGGTACTTGATATCACGGGGGGTCAGCATCGTCGGGCATGGTGCAAAGACTGCCCCGAGTTTGATGAGCGCTATCGCAAAGATCCACCACTCCGGGATACGCGGGAGCATAACCAGGACACGGTCGCCCTTGTTTATCCCGTACTTCAGGAGGATATTGGCTGCCTTGTTGGAGAGATTGGCAAGATCCAGGAAACTATATTTCTTCTCTTCACCCTGCTGGTTTACCCAGATCATGGCGAGCTTGTTGCGATCCTTCTTTGCCCACGCATCGATCACGTCGAATCCGAAATTATAGTATTCCGGGACCGTGATGGAGAAGTGTTCGCACATCTTCCCGTATCCGTCCGCTGCATGCCCGGTCTTCTTCATAGAATCGGATAGTATGTTACATCCGGTTCTTCATCAATCTGTCTTTTTTTGGCCTGCAACCGGATTCCTGCCGGCCACCGGGGTATTGTGACGGGATCGGATCCGGGTTACCTGCCATAAAAAACAGGAATATCTCGTCATCACAGGGATAAGGAAGGAACATAAAGGTTCTCCATTAGTATTATGATTCACGGAAAATCATAGTATAGTGGATGGAAGATAAGAAGTACGCTTCATTGAAAATTGAGAACATCGTAGCCTCCGGCGTTATTGCTGAATCCATTGACCTCGCCGAAGTCTCCAGCAGGATCAAGAGCTGCGAACTCAATACGAAACGGTTCCCCGGTGCAGTCTACCGTATCGAGAATCCCAAGATTGCCTCCCTGATCTTTTCTTCGGGCAAGATTGTGCTGACCGGCGGCCGTAACGATAAGGCACTGAGTGACGGTCTTGCGATCATCATGAAAAACCTCAAAGAAGCCGGCGTTGACACGCTCGAGAAGCCCAACGTGGCAGTCACCAACATCGTCTGCTCATACGATATCGGCAAATACATCAATCTCAACAAGGTTGTCATCACCTTGAACCTTGAGAATATCGAGTACGAGCCCGAACAGTTTCCCGGCCTCGTCTACCGCATCAAGGAACCCAAGATCGTTGCGCTTCTCTTCTCCTCAGGAAAGATCATCCTCACAGGGGGCAAGACCATCGAGGACATCAAGAAAGGCCTCGACTTCCTCGAGAAGAAGCTCGAAAGCATACTGTAATTTCAATAATTTCAATAATTCCGTTATCAGTTCTTTTTTTCAAGAGAATCTCCAAAAATACGTTATGCCCAGTACCGGTGCGTCTGGACAAAGGTCCGTTCGGCCTTGAGGATCTCCCGGTAGAATGCATCATCTTCAGTCAGCGTTGCAAGTATGCGGGATGCATTCTCGGGCCCGACACCGCGTGCCGAGAGGGCGATGATGGCTTTCTTTCCGCTGGAGAGGACGATGTTCGCGTTCTTCATGAGCCGCTGCTCCGTTGCCCGCTCTTCCGCATTCTTCTTGGGTTTTTTCAGGAGGGCATACTGTTCTTCCTCATAGGGTTTGAGTGCGGCAATAAGCCGGGCACCGCATTTCGGGCATTGGGGGTGATCGTCCACCCGGGAGACGACCGTGCGGCTCTTCCAGTCCCGGCAGTTCATACAGGCCAGCAGCACATCATCCTGGCTGAGCCGGCGCTTCAGGGTAGCAAGCACGGCACTGTCAGCGGTGGGCGGCGGGATCTGGTCGCGGGAGGAGAGGAGTCCCCCGGCCCCGATCAGCGAGAGGGGGCCCAGTTCCACACGGATCTTCCCGGACTGTACGAGGCTTACAATTCCCGCAGCAGTATCGATGTCCATGTACTCCGAGAGCAGCTCGCGGTACGCTTCCTGCTGGACAACCGTGTTATCGAAGAAATCGAGCAGGCGCTGGATACTGATACGCTCGTAATCGGCATCAGGGTCGATAGCGCCGAACTTCTTTGCGATCTGGACCAGTTTCCACTTGAAAAGCGCAGTCCTTTTCAGGGCAAGCTTGAGGATACCGGGCATGTGCGCCGGGTCGAGCGAGAGAAGGATGTCCCGGATGTCCGCGGCACGGATTGAGAAGGGGAGGCGCAGGAGCATGCGGTACGCATCCAGTTCAAGACCAACGGTTGTCCCGTAGCGGGCGGATACCAGGATCGATATGACACGCCCGAGCGCCTCGTTGGCCTTGTGGCCGGCACAGACATTGCAGACAACCCCATCCTCGGTATTTTCGAGCGTGATCAGTTCATCGGTGGGGACAAGCGATCGGTTCCTGTCCATCTCGCGCAGGAATCCTTCGGCATAGGAAAGACCGTCGGGTTCCGGGTGATATGCCGCAATGTCCCGCGTCCGCCGCATCATACCCGCCTCCTGTGCAACCGGGAACGGTACCGGGATCTGCTCCCCTTCCCAGGAGGGCAGTTCGCCAATAGCCTTCTTTGCCGGCTCTACGGTAAGTCTGCCATCGGCGATCTCCAGTACGCGCCAGAGCTGGCCCTTGGTGATGAAGACAACGCCGGTGTGCACCCAGCCGACAACGAACGATTCATCCAGCGTCCCGACCGTGCGCCGGGAAACGATGTCGAAGATCGGCACCTTGCGCTCATCATGGATCATCGAGAGGTTGCCCGCGAGATAACGCCGGGCCCGTGCTGTAGTGATAATGCGGCTCCCGTCAATCCGGATAAGGCGGTGATCCTCCATCTGCCGGCAGACATCGTCAAGGAGAGTACCGCAGTCAGGATAGAGCGATGTCCGCTCGCAGATCTCCCTGATCTTCGAACGCTCGATCTCGCCATACTCAACTGCAATAGCAGCCACCTGGTTTGCCAGAACATCCGCTGCATGCCGGGGAGGCGTGACACGCTCGATCTCGTTTGCCCGGGCCTTCTTCGCAATGACGAGAGATTCCAGGAGATCATCGAACCCGGTTGCAAGGATCGTCCCGCGGGATATGGTGTTGAGCTGGTGGCCGGCCCGGCCAACCCGCTGGACAAGGCGGGCAACCTCGCGGGGAGAGCCGAACTGGATGACATGATCCACGCGGCCGATATCAATGCCCAGTTCCATGGACGAAGTGCAGATGAGTGTTCGGATCTCGCCTTTCTTGAACCGATCCTCGGCATCGATCCGGACTTCCCTGGAGAGCGACCCGTGGTGCACTTCTACATCGCCATGCGAGAAGAGTGCATGACCGAGTGCTTCGGCTGTCACCCTCGTGTTGACAAAGATGAGCGTCGATCCCTCGCATTTGAGATGTTTTTTGAGGACTTCGGTCTGGTGTCGGAAATCATCGCCAACGTACTGCACGGAGAGTTCCAGCTGCTTTGCCACCGGCACCTGGACAATGGAACAGGGCCGGGCACCGCAGAGGTATCCCGCGATATCCTCCGGGTTCCCGACCGTTGCTGACAGGCCGATACGCTGGAACTCGCCGGCATACACGTGGAGCCGCTCGAGCCCCACTGCAAGCTGGGCCCCCCGCTTGCTGCCGGCCAGCTCGTGAATTTCATCAACGATAACGTACTTCACGTGGGCCAGGTGCTGCCGGAGCCGTTTCCCCATGAAGAGCGCCTGGAATGTCTCGGGGGTTGTGATCAGCAGGTCCGGGGGTGAGAGCGCCTGTTTGCGCCGTTCCCCCATGGGCGTATCTCCGTGCCTGACCCCGACGGTAAGACCGAGCTCTGCGCACCACCACTGCATGCGGGAGAGGATGTCGCGGTTCAGCGATCGCAGCGGCGTGATATAGAGCGCCTTGAACCCTCCCCCGCCGGGCAGCGAGAGGAGACCGTTGAAGACCGGGAACATTGCGCTCTCGGTCTTGCCGGTGCCGGTCGGGGCGATAAGGACGATATGTTTCCCGTCAAGGATAAGGGGGATTGCCTGCTTCTGGGCATCCGAGAGGGAGGTGAAGCCGCGTTTTTTGATGCAGGCAAGGACCCGGGGGTCCAGCCGTTCAGTCGTCTTCATCGAGATTCAGTGCACTCACAGGGCCGATGAGTGTCCCATCGGCAAGGATGATCTCTGCACGGTCCGCATTCATGCTCCGCGAGAGCGGCGAGAAGGGATCTTTGAGGATTTTCACAATATCATAACCGGCCAGCTCGTTGAACGCAGGCATGAACAGGACACGCGTCTTTCCGGGAGAACCCGGGGGAACCGGCACGCCATGCTCGCCCGGTTCGATATCCGCACGGATGTATGCCGGTGCCTGCATGGCATACCCCACCTCGTCCCGGAGGGAGATGAGCGGATGGTGGTGGCCGATAACCATGAGGTTCCCGAACAGGGACGGCGCCGGGTTCATGTGCCCGTGCAGGTATGCCACCCCGTCCACCAGTGCCCCGTCCCGGGGTCGGAGCTCTTCCTCGCGAACGAATCGTTCGATACCGATGTCGTGGTTCCCGGGGAAGACGATGAGCGGGACCCGGGCGCGGAGGGCATCAAGGATGCCGGGCATCTCGTAATATTCCTGCCGGGTGAGGGAGGGGATGCTGTGCTTGATGTCCCCCAGAAGGACGAGAGCATCCGGGTCTGCAAGGTCAATGACCCGCATCAGCCGTTCCAGCCGCCCGGCACTCCGGCTCCTGAAGTGCAGGCCATGCGCAGCAAGATCCGCCTCGATCCCGAAATGGAGATCGGCAACAATGAGCAGGCGCTGTTCCCCCTCGATAACGAGCGCGGGACCTTCGCTGATAAA
Organism: Methanoregula sp.; assembly: GCF_028679125.1. Classification (GTDB taxonomy): domain Archaea; phylum Halobacteriota; class Methanomicrobia; order Methanomicrobiales; family Methanospirillaceae; genus Methanoregula. The sequence goes on along the minus strand of NZ_JAJRCG010000009.1, from coordinate 31,582 downwards.
TTCAAGGTTCATAGCAGTTTGACATATCCTTTCTGGGGCTGGTAGCACTCGTCGTCCATGATGAGCGATTCCACCGCGGCCAGCACATCTTCCTTCTTCATCCCTTTTGAAGCAAGGGTATCGATGAGTTCTTCTACGGCAATTCCCCGGGGTCCTGCAGTGGACTGCACCAGTTCCATCACAATCTGGCGCATCTCCTCCTGTCCGGGCGGGGGTGCAAGGGGTTCCTGCGGGCGCACTCCCTGCACAACGCCTTCAACCATACCGGTCATCTCCCGTATACAGGCAATGTCAGGGGAATAATGCCGGGCCGCACGCAGGATCTGCTCGTCCGTGCAGGTTCCGGTGACGGCCTGGTGCACCAGCTCAAGCCGGCGCAGCGTGTATTCCGCAGTGATGAGAAAGAGCCGGTCACGGTACGGGCGGTCGATCGCCTGCACGGTCTCCGGGCGGATGGAGAGGATGCAGTTACCGTTCCGCTGGTACATCTGGGCAGTTCCCTGTACCGCCACAAACGAGGGGACCGGGATCTTCTGGAGGGAAAGAACCAGTTGTGCGTTCCTCCCATTACAGACCACATCGAATGCGCCGGTGGGGTCGGCCATCCGGCACCGGATCATATCGCCGCTTTCGGTTATTTCAGTCAGGGCTCCGGAAATGTACACCTGCCGGCACCATGCCCCGCCCGGGGTCACGACCCACCCCGGGGTACCCGGATCCGGTGATGGCACAAAGAGTGACGACCGCGAGAACTCCCCGGCAAATACCCTGACCGCTCCTTCCATAATCCGTTACAGAATTGTTGGGCGGAGAACTTCAAGATATAGCCCGTGACATGGGCGTGCGGATTGCCAGGGCAATGATCGTTGTATCCGGGTTCTTCTCTTTTGAAAAGTCAGGTTTTTTGCTGACGCATGGAAAAAAACCTGTACTGGCAGATCATCCGGGATATTTTCCCGGCGGACATGGTTGTTAAGCGCAGTCCGGGTATCAGACACGGAGATTCTGGAAAAGGATTCCGAATTTTGGATTTGTTAACAAAAATCTGCTCTGCAGAAATCATTTCGAAATGCTAACGCTCCCGGGCTTACGTTGCATACAGTGGGGGGGGGTCGGGCGGTGTACTTCCAGTGCGAACAAACCAATGTAATTCAGGTAAGTACTATCGGGAATTTTCCCCCGGATCTGTTGGTCACGGACGACAAAGTATCAAAGTACACCGCCAGACCCCTCCAGGGCCCTCCCATTTCCGTGCCGGATTCGTGCAGTTTTACAAGATGAATAAAGGGATTGTCCAGGCACCATGGGGGAGGGGGGGTCGCATGGTGTACAAACAGGGGGAGGGAGGAATGTTATTTCAAAAAAGGTTTTCTACAGAGCACAAAAATCAGAGTGGACAACGGATTGAATTTTTTTAGAAATAAAAAATTATCCGGACCGGCCGTACCGGCAACAGGCAAACGCAATGAAGAGTGCCCCGAGGATTACCGTAACCGGGACTGGCGAGCGGGCGGTAGTGGGGACCGTTGCCGGGGCAGTTGACTGAACGGACACTGCTGCGGAAGACGGGCTCTGCGATACTCCGGTAACCGTCGTGACAACCGGTGATTCGGTATCAGCGAATTTAACCGGTGAAACCAGGGTAGGATCAAGTTCAGATGCTTTTGCATACGCGGCCTTTGCTTCACTCATCTTCCCCTGGGCATAAAGGGCATTTCCCTTGTTGTACCATGCAATGGAATGAACCGTGGTCAGGTTCCCCTCGACCGCAAGTGCGGCATCTGCTGCGGCAATCGCCTCATCATTGCGGTTCAGCATCACCAGGATCCCGGCCCGGTTGGATTGGATAAGACCGGTCATCGAAGTACTGTTCAGGGCAAGAGCCTTGTCAGCAGCATCGAGAGCCTGCTGGTATTTTCCCGCATTTGCCAGATCGACACTTTGCGAATAGAGCGTTGCGGCTGCATCAAAGGACTCGGTAGCGTTTGCTGCCAGCACGGGCGAGACAACCATCAGCGCTGCGACCGCAGCGAGCACAAGAATCCGAAACTGCATTGTATTTCTCCGTCATGTATGTTATACGTTCATCCTATAATAACGTGGATAAATGAAAAAAGGGGGATCGGTATTACACTTCAGGAATTACGGCATCTTTTTTGCAACAAGGAGCCCGGCGCCGACAAGCCCGACAACAGTAATCCATGCCGGCAGGGGAGAGTAAGTGGTCTTTGTGGTCACCGGCACGGTTGTCGCTATGGTTACTTTCTGGATAGTCTTTGTCGGCTCAGCGGTTTCAGGAACGGTTGCGACAGGCTCCGTCTGCACGGTTGAAACCGTGGCGGAGGTGAAGGATTCCTGGGGGAGGAACGTTACGGAAGCCGAAGCGGTGGTTTTACCATTGAGGTCTGCTCCCGATGCCGTGAGCAGTCCCTGCATGTTATTCAGGTTCTGGCTGACCGTAAACGTATAGGTCCCGGCAGGATAGAGGAGACTTCCGCTGCCATCCCGGGCAAGGTGGTTCCACGAGCCCATCTTCTTGCCCATGTATATCGGGGTTGAAATGAACGGGGTGCTGTCAAAGGAAAGGATCTCCGTGGTTGTCGCACCAACGCTGCCAGTATAAAAATTGGATATCTGTTTGCCACTGGGATCGATTAGTTTGATGGTGAAGATCCCGTCCAGGGGGGTCAGATCGGTACGATTGTAATATACCATGGCCTGGTCCAGGTTCGTATCAATCCGGTAGGTCACATTTGTCGAAATGGGAACGGACTGGCCGGTAACATCCATATCATTGTCCGTATCCCATACACGGATAGTGAGATTGGGCTCCAGTACCCTTAAGACAACAAACGTCGGCTTGACATCCTCACAATACCAGTTTCCGGCATGCCCTTCAAAGATATCCGGGCTGACATTGAAATGCGTGGCAAGACCCGCCCCCTCGTTCAGTTGTTTTACCGTGAGGTTCTTATCTGCAGGGCCGGTCATATTTCCCTCATCCGCCCACCAGGCAATAACATGGCAGTCCTTTATTGCCGAAGTGATAACGAGATTGCTCTCACCAATAAAGACCGGGGCGCCCGCAGCAATTTTATTCGTCGTGGCTGCAACGGGCAGGCAGACCATGAGAATAATCACGAGAACAGATAAAATATATTTTCTTTGCATGAAAAGTAATTTCAAAACCCTTATGATAAACGTTATGACATTCATTAGTCACAGCGCTTAACCCGGGACGCAAGAGTTCTCATAAAGAGATCACCAATACTATCCACACGGGAACACGTGTCCCCTTTCTGGCGGGATGATACACCATGGATGAGAGCCACACGATCTGGATCGAGAAATACCGGCCGCAGAGACTTGCCGATATCGTCGGGCAGGACGAGATAGTAGAACGCCTGTCATCCTATGTAAAAAGCGGCAATCTCCCCCACCTTCTCTTCACCGGCAGCGCCGGTGTGGGAAAGACAACCGCTGCCGTCACCCTGGCCCGGGAATTTTTTCCCAACAACTGGCAGAGGAACTTCCGGGAGATGAACGCCTCCGATGAGCGGGGGATCGACGTTGTCCGGAACCAGATCAAGGAGTTCGCCCGGACGGGACGGGATGGGGATGTGCCCTTCAAGATCCTTTTCCTTGATGAGGCCGATGCGCTGACCACGGACGCGCAGGCTGCCCTGCGCAGGACCATGGAGAGTTATGCGCTGACCTGCCGGTTCATTCTCTCCTGCAATTATTCCTCCAAGATCATCGATCCCATCCAGAGCCGGTGTGCCATCTACCGGTTCAAGCCGCTCGGGGCCGGGGCAATCCGGGAAGAGGTGCGCCGGATTGCCTCCCGCGAAGGGCTGAACATCAGCGATGGCGCAATGGAGGCGATCATCTATATCGCGCAGGGAGACATGCGCAAAGCGATCAATGCGGTGCAGGGTGCCGCCATCATCAGCCCGACCATTGATGAGAAGCGGGTGTATTCGATCACCTCGACGGCCCGGCCGGACGAGATCAATGAGCTGCTCACCCTCTCCCTCAAAGGGGATTTCGATGGCGCGGAATTCCTCCTTGCCCAGCTCCTCCATGACCGGGGGATCGCCCCGAACGAGCTGATCAACCAGTGTTACCGCGCGCTCCTGAAGCGGGAGATGGACCGGGGCTTGAAAGTGCAGCTCATCGATCATCTCGGGGAAACAGATTTCCGGCTCTCAGAAGGGGCAAACAGCGACATCCAGATGGAAGCACTGATTGCGCGGTTCGTACTCTCCTCGCAGAAAGGGCCGTGACGGAGGGACTATGGAAAAAGAACCAGACCTCCACGATGGCGACCGGACCGGTGACTGGAGCCGTCTGCTCAAGACACGGTACAAGAAGGAACTGGGGGAGATCTCGCGTGAATACCCCCATAAGCGATCGCTCTATATCGATTACCGGGATGTCGAGAAATTCGGGAAGGTGGGAATTGCCCTTGCCGATGAGCTCCTCGAGAACCCCGGGAAGGTGCTGGAAGATGTCTGGGACGCGGTCAAGCAGGGCCAGCTGATCCGTACCAAGGACGGGAAAGAGCCAAAACGGATCAACATCCGGTTCACCAATCTCCCCAGGAAAACCGGTATCCGGTACATACGATCCGACGATATCAACACGTATATTTCCGTTGAGGGGATCCTGCGCAAGACCACGGAAGTCCGGCCCCGGATCGTGGAGGCGGTCTTCCGCTGCCCTGCGGGCCATTTCACGGTAGTACCGCAGAAATACGGGAAATTCATCGAGCCGGACGGGTGTGCCACGGATGGCTGTACGTTCAAGAAACTCGAACTGATGCCCAAGCGATCGAAATTCATCGACTCCCAGAAACTCCGGATACAGGAGCAGCCGGAAGGCCTTCGCGGCGGCGAACAGCCGCAGACACTGGATATCGATGTCACGGACGATCTCTCCGGCATGGTCTCCCCCGGCGACCGGGTGATCATCAACGGCATCCTGCGCTCCATGCAGCGGGTGGTCAAGGGCGAGAAACACACGGTCTTCGATATCTTCCTTGAATGCAACTCCATCGAGGTTGCCGAGAAGGAGTTCGAGGAGGTCGAGATCGATGAAAAGGACGAGGACGAGATCCAGAGGCTGAGCAAAGATCCGATGATCTACCGTATGATCACCCACTCGATTGCCCCCACCATCTACGGCAGCGAGAACGTGAAGCAGGCGATCGCCCTGCAATTGTTCGGCGGGATTGCCAAGGAGATGCCGGACGGGAGCCGCCTCCGCGGGGATATCCATGTCCTCCTGATCGGTGACCCGGGTATTGCAAAAAGTCAGCTGCTCAGGTATATCGTGAAACTCTCGCCCCGCGCCATCTACACGAGCGGGCAGTCTTCCACTGCCGCAGGCCTGACGGCAACCGCAGTCAAGGACGAATTTGGCGAGGGGCGGTGGACGCTCGAAGCCGGCGCACTCGTGCTTGCCGATATGGGTATTGCGGCGGTCGATGAGATGGACAAGATGGAGAAGGGCGACCGCTCCGCACTGCACGAAGCAATGGAACAGCAGTCCATCAGCGTTGCAAAGGCCGGCATCACGGCCACGCTCAAATCCCGGTGTGCCCTCCTTGGCGCGGCGAACCCGAAGTACGGCCGGTTCGATATGTTCGGGGACCTTTCCGAGCAGATCAACATGCCCCCGTCCCTGCTCTCCCGGTTCGATCTCATCTTCATCATGACCGACCAGCCGGACCAGAAACTGGACCTGGCCATTGCGGAACATATCCTGAAGGCGCACAGCACCGGGGAACTGATCGCGCAGCATAAGAAGACCCCGATTCCCGGGGTTACGGACGAGTACATCCAGCAGCAGCTGGCTCCCGTCATGCCAGATATCGAGCCGGGCATCTTCCGTAAGTACGTGGCATATGCAAAGCGTTCCTGTTTCCCGCGTCTCTCCCAGGAAGCACAGGACGGGCTCGTGGGGTATTACCTGAAACTCAGGGGCTTTGCGGCACCCAACAAACCGGTGCCGGTGACCGCCCGCCAGCTCGAGGCGCTCGTCCGGCTTGCGGAAGCCAGCGCACGCATCCGTCTCTCGAACACCATCGAGAAGAGCGATGCCGAGCGCGTGATCACCATCGTCGATGCCTGCCTCCGGCAGATCGCCTATGATGCCAAGACCGGGACGTTCGATATCGACAAGGTTGTCACCGGCATCTCCAAGGAGAAGCGCGATATCGTGCGGGTCATCAAGGATGCCATCCGCGAGATTGGCGGGGAGAGCCGCCGGGCCGGTATCGACAAGGTTATCGAGACGGTCAGTCTCAAAGGATTCCCGCAGGAGAAGGTGCGGGAAGGGATTGATATGCTCCTCCGCCAGGGAGAGGCAATGGAGCCGAAGCAGGGCATCATCCAGCTGATTTAGGAGTGGCAACGTATGACAGGCGACAGGGAACATGCAGTATTCGAAGCAGGGATAAAACTCGGGGCGCTCTACCACCAGTGGGTGGGAACTCCCATCTCCCGTGCATCCGCAGCAAGCATAGAGTCGGCGATCGAGAAGGCAGTCATCCTCCAGCCATGCGTTGAGGCTATCACCGTCAGGCTTGACCGGAGCCTGATGACCGAGAACCGGTTCGGGTACAGCGAACTCTCGGGCATGATGTTCGATGCCGAGATCGTGACTCGGGTCGGCTTTGCCTACTGTCGGGCCCGACTCTCACCGGACAAAGGATATCCCCTCATGAAGATCGTGGACTGCCATGAAATCCAGAACAATTCCCATAACTGACGATCATATCCATATCGATCCGATCAATGGCCGGGGTCTCGAAGCGGTGAAGGATTTTTCCCGGGTCGGGGGCACGCACATTTTTCTCGTGTCAAAACCTTCCTGGTCACTGTCAGTTCACCCGGTCACGGGCGAAGACTATGCCCGGGTATTCGATGAGACAATCCGGATCGCGGAACTGATTCCGGAGACCGGCGTAGTCGCCTTCCCCGTACTCGGTGTCCACCCTGCCGAGATCACGCATCTCACCGAGCGCATGCCGCTTGCAGCTGCCGTTGAGATCATGAAGGGAGGGATCGATTGTGCTGCACGCTATGTCCGCGAGGGAAAAGCCGTTGCGCTGAAGAGCGGGAGACCTCATTACGAGGTGAGCCCGGAACTGCTCGCTGCCTCCAATGAGGTGCTCATGCATGCCCTGGACGCTACTGCCGACTGCGGGTGCGCTCTCCAGGTGCATGCCGAGACCGGCCCTTGCAGCGACATCGTCGATATGGCACGAAGGGCCGGCATCCCAAAAGAGCGCGTGATAAAACATTACGGGGCGCCCGACACTCCCCTGCACCCATCGCTTATCGCAAAACACGAGGCAATACCGGAACTGATCCGGTCGGGCAGGGCATTCACTATGGAGAGCGATTACATGGACGAAAACGAGCGGCCGGGTGCCGTGATCGGCCCCAAATCCGTGCCCCGGTATACCAACAAACTCCTCGAATCCGGGCAGATGACCGAGGAAGACTGCTTCCGGATCCATGCCGAAACCATCCAGAACGTGTATGGCGTGTCAATTACCCTGGAATAAGCCCCGGTGCTGGTACCGACTTACCTTTTTTTATCCCCGCCCGCCAATGAGTGATCAATGTTCCTCAAAATTCACCGTTCCCGGGAAACGGCGGATGTCGTGGCAGTCTGCGATCGCGAACTCATCAACACCACGATCACCAATGACACGATGAAGGTCATAATCCACGATTCATTCTATGGAAAAACTCCCGTCACCGAAGAAGAGGTCAGGGAAGCACTGAAGAATGCAGGAAATGTCAACCTCATTGGAGAGCGGACGATCCGGATCGCCATTGAGATGGGACTCCTGACAAAAGCCGACTGCATCATGATCGGCAACGTGCCACATGCACAAATCTACCAGCTATGAGTATCCGTGATAATTTCTGCCCGAAATGTGGCAAACCTTCTGATACCGACGGACTGTGCAAACAGTGCCAGATCGGCAGCACGCCATGGTTCACATGTGAAAACCGCGTCCAGAACGTCCAGTGCCCCAGTTGCGATGCGGTAAAACAGGTGAACACCTGGACCGATAATATCCGGGGACGGGACGAACTGGGACCGGAACTTGCACGATCCGCTGTGCATTTCCACCCGGATGTCAAGAAGCCGTCAATCGACGTGAGCGTGGTGGACGTGACCCAGAACCGGTCCCGTGCCTACCTGACGATCCACGGCACCATGTACAAGACCGCGGTCGAAGGATCCTGCACGGTCGAGATCGTCTGGCACAAGGAGCAATGCGACCGGTGCAACCGGATCAGCGGGAGTTATTACGAGGGCGTTGTGCAGGTCCGGGCAGAAGATCGGATTCCCAGCACCTTTGAGCTCCAGATGTCGGCATCCATCGCCCAGCAGATCGAGGACCATCTCCAGTCCGGGGGGGAGCGGCTCTCGTTCATCTCGGACATGAACGAGATCCATGACGGCATCGACATCATCATCGGATCCCAGCATATCGGCCTTATGATCTCGCAGGGCATTGTTGCCCAGCTGGGCGGGAGATACACAACGCACCCCAAACTGGTGGGAGAGAAGAATGGCCGGCAGCTGTACCGGATCACCTATTCGGTGCGCCTTCCCCGGTTCCAGAAATTCGATGTGGTCCGGGCGGCGAACCGGTATTACGAGGTTGAACGCGTTGAAACGCACTCTGTGCGGGTGACCGATCTCCGGGACGGGACCTCCAAGACCCTGCGTGACGATGTGATCGAACGTATCATCGGGAACGCCCGGAGCGCCGAGTCTGCGCTCATCGCATTCTCCGAACATGCCGGGGTCGGGGTCCTCGATCCGGCCTCCGGGAAGACCGTTGAACTTGCAAAACCCGGGTGGGTCGCGATCCAGGCCGGGGATCATGTCAGCATCCTTCGGGATGGCGACCAGATCGTCATTGTCAGATAAGAATGCGGGTACGGAAAATCGCACGGGCTGATCTTCCCCTGATCAGCAATGCCGGGTGGGTGGATCCTGCACGTGCTCCGTATATTGAGGGAGATGTTGCCTGGGTACCGGTACACCCGGGCGAACCGTGCGATGCAGAGATTCCTGAGCGGAGACGCTACTCCGGCCCGGGCTACTACCTGATGGGCGATGTTGCGGTGATCCACGGCGATAAACCGTCACCTGCGGACCTTGAGGAGATCATCCGGTTCCGCCACCCTCGCGGCATTATCCGGATTGCAGAACTCCGGGATGTGACACGGACACCCGAGACAGAGATTCTTTTTGGAACATGCGGGGAGGTACTCCACAAAGAGAGCGGGATCACGTACATCCTGGATCCGCAGCAGGTCATGTTCTCGATGGGCAACCGGAACGAGAAAGCCCGTATGGTCGCGATGATCCGATCCGGTTCCGGGACGGAACGCGTGGCGGACATGTTTGCCGGCATCGGATACTTCACCCTGCCCATGGCTGGCGCCGGTGCCAACGTCCATGCCATGGAGATCAATCCCGTGGCATTCGGATACCTGGAACGGAATATCCGTAAGAACCGACTCACCGATCGGATCATTGCAATGTTAGGAGACTGCCGCACGTCTCTCACCGGCACTTATGACCGGATCGTGATGGGGCATTTTGACGCGCTGAACATGCTTCCCGAAGCGCTGGCTCACGTGAAGAACGGGACCATTCTCCATCTCCACACCATCGGCCCGGCAGATGAACGGATCCGGGCGATGGTGGAAGGAGCAGGTTTTTCTGCTACTATCCGGGTACATAAAGTGAAGAAATACCGGCCGCATGCATGGCATGTGGTTCACGATGTGACGATCTCATGACGCTTGGAGAGACCCTTGCCGGAAAACAGGTTGTCGTAGCGGTTACCGGGAGCATCGCTGCGGTTGAATGCGTGAAGCTCATCCATGCACTGCGACGGAAGGGTGCGGTTGTGCAGGCGGTGATGAGCGAAGCGGCAGCGGGCATCATCACTCCCGATGCCCTTGCCTATGCCAGCGGCAGGCCGGTCATCACCCGGATCTCCGGTCTCGTTGAGCATGTGACCTACTGCGGGGATGACGGCAGCGCCGATCTCCTGCTCATTGCACCCTGCACCGCGAACACCATCAGCAAGATCGCCTGCGGCATCGACGACACGCCCGTCACGACATTTGCCACAACCGCCATCGGCAGCGGCATGCCGGTGCTGGTCGTCCCGGCAATGCACCACAGCATGTTCCGGCACCCGGGCCTTACAGAAAATATCAGGAAACTGGAAGGCTGGGGAATCGAAGTTTTGTCACCCCGCATTGAAGAGGGAAAGGCAAAGATCGCAAATATCGAAGAGATCGTGCTCTGGTCCGAGCGGGCGGTGATGGGTAAACCCCTTGCAGGAAAGTCGGTGCTCATCACCAGCGGTCCCTGCCGCGAACCGGTGGATGATGTGCGAATCCTTACCACCCGGTCCAGCGGGCAGATGGGCCGGGAACTTGCCCACCGGGCATTCCGACTGGGAGCGGACGTGACGGTGGTGCACCAGGATACCTTCCCGTGCGTGCACAATATCCCTTCAGGCACCGCAGACGAGATGCGACACGCAGTCCTCGACCATCTTGCGGAACACCGGGGAGCGGATATCTACATCAGCGCCGCCGCAATCTCGGATTTCGCACCGGTGAGAAAAGAGGGAAAGATCGCGAGCGGGACGCCCGCAACAATCGATCTCCTTCCCCTCAAAAAACTGCTGGGCGAGGTCATGGAGCGCTATGCTCCCTTCACGGTTGCCTTCAAGATCGACCGGAAGCCGGAGAAGCAGGCAAAGGCCATGATCCGGAACGGCGTCTCCCTGGTCCTGATGAATCACCCGGAGACCATGGGAAACTGCACCGGCGATTACGAGCTGCTCACATCCGAAAAAAAGGTGCGGGTCAAGGGTACAAAAGAGGACGTTGCCGTAACCATCTGGAACGAGGTACTTCGGACCGGTAAATTCAGTTGATGATACACTTTTTTCTCCTGGCGGTTAACGGCCGTCAAATCTGTCAGGATTCCTTATAGTCAGAAAAGACCAATAGTAAGTATACGAGGGGCCATCCATGAAACCAGGTACTGTCACCGCGTTCTGCCCGGGTCATATCTCGGGATATTTCAAGCGCATCAGCGGAAATACCCGGGCCGGGACCGGAAGCATCGGTGCGGGTATTGTCATCGACAAAGGGGTTTTGGCCAAAGTCACTGCATCCGGTAAAACATCCGTTATCGTCAACCGGAACGATGCCCGGGGCAAGCTGTTGGAGAGGAGCACCGGATCGCCGCTTATCGTCTCGGTCATGGACCGGCTCGGTGTCACCGCCTCCATTGTCACCGAATGCCAGCTCCCTATCGGCGCCGGCTTCGGCCTCTCGGCAGCAGCGCTCCTTTCAACGCTGACTGCACTGAACCGGTTATACAGCCTGGACCTGACCGATCATGCTATTGCCCTGTACGCCCACGAAGCCGAAGTCGAGCATCGCACGGGTCTCGGGGATGTTGCCGCATGCCAGGGCGGCGGGCGGGTCGTGCGGAGAGGCCCGGGAATCGATGGCCGGATCGAGCGGCGATACGATCTCACGGAACCGGTGTACACGATCAGCTTCGGGCCCATCCACACCCCGACCGTTCTCGGATCGCCCCGCCAGATGGAACAGGTAGCATCAGCATTTCCCCGCAGGTCCCCGAAGAATGTTGAGGATTTCTTCCAGATCTCCCGGCAGTTCTCCCTGCACAGCGGGCTTGCCACGCCGGAAGTCCGGAAGGTCCTTGAACTCTGCACGGCACGGGATGTCCCGGCAAGCATGACCATGCTGGGCAACGGCGTATTCGCCTATGGCACGGAGGCCCGCGACATCCTTTCGCAATTCGGCGGGGTCTGCGAATGCGGCATGGCACGCTCCGGAGCCCGGATTACCGGGGTGTCCCCGTGATACCTCCCGATCATCCCCGGTACCGCTCCCTGGTAACGCGTGAACGGCTTGCAGAATATGCCCGGTCCGGTGTCGTGGCAATGGAAGGTCTCACATCCCATGGCAGGGGCGAGGCCTTCGATTACCTGATCGGCGAACAGACAACCGCAACCGCCCGGCTTGCCGAGCAGACCGCAGCGGCCATGCTGATGTCCGCCCGGCATCCCGTCATATCGGTCAACGGGAACACGGCAGCACTTGCCGCACCGGAGATCGCAGCATTGCAGAAGGCCTGTGGTGCACTTGTTGAAGTGAACCTCTTCCACCGGACCGGGCAGCGCGTTTTGCAGATAGAAGAGATCCTCCGGAATGCGGGCGCTGATGTTTATTCCGGCGAGGCCGAACGGTTGCTCCCGCTCACCCACGACCGGGCATGGTGCCGGAGGGAGGGCATGTACTCCGCAGATGTAATCCTCGTTCCTCTGGAAGACGGGGATCGCTGCGAGGCACTCATTGGCATGGGAAAGAAGGTCATCGCCGTTGATCTCAACCCGCTCTCGCGCACGGCAAAGACGGCCACGCTCACGGTCGTCGATGAAGTCACCCGGGCCCTTCCGGAGATAGCAAAAGCCTGCCTTGAACTCTCACCTGCTGATCGCAACCGCCTGCTCGCTTCACTTGATAACCATTATCTTTTGTCGGAAGCAATACGTGAGATTACACTGAGGCTCTCCCATGCTCTGGACTGAGAAATACCGGCCGCGCTCATCACCGGAGATCGTGGGACAGGATGTGATCATCCGCCACCTCACCTCCTTTGCCGGGTCCAGGACCGTGCCTCACCTTATTCTCACCGGTCCGCACGGGACCGGCAAGAGTGTTGCGATCGAATGTTTCGCAAAGGACCTGTACCAGGAGAACTGGGAGCAGAACACCACGGTCTTCCAGACTTCGGATATCTTCCAGCAGGGAAAGGCACTGCTCGAACAGGATGAGCGGTACACGCACCTGTACCAGAAGAACCAGTCCCTGATCACCAACTTCAAGTACATCATCAGGTGGTATGCATCGCTCCGCCCCCTTGACGCGGAATTCAAGCTCCTGATATTCGAGGATGCGCATGCCCTCACCCGCGATGCCCAGCAGGGACTGCGGCGCATCATGGAGCAGACCAGCGGGACCTGCCGGTTCATCTTTACCACCACCAACCAGAGCGCCATCATTCCCGCGATCAGCTCGCGCTGCCTGCCGCTCTTCTTTGCCCCGGTCGATCACGACACCATGCTTCAGTACCTGACGAAGATAAAAGAACAGGAAAAACCGGGGAACGGGACCTGTTCTGCTGACGACCTGGATCTGATCGTGCAGGCTGCCGGGGGGGATCTGCGCCAGGCAATCCTGTTGATGCAGGTTGCCCTCACCACCGGAAGATGCAATGAACTGAACGCAATTTCACAATCCGAGACAGCAACCATTGCAACAGCAGCAGTAAACCTGCTCAAAGGGGGTGACAGCCGGGGGGCGCAGCGCCGCCTCGAATCCCTGATGATCGATTACGGCCTCTCCGGCAGCGAAGTCCTGTTTGAGATCCGGGCTGTGCTGAAGCGGGAATACAATCACCCGGCCCTTGCAACCGCACTTGCCGATGCAGAGTTCCGGATGCGGCATGCAAACAACGAATATGTACAACTGGGGGCATTTACCTCGGGGATACAGGGAATTTTTCCATGAGCACGATAAAAGAAGATAAGATCCGCACCCACTATGATTCGGTTGCCGGCACGTACGATCACCACTACGATCACCCCCGGGGCCGGAACTACCATACCCATATCAGTAATTACCTGATCAAGGCCCTTCCCGAAAAGGGCGATCTGCTCGATATCGGCTGCGGGACCGGCCTCTTTGTCGAGAAATATATCCGTCACGGGGGAACCGCGGTAGGTATAGACATCAGCCGGAAGATGGTGGAGCGGGCACGCTGCCGGTGCGCAATGTGCAACTTTGCCGAAGGAAATGGCGATGCCCTCCCCTTCCGGGACAATTCGTTTGATGCCGTCTCCAGCCTGCTGGTATTCAGTTATGTCAAGGAACCCGATGCCATGCTCAGTGAAGCGTACCGGGTGCTGAAGCCGGGCGGTTCAATTGCTCTCTTAACCCTCGGCAAGAAACTCCTGACCAAAGGAATTCCCCTGTTATACCAGATCAGTGAGAAGATGCAGGTGAAGCACGTGGTCATGAAGGATTTCGGCGAGCACTATTACGATGAGGAGGAGATGACCCGCCTCTTCTCCGATGCCGGGTTCACCCGTGTCAACACCCGGTGGTGCTCGTTTGCCCACATCGATATGATCGATCCGCTCTTCAACATCGCCACGAAGATCGAGCCCTTTGTCGAGAAACGGGTTCCCCAGCTTGCCTACAATATTTTCGTGAGCGCGAAAAAACCCGAAGATTAAGCAGCGCCGGTCTTGCCGGTCTTTGCCCGTAACCGTTGCAGTACCCGCTGCTTTTTCTGGATCGCGGCCTCGGAGGCGCGGACAACGCCCTCCTTCATCTCCTCAAAGTCACGGTTTTCTGTATCCGCGACTTTCTTGACCGGGGTATATGCAGATTCCCGGAACCGGGGGGAGAAGTCATGCTCTTTCCCGTCCGCAACAAGCACGGACTCGGGCTTTCCCATCTCCACGTGCCCGATCTCTTTCATGACAACACCTGCCGATGCAACCGTCCGGCAGATCGCATCCGCGGCTTTTCGGGGCGCCACAACAAGGAGTGCGTCCAGCGATACCCCGAGATAATCGATCTTGAGGTTCTCAAGCATGGACATGACATGGGGCTCGACAAGGCTCCCGATGGCAGGTTCATCGATCAGGATCCGGCACCCCGCCGTCTCCGCCATCTCGAAGGCATCGCCCCGGAGCCCGCCATTCGTCACATCGGTCATGGCATGGATCTGCGTAAAGACATCGCTCTTCATCAGGGTCTCGCAGGCCATCAGGAAATTCAGGTTGATGGTCTGTTCGACAACCTCCGGGAACCCGGAATAGATCGCGGCGGTCGCTATCGTGCCGCCCCCGGCACCTTCCGTCATCAGCAGCACATCCCCGGGCTGCGTGGATTTCCGGGCCGTGAGATGCTCGGCCACACCCACTGCACCAACACACCCGGTGAGCCGGCTGCCCAGCACCATATCCCCGCCGATGCGCAGGGTGGAGCCGGTAACAAGCGGCACGTCCATTGCTTCACCAACAGTCGTGATGCCGGCAGTATATTCAAAAATTTTTGCCACATCACCGTCATCGGCAACATGGATATCGGAGAAGAGCATGACAGGTTTTGCCCCCATCACGTACGCGTCACGCAGCGTTGCGCGGGTCACGTGAAACCCGGCAAGGTACGGGAAATCGGAGAGCCGGGAGTGCATGCCGTCGACCGTGCAGATGATATATTTTCCCCCGGCCGCAACCGCACCGGCATCGTCCATCTCATCGACACCAACGGACGCAGAGGTCTTGCCGATGATCCGTGCGATCTGGCGGTGGGCAAAAAAATCCCCCTTTCCCCGGGAACCCACACCGAACTCACCCATATGGACGCCGGCCGGTTCAAACGTAAAAAAATCACCGGACAACCCCTGCGTGTTCTTTACTTCCTCGATAACGGCGCGGGCAAATGCGGATGCATAGGAGGGATTGGTATTTTTCAGACGGACAATATGATCTGCCAGGTTATTCTGCAGGGTCTGCTCATCAGTACCTTCCGCAATTCCCCTGCGGGCATACTCCTCAACATCCATACTTTTCTGTTCGTGAAACAGGCATAAAAAGGCGGAGTACCCGGATCCCGGGATGCAGGGGACTACCGGAGAAGAATTCCCAGGACATCAGAAAGGCAATGAAGGGCATCGTCAACCTTCCCGTTCTTCAGGAGCGACAGGCCTTTCACAATGCCCGTGCGGACATCTTTGGCATCAATATAATACGCCTGGTCGAATGCACGGGCGGAATCCTCCAGCCGTCCTACCATGAAACAGGAGTTACTCATCACCACCCATGCATCGGCGATCGTAGGATCAAGCGCCAGCGCTTTTTCCAGGCAGGCAATCGCTTCCGTGTGCCTTCCCAGAAAGGAGAGCGCCAGTCCTTTCCGGTACAGGGCCTTTGCATGCTCCGGTTCAATGGCGAGCGCCCGGTCCAGTACCTCAACGGCCGGTACATATTTTTTCAGGTTGATGAGGCCGATTCCTTTCTTGATGAGCGCAGAATGGAAGAACGGGTACACCCGGAGTGCCCGGTCATAACAGGCAATCTCGTCCTCATAGCGCTTCAGTTTCCCGCAGGCAAATCCCTTGTTCACCCATGCGGAAAGATACCGGGGACGGATTTCAAGGGCCCGGTCACAGCACCGGATCTCCGATTCGTATTTCCCCAGCATGCCCAGCGCAACGCCCTTGTTGTTCCAGGCCGTTGCATTCTCCGGATCGATCTGCAGTGCCTGGTCACAGCATGTTACTTTGTCGTCAAACCTGCCGAGCATGCCACAGGCAAATCCCCTGCCAATCCATGCATCAGCACACCCGGGATCCAGTACGATTGCCTTGTCACAGCATTCGATCTCTTCCTCGTACCGGCCCAGTTTCCCCAGGGCAAATCCCCTGCCCACCCATGCAAGGGCGAGCGTTGGATCGGCTTCAAGGGCAAGAGAGAACGACTTCAGGGCATCGTCATGCCGACGGTCACGCCCGAGTGCGAGACCTTCATAATAGTACTCCCTGCCTTTATTTCGAAAACCAGTACTGTCTGCAAAATCCGGCATAGAGAACACGGGACCTGATCCCGGTGACAAGGCGCTTATCCTTACCACTGATTTGTATACGTGATATTTATGTTAATGTATTGGTGAAAATTGATCGGTCCGGGTTCCGGAAACAGAGCATAAAATGGCTTATATTTTTAACTATAAAACAATGATCATTTTGTTTTTTTGATAGAATAGTAAACAATATATTTATTAAAAATGATCTTCTCTTTGTGACCCGGGACTCCTCGGACAGCGGACAATCAAACCCGATTGGTGTCATACTTCTGGTAGTTGTCACCATCGCACTTGCAGCACTTGTGCTGGCCCTGATCATCCAGATGCCTAAGTTGGGGTTTGATCCCCCGGTCCCGACAATATTCGAGATCACGAAACTCCGTCATACCGGAGAGAACGGAGTCCTGAATTATGATAGTTATATGGTGGTAAAGAACCGCGGAACCACCGCGTATGACAACACAAAATTATATGCAAAAACGTACAGGAACGGGGAACTCCTTCCCTGCGTCATCCCGTACATAAATTTCAACAAGTATATCCGGGATAAACCGTACGGGATCCAGACCATCGGGGGGTTTGGTACGGACGATTATGCATGGTCGCCGGATGCCTCCATTTTCATTGATTATTCTGACCGGACATTTTATCCGGGGGACAACGTCCGGTTCGAGGTGTATGACCGGGACACCAACCAGATCCTGTCCACCGACACCTGGCCACATACCGAAGAAACGAATCAGGAAAGAATGATGAAATTATTTCTCAGTCATCAAGGCGCTTGAACACGCCTTTCTTTGCCTTGAGAACTTTACATTCGGGACACCGCCACGTATCCGGCACCTGTTCCCAGGGGGTTCCTGCAGGTATACCATTCTTCGGATCGCCTTTTTCAGGATCATAGATATAGTGGCACTCGAGGCATACCCATCGTGCAAGTTTTGTAACCTGTGTCAATGTCAAACAACTCCGTAACAAGAGATTTTTGTATATTACATATTCTCCTTTTTCCTGCGGTTATATGAATTCACCCTTCAGGGCAATCCCCCGGGTATCAGGGAATACCGGGCGCCGGTTCCAAAACCGGCAGGTTCCGGGCGCAGAGCCGGGCAACCCGCAGGGGCTCGGGAATTTTCCCGTCCAGGGTAAAATCATCGCAGAGCTGCGCCGCATCCTCGTGAGTGATACCCCAGGAACGGAGATAGATGGTCTGGCCGGTCTGCAACAGGGCCGGCATGCGTTCACCCAGCTGCCGGTACGCGGCAATCCGATCAGGATCCTCCGGGAAATGGTGTGCAATATCACCGGCCAGTCCATCGGACTCCTCATAGGTGACGCAGATGACCGGTACGCCGGATTCCTGTTCTACCCGGGCCGGGTCGATCACGTTGAACCACGAGATCACGCACCCGGAGAGCAGGATGACGTTCAGATCCCGACGGTGCAGATCGCGGATCATGGCAAGGATCGCATCGGTTGCATCCAATCCCCCGACCGTTGCGGTCCCGAACGTGAAGCCGTCAATGCGGAGATCCTTTCGCATCACAACACCCGCAAGGATCGACCGTGTCCTGCCGGTATAACTTTCCGCAATGCCCAGTGCCCTCAGCCCTTTCTTGGGCAGATGCATAGAAGCACTTATGACACTGGATTAAAAATACTATACCAATGAAATTCAACAAGGATGAGGTCTGCATCTTAATTCCCATTCTCAATGAGGCGCCGACCGTTGGCGGGGTGGTTAAAGAATTCAAGACCCTCGGGTATACCCATATTCTTGTCATCGATGGCAAGAGCACGGACAATTCCGTGAAAATTGCCCGGGAAGCGGGTGCCATCGTCCGCACGCAATCCGGAAAAGGGAAAGGGAATGCCATCATCGAGGCATTTGAAGTGATTGAGCAGCCCTACATCCTCATGCTTGACGGGGACGGCACATATTCTGCCAAAGATGCCGAGAAGATGCTCACTCCCCTGTTCCTCGGGTTCGACCAGGTGATTGGCGACCGGCTGATCAATGCTGAAGAGGGATCCTTCTCCCAGCTCAATCTCTTTGGCAACCATATGCTCAATCTTCTCTTCAAGATCGCCCATAGCCGGGATCTCCATGACATTCTCTCTGGGTACCGGGCATTTACCCGCCTTGCCATCCAGCAGATGCACTTAAAAGAGACCGGCTTCGAGATCGAGACCGAGATCTCGGTCGAATCGGTGCGGAACGGCCAGCGGGTCATGGTAGTTCCCATCCGGTATTCCCAGCGGCCGGGAACCGCCACCAAACTCTCACCATTCCATGACGGGATCAAGATCGTCAGCACGATCTACCGGCTCGCACGGGTCAACAACCCGATGTTCTACTTCGGCATGATGGGCATTTTTACCTCCATACTGGGTGTGCTCATCGGGCTCTTCGTATTGCTCGAATGGCTCAATAATATCGAGCATATTCCGCTTACCATTCTTACGGTCCTTCTCATTGTCGTGGGTATCGAGATCTTCATGTTCGGCATGATCAGCGACATGCTGCTCGTTTTCCACCGCGAGATTATCCGGGAGATCCAGCTTCTCCAACCGCCAAAACCACCCAAGTAATTTTTTTTAAAACGGTTTTGTTTTTTTCCCGGTATATGCGAGAAGGGGAGATGCACAACCGGTTACCTTTTTGCGACCAGGGTCTGCCGGATAGTTTTCTGACAGGATTTGGTTACCAATTTTAAGCAGGGTCGGGTTGATCCGGAAAAATTGTGAACGCACTCGCAATCGTCCGGTGTTTGCTCCCCCTTACAGGAACACGCCCATGGCCCACCCCCTCCTTGGACTCCGGGCCTCGCATGAGATCATTTTGTCCGGCCCTGTAGCGATCCCACAGACGCCCCGCGATCGCGACCCGGCCTGCTCTTTTTAATCCCGGAAGGTCCGCCCCCTCTTTGGAAATATTTCATGCGACCCCCACACCATCAGCAAAAATATTTTGTGAGACTTGTGGCTCATAAGTAAAAAATTCCGCGATCTCTCGCAGTTTTTTTCCCTAAATTTTTTCCACGTCAAAAATAATTTCAAAAACTTTTCAGAAAAATTTTCATGGCCCGGTCCGCAACGAAACCCGGCATCGGAATCCCCGCGTCTCACACCGTAAACCCCCATTCAAAACAATCTCCCGGAACCCCCTTTTTCCGGATTCGGGCCATCCCCTATCCGGCCCCAATACGTGCCCCGATTCCCGATTTTTCCGGAACGGAGCCCTGTACGTGCCCGGATTGGGATCGAGCGACCCCCTGTTTGATACAAAACTCCTGGAGTTTTTCACTGAACAGGGGGTCCGACAGATTAGTCTACGACGTAAACGTATATTTCACATCGGATGTTATCCCTATGAAATACCCTGGGAAAGATACATTCTCCCAAACCCCATTCTCCGACGGAGAACGATCCCAGGAACCCGGCCGGACCCCCTTCAAAAGTGCGTAATTCCCGGAAAACCCCGAAATAGGGAGATTTTACCGAGTTATACGGGCTCCGATTGGTTTTTCTCCGTCGGAGATCAAAAATGGCGTAAATAGACGCAATTGGATGGCCGATATCCTTCCAAACGGGCAATGGTGCGGGAAAATGAAAAGAAGCCCAGTTTTGGCAGGGGGCCTCACGTCGGAGAGGGCAATTTCTCTGTCGGAGAACGTCACAGTTGCCCCCCAGGTTCTCCCTTGTTCCGGATAATGATCACGTTGTTCGTCGCCCCCAGGGTCGCGAGGTTGCCGGTAATCGTGCTGCCGGCCACGAAGTGACCGTGATCTCTATCCGACACCGGAGCGGGGCTTATCGCGGGTTGTAATATTGTTACCCCACCACCGCCAGCCATCCCCAGTATACCAGTACCTGCAACACCGTGAGTGGCAGCCCGACTTTCATGAACTCAAAGAATGTCAGCGTCACGCCCTGCTTCTCCGCGTTCTGGATGATGATCACGTTGCTCGCCGCCCCTAGGATCGTGAGATTGCCGGCAATCGTGCTGCCGGCCGCAAGCGCCATGAGTTGTGCCGTGCCGCTTCCAGCCTGCATCACGAGCGGCTGGAAGAGGGCAACGAACGGCACATTGGAGATGAACTGGCTGATGATGACGCTGGTACCAAGGAGCAGCGGGACCGATGAGAGCATTGCCCCGCTGACAAATGACTGGAAAAATCCCGTCAGCCAGACGCTCTCCATGAGAACGAACATCGCGGCAAAGAAGACGAGCGTATACCAGTCGATCGCTTTGAGAATCTCAAAGCGCCTGTGCGAGAAGAGAATAACGGGAAGGGCGGCACCGATAGCGATCAAGGGCAGGGTCACGAGCATGGAGCCGGTGAGGAGCGACGCAATGATGTTTGCCGCTGCCAGCAGCAGGACAATCGCGAGCGCAATCTTTACAAGGATCATCAGCCGTGCATCGCAGGCCGGGGCCGGTTCCTGCTCATACACCCGTGGCAGGAATTCTCCGGGATAGAGCCAGCGCAGCACCGCGTACGCGACCCCGAGACAGAGCAGGGTCGGGATGGCGAGATAGAGTGCGAACGTGACAAAGGGCGAGGCCATACCGGAGTTGAGGGCAACGAGCAGGTTCTGGGGATTGCCGATCGGGCTCATGACGCTGCCGGTGGTGATCGCGATGGCGAGCGTGAGCATGAGGAGTTTTGGTGAAATTCTGCGACCCGCTGCAAGACCAAGGACGAGCGGCGTGCCGATCACGGCGAGGGTGTCGTTCATCAAAAGCGCCGAGAGGATGCCCATGCCAAAGAGGATGAAGAGCACGACCTGGTCGGGATTTTTCGCCCGGGCAAAGAAGCGGTGCGCAATGCAGGAGAGATAGCCGCTTGCAACCAGCGCCTCCCCGACCACGAACATGCCAAAGAGGAAGAGCATCACATCGGGATCGATGGCATGGACGGCATCGGATGGCGAGATCTGACCAGTAAGGAGAACGACAATCGCTCCGCCGAGCATGATCTGCCAGATCCTGAGATTGAACCTGCCGACCTGCCTGACCGCAATGAGCAGGAAAACCACGGCAAGTACGATGATGGGAATGTACGTAACAGATCTCTTTTACTGCACGATGATGAGGATTGTCATTCTGTCAGAACTGGGGGGATGCGAGCGTGTCTGGCCGGAAAAATTTTCCGGGGTCAATATCGCAAAAAACGCAATCTCTTCGGAAAATTGGTAAATTTTTTATTTTTTGCAAATTTTCCGGAAAAATGGCACAGTTATGGTTGGTGATCCACGTTCCAGTGCAGGAGGATTCCCTCTTCGATCTTTCGGGTCTCAAGGAGCGTGAGCCGGCAGAACTCGGACTCCTTGAGGAATCCTGCGCCATCGGCAAGGGTCGGGGCATCCTTCCCGCCAATCACCAGGTTCCCGATGAAGGTATAGATCTCATCTACCAGCCCGGCCGCGATCAGCCCGGCAATAAGGGTACCGCCCCCCTCCACCATGACCCGCTGGATACCCATCGCGCCCAGTTCATCCATAAGAAGCGTCAGGTCCACCCGGTCCCGGCCGGCAACGATCACCGTTGCGAGTGACTGAAGGTGCGCTACGTTCTCTTTGTCCGCCTCTTCAGCAACCGCGATGATCCGTTTTCCCGTTCCCTTGAGCAGGATGGATGCATCCGGCGGGGTGCGGGCATGGCTGTCGACAACAATACGGATCGGGTGCTCGTCAACCCCCCGCCGTATCCGGTTGGTCCGGCATTCTTCTGCTTTCACGGTCAGTGACGGGTCATCCGCAAGGACCGTCCCGATCCCGACCATGACCGCATCGCTGCCGGCCTTGAGCCGGTCAACCCGGTTAAAATCCTGGACCCCGGATATCTTTACCTGGCGCCGTTCGCGGGTGGAGAGTTTGCCGTCAGCACTCATGGCAACATTGACAATCACATGGGGTCGCATAGTCCATCGTTGGTTGCCCTCCCGGTTATAATAAACCACTGATTTATGTGCGATCCCTTCTTC
Organism: Methanoregula sp.; assembly: GCF_028679125.1. Lineage (GTDB taxonomy): Archaea > Halobacteriota > Methanomicrobia > Methanomicrobiales > Methanospirillaceae > Methanoregula. The sequence goes on along the minus strand of NZ_JAJRCG010000009.1, from coordinate 8,829 downwards.
AGGTACCCGCATTGTTCCCGGGCAATTCTCTAACAAATCCCCTTTTTTAGTGTGAAAAGCCACTCATCTCACGTAAAACGGTCTGATTCAGATGCTTCATTTTAAATAAAATGAAAACAGATTGCCAAAACGAATTATGGGTGAGATTGCATTGCCAATTGACCGTTTCCCGGTACCTGATGAAGAACTGGTACGGATCATCGTTGTCACATCGCTGACCATTTCGTGTATCCTTATCACTGCCATGGCGTATTCCAGCGCTTTTTGCCTCATCAGTTCCCAGCTCCTGTTCATACCGATCATCTATGCGGCATATTTTTTCCCGAGACGCGGCCTGTATATTGCAGCGATATGCAGCTTCGCTTTCCAGACCATAGGGTACTATCACAGTTATCCCGATTCCCTGGCAATGATTAGCGTTACATCCGAAGCAATTTTTTTCATCATTCTCGCGGCACTCATCACGTTCTTCAACGAGCGGGTCCGTTCCGGGGAAGTCCGGTACCGGGCTATCTTCGAGCACTCGCAGATCGGGATCCTCCTTTTCGATTCGGCGACATTCGCCATCCGCACGAGCAACACCAAGTTCTCCGGCATGCTGAATTATACCCCCGGCCAGGTGAATGAAAAATCATTCCTGGATATCTTCCTCACTCCCCGGGAGAAGAGCCGGTTCCTTGAGCGGATCGAAAAGGAGAAGACCACCTCGGATTTCGAGACACGGTTTGCCACAAAAGACGGGGGATCCTGCTGGGTGAACCTCTCGTGGGATCACATCGATGCGAATACCGTCAGTTGTTCGGTGATGAACATCAATGGCCGCAAGATTGCCGAGAAACTCAACAACGACAACATGATGAAGTACCGGCAGCTCACCGAGAGTTCGCCCACCAGTATCCTCATCATCCAGAACGGGTTCATCCGTTTTGCCAACCCGTCGTTTGTTGCGTTTCTGGGACATACGGTTGCGGAGATTACCGGTAAAAGCCTGGAGACCTTCATCGATCCGGGGGATCGTGAGAATCTGAATGAGTTCATGGCACAATGGTCACAGAAAATTCCCGCAGCACAAACCCGGGAATTGCGGTTCGTGACAAAGAGCGGCGAGATCCGGGGCGCAGCACTCTTTACTACCGCTATCCGGCACCTGGAGAACCCGGCTACCCTCATCAACCTTGTCGATATCTCTGAAAAACAGCGGCTGGAAGAGAAGATCCTCCAGGATAATGACCGCCGCCGGGGTATCATCATCACCGTTGCTCACGAGCTGCGGACGCCCCTTCAGCCCATCCTCGGGTACCTCAATCTCCTGATCTCCGATCCGGAGGGGTTCGGCATTGTCGCGGATACCAAGAAGATCCTTGAACGCTGCCTTGCAAGCGTGGATCGCGAGCGGCAGATCATCAACCAGATGCTGGACCTCTCGGTGCTGGACAGCGGGAAGATCAAGCTGAAATATTCAACCTTTGCCCTTGCACCCATGGTCAGGAAAGTGCTGGACGACGGGGGGTTTGGCACAAAAGCCGATCTGACAGTTGATGTCGGAGAATCTGTCATGATCACGGCCGATGCAGACCGCATGATCAGTATCCTGGATTCCATCCTGTCCAATGCCATCAGTTATTCCAAGCCCCCGCGGAAGATCGGTATCATCTACCGGACGGGGATTGATGACCGGCAGCATCACATTGCGATCCGGGACAATGGCATCGGCATAGCGCCAAGCCAGTTATGTTCGATCTTCGAGCCGTTCCAGCTGGCAGATGGCGTTGTTCTTGCCCGTAAGTATGAACGGCTCGGCCTCTCGCTCTCCATTGCAAAGAAAGTGGTCCAGATGCATGGGGGCGATATCACCGTTGAAAGTGTCGTGAATGGCGGCAGTACATTTACCATTCATCTGCCAAAGGAGGTGCAGCATGACGCGTAAGATTATGCTTGTTGAAGATGACCTGCCAATCCTCGAGATGATGGAGATCCTTCTTCGAAAGATCGGGTACGAGCCGGTTCTTGTCCCGGATGTTCTGGAGGCACTCGAGCTGGTGAAGAGGGATCCCCCGGCACTCATCCTGCTGGATATCATGATGACGCCGATCAATGGCTGGGAGTTCCTGGAAAAACTCCGGACCGAGTACAATATCCGGGAACTGCCGGTGCTCTTGTTCACGGCCTCGCCATCTGTTGAGGAGAAGATCAGGCAGATGAATGATCCTTACCTTGGCGTGCTGCAAAAACCTGTATCAGTACCTGATCTGAAGGCCGGCATCGAGCGTTTTCTTGGAAAATAAATAAAAAATCGCAATAATTTTTTAAGGGTGCATTGCATCCCGCTCATTGTTCGCGGAGTTCCGGATCCGGGTATGCATGCATCACTGCGGTGTTTTTCTGATCTCTTCTGATACCGCATGGCCGGTCTTGTTCATGTCCTGTTCGAGTTCCCTGATCTGGTGGTCCACGTCAGCTTTGCGGCGCTCGGCTTCCACTTTCTTCATTTCAGTTCCCAGATCCACGGACAGTTCGGTCATTATCGCCTTGCTCCATCGTAGTATTTTGTGGTTTGAGAGAAAAATGATTCGATTTCAGGGCGATATATCCTGGCGGACAGGGCGCCATTGCCCCTGTGTTCTGGCAGGTAAATGCATCCGGAGAGCCCACGGTTTGCCCGGTACCCATCGACTGTTCAGGCCGGCAGGACGATCTTCTCCAAAATTGCAGCTACCGAATCGCCTTCGAGCAGGACAATCCCCCACGCCCCGTTCTCACCGATGAGGAGTGCTACCGGGTGAACGGCGGCAATCATCCCGTGTCCGTAACAGGTCGAGTTTTCCCTGACCACGGGGATGATAGTGCGGTTCCCGTATACCTGCGGCTGCTGCAACCGCAGCTCGTTACTCATGCCCCGGTCACCCCCGGTTTCCTGCGGGCAGCATATGCTATTGCTGCCTGTATCGCCGGTTCCTTTGCAAGGTTCAGGCCGGCGATCAGCACAAGGAGGGGATGTTCGACCCGGACCCGTACCGTGATATCCAGTTCAAAGACGACCCGGTCAAAGACCGGCACCATCTCCACATCAATGCGGGACGCGAGAAGGGCGAATCGTGACGCCCAGTAACAGCCATAGGTCTCCCCGGTCAGGACCGGGTCGCCAAGCCCGAGTGTCACGGTGCCCCGTGCATCCACGAACCGGCTCTGCTGCCAGAAGGCGGAACCGAACGTGCCGACCGGCCCGATCATCCGGTGCACGATATGGACCAGCTCGCCGATATCCAGCGGTTCCTCAACTCCCGCTTTGGGCTCCGGTACCGCCACATTTCCCGGGCTCTCCGGTTTTCCCGCTTCCATCTGGCCGGTATGGGAGAGAACCCGGTGGCCACACACGAGTACCGTGGTCTCCAGGTTCTTCCCAGAACCCGATGACCGGATGGCAATGATACCCCACGAGATGAGCACGGATGGCTCATGCCGGTCTGCGCTCCAGATAAGCGCAGCCGCTGCCCGGACCGGGATCGCGTACAGCAGGAGTGTAAGGGTAAGGAGCGGGACAATGAGCAGGAGGATAATAAACGCCGGGATGAGGAGGAGGTTCATAAAAAAGATATGGCAGGGTTATAGTTCGTCTTTCTTGCTGCCTTCATCCTTGTTCCGGGTCATCGTCTTGACCGCATCGATCACCTGCGGGGCCAGCGACTCGGAGAGGGCAGAGATAACCTGGGCAAGCTGGCTGTCCTTTTTGAGAGACATTACCTGGACACCTTCTGGCCCCTTCACGTCCTTGTGGAGGATGACGAGTGCTATCGGCTCGATCCCGCCACCGGCACCGGCACCCTGTCCGCCGCCATCCTTCGCATGGTTGCCCCCGGCACCAAACGCGAAACCATAGCGTGCCACCGGCACGACCAGCTTGTCACCGAAATCAACCGGTTCGCCCATCACGTTCTTTGCTGATAGGAATCCCTTCAGCTCAGCTGCTGTTTCCTGAAGCATCTGTTCGTTGGACATGGTGTTCACTCACCAAAGATAGCATCGTTCACCTATTTTAAATCGTCCGGGACGTGGACACGGCTGTACCTGGCGACCGTGACATGCAGGTGATCCCGGTCATGACAGGATCTCATGACGGGATATGAGGCCTGATCTTCAGACAGGACCGGGCTGCCATCACTATCCGGTACATACGGGAAGATCTCCTCATGGCATCTCCGGATCTGCGGGTCACCGGAAGAGAAGATTGATGCGGTGAGATCCAAATCAAACGGCCGGACATGATTCAGAAGTACCCTGATTGCATGACCGGTGAAAATCAAATGATCTCCAGGCCATTTCAGTATCAGGAGTTGACTTTCTTCGCAAACAACGGGGCCACTTCCCGGGCGGTCTCGTCTGTTATGAAGGTGATGAGAGATTCTCCTGCACTGAGCTTTCGTGCGGGCTGGATCCGGCTGGTGGTCCGCCCACCGCTGCGGATGCCGAACTCTCCTATGCCAAAACGGGTATGCAGCTCCAGTTCGCCAATTGTCTTCCCGTCTGCTTTGGAACCGGGTTCGATAAGGAATGAGTGTACGTGCCGGTCGTTGAAGAGAATGCTGGGATCTTCCAGTTCCGCTTCGCCCGTGGTACTCTTCGCGAACAGGGTAGTGCCGATCGCCTTGGTCTTTTTTATAATGTAATTGATCTCCTCATCGGGAAGCTGGTATTTCCGGAGTACCCGGGAGAAGATCTCAACCGATGCCTCAAATTCTTCCGAGATCACTTCATCAGCACCCAGATCCAGCAGGGCCCGGGCCTCCCGCACCCGCCGTGTCCGCGCAAGAATATGCACGCCGGGCGCAAGTTCCCGTGCGGTATTGATAATACGGGGGATGGCATCCTCATCGGACACAACGATGACCAGCGTCCGTGCCCGCCGGATACCGGCATGTTCCAGTACTTCAGCCTGTACGGCATCCCCGAACATGAAGTTGGGGCGGAAGGTTGACCTCTCCTGCCGGATGATCGCCGGGTTCAGCTCGATGACCATGTAGGAAATCCCGGCAATGGCAGCTGCCCGGGCAACGCTCTTGCCGGTGATGCCATAGCCGGCGATGATGAGGTGATTGGAGAGATCCTTCTCTATCTCCTCTGCGGGTTCTGCCCGCTGTTTAAGGATCCGGGCCGGCACGATCCGGTAGATGAGATCAACGGTTTTCGGTGCTGCATTCATGGTAAAGGGGGTCAGGGCCATGGTGATGATCGCCGCGGCAAGGAAAATCTGGTAGACCACGTTCGGGATGAGTGCGGAGTCAAGACCGGTCTTTGCCAGGACAAAGGAGAACTCCCCGATCTGGCAGAGTGCAAGGCCCGAAAAAACACAGACCCGCAGCGGCATCCCGATCACTGCGGCGGCAACCGCACCCGTAAGGATCTTTACGACAATGATGGTGACAACGATCATGGCCACGTAATAGAAATCGGAGAAGATAGTCTGGGTATTGAGGAGCATACCGATCGAGAGGAAGAAGATTGCAGCAAAGACATCCCGGAACGGGATGATGTGGCCGAGGGCATTGATATTGTAATCCGATTCCCCGATGATGAGCCCGGCAATGAACGCCCCGAGCGTGAACGAGAGCCCCGCTTCGCTTGTCAGCCACGCGATGAGAACACAGATGCCGGCAAGGGTGATGAGGAAGAGCTCGCGGTTCTTCTCGCATGCCACTTTGTACAGGAACGCCGGGATCACCCAGCGGGCCATGACGATGATGACAAGGAGGATGATGGCGACTTTTCCTATCTGGAATGGCAGTGAATTCAGGTCAATGCCCCCGCTCCCGACAAGCATGGGTGCGATAAGCATCATGGGAATGATGGCAAGGTCCTGGAAGATGAGGATCCCAAGAAGCGTCCTGCCCTGGAGAGTATCCACCTCGCCTTTCTCCTGCAGGATCTTCATGACAATGGCCGTGCTGGAGAGGGAGACGATGAACCCGAAGATCAGCGCCTCGGAAAAAGGCATACCGAGATATTCGGTGAGAAGGGTGATTGCAACGATCGTGACCAGGACCTGTACGGATCCCCCGATGATCACCGTCCGCCATGAGCGCAGGAGTTTCTGGAACGAGAATTCAAGACCAATGGTAAAGAGGAGCAGGACAATCCCGATATTGCCGAACGCATCAATGGCATCCTGGTTGGTGATGATCCCGAAACTGTACGGCCCGACCAGGATGCCGATGATCAGGTAGCTGACAATACTGGGGATCTTCAGGCGCTGGCCGAAGTAGAGGAGGAGGACGGCAAGTATCAGGACACTTACACTGGCAACGAGGATATCCATGCAGAATCTTCCGGTGTATTACAGACTTTGAGTAGAGGTGGCGATGAACCGGATATAATACTTTCTGCAACAGGGTACGATACCACGTGCTAAAAAAACCAGCACTCATTTGCGAAAGGAAAGGATCATTACTGCGACCGGTAGCAGGAATGAAAGAATCGTATGCCATCCGGTCCGGGCCGATCAATAAAAACAAAAGATTTGGCCGGGCGCACTATTTCGTGCCCCAATGAAAAAGATCAGGCCTCTTCCTGTTTTGAGAAACAATGGCCGAGATCCTTGGCCGTCTGGTCTGTTGCAAAGATGATGAGCGCGTCACCCGCTATCAGGCAGGTGCTCACATCCGGCTGGGCGGTGGTCTTGTTATCACGGCGAACGCCGAAATCGGATATGCCATACCTGCTTTTGAGTTCCAGGTCCGCAATCGTCTTCCCGTCAGCAAAGGATCCCGGCTCAACGGTGAGCATATGGATACGCAGGGATAAGAGGACCGTGTCCATGCCCATCGTCGGCGTGTTGTTCCCGTTCTTGATAAACTTGGCATAGCCCCAGTTCTGAAGTTTTGAGACGATTTTTGCAATCTCCGAATCTGGCAGCCGGTACTTCTTCAGTGCCCGGGTGAAGATCTCCTTTGCCGCCTCGTACTCTTCCGACACGACCTCATCGGCTCCGAGATCCAGCAGGTATTGTGCATGGCGGATGTGCGTTGTCCGGGCGATGATATAGATCTCCGGCGCCAGCTGCCGGGCGGAATGGACGATGCGGGGAATTACTTCCTGGTCGGACACAACGACAACCAGTGCCCGTGCATCGCGGATCCCGGCATGTTCCAGCAGTTCCTCCTGGGCTGCATCCCCAAAGAGGAAGAACGGGCGACGGGAGGATTTCTCCCTCCGGATGATATCCGGATTCAGTTCGATGACCATGTAGGGGATGCCGGTGATCTCGGCTGCACGGGCAACACTCTTGCCGGTGATGCCGTATCCTGCGATAATGATATGATCCGTGAGCGATCGTTCGGGTGTGACACCAGCAGAGCATCCCGCAGGGTCGGGAAGGACCCGTCGGGGCGCATGGCGGTACCAGAACTCGGTCACCCGGGGGGCGGCGTTCATCATGAAGGGCGTGAGGGCCATCGTGACGATGGCTGCCGCAAGGAAGATCTGGTAGATCCTGTTCGGGATAAAGTTCGCGTCAAGACCGGTCTTCGCGAGCACGAACGAGAACTCTCCCACCTGGCAGAGCGCAAAACCCGTCATGATGGAGACACGGGCCGGCATCCCGAGGATGGCCGATGCGAACATACCGGTCAGGATCTTGATGCCGATGATCAGGATCACAATCATCAGGATGAGGGTGATGAACGACGAGTCCGCGAAGATGGTTTTTGTGTCCAGCAGCATCCCGATGGAGAGGAAGAAGATTGCGGCAAAGATGTCCCGGAACGGGATGATGTGGCTGAGCGCATCGATGTTGTAATCCGATTCCCCGATGATCAGGCCGGCAACGAATGCCCCGAGCGTGTACGAGAGCCCGGCCTGGTTGGTGAGCCAGGCAACGATCACGCAGATACCGGCGATCGTAATGAAGAAGAGTTCCCGGTTCTTCTGGGAAGCGACCTTGTACAGCATCTTCGGGATCACCCACTTGGCGAGGATGATGATGAGGATGAGGATCATCGCGACCTTGGTGATCTGCTCGGGAAGGTCTCCCAGATCGGTACCACCGATACCCATGAATACCGGGGTGATGAGGAGCATCGGGATGATGGCGAGGTCCTGGAAGAGCAGGATCCCAAAAAGGGTCCGGCCCTGCAGAGTGTCCACCTCGCGGCGTTCCTGCAGGATCTTCATGACGATTGCTGTACTGGAGAGCGAGATGATGAATCCGAATACGATGGCTGACTGGGCCGGTACCCCAAGAATGTATGCGGCAAACGCGATGCCAACGATCGTGGTACAGAGCTGGGCAAGGCCGCCGATGATCACAATGCGCCAGGACTTGAGCAGTTTTTCAAACGAGAACTCGAGGCCAATGGTGAAGAGCAGGAGCATGATCCCGATCTCCCCCATCGTCTCGATCGTGGACTGGTCGGTGATGATCGCGAGGCCATAGGGCCCGGCAAACATGCCGATGATGAGGAAACTGACAATGCTCGGCAGCTGGTACTTCGCTCCCACGTACAGGAGAATGATGGAAAGGATGCCGATACCGACAAGAGCAAGCATGAAGTCCATTAGGCCATCATCCCGTGTAAGAAACGGTTCATTCCCGTGATTATGCGACGGTCAGATCCCAAAAGAAATGTTCCGTTTATTTTTTGTGAATAATTCGTATTCATGATAGGTGATGCTGATATGGTCCCGGCATGTACCGGTGTTCTGCAGCAAAGTTCGGGAAAAGAAGTGCCCCAGGCCTGATTTGAACAGGCGACAACCAGATCTTCAGTCTGGCGCTCTCCCGGGCTGAGCTACTAGGGCAGGGATACAAATGTTGTTCCTGTTGACTAATAAATGATC
>NZ_JAJRCG010000008.1 GCF_028679125.1 Methanoregula sp. | reverse complement strand
GCGTTAAACGGTCTTCTCCCTCCGCCATTCTTACTTGATTTTTCGGATCTAAAAAGTCGAAGTGCTGAAGCATCCGCCTTATCCATGGGTCCCTGTGAATCAGAGGTTCATGAAAACTCTTGGATGGGATGTTTATAATAAACAGGGATGGTCTGAAAAAGCTAGAGAAGTCAGCGTAGAGCAACCCATTAAAATTTCTGGAACAACGGATTTCATTGATTACAGTTTCAAGATTGGAAGAGATCTTGTTTTTATTGCAGAGGCTAAAGCTCCGAAAGTAAGGATTAAGGATAATCTGAAAGCTGCCCTTCAGGTTCGCAGCTATGCATGGAATGCAAAACTTCCACTCTGCATCCTTACCAATTTTGATGAGTTTGCAATCTATGATTGTACCAAAAAGCCGAGCCCGTCAGATCCCGCTGGATATGCACGAATTGAATATTTTACATACAGGGAGCTCCCAGCCAAATGGGAAGATATCGTTAGAAGATTTTCAAAAGATGCTGTCTTCAATGGTTCATTCGATGAATTTGCAAAAACAACTAAAGGGAAGAAAGGAACCGCCAGTGTCGATGAAGCATTCCTGAATGAGATTGAAGAGTGGAGGAAATCACTTGCGCAGAATATCATGCTCAGGAACCGCGACCCCCCGCCAAATGTCGATGAACTCAACTTTGCGGTTCAGGTTATTATTGACAGGATAATTTTCCTCCAGAACTGTGAAGATCGCGGACTTGAACCCTATGGGACACTGAAGGCAATTCTTGATTCCGATAATGTATATACCCGGCTTTGTGAGCTGTTCAGGACGGCAGACAGCAAGTATAATTCAGGAATTTTTCATTTTAACAAAGAATCTGATCGTGAGGAACCGGATGTCATTACACCAAAGCTGAAAATTGATGATAAGATTCTGAAAGTGATAATCCATGAACTAAGTGAGGGGCCCTATGAATTTTCAGTCATTCCTCCGGCAATTCTTGGACAAGTATACGAGCAGTTCCTTGGTAAAGTGATTCGGATCACTGATGGTCTGAATGCAAAAGTGGACGATAAACCGGAAGTAAAGAAAGCCGGCGGGGTTTTCTATACGCCACAATATATCGTTGAATATATTGTTAAACACACTGTCAGAGAACTTGTTGAAGGGAAAACTCCCCGAGAGGTAGCTAAAATCCGAATATTGGATCCGGCTTGTGGATCTGGCTCATTCCTTTTAGGCGCATACCAGAGTCTCCTTGACTGGCACCTGGAATGGTATATCCAGAATCTTGCGCCGCTATTGAACACGAAAGTACCGATAACAGACTCAAGGATCCAAGAATTATTGCCGGAACCTTTGCCGAGAAAGAAAAAAGACTTAAATTCTGTCGAACTTCCGATATACCGAACAGGGTATAATGAGGGAATAAACAAATTGGACAGAACCAAGAGTGACTGGGCTCTTTCAACATCAGAAAAGAAACGGATTTTAATCAAAAATATTTTCGGTGTTGATATCGACCGGCAGGCTGTTGAGGTCACAAAACTTTCGCTTCTTCTCAAGGTTCTTGAAGGAGAGAAGGAAGAAAACCTAGACAAGCAACTCAAAATAAGTGATGAGCGAGCCCTCCCAAGTCTCGATAAAAATATCAAATGCGGGAATTCATTAATCGGGACGGATATTTTGACACCTGAATTATCTCAGGAAGATGTCAGGAGAATTAATCCGTTTGACTGGGATAGGGAGTTCCCTGATATCATGCTGGCGGGCGGGTTCGATGCGGTAATCGGGAACCCGCCATATGTGAGACAGGAAGGGCTGAAAGAGTCGAAGAAATATTTCGAGACTCATTACAAGGTTTATCAAGGAACTGCAGATCTCTATACATATTTCTTTGAAAGGGGAATTGCATTACTACGGCCGAAAGGATTCTTTTCAATTATTGTTGCGAATAAATGGACGCGGGCAAATTATGGAAAGCCACTCAGAAAATTTTTACTTACGAAACAAATCGAGGAAATCATTGACTTTGGTGATTTGCCTGTTTTCGAAACAGCAACAACATATCCATTAATTATTCGAGTTTTAAATGACTCACCAAAAAGAGAATTTTATGTTGTTCCCGTAAAGAGTCTCAACTTTTCGAATTTAGATGAGTATGTCGTTACAAACTATCATACAATAAAACAAGATTCACTTACAAGCGAGGGTTGGTCTTTGGGAAATGAAGCAGTTGAAAAACTGTTAAAACGAGTAACTACTTTTGGAACCGTTTTAAGTGATTATTTGGGAAACGAGGTTCATTACGGCATTAAAACTGGATTGAATAAGGCATTTGTAATTGATGAAATAACGCGGGCGAATCTTATTAAAGAGGACCCAAAAAGTTCTGAAATTATCAAACCATTTGTTATTGGTAAAGATATCAAAAGATATTCACTTCCAGACAATCGAGGAAAATATTTACTTTTTACACGTCATGGAATTGACATAAAACAATATCCAGCAATTCACAATTATCTCAAACAATTTAAGAATGAATTAATGCCAAAACCGAAAGAATGGGCTGGCGAAGAGTGGAATGGGCGTAAACCGGGATCATATCAATGGTATGAGATACAAGATCGTGTAGATTATTACCAAGAGTTCGAAAAACCAAAAATACTGTATCTTGTTTTTCAAGTAAAGCCCGCATTCACATTAGACCTAACTGGAAATATTTACGCAAATAATGCTGTTTGGATAATCCCAAGAAATGATCTCTATCTTCTCGGATTATTGAATTCAAAAATGGGTTGGTTTTTAACATCACACTATTGTACTCAAATCCAAGGGGGATTCCAATTAATGTTTCAATATTTTGGAAGAATCCCTATCCGCACCATTAACTTCTCCGACTCTGCCGACAAAACCCGGCACGACCGCATGGTCTCGCTCGTCACAACCATGCTCGACTTAAATAAGAAACACCAGGACGCCAAACTCGATCAAGAGAAAACGCTGCTCCAGCGGCAGATTGAGGCAACGGATGCGGCGATCGATATACTGGTGTACGAGCTGTATGAGTTGACGGATGAGGAGATCGGGATTGTAGAAGGTAAGTAATTCAAAATCATAAACTTTTTTCACTCAGTTTTCATTTATCGTGGCAGTCCCATCGGCGTTATCGAATCGGCCAGCAAGTGGAAGAAATACCCGAGGAAGAAACAGGAGATTATGTAAAACGCTGAGAACGTTGAGAAGAACGCAATGATCAACGCTATCAGCGCTGTTGAACCGAACAGCAGACCCACTGCCTTCAATGACCCGATACTGTGGAACAGGCCGCGGTGCTGAAAATTTGTAGCGGGTTCAATCCAGTCTGGAATAATCGATCCTATTACCACTGCAAGCCCGCCCCAGATCCAAGGATCGTTTATCGTGCTGACAATGCCTCCAATGACATAGGCATATCCAAGGAAGGCGATAATTCCAATGCCGATATGCTCGGAGGATCTCATTTCAGATTTTTATTATGATCTCGGCATGATAAGCAACAGGGCTTGTGCTGTGAAAGTGTTGATCTGGGGTTGTACTTCACAGGGATCCTATCAAAAATCACTCATACGGCACAGCCCACGCTTTCCCGGATTGATCCAGCAGCACAATCCGGTCTCCTCCCGGAAAAAAGGGGCGAGCGGGGGAGCGACGAACTCCTCCCCCGGGACCACGTTAAACAGTCACAATGCAGTGTGCAATCAGCCGGGGGGCCCGAACGGATCTCTTGTTGCACGTGGCATTGTGATATGATAAAATCGCCAAATGATACATATAAATTTTCTAACGCACTTCTCTACCGGTTCTGAATGCTCGTTCATGCAATATTCTCCATAGCGAATCAAATCCATTGAAAATCCGGCATGGGGGTCTCCCACCAACCCCCCCTCCCCCATGCCAGGGGGGTCAGACAAAATTTACAGAAAAACGGGGGGGGTCGACCGGTAACCCCCCACCTTAAAAATGGGATGTACGCAACATTGCACGCACTTTTTACCAGGCCCCCGGAACCCTCCACCACCGGAGCAGCCGGTTTCCGGCCTACTCAATTCTGATGGGAGGGGGGTCGATTCCGGCCAAAGGGGGGGAGGGGTCGGCCGGAGACCTCCCCCCATGGTGGGTGGGGGGGTCAAAAATTATTTCCGGAAAAATGGTGGGGGGGTCAGCGGTCGACCCCCCCGATGCCCCCGGTTGTTTACACCCTCACCATCGGGCACACATTACAGCCCGCCATCTCGCCAAAACAGAACAGGAACCGCTCCCGGATCGTCCGCGGGAGTTTCTCCTCCGGGATCGGGACAAATCCCAGGCTTTTGTAAAAGGGGATCAGCACAAGCGTGGAGCGAATGACGGATGACCATTTGCTGGTGTCAATGATGAAAATATCCGATCAATCGCGGGTTTTTTCCGCACCGCGTGTCTTATGTTCAATCTTTTTCGAAATGTTCTCGAATTCCCTATCTGAAACAACAGTATCTTCTGTAATCCTTCGCTGGGAAAATTTTTCATATTCCTCTAATGCGAGATGCTGCGCAACTTCCATGGACACCTTCCCGGCATCTTCAAGAATTTCCCGCTCATTGAATTTGAGGAAATTATCCAGTTTCTCTTTCCATTCGATCATGTAGACGGGTTGTTTTCGTTCTGCCTGCATCTCTGCATAATCGAGATACATAGTGATGATGCGATTGAGTTGCGAGATCTCCGTCTCGTCAAGGTAATTTTTCGCAACCGTGACATCCCCCTTTCTCACTCTTGCACCTTTCCAGGCAGTGAGTCCCATATTCGGCCGGGATGCATCGGCCCGTTCTGCAATGATCTCCGCAGCAGTGTGACCGGTGATTGCCCAATGCAGCTTGTTCTGCACGATCCTGAAAAAATCGAGCGTTGTCTCTGCGTGCGGATCGTAATCGATTGCAAGCGTGTAGATATCCTTGATCTTCTGGTAGAACCGCTTCTCGGATGCCCGGATATCCCGGATGCGTTCGAGCAGTTCATCGAAATAGTCGGCACCGATGCTCTTTCCTTCCCGGAGCCGCTCATCATCGAGTACAAATCCTTTGATGAGGTACTCGCTCAGTCGCTCAGTAGCCCACCTGCGGAACTGCGTGCCCCGGTGGGAACGGACACGGTAGCCGATGGCGAGGATCATGTCGAGGTTGTAATATTCGATGGAACGCTGAACGGTTCGGGTCCCTTCTGTTTGAACTGTCAAGTATTCCTTGACAGTTGCAGTCAGCGAGTGTTCTCCTTCAGCAAGAATATTCCTGATATGGAGGCTGACATTCTGTTTGGTTATCTGGTAGAGGTCTGCGATGAGTGCTTGGGAGAGCCACACGGTTCCTTCTTCGAGCCGCACCTCAATGCGGCTTGTCCCGTCTTCGGACTGGTAAAAAAGGATCTGAGAACGGGTTACTGGTTCCGGAACCGGGTTATTGCTCAATCAATCACCAACATCGCACCATTGCTTACTTAGTGATAACCGGGCGTTTGGCCTTTTATAGTGTGTTACCGTGGAGTGAAAATAACGGTGGGATCGTTTGGTTGGCGTCAACAAATTGATCTAAAATCGGGGTGTTTCTCATTTTTGCAGCACATTTTCGAGATCTTTAAAAAAGTCTCACCATCGGACACACATTACACCCCACCATCTCCCCAAAGCAGAAGAGGAACCGTTCCCGGATCGTCCGCGGGAGCTTATCCTCGGGGATCGGGACGAACCCGAACGTCTTGTAAAACGGGATTAAAACCAGCGTTGAGTGAATAAAGATCTGTTCCGAATCGCAGGCCGCAAGGAGTGCCTCCACCGCTTTTCTCGCGTACCCCTTCCCGCGATAGCTCTCTGACGCAAAGACGCAGTCCATCTCCACCCCATCCGGGTGGACGGTATGCCGGGCGGTTGCGGCAAGGTGGCCGTCCTCAAAGACACCGAATATCCGCTCGGTCGCCGTGTCCGCCTTCTGGTCGCGGTACTCTTCCCAGAGTTTCTCGGCAAGGGAAAATTCCCCGGGTTTCAGCTCGCGGACTTCAACGGTCATAAAAACACCCTCTGATTATCATGATGGACAGTCCTTGGATACCGTACTATTTCAGCGTGCGGGATCTGACACGCCCCCCTCACATGCTTATAACCCACCGGTACCCACCTTTACCATAATGTGCGGGATCGCAGGCCAGTACTGCCTTGACGGACGGGCGCCGGACACAGCGCTCCTTGCCGCAATGTCGGAGCGGCTCGCCCACCGGGGGCCTGACGGCGAGGGGACCCGGATCTGCGGCTGCACGGGGCTCGTGCACCGCCGCCTCGCCATCATCGACCTGAGCGATGAAGGGCTCCAGCCGATGACGAATGAGGACGAGACGCTCTGGCTGCTCTTCAATGGCGAGATCTACAACTACATCGAGCTCCGCGATGAGCTGATCCAGAAAGGCCACCGCTTCCATTCGCATTCCGATACCGAGGTGATCCTGCACGCGTACGAGGAGTGGGGAACAGACTGCCTCGCCCGCTTCAACGGCATGTGGGCCTTTGCGCTCTGGGACACAAAGCAGCAGCAGCTCTTCTGCGCCCGGGACCGGCTCGGCATCAAGCCGTTCTATTACACGCTGGCCGGCGGATCGTTCCTCTTTGCCTCCGAGATCAAGGCCCTGCTCGCCCACCCGGATGCGGGGAAGCGACCGGATGACCGGACCCTCGGCACGTTCCTCGCGTGGGGTGTGCTCGACCATTCGGGGCACACGATGTTCGATCAGGTCTTCCAGCTGGAGCCGGCCCATGCCATGGTTGTCACGGCTGCCGGCCCGCAGAAGCCGTTCCGGTACTGGGACGTGAAGGTCAATCCGGACATCTGTTCCGCCATGCCCGATGATGATGCCGCGTCCCGGCTCCTCGGAATCCTCCGCGATGCAACCCGCATCCACCTCCGGAGCGATGTCGCGGTCGGCACCTGCCTCTCAGGGGGAATCGACTCCTCAACCCTCACGGTGCTCATCAACGACATCATCCGGAGCGAGGCCCCGGCAAGCGTCGGGACAAAACAGAAGACCTTCTCCGCGGTCTTTGCCGACAAGCGGTACGACGAGAGCCGGTATATCGATGAGATCGTGGCCGCAACCGGAGTCGACGCCCACCACGTTGTGCCGGCACCGGACCAGCTCTGGGAGGATATCGACCGGCTGGTGTACATGCAGGACGAGCCGTTCGGCTCGCTCTCGATCTATGCCCAGTACTGCGTGATGCGGCTCGCACAGGAGAACGTGAAGGTCGTGCTGGACGGGCAGGGAGCAGACGAACTCCTTGGGGGGTACCTCGCGTACCAGGGGAGTTACATCGGCTCGCTCCTCCGCTCGTTCCACTGGGGGACGGCCCTCCGCGAGATTGCCGGCAGCATCATGCGCCATGGCGGGTTCTTCGGATCGGCAGCACGGCAGCTGGTGGAGCGGAAGAAACGCAGGAGCCTCCTGCGCTGTACCGCTGATGAGATCCTCAGGTATAACGGGAGCCTAGACCGCGTACTGTACAACGAGCTCACGTCCACCAACCTGCCCTCGCTCCTCCATTACGAGGACCGGAACTCCATGGCATTCTCCATAGAATCGCGGGTCCCGTTCCTCGATTACCGGTTCGTGGAGTACGTGGCATCCCTCCCGCTCAGCCAGAAAATCCGGGGCGGCGTCACCAAGATCGCTCTCCGCAACGCCATAAAAGGTATCGTCGCGGAATCCATCCGGTGCCGGATGGACAAGATGGGGTTCGTCACGCCCGAAGAGGTCTGGATGCAGGAAAACCTGCGTCCGTTCGTGCTGGAACTGCTCTCATCCGATGCCTTCCGCGCCCGTCCGTACTGGGACGCGGATGCGGTGACGCAGAACTATCAGGAGTTCCTCGAAGGGAAGTCCGCGTACTCCCCGGAGATCTGGCGGATTATCTGTACGGAACTGTGGCTCCGGAAATTCTTTGACCGGCGCAGTGCTGCCGTGTCCGGGTGAGCGGTCCACGGAACGGCAAAGACCGGCAATCCGGGAGTACAGCGGGATCGGATTTTATAAATGGTCACTCTCAAGAGATCTATAAGAAGAACCCGGTACATCCCAACGGCCCGGGCGGAATACTGGTATCCTATGAAATCTGTCATCCTTGCAGGCGGTGTCGGGACGCGGCTCTGGCCGCTCTCGCGGGAATATTATCCCAAACAGTTTCTCCAGATGAACGGACAGTCCCTGTTCCAGAAGACGTACCAGCGGGCTGTCAGCCTTTCCGGGCCGGACGGAATCTATGTTGTCACCAACGAGATCCACCAGTACCTGGTCATAAACCAGGTCGACGAACTCGGGTACACGCTTGATGCATCTCATCTTCTTATCGAACCCGAAGGGAAGAATACCCTGCCGGCGATCGGGTGGGCGATGCAGCGCATCAGGGCCGGCGACCGCCATGCAACGGCCGTGGTCTTCCCGAGCGATCACGTCCTTGGCGACGATGCCCTCAACCAGATCCGGGCAGCGGAACCCACGGCAAAAAAATATCTTGTCACGTTCGGGGTAAAACCCACCTCCCCCCACACGGGATACGGTTACATCAAGCCGGGCAAAACGATGGCAATCGGCGCTGTCGCTGACGAATTCAAAGAGAAGCCTGACGAGAAGACCGCACAGGTTTATGTCAAGAAGGGATACCTCTGGAACAGCGGGATCTTCCTCCTCTCCACGGACTGCTTCTTTGCCGAGCTCAAGCGCTACCAGCCGGGCCTTTTTACCAGCCTCGCGGGGGACTGCGATCCGGCGTACCAGGATCTGGAATCAATATCCATTGATTACGGCCTGCTGGAACACTCGAAGAAGGTCGCAGTCGTCCCGCTGGATGCGGCATGGAGCGACCTTGGCACCTTCAAGGCGCTCTACGACACGGAGTCCCACGACAAGGACGGGAACGTCGGGAGCGCAGAATACCTCTCCGCGAAGAACAATTACGTCCACGCCCCGGGCAAACATGTCGGCCTTATCGGTGTCAGCGATCTCATTGTCGTGGATACCAACGATGCCCTGCTCGTCTGCAACAGCAAACAGACCGAGCAGGTCAAGACGCTCGTCACGCGGTACAATGCCGAAAATGATCCCGTGACCAAGTTCCACCGGCAGGTCCACCGGCCATGGGGTTCCTACACGATCCTCGAGGACGGGGCGAACTACAAGATCAAGCGGGTAACCGTCAAGCCCGGCGAGAAGCTCTCCCTCCAGCTCCACCACCACCGGAGCGAGCACTGGGTCGTGGTCCAGGGAACGGCTGAGGTCGAGCTGGACGGCGAGAAGCGGCTCCTGCGGAAAGGCGAGAGCTCGTATGTCCACAGCGGGACCGTGCACAGGCTGAAGAACCCCGGCCTGATCCCGCTGGAGGTCATCGAGGTGCAGCTCGGGGATTATCTCGAAGAGGACGATATTGTCCGGTTCGATGACGAGTACGGCCGGAAGTGATCCGGCCTGACCCTTCACCGATCGCGTTTTTGATCCTTGTGTTTCTGGAAACTCCGCTGCGGAGCCGGTGACCCGCTCCCGACAAGAGACCGTGGCCCTCCGATGAGATCCCGGCGGCCCGCTGCTTCCAGCCCTTCGATGACGAGCGGGCGGTTCCGCGGTTCGCGGTACTGCAGGAGGGCACGCTGGACCAGTTTCTCGCGCCCTTTTGCAACGTGCACCGGTTCGAGGGTGAACGGGTCAAGGCCGGTATAGTACATGCAGGTCGAGACGCTCATGGGCGTTGGCGTGAAGTCCTGCACCTGTTCGGTGTAGAGGTTGTTGTCCCGGATATATTCCGCGAGCAGGACCATGTCGCGGATCGTGCAGCCCGGGTGGCCGGACATGAAATAGGGCAGGATATACTGTTTTTTTTGTTTGTTCTGCTGCAGGGCAGCGAAGGCTTCGCGGAACCGGTCGAAGACTTCCTGCGGGGGCTTGTGCATGATGGCAGTCACATTCTCTGCCACGTGCTCGGGGGCCACTTTCAGGTGGCCGGAGACATGGTGATCGCAGATCATGCCCAGGTACCCGCTCTGGTCTGCCATCACGAGATCATAGCGGATGCCGGACCCGATGAAGACCTTCCGGACACCGGGGATCTGCCGAAGGGAGGTCAGGAGCTCGCACTGTGCCTGGTGGCTTGTGTGTAATGTCCTGCACGCAGGGCTGCACTGCTTGTCCCGGCAGGCCCCGTGCTTCTCCCAGAGATCGCAATACAGCCCGAACATGTTCGCGGTCGGGCCTCCGACATCCTGCACGATGCCCCTGAACCCCGACATCTTCGTGAGACACGTCACCTCCCGGACAAGAGACGCTGTGCTCCGGGCCTGGATGATCCGGCCCTGGTGGTGGGTGAGGGCGCAGAACCAGCAGCCGCCAAAACAGCCGCGGTGGCTGGTGACCGAGAACCGGACCGGTTCAAGGGCCGGGACGGGTTCCCGGTAGGATGGATGGGCCTCGCGGGAGAACGGCAGCTCGTAGATATGGTCGAGGTCCGGTGTCGGGATCGGCCTGGCCGGAGGGTTCTGAAGGACAATGGTTTTTGGGTGCGGCTGTGCAACAACCTTCCCGCGGACCGGGTCCTGCTCGTGATAATGGAGGGCGAATGCCCGGGCATACGCGGCTTTGTCCGAAGAGACTTCCGTAAAGCTGGGGATTTCAACAATCCCTTCCGGCCGTGCGGAACGCCATTCACCGATCTCCATCGTATATGCCGTCCCGGGGATGTCCCGCAGGGAAGAGACCGGTTCACCCGCGTTGAGCCGCCGGGCGGTCTCCGCCATCTGCCATTCGGCCATCCCGAATGCCAGGAGATCGGCCGGGGCATCTGCAAGGATGCCCTGGCGCACGCGATCCTGCCAGTAATCATAGTGGGCGAACCGCCGGAGGCTCGCCTCGATGCCCCCGAGGATAACGGGCGTTCCGGGGAAGAGCTGCCGGACCTTGTTGGCATACACGATCACGGCCCGGTCCGGCCTCTTCGGGATGCCCCCGGAGGAATAGACATCGTTGCTCCGCCGCTTCAGGTTCGGGGTGAAGTGATTCACCATCGAATCGACATTGCCCGAGGAGATGCCAAAGAAGAGCCGGGGAGCCCCGAGCCGGGTAAAATCCATAGCGGATTTCCAGTCCGGCTGGGTGATGATACCGACCGAGAAACCGGCGTCCCAGAGGACCCGGCCAATGAGCGCGGTCCCGAACGACGGGTGGTCGACATAGGCATCCCCGGTGATGAGAATGATGTCGAACTGGTCAATGCCAAGCCGCTTCCCCTCTTCAGGAGACACGGGAAGGAACCGGGGCTGCGGGATCATACAACAGGGGCAGGGTCGCTGCCGGCAGAGGAACGGGGTATTTCAGGCATTACGATGGTGGCGGCCGCCGGGTCAGGTCGCGGATGATGTCGGCAAGACCGCCCGGCAGTTCGCTCTTTGGCTCGCTCTTCGGTTCGTTCTTCTGCTCATTCTTTTCGGGTCTCTTGTCGATACGGACTGCCGGTCTCTCTTTTTTGTCAACGGTCCCAGGGACATCTTCTGCCGGTGTATCCCGGCTCCCGAAAACAGGCAGGATAATCCGGGTCTTCTCATCGAACTCCCGCCGGACCGAAAGACCGGTGATCTCGTAGATGACTGCCTCGACAATGAGATACGTGACCGCAGAATCCCGCAGGCAGCCGGTCAGGGCATGACCGGCCCGGCCAACCGAGGCATGATAGTGGATGTGGGGACCTGCCTCACCGGGAGAGATGGTACCGACACCAAAAACTTCCCATCCACCTTCAAAATAGACAAAGTGCGGATCCGGGGGATAGACCGGCTCTTCAGGCCCGGTCGCCATCTTCCCATCCAGCAGGGCACCGAGGAAGACCACGGAACCGGCAACGATCTCTTTGTCAGTGACGAACTGCTGGAGAGTGGCGATCAGATCCTCCCCGGTATCGATCCGCACGACAAAGACCCTGCCGATCCGGCCCTCCGAATACTGCATATTCAGGCTCCCCTTTTGTTATTCATATGGTTTGTGCGGGTTTATATCTTATATGGCAATAAAAAAGAGGTATACGGCGTTTTGCCGTTCTCCTGTATGAAAAGAGAGCCGGGGCCTTATCGTCCCCCGGCACCGCCGCCACCGAATCCCCCGCCTCCGCCAAAGCCGCCGCCACCGAATCCCCCACCGGAACTGCGCTGGCTGGGTGGCGAGAAGGCCATGAGCGGCATGAAGGCATAGTTCATCCCCGCAATGCCCATCGGGACACCGGTCTCCGGGATATTAATATTCAGGGATTTCATCGCGGCCTCGACCTTCTCCCCGACCCCGAGTGCGGTACCATAGACCAGCCACTCGCCCCACATCGGGAGATCCGCAGGTGCATACTTCTGGATCATCGCCATGTTGGAGAGGAAGTTGGAAAACGCATCCCATTCGAGCTTCTCGCGGTAATGATCGTCCTTCCAGTGCCCGAAGAGGGTTGACGGGGCCGCAAGGGCGATCGCAACCTGGACAACGACAACGATCCAGAGCAGGAGAGCCGGGAAGAGGATATACGACTCCATGGGCGATACGATGAGAAGGATGAGCGTAACCGCCATCAGGACAATCGCCGGGAAGAACAGGACCATGAGGTGGCTCCTGCCATCGACAATGTACTGCGACGAGAGGGTGGTATCCACCCGGCTGGTGACATCGGTGAGCGACTTCTGGTACTTTATCGCAGTCTCCTCGGCGCTGTGCAGGGTCTCTGCCTTCTTTGTCAGCGCCTCGATGCGGCCTGTATCCACAACCCCGTTCTCGGCAAGCACGCCCAGGAAGGCAATGACCCGCTGCTCGTAGGCATCGGTGCCATCCGTGGACAGGACGCGGATCTGGATATTTTTTCCTTCCGCTGTCTCGGAGATGACAATGTTCTTTCTCCGGTGGAGATCGAGGAGGGTCGCATAATACCCGTCCTCATCAAAGTCCGTTGCATCGTTCGTGAAGAGAAGGTTCACCTGCCAGGGTTTGAGCTTCGGCGAGGGGATCGTGCTCAGGTAGGCCGGCACGACAAACTCCTTCTCCCTGCCGTACTTCCTGTAGATCACGATGAGAAGAAGGGGGGTGAGGATGACCGCAACCGCCCCGAGAATCTTCAGGAGATACGCGGCATAGTAGGGGACATTGTACCAGAAGGCAGCTGACGCGGCACTGTCCCGCACATTCTGCAACTCGCTCCGGAATCCCGGGAACCTGCTGAAGGCCTCCGTGGTTCCCAGCATCTCGACTGCGAGGATCTCGTCGGCGGCAAGGCTCCCGGTGATGACATAGCTGTCGCCCTCCTTCTGGGTCTGCATCAGGGGCGGGTATACATACACCTGATCGATGCCATTGGCCGGGATCGTGACCTTGACGTCCCGGTACGGGATGTGCGAAGTCCCTGCCAGTTTCAGGTTCAGGTGAGTGGTTGTAGCATCATATTCAAGGGGGGGATTGAGGACATACGTGTACTGAGTGGAGTAATCCCCCGCATCGTAATACGAAGGATTGTAGATTCCCACCTCATTGTACTCGGCAAGGTCGCCAATCCTGCTGGCAGAGGACCTGTCAGCAGAAGAGCCATAGAGAGAGACCGTTCCCGTACTGTCCTTGATGTAGCCCGTCGTGCCGGATGGGGGGTTCATGGACACCATCCGGATATAGGGTTCCGTGCTGGCGTTGAGAGTGAGCGGGACCTCCCAGATACGGTAGAGCATGCGGTACTCCCCGCTGCTCCCGACATTGTACGCGTACTGCTCCGAGAGCGTCCCGTCCTCGTACAGCACCGCATCGTAGGAGCTGACCGTCAGGTTCCCGTCAAAGAGCGGCGTTAATACCGCGATGAGAATGAGGATGATGACGCCGAGGGCAAGGCCCCCTCCCACCACCCATCCGAGTTGTTGTGTTTCACCCACAGGCATTACCCGGTCAGAACTCGATCTTCGGCGGGGTCTTGATCGCTTCCTCAAACTGGAGGTACTCAAGCTTGACGAGGTGCATCATCTTCGCGATGAAGTTCGAGGGGATGGTGTCCACCATGGTGTTGAACTCCTGCGAGATGTTGTTGAAGGTATAGCGCTGGCGTGCGATCTCGTCTTCGAGACCCTTGACCGAGTCCATGAGGCTCGTGACGGTGGTCGAGGTCTTGAGGTCGGGATAGTTCTCGGCAACCGCAAGCAGCCGGCCGAAGATTGACCGGGACTCGGCTTCGACCTTGTTCAGATCGCCGGGACTTGCCGAGGCAACGCTGGCCCGCATTGCCGTGACCCGCTCTAACGTCTCCTTCTCGAACTTTGCATAGCTCTTGACAGCACCGAGGAGCTGCTCGATCATGTCGAGCCGTTTCTTCATGGCAACCCGGATCTGGCCGAGCGTTGCCTCAGAGGAATTCTTCAGGCTGACGAACCGGTTATAGATACTGACAATCCAGAGCACAAGCCCGATGATGACAAGGACAACGACGCCCAGGATAATCCATCCAATAAGACCTTCCAGCATGTGTTATCGCAGTACTGATGATCGTTCCAAAAGATAAGATATCGGTTGGACGGCCTGCACCATGCCGGGTTCCAAAAAAGGGTTATTGTATAATCATCGACCCGACAACCCGGAGCTTGCCGCCTTCGAGATAGTGGAGGACAATCCGGGCACCGGGGGTATAGATCAGGTCTTTCTCCATCGTGAGGGTCAGGGTGGGCATCCGCCAGTCTCCCTCGACCACGGCCTTCTCGAGCCGGGTGGGGAGGAACTGCATCCAGTGGCCGGCATAGATGACCATCCCCTCCTTGAGCGGGGCAGGCCAGTACTTCACAAGCTGGGCCTTGCCGGTAACCGTGGTGCCATACTGCACAGCCGGATCATTGGTCAGGACAAACCCGCGGTCAAGGTCTTCGGACTCGATGTTCTTCAGGGCAAGGCCTACGCGGTCACCGTTCACCGCAGTATCGGCATCCTCATCGTGTTTCTGGATGGAGCGGATCTGGGCGGACTTGTTTGTCGGGAGGAGCTTGAGGGTGTCATGTTTTTTGATGATTCCCTGTGCAACGGAGCCAAGGACGACAACACCGACACCCTTGACATTGAAATGGGCGTCCACCGGGACAACCCCTTTTCCGGAACCCTCGTGGACTTTCTGGTGTGCGGCCTGTTTTACCGCGATCCCGAGCATCTTCTCACGGATGCCGAGCATGTCCTCTTCGATAACCTCGTAGTGCTCAAGGACCGTGCCCTTGATCAGCGGGGCTATCTGGTCGGGGGAGAGGTAGTTCTTGAGGATGAGATACCCGTGGGCCTTGCCGGCGCACTGGAGCATCAGCACGCATTCGCCGAACGTGGCATTGATCTCGTCAACCACGAGGATCACGTGGTCCGCCATGGAGACTGCGTAGAAGAGCGAGGAGAGCTTCTCCGGGTACCGGGTCGGTTCGATGAAGGTGACCGTTGCTTCGCCCTTCTTCAGATTGTAGAACGTGATGTCGCTCGTCGTCCCCTTCTTTCCCAGATCCTTGGCATAATCCGGGGGGGCGAGAATGGCGACGGTGAGATTGGACATGACTAGATGTTGGGCGGTATTGGTATTTGGGGTTTTAGAGGGAGATGTTCCCGGGATTGTAGGGGCGCCGGAGAGATTCAGGCGCCGCTCTTCTCTGTACGATTCCTGAAGAAATCCAGGATTTTATTAATGTGGGCCCGGGAGGGTTTTACTGCCAGGTACATCAGCACGAGGAAGAGGATGCTCTCCACGGCAAAGAAGAGCCAGGTAAGGTACCAGCCGGAGGAACCGGCTGCACCGGTGTAACTGGTATTGACGTACAGGGTGCCAAAGAGCAGGGGAAATTCAACATAGGCAAGGACCTGAGTAATATAAAAACAGGCAATACCTGCAAGGCTGTCGGCAACCAGCAGGGCAACGAATGGCAGGAACCAGAGGATGTACTGCGGGCTGTGATATTTCATGCAGAAGACGATACTGAACAGGGAGAATGCCAGCAGTTTTATCAAGGTTTTCTCACTGGGTCTCTGGTCAACCCACGCATATACGAGCAGGGTTATCATGACCAGTCCCAGGAGGACATACATCAGCGTGGACACGATCGCAGAGGAGATCCCCAAGTGCAGGATATCGTTAAGACACGCAGAGAGCGTGTTGGTGGCGGTGTTCACATAGACATCAGTACGAACCAGGCTTCCGCCGATATACGAACTGATGATACCCGGTGCGAACAGGAGAACGGGAATGCCCAGGATCAGGGCAACGGGAACGAAAATCTTCAGGGCCGAGAGGATCTCCTGCTTCAGGGATGTGGACTTGGCGTTGTACAGGACAAGGAAGGGGAAGGCGACAAGGGGATAGATCTTTGCCAGGAAACCGGTAGTCGCAGCAAGATATCCCCTTAACGGCATCTTATACACCGTAAAGAGGACGGCAACCATCAGCAGCGATGTCGGGAACGCATCGAACTTGGTTAGCACGAAATAGGCCCCGGCAAATGCCGTTGCATAGAGTGTGCCTGCGATGAATGCGGTCTTTTCATTGTAGATCTTCAGCCCGATCAGGTAGATACAGCCAACGATGGCTGCATCGCAGAGGATCATCAGGACCTGGAACGAGAAGATAAACGCGCTGGCACTATTGAATAGCCATGCAGGAATGAATGCAAGAATTATCGGGATATATGCCAGGGGTGGATAATCAAAACTAAAATC
Organism: Methanoregula sp.; assembly: GCF_028679125.1. Taxonomy (GTDB): domain Archaea; phylum Halobacteriota; class Methanomicrobia; order Methanomicrobiales; family Methanospirillaceae; genus Methanoregula. Next base: position 115,483 of record NZ_JAJRCG010000008.1, on the reverse strand, counting down.
CACATACGGCATTTTCCCGTTCAGCGGATTGATAATGCTTTCAAGATAGTACTGGTGATCGAATGTATCAACAAACGAGTGAAAAATGTAGATCGTTGCAAAGAGAACGCATATTTTCGTGATCACAGAGAGTGCAACCAGAGCGAGGAGGTGATTCTTCACCGTCTCTGCATCAACGGTCTTGAGGGTAACGCCACAAAAACTGAAAGGTTCGATGCTATCTTTTCCTTTTCTTATCCGGGAAACCCCGGAACCTGCCGCTTTCTTATCACCAGTTTGCTTTCCCATGACACAGTTTCCTGTTGTTTATCAACGGGGCTGTTGCGCAGCCTGCGCTATCTGACATGCATTTCTTTTCTGAAGTTTTTAACCATTATGAAAAAGGGTCAGGTCCGTTTTGTGACCCACGTGAACCGGCGGTTCACAAAAAAGTTCCAGATGAAGCCCAACAGTATGCCGATAATATTTGCGATCTGATAATCCATGGCAAGGAACATGACAAAGGCGTTCAGGATGGCAAAGTTGATGACCGCCCCTCCGAGTGAGACTGCTTCAAACGCAACGAGCCGCTGCCACCGGCTGGACAGTCTCTGCGGTTGCCCCTTGCTTTTGAACGTCCAGGTATCATTCCAGAGAAAATTGTTCAGGATGGCCAGCTGGATGGCACATATGCTTGCAACGGGAATTGAGAATCCGGCATATTCCTTGAGGGCAACGAGAACCCCCTGGTTTATCACGATCCCTGAAATCCCCACAATGCCGAACTTGAACACTTTCTTCCATTCCCGCCATGCAGCGCTCTGGTGATGTACGAAGGAGTACAGGGTGATATCAGCAACCTGCTGGGCATATTCGATGATCGTCTTGATCTTCAGTTTGCTGGTCCCGATCTCCCGGTCGCTGAATTCAAAGGGGATCTCTTTGTCATGCTCCCAGACGCCTTTGCCCAGCACTTCCAGAAGGATCTTGTAGCCCCGGGGCTTGAGCTGGGCTTGTGCAACTACGTTCTTCCTGATTGCAAAAAAACCACTTACCGGGTCGGTGATCTCCGGAAAGAGGAGCCGGCCCAGAAACGTTGCTCCAAGAGAGATGATCCGGCGTTTCAGGGGCCACTTTTTGATCCCCCCGCCTTCCATGTACCGGCTGCCGATCACCACATCGTTGCCGGCCCGGATCTCATCATACATCTTCGCGATAAGGGCCGGGGGATGGGACATGTCCGCATCGATCACCACAAAGATCTCCGATGAGGCATGGAGAAACCCGTCGGCAACCGACTGCGAGAGGCCGTGATCGGAGGTCCGGACCAGCAGGTTCACGTTGGTTTTCGTTCCCTTCAGTTCATTGACAATGGCAATCGTATTGTCAGGGGAGTTATCATCAACAACCAGGATTTCGCCGTTGAGGGCGTTTTTCCGGAAGACCGCGTCTACTTCCGTGATGATGGTCCTGATATTCGCCTCTTCCTTGAATGTGGGGATGATGACGGTGAGGTCGTACATGGTGGGTCAGACGGATGATACTTCAGGAATTCGTGAACAGATAGATGCCCGAGGTCACTTGTGCACCTTTCGCATGTTCCTGCAGCCAGGCTATGGAGTCTCCCGAGGGATCGGCAGAGCTGATGTCCCCGGTCACGACATAAAATACCGTATTATTGACATTACTGCCTGCAACGGCAGCCAGCTGCTCCGCACTTGAGGCACCGTACTCGAAGGTTTCCTCAGTGGCATTGGAGTAGTAATAATCAAACGGCTGGCTGATATACCCGGGAACAAAGACTATGGCATCCCCGGGCTGGGCTGCCTGCCGGACTTGCCCGGCAAATCCTCTCCAGTCCTCCTTGGAATAGGATGTGTAATAACTGGAGAAGAACGGGGTGGTGACACTGAGCAGGACCAGTAACGCGATGAAACCATACACCACACCCCGGTTGCTGATCAACCCGTAAACGGGTTTGTAGGCAAGGGCAATCCCGATGAAATACACCGGGACCAGGATGATAAGATAGCGGGGCACCATCGGGATCTTGTACGAGAGAAACCAGCTGATGGCAAAGGGCAGGACCATGAGCGCCACAAGGAAGATGCCTTTGTTCCTGTCAAGGTGGAATGCCTGCATGACACCCACCACGAAGAGGAGCAGGAAGAGGAACATCACCATCGCAGAGAAACCGGAGAGCTGCTGGAAGGTTGTTATGATCACATCGGCACCCTGCAGGCCAAACGAGGGGCCCCCGGTTGTCCTGCTGGTAAAGAGCTGAAGTGCGACAAAGAGCAGCGGCAGGCTGACAACGACAAAGACTACCCCGGCTGCAACGAGGTATTTGATCTCCCGGATATCCTTCCTCAGGTCGGGGATCTTAACGATAAGAGCGTACAGGAGAAGGGAGCCCGTCACGACAATGGTATAGAAATGAGCCCAGAGGGCCAGTGCAGAAAGAACGCCGAAGAGCAGCCAGGATGACAGCTCATTGGTCTTCATGGCTTTGAGGAAGAAAACCATGGCGAATGCAATGAAGAAGAGCCCCAGGGAGTAGGCCCGGGCTTCCTGGGAGTAGAAGAGCAGGAACGGGGAGATGGTGCATATCGCTGCCGCAATGATGCCGACATTCCGGTCAACAAACTCCTTTCCGATGAGATAGATGAGCGGGATGGTCAGGATACCTGCAAGCGCCGGCACAAACCTGAGAACAACCTCGTTGTTCCCGAACATGAGCATGAAATGCTCGATCCAGTAGAAGAGGGGGGGGTTGAACTCCCCGCCGGTTGTTGCCTGCCAGATCGCGGGAATCGACTTGATGGCGAACTGGTAGGTCGAGGCTTCATCCAACCAGAGGGAGTTGAAGCCGAGATTGACAAACCGGAGGATGGCGCCGATGATCGTGAGGGAGAGGAGGATCTGGACGTACCGGCTGTGGATAAGGATATTTTTCACGGAGGCAAAGGAAAGGTTCCGAAACGAAAATCCGGGCGCAACAAAACCGTCATCCAGATCGCAGATACTGTTGCCGGTCTTTTTCTTCCGGTCTTCCCGCTCCTCACGTTTCTTCGCCATGACAACTCAGTATTATTGCGTAAATATTCCCATATAGTTTGTTGCACTGTGTTTTCCGGGGATTTTTAAGGATTTAATCCCGTGTCGCAGGTATCCGGTAATGATATTATCGATCTTCTTTCACCAGCAGCGGGGCGTTGAGGGCTGCCAGCAGGTGTTCCTGTGTGGTGACGACCGTGGACGCCTGTTCGAGCATCAGGTTGACCCGTTCGCAGGCACCGACATGGCGGAAATCCGTCCTGAGGGCTATCACCGGTTTCCCTTGTGCAAACGCGTATCCCATCTCCCACGCGGTGCCGGAATCAGCATCCGCACCATCGATGATGGCAACCACGATGTCGGCCTCTTCAAGGGCTTTTTTGTTGGCGGCAAAGAGCCGGTCCTGCACGTTCTGGATCCGGCCCGCTGAATCGTCACCCAGCTCCTGCGGCAGGTGGACAGAGAAGAGGTTCTCTTTCAGGAGCCTTCCAATGTGGGCATTATAGGAGCGTTCGGCTTCCGAGAAGAGCGGTGCGGCGAGATAGACCCGGTAGCGGGAGAACGTGATTGTATCGATGGCAGGGATCCCGGGAAACCGGGAGAGGAAGACACCCCGCCCGGCCCGTTTTGGAGGTTCATCGCCCCTGCTTCCGTAATACGTACTGGTCACCCCGCAGGTAGGCGATGAGTTGACCCCGATAATACAGAGCGGCGGCCCATTCTTCGAGATGATATCGCTGACCTGTTCTTCCAGATTGTCCAGCAGCCGGGAAAATGCAGGGCTGTCCAGTCGTTCAAGGAAGGTGCCCGGCTTCCGGGCAGGGCCCAGAAAGATCGTCTCCGGGCAGGGCAGCGGGATCATTGTTATCCCGAAGGCATCACAGCGTACTTTCGTGCGCTCAAATGCCTCGATATCCGAAGGTTTCGTGATGCCGTCAGCACGGAGTGTCGGGTTGAGTATGCAGGGACTGCAGAGCACGTACATTATTTAGAGTGTTGACACGCACAGATGATCAATGATACCCCTGTTTGCCTACCGGGACAACAGCTGCGATCCCCGTAAGTGCACGGTCAAGAAACTGGAGCGGGCGGGATTTCTCAAGATTTTCAAGACCCTGTCACAGGTCCCCAGGAATACCCTGATCCTCGATCCCACAGCAGAGCAGGCATTGTCTCCCGCGGACCGGTTCGTAAAATCCATTACGGTGCTGGACTGTTCGTGGGAGGTGCTGGATACCGGGGCTATCAGTTCGTGGCGGATACGCAGGGCGCTCCCGTTCCTGATGGCGGCAAATCCCGTCAATTTCGGCAAGCCCTGCAAACTCACCTCGGTTGAGGCTGTTGCAGCAGCACTCTATATCATGGGCGAACAGGAGCGGGCGGGCGAGCTCCTCTCGAAGGTGAACTGGGGAATCCGGTTCCTTGAAGTGAACAAGGAACCGCTGGAACTCTATGCTTCGGCCAGGGACAGCACGGAAGTTGTCAGGTACCAGGCGCTGTTCATCTGAGCCCATCCAGATTTTTTCTTTTTTTATTCAGGAGACCCGTATTTTACCTGCTAAAACCGCGGGGATGTTTCGTGTATTCAGGTAGATCTTCCGTGTTCCAGCGAAGAAGTTCGCCGGAAAAATCTGGGAGAAATGCTGCTACAACCCATCGTACAGGGAGAAATTTTTCTGTACCCACGCGACCCCCCTCACCCTCCAGCACCACGCCCATTCCAATTTTATGACGTGAAACTGATGCTTTTTTGTTCAAAACCAGGAACCGCTGAGGGGGGGTCGCGTGGGTACAGTTGTATCTTTGCAGTCCGCGACTGAAGGTCAGGATTAAAAATTTATGACGTAAAATCACATAACCGCCCCGGGGCCGGGCCGGAAAAGTGTACCCATGCGACCCCCCCATCACCCGTTCTTTTGATCGTGATTCTCATGGGGAAACCGGTTTCGAAACCTATGCCAGCTCCCCTCCCGCGCCAGGGTGTCTCCCGGAGGAGGCGGAGTGCGTTGGGATAGTGAGATGCAAGAATTTTCAGGATCGGATCGTATCCTGTCATTTTTGTCTGGTGGACGACGCAAACATTTCGCATAGTTTTTTCTATTCCGGCGCAATGTACGATTGTATGATCAAGGTTGCCATCAACGGGTACGGGACCATCGGTAAGCGCGTTGCCGATGCAGTGGCTGCTCAGAAAGACATGAAGGTGGTCGGCGTCTCCAAGACACGCCCGAGTGCCGAGGCCTTTGTTGCAAAACAGCGGGGATACCCGCTCTATATCGCTGATCTCTCGAAGAAGGAGGCATTCGAGAAGGCCGGCCTCAAGGTCGCCGGCAGTGTCGAGGAGATGTGCAAGGCGGCAGATGTCGTGGTCGATGCAACGCCCGGAAAAGTCGGTGCAACGAATAAGGCGATGTACGAGATGCTCGGGAAGAAGGCGCTCTGGCAGGGTGGCGAGGAGCACGAACTGGCCGGGTTCTCTTTCAACTCCTCCTGCAACTACAAGGACGCAATCGGACGGCAGTTTGTCCGGGTGGTCTCCTGCAATACCACCGGCCTCTGCCGGATCATCAATGAGATCGACAAGGAGTTCGGGGTCACCCACGTCCATGCCATCATGGTCCGGCGCGGGTCCGACCCGGGCGAGATCAAGAAGGGACCCATCGATGCAATTGTCCTGGATCCGGTCACGGTTCCGAGCCACCACGGCCCGGATGTTCTCTCAGTGCTGCCCCACATCTCCATCACCACCATGGCCATGATCGTCCCGACCACGATGATGCACATGCACGCGATCCAGATGAGCACGAAGAAGCCTGTCAGCAAAGAGCAGGTCATCGGGCTCATCAACAAGCACCCCCGTCTCGGCCTCATCAAGAAGGCTGCCGGCATCAAGAGTACCGCCGAACTCAAGGAGTTCGCCATGGACCTTGGCCGGCAGCGCTCCGATCTCTGGGAGAACTGTATCTTCGAGGACTCTATCTATGCGAGCAAGAACGAGCTCTGCTTCTTCCAGGCCATCCACCAGGAAGCAGATGTTGTTGTCGAGAACGTTGATGCGATCCGCGCAATGATGGGCGGGGAGAAGGATGCGGCCAAATCCATCGCCGCAACGAACGCAGCCCTCAATTTCAAAACCATCCAGAATAACCATTAACTCCCGGCATCACCCATATTTTTTAATGGACGCATACGAGCGTGTTACCCGGAACACTGTCGAAGTCGTCACCGATGACGATCTCCGGGCGTTACTTTTACAACCCACAAAACGGGTTTATGCCGGTTACGAGCCGAGCGGCGAGATCCATCTCGGCCACCTTGTCACGATCAACAAACTCGTGGATCTCCAGGCTGCCGGTTTTGAAGTCACCGTGCTGCTTGCCGACCTCCATGCCTTCCTGAACCGGAAAGGAACCATGGAGAAGGTCGGGGAGCTTGCCGAGTACAACAAGCGCTGTTTCGAGGGGCTGGGCCTGAAGAACGTGAAGTATGTCCTGGGATCCGAGTTCCAGCTCAACCGGGAATACCAGCTGCTGGTGCTCCGGCTCGCGCAGGAGATCACCCTGAACCGGGCCACCCGGAGCATGGACGAGGTCGGGCGGCAGATGGACAACCCGACGGTCTCACAGATGGTGTACCCGATCATGCAGATGGCCGACATCGCCCTTCTGGGCGCTGATGCTGCGGTCGGGGGGATCGACCAGCGCAAGATCCACATGCTCGCCCGCGAGCACCTGATCCACTTCGGGTACAAGGCACCGGTCTGCATTCATACGCCGATCTTAAACGGGCTTGACGGCAAGAAGATGTCCTCATCACAAGGCAATTATATCTCTGTCGCTGACACAGAAGATGAGATACGGAAGAAATGCCAGAAGGCATTCTGTCCTCCCGAGATAGCTGAGAATCCCATCCTCCAGATCTTCCAGCACCATGTCTTCCCCCGGCTACCTGAGATAACAATCAGGAGACCGGAGAAGTTCGGCGGCGACCGGGTGTTTGCCAGCTATGCTGAGCTGGAGGCTGCATATGGTAAAGGTGAGGTCCACCCGATGGATCTCAAGAAGGCCTGCGGGGAAGGGCTCGTCGAGATCCTTGCCCCAGTCCGTGACTATATCCAGTAATCCGATAGATAATCCTGATATACCCGGTGGCACCGCGTGAAAAAGGAAACCAACATTGATAAAGAACTGGACCGGTTCGACCAGCGGCTCGAAGAGATGGGGATCCGCATCAAGGATGCCAACAATTTCAAGGTGCGGGAGGATGTCTTTGATGAGGTTACCCTCCTCGCACTCTACAAACTGGTACACAAGAAGTGGTTCTCCGTTCTCGGCGGCTCGATCAGTACCGGTAAAGAAGCCAATGTCTTCTATGCTGAACGGGATGGGGTGGGCGTTGCCATCAAGATCTACCGGATCCAGACCGCCAATTTCACCACGATGAGCTCCTATATCGTGGGAGACCGGCGTTTCTCCCATGTAAAAAAGGCAAAAAAGGAGCTGATCTTTGCCTGGACAAGAAAGGAGTTCTCCAACCTTGTCCGGGCCCGGGATGCCGGGATAGATGTTCCCGAACCCCTGGTCTGGGACCGGAACATCCTGATCATGTCCTTCCTGGGCGAGGGCGAGATCCCATATCCCCAGCTCCGCAATGTTAAACTGGAGGATCCTGCGGAGACGTACGCCCAGATTATGAGTACGATCGATACTCTTTACAAGAAAGCCGAGCTGGTGCATGCTGATTTAAGCGAGTTCAATATATTATACAGCGACAAACCATATCTCATAGATATGGGCCAGTCCGTCACCCGTGATCACCCCCGTGCCCTCCCGTTCCTGATGCGGGATATCAGGAACATCAACCGGTTCTTTAAAAACCGCTGCGATGTCCGGAACGATGTTGAGATCTTCAATGCGGTGACCGGGCTGAATGCCGCGGAGCCGTGACGTTCGATCACGGGTATCGCCAGTGTATCCAGGGAATTATTACAAAATACCAAGGGGAGATTTGACATGGAGCAGGAAGTAAAAATTAACGGAACCAGGGTTGGCGTCCTGATTGGCAAGAGTGGCGCAACCAAAAAGGAACTGGAAACTCGGACCCACACGACCATCACCATCGACAGCAAGGAGGGGATTGTCAAGGTGGAAGGGACCGAAGAGAATACCATCCCGCTCCTCAGGGCTGTGGAGATCATCAATGCCATCAACCGCGGGTTCTCACCCGAGCGGGCATTCCAGATGATCGAGGATGAGGATCTCCTGCTCGAAGTGATCGATCTGTCCGGTATGGTAGACACCCCCCGGCAGCTGGACCGGCTCAGGGGCCGGATCATCGGCAAGGATGGCAGGGCCCGGGAACAGATCGAGGATATGACCGAAGTGGAGGTCTCCGTGTTCGGCAAGACGATCGCCCTGATCGGCTATCCCGAACCATTAAAGACCGCACGGGCTGCGATCGACATGTTGATCGAGGGTGTGCCCCACGAGAATGTCTTTGCATTCCTGGACAAGAAGAAGAAAGAGTCCAAGCAGGATATGATCAGTTATTACTATTGATTTGCCATTAAAATCTCGAGATCGTATATATGCGTTATGCTACATTTCCAGTGGAGAATAATTCCATTTATTCATTAGTTTTATCCAAACAAACCAAAATTCTCTTTGTTTTCAGTGGAATTGATGGGGTTTTGCACAGGGTGTGACATGCAGATTGGTGAACTCTCTCTTCCGGAAAACCTGAAACAGTACTATCTCAGTGCCGGGCTCTTAGACCTTTATCCCCCTCAGGCAGAATGTGTTGATAAGGGCATGCTCGCCGGCAAGAACCTGCTGGTTGCCATACCAACGGCAAGCGGCAAGACGCTTATCGCCGAGATGGCGATGCACTGCCAGATCGCCCGCAAGGGAAAGTGCCTGTACATTGTTCCCTTAAAGGCACTGGCCAGCGAGAAGTTCGAGGAGTTCGGCAACAAGGGGGTCCGGGTCGGCATCGCAACAGGCGACTTTGATCGCCGGGACGATATGCTGGGCAGGAACGATATCATCGTTGCCACAAGCGAGAAAGTTGACTCTCTTTTGCGCAACAATGCCCGGTGGTTATCGGATATCTCCCTGCTCGTGATCGACGAGGTCCACCTGATCGACTCCGCCAACCGCGGCCCGGTTATCGAGATGGTCATAGCAAAGATGCGGTACCGGAACCCGTCCATGCAGATCATCGGGCTCTCGGCCACCATCGGCAATCCGAAGGTCCTGGCCGGATGGCTGGACGCTGAACTGGTCACGAGCACCTGGCGCCCGGTGGATCTCCGGCAGGGGGTCTTCTGCAAGGATCGCATCCATTTCCGGGAGGGGGAGCGCAAGGTAAAGGTTGTGTCAAAGACGTTCGATGACCTGAACCTCTGCCTCGATACCATCGAGGAGGGGGGGCAGTGCCTTGTCTTTGTCTCGTCCCGCCGCAATGCCGAGGCATTTGCCAAACGGGCTGCGGGGGCCATCAAGAGCGAGGAGCCGGCGCTGAAGGAGTACGCCACGGAGCTAGAAAAGACCGCAGAGACCGAGATGGGCAAGACCCTCGCTACCTGCATTGCCCGCGGGGCGGCGTTCCACCACGCCGGCCTCAGCCGGCCGGAGCGGAAGATCGTTGAGGAAGGGTTCCGGAAAGGGTTCATCAAATGCATATCCTCCACCCCGACCCTTGCCGCGGGGCTGAACCTGCCGGCACGCCGCGTGATCATCCGCGACTATCTCCGGTTCACAGCGGGAGAGGGAATGCAGCCCATCCCGGCGAGCGAGTATCACCAGATGGCAGGACGGGCCGGAAGACCCCGGCTGGATCCCTACGGGGAGGCAGTGCTGATAGCCAAGGACGAGGGGCAGGTGGAGGAACTCTTCGACTGGTACATCGAGGCCCCGGCCGAAGAGGTCCATTCAAAGATCGCAGAGGAAAGCGCTCTCTATACGCACGTCCTCTCCCTTATCGCATCAGGGTTTGCCGGCACGCGGGGCGAACTCGCGCTGTTCATGGACCGGAGCTTCTATGTCCACGAGCACCGCCAGGGCCGGCTCATGAAGAAGGCGGTGGACGCAGCCCTGAAGTTCCTTACCGATGCCGGGATGGTGCTTGAGGTGGGTGATACGCTCGGGGCAACAGAGTTCGGTACCCTTGTCTCACGGCTGTACATCGATCCGCGGAGTGCGGCACTGATCGTCTCCACGCTCCGCGAACGGGAAGAGTATGCCGATCTCGGTCTCCTCCACCTCATCTGCAGCACGCCCGACATGCCCAAGCTCTATGTCCGGAACACGGACCGGGGAGCGCTCGATCATATGATTGAGACGCACGAAGGCGAGCTCTGGATCCCAATTCCCGAAGAGGAGGAGGACCAGGAAGCATTTTATCGTGCGCTCAAGACAGCGATGCTCCTGACCGACTGGGCTGATGAACTGCCCGATGCACGGATCTGCGAGCGGTACTCGGTGGGACCCGGCGATGTGTTCGGCATGGTGGAGAGCGTGAACTGGCTGCTGCATGCCAGCGGGGAGCTTTCAAGGATGTTTGCAGGAGCGTTTCATACTCAGATCCGGGAGTACGAGACCTGCATGAAGAACGGTATCCGGCGCGAGCTCCTGCCGCTGGTGAAACTCCGGGGCATCGGCCGGGTCCGTGCCCGCCGTCTTTTCAACAACGGTATCACCACCCCGGAAGCCACCCTTGCAGCCGGCCTTGAGGGCGTCTCAAAGATCATTGGCCGGGGTATAGCCGAGCAGGTGTTTGCCCAGCTTGAGAAGAAGCGGGTAGTCACTTCATCCACGGTGGCAGATGAAGATAGTATGGCGGGACAGTCAACACTCTCCCGGTTTAGGTGAGCTGATGAATCCAGGTACCTGTATGGTTGAGATACGGGCGGCACGGTGCACGATTGATGATAAGCCCGGCTTTCTCCTGAGACTGAAAGAGTGCGCAGAACGGTTTGGCACCCATATCATCTGTTTCAACGCGGATATGCTGGCGGGACGGCGACATGCTGAGGCAGCAGTTCATCATGCAATCCGTTCATTCGAGGCAGGAGAGGCCATTTCCAACACACTTGAGATGGAGGCGCTGTTATATGCTGCCGGATCCCGCCAGTGCAATGTGGCAGCATCGTTTGGCATCCGGGAGGGGGAGAACCGGCTGTGGGTCTGTTGTTATCCTACACACGAGGGAATTTGGGGGGCCCTTGCACCGGTAATGCAATTCCAGGAGGAAAATGGCTGGGATATCATTGATCGCAGGAGACAGGAGCTTCTGATGCAGATCTTTGGGATCACAAAGGAAGAACTGGATTCTCTCGATCATGCAGACCGGTTTACCGATCTTGTCCTGGAACGGGTCGCTCTCTTGGAGGTTATCCGGTAAACATAACACCAGAGCGGGTGCTCATGAGATCCCCTTGTGAACTCTCAAAAAATCTGTAAAAAGAGGTTCGTCTCACCGATCATTATCCGGTGTGTTGTTCTGACCCGTGTTTATTTGCTGGCATGAGAGAGGATGTGAGCAACCGTTGGCACGATCAGTTCTGTTGTGGCAAGCGTAACGGCCGGTGTTGATCCCGGGATACAGAAGATTGCTCTTCCGTTGGTGATCCCGGCAACAGCACGGGACAACATGGCAGCCATACCGATCTGCTCAATACTTTTCGTCCGGAAGAATTCACCAAACCCATCAATCTTCTTCTCCAGGAGGGGAGAGATCGCTTCAATCGTGCAGTCATCAAAAGTGAGCCCGGTTCCCCCGTTGAGAATGATACAGTTGGCTTTCTTCATTGCCTGGAACCAGGCATCCCGTATCTCACTGATCTGGTCAGGAACAATCGCGTAATATGTAACAGGAATCTTATTTTCCCTGAGAATGGTTTCTATTGTTTTTCCACTGGTATCATTCTCTTGTGTTCTTGTTGTTGAAACGGTGATGATCGCTGCTGTGATCTCCAGGGACCGGACATGGGCATGACTCATAATATTGAGAGATTGTCTGTATTGTATTAAGAGAATACTGAATCTATCCGGAGTGTCTGTTATTATGAGTGATGCTGTAGAGTTTCCCATGGGACACCCCCTTGTTTCGTGTGGAGTATATTTTCTGTTTGCTGATGTTTTTTGTATTTTCTGATGTTTTCTGTTTGGAATATCAAAAGAGAATAACTGTTAACTCTACAAATTCAGACATTGGTTCGTCGAAGAGGACCTGAGAAAAGGGGGGTTAATAGCAATCCTCATAACATTTGCTGCCAGCAACTGCAAATCAATTTCGATTAGTTTATATGCTTTAAATTTTATATTTAAGAATAGCTCTTTTTTTCAAAAATAAAACAAAGAAGGAGATGGTCTTTGTTTTCATTTCCACACGAAACAAAGGGGTGTCCCCTTTGGTTGATTCTCCATCACATACATAATGATTTTGTTGATTGTCATGCAATATTGATGCAGATATTCTGGTCAATAGTATAGATGAACAGCTGGGAAACAATCTAAAATCTAAAAATTTATTTCGTTGATTCAGGATTGTTTTTTTAAAATAATTGTAATTTAAGGTTTTTCCACACGAAATAAAGGGGTTTATATGCGGTCTGATAAACCGATCGTTTTTTAGTCTAATCCCACTAATTCTCAGCTCCTCAATATGCCTGAACCAGAAGACCCATCTATGGGATTATTCAAAAAATTTCTCACCAATAACAGGATCTTCAAGGATCGCGAAGTGCTGCGGCACTCTTACCGGCCCCAGATTCTGCCCCACCGGAAACCCCAGATTGATGAAGTCGCCTCAATCCTTGCACCTTCCCTCAGGAATGAGACACCATCGAATATTCTCATCTATGGCAAAACCGGCACCGGCAAAACCGCATGTGTCCGTTACGTGGGTTCGGAACTGGAGAAGGCCAGCAGCAAGATGGGAACGATCTGCCGGATTGTTCACCTGAACTGCGAAGTGATCGATACCCAGTACCGGGTCCTTGCCCAGATCGCAAAATGTCTCGATGTTGTCGATGAACTGTCCAGCGACAAGACCCGGACACACATCCCGATGACCGGGTGGCCGACCGACCAGGTGTACGCAGAGCTGAAGAACCAGCTGGAAGCCGGTGGCGGAGTTCTCGTCATCGTTCTTGATGAAATTGACAAGCTGGTCAAGAAGAGTGGAGATGACACGCTCTACAATCTCACGCGGATTAACTCAGACCTGAAAAATTCCAAGGTCAGTATCATCGGGATCTCCAATGACCTGAGTTTCAAGGATTTCCTTGATCCACGGGTCCTGTCCTCGCTCTCTGAAGAAGAGATCGTATTCCCTCCCTATAATGCACCTCAGCTGGTGGACATTCTTGCCCAGCGTGCCGAGGGGGCATTTGTTGCCGGTGCCCTTGCGGAAGGGGTGATTCCGCTCTGTTCTGCACTTGCCGCTCAGGAGCATGGCGATGCCCGGCGGGCTCTTGACCTCTTCAGGATCTCCGGGGAACTTGCGGACCGGGACGAATCGAGCCAGGTCTCAGAAGACCATGTCAAACAGGCCCAGGCCAAGATCGAGACTGACAGCATGATCGAATGCATTGCAACGCTGCCCACGCAGAGCAAGCTGATCCTCTTCTCGATGCTCATCCTGGAACAACTCGGACAGAATATCTTTACGAGCGGAGAAGTTTCACGTATATATCAGGATATCGCCCCGTCCATCGAGCTCGACGTGCTCACCCACCGGAGGATAACGGACCTGATCTCCGAGCTGAACATGCTTGGCGTTATCAATACCCGAGTCGTGAGCCGCGGGCGGTATGGCAGGACAAAAGAGATGTGGTTCGATGCAAACACGGGAAAGATCCGAGAGGTTGTCCTCAAGGACACCCGTCTGAACGGACTCAAGGATCTCGATATCTCCCAGATGGAAGGAAAGTGGTTGAAAACCTGGTTCAGGTGATAAAATATGGACGAAAAGGATCTCGAGCTCCTCCGCATCCTGGAGGAGAACAGCCGGCTGTCGACAGATGAAATCGCGACTATGACCAGCCTCGCAAAAGCCGAGGTTGAGCGCCGTATGGCAGCACTCGAGGCAGCCCAGATAATCAAGCGCTACTCCACGGTCATCAACTGGGAACGGGCCGGCAACGGCGAGGTCTCTGCCATCATTGAGCTGAAAGTCAGCCCCGAGCGCGATTTCGGGTACGATCGCATCGCCGAGCGCCTCTCGCGGTTCCGCCAGGTAACGAGCCTGCGCCTCATCACCGGGACCTACGATCTCCAGCTCATCGTGACCGGGAAGAATATGCAGGATGTATCCCGGTTTGTCTCTGAGCATGTGGCACCGATGGACCGGATCCGCGAAACCGCGACGCATATCATCATGAAGTCGTATAAGGAGAACGGCAACACGTTCTTTGAACAGCCGGAGACGGAACGTCTCCCCATAAGTCCGTAAGGTGAGATCATGCGGAACTTTGTCTCATCACGTGCACAGGAGATACCGCCATCAGGCATCAGGAAGTTTTTCGATCTCGTCCTCACCATGGAGGACGTGGTCTCGCTCGGTGTCGGCGAACCGGATTTTCGCACACCGTGGAACATCTGCGAATCGGGGATCTACTCGATCGAACAGGGCGTCACCTCCTACACCTCAAACCGGGGACTCCAGACCCTGCGGGATGCACTCTCGCATTACCTTGCGCAGCACTACGGCCTGAACTATAACAGCAACAACGAGATGATCATCACCACGGGCGTATCGGAAGCACTTGATATCGCAGTCCGGGCCATCACGGACCCGGGTGACGAGATCCTCATTGCCCAGCCAGGCTATGTCTCGTACGGGCCCTGTGTGACTCTTGCCGGGGGAACACCGGTCCCGCTCAGGTGTGTTGAAAAAGATCATTTCAAGGTCAATCCCGACACCCTGGCGGAACAGATCACGTCAAAGACCAAGGCGCTGATCATCAACTTCCCGAACAATCCTACGGGCGGGGTAATGACAGAGAGCGATCTCAAGGCGATCGCAGATATCGTCATCGATCACGACCTCGTGCTAATCAGTGACGAGGTCTATGCCGAGCTCACGTATGAAGGACAGCACTGCTCGGCAGCAACGGTCAGCGATCTCTGGGAACGGACCATCACCCTCAACGGGTTCAGCAAGGCGTATGCAATGACCGGGTGGCGGATCGGGTATCTCTGCGCCCCGCAGGAGCTCTGCGATGCCGCCCTCAAGATCCACCAGTACGTCATGCTCTGTGCCCCGGTAACCGGGCAGGTCGCCGCCCTCGAGGCGCTCCGGTCGGCTGAAGAGGACAAGAACAGCATGGTCAACGAGTACCGGCTTCGCCGCAACATGTTCATATCCGGCCTCAACCGGATCGGCCTCACCTGCCATGTACCGGAAGGGGCATTCTATGCATTCCCTTCAGTGGAGAAGACCGGGCTCTCTGATGAGGAGTTTGCCGAACGCCTTCTCAAGGAGCAGCGGGTTGCTGTGGTTCCCGGCAGTGTCTTTGGCACCGGTGGGGAAGGGCACGTGAGATGTTCCTATGCGGTCTCAAGAAAACAACTGACTGAAGCTCTTGAGCGGATGGATACGTTCCTCAAAAGTCTCTGATTCTGGGCAGCAGAGGCCCCGGACCCTCCTTTTTTAATAAAGTGCCACTCCTGTCGTCCGTGCTAAGGAATAGTTTATTGGGAAACTCGTGCAATACTACATGAAAGACAATGAGCTGTACTATCATCGTTGGTGGATTTTTTGGGGATGAAGGGAAGGGCAAGGTTGTTGCCCATATTGCCCACAAGGACAAACCCGTAATCATCTCCCGCGGCGGTGTGGGTCCGAATGCCGGGCACACCGTTCAGGTTGGGACCAAGGAATACGGCGTCCGCATGGTCCCGTCTGGTTTTGTGTACAAGGAAGCAAAGCTCTGTATCGGGAGCGGCGTTCTCGTCGATCCCCGGGTTCTTGAACACGAAGTTGAGATGCTTGGTGTCAGGGGACGGGTTTTCGTTGACAAGCGCTGCGGTATCATCACGGAAGATCATATTGCCCGCGACAAGGGGAGCGCTCACCTCTCCAAGAAGATCGGGAGCACCGGATCCGGGTGCGGCCCGGCAAACTCCGACCGTGTCATGCGGATCTCCCCGCAGGCCAAGGATGTTCCCGAGCTGAAGGAATATCTCCTCGATGTTCCGAAAGCGATTGACGATGCGTTGAAACTGGACCAGACCGTCCTGCTCGAAGGCACGCAGGGATTTGGGATCTCTCTCTATTACGGGACTTACCCGTTCGTGACGAGCAAGGATACGTCCGCCTCCCAGATTGCCGCGGATAATGGTGTCGGGCCGACCAAGATCGACGACGTGATCGTGGTCTTCAAGGCCTACCCGACCCGGGTCGGGGAAGGTCCGTTCAGCACCGAGATGACAGCGGCGAAGTCAGATGCGATGGGAATTCAGGAGTTCGGAACCGTTACCCACCGCAAGCGGCGTATTGGCGGCTGGGATGGGGATATGGCCCGGTATTCGGCCATGATCAACGGGTGCACCCAGGCAGCCATCACCGGGATCGACCGGATCGACAAGGCCTGCTTCGGCGTTACCGATTATAAGAAACTGACAAAGAAGGCAAAGGACTTTATCAAGCAGGCAGAAGAGGATATCGGCAGCCCCGTCACCCTGATATCCACCGGGCCGGAGATGACCCAGATCGTTGATATACGAGATGAACTGAAATGAGACGCTCGCTCATGGATATCCTCTGCTGCCCGGTCTGCAAAGGTGACCTTGCCCTCCGCGTTGAAAAGGAAGACGCTCAGGAGATCCTTGAAGGCAATCTCCACTGTGCGGCATGCAGCGCGGATTACCCCATTCATGAGGGTATCCCCAACCTCCTTCCTCCCGCAGGGCATTAGAAGGTGCCGGCATGATATCCCTGATTTCCGTTCCGGTCTTTATATCCGCAACGGATAGGGGTGATGCCAGGTATGAAGTACATCTCAACCAGAGCGGGATCAACTCCATCGATATTCCCAAAGAGACGATAACCGCCGAGCCCGGTGCAAGCCTGAACATCCGGTTCCTGAACCGGGGTGCCCCCATCCATATCACCATCTCGTCCTCCAATGCCGGGATGTTCACCGACTTTTTTCATGAAAATATGTATGTTCTTGATGAATCCCTGCTCACGATCCCGATCCGGAAAGGCTGCCCGGAAGGCATATTCGATCTTGAGGCAATCTCGGGATACGGGGGATTGAAGGCCCAGATACCGGTCCATGTTCTCAACCCACCGGTTACAAAGCCCCAGGAAGCATACCCGCTCCAGCCGGTTGCCCACGGGCGCCCCCACCTCCTGATGATCCTCATGGGGATTGCCCTGATCGTGTACTGTGCCTGGCTCTATACAGATATTGAGATCCTCAATATCGCCGCGTTTATCATCCTCATTGTCGGGGCACTCTACACATGGTACCGTCAGCAGTAACGCTCGCGGCACTTGTCCTCTGCCTCGCGCTTGTCGTGGACCGGCTGATTGGAGACCCGCACTCCCGGTACCACCCGGTTGCTCTTCTTGGGACGTTTATCGGATTATGGGGTAAACCCGGGTATTACCCGGAAAAACTCCAGCGGGCAGCCGGTGTCCTGTTCTGGGCAATCACGGTATTCCTGTTCTGCCTCCCGTTTATTCTTGTCACCACGTTTGCCCCCTGGTATCTCTATCTCCTCGGTGCCCCGTTCCTGCTCAAGTGCTGCTTTGCCTGGCGATCGCTTGAGGAGCACACCCTGGCTGTTGTATCAGCATTGAAAGATGGGGTTGAGAACGGTCGTGAAAAAGTCAGCATGCTCGTCTCCCGGGATACGGCGAAGCTTGACCGGGATCATATCCTCTCTGCCGGTTACGAGTCCATGACCGAGAACCTCAATGACAGCATCATCGCCCCGCTCTTCTGGTTCTCGATTTTTTCCCTCCCGGGAGCGGCCGCATGCCGGGCCATCAACACGATGGATGCCATGCTCGGGTACCGGGATGAGCGCGAGCGGCTTGGATGGTGTGCTGCACGCATGGATGATATCGCAAATTTTATCCCGGCCCGGATTACCGTTCTGCTGCTGCTCATCTGGTTTGCCGGCAGGGGACGATACTCCCGTGCATGGCAGGTGATGCGCCGCGACGGTCACCTGCGCCCCGGGTTCAACGGGGGGATTATAATGGCGGCGATGGCAGGAGGGACCGGCATCCGGTTCGAGAAGCCCGGGGTATATACCATTGGCGATGGTGAGCGGACCCTTGACGAAGGTGGCACCGACATCCTGAAGGCAGTCCGTGCGGTCACGCTGATGTATACAATAATTGCCTGTTGTACTCTGTTTTTATTGGGAGTCATGATCAATAATATTGGCATATGAAGCTGGAAGAACTGAGATTTGGCACTGAGCTCCTCAAGCGCGGCTTTGCATCCATGCAGAAAGGGGGTGTTATCATGGATGTCGTCAATGCCGAACAGGCGAAGATTGCCGAGGAAGCCGGGGCAGTCGCAGTCATGTCGCTGGAGCGTGTGCCGTCCGATATCAGGAAAATGGGCGGAGTCGCACGCATGGCGGATCCCGAGAAAGTCCTTGAGATCATCGATGCGGTTTCGATCCCGGTGATGGGAAAGGTGCGGATCGGACACTTTGTCGAAGCCCAGGTACTGGAAGTTCTCGGCGTTGACATGATCGACGAGAGCGAGGTTCTGACCCCCGCCGATGAACAATACCATATCGATAAGAAACAGTTCAAGGTCCCCTTTGTCTGCGGTGCACGCGATCTCGGCGAAGCACTCCGCAGGATCAACGAAGGTGCGGCAATGATCCGGACCAAGGGTGAGGCCGGTACCGGAAACGTTGTGGAAGCCGTCCGCCACATGCGCAACATCATGGGCGAGATCCGGATGCTCCGCGGCCTTGACAAGCAGGAGATGACCGATTATGCCCGCGAGATCGAAGCCCCCGCGGAACTGGTCTATGAATGTGCCGAGCGTGCCAGGCTGCCGGTCGTGAACTTCTCGGCAGGCGGTATCGCCACACCTTCGGATGCTGCCCTCATGATGCAGCTGGGTGCCGACGGTGTCTTTGTCGGGTCCGGTATCTTCAAGTCCACCAATCCCGAGCTGATGGCAAAAGCCATTGTCGAGGCGGTCAACCACTTCGATGATGCAAACGTGATCGCAAAGGTCAGCAAGGGCCTTGGCGATGCAATGCCGGGTCTCGATGTCCACAAGCTCCGTGATGACGAGGTGCTTCAGACCCGTGGACGCTAAGATCGGCGTACTGGCGCTCCAGGGAAACGTGAGCGAGCATATCGATGCGTT
Organism: Methanoregula sp.; assembly: GCF_028679125.1. Lineage (GTDB taxonomy): Archaea > Halobacteriota > Methanomicrobia > Methanomicrobiales > Methanospirillaceae > Methanoregula. The sequence continues at coordinate 96,084 of NZ_JAJRCG010000008.1, read as the reverse complement.
TCTCCGGGCGCTTGAACGGATGGGTCACGGCCCCTCATCCGAAGTCTTCGAAGTGAGGAGCCCTGCGGATCTGGTTCACTGCAATGCCCTTGCCCTGCCGGGCGGGGAATCCACCACCATCTCCCGTCTCATCGATAAGAACGGCCTCTACGAACCGATCCGCAGCTTCAACGGTGGGATCTTTGCCACCTGCGCCGGCATGGTGCTGATGGCGACAAGCGTGGATGACCCCCGGATCCACCCGCTCGGGCTCATCGATATCACCGTAGATCGGAACGCGTTCGGGAGGCAGAGAGAGTCCTTCGAGATGGATCTTGCGATAGATGGTCTGCAGGGAGCTCCATTCCATGCGATCTTTATCCGGGCTCCGGTTGTTACATCTGCAGGCACCCGGGTGAACGTGCGGGCGCGTATTGATCAGGGCATCGTTGCTGTGGAACAGGGAAAACACATGGCATTATCGTTCCATCCCGAACTCTGCGATGATACCCGCCTTCAAGAGCAGTTCCTGAAAAATCTTGGGATTACACCCATCATTCGATAAGGATAGTATTCCGGTATGTATGGCAAGGGTGTCCCTTCCGGATCTCTTTGGGTCCCGCACCTAGGAACACCTGATCGGAAACTGCTTTTAATTCAGGGATACTATCCAGATGAGAATATCCCGGTTATCATGCCCCGGATTCTCCCGGGGGTATGCCCTCATCACGGGCACTTTCCGAGCGGGAAATTTCATAAACCAGACAGAACGAATCAGGAATAACCTATGAGTGCATCACCCGTTGTTGACAGCATACTTTCTGCACGATACCTCCGCAAAGGCGAGACCAGTTTTGAGGACATCTGCCGCCGTGTAGCATCGGCTCTTGCCGAAGACCGTGACGAAGAATCCCGTTTTTTTGAGGCCATGCGCACGCTTCGCTTCCTTCCCAACTCCCCCACGCTGATGAACGCCGGGACCGAACTTGGCCAGCTCTCCGCCTGCTTCACACTCCCCGTCACGGATTCCATCGACGGGATCTTCGATGCGATGAAGCAGGGCGCGATCATTCACAAGACCGGCGGGGGAACCGGGTATAACTTCTCGCACCTCCGGCCGGAAGGATCCCCAGTCCAGTCAACTGAGGGAGTAGCATCCGGCCCGGTCTCGTTCATGCGGGTCTTCAATGCCGCAACCGATGTGATCAAGCAGGGGGGGCGCCGGCGCGGGGCGAATATGGGGATCCTCAATGTCTGGCATCCCGACATCATCCCGTTCATCACCGCAAAGACAAAGGAAGGCGAGTTCTCCAACTTCAACATCTCCGTGATGGTCAATGACCGGTTCATGGATCTTGTCTCCCGCAGGCAGTTTGAGACCGTCTGGCTCACTCACCCCCATACCGGGGATACGGTCACCGTAGGCCGGATCTGGACCGCCATTGTTGAGGGTATCTGGAAGAATGGTGAACCGGGCCTCCTCTTCTTCGATGAGATCAACCGGCGGAATCCCACCCCCCAGCTTGGTGAGATCGACACCACCAATCCCTGCGGGGAGCAACCGCTCCTCCCCTACGAGAGCTGCGTACTCGGCAGCATCAACCTTGCAACCTGCATGCACAATGGAATCCTCGATGAGAAGGAACTTGCTGACACCGCCCGTATGGCCACCCGGTTCCTCGACCTGGTTATTGACAAGAATGTCTTCCCGATCCCGCAGATCGCGGAAGCGACACGGAAGACACGGAAGATCGGCCTGGGCCTCATGGGGGTCCACGACGCGCTCCTGATGGCCGGGCTTGCGTACGATTCCGCTGAAGGCCGGGCATGGTGCGGGCGGATCATGGAGATCGTAACTTCGACGGCTATCGACGAATCCCGCCGGCGTGCCGCAAAGGTGGGATCATTCCCGGCATGGCAGGGAAGTATCTGGACGGAGTTCCCGATCAGGAATGCAGCCATGACGACGATTGCGCCCACCGGCACGATCTCTCTCCTCGCCGGCTGTTCAAGCGGGATCGAACCGATCTTCTCGTTTGCCTATACCCGGAAGAACACGGTCGGGAAGACGTTTGTTATCGTGAATCCTGTCTTCCGCGAGCATCTCAGCGTCACCCTCTCCGGCATGGGCTTTGCAGGGGACGAACGGGAGAATAAGATCGAGGAAGTGATCGCCCATGTCCATGAATCCGGAACCGTACAGGACCTGCACTGGCTCTCGGCGGAATTCCGTGCTCTCTGTAAGACCGCACTCGACATCAGCTGGAGGGATCACATCCTGATGCAGGCTGAATTCCAGAAACATGTTCACGCATCCATCAGCAAGACCATCAACATGCCATCATCCGCGACCAGAGAGGATTGTGCGGAAGCCCTCCTCATGGCCTGGTCGCTGAAGCTCAAGGGCATCACCATCTACCGGACCGGCAGCAGGGAGGACGTGGTTCTCGCCCTGAAAGATACCACACCGTCACCCGTACCTGTTCCCGTTGCCGGAAGAAATGTTCCCGAAAAGATCCCGGTGCTCTCGATAAACCGGCCCCGGGAGCTCTCCGGACGGACGTTCCTCTGCCAGTCCGGCTGCTGCCGTCTGTACGTGACCGTCAACCTCCTGGACGGGAGACCAATGGAGGTCTTCATCAGGACGGTTGGGAGCGGGGGTTGCGAGGCCAACAGCAGTGCCCTTGGTCGGGCCATCAGCACGGGTCTCCAGAACGGGGTCCCCTTCACCAAGTTCGTGAAACAGTTTGCAAAAGTCAACTGCATTGTCGCGCTTAAGAATCCCGCATCGGAAGGGCATTCCTGTGCGGATGTGGTGGGGCGCTGCATCGAGCTCTCTGCAAAGAACCAGAGCATCACAACCTTAAGGGACTGGGATATCCGCGAAGTCAATAAAAAGAATCCCTGTCCTGATTGTGGCGAGCCGCTGGATTTCGGGGAAGGCTGCAACAAGGGGATCTGTAAACACTGCGGCTGGACCGGATGCAGCTGAGCAGGAACCTTCTTTTTCGACCGTCTCTCTCATTATCTGAACTCCAGCCATCCTCTCAAAATATATATTGGCAGGGAGAACCCCCTTCACCATGTCATACGGGAAGACCCTCCTTTGCGTATATAACGCCGACGGTGGCGTATTACCGGGCATGAAGGATTATTCGTCGAAGACAGGTGGATCACATAGTAAGGACTCCTGTAACCTTACAGCAATCACGTACAGTCCTATCGGCATGAAGAAGGACTGGAAACGTTTTATCAAGGAGCTTGACATGCCGGCCCGGTTCCTGAACCGGAACGAATTCTCTTCTGAGGTTGGCACGGGCCTCACGACATTTCCCACAATTCTCGTCCAGGTGGGAAAAGATATCTTACAGGTTGCCAGCACCGATGAGATCAACCGGTGCCAGTGTCTTGAGGATCTCATGAACCTGGTTCAACAGAGGGTCGCGAGTATCGGCTGATAGTATTGTCTTTTTTCTATATCGTTGGATTGTTGTTGAGAAGAAAAGGGAATGCTGAATCCGCACCTCATCTGATATTACGCTCCTGTCGGGTTGACAACACGACCGGTAAAGAGTATCGTTCCGGAATCATTATCCTGGATCAGGAAGACGAAGGGGTGATCTGACCTGAACACGGGAATTTTTGGGTTCTCCCTGGCAGCTTCCACCACGACAACGGCGGTCGTAGCAGCAGCTTGCGTCCCCTCCTCGTTCACATCCACGTACGCTTTGTGGATTACATCGCTGATAACCAGATCCTGTTTCCCGTCCATACCCGAGAAGTCGGCAGTATCGGAAAAGGCAGCCGGCATCCCCATTACAGAAAGGACTGGCTGAAGCTGATATTTGGTCTCCAGGGTAAATTTCGGGATGTACACATCCACGCGCTGCAATGAAGCGCTCTGTTCCAGTGAGGAGAGTCTCTCCGGGTCGAGATACTGTTCTGCAGCGGACAGGTTATCTGTCGCAGGCAGAAGGACGATCATTGAAAGACCCTTACCGCTGGAGTGGGTGTACGGCATTGCCAGCCTCTGGAGATCTCCGGTAACGGCATAGGAATACACGGCCTCCTCGTCCGTCCGCTGCATCATTTTGACCGTCACGGTCTTGCCGGGTGCGACCTGAAATTCTGCATCCCGCGTCTTGTTCGCATCGAATTGTCTCACCCAGGATCCCTTGAAATAGACTGCGTTTGTTATCACGAGCCGGGTCATGGGATCGATGGAACCTGTCGGCAACAGATCCCGTATCTTGTTGGCAGTCTTGTCCTCTACCCACCGGTTGATCGTGAGGCGGGAAGTATCGGGCTGGTTGATAAAATCAAGGTTAGTGGTATTGGCTGAGTAATATGTTCCGGCAGTACTGCGATACGCCGGGAGGAATGTGTAGTTCTTCTCGGCCCAGAGTGCATTTGCCATCTTCAGCGTATACCCGGTATCGGGCTGGTTGAGATGATCAATTGTTGTGGCAAATCCGAGCCTTCGTGCAGTATCGTTTGCCGGGAGGTGAAAGACCGACCGGATCTCGTCAGCCGTTGTCCCGCGTGCCCCTTCGTACGTGATCGCAAGTGCGGATGAGATGGAGAATGATGAGAAGAAGATATTCGATCCTGAAGATGCGGGATCTGTTGCGAGCTGGCGATACAGGTCAGCCGCAAACCGGTTGTTGGCAAGCGTAACATCCGAATTACTTTCTGATGCGGGTATCCCAGGTACTGGTGTTGTATACGTGGATGAAGGGGGTTGGGTGGCGGCGGGGATAGTCTGCCCGTCTGTGCTCCCGGAAATTCCGGCACTCCAGCGAGGACCACCCCAACAAAGATCAGCACGGTGATGACAAGTCCTCTCCCTACCGCCATTTGCATAACTCACCGTAGGCGGGACGGTCAGTTAAATCTGGCGATAATTGTGGTTTTGCTCTTAGTTATGCCGCGAGAACCACCTTTACATCGGTCAGGAATCACGATACCTGTATAAACCCGGAGGTTGACAACCACTGACCGGAAAAACCGGGGTAGGTGGTATTCATTTGAATGAGTGGAAGAAGTACCTTGCCGAATTACTCGGGACCTTTATCCTGATCCTTATCGGGACAGGAAGTGCTGTCGTTGCCGGAGAACACATCGGTTTTCTCGGGATTGCGCTGGCCTTTGGACTGACCGTTGTTGCTATGGTCTATGCTATCGGGCCAATCTCGGGTTGTCATATCAACCCCGCGATAACCCTAGCGATGCTGGTGAACGGGAAGATTGGGTCAAAGGACGCGGTGATCTATATCATCGTCCAGTGCATCGGGGCGGTCATCGCCTCACTCCTGCTGCTCTCGATCATGACCGGGCACCCGGGTTATGACCTTGCCACAAACGGCCTGGGCCAGAACGGGTACGGGGTAGCTTCTCCTGACGGATATTCCATGGTGTCCGGGCTTATTGCCGAGGTCGTTCTGACCTTCGTGTTCCTGCTGGTAATCTTCGGGGTGACCAGCAAATCCGCCCCCGCCGGGTTTGCCGGGATTCCCATCGGGTTAGCGCTTACGGTCATCCTCCTGGTATGTATCCCTATCACCGGAGCATCCATCAATCCGGCCCGCAGTCTGGGACCGGCACTGGTTGTTGGCGGAACAGCGCTTGCTCAGCTCTGGCTCTTCATTATCGCCCCGATCATCGGGGCTGTGATTGCTGCCTTCGTGTGGAAGGATCTCCTTGAGGATACCGCTGCACCGGCATAATCCTCCTCCTTTTTCTACCAGTCCTTCCTCATTGCATCGGCCTTGAGCTCCTTTGGCATCAGCTCGATCGCGTACCGTAGCGCTGTCCGGGGCATCACCTGTTTGTTCTTCATCACGTACGAGAAGACCTCATTCGTGTGCTTCCGGCTCACCTCTTTGAGGAGCCAGCCATAACCTTTCTGCACCATATCATCAGGATCTGTGAGGAGCAGATCGGCGATTTCCATGGCCTCAACCGGGAACTCTCCATGTTTGGCGGGAATAATGAGAGACACCGCCGCGGCCCGGCGCATCCACCGGTTCTCCGACAGCGCCCAGTGTTTCAGTTCATCGATATATTCCGGGTACTGTTCGATGAAGTCGCCCATGGTATGATTGCAGAAACCATCGCACGACGCCCAGTTCGTGATGTAGGTATCGATCCAGCGTCGGAACACAGCGAGATCCTCTCTTTCGTAACGTCCGGAAAGGGCGTGAGCCCATTCTGAAACAATGAATGACTCCTCCATGTATCCGGACTGATAGAGTTCTTCGCACAGAGTAAAGATCTCCGGTTTTGGGCGACCTTGGATCTCTTTCCAGAACTTCTTGGCAAGCGCAATCACCGTCGCCGTCTTCATTCCATAGCACCGGATCTCTTCCTTGAAGAACCGTTTTGAGGTCTTCTGAATTTCAGGATCAGCCTGGTTTTCCAGCTCATACCGGATGCGTGCAATAACCGGGTCCATGCTGAAAGGTGGGTGGGAATCCCAGATAAGAGAAATGGAACCGGATTCCGGGCCGGGAGATCTTCATGCATGGATGCGAGGAGATCAAATCAATTCCAGGATGTACCCTCGATTTATTTCCATTCTCTGAATTGAACGTGCCGCATCTCCTCCCGGGGGTCTGATTTTAATTGTTTATTGCAATACTATTTTTAATATTAATAAACGGAGCCCAAATTTTAGTTTTTTTAAAACCGATATATTTATTAAATAAAAATAACAAATAATCGGACAACGCCATGGCTGTAAATCAAACCCAGGTTGACGACATCATTTCTGCGGCGTCAGTGGAAGATCCAGCTGTCAGGCTTCAGAGCCTCGAACGCGAGGTTGATCTCCTGAAAATTTCAATAAAACACATCCTCATGGACATCCGGGAACGGATGAATGAGATGGAGAATCCCTTTACTATTATATCGTCCCCACCAACAGATACCGGAACAGCCGTTGAAGACCCGGATTCCGTATCACGTGAATCTGAATTTGAAGCGCGGGAAGCTGCCATTAATGAGCGGGAATCGCAGCTCGAACGGGAAAAGAAACCGCTTGAACCAGAACTTCCGGTGGAGAAAAACAGCTCCCCTGATGATACTGCTGCTTCGGATTTGCAGAAATACCTGGCTTCGGGTGCCCTGTCAGGTATCCCGGCTCCTCAACTCCCTGAGATACCCCACATTGATCCGATGCCGCTCCAGAAAGCATATAATTTCTTCAAATGGACGCAGCACGGGGTGAAAAAATACGGGCACTCCCGTCTTGAGATCCTGGCGGAATCCTATTGTCTGATGGGCTATATCGGGAAAGAAACCGTTGATGAGATCCGCCAGATATCGCAACTCATGCCTATGAGTATTGGTGAAGAGAAGGAAATTGATCCGTACGATTTCGTATCTGAGATATATTCACTAAACAGGATACTCTCTCCCCATGATACCTCACTTGATCGTGGTATGATCGAAGTGATGATGACCCAGCATCAGCAGGGAGACTCAACCACGGCCGATTCTATTCCTCAGGGTATGATACCGGAGAGCGCCAGACACCCGGAACCGGAGGATGCGCTCGGTATAGGAAATGTCACTCGAAAATGGATGAATACCCGGTTCTAATCGAAAGGCCCCTTTTTTTAAATAAAAAGTGAACCGGTTTCTGGAGTGATCAGCCGTGATGGGCTGCCCATTGATCCCCCGCACCGATCTCACGATATTTTCTTCCCGGCTTTTGCCGGGCACTGCTTGCCGTTCTCATCAACACCCAGGTACTGTGCCCCCCAGGTGCAGAGCGCCTGGAGGATTGGGATCAGGGTCTTCCCGAACTCCGTGATACTGTATTCCACCCGCGGCGGTACTTCAGGATAGACGGTCCGCTTGATTACACCGTCTTCTTCCAGTTCGCGGAGCTGTTTTGTGAGCATCTTCGCATTGACACCCGGCAGATCCCTCTGCAGTTCGCTGAATCGGAGCACGTCGTCTCCAAGGTGCCAGAGGATCAGCGGCTTCCACTTGCCGCCAATAACGTCGAGGGCGGCTTCGACCGTGCAGTGGTATGTCTTTCCGTTCTTCGTGTACGCCATAGTTACCTCAATGAAAGCCTGTTACCATAATGCCCGTATATTGTATATATTCAGTTAAGGCATATTTTATCGTAATGGTTAAGATTACCATTGCAGAAGAATAGTTTGTAGTCTCTCTGTTTATGGTTTTCTGTCAGGATCCCCGCACTGTCCGGGAACGAGGTAACCAGTATGGAAAAAGAGCAGATTGGAAACAATTTTTTCATCCCGATGCCGGTGGTTCTGGTCGGGACACAGGTGAACAGGAAAGCAAACTTCATGGCCGTGGGCTGGTGTACCCGGGTGAATGGAAACCCGCCCATGATCGCCTGCGGGATCGCCAACAGCCATTATACATCAAAAGGGATTACGGAAACGAAGACCTTCTCCGTGAACATTCCCTCCACGGAGCTCCTGGAGAAGACCGATTACTGCGGTATTGTATCCGGTGCAAAGTCGGATAAATCGGGGGTCTTTGATGTCGTCTATGGCTCGCTCAAGACAGCACCGATGATAAAGGATTGTCCTGTCACCCTTGAATGCCGGCTTGTCCAGGTGGTGCCCCTCCCGACGCACGGCCTCTATATCGGGGAGATTGTAGGAGCCTATGCAGATGGTAGGGTGATCAAGGATGGCAAACCCGATTTCCCTGAAATAGACCCGCTCTTCCTGACCATGCCCGACAACCGGTACTGGTCGCTCGGGAAGTATGCCGGGGATGCCTGGAGTGCCGGAAAGAATCTGACAGAGCAGTCACAAAACAACACACAGAGAGGACGGAAATAAATGCCTGCGATACTCGTTGATCAGGATCTCTGCACCCGGTGCGGGATCTGCTCTAATGCCTGTACAATGGGGCTCATCGACCCCGCTGATGAGAACACCCTGCCAAAACTGCCGGATGCAAAAGCCGGCATGTGCATCCACTGCGGGCACTGCGAGGTCTTCTGCCCTTCGCAGGCGCTCATCCTGAACGACCGCCCGGACGAGAAGGTGCCCCTGTCGGCCGGTGCCGGCACCATATCACCCGATGACATGGCATTCTACCTGAAGAAACGCCGATCTGTCCGGCGCTTCACGAAAGACCCGGTACCGAAAGAGAAGATCCTCGAGGTCCTCGATATTGCCCGGTATGCTGCATCGGGTGGCAACGGGCAGCCGGTGGAATGGATTGTTATCCACGACAAAAAGAAGGTACAGAAGATTGCCGGGCTGACCGTTGAATGGATGAAGACGCTCGTGAACTCCACGCACCCGATGAGCGCCTACGTGCCGATGCTGATCAAGCCTTTTGAAGCCGGGTACGATGTCATCTGTCGGGGCGCTCCGCACCTTCTTATCGCCACAATTCCTGAGAACAACCCGGTTGCGCAGACCGATGCTATCATCGCTCTGACGCATTTCGATATCGCGGCGCCTGCTTACGGGATCGGGACCTGCTGGGCCGGGTTCGTTGCAATGGCGGCGACCACGTATGAACCCCTCCAGAAAGAGCTTGGCATTCCTGCTGGACGGAAATCCGCATACGTACTGATGTTCGGCAATCCGCAGTACAAAATCTACGGCATTCCCCGACGGAAGCCGTTGAATGTGACGTGGCAGTAGGAACTCCATGAAAACCCTCTTTGACGAGACCTGCATAGGGACGATGCAGCTCAGGAACCGGCTCGTCCGGTCAGCCACATGGGAGGCGATGGCCGATGAGACCGGCCTGCCGACACCCCGCCTCATCGGGGTGTACCAGGATCTGGCGCTTGGTGGTACAGGGCTCATTATCTCAAGTGCCACCACGATCACGGGAGATGCTGCCCGTATCCCCGGCATGCTGGCAATTCCCGACGATACCTGTATCCCGGCGTATCGCGAGCTGACCCGGACCGTTCACGATGCAGGCGCCCCTGTCGTCATGCAGCTCGTATTTCCCGGCAGGAACGGCATCTTCTGGACCCCGGGAGATCCCACCTGCGATGATATACAGTCCATTATCAAAGGGTTCGGGGATGCAGCGCTCCGGGCACAACAGGCTGGTTTTAACGGCGTCGAGATCCACGCAGCCCATGGGTACTTCCTGAGCCAGTTCATGAATGCCAGGAAGAATACCCGGACTGATGAGTACGGCGGGACGGTGAGGAACCGGATACGCTTCCTCCGTGAGATTATGAGTGATATCCGGGCAAAAACGGGAGAGTCATTCCCGATCCTTGTGAAAATAAACTGCTCAGACTTCGAAGAGGACGACGGGGTCTGGGATGCCTGCCGCGAGGCGTGCAGGCAGCTGGCAAAGCAGGGAATTAGTGCGATCGAAGTATCCGGGGGTATCCATGGTACGCCATTCCCTCCGGAGGGTCTGCCTTACGAGGAATCGGTATTCCGGGATCATGCTACTGAGATTGCCCGGATCACGGGTGTCCCGGTGATCCTGGTTGGCATGAACCGCACGCCAGCGGTCATGACGGAGTTACTGAATACAACTGATATCGGGTATTTCGCGCTCTCCCGACCGTTCCTGAGACAACCCGGCCTTGCCAATCACTGGAGGGAAAATCCCGATGAACCGGCTGAATGCCTCTCCTGCGATGCATGCAGGAATCAGCCTGATGGAAATGTATGTCCCTTCAGGGAATTCCCTGAAGGTGAGACATGATTACTGGAAAGGGGAGATCCTATGACAGATTACGCAACAATCGGAAGGAAAAAACTGCTTGAGATCGACGGGGAGGCGGGTGTCCGGGTAGAAGAGACCCTGAATGCCATCTGCCCTGACCTTTCCCGATACCTGATCGAATATTCGTTCGGGGAGATCTACGCCCGGGAGATTCTCGATAACAAGACCAAGGAGCAGGCCGTTGTGGCTGCTCTTACCGCCATGGGGACTGCGGCGCCCCAGCTGAAGGTCCATATCCATGCCGCACTTCATGTAGGCTGTACCCCCGAGGAGATCCGCGAAGTCATCATCCAGATGTGCGGGTATGCGGGATTCCCGGCCACCCTGAACGCGATGGGCACTCTCATGGAGGTTTTGAAAGAGACCGGCCGGACGCTCTCACGGGATTCCGTCCACGCAGGGACCGAGGGGCGGTACGAGCGCGGGAAGCAGCTGCTCTCGCAGATCGCCCCCCGGCAGGAGCAGATCCTCAGGGAGACGTACGATCCGGTAAACCCGGATATCACCCGGTATGTGATAGCGTTCGGCTACGGGGATATCTATGCCCGGGGCATCCTCCCGATCCGGAACCGGCAGGCAGCGACCATTGCGGCGCTTGCGGCAATGGGAACTGCCCCCTCCCAACTCCGGTTCCATATCGGCGGCGGGCTCCGGGCCGGCCTATCAGAGGCAGAGATCGTGGAGATCATGCTGCTCGTATCCATCTATGCCGGGTTCCCGGCATGCCTGAACGGCATCCTTGCCACCCGCGAGGTTGCCACCTCCCTGAACGGGGAATGATTACCGGAGAAACATTATGGGAACAGTCATAGCTATCAACGGAAGCCCACGGAAGACGTGGAACACGGCAACGCTGCTCGAACATGCCCTCGAAGGGGCGAAATCGCAGGGTGCGGAGACTGAACTCGTCCACCTCTACGATCTGGACTACAAGGGTTGTACCAGCTGCTTTGCCTGCAAACTGAAAGACGGGAAGAGTTACGGGAAGTGCGCTGTGAAGGACGACATCACTCCCGTTCTCGACAGGATTGCCCGGGCGGATGCGCTCATACTCGGCTCCCCGTTCTATTTCGGCACGGTGACCGGGGAGATGCGGTCCTTCATGGAACGACTGATGTTTCCGTACCTCGTGTATACCTGGCCACCGGCATCGCTCTTTACTCGGAAGGTGCCCACGGCATTTGTCTACACGATGAACGTGTCCGAAGAACAGATAAAGGAACCCCCGTATTCCGTGCATGTCGGCCTCAATGAGAGCGTGCTGGCCCGGATATTCGGGCAGGCTGAATCGTTCTTCTCGTTCGAGACGCTCCAGTTCGAGGACTACGACAGGGTGGTCTTCAGCTACTGCGACCCGGAAGAGCGGCGGAAACGGCACCGGGAGGTCTTCCCGGAGGATTGCAAAAAAGCATTCGAACTGGGAGCCCGGCTGGCACAGGCCGGCCGGTAAACGGTCCCGTGCGGAACGGAAAAACAGGAGATGAATCATGGAAGCAATTGAAACAATCATGACACGCCGCAGTGTCAGGAAGTATGAGAAGCGGCAGATACCCGATGCGGTACTTGAGAAGATCCTCAGGGCAGGGACCTATGCCCCGTCGGCTCTGGCCCTCCAGCCATGGGCGTTTGTTGTGGTACAGGACCAGGACTTCTTAAACCGGGTCTCGGATTACTGCAAGCCCCTCATGATCTCCCACATGAAGGGAGCACATGACGGGATGTCGGATGCGTTCCGGGCGCTGCTGGAGAGCCCCGGCTACTCAATCTATTACAACGCCCCGACTGTCATCATGGTCATCGGAAAAACCGGCAGCCGGTTCCGGGAGATCGACTGCTCGCTCTGCGCCGAGAACCTGATGCTCGCTGCCCACGCCCTCGGTATCGGCAGCTGTTGGATCGGCTCAACGGAAGTGGCATATGAGAACAAGGATCTCATGGCAGGGTTCCGGATCCCTGAGGGCTACAGCCCGGTCGGCACTATTGTTTTCGGGTATCCCGAAGAGAAACCCGAAGCCCACGACAAGCACCCCGCAAACGTGACGTGGGTACGGTAACGGGAGAAGATGGCGATCTCATGAAAAAAGCACTTATCCTCATCGGAAGCCCGCGGAAGAAGGGCAGCACAGCAGCTCTCGCAGCGGAAGCAGAGCGGGGGCTCAAAGAACAGGGTGTTGAAACCACCACATTCTTCCTGAACGACCTGAAGATCAAGGGTTGCCAGGCCTGTTACTGGTGCAAGAGGAATGACCTCGCGGCCTGTGCGGTCAGGGACGATATGCAGCAGATCCACCAGCTGATACAGGAATGCGACGGCCTTATCGTGGCATCGCCTATTTATTTCGGCGGGGTCACTGCCCAGACCAAGGCATGGCTCGACCGGATGTTCCCGTACATGAATATGAACCTGGTCCCGAAACTGCCCAAGACCAAAAAAGTCTCGTTCATCTTCACGCAGAACCAGCCGGATGAACGGCTCTTCAGGAGCGGGATCGAGTCCTTCATGTTCGCGGTCGGGCTCTCGGGTATGACCGTGAAGGCTCACCTGGTTGGCTGCGATCTGGATGCCGGGACCAAACCGCCGGTAACCGAGAGAAAAGAACTCATGGAGCAGGCCTGCCAGCTGGGGCGGGACCTGCTGGCATAATTCTTTTCCCAGATCCAGTACTTCACCATATTTGAGCCCGAACTAAGGAAAAGCATACGATCTCAACAGGCAGTGGGTGCCGGATACGGTCACTATAGGGTAAAAAAGCCAGCCGGATACTAAGACATCTCCCGGAACCATTGCAATCCGGTACCTGCGGACCATCATCTCGCTTCTGTACAAGAATATCCGGGTGTCTCTTCAAGGGATTTTCCTGGCCCGTGTTCTCCGTGGTCCAAGAACGATTGACGAAGATTTGTTCCGGTTTGATCTCTTCTATCTCTTCGTCCGGGAAGGGATCCGGAAAAAACCCCAATCCGTTCCTTTTGTTACGGTTCTTCGTAGTTTCAGATGATTGGGATGTGATACGGGTTGCTGACTATCCACGATTCACCGGGAAAATTTCAGAGACATAAAGGGTTCCTGCAATTTGTCTGGATTAAGGCATTCCAGAGCATTTTTTTCAGCCAGACTCTGCTGAAAAAATTTCAATCGCGATCATGAGGTGTCAGTTGATGAGGCTACAATCGGGTAATTATGCTACAAAATGCATGTACATGCTACAAAATTTTTGATTTGCCGGCGTGAGAGGGTTTGCCGATCAACCGGACCCTGCCTGAAAAATTTTTAGCAGGGGGTGAGGGGGTGGTTGAAAAAATTTTGCCGGAGATCGATTGCAATGCGAATAATGGTGGAAATATTCGTTCAGGTTTTTAGCAGGTATTTTAGCAGGTAGTGCACACTACCAAGACTCACAGAAAAATTGTGAGAGAAGTACTGAGGTCAGGAATCAAAACGCAAAACGTATTGTCGCCCCGTCTCAACCTGTTCAACAGGTATGATTGCTGAACAGGTCGATCGGATCTTTCGTTTCTCTGAACACCACACCACCCTGCGGCAGGAGGTTCTCGCAGGCATTGTCACGTTCATTGCCGTCGCCTATATCATCATCGTCAACCCGGCCATCCTAAAGGCCGCGGGGATCCCCTACGAAGCCTGCATGGCAGCAACCATCCTGTCCGCCGCGTTCGGCTGCGCTGTCATGGGAGTCTATGCCAACCGCCCGTTCGCGATCGCGACCTACGTGGGGGAGAACGCCTTCGTCGCCTATACGGTAGTCGGGGTGCTCCATTATCCGTGGCAGACGGCCCTCGGTGCGGTATTTTTGAGCGGCCTCCTCCTCTCCCTCCTGACCCTGAGCGGCTGGCGCTCGATCATGAGCAGTGCCGTTCCCGCGTCGCTGAAATACAGCTTTGCCGCCGGGATCGGGCTCTTCCTGGCTTTCATAGGATTTGTGGATTCCGGTATTGTCATCGTCGGGAGCGAGAGTGCCCCGGTGGCAATCGGGGATCTCCACCACCCCGCCGTGATCCTTGCGATCTTCGGGTTCGTCCTGACCGGGATCCTGCTTGCCCGGAAGATCCCGGCTGCTATCCTGCTCGGCATCCTTGCAACCGCAGGCCTGGCATTCGCTACCGGTATTGCACCGGCTCCTGCGGGTATCATCTCCATGCCCCCCTCCCTTGCCCCGACCTTCCTCCAGCTCGATATCGCCGGGGTCTTCACGTGGGGGATGTTCTCGATAGTCCTGACCCTCTTCACGATGGCGTTCCTTGATACGATGGGCACGCTGATCGGCATGAGTGCCCGGGCAGGTCTCCTTGACAGCAGCGGAAACCTGCCGCAGATTGAACGTCCGTTCCTTGCCGACGGGCTGGCAACAACCGCCGGTGCCCTGCTCGGTACAACCACGAACGGTGTATTCGTGGAGTCCGCTGCCGGTATTGAGCAGGGCGGCCGGACCGGGTTTGTCGCAGTTGTGTGCGGTGCGCTCTTCCTGCTGGCACTCTTCTTTGCCCCGCTCTTCTCTGCGATTCCCCTGATCGCGACCGGCCCGGCCCTGATCCTCGTGGGCCTGATGATGCTCGAGCCGGTAACCCGGCTGGACTTCTCCGACTATGCGGAGGTTATTCCGGCGTTTACCGTCATAACAATGATGAGTTTCACCTACAACATCGGGGTCGGGCTCTGTGCCGGGTTTGTTCTCTGGCCGGTCTTTGCTATCGTCCGCGGCAGGATCCGGGAAATCCAGCCGGCGTGCTGGGCGCTCTTCCTGCTCTGTCTCGCGTTCTTTGTGTTCTACCCGTACTGAGCTCAGGGCCCTACAGGGAGAAATGCGGAACCTTCCCGGCACAGGACCGGGTGCCGCATCCCGCGCCTTTATCCCCCGTAACAGTGTAAAAATGATGACTGATCTGCCATGCCGCCCGAATTTCAAACCTCCCCGCTGGCACCGATCCGGGCGCAGTACTCCCCCGGGGAAATCCCCAGGCTCAGCGCCCAGGCAGAACAGACCGCCACTACCGCGCTCAACGTGATCGTAGCCATTCCGGCACAGGACCGCACGGTCGACAACACGCTCCTTGCGTTCGACCGTATAATGACCGATTACTCGGATACAACCCAGCAACTCATCCTGATGGGCTACGTGTACCCGGATTCAAACGTTGCCTCCGAGGGGATGGCAGTCGAGGCTTTATCCCAGATCTTCATCAACGGGGTGACCACCCGGCGGGACCTGTACGATGTGCTGAAGGGCCAGGCGCCGCGAACCCCGGAAGAATCACGGCTCTATGAGGTGACAATCCGGAAATTCGAGCACAACGGGCTTAAGTTGCCGGACGACCGGCTGGCAACGGTCAGGGCCATGCGGGCGAACCTGAGCAGCCTTGAATCGCAGTTCTCGTCCAACCTGAACAACGACAATACCACGCTGGAGTTCCCGGATGAGGAACTGATCGGTGTCCCGCCCTCATCGATTGCCACCTTCACCCGTACCGCACAGGGAACCTGCCTTGTTACCACAAAATACCCGGACTATCTCGCCGTGATGATGAACGCCGACATCAGCGGGAGCCGGAAGAGGATGTACGCGGCCTACAATAACCGACAGGCTGAGGTCAACACCGCCCTTCTCGAACAGGCCATCGAACTCCGCCGGCAGGTTGCGAAGGAGCTCGGGTATAGCACATGGGCCGATTTCCAGCTGGACGGGAGGATGGCAAAGAACACCGGCGCGGTCATGGCGTTCCTCACCTCCCTGAAGGTGCCTCTGAAAGAGAAGACACAGGCCGAACTCGCTGAACTCCTCCTCATCAAGAAGGGGCTGGACCCGGATGCGACGGCGATCGATCCCTGGGATGTTGCCTGGCTGCTGGAGCGCCAGAAGAAAGAGCAGTATGCGTATAACGAGGAGGAGGTCAGGGAGTACTTCCCGGTGGACCTCGTGCTGAAGGGCCTGTTTGGCATCTGTGGCACCCTCTTTGATATCGGGTTCGATAAAGTGGAGGATGCCCCGGTCTGGTCCCCGGAGGTCCGGCTGTTTCGGGTGAGAAACAAAAGCGACAATGCAACCATCGGATACCTGTACCTGGATCTCTATCCCCGGGATGGGAAGTACGGGCATTTCTGCGCATCCCCGGTCACCAACGGGAGGCAGAAGAACGGCACGTATAATCCACCCGTTCTTGCCATCATCGGGAATTTCCATGCACCTGACGGGGATAAACCTGCACTCCTCTCCATGGAGGAGATCGAGACGCTCTTCCACGAGACCGGCCATGCCATGCACGTCCTCCTCACCACGGTGCCGTACGGCACCCAGTCGGGATTCAACGTTGAGTGGGATTTCGTTGAAACACCTTCGCAGACCCTTGAGGAATGGGCCTGGGATCCTCAGGTACTGGAATCAATATCGGGCCACTACACGGACACCTCCAGGAAGATCCCTGTGGAACTCCGGGACCGGGTCATTGCATCGCGGAATATCGGGAACGGCTATTACTATAGCCGGCAGCTGGCCAATGCGATGGTGGACATGCAATTCCACACGGCCACAGGACCGGTCAACGTGACCGATGTGGATTACCGGACATACGAGGAGATCATGGGGATCCACCCCCTTGAGAGAACCCACCCGATGGCATCGTTCGGCCACCTCATGGGCGGTTACGATGCAGGATACTACGGCTATCTCTGGTCGAAGGTGTACGCGCTCAACATCGTTGATGCGTTCAAACGTACCGGGATGACCAGCCAGGATCTCGGCATGAAGTTCCGGCAGGAGATCCTTGCCCGGGGCAACATGGAGGACGGTACGGTGCTCCTGAAAAATTTCCTCGGGAAGGAACCCGGGACGGATGCATTATACAGACACATCGGGATCAATGCGTCCCCATCGGCCAGGCACTCCCCTACTGGCTGAAAAAGTACAGATCGGTTGACATTTATTTAAAAACAACAAACATTTTCAAAGGATTCCTGTATTACCAATGTATTCCGTACTTTATGTTGACGATGAACCTGCCCTCCTGGATCTCGGCAGGATCTTCCTTGGAATGTCGGGGCACATCAGTGTGGATACCGCACTGTCGGCAAAGGAAGGAATTGAAAAAATTCACCGTCATCCCTATGACGCGATCATCTCGGATTACCAGATGTCGGGAATTGACGGTATCCAGTTCCTCCAGTACATCCGAAAGTACTTCAGGGAGCTCCCGTTCATCCTTTTTACGGGGAGGGGACGGGAAGAGATCGTCATTGAAGCCCTGAATAATGGCGCTGATTTCTACCTCCAGAAAGGCGGGGAACCAAAATCGCAGTTTACTGAACTGGAATACAAGATCCGGACTGCTATCGAACAGCGTCACGTGCACGAAGAACTGAAGACTTCCCGGAAACAGTACTCGGACCTGATCAATTTCCTGCCGGATGCAACGTTTGCCATCGACCTGAAAGGCAAGGTCATTCTCTGGAACAGGATGATGGAAGAGATGACGGGCGTGCCTCCCCAGTCGGTGATCGGCACCGGGGATCAATCCTATTCAATCCCGTTCCACGGGGATCGGCGCCTTGCCCTTGCAGACTGTATTATCCGGACAGGAGAGGATGTGGAAAAAGTATACCCGGACCTGAAACGGAGCGGCAACCGGCTCACGGCAGAAATGTCCACTCCTCAACAGCCTGACAGGAACGGGGCCCACTACCTGCTCACGGCCTCCCCTATTTTCGATGCTTCCGGAAACGTGGTCGGTGCGATTGAGTCCGTCCGCGACATTACCCAGCGCAGGGAGGCCGAGGAGAAACTAAGACGGGCGCATGAGGAGCTGAATGCAGCGTACGAACAGCTGACTGTTACCGAGGAGGAACTCCGGCAGAATTATGACGAGCTGGCAAAGAACCAGCAGGCGCTGATCCAGAGCGAGGAGCGGTACCGGGCGGTAGTCGAGGACCAGACCGAGTTCATCTGCCGGTTCAGTCCCGATGGGACTCTGACGTTCGTCAACGATGCGTACTGTCGGTATTTCGGCCTTGACCGGCAAACCTGCATCGGAAAGCCCCACACAGCCACTCTTCCGGATGAAGATCGCCCGGTCATGAAGCATCATCTCTCTCACATTTCCCCAAAGAATCCTGTAGCCGCGATCGACCATCGCATTCTCATGCCATCAGGAGAGATACGGTGGCAGCACTGGAGTGATCGCGCCATCTTCGATACATCAGGCAGGATCATCGAGTTCCAGTCCGTGGGCCGGGATATTACCGACAGAAAAACGACAGAAGAGAAACTCCAGCGGGCGTACGAGAACCTGAATGCGGCATACGAGCAACTGACTGCGACTGAAGAGGAGCTCCGGCAGAACTACGATGAACTGGGAAAGAGCCAGATGGAACTGCACTCTTCCTACGAGCAACTGACTGCAACGGAGGAGGAGCTCCGGCAGAATTATGACGAGCTGGCAAAGAACCAGCAGGCATTGATCCGAAGCGAGGAGCGGTACCGGGCGGTAGTCGAGGACCAGACCGAGTTCATCTGCCGGTTCAGTCCCGACGGGACTCTGACGTTCGTCAACGATGCGTACTGCCGTTATTTCGGCCTTGACCGGCAGACCTGCATCGGAAGACCGCACACCGTCGTGCTCCCCCAGGAGGATGCCCGGCTGATGAAGGAGCAGCTGGCCCGGTTCTCCCCAAAGAATCCTGTAGCCGCGATCGACCACCGCATCGTCATGCCCTCCGGAGAGATACGGTGGCAGCACTGGAGCGATCGTGCCATCTTCAATACATCAGGCCGGATCATTGAGTTCCAGTCCGTGGGCTGGGATATCACGGAACTCAAGCGGATAAAAGAGGTGCTGCAGGAATCGAACAAGAAACTGAACCTGTTGTCGAGCATAACCCGGCACGATATTCTCAACCAGCTGACCGTGCTCCAGGGCTCTCTCGGACTTCTCGAAGTGGAGATTGCAGACCCGGAGAACCGCCAGCTGCTGAACAAGGCGATCCATGCAAGCTCCGTGATCCAGAACCAGATAGCCTTCACCCAGCAGTACCAGGACATCGGTGTGAAGAAACCCCGGTGGCAAAACCTGCACGCTGCGGTCATGACGGTGTGCATGGACCATGGCTTTTCCTGCGTGTCCCTGGAGCACGGTCTTGAAGCCTGCGAAATATTTGCCGATCCCCTCCTGAGGATGGTGTTCCTGAATCTTTTCGAGAATGCGGCCATGCACGGGGGGAACGTGACCCGGGTTCAGGTGAGCGGGGAGGAGATCCCGGACGGGTATGTCGTCTCGGTTGAGGATGACGGGGACGGCATTCCTCAAGAAGACAAGGAGCGGATCTTCTTAAAAGGGGTAGGAAAGCACACCGGCCTGGGTCTCTTCCTTGCGCAGGAAGTGCTCGGGATCACCGGTCTTTCCATCCGGGAGACCGGTGAACCGGGCAAAGGAGCACGGTTCGAGATCCATGTCCCGAAAGGGAATTACCGGATAACCCCCGTGGCCCGGCATTCCTGACGCGTGCGGTTCTCCGTTCACGTGCAGAAAAATTTTACCGGTCAATCCCCGGTTTTTTCCGTATCCTGTCCAGCAGGGATTGTTCAGGTCGCCGGCAGAACGGCAGCTTTCCCTGTTCTGCCCGGGATGCCTCGCACTCCTCGCAGAGAGTGAAGCGGCTGCATTTGGTATTCGGGCACGGACAATCCGGTCTCACAACGGGAGGCATTATTGCTGCATAGCTTGCGTCTGGGGCGTTTAATCCTTTGGTCCATAAAAAAAATCCGTTTATCCGGGTGAAAAAAGAAGCAGGGTGATCCCCTTTCAGTTCCCTGGCCTGTCGGCACCGGTCCCGATGGGGATCTGCAGTTCAGTCAGGAGTTCGTCTTCCATAACAACATCCGGGTCCGAGAGATACACTTCGCGCTGGAGACCACAGGCAATATAATTGTGCTCCTCGGCATATGCCCCGATCCGGCACCATGCCTCGTGGAGATTGAAGTAGGATCCCTTGTGGATGAGCGAGAGGCACTTTCCGCCCGGCAGGGTCCGGACTTCCATCTCCGGGTCCGAGAGGACAATCCTGCCGGTGATCGGTGCAGCGCACTCCATGGTCGCATCCTTCTCGCGGTACTCGCAGTCATAGTACAGCGTCATGAAGGGCCCGGTCACCTTCAGCCCGTTCCTCTTGTTCTCCTCCGAGAAGATCTGGCTGCAGAGGGCAGGCATGAGCCGGGAGATAGTCTCGCTGTAGGCGCCGGTTCCCTTCTTTCCCACGATCCGCTGGGGTGGGACATCCTTGATGAGGGGTTCATTGAGTGACATGTAGATCAGCTCCAGGGAGGCATCCTCATTCTCGAGGATCGCCTCGATCTGTTGTAACCTCTGGACTTCGGACCTGATCTCCTGCCGGCGCCGCCCGAACAGCTCCCGGATGGTGCAGGCATCGTGGTGTGCTTTTGCCGCAAGGAGCATATCGATCTCGCTTAAGGAAAACCCCAGGCCGCAGAGGGTCTTGATGGAGACGCCGCGTGCGATCTGGGCTCCGGTGTAGTAGCGGTAGCCGGAGCAGAGATCCTTCACCTCCGGTACGAGGAGACCCCGCTCATCGTAGAGGCGCAGTGCTTTCTGGCTGAGCCGGGTGATGAGCGAGAACCTGCCGATAGGGATCTGGTCGTATGCCATTGTTACGGTACTATGTGCTGCCTGAGACAAAATAGGGTGTTGGAGTCTGCCACGGGGGAGGGTTATGCCCGGCGGGTTTTAAGTTCATGTGCAAGGGAATATCTGGAACCTGCACAGAAAACTGGTACAAGGAGTTCACATGGCAACCGATCCCGTCTGTCTGGCAATCGTTGATGAAGAGGATGCGAAATATACCGCCACGCATAAAAACCAGAACTATTACTTCTGCTGCAACTGGTGCAAGAAGCAGTTCGAGGAGAACCCGAAACGGTACTCCCGGATTGCGAACGATGTCTCTGTCAACCTCAAAGAGATAACCTGACGGGTATCGGCCGGGCAACATGCGCCCGATCTGCAAATAATAGCCTGATTTCGAGGGAAGAACGAACCCGGAGATCAGGCAGCGGATACTATTTTATTGCCACGCGGGCAGATACAGACACCATATCCACAAGACCAACCAGCAACCGGAATTTTTATGAAACCTGAAGATGATCCCTGGCTTAAAAGCGCCCATACCCATGCAGAACTCCTGGACCGTGAGATCAAAACTCTGGTCTCATTAACCGGCCCGATCCGGGAAGACCGCCCGATCGTAACCAAATACCAGGATTTCTGGAACAAAGCAAAGCAGATCACCGGGTTATTCAGGGAGCTCAAACCGCTCGCAAAGAGCGACCGGGACCTGCTCTGGAACCAGTTCAATGCACTCTGCGGGGAAGTGAAGGAGAAACAGAAGGCCGGGTACGGATCCCTGGAGTCCCTGTCGCAGCAGCACCTGGATGAGATCATGAAGCTCGCGGACCAGGCCCGGCTCCCGCCCGGCACTCCTGGCATCCACGATCTGGTAGAAAGGGGGCAGGCGCTCAAGAATGCCGGTGACACGCTCGGGCGATACAAGCACGCGATGATTGCGAAACACAAGAAAGCCTGTTTTGACAAAATCCAGGCGATCCGCAAGACCCACGATGCGGCATGGGACGCGGTGAAAGCGGTAAAGCCGAAGCAGCAGACAGGAACCAGGTTCCGTTCCCGGAAGAATCTTGAGGCCAATTATGAACGGCTGCAAAAAGCTGTGGGTGCACGGGAGAATTTCCAGATCGGGAGTGGCCATATCCGCACCTTCCTTACCACCTGCAAGGATCCCGTGAAGGCAGCAAAGGCTAAAATCCAGCTCACGGAGAACGAAGCCCGGATCCGGGATATCGAGGAAGGTATCCGGAAACTGAAGACATGGATTGCCGAGGATGAGCAGAACCTCAAAGAGCAGTGATCACATTTTGATCGGGAGACGTCATCGGCTATCATCTTCCTGCCTCATCTTTTCAGAATCGTGAACCGGTTTACCTGACTTGCTGAAAAATTCTCAATCGATTGTTGATTTTAAAATTATCATCGCGATCACGATCGCGATTGAAAATCTGATCCGGATCAATCAGGGTTTGATTTTTATTTTTCAACCAGACTCTGGTAAAAATTTTTTCAGCAGACCTTGATGGAAAATTTTCAAGCGGACCTTGATTGAAAAAGGGTAAGTGCGCCCCCTATTTCATCGTGAACTGTCGGATTGAACTGCTACAGATCCGTTTAACTTTTGGCAACCAGACCATGATTAAAAATTTTCAGGCAGACCTTGCTTGAAATTTTTTCATCAAACCCTGATTTTAAAAAATTCATCGCGATCATGATCGCGATTGAAAATCCGATCCGGATCAATCAGGGTTTGATTTTATTTTTCAACCGGACCCTGTCGGAGCGTAAGTACGGGGATCACGTGATGCCGGGTGTGCCTGCGACACCCCGTTTCTTCATGCGGGCTGAATACACGAACAATGCCAGTTCGCCCTCAGGGCTGATGCTGTACAGCGTCTCTTCTCCATGATCCGGAGAGGTCTCTTCGGTAATAAGATTCCAGCCAGCCAGCGCCGCTACCATGCGGGAGAAGTCTGCCGGCGAGAGATCCAGCCCCCTGGTTTCACCGTCAGCCGTTCACCGTGGCCGTCCCGGATGTGAACCTGCCCGGATGGCGGACTCTTCAGTATCATAGATACGTATGACCTGCGTGAACCCATACATGGTGAAGATATGGTCCACAAACGGGGTGAGCGGAAAGATCCCGAAGTGGCCTCCTGCAGCTTTTGCAGTCTTTTGAGGTTGCGAGGATAACCCGGAGCCCGGAACTGGAGATGTATTCTGTCGGTGAAAAATCGCTAGAGCAGGGCTTTTGATTCACGTGTAGCAGGTTCCCGGATCTCGTACTCCAGCGTCAATGCAGCGACATGGTCAATCCGGACGGGCATGATACCCGTGATAATCTCCCCGGTGGTTCGTACTCCGTACAAAACCATATTCTGACGTTTCTCCATGATCGTTCCCGGCACTCTTTTTTCGTTCTAAAAATAACGGGAGGGAATCCTTAAGGAAAAGAGGATGCAGGAGACTCACGAAGGTTCCTGCACGCCGGGATCCGGTCCCGTCCCTTTCTGCTCCCCTTCGGTAACTGCCCGGGCAAACGGCTGGTAAGCCGTCCCTCCCCCCTCATAGAACTTCGAGAAGAACTCGACGAGATGGAGACGCACCGAGTGGATCGAGGGGGAGAACATCGCGAGCACGACATTGAGCGTGTGCAGCAGGATGGCAACGATCACCCCGATGATGGCAATCTCGAAGGCTCCCCCCAGCCGGTTGGCTACCATCGCGAGGATTACCGAGGCCATGCCGATCGCCATCAGCCTCGCGTACGAGAGGATGTTTCCCACCGTGCTCATCACCTCGATGGTGCCGAACACCCCTGCTCCCAGAAGGATGAGAGGGAGGGCAATAACCATGAGGGCAACCGCCGGATAGATGGCAGCCTCCGGCAGGAACCCCGCGAGCATGCAGACAAGGACAATCAGTCCCACGATCATCATCAGCATCCCGCACTTCTCGTACAGGTGCTTCCTCTTCTTCGTGATGATCGCGTTCCGGATACCGATAAAGAGCCCGAGGAAGACGTGGATGACGCCGATCGAGATGGCGAAGATGAGCATCGGGATCATCGCATCCACGCGGTTCCACGTGATGCCAAGGAAGTGCACCGGGTGGAGCCATCCCATCATCTCCCCGAGATCCCCGAAAAACTCGCCGAACAGGTATCCGAAGATGATGGTCGGGATCGAGGAGATGAGGAGGATGTCGGCCAGGTTCTTGGCAAACGCGATAGCCGCAAAGCGGTACCGGATCACGAGCGCGAAGGCGAGGATGATGAGCCCGTACCCGATGTCGCCGACCATGATCCCGAAGAAGAGCGGGAAGAAGATCGCGAGGATGGGTGAAGGATCCACCTCGCGGTACCGCGGCGGGGAGACGAGCTGCATGATGAACTCGAAGGGCTTCACCCAGAAGGGATTGTCGTAAAAGATCGGGGCATCCTCCATGTCCTTCTCTGTTGTCGGGAGTTCGCAGACAACCACGCGGTCACCGAATGCCTCGAGCAGGGCCTGTCTTGTCTTCTTCAGGAACTTCTTCGGGATCCAGCCCATGATGACGAAGGTATACTCCGAGACCCCGAAGTTCCGGTACGCACCCAGCTCGCAGTGGATATTCTCCAGCTGCTTCCTGAGGACAACAAGTTCCTGGTACCACGTGTTCGAGAGCGTGAGCAGTTCGCGGTCGATCTTCGCGATCTCCTCCTGCGCTTTGATCCGGCTCTCTTCGAGCAGGGCGTACATCTCGTAGAACGGCCGGCCGGCATACTCCTTCGGGAGCCGCACCTCGTTCACGTTCACGGAATAGATGAATGCGTGGACCTCCTCGGAATGCCGCTTGGGAAAGACCATGATGGCGGCAAGGGTCTCGGCATCGACCGTTGTTGCGGTCATCTCGCACCGGTCATTGGTGATGGTGACCAGTTCCTGCCGGATCAGGTCGAGGACGTCCCGGTGCTCCTCCTGGATGAGGAGGATCGTGACCTCGAATCCCTCCAGCACCGGCAGTTCACTCTCCAGAGGATGGATGATGTCGAGGACTTTCTGGTACCGGTTCAGCGTGGCAACCGAGAGCGCAAGCTCGCCCTTCTTTCCCGCCAGTTCCCGGGTTGTTGTCTCAAGGGTGCGGATGATCTCCTTTGCCCTCGCAACGAGCCCGGTATGGGTCCTCTCTTCAAGGGAGTCGCGGATCTGCTCCTGCCGTCCGGCATCATCTGCAATAACCGGAAGCGTGGAGAAGATGGCGCTGATGGTGGAAAGGACTATTGAGACCTCATCCGCCTCGTCCTGCCGGACGTTCCCGAGCCAGATCTCGGTCTTCTTGACCTGCCCGGGTGCGCTCTCAAGGTGAACGGTGCCTGCCCGGTACAGGAGATCGACAGCCCGGCCCAGATCCTCTTTTGGCCCGATCACCTGGATGCGTTTCATCACCTGGAGCATACCAATCCCTGCCGGGCGCTCCCGGCCTCATTCCATAGTCACGTACCTGACGATCCGTTCCGCAGCAGCGGGAACGTTTCGCTCACCCTGCACTGAAGAGGTCTCCCGCCCCAGTCCAGCCGATGTTTTCAGGGCAGCAATCTCGGTCTCTGTCCTGCCTTTCTCCTTCCAGTACACCTGCTCGGCGGCAGTCTTTGCCTGGGTGTCTGCCGTGCAGAGCAGGTCGCCCGCCTCGTTCCGGGCTGCGGCAACGAGGGCTTCCGCCCCGATCCGGGCCGCCTCTACTTCCTGTGCAAGTTCCTGCTCCTTATCCCGGATCTGCTGCAGGAGTGTTTTTTCCGAATCCATAGTCCCCCCTAAAGCCCGTGCTTCCGCTTCAGGATTGCCGTCACACCGCACGGGGGTTTCCCGCAGGGATGTGGTGTCTCTTCACCCGGGGGTTCGCTCCCCATGATCCCCTTTGCCTTCAGTGCCGCATCCGCTATCCGTTTGCGGCAGCGCCCTACTGCCGCGTTCTGCAGTGCACTGATGGTTTTCATGAGATCCTGTGCCATCCCCCGATCCCCCCCTCAGAGATGATCAATTGCCTATACCGTCTATGATGGATATATACTTTCTTGCCCCGTTCCGGGGGTATCTTGAGAAAAGGAACTCATTAATTCTCCGGGCAACCATATTTCCGGTAATAACCGGCTGTATGCCGGGTGGAGATGGCATATGGATATTCTGGCGAACATCGGGCTGCTCATCATCTTTGCGCTGGTCCTGATCCTCCCGTTCCGGGTGAAGTGCGTTGAGCAGAACCTTGAGGTATTCCTCTTTACCTGCGGGATTTGCGCCCTTACCCTTTCCGGATTCATCACCATTGCCGGTGAGCAGACCGGCTGGAGCAGCGCGATCGTCCAGGAAGCGCTCCTCTCCCCGCTCCAGATAACGAGTATCTTCGGCATCCCGATCGGTATTGTCCAGATCGTGCTCGTCTTCGGCCTTTTGATCTATGTCTTCTACCACCGGATGCAGGAAACGATCGTCGGCCTGATCGACCGGTTCTCGCTGAAATGGATTGTCTTCCTGCTCATCGTTGTCCTCGGTCTTGTCTCAAGCATCATCTCCGCCATCCTTGCGGCAATCATCCTTGTCGAGATCCTCAATGCCCTGCCCGTGGTGAAGAAGGCCAAGATCGAGATCGCGGTGGTCTCCTGCTTCTCCATCGGCCTTGGGGCCGGCCTCACCCCGCTGGGTGAGCCTCTCACAACGATCGTGATCTCCAAGCTCTCCGGCGCACCCTATAACGCCGGCTTCACCTTCCTCTTTGACCGGCTCGCGATCTATATCATCCCGACCATCCTTGCTCTCGGGATTGTCGGGGTTGTCCTCTTCACCCGGAGCCACGCGGGCGACCAGAAACTCGAGTGCATTGTGGAACGCGAGTCGATCCGGGAGATCCTCATCCGCGCCGGGAAAGTCTATCTCTTCATCATGGCGCTGGTCTTCCTTGGCGAGGGGTTCAAGCCGCTCATCCTTGAGTATATCATCATGATCCCGTCTGCCGGGCTCTACTGGATCAACATCGTCTCCGCGGTGCTCGACAATGCAACCCTTGCCGCAGCGGAGATCAGCCCCGCCCTCTCATCGCAGCAGATCACGAGCGCCCTCATGGGCCTGCTCATTGCCGGCGGGATGCTCATCCCCGGCAACATCCCCAATATCATTGCCGCCGGCAAACTCAATATCAGCAGCAGCGAATGGGCGAAAGTCGGCTTGCCGCTCGGGATGGCGCTGATGCTCGTCTTCTTTGCCATTCTCTTTGTCCCGGGCTGGCTGGGCTTTGCATAAAAGAAAACAACCTTAAGGAACAGTACCCAGATCAGTGATATCTATGGATCCAGCGGGCGGGAAAACGGGTACGGATACGGGGATTGCAGGACAGATCGCGGCACTGGCAGATCCGTCTGTTGATGTGCGGCACCGGGCGGTTGCAGCGCTCCGGGAGATCGGCGAACCTGCAGTCGCCCCCCTGCTCCAGGCTCTTGCCGGGGCGACGGATAATGACCGGCGTTGGTATGCGGCTATTGCCCTCTCCCGCATCGGGGAACCGGCAATCGGCTCCCTGATCACCGCGATGAACGGGAATCCCAATAAGGAGTTCCGGCGCTATGCAGCAGCAGCGCTGGGCGAGATCGGCAGGCCCGCAGTTGAGCCCCTCATCCTGGCGATGAAAAGCGATGACCCGGCGCTGCGGGGATTCCTGTCGCAGGCACTCTGCCGGATCGGTGAACCCGCCGTGGAATCCCTCAGGCAGCGGCTCGATGACCCGGACGACCTGCTCCGTGCGTGTGCCAACCTCACGCTCTGGAAGATGGGAGAGACCGGCCTGCCGGTCATTATTGAGAACGCGAAAAAAGAGACGTGACTTTTCAGGCTCTTATAAAAAAAGGGGAATGGCAGCGAAGATCTCCCGCGTTCATTCCCTTATGAAGATCCTTCGCTGCTATGGGTGGTCTCGTCAGCAGGTGTCTCTGCCCCGTGTCCGGCAGCCGGTTTTTTTCGTGCCTTGAGCTTTTCATCGAGACCCCCCACAAGGGAGAGTACTGCCGGCATGATGAAGATTGCGCCGATCAGCGAGAACGCGACTGCAATCAGGGTCGAGATACCAAAGTTGCTGATGATCGGGAATGTCGCGAGGCAGAGTGCCGAGAACCCGAAGAATGTGGCAAGGCCTGATACTGTAATGGCGCTGCCGATCTTCTGGACGCTCTCCTGGATGGCGGCAATGGGATCATGCAGACGCTCTTCCTCTTCGGCATACCGCTCCATGACAAGGATGGTGTATTCCGCGGCCACCCCTATCGTCATCGATCCCAGTGTCGCCGTGAGCGGGTTGTACGTGAGGCCGATGATATACATCATGACGGCGTTCCAGCCCACAACGAAAATGATCGGGATCATTGGGGATATCGCGTGGAGGTGCCGGTATACCAGGATCAGGAAGATACCGACAAAGATGAACCCGAGTATGGTCATCGTATCTTTCGATTCTGACATAGCTCCCAGGAGACTGGTGTACAGCTCGAAACTACCTGCCGGAGCTACCGTGATACCCACAGGAGGTTCGAGAAACTCGATATCCTTGATCACCTGCTCTTTCAGGCTGTTCTGCTGGATCATCGAAATGTCCCCGGTGCTGAACCGGATGATCCCGCACATCGGGTCGCTAAGAACCGATGTCCGCGTATCCTCCGGTATGCTTGCCAGCACGGTATCGAGCTGGGCCTGGGTCTCCGGCATCACACCGCCATTATATTCGAGGATATACGTGACGATACTGGTTGCACCGGTCATTTCCGTATGGTGCGCTAATTCGTAATCCTGGAACTCCTTGATCCAGATCACCGTATCGAGATCGGTTACCCGGCCGCCTTGTATCAGCAGGTCAGCGGTGCTGGTTGCCCCGATGATACGGGTGACCTTATCGATGTTGATCTTGGCCGGCATATCCGAGGGGACAAACGAGTTTTCATCGGAACTGACCGGGATGGTCGGGTCGATCTGGAACCCGATAAGGGCGATAAGCCCGGCAACGAGCAGTACCGGGATCGGGTTCTTTGCAATCTTTACCGAGGTACTGGTCAGGAACTCCCCATAGGAGAAAGAACTCTTCTTCTTGTTCTTTGCCTGGTTTTTCGGGTTATCGATGATGGTGTCGCACGCATTCGTCCCCACAGCATAGCACTGTCCGGTCTGCTGCGGTTTGGGCTTGTAATTCACCAGGAGGGCGAGCGTGGGCATGCCGATACAGGATATCCAGAAGCAGGTGTTGATGCCGATGATGGATACAATCCCAAACGAACGGATCATCGGGACGGTCGAGACCATCATGGCCAGAAATCCCATGGATGTGGCCAGCATGGCGTACATGACTGCCGGGCCGGTCCGGGTTACGGTCATGAAGACCGCATCCTCAAGGGATCCCTTGCGGGCTTCCTCATCAAACCGGGCGTGGAACTGGATCGCGTAATCGATCCCAAGACCGATCAGGACCGGGAATGCCCCGATCACCGCCATGTTCAGGCTGATACCGGCAAGGCCCATCAGGCCAAGGGAGGTGACAAGACCGAGCGCCACGAGCAGGACCGGCATGAACCGGTGGCGGACATAGGAAAAGAGGATGCCCATCGTGATGATCATCAGGATAAGCGCACCGCCAATCAGGATGCCCATGTTGCTCGTAAGCCCTTCGCCCATCTGCTTGGTGAAGGCCGGGGAGCCGGACATTTCAACGGTAACCCCGGGTGGCGGGGAGGAGGTGTCCACAACGGACTGCATATTGTTCAGTACGGACTTCTGGACCTTATCGGACAATCCCGGAGTGAGCTTGATCTGGACGAGGGTCAGCACATTGGAAGGATAGAGCAGGGCGCGGGTGCTCTCGGGAAGTGCATTGACAATCTTCAGCGTGTCAGCCTCCGATGTCGGTAGAGTCCCTCCATTGTACGCTTTCAGGACATCGGGGAGGCTTTGCACGCTCTTGATATTCTGCTGCTGACGGATATCGGTTTCAAGATTATCGACATAGGCCAGGACATCCGGGCTCAGCGGGTCCCCGGCTTCAACAATGAGGATGATCGTATCTGCCTTGTAGTCCTCGTTGTATTTTGCCTCAAGGGCACCGGCGGGAGAGTCCTTGAAAACATAGGTCTCCCACCCTGTCGCCATGGAAAGCGAGGTCATGCCATAGAGCCCGAGGCAGAAGAGGGCGATGACCAGGCAGGCAACGAGTCTGGGCTTTTTGATGATGGAATGTGCTATGAATTCAAAAATTTCCTTAATCATTCGTCGTCTCCCTCCCGAATCCGTTGTTCGCGATATATCTGAAGCCTCTCCTGGGTTGGTGGAATATATATCCCGGTAGGGGAGTCATGGTAACTCACTGCATGCTCTTTTTGCGCCGGTATGCGAACAGCCCGATCCCGGCAATGATCCCCACGATGATGATCCCGACAACGATTGTGCTGATCGGAAGACCTGCAATGGAGTCCCCTTTCGCCGGGAGGATCTGGATGGTTACGGGAATCGTATCCGATTCCTGGCTGTTGCCGAGTACGTCGCGGTACCGGAGTTTGCTGTCGAATGTGTATTCGCCGGTCTCTGCTGCTTTGTCGACCTGAATATCATAGCGGGCCGTGACGGATTCACCGGGCCTGATGGTCCCGAGGTATTCCACATTGTTATCCAGCGTGACAAGGCCGTGGGGGGTGAGTCGTGACTGGGCATCGAAAACGGTCAGGTTCCCGTTGTTCCGGTAGGTCACGTCCACCTTACTGAGCGTTCCGGCTGCAATGGACGGAACCGGGGATGTAATCGAGAAGCTGGTCTTGGCATTGACCGGGATGCCGATGGTCTCGGTATCTGTATTGATGATCTGGCCCTCCCGGTTCGTGTAGGTTACAAGGACGTTCACCGGGTAGATCTGGTTGGTTGCGTCAGTAGATGCGGAGATCTTGAAACTGCAGTTGGCAATCCCGCCGCTCGGGAAATTCCCGATGAAGACCGTGCTGTCGGTCGGGATGATGGCGCTGCTCCCGATCCGGACCAGTTTCACGGTAGCCATGCTGCCATCTTCAGGGCCTATGTTCTGGATCGTTAAGCGGAGGTATCCCTCGGTTCCCGTAGCTATCGTGTCCGGGTCGGATTTCACGATCGCGATCTTCACTTCCGGTTTGATCCGGATCGTGACGGGGATCGTGTCTTCTGCATCGACATACACGTAATCGTATACATCGGCCTTCTCCTGGCGGAGGTCATTGGAATATTTGTAGTTGATGGTGAGCGGCAGCGGGTATTCCCCGGTGGTTGCATTTGCCGAGATCTTGGCCTTGAACTGCACGGCAACGCCGGTTCCGCTGGCGGGAATCGTCCCGATCATCTGCGGGTCGCTCTTGATGATAATGTCATCTGTGGGCGAGGCCAGGCTGACTGTCACGAATTTTGCCGTTGTGGGAAGGTCTTCGTAATCAATCGTGCCGAGGTCAAGCTGTTTCATGGTGCTGACACCGGTATTTTTCACAAGGATACTAATCGTGGCATCCTGTCCCGGTGTAAACTCGTTGACACCGGTTACGCTGGCAGAGAGCACCGGGGTTCCCCCGAGGTACTTGGTTGCCGCTGAGACCGGTGCCATTATGGCGGCACCGCAGATGATCAGGACGATCACTGCGAAAGCCGTGCAGGCATTGCTGGAAAGGCTGGTTGAGGCCATGCTTTCCCCCGTTACTGGAGTTTCTTCCTGCGGTAGAGGAGATATCCGCCAATGGCGATGATGAGGACTGCAAGTGCGGCGAGGAGGGCCGGGTTATCGGTCAGCACGGAAGTGACACTTTTGCCCTGGACAACGGTTACATCCAGTTTCATTGAATCAGAGATTACCGAATTGTCAAGGGCATCGCGGTACCGGACCTCGGAATCGATACCATAGTTTTTCACGGTTGCCGTGCTCTCAGCGGTAACCAGGAATGATGCCTCTTTGGTCTCCCCGGGTGCAAGATCACCAAGGAATGCCGAGTCATCGTTACTGGAGAAGGGATCGACCATGCTGATCCGGGCGACCGCCTGGTAAGCCGTTGCATCGCCGGCGTTCTTGAATTTGGCCGTGATCACTTTCTTCTGGCCGGGCGAGATGGTCTGCGGATCAGAGATGATCTCAAACTCTATCTTCCCTCCGACCGGTACGCCTATGGTCTCGATATCGGATGAGACGGTATCTCCGTCGGTGTTCTCATATTTCACGTACACATCGAGGGGATAAGTCTGGGCCTCTGCGCTTGAATCTACCGAGGTCCTGAAGATGCCGGTTGCGATTCCATTAGCGGGGAAATCACCGATATAGGCACTGCCCTGGGTAGGGATAACCGGGCTCTTGCCGTTCTGTGCAATGACAAGGATGGCTTTCTTTGCATCCTCGTGGCCGACATTTTTCACCTTGAGCGTGATGTACCCCTCTGTCCCGGCGTTTAAGTGCTGGATGTCGGAAGAGATGACATCGATCTGGGCATCCTCCTTGATTTTGATGGGGAGTTCCAAGGTCTCGTTCATGGACTTGTATCTGTACTCAATAGTGTCAGTACCGTACTGGTCAGCAGTGTAGAGATAGGTATAATTCAGTATCACCGGAAGCACGTATGTTCCTGCTGTGGCATCGGATGGGACTCTGACGGTGAATGTTGCAGTAGACTTGCCGCTTGCCAGGAGATCCCCGAGCATCTGCGGATCAGACTTCACAATCATAGATGTGTTGCCTGCACCCAAGGAAACCGTGAGGAATTTTGCGGTACTTGGGATGTCATCGCGGTTGACAATGGTGGATTTTACAAACTTGAACTGGTTGATACCGGTATTCTGGATGACAACCTTAAGCTGGACTTCCTTACCCGGAGAGAGTTCATTGCTGCCATCAATAGCAGCAGACAATTCCGGGCTTCCTGCCAGATATTGTGTTCCATCGCCGGCACTCACCGGGGACACTGTAATAAGTGCCACCGCAATGCCGGTCAGGATGATGAAGGCCAGGATATTGCAGCCCAGACCAAGTCGGTTTCCAGGAGTGGGGGGGGTAGTATTTTCTCGCACAGTCATGATTATTTCACGCCATAATTTACAAATGTTTCATAAATGTTGAAAGTCATTGTATTAAATCATTTTTCCAATGGGTTATACATACGAATAATTAATACCAAACGAAGTCCCGGGGAAAAACAAGAGAGGCGGGATCTTTAATCCAGGATTTGCTGGAGCGCATCGATCCGCTCACGCAGGGTCTTCTCCCGCTCTGCAAACACGGTGATATCAGCGATGGTGATGTAAGTACTGGTCACGTCCCCGTGCCGGGCGGCGGTGACCTTCCCCTGGATAAACCGCGGCGTGCCATCCTTGCGCGTTATCCATATCTTGAACTCCCCGGGTGTACCTGAATCTGGTTTGACACTCTTGACAATCTCCTCGAGTTTTGTCTTGTCTGAATGAGGAATGAGTCCCGCAGCCGCCATCCCCGAAGATACCTCCTCAACAATGATGGTCCCGTGGAGCCCGATTGAGATCATCTCCTCATCAGAATACCCGGTTATTTCGTTGATGCGGTGGTTCGAATATACGACCTGCTCGTTCTCCACGATGATGAGCCCGTCCTGGATGTTCTCGGCCATCATCCGGAAGCGCTGCTCGCTCTCCCGCACCTTCGCCTCCTGGGTCTTGAGTTCCGTGATATCGGTGAATATAATGAAATTATAGCGTATGTCGCTGTGCCGCACAGCGCTGAAACGGAGGTAGACAAACCGCCGCTCCCCGTCTTTCCTGATGATCCACATCTGGAGGCTGGCGGGTTTGTCAGGATTTGTTTCGATATCATGGATCCGCTTCAACACTGCATCCTGGCATTCCGTCGGGACGATAGAAACCGTGTTCATTGCCCAGAGTTCTTCAAGAGAGTACCCCGTGATCTCCGATATACGGTTGTTGGCATACACGGTTTTGCCGTTCTCTAATATGATGAGGCCATCGTGGATGTTCTCGGCCATCATCCGGAACCGCTCCTCGTTCTCCCGGATCTCCCGCTCGGCAAGGATATGCTCCGTGACATCTTCGAGGATCAGGGTAATGCCTTTCCGGCCATCATCAAAAACCGTGGGAACACATTTCTGGTTGAAGATCCGCTCGCCCTTGCCCCTGACATTGAACGTGACCGTGCTCTCGCGCTCTTCCCTGTCGGTTGCCTGGATGCTGATGAGATCATGGACATCCACTTCGGGGGACTGGAGGTAAGTGAGGTTTTTCCCTATGGTCTCTTCGCGCGAAAGGTGCAGGAGGGTGAGGAAATTCGCGTTCACATCGATGATCCGGGACTCGGTGTCGAATACCATGATCAGTTCTTTTGAATAACTGAGCATGGCCGAGAGCGGAACCCGCTGGGAGAGGGAGTATACCTTTGCCATCCCGTACGTCCGCATATCAACCTGTCCGGAGATGAGCAGGATGTCGAGATATCGTCCGATAGTGTTCTTGTTCTTCTTTAACGCCTTTGAGATATCGGTGACACTCATCCCGTTCGGGTTTTTCTTTAAGAGATCCCGTATTACGTTGAGTTCCTGCTGGTAATCCTGCATCATGGTGGTTTTGGCCGGGCTCGTGGCTCTTGTAAAATTTATGGATTGCTGAATTTATAAGTGTTATGAATCACCATGTTGTATAATTGATTAGGAACAATTTTAAATACTATTCTCATCAATGCTTTTAATAGAGTAACCGCAACATGAATTGTTGCCACTCTATAATCAGAATTGTGCGGTATTAACAGGAGTTAAAAAACATGGTTTCAATGGACATAGTTTCCCGTGGAATGGAAAATGTAATGGCAGTACTTCCTGCCATTATCGGTGCACTTATTGTGCTTCTTGTCGGGTGGATTGTAGGCCGGCTGCTCGGAAAAGCGGTCCGTATCATCATTGACAAGGTCACGGCTACGGCAATATCCACTCCGGTGATCGGGGAATCTGACGTGGGAAAATCCGTCATAAAGTCTAACGTCTCCCTTGGGCACGTAGGCGATATCCTCGTGCGCGTCATCGTCTACCTGATCGCCATCCTTGCGGCAGTCGACATCCTCAATATGGATTACCTCAGCGCGTTCATGACCAGGGTCATCGAGTACATCCCTCATGTCGTTGCGTTCCTTATCATCCTCGTGGTAGGTATCATCCTCATTGATTACTTCATCGACCTCTTCAAGAATTACTCGAAGACTGCCGATATCGAACTGCTCAGGCCAGTACTCTTACTGCTCCGCGTGTTCCTGTATTTCGTGGTTATCATGCTGGCGCTCTCACAGCTGCTGCTTGACCTGACCATCATCTACACGATCATCACCCCGATCTTCTGGGGTATCGGTATCGGCCTTGGCGCCTCGATTGCGATCGTTGTCTGGTTCGGCATGAAGAACCGGAGCGAGCAGATCATGGACAAAGTGATGGAAGTGATATCAAAATAAGTACCTTGCAGCCCATTGTTTGCATATTACATCAGGATGAAACCCATCAATAGATTCGGGGGGTTTTTAAACCCTCTCAATCATCCCCCCCGTTTTCGTAACCAGCAGGTCTCTCCGGGCCGGTTAAACGTGTATTCATTCAGGAATCAGATCTCTTATGTATGATTCTTCCCTGAATACCTGCCCGGCCGGAGGGTGTAATCATCGGGTTGAGGAATGACCGTGGCAAATGATGGTATGATGAACGGATTTGTGGCAACCTATCTCGCCTCCCCGCAGGGACAGGAGATGGTCCACCGGTATCTCTCATCCCCTGAAGGACAGAGAGCGATGAGAGAATATCTGTTAACCCCAAAAGGAAAGCAGACGGCACAGGTGCTCCTGCCCGCGCTGCTGGAGGCAATCGATCTGCCGGAGGGGGTCCGGAAAGCATTGGAGGAGATCGCAGGAAGGAAAGCGTGAACGGCATCTCCCGGATCCGCACCCTGGGCAGACCGGGGCGTAGATACTCTCCGGGGAATACCGCAGGATCCCGGCTCTGGCAACATTCATCAGGCCGGACCACGCAATAGTTTCCTGAAGCATTTACTCTGCCCGCAGGCACCGATAATGGAGAAAACCCTTTCGGACCCTGTCAGGACAGAGATTCGTGAACGAAGAGCAATATGGAGCCTATCATGAAGAAGATCTGCACGCTGCTCATCATCCTTGTTGTAGTTGTGTCCATGGCTGTGCCTGTTTCCGCGGATAGCGGCAATATCTCGAACACCACCACGGTTCCAACGTCTGCTGAGACAACAGTTACCTCCGTGGTTACCACGCAGGCAACCGCCGTACCGACAACCACCACGGCAGCGGTATCTGCCACTACCACGGTTCCTGCGACCACGACAACAACGGTACCGGTAACAACTGTACTGTCCACAACAGTACCGACAACAACGGTACCGGTAACAACTGTACTGACCACAACAGTACCGACAACAACTATGACCACTACTGCCACGGTCTCCCAGACAACGGCGCCTACCACCGGCAACATTACGGTTGCCTCGTCTCCTGCTGGCGCTGCCATCCTGATTGATGGTGTATATTACGGGACAACCCCGGGAGACCTGACCGGCATCTCTGCCGGGACCCATATGCTGCAACTGGAACTGAGCGGGTACATTGATTACGAGGGGACAATCTATGTCGTTGCCGGGCAGAACACCCCGGTATACGGGACGCTCCATCCCCTGAGCGGCTATTCGTCCTCGTCATCAACGAGCGTGGCAACCCCCATGACAGCGATCCCCACGGCGGCACCTATTGTGATCGTGCAGACCGTGGAGCCTACCGCTACCGCGACCTCCTCTGCCGGGGTTATGGAGAACCCGACGGTCATCGCGGCCATAATCGGGATTATTACGGCCGGCATCGGGGCAGGTGCAACCGTGTACACGCATAAATCATCCGCACAGCCAAAGGAAGAGCCAAAGATAGAGAAGAAAGAGTAAACCAGCCGGTGAGATCCCGGGATTCGTGCAGAGGATCCCGGGCCTCGTTTTCCCTGCAACCGGCGGGTTACCCGAGAGCAGGAATTACAGTTCTTTTCTTTTCCCGCTCCCGATCGGCCCAAACAGTATCCATAAATCCCCGTGCCGCTTAACCCTACAGTATGCTCAAGCTCTCGCCCATGATGGAGGCCTATGAGAAGTCCCTCCTGGACGAGCTCTATCGTGAAATTGCGATTGCAAAGGAGGCGCGTTCCCGGGGGCTCGATCCGAGCCTCGATGTCGAGATCCCGATTGCCAGCGATCTCGCGGACCGGGTCGAGGTGCTGGTCGGGATCAAGGGCGTGGCGGCGCGGATCCGTGAACTCGAATCACAGATGTCCCGTGAGGAGATCGCCCTTCGGATCGGCGATGATTTTGTTGCGAAAAAGTTTGGCGAGAAGGACACCATGGAGGTGCTCGACCACGCGATCCGCACTGCAATGGCCCTCCTGACAGAAGGTGTCGTCTCCGCACCAACGGAAGGTATCGCAAAGGTTGCGCTCGGCAGGAACGATGATGGCAGCGATTACCTGCTGATCTTCTACGCCGGCCCGATCCGGAGTGCCGGAGGCACGGCACAGGCCATGTCGGTGCTCGTAGGGGATTACGTGCGCCAGAAACTCGGGATCAACCGCTACATCGCCCGGGACGAGGAGGTCGAGCGGTATATCGAGGAGATCCGCCAGTACAACTCGATCATGAACCTCCAGTACCTCCCGAGCGAGAAGGAGATCCGGATCATCATCGAGAACTGCCCGGTCTGTGTCGATGGCGAAGCCACCGAGCAGGAGGAGGTCTCGGGTCACCGCAACCTTCCCCGGGTGGAGACGAATGCCGTCCGCGGTGGCATGGCGCTCGTCATCGGGGAAGGGATTGCCGGCAAGGCCCGCAAGCTCAAGAGCCGGGTCGAGAAGATGAAGATGGAGGGCTGGGACTGGCTCGACAAGCTGATCGCCGGGGCAGCTAAGAGCGGCGATGGTGAGAAGACCGTAGGCATCAAGCCGCTCGACAAGTACCTCCGCGACCTGATCGGCGGCCGTCCGGTCTTCTCCTATCCGATGAGGAAAGGTGGCTTCCGGCTCCGGTACGGGAGATCGCGGAATACGGGTTTTGCCGCTGCAGGGATGCATCCTGCAACGCTCTACATTCTCGGTGAGTTTCTCGCCACCGGCACCCAGATGAAGACCGAGCGGCCGGGCAAGGCCTGCGGGGTCGTGCCGGTCGATACCATCGAGGGCCCGACCGTCCGGTTGCGGGACGGTACCGTGCTCCGGATCGATGATGAGCCGACCGCACGGCGCCTCAACGCAGGGATCGAGCGGATCCTCGATGTCGGAGAGATACTCATATCCTACGGGGAGTTTCTGGAGAACAACCACCCGCTCGTGCCCGCCGGCTACTGCGCTGAGTGGTGGCAGCTCGACGTCGGTGATGGGATAAAGCCCCCCAGGAATGAAGCGGAAGCGCTGGAGTTTGCCCGGAACGGGGGATATCTCCACCCGGCATGGACCTGGTTCTGGGACGATATCTCCTCGGACCAGATCCGGGCGCTTGCCGATCATGTGGTAGCAACGGGAAGCGTGAAGGATGATATCCTGCATATCCCCAACGATCCGGCGATCAAGGAATCTCTTGAGATACTGCTCATCCCGCATGAAGTCCGCAACGATACCGTACAGCTCCGGACTTACCATGCGCTCCTTGCCGGGCTCGGGCTGGACGGGAACCTGAAAAAGCGGGATACATGGCAGACGGCCCCGGCCGATGCTGCCCCCCTCAATTTCGTGATGCACCTCTCCGGCCTGAAGATGCGGTCCCGGTCCGGGACGCGGATCGGCGGGCGCATGGGCCGGCCGGGCAAATCAAAGCCCCGAAAGATGAACCCGCCTCCCCATGTCCTCTTCCCGCTCGGCGACACCGGAGGGAGCCGGCGCTCGTTCCAGTCAGCCTCCGCCCACACCGAAGAAGTGGACGCAGAAAACACAGAGCTCGACTTCCAGCAGGAGGGAGGGATCATCGAGATCGAAGTGGGGCGCCGGCGGTGTTCGCAGTGCAACGCGATCACCTACCTCAACCAGTGCGATAAGTGCGGCGGGCATACCGTCGCCATCTTCACCTGTTCGAAGTGCGGCCATGAGATCCCGCAGGACCGGTGCCCGGACTGCGATGCTCCCGCCATGTGCAGCCAGCGGGTCAGCCTGAACGTGAAGGCAGAGTACGCAAAGGCCATGGAACGCATGGGGCTCAAAGCAGACAGCCTCGCGCTCGTCAAGGGGGTCAAAGGAATGATCTCGCGGGAGAAGTCCATGGAGGCAATGGAGAAGGGTATTCTGCGGGCACAGCAGAACATCTTCGTCTTCAAGGACGGCACGACCCGGTTCGACATGATCGACCTGCCCCTCACCCACATCCGCCCGGATGAGGTCCGGGTCTCCGTGGAAAAACTCCGCTCGCTTGGTTATACCAAAGACACGCATGGCTACGATCTCCAGAACGGGTCGCAGGTAGTGGAACTCCATGCCCAGGATATCCTAGTCTCCGACTCCTGTGCCGAATGGCTTGTCAGCGTGACAAAGTTCATGGACGAGCTGCTCGTCAAATGCTATGGCCTTGAACCGTTCTACAGGATCCAGAAACCCGCAGACCTCGTGGGACACCTTGTCATCGGTCTTGCACCGCACACGAGCGCCGGTGTCCTTGCCCGGATCATCGGGTTCACGCGGGCGAACGTGGGGTACGCCCACCCGTTCTTCCATGCCTCCAAGAGGAGGAACTGCTTCTACGGCGATACCGAGATCGAGGTGTATGACGGGAAGACCTGGGAAAAGACTCCTGTACGGAAGTTCGTGCTGGAGAACTTCGATCTCAGCCGGCCCGGCCTGGACCGGCTCGGTACGTACTACTCGGACCCGGTCCGGCCGTTCTTCACCCGTGCCGTTGACACGAACGGCCAGATCCATATCCGGAAGGTAACCTCGGTCTCCATCCACCGTTCACCGGTGTCACTGATCCGGTTCACCACTTCGCGGGGAAAGGAGCTCGTTGTAACTCCCGATCACGCGATGCTGGTCTGGGATACCGGGTATCTCCGCAAGATCAGGGCACTGGAGCTCAAACCCGGCGATTCTGTGCCGGTCTTCGAAGGCTCCTGTGTCATCTCCGACACCATAAAACTGGCCGAACCGGTTCCTGCTCCTGAAGACCGGGTCTACTGCCTGACGGTTGCTGATGACCACACGCTGGTCGCAAACGGCATCTTCACCGGCCAGTGCGATGGCGATGAGGACTGCATCATGCTCCTCCTCGACGGCCTGATCAACTTCTCGCGCTCGTTTCTGCCGCAGAACCGGGGCGGTTCGATGGATGCCCCGCTTGTCCTGACGAGCCGGATCGACCCGGCCGAGATCGACAAGGAGGCCCTCAACGTTGACGTCTGCGACCATTACCCGATCGAGGTCTATACCAGCGCCCTTGCATATGCCGAGCCAAAGACTATCGTCAAGCTCATCGACCGGGTGGAAAACCGGATCGGGACGCCGGCCCAGCTCGAAGGGTTCCAGTTCACCCACGACACCTCGGATATCTCGGCAGGCCCGCTTGAATCAATGTACACCCAGCTCAAGAGCATGACCGACAAACTTGAGGCGGAGCTGGTGCTTGCCGAGAAGATCCGGGCGGTCGATGCAGACGATGTGGCAGAACGGGTGCTCAATACCCACTTCATCCGCGACCTCATGGGCAACCTCTCGGCCTTCTCCAAGCAGAAGTTCCGGTGCACCAAGTGCAACACGAGTTACCGGCGGATGCCCCTTGCGGGCAAGTGTATGAAGTTCAAGGGCAAGGGAATCTGCAATGGCAACATCATCCCCACGGTCCACGAGGGTTCGGTGAAGAAGTACCTGGAGATGTCCCGCGAGATCTGCCGGAAGTACAAGGTCTCGGAATACACCAAGCAGCGGGTCGAGGTGATCGACCTTGCGATCGAGTCCACGTTCGGCGAGGAGAAGCAGCAGCAGCTCGGCCTTGCGGACTTTATGTAACTTTTTTTTGGTTTTTTAAAGGGTCGTGATTCCCGCCATGATGAGCGCAAACAGGGTCAGGTCGTACATTCCGTGCGAGATCGCGCTTGTCGACGTGTTGGTATATCTTCGCAGCACCCCGAAACAGAGGCCAACGAGAAGAACGCTCAGCAGCCCGTCCCACGCGTACTGGTAGGCATGCATTGAGGCAAAGACGAGTGCCGAAAGGAGGATGCCGAACCGTGGCTGGATAACCCCGCGGACCGCGAGTTCCTCGCCAATCCCGGCCGAGACCGATGCCATGATGGCCGCGAGCGGTGTGAACGAGGCCACAAAGAGGTTGTTCACGAGCGTATCATCGGTCGTGGGGATCCCGTACGCGGCAAAGAGGGCGGCTACGGCATCGTCGAAACACCAGAAAAACCCGACCAGCAGCACGCCGGTAGCGATCCCGATCAGGATCTGGCGGGCGGGCGGGCGGACGAGTCCAAGGCGTTCGAGGGTGGCAGGAACATCCCTGCGTACCCAGAGTCCGACTAAAAAGAACGATCCGATGACCGTCCAGACAAGCGTGAACGAGTCGAGTCTGAACGATGAACCCGGCTCCTCCGACCCGATCCCGAGCATCGCCTGCAGGTCTGCATTCAGGAACGGGGCATTGCCGGTCAGGATGAGCGGGATGAGGGGCATTACGATGAGGGCGAGGACACAGACGAGCCCGATCGTATGGGTGAAGGAGTCGGGATCGAAGGGCAGCACCCGGGCCAGGTGTCCCCGGAACCAGCGGGAGAACCCGATCAGGCTTGCGAGTCCTGCACCCAGGGAGAGGAGAAGCGTCCATCCGACGGTTGCGAGCGGCAGCGAGTCCAGGTCCGGAGCAATGGCATCCGGGTCCGGCGAGAATGCGGCAATCGGGGCAAGCGTGATCACCAGGGTGAGGGCAAAGAGTACGAAGAGCAGACAGAGGAGCCAGAGCGTTGCGACAAGGCGGACCCACGCGTGCTTCTCTCCCATGTGGGCGAGAAGGGCGAGGATCACGAACGGGGCAACCATGCCGCCGGCCAGCACAAACTCGCCCAGGTCCCCGGAAAGGTTGCCAGCCGAGAGGCACAGGAGGGCACTGAAGAACGCGATCAGCGGGAGGATGATGAAAAAATCCCGGTATTTACTCTCGTTCAGCCGCGAAAACATCCTGACCATATAGGACGACCGGGAATTAATGCCTTTTTTTACCCGGATGCGTGGGCGTAACGGGCGGGATCGCGGGCTCTCTGATCCGTGCCCTTATGTATTCCCTCGCCAACAGTACTGGCACCGGGGGGATGGCAGGTCCTGCCAATGGCGACAGGCCGGCGATCCGGTGTTCAGATCTGGCATCAGGGCATGTTTGTCAGAACTCAAAGCCTTTTACATTCCGGAACCAACATTATTCCAAGCGAGAATATCTAAGTGGCCAACAGAGGCGGACTCAAGATCCGTTCCCGCAGGGGTTCGCAGGTTCAACTCCTGCTTCTC
This sequence comes from Methanoregula sp., assembly GCF_028679125.1. Classification (GTDB taxonomy): domain Archaea; phylum Halobacteriota; class Methanomicrobia; order Methanomicrobiales; family Methanospirillaceae; genus Methanoregula. The sequence continues at coordinate 53,213 of NZ_JAJRCG010000008.1, read as the reverse complement.
GCATCCAATTCCCGAACCATCTGTTTTTTTAATTCTTGCAGGAACCGCACGAAATTCTTTTTTGATAAAATACCTGCACCCCGCTTTTACCCATCGCCAGCGTTCCCCCCGCAACCCGGCATTCCTGTCCGGACGCACTCCCGGATCAGGTTCCGAACGTCAGAGAGGGGGGGTCGCGTGGGTACAAACCCGATTCTCTGGCCGCACAGAACCTGCATTTTCCCCACCGCGTCTTCCAGGCCAGACCTCCCCATTTCACGTCGGCAATTATGCCCGGATAAGAGCGCGGATCAAAGAAAATTCCTGCATCTGGATCCTTGGCGCTCATTGGTTTGTACCCACGCGACCCCCCCATCGCGATCCGGATCCTGGTGCGAAAACCGGCATTTTTACGACGGCTGGTTATGTGTGGGTGGTGTAAATGGGCTTGGGGGGGTCGCATGGGTACAACATATTTTCAGGTGCCCTATCATGCACGAACGGGCGGGCTCCTCGCTTCAGTACAACCCGGTTCCGCTAACACCCTCCGCCCCACAAGCTCCCGTCAACATCCCCCGCAATGTTAGTGAAGGGCATCCCGGTCGATCATCGGATACAGCGACCGGACGACAAATGACGTGCCGTTTTGTGTATGGTACCCTACCAGGTCTTCCATGGTCTCTACCACGTGGGTAATGATGCCGGTTTCATCCCGTATTGCCGCTGCTGTAAAAAAAACCCAGTTCCCTTCGCCGGGGTGAATCTTTGAGAAGGTGATGCCTTCCCACGTATCGTCAGGATACGAGGATTTTTTGCAGTTCTCCGGGAAAAGCTGTGAAATCTCGTCGAATTTTTCATCGATGATAAGATCGGCAAGCAACGGCCGATCCCGGTCGTAAAAAAAGGTGCCAAACGTCGTTGCACCAATCATCTGAGCTGCCCTCATCCCGGAGAACTTTTCCATCGCTGTATTCCAGGAGATGATACGGTGATCTGTATCGATCACCAGCTGGGGCACGGGGGATCCACGGATAATCGCATCGAGTTTCTTCTCCTGTTCTTCAAGTTTCGTCTCGGTTGCGATACGATCCGTGATATCGATGCCAATTGACTGGTACTCGATAATTTTTCCCCGCTTGTCATAGAATGCCCGGATCGTCCACTGGTGCCAGATCGTTGTGCCATCCCTGCCGGGAAATTCGAGCGTTATGGTCTCTGCCGAATATTCATGACCGATTTTTTTAATCGCATCCTTAACGATGGCCTGGTTCTCCAAAGAAAGCAGGGAAAATACCTGCGTGCCGATAAGATCGCCGACATCTTTTTGCATGAACGCAGAGAAATTCTCATTCGCGAACGTGAGCGTCCCGTCCGACTCGTAATTGCAGACATAGGCCGGCATGTCCTCAACGAGAGCCCGGTATTTCTGCCGGCTGATCTGGATTGTATCTTTTGCCCTCCGGTGTCCCTCCATCTCGGTTTTTAAGTGTTCATTTGTCTCCTGTAATTCTGCGGTGCGCCGGTCCACCATGGATTCAAGGTGCTTCTGGTATTGCTTGAGTTCAGTAATATCATCTAAAATGATCGAAGCACAGGACTGCCCGTTCTCATCAACAACAGGAACCATCCTGACAATGAAACTGAATTTTTTCCCGTCCCGTTCAAAGGATTTCTCCGTGGTATATGTCTTACCGTCGATGACTGTTTTTATCGTTTCCGGAAATGTGCCGGAAAAACTTGCAGATAACCTGGATTGGAGCATATTATGGCCGATCACCGTTTCGCGTTTCAGGGAAAATATCCGGAGAAATGCATCGTTTACCTCCCGGATAAACAATTCCTGGTCGACAATGAGCATGGGTGACAAGAAAAGGTCAAGAACAGAAGAAAGCGGGAGTCGTGTGGCCAGTGTATAGATCTTGGCCTGCCCGAACTGCCGCATCTCGGCCTGCCCGGAAAACCGGAGACTCTCAAGGTACCGTGCCGTAGATACCCGGTTGAGGGACAACGCATCTGCGATTTCACTGATGGTCATCCCCTTTGGATGCGTTCTGAGGATCTCTTTGATGCGTGTGATCTCTTCATCCCGGTGATTCATAGAAATACAGATTCTTGAATATAAAGTTTCTGCCGGGATGACAATATGAACATTATGGTTGTTGTCTGCCATTCCTGTGCACAACGTATCTCCAGCCTTATATACCGCGCCATATCAGGGATTATTGATTTCTGACTGTTCATACTGTATCAGAATGCGAAAGAGCGGATATGCGGGAAAGATTTCCCAAAATGACCCGTTTTCTGTGCGCATTTCCATCAATTCCTTGAACGTTACCGGTGCACCCGGGAAATCCCGGTGCACTATGACGGATCAAACCAAGCCAAACAAAACCAACATCAGGCGACAAGTATGGAAAAACAGGAAATTCTTGATCTCTTTAAAAGCGCTGAACACGGAGATCTCTCGGCTCTCAACCATATACGTGAGCAGTTTCTCCAGCTCAATGAGATGAACAACGGTCTTTCCGAGATACAGGACGTCCTCAGGAAGATCTCATTAAATGATTTTACCGTGACGGTCAAAGGAACCTATTCCGGTACGCTTGCAGACGTGGCACGCGAAGTAAATATCACGCAGGAGCGTCTCCTCCACCTGCAGGCAACGGCAAACCACATCGCTGCCGGCAACATCGGCGACCTTGTGGAATTCAAAAAGATCGGGAGGAGATGCGATAACGACGAAATGGTGCCGGCATTTACCCGGATGATGACCGCTGTTTCTGCCATGATCAGTGACGTGAACCGGCTGTCTGCCGCCGCAAAAGAAGGCGGGCTCTCGGTACGGGCCGACGCAGCTCAGCACCAGGGAGAGTTCCGGACGATCATCGAAGGATTCAACAGTACCCTTGATGCGATCACGCTCCCCCTCAATGAAGGCATGCGGGTTTCCCACGAACTCTCAAAAGGGAATTTCTCCGCACGCATGGACGAGAGCGTCCATGTGTCAGGTGATTTTGCAAAATTCCGCGATGCGTTAAACGGCATCGGTAGCAATGTCTCAGTAGCAGTATCCGAGATCACCCGGGTAGCGGATGCGTATGCAAAGTACGACTTTACCGCTCATGTCGACAGCACCACGAACCTGTCCGGGGATTTTGTCGAGCTCCTTACCTCGTTAAACAAGATCGGCACGGAAGTTTCCGAAGCAATTAACCTGGTCAATGTGCAGGTAAAGAACCTGTCCCGGGAAGCAAGCGAGACCGCCTCCGGTCTTTCCCAGATGTCCCTGGGCTCTGAAGCGATCGCGAAGAACACTACGCATGTCCATGAGAACATGGAAAAGGGAAGCAATGGCATCACGCAGGTATCAAAAGCAATGGAAGACCTCTCTGCCGCTGTTGAGGAGATCACAACGAACATGGAAATGGTCTCAAATTTAACGAAAAAAACCAAAGATCTCAGTAATAACGGTGTCGGGCTTTCCCGGAAGGCGAATGACAGCATGAGCCGGATCAACGATGCGACATCTGTAGTGAATACGAGCATCTCGGAAATCAGTGTAAAGATGAGTGAGATCGGCAAGATTGTCGGTATCATCCGCGATCTCGCAAACCAGACAAACCTGCTCGCCCTCAATGCCGCCATTGAAGCCGCCCGCGCCGGTGAAGCCGGGCGGGGATTCGCGGTTGTTGCTGCGGAGGTGAAATCGCTTGCACAGGAATCCCGCACCTCTGCAGAAAATATTGAGACCATGATCGGGGACCTCCAGAAGCGGGCGAACCATGCAGCAGAAGCGGTTACCGTTGCGACAAAGGAAGTCAGCACCGGCAGCAGAGATGTAGAGGACACTATCAAGGTGTTTGACCAGATCGTAGAATCGATCGAACAGGTTTCAAGAAACACCGATGAAGTTGCCGCTGCAACCGAAGAACAGGCCGCAACCACCGAAGAGATTACCGCAAGCGTTAACGAAGTAACAAGGCTCTTTGAAGAAACTGAAAAGGAATCCTCCGACACCGCTGCGGCAACTGAAGAGTCGCTTGCGTCCATTGAAGAGATCAACCAGGCGATGGGGGATGTCAACAAGGTTGTTGCAAATCTCAACGCTGAAATGACAAAATTCAGCGTGTAGGAGGGGTTTGCCGCATGCCAGCAGAAAACAGCCCGTATGACAGGAACCGCCAGGTATCGTCATCGCCTGATACCCCGGGAAACATGCCGGAAAAGATCCAGGTCGTGGAGTTCCTTCTGGGTAAAGAGCACTATGCCATCGATCTCTACGATGTCAAGGAAGTCGTCGATTACACATCGATCACCCGGTTACCGAATACCCCGGCCTACATCAAAGGCATCATCGATCTGCGGGGAGAGATCACGACCATTATCGATCTCAAGGAACGGCTCAATGTCACTGCGGAAATAAACAGCGCCAGCGATGACAACCGGCGGATTATCGTCCTCGATGAAAAGTTAACCGGTGTCAAGATGGGGATCATTGTCGATGATGTCCTCTCCGTTTCAACATTCGATCATGCGGATGTCGATCGCTCATCAGCCTCGCTCTATAACGACGATGCGGCAATCATGGGAATAATCCGGAAAAAAGTCCGGGTTCGCGACAAGGATGTCTCCGATCTGATTGTCTGGATTGGCATACGCCAGATCCTCAAAGATGTCGATTGCATTAAATCCTGAAATTTCAGCGTCAGTTAAGGCAGGATAACAAAATCGGGCACAATTACGGATGATCAAGGTGTAAAAAAAATGATACGTGCATTGTACGTCGATGATGAACCGGCGCTTCTTGAAATCGGGAAACTTTTTCTTGAACGGTCCCATGATATCACCATCGATACGGATCTCTCGGCAAATGATGCGCTCGACAAGGCCAGAATCGGCCGGTATGATGCCATCATCTCTGATTACCAGATGCCGGAGATGGATGGCATCTCGCTTCTCAAGCATATCCGCAGCGACAACAGGCAAAAAACCCCCTTTATCCTGTTTACCGGTAAGGGCAGGGAGGAAGTGGTCATTGACGCGCTGAACAACGGCGCTGATTATTATCTCCAGAAAGGCGGTGACCCCAAAGCGCAGTTTGCCGAGCTCAGGAACATGCTGATCCAGGCAGTTCAACGGAGAAAAATTGAAGATGAACTCAAAAAAAGCGAGGAGCGGTACCGTAATGTCGTTGAGGACCAGACGGAAGCCATCTGCCGTTTCCGCCCGGATGGTACGCATGTGTTTGCCAATGCCGCCTATTGCGCGCTTGTCGGGAAGAAAAAGGAGGATGTGATCGGAAAAAAGTGCATCCCGAATATTCCCAAGGAAGATCTTGCAGTAACTAAAAATTACCTGCAATCCCTCACACCGGGCAATCCCAAGGGATGCATGACGCAGCGCATTACCATGGCTGACGGATCGATCCGCTGGGTGCGGTGCAATGACCGGGCAATCTTCGATGACAAGGGTAAGGTGATCGAGTACCAGTCCGTTGCACGGGATATTACCGAGCAGAAAAAGGTGGAAGACGCCCTGCTCGATTCGCAGAGGATACAGCAGTACATTATCAATTTTATGCCGGATGCGATGTATGCGATCGATGCTGCGGGAAAGGTGATCGTATGGAATAAGGCCGCGGAGGTAATGACCGGTGTTTGTGCAGGAGATATGATCGGTAAGTCCGATCATGAGTACGCTGTCCCCTTCTACGGCAAACGGATTCCCACCCTGGTTGATCTCATCCTCCACCCGGGCACTCCGCAGCGTTCTCCCTACGAACATGTCCAGAAAACCGAAGGGACGACGCTTATTTCCGAATCGCACGCGGCATTTCCTGACGGCAGGACAATAGATATATGGATCAAGGCATCCCCACTCTACGATCATGAAGGGAACATTTCAGGTGCACTGTCGGTCATCCACGATGTGTCTGCCTATAAGCAGCTTGAAGTGGCACTCCTGCAGGCAAACCGGAAGCTCAACCTGATGAGTGCAGTGACCCGGCATGGCATCCTCAATAAGCTTACCGCACTGAATGCCTACCTTGACCTGATCAAAACCGAAGCTCCCACACCCTCCATTTCACAACGTATTGACCGGATAGAGTCAACGGCAGAGGCAATACGCCGACAGATTGAATCCACCCGTCAATACCAGGACCTGGGGGTAAAAGCTCCGCTCTGGCACAAGGTTTCCGATTGTTTCGGTATGGCGTTTACCCACTCCCACGGGGAAATCAAAAAGGTGCGGTGCATCAATCACCTTGGCGGGCTTGATCTCTATGCCGATCCGCTGCTTGAGCAGGTCTTTGCGAATCTTATCGAAAATTCCCTGATACACAACCCGGATCTGACAGAGATCTCATGCTCCTATGAGAAAACCGGCAACGGGCTTATGATCATCTACAAGGACAACGGGATTGGTATCCCTGAGACTGAAAAAGAATCGGTATTCCTGGAGGGCTATGGAAAGAACAGCGGTCTCGGGTTGTTCTTTGTCCGGGAGATCCTTGAGATTACCGGTATCTCCATCAGTGAAACCGGAAAAGCCGGTAACGGCGTGAGGTTTGAACTTCACGTGCCGGAAGGACGCTATGCGATTCGGATTTCCGGTACCACGCCGCGGGGTGCGACTCTGACCGGGGCTCACCTGTGACGGGGTAGGGGGAATAACTGTATTCCTCCAAAGGAGCCGGCCTTCCGCTATACCGGCCTCCTGCCGCCATGCTGATGACGTGGAAATGGTTGCGGGGACACATTTTCAGAATCGTACTCTTGTCCGACAGGTAACAATCAAAAATAAGGCTCTGGAGAACCTGGCATTATTCAAAGAATCAGGTGTGTATTATGATAATGGTGGGTTTTCATGGTAACGAACATGCGCCCATGGGCGTGATATATACGCTGAAAACTAACACCGGGGAATTTCCATTTTCATAACAAACGAATATGAACCGGTTGTGTTTACTCCGGAACTTTGAAAATCAATAATAAAGTATGAGGGTTTCCTGCATCAGGATCCTTGGCACTCATTGATTTGTACCCACGCGACCCCCCCATCGCGATCCGGGTCCTGGTGCCAAAACCGGCATTTTTACGACGGTATAGTGTGCGCTCGTGGTATCGGGGGGGTTGGGGGGGTCGCGTGGGTACAACATATTTTCAGGTGCCCTCTCATGCACGAACGGGCGGGCCCCCTCGCTTCAGTCCTCCCCGGTTCCGCCACTCCCCCCTGTCATACCGGCCCCCTGCCAGCGTGTCCCGCAGATGTCCCCTTCTGGCAGAAGACAAAGGTTGATGTATTTGTATCCCTATTAAGAATAGACACGATTCCGGCGATCTTCATTACCCGCCGGAAACTCCTGCACACGCACCGTATGCAGGATGAATGCGGACGATGGCAGAGATGTCATCATAACGACACAGGCCCAAATGAAGATACCGGTGCCTGTGCAGGTCACGATGATCCACGGTCCCGTGGTGATGGCCTGCGTACGAGGCCCTGGATGATACCAGCATGTACGGTAACCTGAGGCCTGCGTATGGCCTGCCCGGATCCCGGGCAGCAGGGAAACGCTCGTGTTCCCATACCGAAGATCCACCAATCATTCGGGAAAAATACCCATCAGATACCTGATACAGGAGATACAACAACAATGGAAATAGAAATTATTGCCGTAGGCGGATATGATGAAGTCGGGCGGAACATGACCGCTGTCCGCGTCGGAAAGGAGATCGTCATCTTTGACATGGGCCTCCGCCTGGACCAGCTGATGATCCACGAGGATGCGGAAGTCGACGAGATGCATTCCCTTGACCTGATCAAGATCAAGGCAATCCCGGATGACACCGTGCTGCAGAATGTCGAAGGCACCGTGAAGGCCATCGTCTGCTCCCACGGGCACCTCGACCATATCTGGGCGATCCCGAAACTTGCGCACCGGTACAAGGCGCCCATCATCGCGACACCGTATGCAACGGAACTTATCCGCCAGCAGATCTCGGGCGAGAAGAAATTCGGCGTAGGCAACAAGCTCTTTGCGCTCAGCGCCGGGCAGAAATACACGATCTCCCCGAACATTATCCTGGAATTCGTGCACACGCAGCACTCGATCATCGATACCGTGACCCCGGTGCTTCACACCCCTCACGGTGCGATCGTCTATGCCTGCGACTTCAAGTTCGACCGGACGCCGGTCATCGGCAAACCGCCGGACTTTGCCCGGTTCCGCCAGATCGGCAAGGAGGGTGTGCTGGCCCTTATCGTGGAGAGCACGTACATCCACCGCCCGGGCCGGTGTCCCAGCGAGCGGATCGCCCGGGACCTCGTGCGGGATGTCATCACCAGTTTCGAGGACGACAAGAATGCGATGATCGTATCAACGTTCTCGTCGCATATCTCCCGGGTCAAGACCATTGCGGAATGTGCCCACGAGATCGGCAGGAAACCGGTCTTCCTCGGCCGCTCCATGCAGAAATATTCCGTTACCGCGGAACAGATGAAGTTCGTCTCGTTCCCCCCGACTACGAGCGTCTTTGGGGACCGACGGACCGTGGATCGCGTGATGCGCCGGATGATGAAGGAAGGAAAGGAGAAGTTCCTGCCGATCGTTACCGGCCACCAGGGCGAGCCCGGTTCGATCCTCACCCGCCTTGCGCATGGCGACACCCCGTACCAGCTGAGCAAGGGTGACAAGGTGCTCTTCTCGGCGAACGTGATCCCGAACCCGATGAACTTCGGGCAGCGTTACGTGGTTGAACAGCTGCTCAGGAAGACCGGCGCCCGGATCTTCGAGGACCTGCACGTGAGTGGCCATGCCTACCGGGAAGACCACTACGAGTTCCTCCAGCTGCTCCAGCCCCAGCATATCATCCCCGCTCACGCGGACCTGCAGATGACCGCGGGATATGCGGAGTTTGCCGGCGATCTCGGATACGTGGTGAACAAGACGGTCCACCCGATGAAGAACGGGCAGCGGCTCCGGATCACCTGAGATCCGGTGTTGCCCGACAATGTAATCTGTTTTTACCGGCCCTGCGCCGGAACCGCACCTTCCCGGGTCTGAATCCGGTCACGCTCTCAAAACATGAACATGAGAATGATCGGGACTGTGACAAGGCTGATGAGATAGGTGCTTATGACAAGGGCCGCAGCAAGCCTGCCGTCACACCCGTACCGGCTGGCAAGAACCGTTGCGACTGCCCCGGAGGGCATTGCTGCGATGATCACCAGCACCTGCTGGTACATCACCGGCTGGCCAAGGACAGATGCCCCGCAGAAGGCGAGAAGGGGCAGAACCAGCATCTGGATTCCCGCGACAATACCCAGGACCGGGAGGAGGACCCGGAGCGATACCGGCCTGATGAGAAGGCCGATGGAGATCCAGACCAGCAGCTCAAGGGAATTATGGATAACCGCGAAAAAGTCGGTAAAGACATCGTAATAGATAGAGGCACCGGGAATGTTGAAAAAAGCAAACACCGTAGCAGAAACCAGTCCCAGCACGAATGCAAGGAAGATGGGTGTGGCAAAGAATTTTTTCAGCACGGACAGGACTGATGTCTGCTCCCCCTTTGCCCAGGTGCCAAAGTATCCGGCGATCAGGACGCCTATCGTGAAGAAGGGGATGGCAACCCCGAATGTTCCGATCACGAGGCCCAGTGACATCTCCGTACTCGCAGGACCGAATATCTCGCTGATGACAGGTGAGGCAACGGTATATGTGCTGCCGAACGCAGAGAGCAGGACGATTGTTCCGGTTGTTGCAGCGGGCAGGTGGTAATACCGGCAGATCGCCCACGAGATCAGGACACCGGCAACAATCGTACCGATCATGATGAGAACCGGGACCACCCATTCGGCACGGATGGTGCTCGTTGCCAGACTTGCAAAGATGATTGCCGGCAGGGCGAGTTCCGTGACGAGCCGGTCGAAGACCTGCTGGTGACTGTCGTTGAAGATCCCCCTCATCCGGAGAAGCTGGACGATTACCACGATGAGGAGGAACATGACCACATACTGGATCTGGGGCATGAACACAGACGTCATAGCCCATCACCCCATCTTTTTGAAGGACTGAAGCCCTCCGATCGGACACCTTCGGATCGTGCTGTTTTTTTCTGTATCGGGGTGAGCGGGAAGGGTGTCATGATCGATTCGTTCAGATAAAGAAGTACGATATCAGTGGGATGGTCAGAAGGCTCACGATATAGGTTGCAACAACGAGGGCTGAGGCCAGCGGGCCGTCGCACCCGTACCGGTCGGCAATGACCGCGGCGACCGCCCCCGAGGGCATCGCAGCCTCGATCACGAGGATCTCGGTAGGGAGACTGGCAAGGGATGCCGCGGATGCCCCGCATAAGACAAATACCGGCTGGAGGAAGAGTTTGATGCCGACAATGAGCAGGAAGAGCGGGAAGATATTGCGGAGCTGGACAGGTTTGAGCATGAGGCCGATCGAGACCGCGACAAGGATCTCAAGGCCGTTATTGAAGAAACCGAAGAACGTGACCCAGAACTGCCCCTCAAGGAATGTGGATGCCGCCGGGATCTGCGAGACAATAAGCCCAAGGATAAATGCGATGAAAATGGGTGAAACAAAGAAATTTTTGATCACCGGCCAGACCTCGGTCTTCTTCCCCCCTTCCTGGCTGCCGAACCATGCTGCCATCAGGACACCTATCGTGAAGAACGGGATGCAGACCCCGAACTCACCGATCAGGAGGCCGATTGCCATGGCCTCGCTGTTGGACCCGAATGTCTGGCTGATCAGGGGATAAGCCAGGGTCGATGTACTCCCAAAACCGGCGAGCAGGACAAGGGATCCGGTTACGCCCCAGGAGAGTTTCATGGCCCGGCATGCGAGATAGGCAAGGAAGCAGCAGAGGATAATGGACCCGATCATCACTCCCGCTGATATGAGCTGATCGAGATAGATCGTGCTGATGGCAAGCGTGGAGAAGATCGTCACCGGCAGGGCGAGTTCAGTGACAAGGCGGTTGAAGACCGGCTGGTGGCTGTCATTGAAGATTCCCTGTCTCTTCAGGATCTGGATAAGAAGGACAAGAAGGAAAAAAATTGCCACGGATTTCAGCAGCGGGTAGAGTTGATCCATGGGTTGTCACGGTAACGATGAGATCTATACCATGAATTTCTTCTCAAACAGGTAAAAAAGATATGATTTGGATCGCAGTTCTGGCGTCGATACTATTTTTGGGGGGTTACGCTCCTTAAAAAGAGTTACCGGGGCTGTTCCCTTGCATTGAGTTTTGCTGCGATGATGAAATCATTCAGGGTGAGACCGCCGGCAGGATAGGTATAGAGCGAGACTTCCACCTGTTTTGACTCCTTCATGCAGATGTCCGGGAAGTGACCTTGCTCGGTTGCAAGGGCAGCGATCTCGTTGAAGAACGCGATGCACGCTGCTGCGTCGGCCTGCCCGAATTTCCTGGTGAGGTGACCGCCGGTGAGTATCCAGCCCGGCACCTGGGCAAGGAGTTCCATCGTCTCTTTGCGGGTAAGTGGGGGAGATCCGGCTTTATAGGTGGTGCACTGAGTCTGTGCGAGTTCCATGGTTATTTCTCGGTGCGCAGGACAAAAAAAGTTTCTCCACGGGAAATACAGCACAATGCTGCTCCCGCCAGAGGTTTTGCAGGTTATCCGGCAACTGCGGTCGGTTGTGCTTTCCCGCTCTGCACCTGCATGACAACCATCACGATCAGGGAGATAGGGAGAGCGATCACGATCGGGTCTACGGCAGTCCATGGTGCGCCAAGGAGCGTGACCCTGCCGAAGACTGCCTGGCAGAGGCCCAGGGGTTTTGCTTCTGCTGCGTGGAAGAATGCAGTCCAGGCAAACCAGACAACGGCACCGGTGACCATGCTGCACAGCGCAGCCTTTGTTGAGGGAACCTTTGCATACACGCCGACAGCAAATGCCGGCAGGAAGGCGCAGGCACAGAGTCCCATGAACATCGCGGTGGCCCGGGCAATGATGCTGATGGGGAGGAGAAAGGCGAGGATGGTCGAGAGCACCATCATGATGACGATCCCGTACTTGTGGGCCTGCATGGAGAGGGCGCACTCCTTCCCCCTGCCCCAGAGGTCGCAGATGAGGGCCGTTCCCATTGCATGGTAGAGGGCCGAGAGCGTGGACATGGCAGCTGCAAGAAGCGTCAGCATGAAGATGATGACAAAGATGTCGGGCATCGCCTGATTGATGAAGAGCGGCATGATCGCGTCCACGTTGCCGCCCGCGGCATCGATGGCGATCTTGCCCGAGGTCTGGTAGAAATACACGTTGCTGAGCGCACCGACCGTGAACGCGACACCGGTCATCATCAGGATGAACGGCCCGCCCACGAGCACCGCCCGGTTCAGGGACTTGTTGTCCTTTGCCGTCATGAACCGGACCACGAGCTGCGGCTGGGCAAGGACGCCAATCCCGACCCCGAGCACCAGCGTTGTCACCACGGTGAACCAGATCGGGGAACCGAGGGACGGCATGGCGGTCCAGCCGGTCATACCCTGGTCAGCGAGCGCTTTCGGTACAAGGCCGGCCATGTTCGTGAGGGCGGTGGAGCCCGCGGTGAACCCGCCGACTGCAATGAGCGTGAGGGCGAGGAGGACAGTCATCCCGATCAGCATGATCGTGCCCTGGAAGGCATCGGTGTACATGACCGCGATCAGCCCGCCGAAGACCACGTACACTGCCGTGATCAGGGCAAAGAGGATCAGCGAGGTTGCATAATCGATCCCGAGCGTTGGCTCGATGAACCGGGCGCCCCCGATGAGGATGGCAGCGGTGTAGAGCGGCATCGAGACAACGATGATGAACCCGGCAATGTACTGCATGAGCGGGGACTTGTAGATCTTGCACATCAGGTCAGGGAAGGTGACGGCACGGAGCCGCTGCCCGATCTCCCGGGTCTTCTTGCCGAAGATCACGAAGGCCAGGAGGATGCCGACGCCGATGTTCAGCACGGTGAGCCAGATCAGTCCCATGCCGAGGTTCGCGGCCTGCCCGCCGAACCCGATGATGGCCGACGTGGAGATGAACGTGGCACCGTACGAGAGCGCGATTATCACCGGGTGACTGTCCCGCCCGGCAACCAGGTAATCCTCGGTGCTTTTGGTCTTTTTGTAGCCCAGGTAACCGATGATGAGCGTGGCTGCAAGGTAGATGATGACCAGTACCGTCATCGTCAGGGTGTCAACTGCCATTGCCGTTCTCCTCGTTCCAGTGCAGCAAGCCGTACACAATACACGCCAGCGTAAATCCGATGGCCAGCCCGTAGCCGAGCAATATCTGAGGATCAGGAATTCCAAAGATCATGAGAAACCTCTGGTAAACTCTTCATCACGACATTACGCGGGGACCCAGATTGAGCAGGTCCCCTATCTAAAGAAGAATGCGTTGCACGGGCTGACGAAAGAAACGATAGAATATACCCGTGGTGATATCATTGTTTACCGGATAATACTCTGGATACCGGTATATATAATTGTTTGCAGATGTACCCTGATGTACAATCCCGATCAATGCTAAAGAATAGCACGGGGCGCAAAAGACCATATCGGTGGAAACATAACCCTCATCCTGATACACCCGTGACATCCGTCTTCTCTTCCCTCCATGAGTCCCTCCAGCAGGTACTTGCCCAGCGGCTCGACTGGTCCGATCTGCGCGAGGTGCAGGAGCAGGCATATGCGGCAGTGACCGGGGGTAATGATGCCCTCCTCATCGCACCGACTGCCGGTGGCAAATCCGAAGCAGCCCTCATCCCGGTGATGGATGATATCCTGAAGAACGGCCGGGCCGGAGTGACCTGTCTCTATCTTTCCCCTTTGAAGGCCCTCATCAACGATCAGGAGGAGCGGTTCCGTGTCTTCTGCGTCCCGACATCCCTGTCCGTGATGAAATGGCACGGGGATGTCCCGAAAGGCGACCGGTCGTGGAAGGATGAGCCACCCCACTTCCTGATGATCACCCCCGAATCGCTCGAAGTGCTCCTGCAGGAGAGGACCCTGTCGGCCGACCTGCGGCAGGTGCGCTATATCATCATCGACGAACTGCACGCGTTTGTCGAGTCCGAGCGGGGCGTGCACCTCAAGGTGCTGCTGGACCGGATGGACCAGCTGGCGAAACGGAAGATCCAGCGGATAGGCCTATCGGCAACCACCGGGAACCCTGAAGAGATCCTGCACTGGCTCTCGGATGATCGCCGGGGGGCTGTACTGGTGGCAGTCCCGGCCCCGCCCCAAGAGAAACAGTTCAGTTTCCTCGTCGAGCCGGCAGAAGGAAAGCGGGTCGATGCCGTTGCCGGTATCGTCAAAGGCAGGAAAGCGCTTGTCTTCGTGAACAGCCGGAGCAGTGCGGAGAACCTGGCCTCCGCCCTCCGCGGCCGGATCAGCAACCTGCACATCCACCACTCATCGCTCTCCTCAGAGACGCGGAAGTCTGCCGAGGACGCATTTCTTGCCCAGGGCGGGGCCTGCATCATCTGCACGAGCACGCTCGAACTGGGCATCGATATCGGCGATCTCGATGTCGTGGTCCAGGTCGGTCCGCCGGACTCGGTCTCCTCGTTCCTCCAGCGGATGGGCAGGAGCGGGCGGCGGGGAAAGGCGGCGTACGTGGCCTGGGTGCTCGCGGACGCGTGCGAGCTGCTCTGTAGTTGTGCGATCATCGAATGCGCCATGGACCGGGACGTTGAGAAGTTGCGCCCCCTTGAAAAACCGTTCAATGTGCTCCTCCAGCAGTTCTTCCTCCTGCTGCACCGCCAGCACCGGGCTGGACGGAGGAAGATGGTGTCAGACCTCCTCTCCCACCCGGTATTTGCCGGGATCACCCGGGAGGATATTGACCATATCATCCGCCATCTCATTGCGGAGGGCTACATCGCCACCGATGGCGAGATGCTGATGTTCGGCACCGAGGCGGAGCGGGTGCTCGGGAAGTCGAACTGGAAGGATCTGTACTCGGTGATCAACGGGGGCGGGGAGTACCGGGCCGTGACGCCGGACGGCGATGTCGTGGGAAAACTCGATGCCCGGTTTGTCAACAGCCATACTAACGGGGAGATCTCCCTTGGCGGCCAGACGTGGTCGATGGTGAAGTGCGATGACGGGCACAACCTTGTCGTGGTCGTGCCGTCCGGTGCAGGAGTCTCCCGCACGTTCTGGACAAGCAGCGGGGAGAGCGGTTTTTCCGCCCTCATCTGCGAACGGATCGGTCAGATCCGGGCGCAGGGAGAGTCCGTGCTGCCCCTCGGGGAGCCCGAACAGGAGCTGATCGGCGGCCTTCTTGCAACGATCCCGGAGGGAGTCAGCGGGTACGGGCTGTATGTGCTGGAGAAGATCCCGCCGGGCAGGCGTGAGGTTGTCGTGTACTCCCTGCACGGGAGCCGGTTCAACCGCGTTCTTGCGATGCTGCTCCAGAAGCGCCTGGGCAGGAAGGTCCAGGTCCGTTTTACGGATTTCCTGCTTCGGGTCACCGGTGCCGGAAAAACCGGTGCCGGGGCAAAAGTCATGTCGGCCCTTGAGAGTATACGGGAAATGACCCGGGATGAGATCGAGACGCTCCTGCCGGTGCCCCGGCGCGATGGCTGGAAGTTTGCATCCCTGCTCCCGGACCGCCTCTTTGCCGCATGTGCCATCCCCGGTTACTATCATACCGGGGAGTTCGTGGAGATGATCTCCCTGCAGGAGATCGCGCTTCTCCCGGTTCCCCCTCCGGATACGCCTACGGGTACGGAGTGACGAGTCGTTGTTTTCTGAAGGTCAGCAGATCACCTTTTTTTGGTCAGGTGCCGAAAACTACCTATGAAGAAATGGTTCGTACTCCTTGTCCTGGCTGCACTGCTTGTGCTGACATGCGGATGTACCGATGAGGCATCTCCGAAACAGGCATCCACACCGGTTCCCACCGCGACGGTAAAACCAACGACGGTGATGCATACCACGATCGCAACGCCAACCGCTGTCCCGGTTACAACCCTGACGGTATCCGAGACTACGATTTCTATTAAGAACAATGCCTTCAACCCGTCCAAACTGACCATCAAGGCCGGTTCGCAGGTGCGGTGGGTAAATGACGACGATCATGTCCACAACATAGAGTTTATCGATAAGACATTCTCCTCCTCCACCTTTCTCCTCGGGTCCACCCAGTCGTTCAGCCAGCAGTTCGATCGCCAGGGAGAGTATGCCTACATGTGCCGGGTCTACCCGAGCATGAAAGGAACGATCACGGTAGTACCGTAATCCCGGTGTAAGGCAATTCTCTGCTTTTTTTTAAAAACAGTGTTTCATAGAGTGCCAACGGTTCACGGAGCCCGCAAGGGCTCTGACATACTTCCGGAAATAAAAAAGAGGAGTGAGGAATCGTGTTACAAGCCGACAAGGCGAAGTACGGCACCCACGAGGATCCCGAACATGGATGTGGATGCCGAGAGCATGCCTAAGATGATGTATCCTGCAATCGCACCAATCTTCAGCGGCGTATAGGTACGATTCAGGTTCAGCCTCCGCACAGCTCGGAATGATCTCGCATCTGCGGATATGGCGGGTTTGTTCTCCTTGATCCGTATCATACCTGTTCACTCACCTAACATACCGCCACGCGCCCGTGGCGGAAATCTACATTAATCATATATTATGAATATGGGGTATTTATTGATTGTGAAAGAACAAAAACCTGAAGAACCAGATTTAGAGATTTTTTTGCGAAAAATACCGAAAACCGGGACTCTTTTGGAATTTTTCAGGATGGGGCCATGGGTACGGTAAAACCCGCAGACCAGAACCAGTACTGAAACAGAAAACCCGGATACAAAAGAACGCCGAGGGGGAGATTTGAACTCCCGAGGCGCGAAGCGCCAGTAGCTTTCGAGGCTACCGCCTTCCCGGGCTAGACTACCTCGGCACCCGGTTCTCTATTTTCTCTCATCAATTGTTCTAATAGTTATCTGATAGTGTCCCGGATCACACGGAACCTGCCGGACAAAAAAAGGGATTCTGGTTTATGAAAAATTACATTCCATGCGGGGCGCCGCCCTTGCCGCCCTGCTGGGTGATCATCATGTCATCGACACGGATGAGCATGATGGCGGTCTCCGATGCACTCTGGATGGACTGGCGCTTTGAACGCAGGGGTTCGATAACGCCCTCAGCCAGCATGTCCACAACTTTGCCCTCGTAAACATTCAGGCCGGCATTCTTCTTGCCCTTGGAGTGGACATTCTTGAGCTCGACCAGCTTGTCGATCGGGTTGAAGCCGGAGTTTTCTGCAAGAGCCCTGGGAATGGACTCGAACGCGGCTGCATAGCCCTCGATGGCGATCTGGACGCGACCACCCACGGTCTGGGCATACTCGCGGATCTTCATCAGCAGTTCGGTCTCTACTGCTGCGCCACCTACTACGAAGGTGCCGTCTTCCATGGCATCCATGACAACGCGGGTGCCGTCAACCACTGCACGTTCGAGCTCGTCCAGCAGGTAGTCGCTCGTACCGCGGAGCAGAATCGTCAGGGTCTTGGGGTTCTTGCAGCCGGAGATACGGGTGACTTTCCCATCAGTGTCTTCCTCAACAAGGTCGGCAGTGCCCAGATCCTTTCCGGTCAGGGAGTCGATCTTGGAGATAATGTTCGCATGGAGCGCCCGTGCTGCATACTTCATGTCCTTCTCGGGAACGTCCTCTATACTCAGGACGCCGGCCTTTGCAAGGTAGAACTGGGCTGCATCTGCGATACCTTTCTGGCAGAGGAGGACATTTGCACCGCTGCTGATGATCGCATCGGCAAATTTCTTGAGGGCTTCGCGCTCCTGCTCGGAGAACGCGTTGACCTGGTCGGCCGTGGTGATCTTGATCTTGGCCTTCACCTGGGTCTTGGTGATCTCCAAGGGGGTTGCAACCATGGCAACCTTTGCCTTGGTGATCTTCTTGGGCATGCCCTCGTGGACCCGGATCTTGTCGATGACAACCCCGCGGATCAGTTCGGCATCGTCCATGGCCTGACCCTTCTGCTTCTTGATCATGACATCTTCTTCATCGACAACGAGCTTGCCGTTGACCTTCTCGGCAACGGTCATGACAGCATCGGTAATGATGGTGTCGAGCTTGCCCTTGACCTGCTCGATGGACTTGCCGGTGATTGCCGTGTCAGCGATCTTGATCAGGGTCTTCCTGTCAGTCGGGTCTACCTTGAGGGAGAGGCTGTTTGTAATCTCGAGCGCCTTCTCCATGCCCATGCGGTATCCCTGCGCAATAACGGTCGGGTGGATGCCCTATTCCAGCATGCTCTCGGCCTGCTCCATGAGGGCTCCCACGAGGACGACCGCAGTGGTGGTCCCGTCGCCGACTTCTTCGTCCTGTGTGTGCGCAACCTCGATCACCATCTTTGCGCCGGGGTGCTGGACGGCAATCTCGCTCAGGATGGTTGCGCCATCGTTGGTAATGACGATATCTCCCGAGGAACTGACGAGCATCTTGTCCATGCCCCGGGGACCAAGGGTCGACTTCACGGCGCCGGCGATTGCCTTTGCGGCCGCAATATTCGAGCGCTGGGCTTCTTTGCCGCGATTACGCTCCACATTTTCTTTTAAAATGACAATTGGCTGTCCAGATAGCATAATAGATCCTCCGATGTTGTAAAAGGTGGAATTGAACTTCTATATAAATTATATTGTCATGGCTCCGGAAAAAAGGAGTGATCAGTCAATACGGGAGATTTTAAAGAGCGAATAGACCGGGACGCCATCAATATCCTTGATGCCGCGCTTGTCAAAGATCACCCAGATAGCAATCGGTGTCGCGTTGTGCTTCTTGAGGTACTTGATCACCTCTCTCATGGTATTGCCTGACGTGATCACGTCGTCAATAATGATGCACCGCTGCCCGTTCACTGCTGCGAAGTTCCCGCTGATCGATCCGGTCGGGCGTTCGCTCTGGCTCTGTTTCTGGGGATGATAGATTGCAAGCTGGGCAGCCTCCTGGACTGCGATCAGGGTGGCAAGCGGGATGCCCGAGAGGGCGATTCCCACGATCACATCGGCTGCCGGGGATCCTTCCGCCTCACTGGTCTGGTCCTGGTAGTACCGGTTCAGCAGCATCAGGGCAGTCTCTTCCAGCAGGGGGGCATGGCTGGAGACTGCGGTCCAGTCAATGTGGACATCCTTCGGGGCGGTGGATCCCTTGGCCTGCGTCAGGAGCCAGGTTACGGTCTCCATGGAAAGGGAGAGTTCATCTGCAATCTGACCCGGGCTGTGCCCTTCGGCAAGGAGCGCCCTTGCCCTGCCAATCAGATCGTCTAGCGAAGACATGAACAAAGCTTTGCCGGTATCTATTTAAGTTTTCTTTTAACTGCTGCGCCGCAGACCGGGCACTCCCCGTCGTGGTCGAAATATCGTCCGCACCCCGAACAGCGGTACTTCCAGTGCACCCTTCTGGCTTTACGCTGGGTGATGGGATGCGTCTCCACCCTGAGCACGGTTGCAACGTTCTGGATGGCAAAATCATCCGTGTACAGGACTGCACCGAGTTCCCGGGCAAGGGCAAGCAGGTCATGATCGGTATCCGAGATGATACCGGTATCCCGGCTCGTGGCAGCGGCAACCGCAACCGCATCACGGCTCTCCCGCGACGGGGAGAGGACCGTGAGCCCTGCGGCGGACATCTTCTCGAAATTCCCCCTGGATCGGATATCGCGGAGCTCCTCGCAGACCGAGGGTGTCGTGAAGAGTTCTCCTTCCGGGTGTAATTCTGAAAAAAAGACGCTTGCGTCAAGGACGATTTTCATACCGTGAAGCCCGGGAAAAAAGAGGTCATGGGTGTTGTCGGTTCAGTGTTTACGGATCGCGCCGGCAATCCTCTCAGCGGCCGAGATCCTGCTGCACGCCCGCTCGATCGTATCGCTGCAGATCACGTCGCGGATACCGGCTGCTGTCAGTTTGGCGTAGGCGCCTCCGGCCAGGACCCCGTGAACGCATGCGGCGTAGACATCGGTTGCACCCTGCTGGTAGAGCATTCCGGCGGCGGTTACAATGGTCCCCCCGGTCGAGATGATGTCATCGACAATGACCACCGGCCGGGACGCCACGCTCACCGTCTTGGGTGCCATGCGGACTTCGACCCCGGAGAGCCGGGTCTTGTCGAGGTGGTCAAACTCCCATCCCCCGACCGATGCAACCTGTTCGGCGAATGCAAGAGCGCCGTCATCCGGTGAGAGGATGAGCGGGTTGTCCAGCCCGAGTGTCTTGATATATGCCCCGGTATCCTGCGCAAGGGAAAGGTTCTGTGCCGGCGCAGAAAAGTGCTCCAGCACCGACGGGTCATGGATATTGATGGTAAAAATCTCCGATACACCCTGGCTGAGCGCCTTTGCCACGACCCGTGCACTCAGCGGCTCTCCCTGCTTGAACTGCTTGTCCTGCCGGGCATAGGCCATATAGGGAATGACAAGCCGGATGCGGGATGGTTTGCACGCGTCAATCAGCAGCATCAGCTGGACCAGTGCATCGTTATCAACGACACTTCCGACAATCACCGTCTCGTCATCCAGAGCGCCGGCAACGAGATAATGCTCCCCGTCAGGGAACCGGGAAAAGGCTACGTTAACGACCGGGACCTTGAGCACGCGTGCGAGCCGGGCGCCGAGAACCTGGGATCGTTCAGTACAAATCACTTTCATGGTATCATTCCTTGTTCCGGCAGGAACCGGACCGTGGCGTTCTCAACCAAGTAGATTTACGATAAACCGTATTGTAGTTTTCCGCTTGGCAAAAACAACCCGCTTTGCGATGCCCTCTCTTTCTTGGGCGTGCTATCAGCTGAAAGTACTTAAACTATCATGAGACATTGTATATGAAAATTTTAGGGCAGGAAGGGTAAAACCGCAATGGAAAATATACCAGAACAGCCTCAACAGGAAGCGACGAAGGAAGTTCCGGCCACACCGGAGATCACCGCTCCCGTGAGTGCGCCAGAGAGTGCAGCACCGGGTTCAGCGCAGATTGCCGTGCCCGCAAGCCTGATCGATCAGGTAATCGGCCAGGAACGTGCAGTAGAGGTCATCAGAAAAGCTGCCATCCAGCGCCGCCACGTCATGATGATCGGCAGTCCCGGTACCGGCAAATCGATGCTGGCGAAGGCGATGGCAGAACTCCTGCCCAAGGAAGAGCTTCAGGACATCCTTGTCTACCCGAACTCCGATGATACCAACAACCCGGTTATCCGGACCGTTGCCGGTGGCCGCGGCAAACAGATCGTTGCAGCCCACAAGGCCGAGGCCAAGAAGAAGACCCAGTTCCGCCAGACGCTCCTGATGCTCCTCCTGCTGGGCATTGCAGGGTACGCGATCATCACCATGCAGCTCCTGATGGGGCTTATTGCCGGTGCATTCGTCTTCATGGCCCTGCGCTACTCCACCCCCCGCGAGGAAGCGATGGTGCCCAAGCTCCTTGTCTCGAACGATACCAAGAGCATCGCACCCTTCATCGACGGGACAGGTTCCCATGCCGGCGCCCTTCTCGGCGATGTCCGGCACGACCCGTTCCAGAGCGGCGGCCTTGAGACCCCTGCCCATGACCGTGTCGAGGCAGGGGCAATCCACCGCTCGAACGGCGGCGTCCTGTTCATCGATGAGATCAACACGCTGGACCCCCACTCCCAGCAGAATCTCCTGACCGCTCTCCAGGAGGGGGAGTTCCCCATCACCGGCCAGAGCGAGCGGTCGAGCGGTGCGATGGTCCGCACCGAACCTGTTCCCTGTAAGTTCGTGATGGTTGCCGCAGGCAACCTTGACGCCATCCAGGGCATGCACCCGGCGCTCCGCTCCCGTATCCGCGGGTACGGGTACGAGGTCTACATGGCAGAGAGCATGGATGACACCCCGGAGAACCGCCAGAAATACGTCCGGTTCATTGCGCAGGAGGTCAAGAACGATGGGAAGATCCCGCATTTCGACCAGAGCGCCATCGATGAGATCATCCGCGAAGCCCGCCGGCGCTCCAACCGCAAGGGCCACCTGACCCTGAAGCTCCGTGACATGGGTGGCCTGATCCGTGTGGCCGGTGATATCGCCCGGCAGGAGAATGCTCCCATCACCACGGCAGCGCACGTGACCACGGCCAAGAAGACCGCCCGGTCCATCGAGGACCAGGTCTCGGATGAGATCACCCGCCACCTCAGGGAATACGAGATGACCGTAGTGGAAGGTACCCGCGTTGGCCGGGTCAACGGCCTTGCCGTTACCGGCAGCGATGCGGGCTCTGTCCTCCCCATCATGGCAGAAGTGACCCCGGCCCAGGGTGCAAGCGGCACGGTCATCGCAACCGGGATGCTCAAGGAGATTGCACAGGAATCGATCAAGAACGTCAGTGCGATCCTCAAGAAATTCACCGGCAAGGATGTCAAGAATATCGATATCCACATCCAGTTCATCGGCACCTACATGGGTGTCGAGGGCGACTCCGCATCCGTCAGCGTGGCAACCGCCGTGGTGAGTGCGATCGAGGGAATCCCTGTCCGGCAGGACCTTGCCATGACCGGGTCCCTCTCGGTCCGGGGCGATGTCCTGCCGGTCGGTGGCGTGACCTACAAGATCGAGGCAGCGGCAAAGGCCGGAATCAAGACCGTCCTCATCCCCCGGATGAATGTCGGCGATGTCCTTATCGAAGAGCGCTTCCAGTCCATGGTCACCATCATACCGGTTGACAGTATTGAAGATGTCCTCAAGATCGCGCTCGTGCCGGAGAATTCCGACGGCTTCCCCATCAAGCTCAAGAAGATGGCGATGAGGTCGACCGCGATGATCGCAGAAGTACCGGCAATCAACCCGTCAACGGCCTGAATGCGATGCACGGTATCTCCTATTACGACCTGAGGCACGTGACCGGTGAGGTCACGCATATCGATATCGATAACGGTGCCGTGGAATCGGCCGGCACCTCTTTTTTCAACAAGGCGATCCTCCGGGTTCTCGTCAAATCCGGCTGGGGGATCCTCCAGATCGACAACTACACCCCGTGCACCGGTCTGAAATTCGATGAACTCCTTGAGAGAGCCGCGAAGCTTGCAATCATCACGGAAGAGAATGTCGTGCTCGGGGATGTGCCCCGGGGCCAGCTGCCCGTTCCCCCGGTGAAAGAGAACCCCCGCGATATCGGGATCGAAGAGAAGGCCGCTCTTCTTGCCGAGATCGAGAAGAGCGCCACCCTCCCCCTCATCACCAACCGGAGGGCGAATTATATCGAGAAGAACGAACAGGTCCGGTTTGCCGACAGTTCCGGCAACGAATATTCCTTTGCGATGAGCCGATCCGGGTTCAACGTCCTTGCGGTGGCGTCACGGAACGGGAATGTCCAGATGGGGTACGAACGTGAGCACTCCATTGATGGCTTCAATCTCCGGCACCAGCAGGCTCTCGGGACGAAGGCTGCAAACTTGGCAATTTCCCTCCTGGATGCCACGCTGGCCAAAGGCGGGAAGATGCGGGCAGTTCTCGACCCGGAGCTTGCCGGGGTCTTTGCCCACGAGGCCGTGGGCCACGCGAGCGAGGGCGACCTGATCCAGGAAGGAAACTCCGTCCTGGTGGGAAGGACCGGGGAACGGATCGGCAACGAGAACCTCACGATTGTCGACGACCCCTCCCTCCACGGGTTCGGGTTCGATCCCGTGGATGCCGAAGGTGCGGCCGTGACCCGCACCGAGATCATCCGGCGCGGGGTGATCAACGCCTTCCTGCACAGCCGGGAATCGCTGGCGGCTGTCGGTAACGGTATTGCCGGCCATGCCCGGGCAATGCCGGGCGAACCCCCGCTCGTACGGATGAGCAACACGTTCATCGAGAACGGCGACTCTTCGAAGGAGGAGATCTTTGCGGAATGCAAAAACGGGATCTTCCTTGCGGGTTCCCGTGGCGGGCAGGTTGACCCGGGCCGGGGCATCTTCCAGTTCAACGCGGAGTACGGCTACCTTGTGGAGAACGGGGAGTGCACAAAGATGGTCCGGGATGTCTCCTTGTCAGGGGAGATCCTCACGACCCTGCACGGGATCGTCCTGTGCGGGAACGACCGGAAGATGAGTCCCGGGTATTGCGGGAAAGGCGGTCAGAGCGTGCCGGTGAGCGATGGGGCTCCCCATATTCTCTTAACCGATGCGGTGGTGGGTGGCAGTGGCGTGGATTGAGGAACTGATCCGGGAAGCGGAGAAGGTCGTTGACGAGGTCGAGGTTTACTATGTGGAGGGCACCAGCGTCTCCGCTGACCTCAAGAAGAAACAGGTGAGTCTTGCCACCATCTCGCAGGACTGCGGCCTTGGCATCCGCACGATCCACAAGGGACAGATCGGCTCGTCCAGCACCAATGATCCCGGCCGGTGGCGGGAGTGCCTGAAGGCTGCGGTGGCGAGCGGGAAGTTTGCAACCCCGCAGGAATGGACCGGGCTGCCCGGGCCGGAACCGCTGGATACGACTCCTCTCGCCTTCGATGCCGGCATGCAGATCGAGCCTGGTACGGCCCGGGACCTGCTGGACGATCTGCTCGAAGGAGCAGCAGCGCACCCGGCTGATGTGACATCCGGATCGGCAGGGCTCTCCTCTATGAAAGTGACCCTTGCCAACAATCACGGGATCCGGTATTCCGACCGGTCAACGTCTGTGTCGGTATCGCTCGAAGCGATCCATGGGCAGTCTACCGGTTACGAGTTCGGCCACGAATGGTCTATGGACCGGATCGATCCGGTTGCCGTTGGCGAACGTGCAACCTTCTTTGCCTGCGAATCTGCGGATGGCAAAGATATCCCGACCGGGGATTATGATGTCCTCCTCTCCCCCCTTGCCTATGCGGAGCTGCTCGGGAATGTCTTTGTCCCTGCCCTGAACGGGCGGAATGTCCAGGCAGGACGCTCCCGGCTGGCACAGTCCCTCTCGCAGCAGGTTGCCAACCCGATGATCTCGATGTACGACGACCCGCTCCTTCCCGGGGCGGACGGCAGTATCCGCTGGGACGCGGAAGGTACGCCCACGAAGCGGCTCGATCTCATAAAGGATGGCCTCCTGTGTGCCTTTGCCTATGACCTGAAGACCGCTTCCCGGTACGGGCAGAAGAGCACGGCCAGTGCCGTCCGTGGAGGGTTTGGCGGAGCCCCGACCATCGGCCACCACAATTTCGTGGTCGACGGGAAACGCGAGACCGTGGACGATGAACGGGTCCTCTACGTGCACAACATCGTGGGGGCCCATACGGCCAACCCGATGAGCGGCGAGTTCTCGGTCGAGTTCTCCAATGCCTTCTGGATGGAGGGCGGGGAGTTCCAGGATCCGATCCGGAGTGCCATGTTCTCCGGCAATGTCTTCGATCTCCATCACGTCATATCGGGATTGAGCCGGGAGTCACGGGCGGTCGGTTCCCTGATCCTCCCGTCAGTAAAAATAAATAAACAGCATATCATTGGTAAGTAGGAACGACCATGACCAACCTTCTTGTGGCTCTCATCCTTGTCATTGTCATCATCGCCATTGTCTGGTATCTGGTGAAACAACTCTCGGTCCTCGTGATAAACGCGGTGCTGGGCCTGATCTGCCTCTTCCTGATCAATTTCCTCCACGTCATGCAGTGGGTGGGAAAACCCGATCTCGGCTACGATGTTGCAACCATCCTGATCTGCGCTATCGGGGGGTTCCCGGGCGTACTGATTCTGATGCTGCTGGGGATTCTTGGGATCACGATCTGAAGATACCGGAAATATCCGGGGTCTGTCCGGGGTCCCGGATCCGACCCCCCGCTATTTCCCCGGCCAGCCTTTTCCCCAGGATCCCAGTCTCCGGATCAACCAAAAGGCAACAATTAGACGTTTTTCGGAGCCCGGAATTACCCTCAAATGAGTGAAATAACAGCAATATGTCCGTATTTTAAAATCCCCATGCTATAAATCGCCAAAAAACGCGACTATCAAAAAACCGGTTCTTCAAATCGGGCTCCGATTCGCAAACGAAGCAATTTAAGGGCAGATAATTTTCAGGGGGAGTGTATGTCCCGGACACTTCAAAAAGGATGGAATGGGGGAACCGGTATCTCAATCCCTGCTTTATACAAGAGCCGGGATAAAGAGTGCCAGGAGCAGGAGGTCTTCATGACCGGCACTTACCGTATGATGGTTTTTCGGGGGTGTTGCAAACGTCTGGCCGGGTGTTATCGTTACCTCTTTGTCCCCGATGACAAACGTCCCTTTCCCGCTGATGATCTGGTTCCACTCCCACTGGGTTTCGTGGTCATGATCCGCAACCTCGCAGTCTTTCCAGATCCTGACAAGGTGGTAACTGAATTTTCCTCCGGTCTCTTTTCCGGTTACGAGGTCTTTTAAGAAGACGCCCTCGCATCCCGGAAGCGGATACCAGGGTTTTGCGTTTGCCTCAGTCTCGTAACCGGGGAAAACAACAACGCCCTGTTCAAAGATCTCTGTTCGTGTTTTTGTTTCCATCGTACAACTCCAAGGGGACTCTCCAAAAAGGAGGTAGGTGTTATCTGTTCACGGGAATTTACTTGACGTGCGGAATGACTTCCTTGAACACATCGATACCGAAGTTCACGTTCGGGCTTGAGTTCCCGAGGCAGAAGTGGGTGATACCGGCCTTCTTGAACCGCTCGATCTCCTTGATTAAGCCTTCCGCATCGGTTGCGCACAGGAAGTTCTTCTTCATCATTTCCTTGCCGACCATGTCTGCATGGAGCTGGACCTCGGGCGGGTCGCTGACCCGGTACTTGAACATGGACGGTACCAGGCACCCTGCCCAGAACCGGTTACCCTCGACAGCCTTGTCGAAATCCGCGTCCACAGAGTACCAGAGGAGCATCGCTCTTTCCATCTTCTTTGGATCCTTGCCGGCTGCCTTTGCACCCTCCTCGAATTTCGGGATGGTGACTTTCTTTAATGCGTCAGGGTCGGCAGAGACCGTCATGAGGTGGTCGCCGTACTTCCCGGCAAGCATTGCACCCTTGGGTCCCATACCGCTGAAGTAGAGCGGGACTTCATCGTCAGGCTTCGTGTACAGGAACGCCTTTTCCAGGTTGTAGTATTTTCCTTTGTGCGAGACCGGCGCTTTGCTCTCCCAGAGTTTTCTCATGACCTCGATTGCCTCGACCGTCATATCCTGGCGCTCGGGAACGCTCGGCCACTGTGCGGTTACCGGCACTTCGTTCAATGCTTCACCGGCGCCTACTGCAATACCGACACGCTTCGGGTACATCTGGCGGAGGGTGGCAAATGTCTGCGCGACGACACCCGGGTTGTACCGGAGGATCGGGCAGGTGATACAGGTCGAGACAAATACCTTCTTTGTTGCCTGGAGGGTTGCACCCATCCAGGCCCATGCCTGGCCACACTGGGCGTCGGTGTGGTACCACGGGTGGAAGTGGTCGTCGACCCAGATCGAATCGAATCCGGTCTTTTCTGCACGCACGGACTGTTCCAGCGCATCCATCGGCTTGTACTGCTCGATCGATGCAAAATATCCAATCTTTGTTTCCATGATTACTGCCTCCAACCGGCAAAAGAGGAGGTCACGGACGGGGGTCTGTGCCAGCGATACAACATCTTGATGTACCTGCATTGAGTATACTGATCAGGGTAACCGGCCAAATGTTCACTGACCGTGAGGCGATACTGTCGAAAGTTGTAGCCTTTTCTGGTGTTTTGTGAACACGGCCGGACTCGCCCATGAAGGCTCGCTCAGTTCCGGTTTTTGTGGAATGTTCTTCCACAGGTGACATTTCACCAATGCGGAAATAAAGGTAATTTCTATTGCTCGCCATTGCCCCGGCCTCTTGGATTCTCCATTCACGGTGATATTTG
Organism: Methanoregula sp.; assembly: GCF_028679125.1. Taxonomy (GTDB): domain Archaea; phylum Halobacteriota; class Methanomicrobia; order Methanomicrobiales; family Methanospirillaceae; genus Methanoregula. The sequence continues at coordinate 25,385 of NZ_JAJRCG010000008.1, read as the reverse complement.
GAAACAATACTTTTTTCGGATATCCGGGTATTGCTCGCCATTGAAATGCCCGGGTTCCGGCCGGATGCCCGGGAGATCTCCCAAGCGCATGGCAGGGAAGATGAGGAGCAATGATCCGCCCTACGTGAAAAAGGCCTGCTTTCCTGGTTCCCTGCCTGCCTTCACCGCAGCCGTGACATCCACCATGAACGAGGCAATTTCCCCCGAAGGCAGCTTGAAGACATAATGCGATATCCAGGGGAAGTCCTCGCGGTTGCGGTACTTGAGCGGGGCAGCGAACTCCGGTTGTTCCGTTGTCAGGACCCGCAGGAGAAGGTCGTGGATTACCGGATCCGGCAGATCCGGGAACTCTTCGAAGAGCTTTTTCCCGACCAGTTCTTCCTTTGGCATCCGTAAGAGTGCAGCGGTCACCTTATTGACATCCTTGATGATGTACTCCTTCCCGTTTTTGATCGGTTCGTAGATCAGGACCCCGTTGCAGGTATTCTCAAAGAAGGAGTGGTACCGCACTTCCTTGAGCTCGGTCCTGCGGAGCGCCTCCTCTGCCCGTTTCCGGTCCGTGATATCGAGAATGATACCATTCCAGACCGTCTCGTTTTTCAGCTTGAACGGTTGTGAGAGTACCCGGATATACATCTCCTCTCCGGTCGGACGGATGAACCAGCCTTCGAATTCCCACGGGGCTACCTTCCGGATCACATCTTCGATTGATTTGGTCCAGCGTTCGCGGTCTTCCGGAGCGATACAGGCTCCGTACCGCTGGATCCAGGTATCGATCGGATCTGCGTCGAGGCCGTAGACTTCCTTTGAACGACCGTCCACGTAGTACGTGCCCCATTTCCCGTTTCGTGCATAGAACTGGTACACGATGCCTGGCAGGTTGTTCGTAATCCCCCGGAGCCGTTCCTCGCTCCGGCGCGATGCCTCCTCTGCGAGTTTCCTGTCGGTGATGTTGAGGAAGATTCCGTTCCAGACCGTCTCGTTCTTCTGCCGGACCGGCTGCGATATCCCGCGGATATACATCTCCCCGCCGGTCGGGCGTATGAACCAGCCTTCGAACTCCCAGGGGACAACGCGCTGGATCACATCCTCGATCGATGTCCCCCACCGCGAACGGTCTTCCGGCGCGATGCAGTCGCCGAACCGGTCGAACCAGGTATCCAGTGGTTCGGCGGGAACACCGTAAATTTCCTCTGTGCGCTCGTTGACGTAATACGAGCCCCATTCCCCGGAATCCCGGGCATAGAACTGGTAGACAATGCCGGGAAGGTTGGTGACGATACCCCTGTAACGCTCCTTGAGTTGTTTCTCCGCCAGTTTCTTTGCCGTGATGTCAAGGAAGAGAATGAAAAACTCGCGGGGAGTGGTGCCCACGCTGCCGGTGACCGGTGCAAATACTATCTGGAAATAAGCAACTCCGCTCTTCTTGGTTGCTGTCAGGGTCTCCGATTTCAGCCGATCGAAATTGCAGGAGAGGGTGAGTTCGGCAATCTTCCCCTTCTGGATCAGCTCCTGGATCGTGTTCTTCGAGCACATGATATCATAGAGCTTGAGATCCGCGAGGTCGGTGAACCGGGCCAGGCCGAGAATATCAAGGGAGGCGCGGTTCGCGTTCAGGATCGTGCCATCTTCATGGAAGAGGAAGATACCGCTGGGGACTTCCTCAAACAGCGTGCGGATCTTCCGCTCACTGTTCTTCAACGCATCCTCCGTTTTTTTCCAGGTGGTGATATCGCGCAGGCTGATCATGATCCCCGGTTTCCCGGTGAATGCCAGGGAGGGGATGACTGTCGAGACAAATTCCGTGAGGAATATCCGTTCGGTGCCCTGTTCGATCAGCAGCATCTCGTTGATGAAGACCTGAGACTTGATGATCCGGGATATATTTTCCTGTACCGTAGGGTTGTCAAAAAGCGGCAGGCTGATCCGGGACAGCTCGGTACCGATGACGTTCCGATCCTTCCGGATGCCAAACGTATTCATGAAGCTCCTGTTGACCATCAGGATGCGGAGATCGGCATCAAGGATAACAATCGCATCGGAGAGATAGTCAAACAGATTGTCGAACGGGATGTTCTGCGATGAAGTATATAATTTGGACTTGCCGAACGGCTTCATCAGCACGTTCCCGTGGGACTGGAGGACTTCAAGGTATTTTGCAACGGAACCCCGGTTCATTTCCAGTTCCCGGGCGATCAGCGAGATGGAAACTGCCTCGGGGTACCGCTCCTGGAGAAATTCACGGATCCGGGTGTACCGGTCTTCATGTGCAGCCATAGGTGACTGATACAAGATTCCCGGTTTTCTGGAGATGAATGTATCGAAACCTCCATTGTTGTGGCTTACCCCGCCGGGATCGCGTTATATCCGGGACTGGCGCGGGTTGGTGATGCAAAACCGGTAAGCCCGGTACAATCGTACCCTCAGATGATCAGGAGAACTGTTATGCGGTCACCGGATTTTTCAGGGCCGTCCTCCTCCCCGTCAATCGTCCTTATAAAAATTTATTTTTCTTTGAGAAATCTCAAGACTTCCCGGAACGACACCCGCTTCCCGTAGGTCAGCATACCCATCCTGAAGATCCGTGCGGCAAGCCTTGTCAGGATAACAATGGAGATGACAAGAATGGCGATACTCACGATAATCTGGTATGGCGGTACCGTCACGAGCGTGAGCCGGACCATTGCCACGAACGGTGCGGTGTACGGGAAATAGGTCAGGACCTGCATCAGGAGGGAATTTGGATCCTGGAGGAGGAACTGGAGGAAGATGAGCGGGAAGACGGCAAACATCGAGAAGACTGCCGAGACCTGCTGTGCTTCCCTGACCGTGGGTGCGAGGGATGCCGTACAGGCGATCGAGACCGAGAACAGGAAGTACCCGAGAACAAAATAGATAACCGCGAGGCACACGAGCCATGTCACCTGGATCTCTGAAAACAGGGTGGCGAACGGGCTTGCGGCGATCACGGCAAGGCCGATCGCGACCCAGACCACGATCTGGAGCAGGCCCACCCCCGCATACCCGAGAATCTTTCCTGCGAGCAGTTCTTCAGCCGAGCAGTGGGAGAGCAGGAACTCTCCCCGGCGACTCTCTTTTTCTTCGCCGATTCCCTGCATCAGGTACCCGGATGAGGTGAGGATACCGATAGCAAGAACCATCGTGAGGGCAAACGGCAGCACGAAGCCGGTGACCTTCTGGTCGCCTTTGGGATTACCCGCTTCATCGAGGACGATCACCGTGGGGGATACCGGGGAGAGAATCTTCTGCGCAGCCTGGTCGGAGACGTTCTCGTGCCGCAGGAGGTTCGTTGTCATAAATTCCTGCACCACCTGGCTGGAGCCCGCGGACCCGAGCAGGGAATTGTCCAACGTATAAACCGTGAGCGTGCCGGTCCGGAAATAATCCGGAGGGACGAGCAGCAGGCTGTGGATATTGCCGTTCACCAGTGCCGCTTTACCGGCTTCCACGTCAGGGTACTGGACAAAGCCGGGTGCAGCCTGAACAAATCCGGCTGCATCCACATACCCGGTTGTCTGGTTCGCTGCTCCCGTGCCGATCCCGGCACCGGTATACAGGGAGAGCCCCATGACAAAGAGCATCAGTAAAGGGAGCCCGATCGTGCCGAGGATGAACCCTTTGCGCCGGACGGTCTTTACGAATTCAAATTTTGCGACCACGAGGGATTTTGTTGTCATCGCCTGCCTACCTCAAGGAATATCTCGTTCATGGACCGCTGCTTTACCTCGAACTTCTTCACGGTGACGCTGGCAACAAGCGTTTTTAGGATGGCCTGGGTGTCGGCATCTTTTTCCACGATCAGCTCCGCGATGTTGCCGGAATCGTTGATACTCAGGATATGGTCGATATGCGGGAGCCGGCCTTCGTAGCGGACCTCGATCGATACCCCGAACTGCCGGCGGATCTCATCGAGGCTGCCGTAGAGTACCATCTTCCCGTTATTGAGCATGAGGATCCGGTCGCACATCCGTTCCACCTCGTCCATCTGGTGCGTGCTCATGATCAGGGTCGTGCCGTTGTCACGTAAGTCCAGGAGGATATCCTTGAGGGTTTTTATGTTGAGGGGATCGAGTCCCGAGAACGGCTCGTCAAGGATGAGGAGGGCCGGCTGGTGGATGACCGCGAGAATGAACTGGAGCCTGCGGTGCATGCCCTTGCTCAGTTCCTGGATCTTTTTGTCTCGGTATTCCGCGAGATCCAGTCTCTCCAGCCACGCGTCCATCTTCCGGTCGATCGCATCCACGTGTTTGAGTTCCGCAAAATACCGGATACACTCCGATACCGGGATCTCCTTATCCAGACTCCCTTCCTCGGGCAGGTAACCGATGGCGTCCTTGATATCATCGGAGAATGTCTTGCCGAAGAGCGAGATCATCCCGGCATCGGGCCGGAAGATATCGAGGATGGTCCGGATGAGCGTGGTCTTGCCCGCACCGTTTGGGCCTAAGAGGCCAAACACCTCGCCCTTATTGACGGCAAAACTGATATCTTCGAGGATATTTTTGCTGTCAAAGGTCTTGGTGAGGTGTTCAATCTCAAGGACGTTTTCGTTACGGTTTTTCTGATCGCCGGTTGTCATGCGTTCTCAATACCCATGCGTTTTCCTTCGAACCGTGCGGGAATGGATCCTGTCTTCCCATAGGTATAGAGGCCGGTGATCGTGATCCCCATGACGGTTGATCCGATAAAGATCAGGATGCACATCACCAGCATATAGAGAGCAATAACCGTACCGATTGCAGCAGCACTGCCTGATGAGAATCCGATCGCGATCATGGGGATCATAGTCAACACCATGACAACAAAAACGATCAGGACGTAGATGGTAAAACAGACAATGACCTCTCCCCACATATGCCTGAACAGGGAAACCGATTCCGTGATCGCAGCGATCAGGTCTTTGTCGGCAAGGACGAGGACCGGGACAATAAAGAGAGTAAGAGCATAGAAACATGCCCCGAATGCCATGGCGATATACAATATGCCAAGGTTTTCGATTGTTCCGCTCGTTGCCATCGAAGCTTGCATGAAGAACAGGAACGCGGTCCCGATGATTGCCGCGATCGCCGCCCAGCTGACAAGCGGCCGCACACAACCAGCGGCATGTTTCAGTCCGTCGCCGATGGTTGCATCACGGCCCGAGAGGATAAGCGAGACCGATGCTATCAGCGCTGCCAGAAGATAGTACGTCAGCAGGGCATTGACAAAGCTGATGATGAATGTCAGGGCAATCCAGGGCATCGAGCCCTGTGCGATCATGACTGACGTTGGAATGGCAACAAGGTCCGCTCCCGGATACAGCGAGCTGCCGGAGATGAGCTGGAGATACGTGCTCGACGCGAGATTGAAGATCATCACCAGGCCTAAAAGGAGTGAGAACCAGAGCAACCGTTTGTTCCTGAACAGGAACCTTATACTTCCGGTTGTCATCCTGATCCCGCGGTCGATCCGTCCGGATCCCCCGGCTCCGCCATCCGGCTGGGCAGGGTTAAGGGTGATCGGGGGTGTTGCCAGTACCGGTGGTACTGTGCGCAAAGGTCGTGCATCAGAATTCGGGCACCATGCCAGATATTTCCGGATTGATTCTGAAAAATCGAATGTCATATCATCGCCTTCACTTTGGTAAACAGTTCTTCTGCCATTTTCGTTGGATCGGCGGTCTTCTCGATCCTGATGCCAAGCTCGGCTGCATAATCCCAGAGCAGCTCGATGCACCCGGTATACCGCTGGCACGTGCCGCAGTCGCCTTCATGATCGTACCACACCTGAATCCCGTGCTTTTCAGAGATGAAGATAAGTGCCGGGATCTGGAGCGGTACCGACCGGCCGAGCAGGATCCCCCGCTCGGTATTGATCGCATCGATCGCGATCTGGTTTGACTGCGCCATATCGCGGAGTGCCGATTCGATCTTCCCGTCCATGGCAAGCAGCGCCTTGGAGACGGCCTGCCGGGAGATGCCGAGCAGATTGGCAATCGTAATGTTCGGTGTCCCGCTGCGACGCATCTTCCAGAACGCGAACTGTTTTTCATCCACGGGCAGAAGCATATGTCAACGTTTGAAGGTTGACTATATATAATTTATTAAAAGTATTTTTGGGCAATGGTGATTACGGGCCACACCTGAAAAAAAGGATGTTAAAAAAATCTACGACGTTACTTTCCCGCCAACTGATTGCAGGTTATCAGATGCAAGCCGGTGCTTTCCTTTCGGGACAACGATCTCGAACCGGGCTCCTCTGCCTTGTTCACCCCTCTCTGAAATCGATATGCCAGTGAAACCAAGAATCTCCCGGATCAGGAACAAGCCCAGCCCGTTATGCTTTCCATAGCCACATGTAAACAGGTGTTCTTTATCGTACGGGGAGATACCAATTCCATTATCCTCGCAGGAGAGGATGAGATCCTCTCCGGCATTTCTGCAGGAGATTGTTATTTCCGTCACGTGTCCCCCGTGTTGCAGGGAATTGTCAAAAAGATTGTAAAACACTTTCTCCAGAAGAAGATCGGCATAGATCTCGATATTTTGTACATCCACGGTGAGTCGGATGTTCTCAAGGGACAGTTTTGCACAGGACTGTGTAATAACCGTGTTTACCCTCTGCCATTCAGGATCATGTACCCCGATATCCTGGTACGTTCTGGTAAAACTTATCTGGTCCTGGAGAATTCCTGCAATAGTACTGCTTTTTTGTAAATATTCAGAAGCCTTCTCATCAGTCGTCAGCCTCTTCAGCAGTTCAAGATACCCCCGGAGTGCGGTCAATTTATTGGTGAGATCATGCCAGGTAATTTTACACATCAGGTTCAGCTTGGTATTGGTCTGCTCCAGTTTTTCCTGTAACTTTTTGAATTCAGATACATCGACACAGACCAGTCGGAATCCACCAATCGAGTCATTTCTGCGAATCGGTGTGATATAGACAACCATCGGGAACGTGCTCCCATTACTTTTCCGGGCGGTCACTTCATGAGCAAGAGGAAAATTTCCTTTGAGGGTCTGCAGGTAGGCATCGTTAATACGGGCCCGCTCATCCGGGTGTACCAGATCCAGCGCTGATATCAGCGTAGTATCTGTTACACAGGTATACCCAAATTTTTCCCGCCCTGCACGGTTCATGAAGACGACGTTAAACCGTTCATCAAGTTCGATCACGGTTTTCGGCAGCGATTCCACAAGCTCCCTGTACCGGCATTCACTTTCTTTCACTCGTTCCCGCAGATGGTATTCTTCTGTGACATCCCGGGAAAAATTCAGGGTAGCAGGATGGTTGTTCCAGATAATCCTGATCGCATCGGCTTCCCACCAGCGGATCGATCCCTTGCGGTTTATCACTCTGAACGGGTACCGTGGAAATCTCACATCCTGATCTATCCTTTTCTGGTACCTTTCGCGCAGGATGGGCTGATCTTCCGGGTGAATAAGGTTGAAAAATGACTGCGATACTACTTCTTCAGAGGTAAACCCGCTGGCAGTGATAAACTCGGAAAATTTCGGGTTATAAAAAATGACTTTTTCGTCCTGGATAATGAATATGCTTTCCTGTGCATTCTCCACCAGCTGGCGGTATTTTTTCTCCGATTCGCACAATGCCAGGTGATTCCTACGGTGTTTCACATTAGTCTTGATCTTGTGCTCCAGTTCAGCAAACTGCGCACCAGGATTTCCGCCTTTCTGGAGATAGGAATCTGCACCGGAGTTCAGAGCCTCCACTACTACCTCCTCCCGTCCTTTTCCGGTAAACAGGATAAACGGTATGCCATCATACCGTTCCCGTACGATTTTCAGGAATTCGATGCCATCTCTGTCCGGCATCTGATAGTCAGAAACAATCGCATCGAACGAATGCGTTTTTAATATGTCCAGGGCATTTTTCACAGAATCGATGGTTGTGAGTGATAATAATCCGGAACGTTCAAGATAGATGCGGGTCAGTTCCAGCATCGCAGGTTCGTCATCTACATACAATACAGAGATTTTTGTCATGCGGTATCACATAAATCAGGCCATGTCTTTAGTACAGGTCTTTTTTAAAAAAATTGAGGTCGATTGATTGCATTACAATGCAGCGTCAATATCGTTGAGCAATTGTTTGACATCGATCCAGATGATCAACTCATTTGTTTCCCGGTCCTGGATCTTCACTCTCTTCTTGATGATCCCGATGATCGCGGTATCCTCCTTGCTCACGGAAGCGGAGGTATAATCGACCTGCCCCTCCTCAAATGTGGATACCGAAGTAACATCGTCCACAAGAATCCCGATCTTTGAGCGGGTGATATTATCGTCAAGCACGATGATCCGTGAAGTATCCATTGCCACGGTATTGCCCGCGGTAATGTTCAGCCGGTGTTTGAGATCAACAATGGTCGTGATCTCGCCCCGGAGATCGATGATACCCCGGATATAGGCAGGCACATTGGGGAGCTTGGTGATCGTGGTATATTCAACAACCTCTTTTACATCGAAAAGATCGATAGCAAACTGTTCTTCACCAAGGGCAAATATTACTACTTGGATCGAGCCCGTCCGGTTTTTCTGTCTTACCGGGGTTACATCCCGGGCTTCCGCTGCCGGTTCTTTTTCTGTTTTTATCGCCATAACAGACACCCGGGCTACGCGATCTTGAATTTTTTGTTCGCGGCTGTTACCTCGTTCGCGATCGTCTCGACGTTCTGGATCATACGGGTAATCTCATCGAGCGCTGCTGATGATTCTTCAGTGGCAGCAGCAGAGTCGGTGGCTTCTTTTGCAGTCCTGTCAACGAGTTCCCCGATCTCGTGGATACTTGCCGTGACTTCCTCGGTCGTTGCAGCCTGTTCCTCGGTTGCCGCAGCAACTTCTGATGCACTCTTTGCCACCTTGTCAATGGCTTCGGCAATCTTTTTGAATGACTCAACCGTCTCGGTGACCATCTTTTGTCCTTTGTCCACCACGCTTCTGCTTTCTCCCATAGCAGTGGACGCATTCTGGGTGCTCTTTTTTAAGGTTGCAATCATCTCTTCGATGCGTTCCGCAGAGTTGCGCGATTCCTGGGCAAGCGATTTCACTTCCGTTGCCACGACCGCAAATCCCCGGCCGGCTTCACCCGCACGGGCGGCTTCGATGGCCGCATTCAATGCGAGGAGATTGGTCTGGTTTGCCAGGTCCCGGATGATTCCCACGATTTTTGTGATCTCCCCCATCTGTTTTTCTACGTCCAGCACAATCTCGTGGACATGCGCAGAGGTACCGGCAATTTCTCCCATGCTTTTCTGTGCATCGCCAGCGAGTCCGGCACCTTTCAGGGCGAGATCGTCTGTTTCCTTTGAGAGGTTGGAAACTGATTCCATGCTGGAGGTAATTTCCTCGACTGCGGCACTCATGTCCTGCATCGCTTTTGTGATCTGCTCGAATCCCTGAGCAACTTTCTGCGAGTTGTCGCTGACTTTTCCCGAGTTAACCGCAATCTGCTGCACGCCCTTTGAGGCTTCTTCGATGCTCCGGGAGGTATTCTGGGCGGTCGATGTCAGGTCCTGCATCCGGGTATCGACATCCCCAATACTGATCCGTAGACTCTGGATGATACCTCGTACCGCATCCTGTAGTTTTTTTGTTATGGTATATACTGCCTGGGTATCCTCATCCGGGGGAGAGAGGTCATAATGAACAGTCAGGTCACCCTTTGCAGCTTTTCCATATTCGATCGCGAGCCGGTCTACTTCGCTTTGCATATATGCATAGACCTTTTTAGACTTGGCCTCATTTTTCTCGATCATTTCAATTTTATGCCGTTCCTCGGTGATATCCTGGTAGATGGTGAGGAAATTCTCGACTGCCCCTTTCTGGTCCAGCAGGGGGACGACATGCCGGACGACGGTTTTTTTCCCGGTGGGGAAATTGAACGTTGTCTCACCGGTGACATTATGCTTGAATTTTTTTGCCTCTTCAAATCCCTCTCCAGACGAGGATACCACATTGAAATCCTTGACCGTCATCGACAAAGCACGGTCGCGATCAAAACCGGTCAGGGTAAGCAATGCAGCATTTGCATCCTCGATTTTCAGACTGGTGTTCCAGAGAATGGTCGGGTAAGGACTGTGGCCGAATAATGCTTCGGCCCGCCTCTGAATTTTTGAAAAATCCTCTTCCATGATATAACACACCTCATTATTGTACAATTATGCTGATAGAATGACAATATGACTAAATGGATATTTAAATATTTGTACATTCACATATCACATCTGTCAAACCATTTGATAATCGCATAAAGTTTACATATCTTAAACAGAATTGATTACTGATGGATAACACCGGTGTTGAAATTGACCGGATCCGAGAAATATTGAAAACGTGCCAGAAAGGGCTGACTACTGCAGAAATCGCCCGGATGCTGAACCTGAACCGGATTTCCACCTCGAAATACCTGAATATGATGGTTGCAGCGGGCGACGCAGAGATGCGTGCCCATGGCCCCTCCAAGGTTTATTACCCCTGCCAGAGGGTGCCGATATCGACAATTCTGAATTTTTCTTCAGATCTCCTTGTCGTGGTGGATGACAGCCTTAGGATCATTGATGCCAACAATGTCCTGCTCGATTATTTTCTCCTAAAAAAATCAGACCTGATCGGCTACAGGATTGACTATTCACCCCTCGGGCACTATATCGATACGGTCATCCTCGAACATATCCAGAAAGCAATTTCCTCAACAGGCAGCACCCTGAATATCAAACGGACGGTAAAAGAAAAAGATTATTATTTACAGCTGAAGTTCATTCCAACCCTTTTTGAGTCCGGGGACCATGGTGTCACGGTGATCGGTGAAGATGTCACCGAACTGCATCTTCACCGCCAGCATCTTGAACAGCTTGTCGATGAACGATCGATAGAACTGGTTTCAGCCAATGAGCAGCTCAAAAAAGAGATATCGAACTACAAAAAAATACGAACCGAACTGAAAACAAGTGAAATAAAATACCGCGAACTGGTCCAGAATGCCAACACCATCATTCTCAAGATGGATATTAAAGGCAACATTGAATTTTTCAATGAATTTGCACAGGCTTTTTTTGGCTGGACGGAAAACGAAGTTCTCGGGAAGAGTATTTACGATACCATCGTCCCTTCAGAACATTCAACCGGGAAACAGGTAAGCGAGCTCCTGGAGGAGCTGAAACTGAACCCTGCCGGTTTCACCCGGTTTGAGAATGAGAATATAAAAAAGAACGGGGAACTCGTCTGGATTTCCTGGGCCTGCAAATACATCCGCGATACAAAGGGCATCCCGAAGTGCATACTTTCCATCGGTAACGATGTTACTTACCTGAAACAGGCGGAAGCGGACCTGAAATTCCAGAATATCCTGTTTTCCACGCAGAACGAAACAACGATCGATGGTATCCTTATCGTTGATGAAACCCGGACAATCATCTCCTACAACCAGCGGTTTGTCGAGATATGGGATGTCCCAAAAGAACTTATTGAAAAGAAGGATGATGTAAGCGTTCTTGATTATGTCAACAATCAGATTGTCGATCCGGTCCAGTTTGGTAAAAAGGTTGAAGATATCTTTACTGATCACAAACGGATTGTCCGGGACGAGATCCTCCTCCGGGACGGCCGGTGCTTTGACCGGTACTCGGCGCCGATGGTTGGCCCGGACAAAACCTATTATGGCCGGATATGGTATTTCCGTGATAAAACCGAGCAGAAACAGTATGTTGAACAAGTACGGAAATCGGAAGAGAAACTCGCAGATATCATCAATTTCCTGCCCGACGCCACCTTTGTGATCGATACCGAAAGTCGTGTAATTGCCTGGAACCGGGCAATGGAAGAAATGACAGGAATCATGTCACCGGATATCATGGGTCTGGGGGATTTCGAATACTCCCTGGCGATCCACGGTTCCCGCAAACCGATCCTGATTGATTTTGCCCTGAAACCCGATCAGGATATCCCCCCGAAATATTACTACTGCAAACGAGATGGCAATAAATTCATTGCTGAAACCTATTCGACCTATCTCAACCCGGATGGCCTTTACCTGTGGGGAACCGCCTCTCCCTTATACGACGCCACGGGCACGGTGATTGGTGCCATCGAATCAATGCGTGATATTACTACAATCAAACGCACGGAACGGGAGTTGAAAGAACACGAAGCAATCTGTTCTGCCATTGTAGAAGACCAGACCGAGATGATCTCCCGGTTCCGGCCGGATGGCACCTATGTCTTTGTCAATGAAGCATTTGCATCGTTTTTCAACAAGCCAAAAAATGAAATCATCGGTACCGAGTTCCTGATGAGGGTTGTTAAGGAAGATCAACCATTGTTTCACCAGTATTTTTCCGGCATCAACAAGTCAAACCCGGTCATTACCCTTGAAATCCGGATGATCCCAAAAGAGGGTGAGATCCGCTGGACGCGGTGGAATATACGCGGATTCTTCTCCGCAACAGAAAAAATTATCGAGTACCAGGCAGTGGGAAGGGACATAACGGAGTTTGTTGCGGCAAAAGAATCCGCAGATTACCAGGCCCTCCTCTTAAACCAGGTGAACGATGCCATCATAGCCACCGATATGGAATTCCGGATCACGTACCTGAATCGTGCCGGGGAAGGGTTGTTCGGATGGAAATCCCGTGAAGTTATGGGAAAAGACATTCACGACATCCTCCAGTTCAATACAACAAAAGATCATAACCCCGGTATCATGGATCAACTCTTATCACGGGGTATGTGGAAAGGTCCGCTGGTTCAGGCCACCCGCTCCGGAAAACGTATCCGGATTGAATGGTCAATATCAATCTTCAAAGATCATGCGGGAACGATGAGAGGGATCGTGGGACTCTGTCGGGAGATCCCCGCGAAATAGATTCCAGGAGAACCTGGGATACCTCACGGTAACGGGAGATCCAATCCTTCTGATATGATGATTTATGCTCAACGGGGTTTATCTTACCGCGCAGGCTACCCCAATCCCCGAACCAGATCTGACTTCCTACCATTTCCACGGCCAGTCTCCAGCACCGAAAACCGCCTCCCGGATCAACCAAAAGGCAACAATTAGACGTTTTTCAGAGACCAGAATGATCCTCAAATGAGTGAAATAACAGCAATATATCCGTATTTTAAAATCCCCATGCTATAATTCGCCAAAAAACGCGACTATCAGAAAATCGATATTTTAAAATGGGCCCCGATTGTCAAACGGAGTGTTTTACGAGCAATTAATTTTCAAGGGGTTTTGAGGTTTCAAAACCCCGTAAAAAAGAGTGCGAGGGCTCACTTTGACATGGCCATGAGGGGGAGACGAATCCTCCCCGTGTCACCGTGTTTCCCTGTAACCCGCTGACCGGTCCGGCCCGGGGACTCCCCATGAGATAGTGAATTGTATCGGGAGAGTAAAGACTGAAGAGATAATGGATCAACCGGAGCAAGTCTGGAAGATCAGGAATTATTATTGATTGAATCCCGATACAATCGGCTTTTTGTGGTTTTTTTATTCACTCGTGTCCAAGACTCTCTTGATCATACGGATCATGTATTCTTTGCCTTCATCGGAATCCATCCACTCGGTGATCTGGGATTTAACATCAATAGAGCGACTCTCGAAATAGTTGCGTAACGCCGCAGTAATGATATCATTCCTTGAAGCAAATTTTCCCGTCTCAATTGCAGTGTTAATTTTCAGTAGCAGGTCGTGGGGACATTTATAAGAAATTTGTTCCTTTGGTTTACCCCGTATAGACGGCATTAATATACGAATGCAGGGGAAATGTTAATTCATTTTGCAATTCTAGAGAGGTTTTAGAGAAACATTATATTATAGGAATTTTAATTGTTTAATCAGTATGATTGTTCCGGGCGTATTTTTTTCTGGCAAAAATGGGATCATAGATCAGGCCCTGTTTGAAAAAACCGAAGATAACCGGCGATAATGGTGCAGCCGAAAGATCGTTGAACGTGTGGTGCGGGTGTCCTGATGATATCAGTCCTTTACGTTGATGATGACCGGGTTCTGCTGGAGATCAGCAAGCAGTTTCTTGAAGCAAAGGGGCACTTCCATATTGATACCGCAGAATCGGCCGATAAGGCGCTGGAGATCCTCAATACCCGGGTGTATGATGCCATCATATCCGATTACCAGATGCCCGTGATGGACGGGATTGAATTCTTGAAGATCGTCCATAACAAATTCCCGACACTTCCGGTCATCATGTTTTCCGGAAAAGATCGCGACGAGATGGCAATCATAGCATATGAAAACGGCGCAGAATTTTATCTCCAGAAAAGTGGTGATCCAAAAGCCATGTTCGCTGAATTATCTCACATCATTCTCAAATCTGTGGAACAATCCGTTGTAAAGAGAGCGCTGAAAGAAAATGCGATCCGTCTTCTCCGGCAGATCCAGACAGCGTCAGATTTTGTTAGCATTGTTGATTATGAGGGGCAGATCGTCTATGACCCCCCTTCAGCATCATTTCTCCTCGGGTATCCTCAACATTTTTTCATCGGGAAACACATCAGCGATTTCATTCACCCGGACGACAGGAACTCTTTCATCACTGCATTTGACCATATCCGGAACGGAGGAAAACCCGGGATACCGTTCGGGTTCCGTGTACGCAAAGCGGATGGGGGCTATCTTGACGTGGATTCCATTGCCATGAACCTTATTGGGATCCATGGTGTTGACGGAATTGTTGTCACCGCATGGCCGGTCATGAACCGGTAATCCTCCGGATCTGACCCCCCGCCATTTCCCCGGCCAGTCTCCAGCACCGAAAACCGCCTCCCGGATCAACCAAAAGGCAACAATTAGACGTTTTTTTGAGCCAGAAATGCCCCTCAAATGAGTGAAATCTACGTCTCCAATACCCCGAAAAAAGGGTCGGGGATTCCCACGCGGAGGGAGCTTAAACCCCGGAGAGCAATAAAAAGATTTCAGGAGTTCCTTCCCGGGAAAAAATCAGAACACATTCGCTTCCGAGTAGACCAGCACCTGATCCTGCTGGAGCTCGTACGGCTTGATCTCCCGGGAATGTGCGGACATCCGCATCTTCACCACTTCAAGGGCGAGGTGGACATCGGTCAGGTCTGACGGGCGCACGTACCGGAGGAGAATCACCGTGTCCGACAGGTACTCGATGAGCCCATGGCGGCTCGCAAAGACATTGTCCGGTTGGGTTTCCGAGGTCATCATGATGGTGCAGTTCTTGTCGCGGAGCCCCTCGATGAACCGGAACATCTCCTGGCGACGGTCAAAATCCGTGGTGAAGAGATCCTCGAACAGGGAGATAGGATCGATGACAACGCGGGTTGCTTTCACTTCATCGATGAGCTTGGGCAGCTCGTTCTTGATCCGGTTGTTGGCAAGGTTGAAATCCGTGGGATCGAGCTTGATGACATAGAGCGATTTGTTCAGGTAGGGCTCGACATCCCAGCCTTTCAGCGTCATGTACTTCAGGATACGATCCTCCCGCTCTTCGAGGCTGATGTAGATGACATTCTCCTTCTTCTTCAGCCCGTCCCAGATAAACTCCAGGGAGAATGTGGTCTTGCCGGTACCGTATGTCCCGATGATCGAACAGATGCTTCCCGGGATCAGTCCCCCGCCAAGCATGTCATCGAGCCCGGGAATGCCCACCTTGATCCGCCCATTGCTCATATGACCACCCGGATATTACTGACTTCAAACCCGCCGGACGCAGAGATCCTGACGGCAAATTTCACCAGGTCCCGCTCCTCAAGATGGGGCATGACCCCGCGGAACTTCTCGAAGTACATCACCCGCTGCCTCCGTGCACCCGACGTCTCCTCCCATTTGAAGAGCAGTACGGCATCCACAATATCCTCCAGCTCCCGCTCCTGTGAGGAGTCCAGGATCCCCCGACTGAGCAGGATATATGTGGTGATCCCCCGCTGTTTGGAGATCCGCTGCAACCCCCGCAAAAATCCGGTCAGGTTGTGCCAGAAGTTCGGCAGCGCTGACTGGTTTGCAACATCCGTAACGGAATCCAGGATGAGGAGGCTGCCGGGGCTGATGCCATCGATGATATTTGCCAGCTTAAGAAGGATACTGTCCTGGCTGGATCGTTTCTGGAGACGGGTGATCACATTGCTGTGGCTGTACCACTCATCGGGAACAACGCTGTTGTCGAAATAGAGGTCGGACAGGTCATCGAAACGGATGGTCTTAACGAGTTCCTCAAGACCGTCAGCACGGAATGAACTGGTGATCTCGTGCTGGACGTCCTCTTTCATGCGGGTGAAGGTGATATACCGGATCTCCTTTGGAACAATCGTTCCGACCGCCACCGTCCCCTTCATGAGATTGAGCGAGTTGACGATCGAACTGTACGTGAATTCGTAACTCCCTGCACCGAGATCCCCGAAGAGAAGGATCAGCGAGCCCGGAGGGACTCCCCCTTCCAGGATGGGATCAAGGGACGGGATCCCGGTGGGCATTCTCTGCTTCAAAAAATCCTGCATATCCGGCCTCAGTGACGATCGGTGAGAATCTGTCGTTACAAAACTCTCATGGATTCGCTGATAAATATATCTGTCCGGCCCCAGTACTTCTCTTATAATTTCTTCGTAAATCTTTGCAGTGTACACGACCAAGCCAAAAACCGGAATGAATATTTACACCATTATTCGCATCGCAATCGATCTCCGGAAAAAAAATTTCAACCACCCCCTCACCCCCTGCTCAAAATTTTTCAGGCAGGGTCTGGTTGATCGGCAAATTACCTCACGTCGGGCATCGCAAAAAATTGTAGGTTGTACAACCTACAGTAGGTTAATTAACCTACAATCGCCTCCCCAACTAACACCTCATGATCGCGATTGAAAATTTTTCAGCAGAGTCTGCTTGAAAAAAATTGCTCTGGAGAATACCTCAATCCAGACAAATTGGAGGACCCCGTACGTCTCTGACATTTCCCATGCGAATAGTGGATAGTCAGCAACCCGTATCACATCCCAATCATCTGAAACAACGAAGAACCGTACCAAAAGTAACGGATTTGGGTTTTTTTAAAATCCCTTCCCGGATGAAGAGCCGGATGAGATCAAACCGGAACAACGCTTCGTCAATCGTTCTGGGACTACGGAGAACACGGGCCAGGAAAAGCCATTGGAGAGACACCCGGATATCCTTGTACAGGAGCGAGACGATGGTCAGCAGGTTCCGGATCACCATGGTTCTGGAAGATGTTTTAGTATTCGGCTGGCTTTTTTGCCATATAGTGACCCTATCCGGCGCCCACTGTATGTTGAGATCTTACGCTTTCCCTTAGTTCGTGTTCACATTTAGTGAAGTACCGGGCCCGGTTGTTGCAGATCCTCCTCCGAAAAAACGGGCGGAAATGAACCGGAATAACACATACTTATATAGATTGGTCTCCCGAATTATACTCCGGGAACACCAGTAACTATCGGAGTGGAGTTCACGTACCATGGGGATTAAGGATCTCTTCAAATCCGCAGACCGATCTGCCGGAAAAAAACCACCGGTACCGGATGCATGTGGCCCTTCCGCACTACCGGTTGGATCACCTGTTCCGGACCAGGACATCACTCTCCCGATAAAGCCCGCCCAGCCGGTACAGAAAAAACCCGAATCAACGTTCCGCCATCTCATCAGCATGCTGAAAGGAAGCGGAAAGGGTGTGATCGAGGAATACGATTTTGAGCGCGATGGCACGCTTGTTGAAGCCCGTCTCCCCGATACCTACGATCTCGTTGAACAATACTGGGTGGAACAGGGCTGTTCGCTCGTCATCATCGGGCACAATAAAAAGTCGAACCAGAGCGAGTATCTCCTCTTCGAACCATCGCTCTCGGATTTTGAATATGAACTGCTTGAACGCCTGCATGAAGACCTGCGGGATGTACTGATCCTCTCCTCCGATGAGATCAAGAAGGACCGGAAGTACATCATCCTGGAGAAGATGCGTGCACTCCTCGATGATTACGGGCTGACACTGGAGAAGTCCACGCTCTTTAAGATCCAGTACTTCCTGATCCGCAACTATATCGGGTGGTCTCGTCTCGATCCTCTCATGAAGGACCCCCAACTGGAAGATATCTCCTGCGACGGGACCCGGATCCCGCTATTCCTGTACCACCGGAGATTCCGGAATATCAAGACAAATATCATATTCGAGGCCGAGATCCTCAACTCGCTTGCGATAACGCTCGCCCAGCGATCCGGCAAACATATCTCTACCGGTTCCCCGATGATCGATGCAACCCTCCCGGACGGGTCCCGGCTGCAGTTAACCTTCGGGAAAGAGGTGACGACCCGCGGCACATCGTTCACCATCCGTAAGTTCAGGGAAGAGCCATTCTCCCCCATCGAACTCATGGAGATCGGCACGTTCAATGCAGACGAGCTGGTCTATTTCTGGCTGGCCATCGAGAACAACAAGAGCCTGATCTTTATCGGGGGAACCGCATCGGGCAAGACCACCTCCCTCAACGCGGTCTCCCTCTTCATCCCCCCGGTGGCCAAGGTCGTCAGCATTGAGGATACCCGTGAGATCACGCTGTACCATGACAACTGGATCGCCAGTGTCACCCGGGAAGCGCTGACCGAAGGCGGGAATGCGATCAACATGTTCGACCTGCTGCGGGCTGCCATGCGTCAGCGGCCCGAGTTCATCCTTGTCGGGGAAGTCCGGGGTCCCGAGGCGCAGACCCTCTTCCAGGCAATGAACACCGGCCACACCACGTTCTCCACCATGCACGGGGGCAGCGTCGATGCTGCCATCCACCGGCTTGAGAGCGAACCGCTGAACGTTCCGCGGAACATGATGCAGGCGTTAAACATCATCAGTGTGCAGGGACTGATCTATCACGGGACCGAAAGGGTCCGCCGTGCGCAGGAGATCGTGGAGATCGCCGGAATCGATCCCTCGACCGGAAACCTCCGGGTCAACAACGTCTTCATCTACGATCCCGTCCACGACACGTCAGGGTATACCGGCAGGTCCCAGGTATATGCGGATATCGCCGAGAAACGGGGCTGGTCACGCGAACAGCTCGAGCAGGAGATCGATCTACGCAAATCGATCCTGATGGCGATGCAGAAACAGGGTATCAGGGATTATATCTCAGTTGCCTCGCTCTTCCACGCATACCACATCGATGCAAAGAATGTCGTCTCCCATAGCGAAGACCTCCGCAGGGTAATCAGGTAATGGTCAGAAACTTAATTTACCGGTGGATAAAGCGCGATCCCGTCAGGTACAGCCAGCTCCATGCCGATATGATCTCTGCACGGTTCGGCATGACCCCGGAGCAGTATATCTGGCGATCCTTCAAGTTCGCTGCCCTGACGGGCATCCTCTTTGCCCTCATCGCATTTTTTATCAGCGTCTTCCTGCCCCTGCCCGTGGTGAACGGGAAGATCGGGATAGTAAACGTGTTCGATCTCCAGATGCCGGTGATCTTCGATGTGATCTATCCCATCGGGTACATCATGGTGTTCCTCCTCGTACTCGCCTTCTGTATTGGTCTGTACGCCGGGTACAGTCTCCTCATGAAACTGCCGGGCATCGAGAAAAACAACCGTTCCATCAAGATCAACCTGACACTCCATAATGCGGTTGCGTATATGTACGCGATGCAGAAAGGCGGGTCGCAGTTGATGCCTATCTTCCGGGCCCTGTCGGACCGGGTGGATATTTACGGTGAAGTAGCCCTGGAGTTCCGCCAGATCGTGAGGGATGCCGATTTCTTCGGGTACGATGTGGTCACTGCCATCCGCCACCTTTCTGAGACCACGCCTTCGGAAAAACTCAAGATCTTCCTGGAAGATCTCCTGTCGGTTATCGAGAGCGGCGGGGACATGGCGGAGTTCCTCTCGCTGCGGGTCCGGCTGTACCAGGAAGAGGCGCGGTTCGAACAGAAGCAGTTCCTGACCGTTCTCTCCCTTGTCGCCGAGGCCTATGTCACCCTCTTTGTTGCCGGCCCGCTCTTCCTTATCATCATCATGGTCGTGATGGGGATGACCGGGGGATCGGCGGTTCTCCAGTTATCCCTGGTCACCTATGCGATCCTGCCCATAGGATCCCTGATCTTCATCGTGTTCATTGATCTCATCTCGATCAGGGCTGAGAGGACCGAGCGTTTTACGTCTGAGAAATGGCTGCATGCCTACCCGGATGTATTCATCGTTGAGAAGAAGGACGAGGAGCAGCAGGTCCAGCAGCTGAAAAAGTATGACCGCATCCGGTCGCTGGTCAACCATATCCGTCACCCCATGGACAGTTTCATCACCAACGTGAATCACACCCTGTACATCACTGTTCCCATCGCGACCCTGTACATCGTATCCGTTTTCCTGAGGGTGCCCCTGTACAAAGACGTTGATGTGTACCTTGGCGTTGTCGATGACCACATTATCATTGCCCTCCTGATCATCATGGTCCCGTATGCGATCTTCCACATTATCTGGTCCCGAAAAGTCGAGGGCATCCAGTCTATGATCCCGGATTTTCTTGAGCGGTTGTCTGGCATCAACCAGGTCGGGCTCACCATTGCGCAGGCGATTGCCATCATGGTGAATACGAACCTCGGGCTGCTCAGCTACGAGATCCGGCGGATCAAGCGGGACATGGACTGGGGTGCAAATTTCACCGAGGCGCTCATGCGGTTCGAGGAACGGATCAGTACCCCGGCCATTGCCCGCACGGTGACCCTGATCACGAAAGCGAGCGAGATGAGCGGCCAGATCAGCGAGGTGCTCTCGATTGCTTCCAGCGATGCAAAGATGAGCGAGGCCCTCAAGAGGGAGCGGATCTCGGAGATGTTCATCTATACTGCGATTGTATACCTGTCATTCTTCGTTTTCCTGTTCGTTGTGGCTGTGCTGACAACGCAGTTCCTCCCGCTTCTCACGAATATCACCTCGTCGGGGATATCATCATCCGGGATGCTCTCAGGAATCGGTACCATCCCTCTTGCATCATTCAACCGGATTCTGTACCATGCCTGCCTTATGCAGGCGCTCTTCTCCGGTCTTATTGCCGGGCAGATGGGAGAATCATCCGTTGCAGCAGGGGTTAAACACGCATGTGTACTCCTGATTATTACGCTCATCACGTTCAACGTTGTCCTGGTGCAATTTGCATAAAGACGCTGTTCAGGCAACTCCCGCACCCCGTAGCAGATACCATTAAGCCCTCGCATGAAGATTTCGATACTGAGGTGACAGATACATGTGCACTGTTGGTGGCGGCCCCACCGGGGACCTGAATTTTGATGAACGGGTGCAGGGGAAGAAGTACCGCTGTAATGACTGCGGCGAGAAGTTCGAGAGCATCAGCAAGAAACCGATCTGTGCCAGCTGCCAGTCCGATAACGTGACGGCACTCTGATACCATGATCGTGCCGCTCAGGGATGAGTTCCTGCTCATCTCCGGCACCCGCTCTTTTTTACTGGCTGTAAAGGCAAATGCCCTGTTCGGCCTTCGCATCGAGACGCCGGACAGGGAATACAGCCAGACCATCGAGCCGTCAGACATTATCGCGGTCTCGGCACCGGAAGGCGGGGCCATCGAACCTGCAATCATGCTCGCCGAGTTTGTCCGGACCTATCACATGCCCCTGATAGTCCTCCCCAAAGACCATCCCGGATCGAAGCGATTCTCCTACCTGGTCTCGGTCGGCCCGCTGATCACGACAAGCTGCACGATTCGCCGGGGCACCCACCCGGAACAGCACCTGGTCTGTTCCAGCGACGAACTGGCGGGAACCGTACTCAAAGCGCACCCGGAGGGTGTGGAGATAAACGGCCTGCCGGCAGGGGCATCCCACCGCTACGTGAAATACCGGATGGAGACCATTCTATCCTGATTCCTTCTCTGATTATCAGCCTGTTCAGACAGGTACGGGCGGATCAAAAATATCGATATATATCAATTGCCTGCTGAAAAAGACCCTGTAATATCCTGTTTTTTCCCTTCCAGCAGAAACGCAATACATATATGGCATTTTTCACCCATTATTGTACTTGCCGTGAGAGGAGGGTTGGATGAAGACTGAGGTCCTAAAAGACATTAAAAAAGCTGAAGAAGAATACCAGTCTGCAATCAGCAAGGCCCAGGAAGAGAAGAAGTTCAAGCATTCCCAGGCCGAGCTCGAAGCGGATAATCTGGTAACCAAGGCGCAGAGCAATGCAGAACAATACAAAAAGCTGAAACTGGAAGAAGCACGGCACCAGGCGGCACTTAAGCACGCTGAAATCATAAAAAGTGGCAATCAGCGCGCAGCAGCACTGAAGACGAAAGGCGAACAGAACCTTTCCAAGGCAGTGCAGCTGCTGGTTTTGCGGTTTAAGGAGCAGCTGCATGTTAAAGCCTAAGCAGATGAGCCGGCTCCTCATCGCCGCATCCCGGGACCAGATGGGTCCTGTTGTTGCGGAGCTCTACCGCCACAACCTGTTCCACATCGAGGAATATGTGGAAGGCGGGGCGGAGGGTTATGAGGGCTTTAAGATCGGCTCGCCTCTTTCGGGAGCAAGCGAAGCGTCCGTTGATCTGCTGAAGATCCGGGCGATCGAGAATGCCGTCTCCATCAACGGGGACGACATGGATTCTGCACAGGCATGTCCGCGCACCGAACTCAGGTCAAAGATCGAGCGGGAACTTCCGGTTCTTGAACGGGAAGTTGAGGAACTCACCCAGAAACGCTCGAAACTTGACACCAAGCAGAAGGAGTTCGAACAGAAGATAGCCGAGATCACACCGTTCGTCAGTATCCCGGTGGATCTTGAGCTGTACCGGGGATATACGGGATTCACCGTATACGCCGGCTACGTGACCGGGGAAGTAACGCTCTCCGTCCCGAACGAGATGCACATCTCGAAGGGAAAGGAGAAGACGTTCATTGTCACCGTTGTCCCGGCCGGGCAGCGGAGTGAGGTCGAGCGGGCGTTGCAGGAAGCGGCGTTCCAGTCGGTCCCGATCCCTGTTGAGTCCGGTGCCCCGCAGGCACGTATTGATTATTATACCGGGCAGATCGCGGCTCTGTCTAAAGAGATCGCAGACACCAACGCGAAACTGGACGCTGTCAAACAGCAGCACGCCGGGTTCCTGGTAGCCTGCGAGGAGTACCTGAAGGCGGAAGTGGAACAGACCGAGGCACCGCTCCGGTTTGCGACAACGAAACAGACCTTCATTGCCGAAGGATGGGTTCCCTCGGACAAGGTGGATGAAATCAGCGCGGCACTTACGAAGGTGACCGGTGGCAAGGTATATGTCACCACGTTGCCCACGGACCTGGAACACGACGCAGTACCCGTGGAGTACAACAACCCGAAGTTCGCCCAGCCCGCACAGATGCTGATGGACATCTATTCGCGGCCCAAGTATACCGAAGTGGATCCGACACTGATGCTCGCCATCGTGTTCCCGATCTTCTTCGGTCTCATTGTAGGGGATGTCGGGTACGGCCTGATCTTCCTTGCCCTGTACTTCGGCCTGAAAAAGATGATGAAGGGTGAAGACGGCCAGAAGTTACTGACCGTGTTCCGGAACGCCAGTATCTCCAGTATCATCTTCGGGTTACTCTTCAACGAGTTCCTCGGGTTCAAGTTCTCGCAGCTCGTAGGCTGGATTTGTGGTTTCGCAGGGGCGGTTAACCCGATCGAGCACTACGAATCCCTTATGTTCAGCAGGCACCTGCTCATCGGATCAACGGAAGCCGGCGGTCACGGACCGGCAATTCCCGCACTGATGATCATGGCCATCTGGATAGGTATCCTGCACATCTCGCTCGGGCGGGGTCTTGGCATGTACAACCATGCAAAGCAGGACCATGGCATCCACCGCATCAAGGCGGTTGTCGCCAACTTCGGCTGGCTTGCCGTCATGTGGGGTATTCTCATCGCTATCTGGTCCAATGTTGTAATGCCGTATATGTTCGACCTTACCGGTCTTCCGGTCATTGCAGCAGGGTTCAACCTTGGCACATTCATCGGGGGGGCGCTCATCCTTGGCGGCGTTATCTGCATCGCATGGGATTCCGTCCTTGAAGTGATCGAGTTGCCCACGATCATCTCCCACGTTCTTTCTTATGCACGTCTCGTTGCGGTCGGCCTCTCTTCGGTCGCCATCGCAATGGTCGTCAACTACATGGCCATCGGGATGTTCATCAACCCCGGTATGGCAGATCTCTCCCTTGTCGGTATTGTGATGATTGTTGTCGGACTGGTGATATTCCTGTTCGGTCACACCCTCAATATCGCACTGGGACTTCTGGGTGGCGGGCTCCACTCAATTCGTTTGCACTATGTCGAATTCTTCACCAAGTTCTACAAGGGTGGAGGCATCAGGTACGTTCCATTCGGAATGAAACGCAAGTTTACGGAGGAATAAATTATGGCAGTTGAAGCAATAGCAGTAGCAACAACAGATCTCGCATCGATCCAGGCATCGCAGATGGGAATGAAGGCAATCGGCGCAGGGCTCGCCGTCGGTCTTACCGGCGTCGGCACGGGTGTCGCCGAGATGGGTATCGGCGCAGCAGCCGTCGGTGCCATCGCCGAGAACAAGGACTTCTTCGGTCTCGGTCTCCTCTTCACCGTTATCCCTGAAACAATCGTTATCTTCGGTCTCGTCGTCGGTCTCCTGCTGCTCTTCTAAGGAGAGAACAATGGGACTGGAAGCAGTAGTTGAAGAGATCAGGGAAAACGGCAGAAAAGAAGCAGATAAGATCCGTGCAGAGTCCAAATTGGACGTCGACCAGATCCTCGCCGCCTCCAACAAGAAGGCCGGCGAGATCAAGCTTGTCGCTGAAGAGGAGTCAGCAAAACAGTCCGCTCACCTCGTGAGCCAGGACGTTTCCGCTGCCAACCTCCTTGTCAAGCGCGAGCTCCTGAACACGCAGAAAGCACTGCTGGACCAGGTATACGAAGCCACACGGAAGGATATCGCTGCCCTCCCTGAGAGCTTCCATCGCGAAGCGATCAAGAAACTCCTCACCGAGGCAAAGAAGGAGATCCCCGCAGGAACGATCTACTGCAATGCCCGGGATGTTGCAGCCGCAAAGGCGGTTATTGCAGAAAACCCGGCGTTTGCAGGGTTCAGGCTGGGCAACCCCGTCAATATTGACGGCGGTCTTCTTGTCGAAGGTGAAGGGGCAGAGTTGCAGATTGATTACAGCTACCGCACGTTCTTAGCGAAGGTGTGGGAATCCGGGTTAAAGGATGCGTCGGATATCCTGTTCGGGTAAGGGGGCACACGTATGGGTGTGAATATTTCAGCACCGTACATCTATGTGTGCACCAGGATGCGGGTGCGGAAGGCAAAACTCCTCCCCAAGGAGGAGTACATGCGGATGCTCAACATGAGCGTTGCCGAGATC
>NZ_JAJRCG010000007.1 GCF_028679125.1 Methanoregula sp. | reverse complement strand
GGTCTCGTAGGTTCCATCACCATTACCATCGAGCGAGATCGTGGTGCGGGAGGGCCAGTTGGCGGACCCGGAACCGGAGTAGACGTTGACGTAGAGGCGGGCCCACTGGATGTTCGTGAACGTCGGGATTGCAAACCGCTGGTCAAAGTCCCGTACAGTCACATCATCACTGGTGGGCTGGGTGGCAAACGGCACCGGCTGGAACGAACCCACGTACAGGTCACCGGAGACGGTGCCGTTCTTCGCATCGGTCAGCAGGAGCCGCGACCCGGTGACCGGGCTGACCGTGACGAGGTTTTCCTTAACCGTAGTGTTGGTCCCGTCCGCACTGGTGGCGGACAGGGTCACGTTGTACGTGCCGGCCGTGGTGTAGGTGTGGAGCGGGTTCTGCTCGGCCGATGGCGTGCTGTAGTCGCCGAAGTCCCACGACCGCGCGGTTATGGTCCCGGCGCTCTCGTCCGTGAACTGGACGGCGAGCGGCCATGTACCGCTCACGGGGGTGGCGGAGAATGCCACGACCGGGCCGGAGGTTGCCTCTGCCCCGGTGACCGTAATATATGCGGTCTTCGACTCCGTAGCAGAGCCGTACGCGTTCGTTGCGGTGAGGTTCACCGTGAACGTCCCGGCCGCGGTGTAGGTGTACACCGGGTTCTTGTCGGTGCTGTCGATGGTGCCGTCGTTGTTGAAGTCCCACTGCCAGACGGTTGCCCCGTACGAGGCATCCGTGAACAGGACGGGCAGCGGTGCGGCACCGGATGTTGCGTTTGCGGAGAACGAGGTGGCGGGGGGTGCCTCGTAGGTGAGTTCCAGGATCGCGGTGGCAAGGTTCATGTACCCGTCGCATACTACAC
Source organism: Methanoregula sp. (assembly GCF_028679125.1). Taxonomy (GTDB): domain Archaea; phylum Halobacteriota; class Methanomicrobia; order Methanomicrobiales; family Methanospirillaceae; genus Methanoregula. The sequence continues at coordinate 140,755 of NZ_JAJRCG010000007.1, read as the reverse complement.
CCAGTTCATTGGTGCCGTCCTGCAGGGCGCTGGTGACCTCGTAATACTTATACCCGGGATCACTGCCACCGGTTCCTTTGAGTGCTGCAGTCTGCCCGTTGAAGAGAATGCTGCCCTGGGCGTTGTCGCCACCGGAGGGGAGGATGGTGGTCATCTTTGCGGAGGAGGCCCCTGCAGTGGTCACATTGCCGAACATGGCGTACCCGGTGGTTGCCGCATTGAGGCTGTCGGATCCCTCGTCCAGCCAGATCTTCCGGTATGGTTCGCTGGTATTTTCGTAGACAACGACAAGGACTGCGCCGTAGAGACCGCCCTTTGGCGCTTCTGCGTTGATGATGGCCGTGTTGCCCGTCTTGCTGAAGTACGGCGTCACATCGTAGATTGCCTGCCCGTTATAATCGTCAACATCCGTGTTGTCGGCAGTCCCGTCACCATAGAATGCAACCTGCTCAACGGTGTTGCCGTTGAACTGGACCGTGAAATTGGGATTGCCGTTGTCACTCCAGGTATAGGACTGGTAGAGCCGTGCTGCCCGGATGGTTGCATCGGTCGGGACGGGGAGGGCATCAGCAGTCCATTGCGCTGTCGTGGAATACCATCCACCACCGGTCTGGTAGCCGGAACCCAGAGCATATTTAACGGCAATGTGTCCTTCCGTGTAGTTCCCGGTCTCAATATCGTAACCACTGTAGGACCGGCCACCCTGGTAGTAACTCCCGCTCCTGATGACCTTTGCCGGTGTTGAGTAAACATTGTTGGTCTCATTGGTTTCGGCAATGGCATGTTCCGTGTCAAGCGTGATGGTGAGCGGGACGGTGTTGCCCAGTTTGCGGCTTGTTACCGGATCGGTGACACTTATCGTTGTGGTACCATCCGCAGCAAGCGAGGTAATATCGAATGTTGTCGTGTTGCCGTCAAGAGTGAAATTGGCTTTGAACGCCCCGGCATCGCTTGACCCAATGTTCTTGAGGGTTGCCGTAACGGTATTGACCGTTCGGGGGGCAAGTGATGTAACCCCCGTGACTTTGAGATCTGCGTTGGTCGATGCTACTGAGATGAGATCGGTCATGACGGCACTGTTCGATCCGCCCGGGCCGGCGACCGTGAGGTTGACTGTATAGGTGCCCGAGAGGGTATAGGTATATGTGGCGTTCTGCGCGGTCGCATCTGTCACGCCATCGTTGTTGAAGTCCCAGGCCCAGCTGGTTATTGTGCCAACCGACTTATCCGTGAATGCCACGGTTACGGGTGCAGTTCCTGAGGTTACGCTCGTAGAGAAGTCTGCGACCGGGACGGTACTTGGTTCTCCAATGGTAATGTACTCAGTCTTTACCGCACTGTTGCTGCCACCAGCATTCGATGCGGTGAGATTCACTGTATATTTGCCCGGTGTCACATATTTGTGAAGGGGGTTCTGTTTGGTGGCATTTGTCGTGTCCCCGTCACCAAAGTCCCATGCCCAGTCCGTGACATAGCCGGAAGATTCGTCGCTAAAAGTGACCTTTAACGGGGCACTTCCGGTCACGGTATCTGCGGAGAAGCCGGCAACGGGCGGGGAGGGCATGGTTGTTGTGACAAGATCGGTCTTTGTCTCGGTGGCTGTGCCCGCTGCATTTGTCACGGTGAGAGTGACCGTATAGGTTCCGGCTGCTGTATATGTGTACACTGGATTGGGGGCCGTGCTGTCAATGGTGCCATCGTTGTTGAAGTCCCATGCCCACGTTGCCGGCTGGTTTGTGGAGGCATCCGTGAACTGGACGGCAAGCGGGAGATAGCCGCTCGTTTTGTTTGCACTGAAACCAGCGGCAGGAGCCGTTGCCGGCAGGTACATCACCGGTTCGGTATCAGCGAGCTGGCGCACGAACAGCCAGTCGTAGTAGCCGGATCGTGTTGAAGACATTGAACGTATAAATACGGGCAATGATTCCGTTAATGCGACATTCATCGTCACCGGGGTATTTGTTCCCACCGTTAACGCTGTATATGTCGAATTCCAGGACAATTCCACAGGTTGGTATGCATTTGCAGACCACGTTCCAGCAGTGGCACTTCCTGATGCCGCTGAATTAGCATACGTAGCGAAAGTATACGCATGGTTGCTGCTGGTAATCTGGAAATACGTTGTATTTGTGGAACTACTGCCACTATAATCGAAACCGTTTCTATGACCATATCCATACAGGTTCGCGTAGTACCGCAGCGATGCATTGTTTTTGAAATACGTATTGGACCGAATCAGGTTGTTTCCCTTCATCGTTAACAGCGAATTGCTGATGGTAGCACCAGTACCGCTGACAAGACTCCACTTGGTGGTGTTCAGGGACGATCCATCGAATGTATCGAACAGGGGAAATGTGGCGTCCCCGCTGGCCGCACTTCCGGTGGTTGCGTTCCCGTAATAAATGTCGATTGGAATCGTATTCCCGGAACCTGCCGGGATCGTGGGAACCCTGACCCAGAAGATGGCGCTGTTCGTGCCGGTCGGCGTCTCCATCCAGTAATTCAGTCCGGTATCATCGCTCAGAGTAAACCGGACATCGTTGTAGGTGGGCTGGGCGATTCCCGGCAGGTAAATCGTGTCTGCGGAGTTGGTACCGGACACGTTATACAAAACCAGTTTTACCTGGTAACCCGTGAGTTCGGTGGGAGTCCCGCTGACATAGGTGCGGTAATGGCCGGAGAAAATGTCCATGCTCCCGTCATGGGCTGATGCCATGGCTGTACAGAGCAGCATGAGACCGATGAAGAGGAACAGCAGAGTCCGGAAGTGTCCGACAGGAAGTGTATGCGGAACTTCCCGCTGAAATTTTGTATGACTAAAATTATGTTTCATATCCTTTCTTGTGTACAATTAAAATTTTTCATATATAAGTTAATACTTTTTTAATATTAGTAACATCAAATTTGATTTTTTTAATAAATGTGGCCGGGCCCATGCGCATTTGCTGTACACAATGCCCGTGAGTGAATCGTGCAACGAGATACCCAAAGAAGGAGAGAACGCAGTTCCCGATTCGGGACCGCTGTGCATACAACGACTCCCTGAACGTAAATCTCCTGGTATGATCAAAATCAGGATAATCCCTTGAATATACCCGTACAAAACCAAAAAAAAGGGTTAAGATGAATAAGTGATTTTCAGGACTGCCACTCCCAGTTTGTACCACTTGTTGGTCCCGTACCGATCGTAGGTCAGTGAATTTTCTTGACCGAGATTGATCGTATTAGTGGCAAGTGTAAATTTGTTGAGTCGTGCATAACTGTTGGACCCTAATGTGGTTGTTGGGGTAACTGTATCGTAATTCCATTGGTATGCCCCATTTGCCGATGCGATATCATCGGTGTACAATGTGGCGCTGGAAACAGTTCCCCCTGAGGGTACAGCAAAGACTGTATCGGCGGTGTAAGCATCATCATAGTATGTGCTTGGGTCCTGGCCTTCGTTGATCCAGTACCGTGTGGTTGCACCGTTGTCTGCATTCCAACCGTAGACGAGCTTTGCTTCCTTGATGCGACCATCGAACCTTCCGGATACGTTGGTCGTACTGATGTACAACTTTATATCCGATTGGTTTATGTAATCCTTTACATCAAAGATCGACACGTAATCGCTGGTGACCCGACATAAACCATTTGTTGTGGATGTGAACGGGGGCACTGAAATCGTAGAGTCACATACGGTTCCGGTTGTGTTGACATACACCAGATCCAGTGGCTGATTTTCTACAAGGGTCACGTTACCCACGTTATTACGGTACAGTTTAACGGTTAGTGTTCCATTCCACGCTTCGGTCATGTTTCCAGTGTACGGCACAACGTACAGACGTGCAAACTGGACATTCGATATTTCATTTGTAGGTAATGTAAACGCCCCTGTAGTGTTGTCGTTGTCAACCGGGTTATCAGAATTCCACGTGTTGGCAAATGTAACATTGACATTACCTGTCACGGTCCCAGTGAGTGTCGTTACTGGGACCGTGCCCAGCCATGCGCTGTCCGCCGACACCACGCCGGCAAGCGATAGCATCCCCACAAGCACCAGCGCCATCATGAGCGCGAATGACCTGCGCGGCTTTTCCGCCCTTGAGCAGGTATGCGAACCTGCCGAGTCTGCTTTCAGTTCTGTTTTCTTTCATTCAAAGTTCCTCATGTCCGCAGGATCGGTTGCGAATATGTATGCATAATCACCAGCTGCACCGGTTGCGAACACGATCTCATCTGCGTAAGATCTATTAATACGTTCTTAAATTTTTGTAGCACTTGATTTTACTAATATTATTTTTGTGATACTGAGCCGGGGTGCTATCCGGTAGTTTATTGAGTATAATGTGGGGAATGGTTGTGGGGCGGGGGTTTTTCGGGCGGTAGGATCCTTCATGAACAGGGGTAGGTGGCACGGGAGCGTGTGTGCCCGTCAGGGAAATAGCGGTTGTGGGAAAACAGATCAGAGAATTGCAAACGTTGTCAGGAAAGAAGCGTTCCCGGATCCCGATCGCACATCAGCCACGCGGGCGGGGGTCTTTACTCACAGACATGGTATTGTTGTTACATGAGTATCAGAAAAAACCATTATAACTCGGGGATTCTTTGTACCGGGGGATACTGGTTAAAATGCTCATCAAAGGAAAAAGCCTTGGTGATGCCCAGGCGTGTCATGACCGCAAACGTTGTCGCATCGACATAGGAGAAATCTTTATCGTCAAAATCATTGATAATCCGCCAGGCATGCTCTTCATCATCTTCAGATACCCGTTCAAGTTCACAGGTTTCAAAAAGCCCGTTTACCACCTGCAGGGCAGTAGTCCTGCCGATTTTGTATAAAATAAGAGTATACGTTTCAGACAGGATAAAATTCGAGATAACGAGAGTGGTGTTGTCATTTGAAAGAGAGGATAAACATTGTCTTGCCCGTTCATGATCGGCATCGGACCGGTTGACCAGAGCAAAAAGCGCGCTTGTATCAATAAAAACGAAGGTGTTATTTTTCAATGAGGTACCGGTCATGATCCCGCCCGTTTATCCCGGGTACATCCGCACTTCCGACACAATTCCAGAATACGGATGCCCGGGAGATTTTTTTTGGGGGAACTTTTTTTCCTGCCGGAAAAATCCGGATCACCTGCTCCCCTAAGTCCATTTCGACATCATCATGAATGCCTGCCTTTCTGAGAACATTCCTGGGGATATACAACCCTGACGATACCTTCGCCATAATTTTTGTAATAATAAATTCCCCCTTTTTGATTATTGTATACTGGAACGGGTCGTAATATAATAGTAATTCAAGGAAATGGTCCGCCGCATCATATAAGATATCCCGCACCCGACAGAGCCGGAACTCCCACAAAGGTATTGAGCTGTTCCGGCTGTGAGTCCTCCATGCAGAGCCCAATCACTTCCTTAATGCGGGCAAGAGCTTCATCGATAGTCCTGCCATAGGTATGGCATCCCTTGAACAGGGGACAGGAGACAATAAACACCCCATCTTCATCGGTCTCGATAATGATAGGAACATGGAGTGTTTTCATATACACATACTTAGTATTCATGTCTAAATTCTTTTTGCAGCAAGGTGAACAAGTATACCCCGGTAAACGCGCTCCTAGGATCGCGGGGTGGGTGGCGCGGGATGTGGGACCGGATACATCCTGAAAGATGTGAGCACGCATTGTTCCGGGAGGGAAAAGAGATATGCCGGAGGAGTATGATCGGTAATCGGCGTTTCTTTCAAAAAGATATACCCGACCCGGTCTCCGGTGTCCGCCGCGATACCCCTCACGATTCGTCTGCCCGTTCATGGTACCTATGAAGTAACCCCCACACCACCGTTTTTGGGGGTGCCCTCGACGTATCATCTCCTGAAAAATAACTCTGTGTAAAACGCCCCGTTTTCCGATCAGAGCCCATTTTACAGAACCGGTTTTTGGATAGTCACACTTTTTGGCGAATTAGAGTACAGTGATTCTGAATGGAGGAAATATTGAGAGTATTTTAACAATCGGGACCCTATAAAGCCCCGAAAAAATGTCAATACAGGACCTCCCGGTTGGAGGATCGGTTTACTATCCGGAGATCGGACTGTCCGGAGAACCGGCGGGGGTCCGGATCAGGGCAGGGATCGCTTCCCCCGCCTCCCCTTCACCACGGCTCCTGTTATTCCCCGGCAGACCGCCCGTATCGGGCTTTCGGATCCCGGGAACGGTTCGCCCGGGCAGAGAATCCCTCCTGCTTCCTGCGCTGCAACCTGCTCCGGGACAAGTCCCCACGCTGCCTCATCCACGACATGCAACGCAGCCGCAACCCGGACCACAGCGCCCGGGTCACGCGACCAGCCACGCAGGTGCTCAAGAAACGTCCCGCGATCCGGGCAGGCACCCGGCAATTCCGCCGCGGTGCGGTACAGGTCCTCTTCCGTCACCCCGAACCGCGAGAGCCGTACCAGCACGTCCCGCTGCGATGCGGGCGAGAGCCCGGTCTCCATCTCCAGTGCTGCGGTTGTTGCCCGGATCACCGTCCTCCCGATCAGTTCCCCGAGTTTGGAATGCTTGCCGGTATTCGAGAGATGCCGGGATGATCCGGGATCCGCGACAACGACGATCATGTCCGTCCCGGACCCGGTTGCGATACCATTCGAATAGATGCTCCGGGCCATCAGCTGCTGGAGAGCCACGGTCTTTGCCTCGGCTGCCGTCATTACTGCCCGCGTCAGGGCATACTCCGGAAGATCGGCATCGATGAGGAGGATGGTGTTGATCGTTCCTCCGACCGGCTCGCAGGAATTTCCGTTCTCAAAGTACGAGGCCGGGTCACCGGCCCTCCCGCCGTTCTTTTCGATCCCGGCAGTCACGATCGCCGTGACCGTGAGATCACGGAACGCCTCCGCAATGATGGACGTGTTCTTCATCTCCGCCCGGGTGATGAGCCCGGTGGCGGTTTTTGTGTCCAGCCCGAGGGATCGTGCGACCCCCTCAAGATACTGCTGGACGCTCCCGTTGCCGGCATGGCAGGTCCCGCAGGCTTCAAGGGAGATCTGGTGGTTGAAGACCGCTCCCAGATCCTCGCGGTATCCCCCGTTCATCCACGACGTGGAGAGCACGTTCCGCCGGCCGGGGAAACGGATGATGACCGCATCGGATGTCCGTTTTGCTGCCTCTCCTCCGCTCAGATGGATGGACTCATTCAGCGGAAGGTTGATCGGCCCGTTCATAGCCGGCCCCGCCTCATCAGCACGATGCAGGCACCGAGCCCGAGCATCGCAGCCGGCCCGGCAAACCCGGGCGTCTTTTGCGTTGTAGCCGGAAGAGCCGCCGCATCTGCTGCGGCCCGTTCGTCATGCCATGCGTTGATGATGGTCGCCACCTGCTCCGTGGCATCCACGATGCGGGGGCCGGCCCGGCTGATCGTATCCGCGTTCACCGCGTACACCCGGTGGTTCTTCACGGCCGCAAGAGACGCGTACTGCGGGTTCGTCATGAACGCTTCGAGGATCACATCGGAAGAAGTTGAGTCCATCCCGCCGCCCCCATTCACGATGATGATATCCGGGTTGGCGGTCAGGAACTCTTCCAGGGAGACCGTACCCCATCCATCTTTATCAGAGAAGACATTGGTCCCCCCGGCATGTTCGATCACATCGTTCTGCAATGTGTCGTTGCCGCTCACATAGAGCGGGGAATGCCAGACCACGTGTGCCACCGCAGGCTTGCCGGTCTTCGGGCTCGCAGCTGCAACCGCAGAGAGCCGGGCCGTGAGATTTGCAGCCAGTTCATCTGCCCGGGTCTCCGTTCCCGTGAGCGTCCCGAGCATGCCGACATCGCGAATCATCTCCCCGATGTTGTGTGGCGAGACGACAACGACCTGGAGGCCAAGACCGCGGAGCCGGCTTACGGTCTCCTGCGGGGTGATGTCGGATGCCACCACGAGATCCGGCCGGGCTGCCGCCACCTTCTCGGTGCTGATCGCAGAATAACCGCCTATGCGGGGGATGGTACTTACTCCGGGAGGATAATCGCAGACATCGGTCACCCCGACCATATGGTCAAGGAGCCCGAGCGCAGCAAGGAGTTCGGTGTTCGAGGGCGCCAGCGAAACGATGCGCTGGGGCGTGGCATTGAGCGTGATTACTGTTCCGGCATCATCGGTCACGGTGATAGCTGCGGCAGGCCCGATCAGGCATGCCATCAGGAGGACGAGGACCGGTATGATCCGTATACCGGGAGTTGTGTGTACGTGCATGTTGTCCATTTACGGTTCTCCGTTCATCAGTGAGGTGAGGTACGACCGGCTCCGGTCCGCTGCATCCAGTTCCTTGGTCTCGATGACCAGGGTTGCATCCCGGGGGAGCTGCTGCATAACGGACGGAAAATCGACAGATCCGGATCCGCAGGCGGCATGGTCATCGCTGGTCCCGCAGTTGTCATGGAGATGGACGTGGCAGAAGCCACCGACTGCGAGAAACGCACCAAGGTTCCCGTTCAGCTGCGCATGACCGACATCGAGCGTGCAGCCGAGATCGCGTGCTGCCAGTTCCATCATGAACTTCGGGCCCCGGAAGTGACAGCACTCCCACATGCCCATGTTCTCGACGCAGGCCCGGACCCCGTGCTCTTCCTGGAGCCGGGTCAGGTCGTCCAGCGAACGGCGCAGGGCCGCACACGAGCGGGCCCGCACCTGCTCGTAGGGAGCGTAGCCCGGGTGGATGACGAGATGGTCCGCCCCGATCCGGGTACAGGCCGCCATCGTATCGTCCAGCACCGCCAGCGAGGCCTGCCGCATGCGTTCATAGACCGACGCAATGTTGATGTCGCTGGTCGGGGCGTGGACGGAGTACGAGAACGGGTACTCGGTGCAGGGTCGTATGTCTGCAAGAATATCGTGAAGCCCGTCGGCAAGGATCTCGACATGCGTGGTCCGCTCCGCGAGGGCTGCAAGCGCTGTCTTGAGCGGGTAGTCCATCCGGCAGAACGTGGAGATATAGAATGGGTGTGTCATGCGTGGTTACTCCGATTGTGGGGGGATGTTGTTGTCAGATTGTTCCAGAAAAGCGAGAATTCCATCATAGGTGCTGGTGCACGAAGCGCCGGCTGAACAGAGGTCCGTCATCGCAGCGGCTGCGACACCTTTGGCAAAATCGTAGGATGCAAACTCCCGGCCTTCCGGGAGGTGGACGATCACCTTTGCCGCACCGGTCTCGCGGAGCACGAAAAGCACCGGCAGGTTGCCTGCACTGACCGGGTGCGCCGGAAGAATGATCCGGTCGGCCCGTGCAACCATGCCCCGGAGTTTTTCAAGAGAGTGGGCCGTGATTTGCGAGAACGGCAGGATCGGGATTGAGGGGATCCCAAGCGCTTGTGCCACGCCATAATCCGTATCGGTGGTGGCAAGGATACCGGCCGAGAGATCGTAGCCCCGGCCCGCAAGGAGATGCAGAAGATCCGCACCGCTGCCCCCGCCCGAGACAACCAGTACGCGGAGGGGCGCTCCCTGACGGGCCGGGGTTTTGCAGGACCGGGAGGATAAGGGCATCAGGAAGGTACGGCCGGTGGCCGGGTGGCGGGCGGTCACCACCTCAGCCCCGTACACCTCCCGGATCTTCTCCGGGGTCAGGACTTCCGCAGGTGTCCCGTCAGCAACGAGTGTCCCGTCTTTGATCATGATCAGCCGGTCGCAGTAGAGTGCGGCAAGGTTGAGATCGTGGAAGACACCGATGATCGTGGAGCCGGTGCCGGCAAGACCTTTCATCAGCGCGAGGGCATCGGACTGGTGGGAGAGGTCGAGGTGTGATGTCGGCTCATCCAGGAGCAGCACCTTTGTGTCCTGCGCAAGGGCGCGGGCGATCAGCACACGCTGCCACTCCCCACCGGAGAGTGCCCGTATCGATTGGTCCTTCAGGTGAACGATACCGGTCTCTTCGAGCACCGCGTTGCACCGGGCATAATCGGCCGGTGTGAGGGAGGCGAACCGGCTCGTCCGGGCGTACCGGGCCATCAGGACCACCTGCATCACGGTGTACGAGAACGGGCGGGCCTCGTCCTGCGGGACAAACCCGAGCGCCATGCCCAGTTCCGCGGGCGTGAAGCCGGCAACGGGTTTCCCGTCCAGTTCCAGGATGCCGCTTGACGGGAGCACCCGGCTGAACGCACGCAGGAGCGTGGTCTTTCCCGACCCGTTTGGCCCGATGATGCCCGTGAACGTGCCCGCGGTAAAGGAACAGGATACGGATTTCACGATCTCCTGCATACTGTACCCGGCCCGGAGGTTATCGGCATTGAGCGTGGTCTTTTTGGTCATACGGTCGACCCCCGCTGGTAGATCAGCCAGATGAAGAACGGCGCCCCGATGAACGCGGTGATGATCCCAACCGGGAGATCGGAGAAGAACGTGCGGGCGAGCGTGTCGGCGATGACCAGGATGATCCCGCCGGCAAGGATGCTGGCCGGGATGACCACGCGGTTGTCCGGGCCCGCGAGCATCCGGACAATGTGCGGGGTGACGAGACCGATAAACCCGATCGACCCGGCGATCGAGACAGCGCCTGCCACGAGCAGGGTGCTTGCCCCCAGCACGGTCCAGCGGGCACGGGTGGCATCGATGCCGAGATGGGCTGCGGTCTCCTCCCCGAGCGAGAGGGCGTTTAAGTCCCTGCCCATGAAGAAGAGGAGGGCCCCGGCCGGGATCAGGATGGCCGCGGCAAGCATCGCATCGGTGGGGGATGCGTTCCAGAACCCGCCCATCAGCCAGAAGAGGATCTGGTGGACGTTCTGGCCGGCAATTGCGATCAGGAACGAGACGATGGCCGAGAAGAAGAACGAGACGGCGATACCGGTGAGGAGCAGGGTCTCGACCGAGATCACCCCTTTCCGCCCGGCAATCGACCAGACGATCAGGATCGCAACGACAGCACCGATCCAGGCAAAGATCGGAATGAAGAAGCCGCCGAGGAAGACAATGGCAAGCGATGCCCCGAGCGCCCCGCCCGAAGACGTCCCGAGGATATACGGATCGGCCATCGGGTTCCGGAAGAGCGACTGCATCGCAGCGCCGGCAACCGCAAGGCCGGCACCGACAAAGAATGCGGCAAGCACCCGGGGAAGCCGGATGCCACCCACAATGTCGGCAGCGCCGGGCGCTGTTGAGACAAAACCGAATCCTGCAGGGCCGATGAACGTGCAGAGTACGATGGTTGCGACTGCGGCAATGGCAAGGCCGAGGATGAGCGGGATGGTGCGGGTCAAAAGGAGGGATCACTTCCGGTACGGGTATGATGCCAGAAGTCCCTGTGCACCTGACCGGTCAGAGATCCTTTCAGGAGGAGCATGGTAATACAGGACCAACTTTACTTGTTTTAATTAAATAAATCTTGTGTGTTTATTGTCCTTTCTGTACTTCGGGAGGGGGGACCCGGGGAAAAAGAGATGACGGGTTGGGCGGTGCTGCCGGCACCCGGTTATGCAGCCCTGCCCGCGAGCGCCCGCTCCTGCGAGATGGTAAACCGGACGAACGCGTCCGCGTCCCTGAGCGGTTCGGTTGCGAGCGCCGTCTCTTCCGCGGTGTCCGAGCGGAACATCTGCACGCCGGTTTTTTCCTGTGCCGGGCAGGAGTACCTGACCTCAAGGGGATTCTCGTGCCCGTGGATACCCTGTGTCCGGGAATAGTTGTACGCGAATGCAACGGCCCACCGGGTCTCGCTCATGTCCACGTACACGGTTCCCATGAGCTGCTGGTTGTTGTGCCGGATCAGCACCTCGTCTTCGAACTTCTCGATCAGTTTCTGCGTATCTGCCTGCGGTTTGATTCCATAAATTTTTGACATGATAGACCTCCTTCGTATAATTTCCACTCGATTCTTTTGGCTGTACATTGCATAGTGGAGTGTGGAGTGAATCCCGACAATTTTTGAACTTAAGCGGGATCCGTATTTGGTTTCACCGATTTTGCAATGATCTCGCCATTGAATCACCGGTTTTCAAACCAGATTCACGTGGTTTAAATACGATGATTTAGAACAAATATAATTGCTTTAACTAAAAAAAACTGTTGTTAAGTGAAAAAATAACAACGGTCAATGTACGGAACGTGATCACGAGTGACCGAAACAATACTAAAATCCGATACTACCGGGCATAACCTGAAATTATTACTGGAGACCTCATCCGGGGAAAAAGTATACCGCAACGAGGATTCCATCGTTGTGCGGCTCCCGGAAAACCGGAACTGCCTGATTACCTCGTACGTCAACGGCGGATATTCCGAGGGCCTGGAAGCGATCTTCAACCACCAGCCAAAACCGATCGAAGGCTGCCGCTCTGAGGACATGGAAGGCGGGAGTGTCGAGGCCTATATCCGGCTCCATGCCGCGAGGCTGGGGATCAACCCAGAAAAGGTTGCGGGCATGATGACCGCAGCGAAGATGAAGAACGCAGCCATTGCCACGCGCTCGTTCAGGACCCTCGATGTCACGGCAATCGTCACTGCGGGAATCGAAGTCAACGGAGGTCGGGCCGGTGACCCGGCATCGTGGCACGAGGAGAACGGGAGGTCGGTCTATGTTGGTGGCACCATCATTACCATCATTCTCATCAGTTCCCACCTCCCGGCCCACACACTGACCCGTGCTGTGATGACAGCCACGGAGGCCAAGACCGTTGCGATCCAGCAGCTGATGGCCCCGAGTAAATACTCCACCGGTATCGCGACCGGCTCCGGCACAGACCAGATCGGTATCGTCTCCAACCTGGACAGCCCCAACGTCATTACCTGGGCCGGTAAGCACTCGAAAGTCGGGGAACTGATTGCGCTCTGCGTCATCGAGGCTACCACCCGGGCACTCGAACTCCAGACCGGGCTCTCCCCCGTTTCACAGCGGGATATGCTCGTCCGCCTCGACCGGTTCGGGATTGATGAAAAAAAATACTGGGAAGTCGCATCCTCGTCCTCATTCGATGGCGAGAACAGGAAAGAACCGTTCATCCGCACCCTGAGGGAATTCGCTAAGAACCCTGCCGTAGTCGCAATGACTGCATCCATACTCCACATCTGTGACGAGATTGCGTGGGGTCTTGTGCCCGAAGTCTCAGGAAAGAAGGCGGCACTCTCCATGATGAAGGCGCTCCCCGAAATTGCCGGGACATCCCGCGTTCCTGCATGGGAGACGGTACTGGACGAGAGAATGTCCGTACTCGACAACTGGGTCCGGCTGAGCGCATGGTGCGTCAAGAACACCTGCGGGGATTCTTCATGACCAGTGAAAATCAGTTCTACCCCTTCTCCGCGATCGTCGGGCAGGTGGATATGAAAGATGCAATCCTGGCAAATATCGTCAACCCGTCCATCGGAGGGATCCTGATCCGCGGGGAGAAAGGGACCGCAAAATCCACGACCGTCCGTGCAGTTGCAGATCTGCTGCCCGAGCGGGAGGTGATCAAGGGCTGTATCTTCCGGTGCAGCCTCGCAGACAATCGTAATCTCTGCGAGTCCTGTCGCGAAACGATCGCCACGGGAGAAAAACCAGAGACAGAGCCGGTCCGGATGCGGGTCGTCGAACTCCCGCTCTGTGCAACGGAAGACCGCGTTGCCGGAACGCTCGATATCGAGCATGCGATCACCAGGGGGCAGAGAAAGTTCGAGCCCGGCGTGCTCGCCATGGCAAACGGGAATATCCTGTACGTGGATGAGGTGAACCTCCTTGACGACCACATCGTCGATCTCCTGCTGGATGCAGCGGCAATGGGTGTCAACTTTGTCGAGCGGGAAGGGATCTCGTACTCTCACCCGGCACGCTTCATGCTGGTCGGGACGATGAACCCGGAAGAGGGGGACCTGCGTCCGCAGCTGCTGGACCGGTTCGGTCTTGTTGTCGATGTGGAGGGGGAGCGGGACACGGCCCGGCGTTCGGACGTGGTGAAACGAAGACTTGCGTTCGAACGGGACCCGGTTGCATTCTGTAAAAAATACGCGCCGGACCAGCAGGCCATCCGGGACCGTATCCTCGCGGCCAAGAAGATCATGGCCGGTATCGGGGCCGATGACCGGCTGATCGACACTGCCATCAGGGTCTCGCTTACGCTGGGTGTCGACGGTCACCGCGCCGATCTGACGCTCGTAAAGACCGCTCTGGCGTTTGCCGCACTTGACGGACAGGAAGAGGTAAAGAGAGAGCACGTCCTGAAGGCCGCGGGCCTCGCCCTGCCCCACCGTATGCGGCGCAGGCCGTTCGAAGAGAGCCGTGCCGATCTGGGTGCCATAAAAACGCTCATCGGGGAGTGTTACAGCAACCCATGAATCCGGTATTCCCGTTTCCGGCTATTACCGGCCAGGACAATGCAAAGAAGGCCCTCCTGTGTGCGCTTGCCAGTGACGAGATCCGCACGGTCCTTATCACGGGGGACCGGGGAACGGCCAAGTCGACCCTGGCGCGTTCCGTCAGCAGCCTTGTTGAGGGAAAAACGGTGTTAACCGTGCCGCAGAATGTCACCGCTGACCGGCTGCTCGGCACGATCGATATTGAGACTGCCATCAGTAGTGGGAAACTACGGTTAACCCCGGGCCTGATGGAGCAGGGAAACTGCCAGATTCTCTATGCCGACGACATCAACCTCATGGACCCGGGGGTGGTTCAGAACCTGCTCAGCACAGCTGAGACCGGGTGCTTCAATCTGGAGCGTGAAGGATTCTCGCGTTCGGTCTCAACCCGATTCCTGTTCATTGCCACCATGGATCCCCATGAGGGGGAACTCACGCCCGGCCAGATGGACCGGTTCGATCTCTGTGTCCATCTTGAACCCCTTGCGAACGAGGATTTGCGGGCGGAGATCGTGAAGAGACACCTCCGGTTCGAGCAGGCGCCGGAGGATTTTTCCCGCGAGTTTTTGCCGGCAACCGAAGACCTGAAAACAAAGATCACAGCCGCACGGGAACGCCTCCCGTACGTGAGTATACCGGATGGCCACACTGACCTGATCTCCTCGCTCTGCCTCGATCTGGGCGTTGCCGGGCAGCGGGGCGACCTTGCGGTGGCACGGGCAGCAAAATCCCTTGCGGCGATGGACGGGAGGGAGGAGGTAGTCTTTGACGATATCAAGCTCGCTTCTCTGTTTGCGCTCGAACACCGCCGGCGGGAGATTCCGGATAGTCCCCCGCCACCACGGCCACCACAGAATGAGGATCAGAAGAGTGAGCGGGAAGAGGACCGGAAGAACAGGTCGGGATCAACCGATCAGAACACTCGTCAGGATCCTTCCCCCAACATGCAGCCGGAGGAAAAGGAACCTGATGATCCTGTTACGAAAAAATCCCTGCCACCACCCCGGCAGGACCAGATCAGTACCATCGGATCGGCCTTTGAAGTGATCCGGTACCTGAACGAGAAGTCCCGGAGAACAACAAAAAAACAGAAGAGCGGACGCCGGACGCGGGTCACCAGTACCGATGCCTCCGGCCATTACCGTTCGTTCCGGCTCCCGGGAAAGAACCGGAACGATATCGCGATCGATGCAACGCTCCGGGCGGCGGCACCGTTCCAGCAGTCACGGGAGAGAAACGGACACGCAATCTCGGTGACGCGTGCCGACCTCCGCGAGAAGGTGCGTGAGAAGAAGACAGCTCACACGGTCCTCTTTTTAGTGGACGCCAGTGGATCCATGGGCGTAAGGAAGCGGATGGTGGCAGTCAAGGGAGCGATCCTCTCCCTTCTCACCGACGCTTACCAGAAACGGGACCGGGTCGGTCTGATGATCTTCCGCGGGAACGACGCCCGGCTCCTCCTCCCGCCAACCCGAAGTCCCGAGCTTGCGGTACGGCTCCTCAGTACGCTCCCGACCGGGGGCATGACCCCGCTGACAAAAGGCATCGCAGATGCGTATGAGATGCTGGCCCGGGGACGATATATGCAAGCCTGCGAGAACAGGTCCATTGTCATTCTCACCGATGGCAGGGTCAACGTTGCATGGAAAGGGGGGTCATCCCCCCAGGACGAACTGGTGGATCTGGCACGAACGATAGCAAAAAAAGATATCCGGTTTGTTGTCGTGGATACTGAAGAGGGATACCCGCGCCTCGGTCGTGCACGAACACTCTCCGCTGAACTTGAAGCCACCTATTTCCGGCTGGAAGACCTCAGGAGCAGGGGGCTTGCCGGCACGGTGCAGGATTTGATCTATACACCAGGGTGATGACCATGATCGAGCGACAAAAGAAAACATGGATAATCGGGATTCTGATCGTAGTGGCACTGGTTGCCATCGCCGCAGCAGGTATCGCGGCATGGGCCCCGCGAACGGGCAGCGCCCCGGGCACAGGGCCGATCGCGAATGACTCCGTGGAGAGCAGGGATCTCTTCCCCGACAAGATCTCCCCGGAATACGCACAGGGATACTCTGTTGAATATCATGGGACCTACAAGGTTGTGCAGATTCACGATTCGTGGGGAAGGGCTGCACAGAATCACACGTATCTCCTCGTTCAGCGGGGAGAGGCCGTGCCGGAGGGGTATCCGGATGCACGTGTATTCACGATTCCGGTGGAATCGGTGATCACCCTCTCATCGCCCCATATCTCGTTCATCACTGCGCTGAACGAGACCGCGTCCATCCGGGGCCACAAATCGATCAATCTCATCCATGACGAGGAGATCCAGCGGCTTGCCCGCGAGGGCAGCATCACCGAGGTCGGAACCGGTAACATTGCGATGGACAGCCTCTTCAAGACAGAGACGATGATCGAGATGGAACCCGATGTTGTGTTCTGTCCGGCAACCGGTAACGCGGAATATGACAAACAGCCCAAACTGCTTGAGGCGGGACTCAATCCGGCTATCGGTGGCGAGTGGATGGAAGACCACCCCCTTGGAAAAGCGGAGTGGATCAAGTATTTCGCGCTGTTCTACAATGATGAGAAAACGGCCAACGAGGTTTTCGGAAAGATCAAGGCAAATTATTTTGCAATAAAAAGTATTGCCGGCAATTCCACCAGCAGACCCACCCTCCTATCAGGCATTGACAGCCAGGGCTCATGGTCCGCACCGGCCGGGGGCAGTTATGCCGCGGTACTCTTCCGCGAGGCGGGCGGGAACTACCTGCTCGGGAACGATACCGGGCGCGGGGACAATACGCTCGATTTCGAGAGCGTGTACGACCGGGCGCAGGGAGCTGAGTTCTGGATCAATACCGGCACTGCCGACAGTATCGACGAGATCCTTGCACTGGATTCACGCTTCACAAAATTCAGGGCATTCCAGACCGGCAACGTCTACCATTTCAATGCCCGTAAGAATGCATTCGGGGGCAACGATTACTACCAGTCGGGCGTAGTCCACCCGGATATCGTGCTGGCTGACCTCGTGAAGATCCTGCATCCGGAACTACTTCCCGATCATGAACTCTACTATTACCGGCATCTTGCTGCAAACCAGACCGTGAGGAGCGTATGAACCTCGAAAGGGGAGTAAACGGTGACAGCATGAGGAGGCTTGCCTTTGCCCTCCCCATCATTTCAGGAGTTCTCATTGTCCTCTTCCTCCTCGACCTGATGCTCGGGTCGGTGAATATCCCCCTTGATGCACTCTTCTCCATCATGACCGGGGGCGACGTGAAGGAGACCTGGATGAACATCTTCTGGGACTGGCGTCTGCCCAAAGCAATCACGGCCATCTTTGCCGGCGGGGCGCTGGCACTCTGCGGCCTTCTGATGCAGACCTTCTTCCGGAACCCGCTTGCCGATCCCTACATCCTCGGGATCAGTTCGGGAGCAAGCCTCGGCGTTGCCCTCGTCATGATGTCTGCGGGGGTCTGCGGTGTGGGCACGATCTTTGCCGGCATGGGTCTGCTGGGGGATGTCAGTATCTCTGTTTCTGCGATTGCCGGGGCATTTGCCGTACTGCTGCTCATCCTTCTGATATCTTCAAAGATCCGGAGCAACATCACCATCCTGATCCTTGGGATCATGGTCTCGTACTTCTGCGGGGCCATCGTCACCATCCTGCTCCAGTTTGCCGATGAGGCCAGCCTGCACTCGTATACGTTCTGGACATTTGGCAGTTTTTCCGGGGTTACCTGGAACCAGCTTCCGGTCCTTGTCCTTCTCCTCACCATCGGATTCACTCTCTCCATCTTCTCGGTGAAATCGCTCAACGCACTCCTGCTTGGCGAACAGTATGCCGAGAGCCTGGGCATGAACTACCACCGTACCCGGATCATCATCATCACGACAACTGCACTGATGGCCGGTGCGGTGACCGCGTTCTGCGGACCGATCGGGTTTCTCGGGATCGCAATCCCCCACTTCTGTCGTGCTATCTTTGTCACTGCCGATCACCGCATCCTTGTCCCCGGCTGCATCCTTGTCGGGGGTATCATTGCACTCTGCACGGATCTTGTCTCCCACCTCCCGGGAACTGATATCGTACTCCCCCTCAATGCCATCACGGCCCTGTTTGGTGCACCGGTGGTCATCTGGGTGATCGTGCGGGGAACCCGGTTCGGGCGCGGAGTGACCACATGAGCGACACAGCGATCCTTACCTGCACCGGGCTCACTATCGGGTACCGGAACCAGAAGACGATCATCAAGGAGGTATCAAGAGAGCTTAACCTCTCGCTGAGGCGCGGCGAAATGGTCTGCCTCATCGGCCCCAACGGGTGTGGCAAGTCAACCCTCATCCGGACGCTGACCGGTATCCAGCCCCCGCTCTCCGGGGAAGTCATCCTGTGCGACCGGAGGATCGGGGAGTTCAGCCCCGACGAGAGGGCACGGACCTTAAGCGTTGTCCTGACATCGCAGGTCCAGGCTGGTTACCTGACGGCCTTCGATATTGTGGCGCTCGGGCGATTCCCGTACACGAACTGGGCAGGACACCTGACGGACCCGGATAAAAAGATCGTCCTCTCTGCGCTTGCAGCGGTAGGGGCCGGTGACCTTGCCGGTCGCTTTATCCACGAGATGAGCGATGGCGAGCGGCAGAAAGTGATGATTGCCCGGGCCCTTGCGCAGGAGCCCGAACTGATGGTACTGGATGAACCCACCGCGTTCCTCGACCTCCCCCATAAGATCGAGACCATGCGGATCCTCCGGCAGGTTGCGCAGAAGACGAATAAGTCCATCCTCCTCTCTACTCACGATCTCAACCTCGCGATCCGTTGCGCCGACCAGCTCTGGATCATCGACCGTAAGGGAAACATGATTGCCGGGACGCCGGAAGATCTTGTCCTCTCCGGGATCTTCGGGTCGGCATTCGAGATTGAGGGGGTGCACTTCGATGCAGTCCGCGGGGAATTCTCCATTCCGGTCGAGAGGCGGGGCACATTTACACTCTCTGCCCCGGAATCGGTGGTGCGGATCTGGACCCGGTGTGCACTGGAACGGATCGGATTTGTACAGGCCGAAGGTACTACCGCAGATATCTCAGTGACCGTTCGAAACGAGGGAGATAAAACGTGGTGGCACTATTCCCAATTGGGCGGACAGCAGGACTGCGACAGCATCCGCGAACTCATCGGGTGCATCACGTCCCCTCATAACAATGGCGATGAGTAGTAAGACCGGAAACTTCTAAAAAGGACGGGCCAAAAAGACTTTTTTCCGGTGATGCAGGAATGTCACCGGTATGGTGCCTGGCGTGATTATTCAACATTCGAGAAGTTCTTCAGGTTTCCCATGAGGAAAAGAAATCCTCAGGATTTCTTTGACGGAGAATCTCGTGCCGGAAACGAGGTGGGGGCGTAATTACCCCATTTCGGGCGCCTAATTCGTAAAAACGAGGGACTAAATATTTCAATTCCTGCGGAAAATGCCCTGAACCGGTGTTCCGGGGCCTTAGCAGGCCCGGATAAAAACGTAAATAGCGCTAATACAGGAGCCAAACGCGGGCCTGAGCGTACTGCGGGCATCAGTACATCACGAAATTTGAGCCCGGATAAAAAGTGTCTTTTTAATGGATTGTTCTGGGCCGGGTTCTACGTGGTCTGAAGAACGATTTACGAAGATTTGTTTCAGTTCTTTGAAGATACTGCGGATGCGATGTGATACGAGTTGCTGACTATCCACGATGTACGGAGGAAATTTTAGAGACGTACCGGGTACATACAAATTGATTGGATCGAGGTAGTCTTAAGAGCATATTTTTTCAAGCAGACTCTGCAAAAAAAATTTCAATCGCGATCATGAGGTGTCAGTTGATGAGGCGATTATCGGTTAATTATCCGACAATATGTATGTATATGCTACAAAATTTTGAATTTGCCGACGTGAGATGGTTCCCCAATCAACCAGACCCTGCATGAAAAAATTTGAGCGGGGGGTGAGGGGGTGGTTGAAATTTTTTTGCCGGAGATCGATTGCGATGCTGATAATGGTGTAACTCTTCACTCAGGTTTTAGCAGGTAGTGTACACTACCAGGATTCGCGGAGGAATAATTAGAGAAGTACTGGGCCTATGAAAACGGGGAAACAGGGTGCCGGATCCCGGTCGGGTGAAGAATTTCTGACCATCTTTTTTTAGAGAGACAAATGAACTGACGGTGACACCGGCAATTATTGCAGGCAGTTTTGCCAGGGGGATACACAATCAGTTAATGAAATCGTTCTGCCATTGTCACCGGCATCAGATCCGGTTAACGATGGGGAGGAAATGAGGATGGGCTTTCCATGCAGTAGACAATGAAATTTTTTCCCCGAAAAATTTCCGGTCCTGATTGTGATTATTTACGAATCCAAAAATTAACAGACAAAAAAGATTCGAAATATTTTTCCCTTAATTTTATATTGTCACCTTCCTGAATACATACCCCGCACACACCACGACAACCGCAGTAACGATGAGAAGCAGCAGGATCGGAACTGCCGGGATCGATCCTGCGCCCACGTCACGGATCGCATCGATGGCAAAACTGAGCGGGTTGACATGGGCGATGGCGCTGAGCCAGCCGGGCATTGCATCGTACGGCATCAGGGCGCTTGAGGTGAAGAAGAGCGGCATCGTCACCATGGCCGAGAATGCTGCAAACGAATCGTGTTCCTCCAGGTAGAGTGCAACCGTGGTCGAGAACGAGGAGATGAAGACCCCGAAGAGGAAGAGGATGAGGTACACCAGACCGTACTGGAGCGGGGTCATCAGTGTAGCACCGATCAGGACCGCAATGACCAGGATGATGGTAGCCTGGAGAAGGCCACGAATCGAGATGAAAAGGATCTTACCGACAAGAATGCTCTCGCGGGGCACCGGCATGGCAAGGAACTTATTCAGGTACCCGAGGATCTTGTCGAACATCAGGAGCGATCCGCTGGCAATCCCGGCGGTCAGGATAGTCATGACAAGGATACCCGGGGTGATGAAGTCAAGGTAATTCCCGGTGAACGTGACCGGGAGGGCACAACCGACAAAGAGCAGCCATGCCGCGGGAAGGACGAGAGCCGAGACGACCCCGACACGGTACCGGATCCACCGGATGAAATCCCGGTAGATATATGTGGTAACGCCTTTCACGATCAGTGCCTCCGGTGAAGCATCATCCGGAATTTCATCTCTTCAAATCCCCGGGGCTCTTCCTGCTTCCCGACAGACTGTAAAAAGACATCATCCAGGGAAGGTTCGCGCAGCGACATGGCCTTCACCCGGTTACCGGCGCGGCCCAGGGCATCGGCAAGGAGCGGGAGCGCCTCGCTGCCGTTCTCGGCAGTGAATGCGTATGCATTCCCCGACTGGCCGACAAACACGAGCCCGTCCAGCTGGACCGGCGAATAATTCCCTTCCAGGGTGACCGTGATGACCGTATTCATCAGCCGAGCCTTCAGTTCCGCCGGGCTCCCGAGTGCCACAACCTTCCCGTGACTGATGATCCCGACACGATCGCAGTACTTGTCGGCTTCGTCCATGTAATGCGTGGTCATGAAGATGGTCATCCCCTTCTTATTCAGGGCATGGATGTGCTGCCAGATGTTCTGCCGGGCCCCGACATCCAGCCCGAGCGTGGGTTCGTCGAGGAAGATCACCTCGGGTTCATGCACGAGCGCCTCGGCCAGTTCGAGCCTGCGACGCATGCCGCCGGAGTATGTCTTTGCCAGATCATGGGCCCGGTCGGTGAGTTCCATGATCCCAAGGAGTTCATCCACTTTGTCCTTGGGATTTGGAATGCCGTAGAGCCGGGCGAAGATGAGCAGGTTCTCCCGCCCGGTCAGGTTGGGGTCGACTGCCATCTCCTGGGGCACGTAACTGATGCATTCCCGGACAAGGTCCGGCTCGCGACGGGTGTCATGGCCGCAGATGCTTGCCGTTCCCGTGGTCTGTGCAAGGAGGGTCGTGAGCATCAGGACCGTCGTGGTCTTGCCGGAACCGTTGGGGCCAAGAAGCCCGAAGATCTCCTTTTCGACCGCGAGGTTCAGGCTGTCGACAGCATAGAGATCCCCGAACTTTTTTGTCAGGTTATCGGCCAGGATGGAGGTCATGCCGCATCCTCACCCGGTTCCCGCATAGTACGTTTCTTCTGCCGGTTTGGTAACTCGCGTGCCGCGATCTGATGAGCAGGGCGCTGTATGATCTCCTCAATCAGGATTGCAGGTTCATACATGCTGCTCCTCGCCCGTCCTCTCGAAGTAGTCCTCGGTCTCAAGATACATCTCCTGTAACTTTTGTATGGTCTCATCATCGGTGTCCCAGAATCCCCGTTCGTGCGCTTCGAGAAGGCGGCCCGCCATACTGTGGAGGGCATAGGGATTATTCTCCTCAATCCACTGCCGGTTCTCTGCAGTGAAGAGGAAGTGCTCGGCAGCTGCCTGGTACTCCCAGTCATCCACGGCATCTGAAGTGGCGTCCCAGGCAAAGGTGTACTCAATCGCGTTCATGATCTCCTGCACTCCACGGAAACCATGCGGTTTCAGACCCTCCATCCAGCGGGGATTCAAAACCTTACTCCGGAAAAGAAACCGGATCTCTTCATCAAGGAGCCGCGTCTTCACGTTCTTCGGGTCGGACGCCTCGCCGATGACCGAGACCGGGTCCTTGTTTCCATAGGCCTTGACGCAGGCATTCATCCCCCCAAGGAAGATGTACGGATCGTCCGTATCCAGGATATCAAACTCCCGTGAAACGAGGTTCTTGACGGTTGCATCCAGTTTCCCGAACTGCTCACGGAAGAGTTCCGGGACATTCTCCCCGTGGAACTTCCTGCCATAGGCATAGGCACCCCAGGTGGTGTACACATCCGCCAGGTTCTTTCTCTCCGCCCATGCCGATGCATGCACGACCTCCCCCACGGCACAGCCATGGTTACCGGGAGGGTCGCCGAAGATCCGGATGAGCGCCTGATCGCGTGCCTCCGCTTCGGGCATTCCCGCCTTCAGCTTCTCCAGCAGGTCCTGCTTCAGATGTGCGGCAAGGAAGTTGACATCGTCAGCTTCATCAAGGGTCGCGATACTCTCAACACCTTCATCAATCAGCGAAACAAGGTCCGGGAAGGTGTCGCGAAAGAGCCCGCTGATGCGGAGCGTTACGTCTATGCGGGGTCTTTTAAGTTCCTTTGCCGGAACCACTTCAATTCCGGTCAGGGAGCCACCCCGTTCCGACCAGACAGGTCGTAGTCCCATCAGCCAGATGATATACGCGATGTCATCGCCACCGGTCCTCATGGCATCAGAAGCCCAGACGACTATACCGACCCGTTGTGGATACTCTCCCTTCTCCGTCACGTATCGTGCGACCATCTGGTCTGCCATGGCCATGCCGGTCTTCCAGGCCGCAGGTGTCGGGATGGTCGCCGGATCAAGGGAGTAGCAATTTCGGCCGGTAGGGAGGAGATGGGCGTTACCCCGCGTCGGATCGCCGCTTGGCCCGGGTGGGATGTACCCTGCATCGAGAGCCCGCACCATGTTTGCGAGTTCGTCGGTTGTCTGCCCGATGCCGGGGACAATGGCGGTACAGATGTACCGGGCGGACAGTTCCAGTGCATCATTCCCGTTCCCAAATGTTTCGCGTACTCCTTCGATCACGGCATCCGGATCGAAGGATACTAAAGCCATCTTCGCGATAAGTTCGCGGGTCCGGAAATCAACCCTATCGATAAGGGTACCATTCATCTCTCCGAATCTGTCATTAAAGCCGGATGGATTTACAAGGAGTTCTGAAAGCGAGAGCGAGAGCGCTTTTGCTACGCTTCCACGCAATGAGGGGACTTTCCCGTTCTCCAGCCGGGACAGGGCATATACCATCTCAAGAAGCCGATCGCCTGTGGGGGGGAGACCCAGGATATGCAGCCCGTCTTTGATGATAACATCCCGGACTTCGCAGATATAATCATAGATCCGTTCTGCATTCTCCGCCACCTGTTCCCGGGATACGCTGGCCGGAAGACCAAGGTCGTTTGTCAGGTTGTTGGCAACAACAATTGCGTGTGCCTCCTCAGCCTGTTCCGTGGCCTTCTGGAGTTCCCCTCCGCGTTTTGCACGGAGGTATTCCTGCAAAATGCTGTCAAGCCGGGCTAACTCTCCATACCCTTCGGCCCGCATCATCGCCGGTATCATATGCGTGAGGATAACTGCCCAGCTTCGTCGTTTCGCCTGGACTGCCTCACCGGGATCGTTGATGATGTACGGATAAATGTGGGGCATATCCTCGAAGATGACATCCGGGTAACACTCCTCTGACATGGCATTGCCCTTACCCGGCAGCCATTCGAGTGTGCCGTGCGTGCCGACATGAATGACGGCCTGGGCACCGAACACGTTCTTCATCCACCGGTAATAGGCCAGGTAGTGGTGGGGCATCACGATGTCATTGGAATGGATCAGGGACTCGACCTGTTCAAAGAGGCCCCGGGGTGGCTGAATGCCAATGAAGACGTTCCCGTTGATGAGACCCGGCATGCAGAGTTCTCCATCACTCACAAAAAGTTCCCCCGGCGCATCACCCCAGTCTGCGGCGATCTTGACCCGGTTCTTCTTCGGGATCTTCCGGAACCATTCGCGGTAGAGCGCGGAACTGACCGTGCCGGCAGCCCGTTCCTTCATCTGTACATCCGACATCCAGCTGGTGTCATTCGTGAGAGCGGCGATCATCTTCTTGATGAGTTCGTCTCCGGATTCGGGGATCTGGTCCACCCGGTACCCGGCCTCCCGGAGCCGGTGGAGCATCCCGATCACGCTCTGGGGCGCATCAAGAGCGGCGGCATGGCCTAGTCCGTCTATGTCCCCGGTGTACTGGTACAGGAGGATCGCCACTTTCCGATCCTGTACCGGCGTCCTTCCCAGTTCTGCCCAGCGGCGGGCCATCGCCGCCACGCGCCCGGGACGGCCCGGGATGGGCAGTGCCCGGTTTGTCTGCCCCCCATATTCTCCGGTTGACGCTAACGGAATGGTGATGATCTGCCCGTCAAACTCCGGCAGGATGACCCCGGATGAGATCTCCAGGGAGGTGAGACCCGATGCGTCATGAGACCATGCATCATACGTGCGGTGCATCGTGATGGTCTGGAGCAGGGGTACACCAAGGTCGATAAAAAAATTGTATGCCGGTTCGGTCCGGGTCCCGTCATTGGGATCCGAGAGGGTTAACTGGGACAGCATCATGTTGAGAATTAAGACATCAATGATGGGGGTGCCATCCGTGATCAGGTTGTTCTCGATGAATTTCCGGATGCCGATTGCCCCGGTGACCGGGTTCGGCTGGGTGATAAGAAAGAACGGAAGGGCATTCATGCCCTGTGATTCGATCGCGGCAACCAGTGCATCGACCGCGATGAGGTTTTCGCGGATATAAGTGGTCTGGTGAATAAGGATCCCGATGGTAGGCCGTGACGGCTCGATCCGTGCCTTGTGAGAGGTCAGATCCCAGACCCCGGGAAGAGAGGGATGATAGAACCCTTCTGTCGGGGGATACCTGATCGGGGGCACTTCGATCTGGGCCCCGCCAATGACTTTACACGCCCAGAGTACAAGGTTTTTCGTGTTCTCCTTTCCCCCCAGCTCAATGCAGGCCTGGATAAAATCATAGTCATCATCGCAAAAGGGGAAAAGGCTGCGGTACTCCTTCATCTCTTCGGGCAGGGTACTCCCCACAAAGATAGGGATGGCATGTTTCTTTGCAACCGCGATGAGCTGCTCAAATCTTTTGAAATGCCGGATGCTCCCATGGTAGCCGATGACAAGCAGATCGCACTTGGGAAGCTGAGTCTTCAACAGGTCTGCACATTTTTTCTCATTTGCATCGAGCTGGTCGGATGCCACCTGGATGATCTCCGGGACCGGTCCAAGGCTTTTACATGCTTCTGCTGCCTGCACAAACCAGGGGTTCTCGGTGATGCCCGGGCAGGTATACATGATCTTCATTGTAATGAACTCCCCACCATGCGGTAACTAACACAGATCCTGAATCGCGAGGATCTTTTTATCGGTGTGCCTGGTACCGGGTTGCTGTGAATGAAAATGGCCATACAAAAAAAGGATAATTGGGTTACACATTCGCAATGATCTCACCGGAGTTAATGGTCTTCCCGCTGACCCGGTCAATGATCATATACTGGACCGCCTTATTCACCGGGAAACCGAACCCATTCTTTGCACCCTCCTTCTGGAGGATAAGATATGTCTGATCGTACACATCGTTCTGATAGTTCGCGTCAAATGTTAACTTAAACTTGTCACCCGTTTTGATGAACCCGTCGGCATTATTCCCGATCTCTTCGAGATATGTCTTATCAGCAGGATCATCCCGACAGGAATATGCAGTCGTGGTATCCGTCACCGGTTTATCCGAAGGGCCAAGGGTTGTTTTGGTATTTCCGTTCTGGAACGATACTTCGATATCATTGAGATTAAAACTGTCCCCGCCATCGTGCGCGAAGAGGATGTAATTATTCTCACATGTGTATCCCACGGGGAAATGATCGCCAACACCCGTATTGTTGACGCCTTTGATACCATCGCCAAGATTAACTACTGCGGACAGGGTTGCCTGCGGCGTCTTCTTCTCAGAACCGGTCATGCCCCCGGCAAATGCCGATACCACGGCCGCAATGATGATGGTGACCACCAGCATCAGCATCACGCCCACCACCGGGGATACTGCGGAATCATTATTTTTTGAGATCATCTGACAACAACCTCCTTGTCAAGAAGGTACTTCCCACTGGGAACATGCAGAATTTTTACCTCGACAACACTCCCGGATTTCAGGCTGGGATCATCAAATGTGTCGGGATCAGTTTTAGTTGCACCCGCAGTCCAGTTCATACCAAGGAGCTCCGCAGTCCCCCGGAGATTATATGTTGTCATCACATCCCCGGTTTTGATGGTGAAATTGCCAAAGTCCTTGGTTTCCGGGCTGCTGGAAGCATATCCCGTGGTCATATCGCCAAGATAGGGAACACGGACATCCGACTTACTTCCCCAATAGAGTAACGAGACATTACTCAATTTAGACTGGGTGTGCTTGTAGGTGTATCCGCTCTTGTTGGTGAAGTACGTGATAATCTGGAGATCTTTTGTGGGTAGCGGATCCCCGCTCAGGTGCTTAAAATTGATCATTGGTACATTGCTTCCCATGCCATTATCAGCACTTAGATCTATGGTCACATCCATCGATACCGTGGGAGCTTTCTTGGATGTATCCCCAAGACCCCCGGCAAATGCACTCACTACCGCTGCAATGATGATCACGACCACCAGCATCAGCATCACGCCGACAACCGGAGATACCGCACATTCAGTTTGTGCCCGATTCTGTTTTTCGATTATTTCTGACATAATTATCCTCAGTTTTCACCGAATCTTCTCGTCTGTTGTTCTGGAAATAAAACGGGCTTACAGGACGCCCGGTTGATTCATAGGGACAGGTCATCCATCATTTCAGGGTGAACGTGCCGGTCTGGATTACCTTACTGCTCGCCTTATCGATGACCTTGTACTCGCACTTGGTGTGGAGGAACGCGGCGAATCCACCGGCTGCACTTGTCGGCTTCCATGAGAGGGCTTTTCCTTCCGGTGCATAGCCTGCGTCGCTGCTGTCGTAGCAGTTATCGGCGTAGAGCATGAACTTGTCACCCGGATCGATGTACCCGTTGCTGTCACCCACTTCCATCAGGTATGCGGTGACATCCGTGGGCAGGCAGGTGGTAGCGGTACGGTTAATTGCATTGTTCAGCCCAATCGTGATCTTGGCATCCTGGCTCTGTAACTGGATGTAGACATCATTGAGTGCGAACGAATCGCCACCTTTATGTTCGAAGAGCAGGCCGTTCTCTGCTTCAAAGGAGGTGGGATAATCGGGAACATAGTTTGTTTTATCAGTGTCCTGAATACCTGCAATGACGGGAGTAACACCAAGCGTTGCCTGAGGTGCTTTTGAAGAACCGGAGTTGAGACCACCGGCAAATGCACTCACAACTGCGGCAATGATGATGGTCACAACGAGCATGAGCATGACACCCACCACCGGGGAGACTGCTTCATGGTTCATCTGCTTCATTTCACAACAACCTCCTTGTTGAAGATGTACTTGTTGCTGGGAACATGCAGGACTTTGATATCAACCACAGCACCCGTCTTGAAGGATGGATCATCGATGGTGTCCGGTGCCGGCCACGTGCCAGCGGTCCAGGGAAGGCCGAGGAAATCGGCAACCTGGCGGGTACTGCCAACGGCCATGATATCTCCTGTCGATGCAGTATAGTTCCCGAAGTCTGCTTTCGGATTATCTCCTGCAATACCAACAGCAACGGCATCGTTCAGGTACGGGAGCCGGGTATACCCGGTTCCATAGCCATAAAGATCAAAGGCCGTACTCGATGCAGTGTGGCTTGTTTTGTAGACACCCCCCGTTTCATTGGTGAAGTAGGTAACAATACTTAGATCCTTGGTTGGGATCGCGTCGCCACTCAGCATCTCGAAGAGGATCTTCGTGGTTGTTCCCCCCATACCGTCATCCGCTCCGGTGACGATTTTCACATCCATTGCTGCGGAAGGGGTGGCTTTCGTACCGGATCCCAGTCCTCCCGCAAACGCGCTCACAACAGCAGCTATAATAATAGTTACGACAAGCATGAGCATGACGCCCACTACGGGTGAGACGGCATGCTCCGACATGGCTTTTTCACTCACTCTCATTTTTTCTCATCTCCAAATCTTGGCCATCATGCGATGAGTAAAGACACGCCCCCGGAGTGTCAGTGACCACATGGTCCAACCGTAGATGACTCGATCAAGTAAAGTTGCGTTAAAACTATTTTAATTGTTCATTTCTCTTTTCAAATTTGTAGCAATTATTATTAAAAATTTTAAAAACAGTAGCAAAATCCGGACCAGTTTCCGGTGCTGCAAAAACCCCCCGGAGAATGCTGCGATCGAAAATTTTTATGAGGCTGGAATCACGGTCAGGTCCACGGACCTGACACCTTTCCTTGATTTCAGCTGCTCAAGAAGATCCTTGATCCGTGCATCATCTCCCTGGAGCAGGATAAACTCAAGCGCGGTATCGTTATTCATCGATGCCCGTAACGATGCCCGGATGATCGTCCGGAATCTCTGCTGGATCCGTTCAAGCGATGGCCAGACATCTCTCTGGCGATTATCATAAACCACAGTGATAGTACATTGTTGTTTTTGGGAGACTTCCGCCATGAAATTTGGTCCTTCCTTTCGGTTTCCGGATTGCATCATATGTAAACAACTTATTTTGATTTAACTAAATAAAATTTGCTTATCCAATTGCCTGCCCTATAGCCACAACCAGGATCCATTCCGGGATGATCTCCCTGCATTGGGGGGACATACCTCTGATTAAGTAGTCAGAGAGCCACCGTGTAGAGGAGATCACCTGCCAGATAAAAACCCAGTAAAACACTCCGTTTTCCGATCAGAGCCCATTTTACAGAACCACTTTTTGGATAGTCGCACGTTTTGGCGAATTAGAATACAGTGATTTTGAATGAGGGGAATATTGGGGTCATTTTGACAATCGGAAGGTAATACATCCCTGAAAAAATGTCAATATAGGACCTCCCGGTTTGAGGATCGATCGGCAATCCGGAGATCGGTCCGGCCGGAGGAGCCGGGTGGGGGGTGGATCGGGGTGTTCCATCGAGAGTCGTCATGCCCCGTGGCCTCTTCATGTCACAACAGCTTCGTCTCTTGTGTAGGCTTGGGCACCTTGACCACGAGCACCCGGAAGACACCGGAACTCTCATTTTTCCAGGTGTGCGGGATCCGCGCCGGGCTCTCGACCAGCATATCCTTCCCGACGGTCTCCTTCTCGTTGCCGATCTCGACAACACCGGTGCCTTCCAGCACGTAGAAGAAGACCTCGACCGGTGTGATGTGTTTCTTCAGCGCCTCACCGGGCTGAAGCGTGATGACAACCGCCATCGCATGGGGCGACTCGTAGATCTTCCGGGCATCCACATGGTGCGGGTTGGGACCCGACACTACTTTTGAAACATCGGTAATTTTCATCTGATCTTCCACCTTCCGATATATGCGTCCTGTGTGCGGGGGAGAGATAAGGGTATCCGGGCCCTTACCCGGATCCTCCGCTATCCGCTTTGCCCCGGACCTGAACACCGGTGTGATAGTGTATCCCGGGTACCGCAGCAGCAACCATTGCCTTCCGCTTCACGAGATACCGGCATTTCTGAGGATCGGAGGGGTGGCACCCGGCCACCTGCTCGATCCTGAGAACACGATACGGGAACCGGCCGAACGATCCGAACTCAAGGCGCCGCAAAAAACCGGAGACCGTGTTGCACTGGTACCGGGTCAGGCCGAAGCAGTCCCGGAGCTCCTGCACCGTGACCCACCGCACATCGGCATCCTGCTCTGCCATGAACTGATCCAGCAGCTCCGGGATCCCATCATATTTTCTCATGGTTTTTGGAATCGTGCCCTATTTCGGATCGGATTCGATCTCCCGTACCAGGTGCTCCATCACGGAGTCCACCGCCCGCCAGGTCGGGGAGTCCGCGTGCCGGAGGATATAGGGTCGGCCCTCGTCCCCGGCCTTCACCATCTCCGGGTCAAGGGGGATGGCCCCGAGGAACGGGACACCCAGATCCTCTGCTGCCTTCTTCCCGCCACCGGCACTGAAGAGGTTCACGATCTCCCCGCAGTGGGGGCAGACCATCCCGCTCATGTTCTCGATGACCCCGAGGACCGGCAGGTCGAGTTTCTCAATAAACTTGGCCGCCCGCATCGCGTCCATTACGGCCACATCCTGCGGGGTTGTTACGATGACCGCACCCCG
Organism: Methanoregula sp.; assembly: GCF_028679125.1. Classification (GTDB taxonomy): domain Archaea; phylum Halobacteriota; class Methanomicrobia; order Methanomicrobiales; family Methanospirillaceae; genus Methanoregula. Next base: position 109,543 of record NZ_JAJRCG010000007.1, on the reverse strand, counting down.
CACATGGGGGGCCAGCTGGGCGATCGTGAGCGCCTCGTCACCGGTGCCGGGCGGGAGGTCCACGACAAGGTAATCGAGTGCACCCCAGTTCACTTCGGCAAGGAACTGCTGGATGGCCACCATCTTCATCGGGCCGCGCCAGACCACCGGCGTGCTCGTGTCCGGCAGGAGGAATGCCATAGAAATGACCGCGAGGTTGCCGGTGACATGGACCGGCTCGATCATCGTTCCCAGCACGGCAGGGCGCTGGTCCTCGATCCCCAGCATCTTGGGGATGTTGGGGCCGTGGAAGTCGAGGTCGAGCAGGCCGACTTTTTTCCCCTTGTTCGCCAGAGCGTAGGCGAGATTCACGGAGACCGTGGACTTCCCCACGCCGCCCTTCCCGCTCAGCACGAGGATCACGTGCTTCACATCGATCTTTGCCTTCGGGGGCAGCCCCTTGGGGGCAGCGTGCGGTTGTGCGGACGGGCAGGTATCGCAGTTGTCCGTGCAGTTCTCATCGCAGATCTTCTCATCGTGTGCGGATTGTTCTGTCATGGTACCAGTATCCAAAAATATTCAGGGGATTTGTGCCCCGGTTCTCAGTCGTGCTTCTCGTCTTCCGTGACCTGGGCAAGGATTGCAGCGGTCGGGCCGATATCGATGATCTTCCCGCCCCGCATCAGCGCCAGCCGGTCGCAGATATCCCGGACAAAGTCCATGTCGTGCGAGACCACGATGAAAGTCTCATCCATCTCGTCCCTCGCATGCAGGATCGAGTGCTTCACGTCCTGCTTGGTGATGGGGTCCATCGTGCCGGTCGGCTCATCGAGGATCACGAGCCGGGGCTCGCGGATGAGCACCTGCGCAAGGGCCACGCGGTGCCGCTCGCCATCGGAGAGTTCGCCCGGGAACCGGTTCAGAATTTCCCGGGATTTCTCTTCGGTGAACCCGGCCATCCGGAGCGTGATCACCGCCTTCCTGATCGCGAGCTCCTTGGGAAATTCCAGTCCGATCGCATCGGTCAGGTTGTCGATCACCGTGCGGTGGGGGAAGAGATCGTACTCCTGGTGCAAAAGGCCGATGTACTCCTTGGCCCGGCCCCGCTGGTCGATACCGGGCTTTGTCATGTCCACCCAGTCGTCACCGATCAGGACATTCATCTCGCCGCTCGTGGGCTCGATGATGCCGGCAATGATTTGGGAGAGCGTGGTCTTGCCCGCCCCGCTCTTCCCGATGATGCCGAAGATCTCCTTCTTGGCCACATCGAAGGTGACCATGTTCACGGCCTTCACCACCCCGCGGTCCACCGAGATGTAACGCTTGGTCACGTCCCGGGCAGAGAGGATCTTCCCGCCCAGTTCCACGGGCTCCGCTTCCCCGATCTCGTGGTAGTCCTTCGCAAACGATCTGATGACGGACTTCGGCGACCCGATGGCGGCGATCTCGCCGTCCACGAGCAGCATTGCACGGTTCGCCATATCCTCGATCACCTGCGAGAAGTGCGAGGTGACGACCATGCCCATCGTGTTCTTCTTTGCCGCTTCGGTGAGCATGCCGTGGACCAGCCGGGCGGTCTCGGGATCGAGCGTGCCCGTGGGTTCGTCGGCAAAGAGCATGGCCGGGTTCTTCGCCAGCTGCCGGGCAAGCACCACCCGCTGCTTCTCGCCACCCGAAAGGTCGCGGGCAATATGCATCATCCGGTGCGAGAGCCGGACCTGGTCGATCAGGTCGGCTGCCCGGGCGACCGCAAGCTCCTGAGGGTAGCGGATGTCATCAAGAGCGTGGAGCACGTTCTCGATCACCCGGTCGTCACCATAGAGCGCGAAGGAGCGCTGGAACATGATGGCGGTCCGGTTCATCACCCGGGACTTCATGCCATCGGTCTTCTCATCCCAGAGATCGACATCCACGGCCGCGAGGTTTCCCCCGCACTCGGGACATTTCCCGCCGGCCCGGCTCTGGACATCCATGTATGCGCAGCGGTCGCAGGCGGCCATGTGGTAGATGACCGTGCCTTTGGTCGGCGGCTGTTCAACGCCCCGGAGCAGGTGCATGAGCACGCTCTTTCCGGCCCCGCTCCGCCCGATGACTCCCATGATCTCTCCTTCAGGGATCTCGAACGAGACCTTGTTTAAGACCCGGGTATCGTCGAAGTCCATGCAGAGGTCGTGGACACTGATGAATGGTTGTGGCATGATTGCTCGTACGGAATTATTACGCATATGAGCATAAAGATTTAAGGATCGGGATCCAGAGGATTGTATGCGGTGCGGGCGACGTCATGCATCTCCCGGTTACCATCAGGGTACCGCCATGACGGGCACCCGGCCCGCCTGAAAAAAGAGTACGGTTTTAACGCTTGTCCGTCGCATCGCGCGGGCACTTCGGGCACCGGCCTTCCGCTGCCTTTGTGCAGCCGGCCATCTCGATACCCTTGCCATTGACCAGCGCATCGGCAATTTTCCGGCGGGCTTCGTGCAGGTCGCGCCACGCGGTCTTCCGTGAGACGCCAAGTTTCTCTGCCGCCTCTTCCTGTTCGAGCCCTTCGAGGTCGATGAGCCGTATCAGCTCGATCTCATCGGGCTGGAGCGAGATCCCCTGACCCTCCTTCTCCGGGCAGCAGCAGGGTTTGTAACAGCGGGATTCCCCGTTTCCTTCAATGATGCGACGGACACGGGGCCGTCCCCTTCGCGGGCACTCAGGTAACTCTGTAGTTTCATCCGCTGCCATTGCTTTCTCCTGGATATAAGATGTATCCGGAATAGTATAACAGGATTACCGGGTCTGCCGGATGAATTCCCTGGCATCAGGGACCTGATGGCTTCGCGGGGCCGGGCGTTCCCGGACAAGATATTTCCTGATGATCCGGTACGGAGGGACGGTATCCTGGAACTTCTCGATCCGGACTACCTTGTACCGGCAGGAGACGTACGGCCCCTGGTGAATCTTCTTTAAAAATCCGGAGAATGCCGGCCCTGATGATTCGTCCATCCGGAAGAACGAACGGAGTTCACTGACCGTGACCCAGCGCTCTTCTGCACCGGCAGACTTCATGTACTGCTCCAGCAGGTCGGGGATCTCCGGATGGCGGATCATGGCAGGGCACCTTGATCGTCAATAAAAAAAGGCGGGGGCCCTTAATGGCACCGGGGCCCGTGGCCGCAGGGGGTACGTGCAACGTTATCGGTCGTATCGGATCCGCAGCAGCAGGTTTTTCCAAATTTCAGGGGGGATTCGCACTCATCGCGGTGACTCTTTCCCTCTTCATGCTGCTCGTGCGTTTCACCGCAGGCGCAGGTGTGCAGGGTAGTGGCTTTCTTCTCGTTGTTGGATTGTGTGGTTTCTGGCATCTGTTCACCAACCGTACGGGTGTCGTACGATAATTACTCATATGCGCATAAATCATTTAAAGGATCGCCTCGTACACGTAATCGTAAAATCCGGACAAATCCGGACATCTCCCGAGTATACCTCCATGGAACAGTTGATCCATCATGACCACGAAAGAGATATTTCACGGTGTTCCGGGCATCCTGCGCCCGTTCAAGGAATTTATTGAGAAAAAAGGATTGAAATGTGGCGACCAGATCGCCTACTACGGAGTCCCGGGGACCTGCATGCCGTTTGTCGAACTTCTCGCGTTCGCGGTCAGGTCGCTCGAACCGGAACAGGTCTTCGTTCCCTTTGTGGACGAACACAGGGTAAAGAAGATCGGTCACGTTGATGACGTTGGCATGCAGGCCCGTATCGCTCCGGTGACCTGCAGACCAAAAGTCATCGTCATCATGGGCGGGCTTGCGATGCCCAACGTGCCCGTGAAAGCAGAACAGGTGACGGCGGTGCTAAAAAGGCATCCCGGAACGCCGGTCATCGGTGTCTGTTTTATGCACATGTTCGAGAAGGCCGGGTGGCTCTCAACGGTATCGTTCGACTGCCTGATCGATGCAACGATCGATCCGGTTGAAGTGACGAGAAATTCCTGATCCTTTTTTTTAAAAGCATACGAAAAGACCGGCATTTGCCTGTCGGCATGAGAATCTGAAAAAAAAAGAAAAAAATTTGGTTGGGGATGTGCTTACCTTGCGGGGATGATCAGTGAGCGCTCGCCGGCGGGCATGAACTCGCGGATTGCACCACGTGCGAACTCGCGGCGGGGTTCGGAGAAGTCGAACTTGAGCGACGGGTCTGCGAAACAGATCTTGATCAGCGGGGAGAGAACCCATGCGTCCTGGCGTCCGTAGTGGGCGGAGGCGGCGATGGCTGCGTATTCTCCCTGGTGTCCGACGTTCATTGCGTAGTTCGGGTAGTTGGGTCCACGGAGCTCGCCAATGCAACCCTCGTCGGGTCTGATTGACATTGAGTTCGAGGAACCGCACTGGTCCTGCAGGTCGTAGCCGAAGAAGCCGAGACGTGACCAGCCTTCCTTGTGGGCGAGCATGGACATGTACCAGCCGTTCAGGCCAGCGTTCGAGTTTGCAGTAGCGAGTGAACAGGAGATACCTGATGCTGCTGCAAGGACGGATGCACGCTGGGAACCGCCGAAGTGGCTCTCGAGGGTGGTCGGGTACTGTTCGTACTGTTCCATACCGTAGAGCGTGACCTCGGTTGCGATGTCGCTGACGACTTCCTGGGTCTTCTTTGCCTTGCCGATGCCACCGTGCTTGGACTTGATGTAGTCAAGACCATAGTAGCAGTAGTCATCGAGGATGTTGTCGGTGTATGCAGCGGTTGCATACTGGGTGAATCCGACACCACCGGACATGTAGCTGCCGAGCCAGATCTGGTCGAAGAGCATTGCACCTGCACCGACGACTTCAAGGGTTGCCTTGACGGGGTCGTTGGGGTACTTGCGGTCGCCCTGGATCATATCACCGAAGTGACCGAACTTGATGCCACCTGGCTCGTTCGGGCCACGTGCACGGCGTGCGGGCAGGATGTCTGCCATCTGGATAACACCGGCGTGCTTTGCTGCGAATGCGAGGTCAGCGACTGCTGCTTCGCCTGCGCACATGTGGTATGCACCGATGAAGGACATACCGATCTGCATTGCAGACCACCGGGAGGTGGTTCCACCGTCGCAGGTCCTGCTGACGGTTGTCGGGATGTGCACTGCCTGGAACATCGACTTGCCGACTGCTGCCTTTAAGGCTGCTGCGCTCTTTGCGGGGAACAGCTTGTCAAGGTTGAGCAGGAACTGGGGCTCGATGTCGTCTGCCATCTCGTCGTCGCCAGTGAAGATCTTCACGTAGCAGTCGTCGACGAGTGACGGGTGGGTCTCGACCATGTGTTCCTGAACGACTGCGCCGCCTGGCATTGCGTGGTTCAGCACGTGGAGGTACTCGTTGATGGTTTCAGGAGTAACTTCCTTGCCGAGACGCTTCTGGAGGGTGTTGTGGGCAAGGTCAAGACCTACGATGATGGTCCTGCGGATGTCGTCCCACATCTGCTGCATTGCAGCGTTGTTGACGAAGTGGAGGTCGTCGCCCTCGACAAAGACGTTGGTGCCGCTGACTTCGTAGGTCATCAGCTGACGCTGACCGAGCGGGATACCACCGAGGTGGCAGCGCTTGGGGTCGTACATGGAGATGCCGCGGTCCATCTCGGCCTTCTTACCGGCCTTCATGAACTCGACTTTGCGCGGGGACTGCTCAAGACCCTCACGTCCGAAGACGGTTGAGGTTGCTGTCGGGTCCTCTGCGAACTTCTCCTTCATTGCCTTCAGGAAGAGCTTCTGGGTTCTCTCGATTTTTGCTGACTTTGCCATGATTATGCCTCCTTGGGCATGAAGCCGTATTTTACACGGAGTCCGTGGATGCGCTGGATGTATTCGATTGCTTCTGCGTCATCACGGTAGGCGGATCCCACGAGTGAGTGGTAGATCGTGGTGTTTGCCTTGAGCCACTTGGAGTCCATCGGCTTGCCGACTTTGACTTCAGTGTCGAGGGGCTCTCCGATCTGGTTCTTGACGTACTTGACAATGCCGGCCTTCTTGTCGAGGACACAGCGCTGGAGCATGTCGAACATCATTCCGTTCTCATCGAGACGGAGGGAGTGGCCGTGCACGGTTGCACCACGGATACCGCAGAGAGCGGGGTCGAAGAGCTCGGTGTTGACGAGATCCTTGGCGTATTTCTCAAGGTCTCTCTCACGGCATTCGATGATCTGACGGCCGGACAGGGTACCTGGGTCAATGCCGCGGAAGCGGTATGCCTCGAGGTAGGACCTGAGGTAGGGCTGGCAGGGTGCGTTGTACATCGAGTCAGCGAACTGGATGTAGCGGACGCGGTCGCCGGCCTTTGCGCCGTCGGTCGGGGTCACCATCTTGCGGACCGGGCAGGCGGGTTCCTGCTGCTCGGAGAGCGGGGGGTGTGCACTCTTGTAGGCTGAGCCGGGTGCACGGTGTCCCATGATCAGGACGATGTCCTTGTCGGTAACATCGCGAAGCTTAGAGAGCTTGTGGTTGGGGTCCATTGCCTTGCGCCTGTTGTCGGCAACAATAGACTGGCCTGCACAATACTGGGGTTTGTATGCCATTTGTATCACTCCAATGTTTTCTTCTGTTTCACAATTCTCATAACGGATGAAATGACTTCTGCCATCTTCTCGCGTGTGGGGGTCTGGCCCCGGGTCACACCGCTCACAATGGACATGACCGTACCTTTGGTGCGGATCTTGTCCTGCGGGGGCATCACAACCGATGTCTTCACACCCTCCTTTGCGAGATCCTCGTAATCGACTGGGGACTGGGAAACTACGATTGCCTTCACATCACAAGCCTGAAGGATAAAACGGACCTTGTGCACCACATGGGAACGTACATTCCCGTGGTGAAGGATGGCAACCTTGTGCTTCTCAATCTGTGCGATCTCCTTCGGAGTAAGCCCAAAATAAGCGCCGAGGACGCCCCCTCCGATTTTAGGGGCATCCGGCGGAACGCCGCTTCCGGCATTCAGTACCAGCGTGCTGATACTGTATTCAACGCCCTGTTGTCTTAAGCCTGAGGTGATATCACACACCGGCTTCGTCACGTGGCGGCGTCCGGGAGACATCCCGACCACAATGACATCCGGGTAGCGGCATTCGGAGATGGTGCCCCGCTGGGCAAGACCGCCTCCTTTACCCATGCCCATCGCCTCGCGGCAGTCAACAACCTGGGTTACTCGTCCAATCGGCATGATTATTTTATTCCCTGGAGGATTATCGGCTTGGACTTGCTGCTAGGATCTGCAAGGCCGAGCAATGATTTGTCCGCATTCGGGCCGTACTTGCAGTAATCAACAAGTGACGGCTCGGTCTTCATGTATCTCCCTTCCTGTATCCGGAAAGAAAAATTTGTAAAAACCGGTTCGATTGCGGCCTGCAGTGCGGGAACGACGTCGCGGTTCTCAAGCTCAAGCAGGACGGTGCCTACGTGGACCTGGAGGGGAACCTCCTGGTCGCCGACATGGATGGTCTTCCTCATAGGGTGAGGGTTGGCCTGTCCTTTTGCCGGGCCGTAGGGGATTGTTGCAGGAAGGCGAGGTCCGTTAAGGACCATGCGCCGGACACCGGCAACGCTCACAACTTTGTTGAGAAGTTTCTCCGTAGTCTCGGGGTTGAGCAGACGCTCGGTGATGATCCTGCACTGGGGGAACGTGGCTTCTGTCATTCGTATCCTTGAGGGGCTTAAATGCCCTTTGCAATTGCCTGCATCGGCTTCTTGAATGCTTCAATCTGGCCGAATGTGTCCTGGTAGACCTTCGAGGTGTGTTCGGGGCCGAACATCTGGGTGCCTGCATCAAGTGCACAGGCTGCCGCGATACAGGGCATACCGACACCGGCTGCGTGCCGGGTTACGACGTGGTTACCGTTGAAGACACCGGGGCCGCCGCCACCGTAGATCGAGTGGCTGAAGAACGAGAACCCGACTGCAACACCCATTGCGCGACCGAAGTCGGAGCCTGGGAGGCCGGTCTCGTGCTCGAGCAGGTCGTTGAAGTAGAGCAGGGTTGCTGAGACTGCCTGGGCGAAACGTCCGGCACCGCAGTTAACCATGGTTGCTGCAAGGGTACCTGCAGATGCGTAGGCATTCCAGAGCATGGGGTCCTTGGTCTCGTAGAAGATGTAACCGCTCTTGCCCTTCTTGCCTGCCTTGATGACCTTGTCCTCAATGGCACGCTCGACGAGGCTCTGCACGACAGTACCGATGGTTCCGGTCTTGCCGTTCTTCTTGACGAGGTCGTAGACGATGTTGTTCGCGTTGAGGCCCTGGTATGCGAAGAGAAGGAGCTGTGCCCGCTCGAACGGACCTACAGCGTTACCCATCTCCCACTGTCCTGCCTGCTCGAAGGTGGACATCAGTGTTGCAGCCTGGACTGCATTCCGGTGGGTCATCATAACCGCGTGGTTTGCGGGGATGTTGCGGAGTGCGTAGCCGAGGCCTTCGTTGTTCTGCGGGATGGACATAATCGAGATGACGTTGCCGCCCTGCATGTCCATTGTCTGCGGGTAGGTACCCCAGACTGCTGCCTTGATGTACGAGCCGTCGAACATGTCGACCTTGTACTGGTCAACCACTGCATAGGTGGTGGCTGCTGCAACGTTGGTTGATGCAACATCGTAGGTTGCGGCTGCGTTCATGCGTGCAGTCGGGATCTCAACGAGGAGCATCTTGCCGCCGCCGACCTTGGTGATCTTGGTGTCGTCGCCAGCGGTGACCTGGATCATGTCCTTGATCTTGGCTGAGATTGCGTCACTGTCCTTGACAATGCTGCAGTTCATGCTGCGGCCAAGGATCTGGTTGGACTTGCCGCCGACCTTTCCGGTCTTGAGTGCGTCCTCGATACCCTGTAAGTTGACTGCTACCGTCCTCTTGGTGAGGTCGATAACCTGCAGTGCGCCCTTGTTGACAACGGGGCTGATCCTGTCAATCGTGACATTGCTCTTTAAGAGCTTACCCTCATCGTCGTAGAGGTCGATCGTGTCTTTAAATTTTGCCATTTGAATTCCTCCAAATTTTCGTGTTTAACCGCGATACAATACTGTCACTGAACGAGAGCGTGTACTCTTGAGGTACACGAGTAATGAATGAAAGTCGCTATTGCACGTCCCCTAAGATGGGACATTGAATAATTCCCAATTTTGCCATATAAGCGTTCCTATTTTATACCGGAACGGATTTTTATTTTTTATGGTGAATCAATAAGAAAAACGGGGCAATGTTCAAATACTACATATATTTAAGGTTTCATTTTTTTACGCAGTATTACAATAGTTCGATTTGGTCTCACTAATTGTTATCACAATAACAGAAATTTTCTACTTTTGTATGCGCTGTATATAAAAAATGTGGGGTTGGGGATCAGATCCCTGATGCGTTGAGGGGATCCCGTTCAACCCATGGATTTGCAGTGCGTTATTTCTTCAGCTCGTTGATAGGGCTGGGACCAAGTTCATTGATGGTCTTGACCACATCAGTGATGACGGCGCCCCACTTTGCTCCTTCGGATGCTGAGACAAAGGTCATCCTGAAGCGGCGGTCGTCGAGACCGATGCTTTTCATCAGGCGCTTGACCATGAACATACGCTTGGCTCCCTTGTAGTTGCCTTCAAGGTAGTGGCAGTCACCGAAGTGGCATCCTGAAACGAGGACACCATCAGCGCCGTCAGCGAATGCCTTCAGCACGAAGAGTGAGTCGATACGGCCGGTGCACATCACACGGACGACACGGACATCGGGGGGGTACTGGATACGGCCACCACCGGCAAGGTCAGCACCGGCATAGGAACACCAGTTGCAGAGAATGCCGATGATCTTGGGCTGCCAGATACCGGGGCCACGCTTGGGGATAGGGAAATTTCCGGGTGCTGACATTTACTGCTCACCTCCGAGCAGGAATGCATCGATCTGTGCCACGATCTGCGGGGTTGTGAAGTGGTTCATCCATATGGCGCCACCGGGGCAGAAGCCACCGCAGGTACCGCAGCCTTTACACTTGGCCTCGGTGACCTGCATGACCGTCCGTCCGTCCTTCTCAACGAGTGAGAGCGCGGAGTACGGACAGAGGTTGACACACATACCGCAGCCTGCACACTTCTCCGGGATACAACTGGCGAAGTAGGGCTCGAGCTCGACTTCTCCCATGTGGATCGGGATGCTGGCTGCAGATGCTGCGCCTTCGGCAGATGCTACCGTGTCAGGGATATCCTTGGGACCCTGGCAGACCCCGGCAAGGAAGACACCGGCTGTGGTGGTTCCGCACGGGTTCAGCTTCGGGTGGGCTTCGAGAAGCCATCCATCGCTTGAACAGGAGACACCGAAGAGCTTGCGGGTCCGGTTGGTATCCGCTGCCGGCTGGATTGCAGCAGCGAGCACGACCATGTCGACTTCCATGTCGATGGGGCGGTCGAGAAGCGTGTCGTCTGCCATCACGTGAAGGTTCTTTGTTGCCTTGTCTTCGATGATGTTGGCGACACGGCCGCGGATGAACTTCGCGCCTTCGTCCTGGATGCGGTAATAGAACTCTTCGTACATCTTACCGAATGAACGGATATCCATGTAGAAGATGTAGGGAACACATCCCGGGATCTTTTCAATGATCTGGTGGGCGTGTTTCAGCGAGTACATACAACAGAACCGTGAGCAGTACGGCTTGCCGGTACCGGTGTTGTCACGTGACCCTGCACAGAGTACGAACCCGACTCTCTTGGGGGTTTCGCCATCGCTCGGGCGGACAAGGTGGCCGCCGGTCGGGCCGGATGCGCAGATGAGCCGCTCGAATTCGAGACTGGAGATGACGTTCTCGTACCGCTTGTAGCCCCATTCCTGTTTATTTTCGATGGGGAAGATGTCGTAACCGGTTGCGAGGATCGCAGTACCGACCTTGACCTTGACAAACTCGTCCTTCATCTCGAGGTCGATTGCCCGCTTCTCGGGACCGCAGGCAGTCACACAGAGGCCGCACTTGACACAGGAGGTGAAGTCGATGGTGTAGATAAGAGGAACGACCTGCGGGTGGTTGACGTAGATGGCCTTCCTTGGCTTCATGCCGATTTCGAATTCATTCGGCTTGATAACCGGGCAGACCCCTTCGCAGTCTCCGCAGCCGTTACAGCCGCCGCCAACAATGCCCTTTGCTTCTGCCTCCTTGGGTGTCATCACGCCGCGTGCCTTCTTGCGGATGGTGACATCGAAGTTACCAATATACCCTTCGACTTCATGGACCTCAGACCAGGTCATGAGTTCGATATTGGGGCTCCTGCCGACATCCACCATCTTCGGTGTTAAGATACACTGCGAACAGTCGAGGGTCGGGAAGGTCTTGTCGAGCTGGGACATGCGTCCGCCGATGCTCATATCTTTCTCAATCAGGTAAGTCTTGATCCCTGCTGCTGCAAGGTCAAGGGCTGCCTGCATACCGGCAACACCGGCACCGACGACCATTGCCGCCTTCTCAACCGGCACCGCCTTGGGGTGGAGATCCTGGAGGAGTGCTGCCTTTGCAACGGCAATCCTGATGGCATCCTTTGCCTTATCCGTTGAACCTTCGCGGTCGTGCATGTGCACCCACGAGTTCTGGTCCCGGATGTTTGCCATCTCGAACCGGAACGGGTTCAGGCCGCCATCCTTGGTGGCCGTCCTGAAGGTCGGCTCATGGAGACGCGGGGTGCAGGCTGCGACAACGACACCTGTCAGCTTGTGGTCCTTGATTGCCTTGTGAATGACCGTCTGACCGGGCATCGAGCACATGTACTTGTAGTTGTCAACATAGGCAACATGCGGGAAGGTCTTTGCAGCTTCCTGCACAGCTTCGATATCCATTGACCCGGCGATGTTGGTACCGCAGTGGCAGATGAACACGCCGATGCGTGCGTCTTCTGCCTTGGCAAGGTTGTCAATGGGTGATTTTGCCGGAGCCTCTTCTGCCTTAGGCTTTGCTGCAGGTGCTGCAGCCTGCTTCTTGACTTCCTGTTTCACGGGAGCTACCTTCTTGGTGTCCTTCTTGGACTCGGTCTTCTTGGTGGTTGATTTCTTTTCTGCCATTTTTACCACCTCACAGCACCTTCTTCAGGAACGGTTCGCAGCTGATCGCATGGAGATCAAGCCCGAGGTCCTGTGGACTCATTCCCTGTGCCAGACCAAGGAGTTCAGCGAAGTGCAGTACGGGTAATCCGTACGAAACGCCGAATTTCTCCTGGATCTCGATCTGGCCACGGTCGAACTGGAGCTGACAGAATGGGCAGATATCGGTGAGTGCATCCACCTTCTCTTCCTTTAAGTTGATCAGCTTCTCGTTGGTGATGTCCAGTGCGTGGACAATATCGTATCCGCGGACACCGCCGCCGGCACCGCAGCACTGCATTTTATTGCGGTACTCGACCGGTGTTGCACCAAGGGCAGCAACGAGTTCCTCCATCCAGACCGGGTGCTCGGTGTTGAGCATGACTTCCTTCTCGAACTCACGGTCCTTGTGGGGTTTGGTGAGGTGGCAGCCATAGTGGACTGCAATGCGGGCGCCGGTCAGCGGGTTGGTGATGCTGTCGCGGATCTTGTCGACGCCGATGAACTTGTCGTTGTACAGGAGTTCAGCGGTGTGGTAGACATTGATGGTACCCTTGTACTCCATGTCCACTTCTTTAAGGACTTCATTGACTGCGTCGCGGAGATCCTTGTTGTGCTTGAGCTTGTGGTTGACCTCCCAGATCGACTTGTAACAGCCATTGCAGACAAGGGCAATGTCCATCTTCATCTGCTCGGCAAGCACGAGGTTACGGGCTGCCATTGCATAGAAGACACTCTGGTCGATCGAACCGAATGCACCGGGTGCGGGGCAGCAGCTGGCGCCCTTGAGGGGAACGAGCTCTACGCCGAGTTTCTTCATCGCCTTGATGGAGGCGGATTCGACACCGGGGTACCGGTTGGGGGCAATGCATCCAAGGTAGAATGCGAACTTGTGGTTTATTCCTGATTCAGACATGGTCAGCCCTCCCGTTCCTTGATGATCCGGTCTGCATTGGCCTTCAGTTTATAGTGGTCAATGATCTTCCTGATAGCAGGCATGTATTCCGGATACATGTGGGTGGTCGGCGGGTCTCGGGTCAGGCCGAGCCGCTCGCGGGCTGCACGGTTGACATCGTTGTTGGGCACACCGTGGCCTGAAGCATAGATCGCCGTAACGGTCTTGAGGAAATTGACCGGGATGATATCTCTCTGGAATGCGAGATTCCTCATGGTCATGATGACATCCGTCGGGAGGATGTCCCGCGGGCACCGGTCTGAGCAGCTGTAACAGGTTGTACAGAGCCAGAGATCCGGGTCAGTCAGTGCTTCGTTCTCAAGTCCGAGCACAACTCTCCTCATGAACTTACGGATACGGTAGGTGCTGCGGGGTGCTGACGGGCAGGAGCCGGTGCAGGTACCGCACTGGTAGCACATGTGGGGGATAGTGCGGGAGAGAGTCTTCACTTTCTTGGAAAATTCAGGATTTGAGTCCTCGCGGAAGAATCTCTGCTCGTGGAGTTTCTTCTCCAGAGCTTCTGGGTAACCTTTTGTTCGTGCCATACTGCTCACGCCTTCTCCATTACTTTGATGCTGACCTGGCCGGAGATGTCCTCTTTCACCTTCGAAGTTCTCTTGGTGAAGAGCTTTGCCTTAATCTTGTTGAAGAGGTCAGTCTCCTTGCCCTTCATGCGAACACCGGTCCGCTGCATGACAATGATGTCCTCACCGGGGCAGGCATTGACACAGGCACCACACAGGATACAGTAATCCTTGTTCACGGCGATCTTTGCTTCGATGCTGTCGTGTTTCATTTCTGCTGCGGGGACCGGGCTCGGCAGGTAAATTGCGTTTGCCGGGCAGATGTCTGCACAGGTCGAGCAGCCGCCGGGGCACTTGTCGGCGTTGAACGAGATGTCACCCTCGAAGATCTTCTCGACGGTGATTGCCTCGGTCGGGCAGTTCTTTGCACACCACCGGCAGGTGCAGCAGTTGTCCTGGACAATACTGACCTTTCCATCGATCTTGTCGGAGATGATCTCACGCTCGACAGTGATGCACTCCTCGGGGCACACCTCGGTGCACACCTTGCAGGCATCGCACTTTGTCTCGTCCCAGATCACGTCGCCTTCGACTTTACCGGATTCAGAGGTAAACTCCTTGTGCTTCACGACGATTGCGGGGCAGATTGCACCGCAGAGGCCACACAGGGAGCACTTTTCCTTGTCGACGGTAAAGGTCGTCTTCTTCTTCATTGCGGCCGCCTTGGGCTTTGCGCCGGCAACGGGACCTTTGTAGGTTCCTTCGTACGCGGGGACATTGCGATCGATTGCGTCACGCGGGCATACCTCTTCACAGATGGTACACTTGACACATTTCTCGTCGTCAATCTCCGCCTTCATGTCGTACTGCGGGAATCCTTCCTTCTCGATGATCGGGAGTCTCTCCTTGCCATCCACCTTCAGTGTCAATGCATTGAACGGGCACATGATGACGCAGACGCCACAGTAAGAACACTTGGTCTCGTCAACATCGATTGGGGCTGCATAGTTGATTGCACCACGCCTGGATGCACCAACAAGCCCGAGGACGATTGCCTCCTCGGGGCAGGCGTCGACACATATGCCGCAGCCCGTGCAGGTCTCTGCATTGAGAATAAGGTTGTTAGTGTTCTGAAGGAGCTTCTGCTCCATCACAACATTTACCCCATCCTTCTTTTTGGAAAACTTTGGAAACAATGCCATGTATTAACCCTCACGCTGTTTCTTGTTGCACACGCACCACGGGTCCGGAGGACCCGAGGTCTGCAATTCTGATAACACCGTATGGGCACGCCTGGACACATACGCCGTACCCGGCACAGAGCTGCCCTCTGAAATCAGGGATACCGGATTCTCCGCCCCTGACCCTGCAGACCCCGGATTCGGGATCTGCGGTATGAAGCTCTGATGTGTCAACAGGACAAGCAACCACACAATTATTACAGCTAGTACAATGTTCCATGTCTATGTGCACTGCAAATGCCATTTTGATTTTCACGCACCAGCTATAGATCGATTCTAAAATCGACTAACAAAAAGTGGTAGAAGATGATAGATAAATGTTCTGAAATTTATTGGAGGATACTCTCGTTTTATTGTAATTTTAATTATGTTAATTTAAATACCCGTTCCGCAGGTTAATGGTGAAAACTCAGAGGTTAACTGATTGTTATGTACTTTTACCGGGATTTTCCTGTTTTTTTCCTGCGCTCATAACACTCAGTCATACTGGAAAAACCAATTAGAAAATTTATTCAACCACCATCATGGTACCTTTGTAGTACCGGAGGTTATCTCATGGAAATCAACGGAGTTACTATTGACAATACCTACGCAGAGGCATTCCCGACCTGGGTCTGTCGAATCATCATCACTGCGGTTACTGAGGAATGGGCAAAGACAGCAGCAACCGAGGCAACGGGTTTTGCCACATCGGCAATCGGCTGTCCCTGCGAAGCAGGCATCGAAGGCATGGTCCCGGCAAGCGAGACACCCGATGGACGTCCCGGCGTTGCTATCCTGATCTGTGCAAGCAAGAAGAAACTCAAAGAGCAGGTTGTCGAGCGCCTGGCAGAATGTGTCCTGACGGCACCCACCACCGCAGTCTTCAATGGCATCACTACTGCTGAAGAGAAGATCCCGGTCAAGCTCCACTTCTTCGGCGATGGATACGAATACCAGAAGGAAGTTGGAGGACGCAAGTGCTGGGTCATCCCGATTATGAACGGCGAATACATCGGTGAGGAAGAGTTCGGCATTGTCAAGGGTGTTGCCGGCGGCAACTTCTTTGTCATGGGCGAGAACCAGATGGCCGCACTCATGGGCGCAAAGGCAGCCTCCGATGCGATCGCCAATGTCAAGGGAGTTATCACCAGCTTCCCCGGTGGTGTCGTTGCAAGCGGTTCCAAGGTTGGCAGCCTGAAGTACAAGTTCATGGTTGCCTCAACCAACGAGAAGTACTGCCCGACACTCCGCGAGAAAGTTGCAGACAGCAAGATTCCCGCAGGTATCAAGGCAGTGTATGAGATCGTTATTGACGGTGTTGACGAGAAGTCGGTTGCAGCAGCAATGGCAGCCGGTGTCAAGGCAGCAGCAATGGTGCCCGGTGTGAAGTTCATTTCGGCCGGAAACTTTGGCGGCACGCTCGGACCGTACAAGATCGAGCTCCACAAAATCCTCTAATCCTTTTTTTCTGAAGACTGGTTTTCACGTATCGATCTCTATATATACAGTTATTGCCGAATCTTTTGTTAACGAAATTTTCGGCGATAACATGATCACCCTTACACCCGACGATGCAAAGAAGCGGTTCGGTCCGCTTTTCTCGCAGAAATTCCTGGTGATGGTAGACGAACAGAGTGGCCGGGCAGAGATCTTAGAGCAGTGCCGGGCACGCGGGCCCATTGAATGGGATGCCATGAACCGCCGCCGGGCCGGTGGTGCCGTTGCCGGCTGCTCTGTTGAAGGAACCACCATGGTGATCGATGCGAAACTCGGTACCTATCCCGTCAACTTTGGTCCCGCTGCCGGGGATATCGGTGGGCAGGCGCTGGAAGCGGTTGAAGTATCCGGTGATGAAGTGATCACGACGTGGGCCGGTATTGCCGGTGCCGGTGTCGGTGTGGCCGCCTGCCTTCCCCAGGCGCCGGGTGTGATCCGTGCAGAATACCCCACAGAAGATGATCTTAAGATTGGCGGGGCACGCACCAACCGGGTCAGGATAATCTCGCCCCGGTATGAGAAGATCTGTATTGGCATCGACGATACGGATACGAAAGCGGAAGGTGCCACATGGGTCATGGCGCTGAAGTGTGCAGGGGCATGCTCTATCCCGGGAGTGGAATTCCTGAACATGCGTCTTGTCCAGCTCAACCCTGCCGTACCCCAGAAGACCACGAACTGCGTGGGTTCTGCGCTGAATTTTGCGGTCACTCCGGGTAAGGTGCCCGAACTGCTGGACTTTGTCCGGACATTTGTTGAGAAGAACACATTCTCGAAGGACACGGGAATAGCGTACCATCGTGGCATCGGGTTCCCCCACGACTCGCCGGCATTTGCTGCGGTGAAAACGGAGATTTTGACGGTCGAGAAGGCCGAAGCGGCGGCAAAGGATCTGGGGATCACCTATATAGATACCAATGGACGGAAGGGACGGATCGGTGCACTGGGTGCAGTACTCTGGGGTAACCGGGGTATCGAGGCGGCAGGACTCTATGGAGAACATCTCTGATCCGTACGTAATCCACTACCCGCGGATCGTTGCAATCGCTGACGATTCCAACAGTTCCGTGGAACTCATCGAGTTCTTTGACTGTATCGGGGGGGCCATGTGGTCGAAGTGCCATTATGCAAAGAGCCCGCTGGTCCGGAGTGTCCGCTGCGTAGGATCCACAATGCGGTATTCCCTCAAAACCGGAAGTGTTGATCTTGCTCTGGAAGGCTCGCGGTTCCCGGCAGGGATCTCGGCATGTACGGTTGATGGTACCGAGATTGCCGTCACCTACATCGGCATGGGTGGGGGAGGTGTTGGTGCAGCTGCCTGCCGTTCTGATGCTGCCGGTGTCCTCCGGAGCAGGAGTGACCCGGCCGGGGGAGGACGCGTTGCCGGTGCCACTATCTGGCTTCCTCGGATGCAGCGTGTGCTTATTGGCGTGGATGACACCGATACTCCTGAAGAGGGAGCAACGTGGACGCTTGTCCACAACATCGCCTGTGCCATAGAAGATGAACGTTCCATCTACCTGTCGCATACCATTGTCCAGCTCTTCCCGGTGCCCTACCGGACAAAGAACTGCGTGGGGCTTGTTGTGGAGTTTGCAACCAATGATCCTGAAGGGCTGGTTGACCGGTTCCACCGGCTGCTTGAGAAGTATACCCTGTCGAAGAAGACCGGCATGGCGGTTTACGCAGGTTTCTCCCCATCCGAAGACCTGCTTTCGTACGGGCGCAAGGTCAAGCGGAGTGAAGTAGAGCCCGGCCTGCTGGAATCGGTTCACGATCCCCGGTTACGGGTTATCATGAACGGCAGGGGTATTGTCGGGGCTGTGGCAGCAATACCCTTTTTTACGAACTATGAGGAGGCTTTGGAATTATGCAGTGGAAAGAACTGAAGGCACGGCTGCTCGGGATCGGATCGGCGAACCTGACCGGGGAGCCCGCGGATCGGTTTATTGCAAAATCCGCGGCAGGGCCGGGAGCCGGTGGGCGTGGTGCGATCTTCTTTGGCATGGGAAGCCACCGGGTCAAGCTGGCCCTGAACCCGGCCAGCACCGTGGAGATCGCCCACCGGGGCAATGGTGCTGCAGACCTGTATTTTGGAGGAAAACTGATCCCGGGCCGGCTTATTGAGCCCGGGCTTCACTGTCCCGATCAGGCCTTCATCACGGTCACCGGCAGCTGTATCTTCAGATGCCGGTACTGCACCGTTCCCCGGATTGGCGGGAAACGGAAGAGCATCGAAGAGATCATGGGTATGGTGGAATCGGTACAGCACCGTATCCATGCGATCTCCATCACGAGCGGGGTGCTGAAGAGCATTGAAGACGAGGAAGCTTATGTCCTCGAGGTGATCCGGCACCTCTCGTTCTTTGGCATGCCCATCGGGGTATCGATCTACCCTTCAGACAAGACCCCTGATCGGCTGAAACAGTCTGGTGTAGCGGAAGTGAAGTTCAATATCGAGGCGGCAACGCCGGAACTCTTCGCGAAGATGTGCCCGGGTCTGGACTATGAACAGATCTGGTCTGCGCTGGACCGATCGGTTGAACTGTTCGGGAAGAACCGGGTCTTCTCCAATGTCATTGTCGGCCTTGGCGAGACCGACGAGGAACTGGAGGCCTGCATACGGAAACTGGCTTCCCATGGCGTTATCCCGGTCCTGCGACCGCTCAACCCGGTTGCCGAGCTCACCGGCACGCCCCGCCCGTCCGCGGAACGGCTTAAAAAGATCTTCTCCCTGCACGAACAGGCTCTTGCAGAATCCGGGCTCGATGCCTGCGAGGCTATGACCATGTGCACCAGTTGCGCCGGTTGCGATCTCGTACCCGGGAGGGATGAATGAAAGGCATTGATGTGATTGCAGAGGCCATTCTGGCATGTACTGACCGGCAGTACACCGTACCGGGATTCCCCATCACGGATCTTGGTGCACGTGTGCATGCAGAAATGGTGATCAACGAGAAGACTGCCCTTGAATATGCACTCGGAGACTCTCTCCAGGGCCGGAGGGCGGCAGTGATCGTCAAGAATGTCGGCGTGAATGCCTGCGCCGATCCCCTTCTCCAGGCAACCGCACAGGGGCTCATCGGTGGCGTGGTGCTGGTGGCCGGTGATGACCCGGATGCCCAGGGGTCGCAGACCGCGCAGGACTCCCGGTATTACGGGGAACTTGCGGAACTGCCGGTTATCGAACCCGGTACGGCAACATGTTCTCTTGGCGTTGAAGCCGCGCTGGAGGCCTCGGAACACTTCTCCCGTGTCGCCATGCTCCGGCTCACGCCAACCCTGTTGGAAGCCGATGTGGAAAACATCCCTGTGCAGCGGAAGGACGGGAAAGGCCGGCTATCAGAACGTACGTGGACGATGAACGGGCGGGTGACCGCGGCAGAGGAACTCTACCGCACCATGTTTGCATGGTCTTCGGCATCTCCCCTGAACCGATGGGATGGTGAACCTGCTGGTGCCGGTCCCCTGCCCGGAAAGACCCGGATCGTGACCGTGAATCCCCTGCCGAAGCAGGCTGCAGCGATCCAGGAAGTGCGGGAATATGGCAGGACGTTCATTCGCGACCATCGGGGTGTGCAGCCCCCGGTACCCCAGAAGCGCCCCCAGTGCCTGGAAGACCGTGGCCACTACAAGACGTTCTGCAGCAACTGCCCGTTCAAAGGCATGATGGATATCCTGAAAGCGCGGAACACCGCCATGATCTGCGATGCGGGATGTTCGGTGCTGGGGATGACCCCCCCATATGAACTTGGAGTGGCCAGTTACGGGATGGGTGCCAGCATCGCTGTTGCCGCACGGAGCACAAAGGTTGCCCTGATCGGGGATTATGCCCTGCTCCATTCCGGCCTGAACGCACTCATTGATGTGTACGAGAAGCGTCTGCCGATACTCTGTATTGTGATGAATAACGAGTGCACAGCAATGACCGGTAAACAGCCGGCATATAACCCGCTCCCGTACCTGCAATGGGCAGACCCGGTGATCTGCCGTGCGGAGGATCTGTCGGAACTCGAACGCGAGCTCGTGGTAACGGACAGGCCACGGACCCTCGTTATCTCCGGGACCTGTCCGGAGGGGTGTAGTCATGAACTCGTTGAATATTGAGATCTGCGATGTGACACTGCGGGACGGGGAACAGACCCCGGGTGTCTCGTTCTCCTGTAAGGAGAAGGTGGAGATTGCGACCATGCTCGATGAGATCGGGATCGAGATGATCGAGGCCGGTTTCCCTGCGGTGTCGGAAAATGAGAATGAGTGCGTGAAGACGATCGCACACCTTGGCCTTGACGCCCGTGTCTGCGGCTTCTGCCGGGCCCGCGAACCTGATATCCAGACCGCAATCGACTGCGGTGTCGACATGGTGAGCATCTTCATTCCCACCTCCGAGCTCCATGTCCGGCTCAAGTTCAAAAAACCCCGGGAACAGGTGCTCGAAGATGCCTTGAACATGATCGACTTTGCCCGCGATCACGGCGTGCAGGTCCGGTTTGCGGCAGAGGACGCCTCCCGGACGGATCTCCCCTTCCTCAAGCAGGTCTACCGGGGTGCATCAGATCACGGGGCGGCCATGATCAGTTTTGCCGATACGGTCGGGTGTCTCATCCCCTCCGAGATGCACCGGATCATGACCGAGCTCGTAGCTTCGGTTGACCGGCCGCTCAGCGCCCACTGCCACAATGACATGGGCTGTGCGGTGGCAAACACGATAACCGCTGCCGAAGCCGGGGCGTTCCAGCTCCACACCACCGTGAATGGAATTGGGGAACGGTCTGGCAACGCCTCGCTGGAGGAACTGCTGGTGGCCCTGCGGATGAAAAAGGGTATCGACCGGTATGATCTCTCGAAACTGACCGAACTCTCGCGCATGGTCGAGCAGTATTCCGGTGTTGCGCTCCCCCGTAACAAGCCGGTCACCGGAGAACTCGCGTTCTCGCACGAGAGCGGCATCCATATTGCAGCCATCCTTGAAGACCCGTCGACATACGAATATTTCCCGCCGGATCTCGTGGGCGGGGAACGGCATTTCATCCTCGGGAAACACACCGGCAAGAAAGCGCTCGAACACGTTGTGGCCTCGCTCGGGTGCGAGCTCTCGGAAACCCAGATCTGCACCGTGCTCGACATGGTCAAGGAACATTCCGAGCACAAGTGTAAGATCACTCCGGAAGTCTTACGGAAACTGATCCAGAAAGCACAGGAGTCTCCTGCATGAGCACACTCTCTGAACGAATCCTCAACGCCCCTGCCGGTGAATATGTTGATCGCAAGGTTGACCGCGCCTATGCCTGTGACGGCACGGGTCTTTTAGCCCTCGAAGCCTGGAAGAACATGGGCGCCAGCCGCCTTGCCGATGCAACGGAGTTCTCCATCATCTTCGATCATATTGCCCCGGCCAATAATACAACGACTGCGACCCTCCAGCACGAGCTCCGGGAGTTCGCGAAGAGTTCGTTCATGAACTTCTCGGATATCGGCTGCGGCATCTGCCACCAGCTGATGAGTGAAGGTGTTGTCCTGCCCGGCGAGATCGTGATCGGCGCAGACTCGCACAGCGTCACGCTCGGCGCATTCGGTGCATTTGCCTCCGGGGTCGGTGCAACCGACATGGCGGCGATCTGGCTGACCGGCGAGACCTGGTTCCGGGTCCCGGCAACCATCGCAGTCCACCTTGAAGGACGGTTCACCGGTGCAGCAGAGGCCAAGGATCTTGCCCTTGCATACGTCGGGGAACTGGGAACCGACGGTGCCACGTACCAGTCGCTTGAATTTGTGGGAGACGGGACCAAGGATCTTTCCATCGACGAACGCCTGGTCCTTTCCAACCTCTCGGTGGAGGCCGGGGCAAAAGCAGGCCTGTTCTATGCAGATGACGTGACGGTCCGGTACCTGAAGGAGCGGGGACATGCAGTAAAACCCCAGGTTCCGGAGACCTGCACGTACCTCCGTGACCTGGAGTTCGATCTCTCCGATATTGTCCCGCTCATCGCCGTCCCGCACCGGGTGGACACGGTCAAGCCTGTTGACGAACTTGCCGGCCTCCCTCTCGACCAGGTCTTTGTCGGCACCTGCACCAACGGGCGATACTCGGACCTGGCGCGGCTTGCCCGGATCATCAAAGGGAATAAAGTGGCCGTGCGGACGATCGTGGTCCCCGCATCCGCCGCGGTCCTCACCCAGGCAATCCGGACCGGCGTACTTGCCGATATCGTGGAAGCCGGGTGCACCATCGGTACACCCGGCTGCGGTCCCTGCCTTGGCGCCCACATGGGGGTGCTCGGAGAAGAAGAGGTCTGTCTCTCGACTGCAAACCGCAATTTCAAAAACCGCATGGGTGTTGGCGGGGAGATCTACCTCTCCTCCGTTGCAACGGCCGCTGCCAGTGCGCTTGAAGGAGAGATCACCGTTCCGGAGGTGGCCTGATGCATACCGAGGGTCATGCGGTCTGTCTCCCGGAAGACATTGATACGGATGTCGTGATTGCCGGCAGGTACCTGAGAACCAGGGACCGGAGCATCTGGGCAACGCACGTCTTTGAAGACCTGGATCCCGGGCTTGCACCCCGTCTCAAAGGGGCCGTCATCATTGCCGGCAAGAACTTCGGCTGCGGCTCCTCGCGGGAGCAGGCAGCGATTGCGATCCGGGAGGCAGGGGTTGTCGCGGTCATTGCACCCTCGTTTGCCCGGATCTTCTTCCGGAACGCGATCAATGTCGGCCTACCCCTCATTGAAGCGGATATTTCCTGCACCGACGGCAGTGCCATAGCATTCAACCTTGCTCAGGGCTGGGTAGACGTGGCGGGAAAACGTCATGATGTCCCGACGCTCTCGCCCCGGATGCAGGAGATCCTCGCAGCCGGTGGCCTTGTTGCGTTCTGGAGAAAACACCGATGATCTTCCCGGAGCACTGCAAGTACGTGGGATCGGCCTCAACCCGGCCCTGCGGCAATCGCGTATACTTCCTGAGCCGGTATCTCCTTCGTGAAACACCTGACGGCACCGAGCTGGTGGAAGTGACCCTTGATCCCGCGGGAAAAGGAATGATGCGGAAGATTGTCTCCTCCCGTGTACTTGCATCTCCGGATCAGGTGTACTGTTTCCCGGACCGGGTGCAGATCCATGACCGGACGCGTCTTGTTCACCTGGCCGGTGAGAGCGGGTACCGCTGCACGGTCTTTACGAGCCTTGAAGAGAACAGGACGTTTGTCCTTGATCCGGATCTCTCCGGTCTTCTCACGGTCCATGTCTACGATGTCATTCCCCCAAGGCCTACCCTGTCGGCATGCCTGAAGGAGCTTGAAGCAGACGGGCTCTTTGGGGAACTCAGCGTGCAGTTCGATCATCATATCCGGGACATCTCCACCGTTCCTGCGGATGTGTATCCCTGCCGTGCTGCAGGGTATACCCGGACGCTCGATGCCGATCCTATGCACGGTGGCGAGCGTGTGGCCGGGTGTCTCACGGGCTCGCAGTTCTACACGGAATGTTATGGGAAAAACTTCACGCTTGAGAATATCTGCCCTCTCGAACAGGTAAACGATGAACCGTTCATTGCCCGGTGCTGCCGGGCCGAGAGGGAGGGGATCGGTACCTGGAACGGGAAGTTCGGCGCCATTGTCCACTGGGGTGCGGGCCCGGCAATGATCGCCCGGTCGGTGAATGAACTGGTGACACGCTGGAGGGCAAAATGACGAAGATTGCGGTTGTCGAAGGTGATGGGATCGGGCACGAGGTCATCCCGGTTGCCCGCCGAATCCTTGAGATCCTCCACCCGGAGTACGAGTACTTCCCGGTCGATGTGGGATATGGCATGTGGGAGCGGACCGGCTGCCCCTGTGCCGACCGGGAGATCGATGAGCTCAAAACGGCCGATGCGATCCTGTTCGGGGCGATCACCACGCCTCCCATGAAGGATTACCAGAGCGTGGTGCTCCGCATCCGGAAGGCGCTCGATCTCTACGCGAACTTCCGCCCGGTCAAGGGTGAATGGTTCGATATCATGATCGTGCGGGAGAACACGGAAGGGCTCTACTCCGGTATTGAGGAGAGTACCCCCGAACGGGCCACCACCCTCCGCGTAGTATCCCGCAGGGGAAGCGAGCGGATCGCACGGGCAGCAATCCGCCTCGTGCAGCAGCGCAGGGGCCACCTGACCATCGGGCACAAGGCCAACGTGCTCAAATCAGACGTCCTCTTCCGTGACATCTGCATGAGTGAAGCGAAATCCGCGGGCGTGACCTTCAATGACAAGTTCATCGACGCCCTTGCGCTGGATATCCTCCAGCACCCGGCTGCCTATGACGTTGTTGTCACGACCAATATCTTCGGGGATATCCTGTCGGATATGGCATCGTACCTGGTTGGAGGCCTCGGCCTTGTACCGAGCGCGAATATCGGCGACCGGTACGCCCTGTTCGAGCCGGTTCACGGGAGCGCCCCCGATATTGCCGGTAAGAATATTGCCAACCCGATCGCCGCGATCCGGAGCGCGGCAATGCTCCTTGAATATCTTGGTGACCGCAAGGGAGCTGCACTGGTGGAACCCGCGATCGGCCGGGTGCTGGCACAGGGAATCCGGACCCGTGATCTCGGCGGTTCTGCCGGCACCCGGGAGTTCGGGGACTTTGTAATCAGGGATATCTGCCAACAATTGTAATAGTACGTTCCGGGCGTTTTTTCGGCACCCTTTTTATAAAAGGCTCTTGTCCGGTGTGATCTCAGGTATACTTATCCTGGCAGTCCCCTATCTGTCTGTTTTTCCCACGGTACTGGTGACCTGTAAAATCGTGAGTGGCCATCGCATTCCGTAAGGTATTCAAACAGACCGGTGAGAATATTCTAATCAGAAGTGAATCGTCATCGTGCCAGACCTTGCTGCAATACTCATCTCAATCCCGGTTTTGATCCTGGTAGCCCGGATTTTTGAAGCTGCTCTTGAAACAATCCGTACGATCTATATCAGCAAAGGTCACGCGAACCTTGCGGCCTGTGTCGGGATTGTCAAGACCGGGATCTGGCTGATCTCAACAGGGCTTGTGATAACCAACCTCACCGATTACTGGAATCTCTTTGCCTACCTTGCAGGGTATGGTATCGGGACGCTCCTGGGTATGCAGATCGAGAACATGATCTCGATCGGCGATGTCATCGTCCGGCTTATTACTCCCAACGATCCCCAGCCTATCGTCTCCCATCTCTCCACCCTTGGATATGGCATGACGCGGATCGAAGGGCAGGGCAGTTTCTCCAAAACGGTCACTATCATCCTGATGATCGTTCCCCGGACTGAACTGGGACGGCTGCTCAGCGTCCTGTCAAAAGAGTATCCCGATATCCTGTATACGGTTGAGGATGTCCGGAACATCAAAGACGGTGCACGGATCTTCTACAAGGATCCCAAGAGCAGGATCCTCGGTTTTTTCGGGATGTAATCGTTACCCGTACCCCCCATGCTCTGCCTCCTGATGCGACGGGAGGCACCCTGCCATGTAACGGGGCTGGTCTGGAAATAATTCTCACGGGCTGCGGGTTATATCTCTTCCTCTTTCTTTTTCCAGACGTGCACCACCCAGAGAAGCGATACAACCGTGGCAACAATGGTTGAACCAAAGAGCAGGGGGACATACCACCACTGTGCTGCCATGGTTCCTTCCATCACCCCGCTCCCGGCAACCGTGGCGATGGTGTTCGGGACAAGGAATGCGGTGCCGAGCACCGTGAGGTAGGCCGTGACAAGGGCAAAACGGTTGTTCGTGGTCTGGAGCTGGTTGTTGTAGATGCTCTGCATCACTTCAAGGCCGGATGCCAGCACGGTTGACATCTGCTCGGAGAGCTCGATGTGGCGGTCGATATTGTCCGACAGGATACCGATCCTGCCGAGCAGTTTCTCGTCATTGGTGATCAGGTCGGCGTCTCCATACCGCAAAGAATCGACCACATCCTTGGTGGCCCAGAGGACATTCAGGTAATCGATGAGGACATGTTTCATCCGGTAGATATCACGGGCGATCTTCTTCTTTGCCACGCTCTCCTCGATGAGCGATTTGCTGATCGCATCCCCGTGCATCTCGATCTCGCGGAGATACTCGAAGTTGCGGTCATTGTTCTCATCGATGATCCGTTCAAGGGTGAGCGTGATCTTGTCAGGTACGCTCTCGGCGGCAATCCGCTTGAAGAATGGCTGGGCGTACCGGGAGAACCGCAGCAGGCGGTTGATCTCGTCGGAGTGGACAGTGAGGACCAGTTTCTCCCGGATCAGGATGAAGAGCGGGTGGACGGTCATCTTCTCACCTTTGACCGTGACGGACGGGAGCATGATGCCCAGTTCCGTGTCATAGTCCTCGTATGCCGAATAGAATCCGTGCGCGAGTTTGGGGATGGGGACTTTGGTGAACCCGGCACGCAGGGTGAGCGGTTCCATCTCCCTCTCTTCGTCTTTGATACTGCAATCGATCCAGGCGATGCTGGCGTCCTTTATGGCAGCAAAATACTCGTCAACCGGGTGATCCACCATGCGTTCGATCCTGCCGTCAGGATAGAGGAGAATGCAAAAACTGAGGGGAATGGGTAAGGTGGGGGAAGTCTGCGGGATGCTCTGGTCGGGTATGGTAACACCTCACGATTATTGGCCGGTGCCGGATATGCAGGGGATATACGAGCTATTGCAACCGGATGTGTATAAATGTAGCCACAGGTCCTGGCTGCAGGAACCTGATTCCGGATACACCCCCATTAGGCTCCGGGAAAACCAGAACTATGATATTGATGTCCACCCTATTTCCCGGTATGACAAGCATATCTTCATACAGTGTATTGTTCTGTACTGTGCTGCTGATTGCCCTTATCGCGGCTCCCGTTTCCGGGACCGACACATCTGTCAATGCGACCACCGCGGCGCAGCCATTTATCTCGGCTGAAGTCTCTCCCGCTCAGGCAGCGGTTGGCGATCCTGTCACTGTCAGTGGTGTGGCAACCGGTGGGAATCTCACTGCGGGTGTCCAGATCTGGGCATTTGCAGGGAATTATGTGAATGTCTCAACGGTTCCGGTCAATACTGATGGAACATTTTCGAAGACGTACCAAACTGCAGGTCTTCCCCCGGCAACATATTACGTGATCGTGCAAAGCCCCGGTAAGGATGGAAGCCTGAACATAGTAATGGATACAACGGGATCGTATTCCGGCCAGGTCGTGAACACGAAGACCGGCAACCTTGTATTCAACTTCACCGGCACCGGGAGCGTGCAGGATTCTGCGGCAGCTGCTGCCCTTTCTGATGCATTCAACCTGCCTGGTGTTGATGATATCTATACCAAGTGTACTTTCCAGCTCGTGGCCCCGGTAACTTCACTGCCTGTCAGCACGACAAATGCACCGGTTGCAACTACAACAACCAAAAAATCCCCATTACTGTTCAGTACCCTCCTTGCCGGGCTGGGCGTTGCAGGAAGTGCTTTTGCATGGCACTCCCGCAAATAATCCTTTTTTCTTATTTTCCCCCCGATATCAGTTCGCGCGGTTTTTTATAAGATTCCCTCAAAGGAATCTGTAAGAAATGGTGATGCGTATGGAGAACGGGTACCGGATTGTGATGATCCTTGTTTTGCTGACCGCAGGTATTGCCTCTGTTGCAGCGGATACAACAACAGATAACAGCGATCAGGGATGGTATGTGATCCATTGTAATGTCTATGGATCAAAAGTCTATCTTGATGACAAATATGTGGGGACGGTACAACTGGGAACGCTCACTGTCCCGGTATCGACAACCGCCACAGGTTATTCAACGATCCGTGTCCAGAAGAACGGCTACTCCACGTTTACCTCTTCGATCGAACGGGTGCCGTCCAAAGGAGAATCTGTTGATCTGTATGCAACCCTCAACGCGGTTCCCGATACGACCGAGACCGCGGTAGGTGGCGACGTAGGTTGGTATGTGGTGCACTGCAATGTTGATGGTGCCACGGTCATGTTTGATGAAACGAACCGGGGTGAGATCACGAAGGGGATAGTGTATGTGGCGGTCTACAGCACCGGCACACCCTACACGGACTTTACCGTGAAAAAGGATGGGTATACCTCATATACATCGGCGCTCACCACAATTCCGGGGAAAGGTGAGACTGTTGATCTCTATGCCACCCTTAACCCGGTGGCGACGACCTCAACCACACCGGCGACAATCGGTGGGAATATCGGCTGGTACGTGGTGCACTGCAATGTTGACGGTGCCACGGTCTCCTTCGATAATGATGCAAAGGGGCAGATTACCCAGGGGAACCTGACGGTGCAGGTCTATGTGACCGGCACCCCCTACAAGACGTTCACAGTCTACAAGGGAGGGTACGTGCCTTATACCGGCACGATCGACACCTATCCTGCCAAGGGTGAGTCGGTTGACCTGTACGCAACCCTCAACGCCCAGCCGGGCACCACCACCGTCCCGGTTACCACGACCCAGAAATCCCACCTCCCCGTATGGATTTGCGGGCTCTCTCTCCTGATTGCGTGCGCCATGGTGTCGGCGCTCTCCCGGAAATAATCCTTTTTTAGGCAGTCCTGCCCAGGATAATCCCCGTTTTTTCCTAGGATGGTGGAATGTCGCAAGGCTTTATCATCTTCATGGTTGTTCATTATTTCTGATACAGATACCTGGATTTTAAAGGAGAGATAATCATGATTTCACTCCGGTTTTACCGGATATACGATATTGGCCGGGAGATCGATCTCGACTGGCTTGAAAAGGCGCTTGCCCAGAATTATTTTACTGCAAGGAGCAGTTTCGTGCGGGTCAAACCCAAATCGATCATGCTTGAAGACCCCCCGCTCATGATCCAGATGAACCCGATCCGGGTGGAGCGGGACGGCAGGCCGTTTGAATTCTCTGTGGTAGCCCGGGTGTACGATATCGGGGTTATCAGTTTCTGTTTCATTTACGAGAACCAGGAGGCTGCAATCGCGGAACTGGAGGAGCTCGCATTCCTGTTTGCAGGTCAGGAAGGTCTTGCAGAGTACTATGTCCAGTACCTCAAGACGCTCGGTGAGATCATCCGCCCGCACATCAAGGGATTTGCCATCAACCCGGATTTCTATGAGGATTATTCGATCTATGTCACCGACCACCGGGATGATTCCATTGACCCGGTCGCGCTCCTGATAGGAGAAAATACCAACCTTTCCCCGCAGATCCGCGACGAGATAATGAAGAACTCCCTCAGTTACACAACGGATGACCTTGCCATCCTCTCGTGGGATTCAGCTCTTCTCTGCAACCCGGAGAGCCCGACGGATCTCATTGATCTCATCGAGTTCGCGAACGTGCAGGTGCTGGAACTCCGGTACTATGACCGTGAACTGACCCGGGAGATGGAGAAGATGTATGACGACATCGAGCATGCAGACCGCATGTCCCAGTTCCACCGGGGCCGCCAGTACCACGCGATCATGGCGAAACTCATGGAGACCTCGGCGGAGATCTCCGAGATCATTGAGAAGGTCAACAACCTGATCAAGGTGACGGAGGATGTCTACTATGCCCGCGTCTATGCAACGGCGCTCAGAGTACTCCGGAGCGGCCAGTGGAGCGAGAGCGTCAGCCGCAAGATAAAGGTGATCCAGGAGAACTACTCGATGCTCTCGGATGAAGTGCGTATCCAGCACTCCAATTTCCTGGAATGGGTTGTCATCATCCTGATCGCGTTCGAACTGGTGTTCATGGTCATGGCCATCCATTAAGGGGTGATCCCCCTGGCGTTCGAATGTAGCCAGTGTGGGGAATGCTGCCGGAATCTCGGGTACGTCCACGTGATCCGTGAAGAGTACGGGGATTACCGCTTCCTGCTCCACAATACGTATACCGGGGAAGATACCCCGGTTGAAGTGGATCCGGACAAGCGCGGGTTGTTTGATGACAGGAGCATCTTTGAAAAATTCCCCCATACCTGTCCGTTTTTCCGGCACCAGCCGGGTAGCGGGAATGCCTTATGTACTGTACACCGGACCCGCCCGGAGATCTGTCGGGATTACGAATGCTGGCGGCTGCTGATCCTCGATCATGCAGGCCGGCTGGCGGGGCGCATCAGGTATTCCCGGATGCTCTGCTCCGATGATCCGCTCCTGATAAAGATCTGGGATGACTGCATAGATGTGAATAACGAGCCGGATGACCAGAAGTGGGAGGATGCGATGATTCGCACCCTCAGACAAGCTGGCTATTCAGTACGCAGGTAGGCCGGTATTTCATCAGCGTTTCCCCATCATACATTCCTGCAGTACTGTGTATACATGCCCCGGTTCACTTTCAACCCGCACGGTATCCCCCTTAAATGATCTGCTGCCCTCGTTCTCATCAGACTATGATCGGGAAAGGTGCTTATCTCCGGCAACTTACCGCATCCACGATGCCGATGCAGTCTGTTGCTATGGGAAAGGAGATTGAAGGCAGTACTCCCCCGTCCGTATTTGTCGGGAGCTGGAATTACCCGGATGTCTTTGCCGGCCCCATGGTCGCCCCGATGCATGGCGATACAACGGTCATGGATATGCCAGAAGCCTGGATCTCCGGGAACAAGACACAGGATGAGATCATCGGGTACCGGATGAACCTCATCCGGGGAAAACAGCAGGTGAATGCCGGTGATCTCGATACCCGTTTTGTCGGGAAGCTCCAGGAGATCTCCCTGTCAGCGTCTTCCCTTGAGAGCGAGATCGCTTTCACCAGCACACCCCAGGGGCAATCCTTCTCTGAAGAGCACACACCGTTTGGCCCCAGTGCGCCGATCGAGCGCTTCGATATCGAGGCGGGACGGTGGAACCATGATCTGGAGAAGGTGTTCTACGATACCGATCTGAAGGCCGCCGATGCGGTGATGGACCTGCATAAGGACGGCGTTCCCTTCTCGGGCATCCAGAAGGCATTCTCGGTGGGGACGATGGGCCAGGAGCGGGGGCGCCGTCTTGTCCCAACGAGATGGTCGATCACGGCCTGCGACACGATCATCGGTGACCGGCTGCTTACCGCAGTAAAGAAGCAGCCGGTCATCGATACCTGGCGGGTGCACGAGTTCTCCAGCCTCAATAATCATTACGCGGTCATCCTGATGCCAACCGCATGGCAGTATGAGTGGTCGGAGGCGTTTCTCCACGTGCTGGGCAACGAGGAACTGGTCTTCTCGGATCATGAAGGTACAAAGAAAAAGACCACGTACTCCCCCCTTGGCGGATGCTATTACTCCTGCAAGATGGCAGTTCTCGAATCGCTCGCCCGCGAACAGAGGCAGGCCGGGGCGATCATCCTCCGCGAGGCACGGAAGGGCTATGTACCGATGGGGGTCTTCAATGTCCGGGAGAATGTCCGGAGCGCAATGCAGCAGCCCGCCTCCGAGTTTGAGGGAATCCAGCCCGCCCTCCGGTACCTTTCAGAGAAGTTCACCCTTCCGGTCACCCGGTTCATCGAGGAAGGAAAACTCCTCCGGTCCGTTATCCGCGAACGGCAGTGCAGGCTTGGCGATTTCATCCCGGCAGCAGGGTGAGGTCCGACGTATGGTGCCCGTTACGGTTAATCCCCCTGCGATAACGGCATATCCGGATGCATTGCATGGTGTGGAGAGGGAAATAGCGGCAGAGAATCGGAGGATCATCATCCATCTCGACATGGATAGTTTCTATGCCTCGGTGGAGGTGCAGCGCCGGCCGGACCTTGCCGGTAAACCCGTTGTCATCGGTGCAGATCCAAAGCAGGGAAAAGGGCGGGGTGTTGTCTCAACCTGCTCCTATGAGGCACGGGCATTCGGCATAAGGTCGGCAATGCCAATCTCGCAGGCCTTTGTCCTCTGTCCCCACGCGATCTTCCTGCCACCGGATTTTCCTGCATATACTCAGGCATCGGTTGCAGTGATGGGGATCCTCCGGTCATACGGGTTTTTGATGGAGCAGGTCAGTATCGATGAGGCCTTTCTCGATGTAAGCCCGGTGGGGAATTTCCCGGATGCTCAAGCGCGTGCAGAAGAGATCCGGGCAGCCATACGGAACCGGCTTGGACTTTCGTGCTCGATAGGTATTGCCCCGTCGATGGCCGTTGCAAAGATAGCCTCGGATTTCAAGAAACCCAACGGACTTACGGTCGTCCCCCCCGCCGCTCTGCAGGCTTTCCTTGATCCCCTTCCCGTCAGGAAGATTCCCGGTGTCGGGAAAAAAGCAGAGGCCCTGCTGCTCGAGATGGGGATCAGGACTGTTGGGGATCTTTTGGGGCATGATGTCCAGGATCTGATCGGCCGGTTTGGCCGCAGTGCAATCGCCCTGCACCAGCTGGCGTGCGGCAACGATGATCGTGAGATTGTTGATTCTCATGATGTGAAATCGATCTCCCGGGAGACGACATTCGATATGGATACGGATGATCCGGAGGTTATAATTTCCACGCTCGACCTTCTCGCCAGCAGTGTCTGCGATACCCTCGCAGAAGAACAGTTGCGGTTCAAAACCCTGACGCTCAAGATCCGGTACCCGGGTTTCATCACCCGGAATAAAAGTCGTAGTTTATCGCATTATTCCCGCGATCCTGCAACGGTACGGTCCCTTGTCCGGATCCTTTTCCGCGAGGTCTATGACGGTCGGAAGATCCGGCTCATCGGGATCCGGTTGTCGTCGTTTGAGAAGACGGATGCGCTTCAGGCAACGCTTTGCCTGTAAACGAGTTTACCTACCTGTTTTTGCATGGCGTTCCAGCACCTGCTCCACGTCTTCGATCTCAACGGTGTATGCCGCAATGCCCTGCACCAGTGCACGCAGTTCGTCACAGGGCAGGGAGACCGGTGAATGGCCTGTTGAGAGGATCGCCTCTGCAAGGTGGTATGCTGTTCTCCTGTTCCCCTCGCGGAATGCAGGATAGGCGCAGAGCGACCAGAAGACTGTTGCAGCCCGGGGGATCCCCTCTTCGCGGAGGTTTGCCTGGAATACTACCTCGTTCAGGATTCCTTCACAGATGATCCGGTCATCGCCCCCGTCTTTTGCCAGGATCCTGTCATGCATCCCGATGATCGTCTCTACCGTGATCTCCTGCATCTTCTGCCCTCGCCTGTATGATCAGTACGAATAGGTTCTGGTATCACATGAATCCGGCGCAGTGATCACAAACTTTTGTAGCGATCTGACAGATCCATTCTGTCATCTGGTTTTTCCTGGAGATCAGTTCCCCGTACTACCCGGCCAGATAATGGCCTGGATAGTTGTGGAATAATGGTGGGTTGGGTGGGTTTTGTGCAGACTCTGACCAAAATTTTTTTGCCGGATCTTGCCTGAAAAATTTCAGGCACCCCCTCAGACCCTGCTCAAAATCCGCGAGCCGATCAACCAGACCTTGCTCAACATTTTTTGACCAGACCCTGCTTAAAAAAAATCAGGCAGACCTTACCTGCAAAAAGTTAAACAGATCTGTATGAACGTAAAACCAGAAAACCGGGTTCCGTCGTAAGAAAAACCTGAAATGAAACAGACCCTGCTTACATTATTTTGAGCAGACCTTGATTGAAAATTTTTCAGCAGACTCTGCCTGAAATTTTTTTGCCGGACCTTGCCTGAAAAATTTCAGGCACCCCCTCAGCCCCTGCTTGAAATCCGCGAGCCGATCAACCGGACCCTGCTCAAAAAAATTTTCAGCAGACCCTGCCTGAAAAAATAGTAACTAATACTGACCTCCTATTGAAATGCCCGATCTCTGCACCCGGCACACAGACAACAACGTTCATATAACCCCGGAACGACACTTTCCATCCCTGAAGTGATCCCTCCATGAGTTACATGAACCTCGAGCTCTTTGATGGCATGACCGATGCAGACAAACACCAGTACCTGGAATTCCTTCTCTGGCATTACCGGGTCGTGGACGCCTTCTGGTTCATCAACATCTCTGACACGTACGGGCAGCCGG
Organism: Methanoregula sp.; assembly: GCF_028679125.1. Lineage (GTDB taxonomy): Archaea > Halobacteriota > Methanomicrobia > Methanomicrobiales > Methanospirillaceae > Methanoregula. Next base: position 75,397 of record NZ_JAJRCG010000007.1, on the reverse strand, counting down.
TTGCGGAGAAGATCAACGAAGATGTCTGGGGACGCGTGGCCGGCATGGCGGCAAAGGACATCGCCCGCCGCTTCACGATCACAGAAAAAGGACTCCCCGGTTTTGTCAAAGCCCTCCGGCATTTCCCGTGGGCAATGATCGTCGGATACACCATCGAGGAGAGGGAGGACGAGGTGATCATCTCCGTTCCGTCGTGCCCTACGCAGGAGGCCCGGCTCCGCAGGGGGCAGGGGGAGTACGTCTGCCGTGAGATGCACCGGGCGGAGTTCACCTCCTTTGCGCAGGCGATTGACCCGGCTATCCGGGTGGAATGCCTGTTTGCCCCCCCCGATCCCCATCCCGCGGATATGTTCTGCCAGTGGCGCTTTTATCTCGATAAGACCGGCGGGTGCTGATGGAGATCAATGGACTTGGGATCCCCGCGCTGATCTATCTTTGCGTTAACCTGGTTGCAGGCTGTGCCTTTGCATGGGACAAGCGCCGGGCGAGACGGAACGCATGGAGGATCAGCGAGAGCACGCTGCTCGTGCTGGCCCTTCTCGGGCCGTTTGGAGCATTTGCCGCCATGTGCCTGTTCCGGCACAAGACGCAGAAAGTGAAGTTCTGGCTTGTGCCGATCTTTGCCATTATCCACGCGATCCTGATTATCTGGCTGCTGACCGGTATTCTCCGGTAATACTACCCTCAGGCTGCTTATGGCACTGTCGTGGGTTATTCCAGGTGTCTGACCGGCACATAGATCTCGGTGACGATCTCTTCTGGCGCAACCTCCCGTGGATCATTGGGATATACTTCGCGGACCGGGCCACTGATGACCAGGCCCTTTTCCTCTATCCATGAAAAGAGCCTGAGGTAAGTCGGCTCGCAGGAAGCATAGGGTCCCTTGTGGGTGATATGGGCCATCTGTCCTCCGGGAAGTTCGTACGCCTTGATCTCTTTTGTTCCTTTCACTGGCTCCGCCACCGGCCATGCGACCTCGATCTCTGCTGTCCCTTTCTCATTTGCCTCGTTCACGGCCTCCGGGGAAGTCTCATGGCAGATAAAGATCGGTGCTCCGGCAATAGCGATCTTCTTTTTCTGCATATGCTCAACGAGGTTCATGAGGAGTTCAGGGATCAGGGCATAGGTTCCGGTCTTCTGTGTCCCAAGCACGTTCTGGGTCGGGACATCAACAAGGGTAATCTCTGTCATAACTACTATTCACCATCTCATCGTTCCTTTAAAGGCCTGAGGATTGTGTGGCGTGAAAGTGTGTCGGCTCACGTACAAACCCCACCTCTTTAATACCGGGATTTTCCATACACTCTTGAATGCGGACCAACAGGCACCAGTATTTCCTCGACCTTGCTTCGCGCTGCGCCCGCCAGGGCACCTGCCTTCGGCGCAATTTCGGCGCGATCATTGTCGATGAATTCAATACCATCGTATCGACCGGTTACACCGGCGCACCCAGAAAACAGATGGACTGTACGGAGCTGAACCGCTGCTGGAGAAAGGAGCATAACATCCCATCAGGATCGAACTACGAGCGCTGCCGGAGCGTCCATGCCGAAATGAACGCGCTCCTCCAGGCCGGCAAGCATGCCCGGGGCTGCACCCTCTACCTCTCCGGGTTCGATGTCGAGACCGACGGGATCACCCAGATCTGGCCGTGCTTCCTCTGCTCCAAGATGATCGTCAACTGTGGGATAACCAACGTGATCATGCGGACCAGCGCTGATACTTACAAGGAGATGGACCCGATGGTCCTGTACCAGATGCGGAGCCGGGAATCGCTTGGCGACGACGCCAAATAATTGCCCTCTTTTTCAGATTGCACGGTTGAATCCCGTCAGTTTTTCCCGCGGCGGATCTCGTTGTAGAGCGAGACGAGCGAGAGGCTGATCAGGTTCATGGTTGTTGCTGCGTACCAGAGGATCGATTCAACCGGTGTCAGGGTTGCGATCCACCCGGTCCAGAGCATGGCGGAGATGATCACAAAGGTCAGCAGGGTATCGAAGGCTAGGAAGACCAGCGGCATGCCGAGGATACGCCCGAGCTGGGCAATAGTGCAGTACTCGAACGGTGCTGTGTAGTGGAACAGGTCGAGGACCGATTTTCCCGCATTCATCAGGAGGTCAGCCACTGCCCAGGTAGTCACGACCAGTCCCCAGAATACCAGTGATCCCCCGGTTGAAGATCCGGCCCGCATCATGCTCAGGCCAAAGAGGATCTTGAAGAGGCAGAACGGGATACCGATCGTGCAGCTCAGAAAGAACGGGCGGAGAAAGAACCTCTGGATGGCATCCATTCCCTGCTGGCAGGCATCGCTCTTTCTGTCACAGGTATCGTCTGCCATAACACGCACTTCAGGGATCTCTCTGCTCCCGTACCGCAAGACATGTGCCCACGACAACCGCAGCGATAATTGCGTCTCCTGCACCCGGCGGGGAGGTACGGGTCGGGACGGGTGATGGCAGGGGACTGGCTGTTGTTGTCGGCAGGACTGTTGCTGGCAACGGGGTGGGCGATGGCGTGGGTGTTGGAATGGCAGTCGTAATGACAACCGTGGCTGTGGGGGACCGCGTATTGATCAGGGGACGGGATGCCGACCTGCTGTAGACTGTCTGTTCGACTTTCAGGTTGGTGTTCTCCGGTGCCTGCGGGTTCTCCACGCTCACCGAGTAGGACCTGATCGCAGTATATACCGAGGTCCTGAATTCAACGATCGCCAGGCCGGTGGAATCTGTGGTCACCCTGGCATAGTAGTTGGTGCAGGACACCGTATCTGTGGATGGCGCTACATCGTCGAGAATTGTCCGTCCGCCTCCATTGTAGTACTGGTAGGACCCGATGGTATACGGACCGTCATCGGGATCCTTTACTACGTTTGCCGTATCCGCAATCACCGGGGGTCTGTCGTATTGTTCGCCGGTCATCGTGAATGTTCCCGGCAGCCAGACATAGTACGCGGTGTTCGGGAGACCGGTGATAGTGACGGTGAACCTGCTGCCCCGGGTCAGCGAATTGCTGACAGATTGTTCCAGGGCAAGGGTCGGGACCGGGATCATCGCAATAATACAGCACAGGGCAATGAAAAGAGCGATACCGGTCACCCGTCTATTCGTCATGAGATACCCTGCCGGATAGTTGTATGTTCACCTGACATTTCACGTCAGAAGTTAAAAGCATGTGGTATTCGTACCCGGATTCCCTGACACGATCCAAGCGCTCCCCCATGTGTTAACGACCGGGCCCGGCACAACCCATTTATCATAGCACTTATATCTCATCCATGTGGAAAACATGAGCGAACCGGTAGAATTCATGGTGGTGAAGATCCACAAGCCCGAAGATGTCAATGTTATCCTCGGTCAGTCGCATTTTATCAAGACCGTTGAGGACATCAGCGAGACGGTTGTCAGTGCCGTCCCGGGTGCAAAGTTCGGCCTGGCATTCTGCGAATCATCCGGCGATTGCCTGATCCGCCTTGACGGCAACGACAGTGACCTGGTTGCCCTTGCCCGGGACAATGCCCGCGTGATCGGTGCAGGGCACTCCTTTATCCTCTTCCTGCGTGACTGTTACCCCATCAATGTCCTGAATGCGATCAAGATGATCCAGGAGGTCTGCACTATCTATTGTGCCACGGCAAATGCTGCGGATGTGATCATTGCTGAGTCTGCACAGGGCCGGGGGATCCTGGGCGTGATCGATGGTCAGAAGCCTAAAGGTGTCGAGGGGCCTGAGGGTGTTGCATGGAGAACCGGGCTGCTCCGCCAGTTCGGATACAAACGGCGCTGATCATACTCCCTGCAATCTGCACTGTCATGCGGTACCTGCCCGTGTTTACCATTGCAGAATGGAGCCCTTTGGTGAGAATAAAAAACGGTGTCTCCAGCCAGTGTTATGGATTTCATAAAAAAAAATCAATTATCCTGCCAATCCGGCAATTTGATCATCCTTTTATACCCCTTTCTTTCCAGTGGAATGTTTGTTTTAAATAGCCCGATCCGGTAATGGAGACAATTGAGCGTATTTAAAAAATCCCCTTTTACATGGGTCGCGCAGCTCTTTTTGCTCGTAAAACCAGGGGCATTCGTTTCCAAAACACATTTCGGCAGCGACCGGGCCTCTGTTGATCCCCCGCGTGAAACCCTTAATTCATGCAAAAAGATATAATCAGATATCGTGACCGTGAAATACCCGTTCCTTATATCAGTGCCGCACGGGGGAACGGAGATCCCCCGGGAACTGAACGGGCACCTTGTGCTTAACGAACAGGAGCTTCGGTATTACAGCGATCCCGATACCCGGGAACTCTATGGCTTTTGTGAATCTGTTGCTGCTTTCATCGACACCCCGGTCTCCCGCATGGCCGTTGACCTCAACCGCCCTCCGCTGCCGCTGCCCCCCCGTGATCCGGAAGGTATCATCAAACTCCGCACGATTGACGGGAAACCTGTGTACCGCGATGGCCTGTTTCCTGACATGCCCCTGATCCATCGTCTTATGATGGCATGGTACTTCCCCTACCCCCAGCGCATCGACGAACTGATCGATAACCATGACGTGAAGATCGCATTTGACTGCCACTCGATGCTGCCCGTGGGATCAGCAGAACAGAAGGATAGCGGAAAGAACCGGCCGCTGATCTGCCTGGGGAACAACGGGGACCGGAAAGGCCGGCCAAAAAAAGGCAGCATTGCCACCTGCCCGGAAGCCTTGATCCAGGATCTTGCTGAAGGATTCCAGCGTGAGTTCTCGCATGAGGGCGAGGTAGCGATCAATAACCCCTTCTCCGGGGGATTTATCGCCAATGCGCACTACTGGAGAAAAGGTATACCCTGGGTACAGATAGAGGTCAACCGGTCCCTGTATGACCCAGGACAATTGCGGGGGAACCTGTTTTTCGATAAGAGGAGCAGATCGGTCGGGAGGTTACATAAACGGATCTGGGACGTGTTGACCTCGTTCTGGGATCATCACGACTGCAATGAGTAAGAGCACCTGACCCGTTGGAATTCTCCGTGAATTCCTGAAATGGGTCCGGCAGGATTATGCAGAGCGATTTACACGCTCTCCTATATTATCACTTCTGTCAGGTAATATCATTGATTCATATTCTTCCTGAACATTTGGACAGATTTAATAATAATGCCTCGTGATAATCAAACGATCACTGTGAAGATCCACACCCGTACCCTGCTGATCCTTGGCGTAACGGTATTTGTTCTGATCTTTGCCATCAACCTTCTTGCCCAGTTCTTCATCCTGTCATCCTACGCGCAGATCGAGCAGGAGGAAGCGATTACCAACGTGCAGCGGGTTGTGGACCAGATTGCGCATGAACAGTCGCAGCTCGCGAACAGTGCCCGGGACTGGGCGGTCTGGGATGCCAGTTATACGTTCATGGAAGATCGCAACCACGAGTATTACACCTCAAATATTGCCGCAGACTCCTCATATGAGAGCCTCCGGATCAACGGTATCCTGTATTATGATTCGGATTGCAACCTGGTTGCCGGCCGGTGGTATGACCTGCATAATGCGTCCGGGGCTCCGGTTCCCCCGGATCTTCTTCTCTTTTTTGACAACAACCGTCAGCTCTTTACAAGGAGCGCCGGAGGAACCGGACGGAACGGGCTGGTCCTTCTCCCGGAAGGGCCGGTTCTGGTATCCATGTCCTCCATCCTGCCCAGTTCCGGGGTCGGTCCTGGCAACGGAACCCTCATCATGGTCAGGTCTATCGATCAGGAACAGGTTGATGAAATGGAGAGCCTCACTCACCGGTCGGTCAGCCTTTCGGCCCTCACAGAACAATCACCTCTTCCGAATCCGGATCTGGTGAACACAGCTGGCAATGGCACACCGGTGATCGAGACCATTCCAACAGATACCGATACCATCTCCGGGTATACCCTTGTACGGGACATCAATGATCGCCCGATCCTCCTGCTTCGGGTTGACACCCCCCGGTATGTCTACCAGAAGGCCATGGCTACCGTGGTATTCCTGGCAAGTACGTTTGTCCTTATAGGGATCATGTATGTCGTCACCACCGAACTTCTCCTCCGCAGGTATCTCATCAATCCCCTTCTCGGCCTTGACAATGCCATGAAAACGATCGGACATCGCCGCGATTTATCCGAGCGTCTGTCGGTCAAAGGTGACGATGAAATAGCGTCTCTCAAAAGTTCTCTCAACACGATGCTGCAGGAGCTCCAGGACAAGGAAGCGGAACTGGCACGGCGCCAGGAGATGCTGGCCGAGGCAAACCGGAAGACAACCATCTATCTTGATATGTACCTTGACGTCCTGACGTACGAGATCCTGAATTCGACGATGTGCATCCGGGGCTATGCGGACCTGATCCGGACTGAAGGGGGGAAGATGGAATGTCTTTATGCACAGCGCATCACCGATACCATCACCCGCGATACAGAAGTAATCCAGAACGTTGAGACGATCTCAAAGATCTTCAAGCATCCCCCTGTCCGGGTACCGGTTGATCTTGACGATATCATCAGGGAAGTAACAGCCTCATATCCCGGCACCGGTATCCATTATGATGCCTGCGGGATGAGCGTGCTCGCCGATCCGATGCTCGCGCGCGTGTTCCACAATATCATCGCAAACAGTATAAAATTTGGCGGGAGTGACGTGAAGATCGGGATCACGGTGCGTGATGCTGCTGATGAGATGGCAGAAATCACCATCACCGATACCGGTCCGGGTATTCCCGATGCGCAGAAGCCGGGGGTATTTGACCGGTTCATGCAGGGATCGGAGAAGCGCAGCAGTTACGGGCTGGGCCTCCATATTGCCAAGATGCTGGTGGAAGCGTATGGCGGCCGCATCCGGGCGGATGACCGGATCCCCGGTAAATGCGGGGAAGGAGCAGCGATCCGGTTCACCTTACGGAAAGGACCCGCATCAGAATTGTGATCCGCTGTCAACCCGTACGGATATGGTGTTCCTCGAACTGGCCATCGTAAAATACCATCACCCGGATTGGCACCCCTTTTACAAATGCCCGCATCCGATCGTCATACACTTTCTGCACATGACGGAGATGGTGCCGGGTGAAATACTCCTGTACGTATTCGAGGAATGCAATCTCCTGGGAGAGGAAGGCATGCTCGAACTCTTTTGTCTCCCGGGCGATGGTAAGTGATTCCTCGTCTTCGATCTCCCGGTCATATTCCCCGTGCTGATCAATACCGGAGATCTGCCTCCAGTCCACGGTGCCTGATGCATCCGGCTCGCGGTGGAGCATGTACGGGTAGATGCGGCAGATGGAGAACCGGGTCTCATAGATCCGGCACCGTCCGTTCTCCAGGAACCAGCAGGATCCGGTTTCGTCTTCCTTTGCCCTGAGCGCGTACCCGGATACGTAATACGTCCCGTTCTGGTCGCAGAACTCCGGGTCCGGTGCCGGTTCTATGGCATCGGGATCGATCATTTTTACTGCCCTGACATCCCTGTCCAGCAGGAAGACATGGCCGTTGAAGGCACGGGTGCAGCACTTTGCACAGCAGGTACAGCGGAACTTCACGTCGCGGACAATCGTTGCCATCTGTTCTATAGGGTAGGCAAGAAGGCTGTTCTGCTCCTGTGTAAGGGCAGAGATGCGGAAAGGTATCGGGACAAGGGACAGGATGATCAACCCCGGGTGTATCTCCATGAACATGGAACCGGAGACTATATTCTTTTTTGGGGTGTATTTGCTCCCTCGTTACACTATTGTTACGGGTTATTGTTGCACGGTTACGCGATACTCCTGCCGTGCAAGTGTCCTGAACTGATCCGGCAGTGACGCGAGTTCGTGAGCGCATCGCTTCCGTATTTCCTCAACGGGCGGCATTGGCGCAAGCAGTTTTCCGTCCATGAGGTACGGCCTGACAAGCCCGCCTGTTTCATTGCGGTCCATGCGGACCACCTCATCGTGTTCCATCACGCCATCCTGCTGATACCGCACTACCTGCCGGAGGTAGGGAAAGGTGGTCTTGCCGGGGCTGGTCTTGAACCGGGGCGTTCCTTCGTACTCCACCAGTTTATACACCATGTCGAGATAGGGGGCGTCAGCAGAGGTGATGAAGTGCGTCCCGACGCCGAATGAATCGATCGGCACTCCATCTGAGAGCCAGCGGTCAATGGAATATTCGTCCACGCCACTGCTTACGAAGATCCGGATATGGGGCAGTCCTGCCCGGTCAAACTGTTCCCTGACCTTCCGTACAAGCCCGGGAATATCCCCGCTATCGATCCTGATCCCGGTAACCGGTACCCCCTCGCGAACCAGCCGGATGATGGTCTCCGTGCAGGCAAGCGTATCATAGGTATCGATGAGGCAGAGGCACCGGTCGGGAAACGAGGCATGGTAAGCCCGGAATGCCTCATCCTCTGAGGGGAAGATCATAACATAGGAATGTGCCATGGTCCCGACCACCGGGATGTCATACCGTTTCCCGGCCTCAAGGTTTGAGGTACCGGAAAACCCCGCGATCCATGCTGCCCGGGCTGCCGCTATGCCTGCATCCGTTGTATGAGAACGACGGAACCCGAAATCCACAATACTTCTGCCCCGGCTTACACCCATAATTCGTGCCGCTTTCGATGCCACGAGGGTCTCGAAATGGATACAGTTGAGCGCGAGCGTCTCCAGTACCTGGACTTCGGGAAGCGGCCCCTCGATCTGGACGAGCGGTTCGTTCTGGAATACGACCGTGCCTTCCGGAATTGCATAGAGTGTCCCGGAGAACCGGTAACCGGAAAGCCAGTCGAGGAAATCCCTGCTGAAGACATTCAGCTGACTAAGATACACGATATCCTCATGAGAGAACCGGAATGCCTCCAGGCTGTTTACCAGGGTTTCAAGTCCCCCGGCAACGAGGAAATTCCGTTCATCGGGAAGCTTCCGCGGGAAGATGGAGAAGACGGCATTGCCGGTCTTGTTATGTTCCAGAAAACTCTGGGCCATGGTGAGCTCGTACAGGTCAGTGAGAAGTGCAGTACTCATGGGACAATCCCTCGTGTTTGCCGGGTTGATACCTGTTATGTTCTGCAGCACAGGAGAAAAATGAATGGATATCCGTCTTCCTGGATCCGTCGGCAGGGGGGTCATCCTCTGCGCCATGGGGGGATGTCCGGTAAAGAAGGCAAGCGCTTAATAGTTCCCGGGAGAACCATCCATGAGAGGGAACCAGGAGAAGATCATGGAGCCTGTCATCAAAGCGATCAGTTGTCTTGTCGGAGTGTTTGTTCTTATTAATGGTATCTGGATTGTCCTGACACCGCCATTCGGTGACGAGCCGCAGGGATATGCGATCATAGCGGTCGGTTTCCTTATCGTGCTTCTATCGTTCTATTCTGCATTCGGATGGGTCCGCCCGAAACCCTGAAACCGGCACGTTTAAAAAAAGAAAAAAATCAGTTGTACGACCGGAACGGTATGTACGCATCATAGACTTTTACTTTTTCGCTGTTGGGGGTAGTTACCCAGACTTCTGCCCGGTCGGTATTCTTGGTGGTACCGGCAAGAACAATCGTCTGGCCGATGTGAAGCGGCTGGACAAGCTGGCCGGTCTCGACAACACCGTCTGACCTGGTGATCTTTACATCAATCTGCGGGACGACATTCATGCCTTTGCCGCCGCGCAGTGTTGTGGTGATCTGTGGGTTGATGGACTCTCCATTACTTTCGACCTGGACTTCGATGCTCCAGATTTCCGGAAGGGTCTGGGTAGGGCCGGGGGTGAGAGAATCAACGGTTGTCGGGACGGGTGTTGCTGCTACGGTCTCTTCGGTTGTCGCGACTGCGGTCGGTGCCGTTGTGGTGGCAACCGTCGTTGTGGTCGGCTGGGTGCATCCGGCAGCCAGAACGAGCACAAGACAGGCACCGAGTATAAGGGCACTTGCTATTATCTTTTTCATGCGGGTAGGTTTCCCGGGAGGGTATATCAGGGTTTTGTCACAGCGGTGGTTTCATGAACAATGCCCAAACCAAAAAATACGACGGAGACCGTACGAAACGATTATCCCGCACGGCGGAGAGTGTGTAGGTACTATGCATGAACCTCATCCGCTCCGGTGGAAGTCAATGATCGGCCTTGGCCTCCTGTCAATTCTTATCGGGGTTGTCCTGATCTTCTTCCCGGGATACGCGGCCGATCTATTTGTCGTGTTTGGCGGGATCGCCATCATCATCCTGGCTGCGGTTGTCATGGTTGAAGGCCTCTTCCTCGATCACGAGGGTGTGTCACACTGGGGCGTCCTCATCCTGGGAATCCTGGGGATCCTGCTCGGGATTGTTCTCATCGCAGTCCCCTCGCTGCTGGTCATCGCAACCGGTGTGGTATTCGGGTTGTTCCTTGTCGTCTTTGGGATTATTGAGGCCGTTGTTGCGTATATGCTCATGGAGGACCTGATGGTGCGCCTCGTTATCGCGCTGATGGGGGTCTTTGCCATCCTCCTGGGGACCATTATTCTCCTCAATCCCGTGCTGGGCATCGACACGCTGATCCTGCTTGTCGGGTTGTATCTCGTTGTCTACGGCATGATGCGCATTGCTCACGGGCTCACCGAGCGTCATGTTGACCAGAATGTGACGGTCAGGCATCTCTGAAATCCGGCCGGTTTCCGGACATCCTTTTTTCAATCAGCCTTTTGCAGGGCTGGCAAGATCTTCATCAGATGGATACGTTAAACGAAACCCTGTGGTCTGCATAGTTGTCGCTATCCGTATGGGAAACCAAAAAAGAGACAGAAATGAGACAGAGAAAAAAAGAGCATCTTCGGGGCAGTTATGCCCGCTTTCCTGACGCCGGTTCGATTCCTGTTGGCTGGTTGCGGATCGTCCGTTCCTTCATGATGGTATAGACGTCCCGTGCGTGCTCCTTGGGCACTTCCACAAAGGAGTAGGAGTCGAGGATCCGTATGGCACCGATAGCTTTACCGGGGATTCCCGTCTCGCCGGCAATTGCCCCAACGATATCCTTGGGTGCTACCCGGTGCTGGCGGCCAACGCCAAGGAAGAAGCGGACCATGCCGACCTCCGCGCCGGTATCCCCAAAGTCCATCTCCTCCTTCTTCTCAGGTTCGGACTCATTAACGGGCTCCATCTGCATCTTAAGGAGGGCTGCCGCAATATCGATCGTGCTGTGATCTCCTTCGGTCTCTGTCTCGATGATCCGGGCGTACTGTTCGAGGCCTCCGGCCTGGATCGTCTCGCGCACCCGTTCCAGCACCCCGCGGGTTCTGGACTGGGCGACATCGCTCGGGGTGGGTACCGGCATGCGGGTGATCTGGACCTTCGCAAAATGCATGATCTCCCGGAGCTTGGTGAAGTCTTTCGGGGCAACGAATGTGACTGCCTTGCCGCTCTTCCCGGCTCTGCCGGTCCGGCCGATGCGGTGGATGTAATACTCCACGTCCTGCGGAACATCGTAATTGATCACGATATCCACGTCTTCTACATCAATACCGCGAGCCGCGACATCGGTTGCGATCAGGATATCGATGATACCCTTACGGAACCCGCCCATGACCCGGTCGCGCTGGGACTGTTTCATATCCCCGTGGAGTTCATCTGCCCGGTACCCGCGTGCGCGGACTTTTCCCGAGAGTTCTTCTGCGCGGCGCTTGGTGTTACAGAAGATGATCGCAAGATGGGGGTCGATGAGATCGATGAGATGGCAGAGCACATCGAGTTTCTCGCGCTCCTTCACCTCGATATATGACTGCTCGGTCAGTGGCACGGTCAGTTCTGCATACTCGACCCTGACGAACTCCGGTTTTGTCTGGAACTTTTTGGAGATCTCGAGGATCGGCTGTGGCATGGTCGCGGAGAAGAGCAGGGTCTGGCGGTTCTGCGGGACTTTCCGTAAGATCAGTTCGATGTCGTCACGGAATCCCATATCGAGCATCTGGTCGGCCTCGTCGAGGACAACGGTTGTCACATCGTCGAGCCGGAGCGTGCGGCGGTCCAGGTGATCCATGATGCGTCCCGGTGTGCCGATGACAATGTGGACGCCGGCATGCAATGCGCGAAGCTGGCGCTCGATTGGTTGCCCCCCATACACCGGCAGTACGGTGATCTTGGGGAGGTGGGCAAGGAGGTTTGAAAACTCCTCGGCGATCTGGATCGCGAGTTCGCGGGTGGGGCAGAGCACGAGGGTCTGCACGGTCCTTCTGGACGGGTCGATCTTCTCGATGATGGGGATGCCGAATGCAGCGGTCTTACCGGTACCGGTCTGTGCCTGCGCGGTCACATCGCGGCCGGCCTGGATGAGGGGGATAGCGAGGGCCTGAATGGGCGACGGCTCCTCAAATCCCATATCTTCTATTGCTTTTCCGAGTTCCCTTGACAGGTGAAGGTCGGAAAACTGTATACGTGTTGGCATATCGCTATCCCATTTAGCGTGAGGGGTCTTAAGATGGCGTACTGAGTTACCCCGTATTCCCTATCCCCGGGAAACAACGTATTTAATATTGGAGGGAACGACGATCCTGATAGTGATGTCCATGAAGGTCGTTGCATTCAACGGCAGTGCCAGAAAAGACGGGAATACCGCTATCCTTGTCGAAGCCGTGTTCAGGGAGCTCAAGAAGGAAAAGATCGAGACCGAACTCGTGCCGCTGGCCGGAAAGAAGATCCACGGCTGCATTGCGTGCGGGAAGTGTTTTGAGAAGAAGGACGGGATGTGCGCGATCAAGGGTGATATCATCAACGAATGTATCGCGAAGATGGTCGAAGCGGATGGGATCATCCTGGCATCCCCCACGTACTTTGCCGATGTCTCGACCGAGATGAAAGCCCTGATTGACAGGACCGGGTATGTTGCCAAGGCCAATGATGACATGTTCCGTCGCAAGGTCGGAGCAGCGGTCGTCGCAGTCCGGCGGGGAGGGGCGATCCATGCATTCGACACCATGAATCACTTCTTCTTCATCAGCCAGATGGTGGTGCCCGGCTCATCCTACTGGAACATGGGTCTCGGCCTGGAGGCCGGCGAGGTGAATGACGATGAGGAAGGGCTTGCGACCATGACAACGCTGGGCGCAAACCTGGCGTGGGTGCTGAAGAAACTGAATAAATAATTTTTTATCGGGATGATCCCTCGTGTTTTGGAAACAGAAATGTCTAACATCCTTTATATCCAACTCCAGTAACACGATTCCGGTGACCGCCGTCCTATGATCATCCAGAACACCCCGTTTCTTGTCCCCCTGCTCATCTCTGCTGCCATTACCGGCATACTCGCGGTGATCAGCCTGAAACACCGGGATGCCCCGATCATCCGACCGTTTATCCTCCTGATGTGTGCAACAACGCTCTGGACTGTGATGTCAGTATTCCAGCTGGAGAGTGCCGACCTCGCCTCCAATATCCTGTTCAATACGCTCGAATATCCGGGTATTGTTTCGGTTCCGATCGCGTGGCTGCTGATCGTACTCTGTTATACGGGTCGCGAACACCTCGTCACCCTGAAGAACACACTCCTGCTCTTCATTGTGCCGGCCATCGTTCTGATCCTTGTCGCAACCAACCCGTACCACCACCTCTACTATACGACTTACATTCCCGATGTTGTGAACGGCATCGTGATCTGGAATTTTGTGCACGGCCCTCTCTTCTGGATCCATGCCGGTTACTCCTATCTGCTGACAGGGATTGCCCTCCTGCTGATCGCATCCCGGTTCTTCAGTTCGCCCGTCATCTACCGGAAACAGATCCTTCTCCTGCTCATCGCAGCGGGCGCACCTACACTCGTCAACATACTCTATGTTATGGGTTTTGATCCGGTGCCAGGCCTTGATCTCACACCGGTGATGTTCATGATCACGGGTATCATTCTTGTGCTCGCGATCATCCGGTACCAGCTCTTCTCTCTGGCGCCGGTAGCCTACCCGGTCATCTTCACGGCCATTGATGCCGGCATCATCGTCCTTGACCGGAACGACCGGATCAGCGATCTGAATCCCGCTGCCCTGAAGATTTTCAATGAAACGTGCCGTCCGGTGATCGGGCAGCCGGTCACGGATACCCTGCTTCCCGGTATCATCGCGTTTTTGCAAAGCGAAGAGTCCGGACGGGATGCGGTCTTCCCGGTAACCCTTCAGGGAAGGAATGGGGCCGCCCGGGATTATGAGGTGGCGTGCCGGACAATTTCTGCGGGTGCCGGCGAGTATTGCGGTCGTCTCCTGATGATACGCGATGTGACTGAGATGCGGCAGGCCAGTCGCGCGATCGAGACCGCGAACCGGAAACTGAACCTGCTCTCCAGCATCACGCGACATGACATGCTGAACAAGTTGACCGGCCTTGCGACCTACCTAGAACTTGCAAAGGAGGAAAAGGAGGAGGCCACTCTGCACACCTACATCGAGAATATGGTGAAGATCTCCCGTGTACTCCAGGAAGAACTGGAGTTCACCCGTGATTACCAGGATCTCGGTGTTAAAACACCGACGTGGCAGAATGTTAATACTCTTGTGCAGCCGAATGTGGCGTTTTTTCCGGCGCACTACCCCCGCGTGGAGATTGCTATCCATCCTGTCGGTCTTGAAATATATGCTGATCCACTGCTGGAGAAGGTGTTCTACAACTTAATCGACAATGCGCTCCGGTATGGCGGCGGGAAGATGAACATGATCCGGGTTACGTCCTGCGAGGAGAATGGATCTATGATCATCACGTTTGCCGATAACGGCGAGGGTATTGCCGCAAAGGACAAGCCCTTGCTGTTCACCAAGGGATTCGGGAAGAATACCGGTCTTGGGCTCTTCCTCTCCCGCGAGATCCTCTCGATCACCGGTATCACGATCCGCGAGAACGGGACGCCTGGGGAAGGTGCACGGTTCGAGATCACGGTACCCTGCGGGGAATACCGTTCTTCCGTGGATACCCCGGAAGAGTGAACGTGGAAGAGCCTGGTACGGGGTTCTGGCAGGTGAACGGGCAGGATCTGTTCCTGCCCGATTCGTTCCTGTGAAGTGATCGATCACCGCAGAAATCCGTTCACGCGCTTGATTTGCGGCTAATCCTCTCCAGCACGTGTGCTGAAGCGGACCGGATATCCGGATCGGACGAGGTGGTTGCGGCGATCAGCGGATCACGGGCGGATTCACCGCGGTCGACGAGGGCATTCATCGCCTTGCGCCGCACCTGGAGGCTCTTGTCCCGCAGTGCCTCGATCAGCAGATCGATGGCGCCCGGACTTTCCATCTTGACCAGCGTCAGGACCGCACCCATCCGCAGATCCTCTTCGTCGCTGGAGAGCACCAGCCGGTGGAGCGGTGCAAGGGCACAGTCTCCTGCCTGTGAAAGTGCGACCCAGGCCTCGCAGGCAATTTGGTAATAGACGAGTTCCTCGATCGTATCCGGTTCCCAGCCCAGCGTGTCAAGGCAGGAGACCGCACCCCTGCGGATCTCGCGGGACGGGTGGCAGAGGGCACCCACAAGCGAGGGGATGACGATGAGACCGTTCCGGGTCATGACATCGCAGACTTCAGCCCTGACGCTGTATTCCTCGTCGCACAAGGCTTCGATGAGGCCGGTGATGGCTTCGTAATGCCCGATCGCCCCGAGAGCCCGGGCACCAGCGATCCGCATCTCCTCTGAGGGATCACGCAGGAGTTCAATCAGGTCAGGGATTGATCCGGGATCGCCAATCTTCCCGAGCGCCTCAGCCACGGCCCTCCTCATACCCGTATCCGTGCTGTCCAGGAGCGCTGTAAGTGGAGGAATGGCGCGGGTATCGCCGATTGAGCCCAGCACCCGGGCGGCAGGAATCCGGATCTGGGGTTTTTCCGATGCAAGGGCATTGATCAGCGGAATTATCGCCGGCTCTCCGATTGTTATCAGTGATTTGGCTGCGCTCCGCTGAATCTGTGGGCTGTAATGGGCAAGGGTCTCGATCAGGAAGAGGATCGTGTCCCCATCGGATTTGACCGGCCGGCAGGTCTCGTGTTCCGTTGTCGGTGTTGACGCTCCTGCAGGTCCCGGCAGAGAGACAGAAGTGGACGGGATAACGCATTCCGAGGGTGCAAGGGCAGCCTCAGCCTCTGCTTTTTTACGCAGAACTGCGTGGAGGGTCGAAGCCCTCTCCCGCACGGCGGCATCCTTATCCCGGCAGGCAGCGACAAGGTATTCTTCTGCAGCCGGGCCGACCTGTCCCAGGCCAATGACGGCAAGCAGGCGGATGGCCGGGTCGGCGCTTGCAAGAAAGAAAGCAAGTGCCGGGATCGCAGGCACCCCGAGGGATCCGAGAGCTACCACCGCCCGCTCCCGTACTTCAGTATCGGGGTCGGAAACGAGTTGTTCGATGTCTTGGATAGCGGCGGTACCGGCAATGGTTACGAGAATTGCTGCGGCGCTGCCCCGGACGAGCGGGTTTGTATGTGACAGGAGCTTCTGTACCGGCCCGGCAGCCATTTGACCAAATGATCCCAGCGCCTTTTCAGCACTTGTCCGGACGCTGGCGTCCGGATCCGTGAGAGCGGAGATCAACGGAATAAACCCGTCAGGATCACCAATCCTGCCCAGGGATCGGGCGGCCGCTGCCCGGACCTCCTCATCGCTGTCCTGCAGGGCCTCGATGAGTGGGGTGGTTGCCCGTTTGTCAGGGATCCGGCCGAGGGCATCGGCTGCCGCAAGCCGGACTTCCATGGAGGGATCGCGGATCGCCCCTGCCAGTGCATCGATCGCCCGGGGTCCGATGCGTCCAAGGGCATCGACCGCGAGGGTGCGGATGTTCTCGTCCCCGCTCTGCAGGGTATTGATAAGAGTAGCAATCTCCTCGTCAGAGATCTCGGGTTCAGAAACCTCTTTTGCAAGGCCGGAGAAATCCGGTGTGCGTTCCCGGGCTGAAAGGTCGGCACTATCGGGAAGTGGTGGCGGAACGAACTCCCGTGGTTTTCTGGCAGGTTGTTCTTCGGGCTGCGGATCCGGTGGCGGGTGAACTACCGGTTCGGCTGGCTGTGACCCGGCTTTCTGTTCAGGTGCCGGGTGGGTGTTGTTTGACGGCAATTGCGGGGATTTCCCGTGTGGTGCCCGCGGATCCAGAGGAGCAACCGGTTTTTTTGGCGAGACTGCTCCTGTTGGATGCTGATCCGGAACAGCAGGAGCCGTTGTCTGTGACCGGACACCCGAGCTTTCGTTCAATGTTTCAAGTGCCGCATTGCTGATCACAGGGTCCTGGCTGTGGGCAGCAGCAACCAGGGCTTCACGGCCCGGTGTCCCCATGGCTTTCAATGCAGATGCTGCCCCGGCCCGCAGCGTGTACCGCGGGTTGCCTAACAGGTCGACAAGGTACGGGATTGCTGCCTTACCCATCCTGGTAAGTTCGTGCCATTGTTCGGATGCAAGACAGAACCGGGCCTTCTCATCCGAGTTGTCCGGGGTCCAGTTAAGGAACGAGAGCGCTGTTGCTGCCATGTGCCGGACATTATAGGACTTGTGGGAGAGGGCATCGACAAGAGGTCGGACGGCTTTCTCATCATGGATCTGTTCAAGCGCCTCGATTGCGCTGATGCAGACCTCGTTCTCATCGTCTGCGAGCAAGCTGCCCAGGGCGGATATCGCCCGGGGATCCCCGATCGCCCCGAGTGCTTTGGCTGCCCCCATGCGGATCCCGTAATACCGGTCTGATAGCGCCTCAGTGAGATAGGGGACAGCACCTTTTTTTGCCCGGATCATGTCGGGCCACTTCTCCTGCGCAAGGAGAAAATGAAAGTAGTCATCATTGTTTTTGGGCATCCACTTCTGGCGGACAAGCGCTTCGGCTGCACCAGCCCGGATCCGGTGTGATCGGTGGGAAAGCGCTTTTACCAGGACCGGAACACCCGGCTCACCGATTTCTGCAAGGGCGCCAATAGCAACTAATCTTACATGACTATCGGCATCCGCAATAATCTTCAGGAGCCACGGGAGGGCATTGCGGCCCGGCAGGGAGAGCAGCGTTTCGATCTCAGTATCCTCCATCCGGCAACTGGTCTTTATGCAGGTGCAGATCTCTGAAGGCGTAACGTTGTCAAGGCCATGGAGGACAAAAAGGATTCTCAAACGGAGGGCGTCATCAGCATTCCTGATCTTCTCAAGCAGAGGAACAAGGGCGGGTTTCCCGAATGCCTGGAGACTGGTGGTTGCCACCTTTACACGGTCAGGGTCATTGGACTGGAGATCACGGATCAGGTTCTCGATGCCCGTGCGGCCGATTCGGTCCGGTTCCTCCTGCCTGAAGAGATCAAATACACCCATGCTCCGCTCCGTGTGCTAAAACCCTTCTCGCCTCGGGTATTTACTTTTTTACCTATTTCAGTATATTAACATTGCCTTTTTGAAATATGGCTACATGCTGGAATTAAAAAGAAAAATAGTATTAAAATTCGCCTTATATCATCGCAATTACAAAAAGAACAATGTCAGATCATGATTGTGAGATCATCGGTTGCAGCAATCAGTCCCGGCCACTCTTTTGCGAACAGTGGGACAAGATCCCTCCGCTCTTTAATCGTCTGGTACACCCCAGATCCGAAGTGCGTGAGGGCGAGCCGTTTCGCCCCGCTCTTTTTCGCAATTCCGATCGCATCATCCGGGTTCATATGTGGCCAGTCGGGGCTTGTCTCCCCGGGCTTCAGGCCGCATTCGGTGATCAGCAGGTCGGCATCCCTGGCGAGCATGACTGCATTCTCGCAGGCGCCGGTATCCGTGCAGTACGTAATCACCTTCCCGTCAAGCTCCAGCCGATACCCAAAGCATGGTGCCGGATGGACGAGCGGGAGGCAGGTGACGGTGAATGGTACGTGGTGAGTCCCTGCCGACAGTTCCCGCACCTCGTTTTTAAAGGGCAGGATCGCAAACGGCACCGTGTAGGGCTCGTTAACAAACGTCTCCAGCTGCTGCCGGGTCCCTTTTTGCGTGAAGATCTTCAGTTCCTGTTTGAACCGGAATTTACAGAGCGTATGCAGGCCGGCAATATGGTCGATGTGCATGTGGCTGAGGAACAGGAACGCCGGCTTCTCCTGCGTGATGTACCGATCGGCTTTGGCAATACCATTGCCACCATCGAGTATGATATCATAATCCTCCGACTGGATCAGGACAGAGACCGTATTGCCGGTGGGGGTATCGTACCAGCCATTGGTCCCAAGGAAGGTCACCTTCATACTAAGTGGGTTGGCGTGCCGGTAAAAAAGGTACGTGCCACGCGACGGTCTTTTATGCTCTCGCGGCGATTTTCGTTATACCAGAGTAAATAGAGGCATGTAAGGATGAAATACGCTGCAATCATATCATTTCTCGCTGTCCTTCTCCTGTGCGTGCTGCCGGCTACGGCAGTGATCCAGGAAGTCACGGTGAAAGGTACGGTATCGGGAATGAGTCAGGATAAGAACACCGTAACCATCGCAAATCCGCTCCAGTACGGGTGCGCGTATCCAGCCAGCGGTGACCCGGTCTGTTCGTACACCTCCATGAGTATCGCCTCCCTGACAGGGAGCGTACCCAGCGCCAGTGCGTTCACGATCTTTAAGAACGGTGATACCGTTGTTGCCACGAGTGTCGGTGGCGCCGGTGGGGAATGGATCGCCATTGCGAAACTGTACAACGATCTCCCAAGCGGGCAGTACGTGACCGATCTTGTCGGAGAACCCTCCGTCATCCCGACCCCCCTTGTTGGTAACTATGCGCTGGATATCTCCACCGCACCCGACTGCAACACCTGTTTTGGGACCACCTGTACAGCGGCAACTGCTACGGTGAACGTGCTCTCTGATGGGAACCGGGTCATCGTGAAAACCCTGGAACCCCGCCAGGCACTCCTGTTCAATGAACGCAATGACGCATCCAGTGTTGCGGTGACGTTTGTCAAGGGTGAGGCGCCATCCGTGACCTGTGCGGGAGGAGAATCCGGCATGACCGGCCCCCAGCCGATCTCGGTCTATATCGTCAATGTCGTGCCACCTCTCGGCTTCACCAGTCAGCCCGCTGAAACCCCAACCGCCCTCTCCACCGCGGTCCCGACTACAGTCCCGACTACGAAGGCTGCGAGCCTGCCGTTTATCGTGATCGGGGCAATCGGCCTCGGTGCTGCACTGCTTGCATATCGCAGGCAGTAATCTCCTTTTTAAAAAAGTTTCAGGTATTTACCGACGGCTGTACTTCCGGAACATATAATATACCCCGCCTGCGATCAGGGCAAGCAGGAGCACCCCGAAGACTGCCACCATCGATTGCTCTTTTACCACTACCCGGAAATCATCACTCTTCTCGGTCTGGTCGGAGGTCACCTTCACGGAGATCTTGTACTCGCTTGCCACGATATTGCCCGGGGGGACGATCCGCAGGTTCACGGTTGCCGACTCGCCATCAGCGATCCCGGCAATGATCTCGGGTGTGATCTCTGCGCTCCAGCCGTCCGGTGCCGATACCACCGTCTTCACGTTGGTCAGCGGTCCGGCATTGCCGGCATTGGTCAGCTTGATGCTGAAGGTCAGGGGGTCGCCCTTGTTCACCGGGTACTGGTACTTCTCGGCATAGACTCTGAGATCGTACGTCCCCTTGATCTTGGCCGTCAGGTTCTCGGGATATGCTTCAGCCGATGAATCGATCACAAGCGGGATCCGGTAATCGCCCACGGCCACATCGTGCGGCGGGATGGCTTCCACCACGAGCGCCTTCTCTTCGCCGCTCTTTACGTAGATCTCGGTGATGTCCGTGCCGGGTACGGCCTTTGCCTCGAACCGGACGTACCATCCCGGGGGAAGGTTTTCGGTGGAGAGTCGGAAGGTATCGTCGCTCTTCCCGATGTTCTTGATGGCCAGGTCGAAGCGGGGTTTCTTGTCGGACGTAGTCGTAAGGACCGGCGAGTTGATGGTGATCTCCGCGGCAAACAGTGACTTCTCCAGCATCACCGTTCCCGCATCGGTAGTGATCCCACCCTTGATCCGGATATCCTTCTTCTCGATCTCCTTGTACCCATCGCGCCCGATTTTCAGGGTATACCTCCCGGGCTCCACATCGGTTGCGACTTTCCCGTCGGCTGAGCTCATCACCTGGTCGACTGTCACGTGATCGGCGTCGCGGACAAACGCGACCTTTGCCCCTTTGATCTTCTCGCCATCCTTGTCGACAATGCTGAGTTTCAGGGTTCCCTTCTCGCCCTTATGGGTATCCGAGATAGTCACGTACGCCCAGTACCAGCCGTCGCCGATATGGACACGGACCGCGTACTCCCCCACCGGCGTATCGGAACTCGTCTCCACCTCGAGGATGATGGTCTTCGATCCGTTCGGGGGCAGACTGAGTTTGTTGATCTCGATATCCCCCTCCATGAACCGGATCTCCCAGTCGTTTTTTGCGGAATCGAACGATTCGTACCAGAGTTTCTTGTTGTTCTCCTGCCCGTAGTTGACCACGTTCAACTGGAACTTCGCAGTCTCCCCGGCCTCGATGATCTGGCCCGGCAGATCGCAGCTGATCACAACGTACGTATCCGGGGATTTCGTCAGGTCAGCGGCTGCCGGCTGCGGCAGGAGGATGAGGATCGCAGCGCAGGTGAGAAGCGCGAGGATAAAAAGGGGATTTGTCCCTGTTCTTCCCCGCGGGAACAGGGAAGTCATCGCACATCAAGCCGCATGAACCAGAGGTACGCGAGCCCGAAGAAAACGGCCGGGAAGAGCAGGAGGGCGATTAAGTTCGCGGTGATCGTCGAGATGATTCCGTCGATCCCGGCATCACCCGCCGAGACAACGTTGAATGAGGAGACAATGCTGGTACTTCCACTGGCCCCGACCACCATCCCACTGCTAGTATACTGTTTAGTGACTGCGGCGGTGACCGACTCGTAGTTCATGGTTGGCGAGAAGAGTGCCAGCGTGTCATGTACCATCTGCCGCTTCTCCCAGTAGGTCTGCATCTTTTCGTTGAACGCATCCCATGCCCCGTTGTTTCCTTTGTTCGAGAAGGTGACGGAGATTCCTGATACGTCGCTCTTGTTGACCGATTGCTGCATCTGGTCAACGAGCTCCTGCGGGAGTTCCGGCTGGCTGCCAACGACAAATTCGGTCACGGTGTTGTTGGCCAGCGTCGGGACGAGTGCCGAGAGTGCGATGAAGATGATCATCGTGTAGATCAGGGCCGATCCGCTCTCGTCCAGTGCGGTCGAGAGGAAGAGTGCGACGGCGAAGTACGAGAAGATGAGAAGGAACGAGACGAGCCCGAAGATCATAATAAGGATCAGTTCGTTGCCGTCCGGTACGATCCCGTACACGAGCAGGGTGGCAAGTGCGATGATGAGTACCACCAAAAGGGCGCAGCCGAGTGCGGCAATCCCGCCCAGCGCCTTGCCGTTGATCACCTCGTCGCGGTACACCGGGTGCGAGAGCAGGATCTTGAGAGACTTGCTCTCCTTCTCTTTTGAAACGAGATCGAATCCCATCGCTATTCCGAGTATCCCTCCCACGAAGACGAGGTAGGTGGCGACCGCGGAGAAGACCGAGAGGATGGAGGGTTTCTCCGCCATGTAACTGGAAAGCGGCGACTGGATGGTGCTTAAGTGCTTGTTGTAGTCGTCCAGGTTCTTGTTGTAGTCAGAAAGCCCGCCAATCATGCCAACGATAGCGACAACGAGCAGGATGCCGAAGATTAAAAGGAACTTGCGGCTCCGGATATGATCGAAGAACTCTTTTTTTGCAATGATCATGAGTCGTGATGCAGCCATCGTCTTCACCCCGCCACCTGGTAATACGAAAGGAACGTCTCTTCAAGCGAGAGCCCTTCGCGGGAGAGGCCCCGGAGCCGGATGCCCTGTTCTGATAGTGTGGCGGCGAGATCGTCCCGGATATCGGAGCGGGCAACGATCACGGCTTCGCGTCGGTCCTGTTCGTACTCTGCGCTGATAAGATCGGGATGCGAGAATGCCGGCATCGGATCGAGAGTCTCCACCCGGATCGTGATGTGCGCTGCGGACCGGTTCCCCACGCTGCTGGCGAGATCCCTCCACGAGCCCTGTGCAACGAGCCGGCCGGCCGAGAGGATCCCGACCGAGGTGCTGACCCGGCTGATCTCTTCGAGGATATGCGAAGAGACGACCACTGTGGTGCCGCTTGTGGCCACCTCCCGGATGATCCGGCGGTAATCGGCCACTCCCTGTGGGTCGAGGTTTGCGGTCGGTTCGTCTAAAATAATCACGGACGGGTCGTTCAAGAGCGCCTTTGCCAGGCCAAGGCGCTGGCGCATGCCTTTTGAGTACCCGCCAACCGGTTTGGTCACGCCATCGAGTCCGACACGCTCGAGCAGGCCGGCAATTTTTGGGGTAAGAATTTTAGCGTCCATCCCGTAGAGTTGCCCGAAGTAGGTGAGGTTCTCCCCTGCGGTAAGGGTCGGATAGAATCCGACATCCTCGGGCATGTACCCGATCCGGTTCCTGACCGTGATCGGGTTTCGGGCCACGTCAAGCCCGTTGATCAGGCAGCGGCCGTCGGTTGGTTCGATCAGGCCCACCAGCATCAGGATGGTGGTACTCTTCCCGGAACCGTTTGGGCCCAGCAGGCCGAAGATCTCCCCGTCGGGGACCTCCGCTGTCAGGTCGTTGACGGCCCGGACGCCGTTGTATTCCTTTGTGAGGTGTTCGAGTAGTATCATGGTCTGCTCCGGGCCGGACCATTGCGGGCCCGGCCATTGGATGATGCACGTGAAATCAATGCCCGCTTAAAAAGGAGTTGTCGCACAGTTCTCTACCGGTCCGGCAACCGGAAAAGGGATGTGCCGAATCATTCAAATACCCATGACCGCCCGCGCCCGGACTGCCCGTGGATTTTTCAGGCCCTGATCCTCACCCGCCGCACTGCGATGTGTAGACACTTGTGCCAGATATCTTATTTACCGCCCGGACCGGATAATTACTCATGAATATCCGGGTCATTCTGGGGATGGGACTCATCCTCTCGCTCCTCATCCTGCTGCCCGCATCAGCCGCCCTGCCGGAGGTGGGATGTCTCACCACTACTACTAAAACCGGCACCGCCTGGATAACGTTCGCCAGTACCAACAGTACGGATACGACCGGACCGGTCGCAGTGTCGTACATAATAGGGGAGGTCAGCGAAATCCCGACTCAATACGTATCGGAGGACATGACCGGAATGGTTGTGATCACGTCCATGGAGGGAGGTGTCCCTCATGAATTTACCCTTAGTGAGTCCCCCACCGGAGGAAGCACCTATGCGATCAATAGCGTCACGGTGATGGAGGGAAGCCCGGCCCTGCTGGTCAATAATTATTCCTTTGTCGCCCCCTCTTCGGTTGCCAATTATTACAATGATGTTGTTCCCAATGGAAAGCAGCACGAGTGGGTGGACCTTGACTGGAAAAATCCCTCAAAAGATCTGAAACTGATGATCTATACCCCGGATGCCACCCTCGGTCCGTACTCCGATATCGCTGATGGCAAAAAGGATGGTCGGATCTTCCTCGATATCGCAAGCCGGCTGAACGTGACCGCCGGCCACTGGTTCTTCCGGGTCCAGAACGAATACCCGGATCCTGCGAACTATCTCCTGAACACCTACTCTGCCTGAGGCCCTAAATGAAGTACTCCCGATTCCTGTTCGTTCTGGTGGTCATCTCCTGTCTTGGTGCCGTGAGTGCTGTGGCAGCACAGGAATACACCGTGACCTCAGGCTACGACAGCCCGGTACCGGCCGGGGCCGATGCCCGGGTTCCGGTGCCCGTCCCGTTCTGGTCCCTGCCCCTCTGGCTGATGCTCGCCCAGCTGGTGCTGGTCCCGCCAGAGATCCTTGTTGCGATCAAGCTCTGGGCATACATGGGGATCCGGCGCGTTTCTGGGGGCAACGTGCTCGATCAGGATGTCCGGGCCCGGATCTACGGGTATATCTGCCAGAACCCGGGCATCCACCTGCGGGGGCTCTCGACCGAGATGCAGGTGAAGCTCGGGACCCTGCGCTACCACCTTTCGGTGCTGCAGCACACCCACAAGATCGCCGTCAGCGGTGATAATGCCTCGATCCGCTTCTACGAGAACAGCGGTACGTACTCGACTGAGGAGCAGCAGATCCTGAAACACTTGCGGAACGAGACCACGAAGAAGATCCTTGGGGTGTTGCTCGACCGGCCGATGGTAACCCGACAGGATATTGCGGACGCGGTCGGCGTCTCGGGCCCATCCGTCTCGTGGCACATGAAACGGCTCGAAGAGGATCATATCGTCCTTTCCCGGCGTGAAGGACGATTGACCGCGTACGAGATCCCAGGGCCGGTGGCAGGCTACCTCAACCAGCAGATCCGGCCCCCGGCCCCCACAGGCCCTCAGGATTATTCCCGGGCCATCGGACAGGCGTAAGCAGTCATCTTTTTTCATCTGCCCCAATCACAATCCCCAAATACCCCTGCATCCGATCCCTGTTACGATGACACAGCAGCAGGAGCAGAGATCGGCATGGTGAAGGTTGGGGTCCATGTATCGATCGCCGGGTCCCTCGACCTTGCAGTGGACCGTGCAAGGGATGCCGGGTGCGACGTGTTCCAGATGTTCTCGCGCAATCCCCGGGGATGGGGCTACCAGCCCGTCAGCCCGGAAACAGCCGAAACATTCCGGTCAAAGATCAAAACAACCGGTCTCCTCCCGGTCGATCATATGCCATACCTGCCAAACCTTGCCTCACCGAAACCGGATGTTTACGAGAAGTCTGTAGCAACCCTCACCGCCGAGATCGACCGGTGCGGGACGCTTGGTATCCCGTATCTTGTCACTCATCTCGGTCACCACCTCGGCGACGGGATTGCGGGCGGGCGTGTCCGCGTGATCGATGCCATCAATCATGCCCTTGCGGCATCGGGGAGCCCCACGATGCTTCTCCTTGAGAACACCGCGGGGGAGAAGAACAGCGTTGGTTCCCGTTTCGAGCATATCCGGGGGATCTTGGACGGGATCGAAGCGAAGAACCGGGTGGGGATCTGCTTTGACACCTGTCACGCGTTTGCGGCCGGGTACGATCTTCGGACAGAAGACGCGATTGCAGAGACGCTGGGACAGCTCGATGAATCGGTGGGTAAAAGAAACCTCCGGGTCATCCACCTCAATGATACCAAGGGTGACCGGGGCAGCGGTCTTGACCGGCACGAACATATCGGTCTCGGGTTCATTGGCGAAAGCGGCTTCCGAAGTATCCTCCACAACACCGTATTCTCCTCCCTCCCCCTTATCTGCGAGACTCCCATGGACGACCGGCGGGATGACCGGGGCAATATCCAGGCCGTGCGGGATCTTGCACGGTAACATCCAAAGATACGTTTTTTCCCTTGCAGGTGCCATGCACATCAACCATGGCGCGCAAGACCTGTACGCACTGCGGAGCGATAACGGATGACTCCACCCAGAAGTTCTGTACCCGGTGCGGCGTAAAACTGCCGGACCTGCTTCCTGTAACGAAGATCGGGGGCATCCCGGTCCGGGCTCTTGTCGGAGCCTTAGTTCTTGTTGTCATCATCGTTATTGCTGTAGTCGCCGCTTCGGGTCTCCTCACAGTGTTTTTCAGCTCACCATCTGCAGGTTCTGCTACAACCGGCCAGGCACAGGTTGAGGCCACGACTTCTTTGCCCTCCCTGCCCACGACAACCCCCCTCCCCACCACGCCGGAAATACCGGTCACCACAAAAACAATGGTTCCCACAACGGTGCCGACAACTGCCGCCACTACGGTTACTACGAAGCAGACGCAGGTGACGGGTACCCCAAGCCCGACATACACCGTGACCACACAATCTCCCGTGGCAACAGGAACCTCGCAGATCACGCTTGCCGTCACCCAGGTACCTTCCCAGCCAGACTCGAGCTCGTATACCAGCTCCCATCCCGATGCGCCCTACATCGACCCCTCTGCCCTGGAGACACGGATCCATGAACTGATCAACATCGAGCGGCAGTACAATGGACTCTCTCCCCTGTCGTATGATTCGTTCCTCGCCGATATCGCCAGGGGGCACAGTTACGACATGTCGCTTCGGAACTTCTTTGATCACACAACCCCTGATGGAAGGGATGCCCATGCCCGGGGGAATTGGGCCGGGTATCCGTGTATCCGATACTACGGGACATACTATACCGAGGGCATATCCGAGAACCTGTATCAGGGCTACAGGTATCAGACCTACCTGACGGCACCAAACGGGACAATTGTCTCCTATAACTGGAGTTCCCTCGATTTTATTGCGAAGCAGGCAGTGATCGGGTGGATGAACAGCGAAGGACACCGCGAGAATATCCTCAATGAGAAATTGCAGCAGGAAGGGATCGGGGTTGCCTTCTCGTCCGATGACAAGATCTACGTGACCGAGAATTTCTGCTGACCTCACCGAGACGAGTTATCAGGATATTATTCGCGGGTAAGGTTATCGGAAGGCGAGCCGCTGGTGTTCGCTGGTGGTCACCGGTTGCTCGTAGTACTCCGGTGAGTAGACCCGGTCCTCGACAACCCCCACGACATCCTCGATATTCTTCGTGAGCGCTAGGCAGTCTGCCCCGTGCGCACCGTTCACCTTTACCTGTATCTTTCCTTCGTGATCGATCGTGATTTCCAGTTCCTGCATCTCCATGATAATCCTCCTTGTTTTTTAGTTCTCACGCAATCGCGCGCATTCGGTTCTCACGTCAGCTGGTGCACCGGCGCTTCCCGTTTTACCAGCAGCCCCGTCATAAGATCGCGGGCCGTGACGCAGAGGCGCCGCTCCCGGTCAAGGACAAAGGTCAGCTCAAACCTCGGCTCGCCTTTCAGGGCAGGTGGGTCGGCAGTGAGCAGTGTTGGTGTTCTGCCGTTCATCAGCACCGGCCTGCTCCCCCCGTTTGTATCCTCCGGTGGCCCGGCAAGCCGGATACCCCCGGCAGGATCCGAGACCAGTTCAAGATCTGGTGCGGTTGCCTCCGGTGCGGTGCGGAGCTCGTACAACGGGATTCCAAGCCGGGTCTGGCCATCATACGCCGCGCTGATGGTGATCCGGGCAACCTGTCCGGCGCTCGGGTAACGTGCCCCGCTCCGCACAAGGAAACGGTACCGGTGCTCTCTTTCAGTCGGGTCCCAGTACTGGAGCGCGTAGTGGTTTTTGATGCGGTCTGCTCTGGGTGTCCTGGGAGAGGATGTGGCTGCTCCCCGTGCAATGGCATCGAATGGGTGGTCGCACCGGACAGGAATACCCGGGAACTGTTGTTGCACCAGCGCCTGAACCGCTGGGATAACCGAGCCCCGTCCGGTCATCAGGACCGCGATCGGGGGATCATTCGGGTACCCCTGTGTCCGTGCAACTGCCCGTGCATGCCCGAGAGCCTGATCAAGGATGAACGGCAGGCCGCATTCTGCGATACAATGGGTGATATCATCCGTGGTCAGCCGGACGGAGATGATTAGTGAGGTAACCGGGTCCGTGAAGTCGATCGATACTTCATCGCCGCGAGCAAGTTGATAATATACATCGCCGACGCTCGCGAGGGCCGCATCGTACAGCTTCTGCGCCCGGGTGCCGGTATACCTCACCCGGCTCTTTGCCACAATCTCCTGTGCAATCCAGCCGTCCAGTGCCCGGCACCCCGTATCTTCTCGGGAAGTTCCGGCAACCCCAAGCCCCCGGGAGCCATTGTTCCGGACAAGGGAGATGGCAAGGTCGTTCTCATCGATACTGACGAGTATACACGACTGCCCCTCCTCCACCGTAAGGCCGTACCCGGCAGGTACCGCAGCACACTCATCTATTGTATGGCATGACTCAATCCCGGCGGTATGAGCGATACTGCTGAGCCAGACTGCATACCAGGATGGTGCATCGTCAGGGATGGCGAAGACAACGTATCCCGTATCCGGGCATTCCTGTACAGCCCGTGCAAACACAGTTCCGAGGAGATCGGCAGCAGCATCGCGGAAGGTGATCCGGCGACCTGTGCCGGTGGATATCTGTGCTGTACTCTCCTTGAGCAGGTAATTACGGATCCACCGGGCCGTTGCGGGGTGATCCCTACAGCCGGCGCGTAACACCTCGTCACCAATGGCATGGTCTCCGCTGTCCGGGTAATGGACCAGGACCGGTATGCGGTGGACCGGCCCGGAACCATTCAGGTCAGGGATCTCCTGCGACCATCCGGGGAACGAGAGCGTCTTATAATCACCGTCTTGCAGTGCACAGCCGCAGACAAGTGATCCCGTCCCAAAGTCTATCCCGATGCAGGTGGCTGGTTTAGAATCTTGTGCATACCGGTCCATCATATCACCCGACAATCTGGATATCATAGACCCCGGCATCGCGGAAGACCGGGCAGAGTTCTATCTCGTTCTGGAACCGGAGGGCAAGCAGTTCGCAGAGAAACCGCCATTGCTCCGCCATCCCACTGTTGCCGCACGTCTTCTCTTGCTCCTGTGCTCTCATGAGATCGTCGAGTGTGGCAAGCGAGAGGGAATGTTGGTAAGGGACCCCGAATGTGTGGATCCTGCCATCCTCCCCGCTGGTAACAATGTAGTCTTTCCCTGACACGGGCACGATCCCGGTTACTGTCCCGGCATGGGCGTACAGGGTACGGATCAGGGAGCGGTCATGAATTGAGTAGAATGCCAGCGTCCCACTCGCGTAGCCTGCTGCAAGGGCAAGGCCGTCGGTTGTGAAGGATAAGGCTGTGAGTTTCCCCGGGACCGATGGGATGGTTCCGATTAACATCCCTTCAGGAAGGGAATACAACCAGATGACCGGCTCCAGCCCGGCTGCCGCAAGGAGCATACTATCCGGGGAGATCGTACAGCAGTTCACCTCTTTTGCTGCATCCCGGAGTATAACCGGTTCCTTCCCGCTGGCGTGGTTCCAGATCCGCACGGTCGTGTCATTACTGCCTGTAACAAACAGTACTCCAGACGGATCCACCGCACAGCAGTTGATGATGCTCGTGTGTCCGGTACGGGTTCCTACAGCAGTGCCTGACGGTACGTCCCAGAGCCGCACAACACCGTCCCAGCCACCGGAAATGCAGGTTTTCCCATTCGGCAGGAAGGCAAGACACCGCACAGTGGTCTTCAGGCCCTCGCAGGAAGCAACAAGACTGCCGGTCATCATATCCCAGATGCGAAGATTCGGTTCTTTCCCGGCACAGGCAAGGAACGCTCCGTCAGGGCTGGCTGCAAGGGCCCGGATTGATGGTGTGTACATATCGATGGACCGACCCGCGGAGGCATCTCCGTGGGGAAAGATCCATGCGGTCCCGTCCGCGGTACCGGCAAGAATCCCCCCATCACCCACAAGAGCAAGAGCAGTGACGGCACCGGTGGGGCGTTTGAGGGTGCGGAGAAGTTCACCCGAAGGAATACTCCGCAGTGCGATCATTCCGTCCCATCCTGTAGTAGCAAGGAACCTGCCATCCGGGGAGATGGCACAGGTAGTGACCGGGCGACGGTATGCCCGAAATTCCTTTACTTTCCCGCCGTCGGGAACGTTCAGGTAATAGATGGTACCGTCATTGCAGCAGGTTGCGAGGTACGTGCCTTCGGGCACAAAGGCGCAGCAGGTTGCCGAGCGGTTGTAAAGCGGGATCTCCGCTGCCGGATACTCGCGATCCTGCCAGATGAGGAGCACGTTGTCGTCACCTCCAATACCAATCGACCTGCCATCGGGTGATATCGCGTGGCAGGAGATATGGCCGGTATATCCCGTGTATATCCGCACCGGTTCGCCATTCTCTGCCGAAAGAAGTACCGGTGGGGTCTGTCCACGAATAACTATCAGGCAACGAGTATCGGTTTCGGTCGGGGTCGGGAATGCAAGCGCCCTGACCGGATCGCCGGTACCCGGAACCATCCACTTCACGGCCCCAGTGAGTGTATCACGGCTGCATACCGCACCGTCTGCATGACCGGTTGCAATTGACAGTCCGTCCGGTGTTGTGGCAATGGCGGTGACCGGAGATGTACAGCCGGGATCAATATGGTGGACTGTTCCGGTTGCGCACCCGATGCGGAGGCACACGCCGTTTGTATCCCCGGCTAATATCTCATCGCCATTGGCGGACAGGATTGCGGTTGTAATAGGGTGGCAGGGATCATCCCATGTCCAGATCGTTTCACTATTGGAGATACTGGTGGCGTGCAGGGTCCCACGGTCCCCCCCGGTGATCAGGATAGTGTTGTCAGGAGTTAAGGCAAGGAAACGGACGGAACCGGTGCCGGTTGAGCAGGACGCCACAAGCCGGGAGGAAGCAACCTGCCAGACCGTGACCTGGCCATCACAGGTACCGGAAGCAAGGAGCGAACCATCTCTCGAGAAGGAAATCCGCAGGCTCCGTTTCTCCTGTATCTCCCGGGTAACAAGTGGTCTCTCTGGTACCGGGGCAGTCCATATCTTCGGAAGGTTGCGGATCATTTCTTCGAAGACCTGTCGGGCATCGCCACCCGGGTACCAGCCTGCATTGTTCATCCGGTGCAGGGCAGAAACGGAAAGAGCCGGAGGTGCCTGGCCGATGAGCATCCAGAGCGTATCCCATGATTTCTCTCCTGCAAGTGTTTCAAGAACAACCTCCCATTCGTCATACGACCATGCCCGGGCAGCATGGTTCGGGTCGGTTTCCAGGAGAGCATGTGCAAGAGCCCTGCCGTGATCTCTGGCACTGCGGAGAGCCATTGCCTGTATTCGGCCCGGTGCCTCTGCATATCCCTGTGCAAGGATCGGGTGATGGGGTTCGGGATCGAGTTTGAAGAGTGCATCATCCTGCCCGGTCAGGTATAGAAAGATCGCACGCGCCCCCGGTTCGCTGGGAGCGTACCCCTGCTTCATGGCCAGTTCCCGGAGGGCAGGGTCTTCCCGCATCAGCACTTCCCTGCACAAGGCATCGACAGCCTCCTGGGAAGGGATGGCGGAAAGGCCTTCCCGTGCAATCGCCCGTGCAACTGTATCGGGTGATGTTGCAGCAATGGCAGCAAGGTCGCAGACAGCAGTAATATCTCCGCTCTTTACCGCACCGGCCAGTCTCCATACATCACGCCGCAGAAGCAGGGAGCCGATGAGAGGGAGGATAAAGGCGTTCCTCATGTGTTCTCATGCCTCACGGGTGCCCGTTTGCAAATGTCTCCAGCGCGATCGTCTTGCCGTTAATCGGAGCCCGGGCCGGGGCGGTCCGCGATGCCGACTGTGCTCTCCCCTCGGCAAGCCATGCCCGGAGTGCTGCAACGGTTTCCCTCTGCGATACCGAGAGGGGTACCTGTGCCTGCATGCAGGAGAGGATGTCGTCTGTCGTGACCCGGCGCATCTTCTCATTGAACGCCCGGTACATGGCGTCGATAATGGTCTGTTCGATCTCGGCGCCCACGTACCCCTCGCTCTCCCGGGCAAGGGTATCGAGGTCGAACTCCGCGGGGATACACTTGCGTTTCCGGAGGTGTACGGTGAAGATCTCGCGCCGCTCCTCTCTTGTCGGCAGGTCAAGGAAGAAGATCTCGTCAAAGCGCCCTTTCCTTAAGAGTTCCGGTGGGAGTGCCGCGATGTTGTTGGCGGTTGCTACGACAAAACAGGGGGAGGTCTTATCCTGCATCCACGTAAGGAGGTGGGCAAAGACCCGCTGGCTGGTGCCGGCATCACCACTGCCAAACGCAAACGCCTTCTCGATTTCGTCCACCCAGAGGATGCACGGACTGATCGTCTCGGCAAGTGCAAGGGCCCGGCGTGTCCGTTCCTCGGACTCACCCACCAGGCTCCCGAAGAGCGCTCCCACATCGAGGCGAAGGAGCGGCAGGTGCCAGATATCGGCGATCATCTTGGCTGTCAGGCTCTTGCCGGTCCCCGGGATGCCGATGAGGGCGATACCTTTGGGGGCAGGAAGGCCAAAGTCCCGGGCCTCCTGCGTGAACGCCCGCTCGCGCAGGCCAAGCCACTCCTTGAGGACGAGAAGGCCGCCCACATTCTCGGGAGTCTCGGTGTAACTGTAGAACTCCAGCGCATCCGATGCATTCAGGATGTCCTTCTTGTCGGCAATGATGGCATCGATATCCTGGTCATCGAGCGTGCCCCTTGTGACAATTGCCTTGGAAAATGCCCGTCGTGCCTGGTTCAGGGTCATTCCAAGGGCTGCCTGGATAATCTTCTCTCTCCCTCCGGGAGAGAGAGAGCAGGGGATGCCGCTTGTGGCAATGAGTGTGTCGAGGTCGTCTGAGAGTTCGGTTGCATTCGGAGGGGGGAAGTGGATGATCACGGCCTCGTCGCGGATCTCGTCCGGGACCCGGGGAGTCGGGGTTACGATCATGATAGTCCGGCGGTTGTACCGGAACGCCTGCGAGAAGTTCCGGATCCGGCGCTTGACCTGCGGGTTGTTCCAGTACTCATGGAAATCCTTGAGGATGATAACTGCGTCATCGCTGGTCTTGACAATGTCATCGAGCGCAGTAAGAGGGTCCCGCGACTGGCTGGGAAAGTTCTTGGTGCCGGCAATCACAGAGAAACCGTCAACACTGTCCCAGGCAATACACTGGCGGGGAGGGTCCCAGGTCTCGCACACCTCCCGGATCTGCGAGACTGCTCTTTCTTCTTCGGGCGTGATGACGACGATCAGGGTGACACGGGCACGGAGGGAGATGTTGAGCCGACGGGAGAAATCGGGTTCGATCAGTTGCATGGTCCTATCTCCATCTCCGGACAACCAGCCGAACCGTACCGTTCTGTTCGTTCTTCTCGGAAACCAGTTCAAACCCGTCCTTCTTTACCTGTTCGAGCACCATCTTCTTCGCATACTCCTGCTGGATGGATTCGGCCTGCCGCTTCAGTTCATCGGCTATCTTCTGCTCACCCTTGCCGGAAACACCCCACCAGTCTGCCACCAGGTCATACGACCCGTCGGCATTCTTTACAAAACCCAGCGCGTACCCGTTGGACTTCCTGGCGGCAATGTCCACATTGTGCAGGCCATGGTATCCCTTGATAGTGGTGTTGGTTTCTACCGTGTAACCGAGTTCCTGCATGCACTGCACCAGCGCCTCGCGGTGTCGGAACGTGGTTTTGATGCGGCTGAAATGCGACATGTTTTCACTCTCCCCGGCACCGTGCAGCGATCTGCCGGACCATGGTTGCATCCGGGAACCCTGTGGTCGTGACCGTGCCGTCTGGTGCAATGGTGAACTCGACGGTCTCTCCCTGCTGTGGAGACGCAGGCTCCGGAACGACCCTTCCGGTCAGGGGGATTACCCGCTGGTTTGCCGATCCCACGAATGGGGTTGTGCAGGCCATATCTTCCTTATATGGTCCGGCGATGAGGAGATCTGTTGTTGCAAGGAGCCGGTCCCACGCAGGGTTATTGCGCGCGGTCAGTTGTTCGTACGTATACCCGGAATAGGTGACAACGGTGAGCCCCGCCTCACATACCTGCTCTGCCACCTCTGCGAGCGGCCCGGCCTGCTCAAATGGCTCGCCTCCGGAGAAGGTGACGCCGTCGGTTCCCTCAATGCCGAGGATGCGTGCCGTAAGCTTGCGTGTGGAAACGATATGCTGGGAAGAAAAGGACCAGGTCGCTGTGTTGAAGCAACCCCTGCACCGGATCGGGCACCCCTGTACCCAGACAACGGTCCGGATGCCGGGGCCATTTACGGCTGAACGCAGGAGAAAACCTGAGAGGTTGAGTCTGCACATGCGTCGGCATCCGGGGTCGTTGTATTTGTGCACCATCTTTTTTCCGCCGCTTCTTATGGCTTCGAGAAAAAATTTCCGGTGTGGGGACCAGTGTATCCTATAGTATTACCCAGGTTTTCCCGGAATGGTGTTCATCCGCGGGGACGTGCAAATAAGCATACTTATGAGATACGTTTGGACTAACAAAGTTCGTTTTTCCCCTTTTTATAAGCATTGATGCAGATATTGTAATTCATAAGGATTTCAAACAGTTTGGCTGCCGGGTTCCCGCGGCACCGGATCCCGCGCGTCAGGCGACCTTATAATCCTCTGTGAGAAATAGATCCGGCAGTGAAGGCTACATTTGATGGTACGACCATCCGCGTTGGGAATGACGGGCGATCCCTGTACGATCAGAGCGGGTACGGCAGGCCCGAGAGCGACGGTCTCCGGCTCTCGCCGCAGGAAGCCCTCTATCTGCTCCACCGGCAGAAGATTGAGGTGCCGGGGCACTCGTTTGACACACTCTTTGCCGAGTTTGCCGACCAGCCCAATGTGATGCGCAGTTTCCTCGTGTACCGCGACCTGCGGGAACGCGGCTACGTGGTCCAGACCGGACCGCACGACTTCCGGGTCTTCCGGCGCGGCGAGAAACCCGGCAAGGGCGAGTCGCTCTATCTTGTGCGGGTCCTCTCGGAGCGCGACCCCATCCGGTTCGACAAGCTGATCGAGGAAGTGATGGCCTCGCGCAACATGCGCAAGCAGTACATCCTTGCAGTTGTCGACGACGAGCAGGAGCTCACCTATTACGAGATCAAACTCCAGAAACTGGTGGATTCAGCATGTGCCATCACAGCCCTCTCTCCCACCGATGCAATTCTGACCGGGAAGTCTGCGATGGTGCGGGTGCAGGCTGGTTCCCCCCTTGAGCAGGCCGGCTATGGCAAGCGGCTTGATTCCGAGCGCCTCATGATCTCTCCGGTTGAGCTCCTCTATCTCATGAACCAGGGGACAATCCGGCTTTCGCGGGGTAATAAGACAATAAGCGCCTCCGAATACCTTGCCCTTGCATGCGATGTGGATACCGAACTCACCCTGAAGCATACGGTCTACACCGATCTTCGTGGTCACGGGTTCACACCCCGCACCGGATACAAGTTCGGCCACCACTTCCGGGTGTACTGCGGCACGTCCGCTCACTCAGACCTCCTGGTCCACGCCGTCGAGAAGGAGGCATCGCTTGCCATGAGCGTCATCTCGCGCTCTGTCCGCATGGCCCACAGCGTCAAAAAGAAGATGTTGTTTGGCGCCGTACACTCCTCCGGAATCCAGTTCGTCGAATTCGCACGAATCAAACTGTGAGCTTTTATCATGCAGGAACCGCAGATCAACCCCTGGTCAAGCACACCGTCCCTTGACATCGAGAAGACATTTGCCGAGTTCGGCATCGACCCCAGTGCACCGGTCATGGCCGAACTGCCGGAGATCCCCTATTTCATGCGTCGGGGTATTGTGGTAGGTCACCGGGACTACCACCCTATTGCGCAGGCAATCCGGAACAAGACTCCGTTTCATATTCTCACCGGGTTCATGCCGAGCGGCCACCCGCATCTCGGCCACCTGATGGTGATGAAAGAGGTGGTCTGGCACGTGCAGCAGGGCGGTAACGGGTACATTACCATCGCCGATCGCGAGGCGCACGCGGTTCGCGGTCTGTCCTGGGAGAAGTGTAACGAGTACGGAAAAGAGTACCTCTCGTGCCTGTATGCCCTTGGGTTTGAAGGAGAGACATTCTTCCAGAGCAGGAACAACCGGCTCAAGGATCTTGCGTTCGAGGCGGCGACCAAGGTTAATTTCTCGGAGCTCTCGGCAATTTACGGTTTTGGTCCTGACACCGACCTTGCACACGCAGACAGTGTGATCACGCAGGTGGCTGACATCCTCTACCCCCAGATCGATCGCGAACCGGCACCAACGGTCGTTCCGGTCGGGGTTGACCAGGACCCGCACATCCGCCTCACCCGCGGAATTGCTCACAAAATGCGGATGTTCACGGTGGAGGAACGTGACGGGTACATCAGTGTACGGTCCAAGAATGCACCCGAGGTGGCGCTGGAAGCAGTGAAGAAAGCCTTCCCGCATGCAAAGAAGTACGAGGGGCACGTTGACATCAAAGGTGCTGTATGCGCCGATGTGAAAGGGAAAGTCCGGGAGATCGAGCGGGCTAACGGAGGATTTGCCTTCTTCACCCCCTCCTCCACGTACCATATCTTCATGCCCGGGTTGACCGGCGGGAAGATGTCGTCAAGTGTGCCGGAGAGTTTCATCTCCTTCTACGAGCCCGAGGCTACGGTAAGAAAGAAGGTGATGAGCGGGATCACCGGCGGGAGGATGACCCTCGAAGAGCAGAAACGGCTTGGCGGCGAGCCGGACAAGTGCTCGCTCTTCCTCCTCAACCTCTTCCACATGGTGACAGACGATGCAGAACTCGCGGAGATCAAGCGGAAGTGCACGGCAGGGGAGATCACCTGCGGGCAGTGCAAGAAGGATACGGCCGAGCGGGTTGTCGCGTTCCTGAAAGATTTCCGGGAGAAGATGGACGCGGTACAGGACAGGATTACGGTGTGACGATGGCAGAAAAAATTGATGAATTGTCAAATAAGGAAAAAAAATTATTAAAAATTCTTGGAGAAAATAAAAAAATCGATGCAGAAACACTTGCGGGATTAACGACAAATCTTGCGATTAGTCATAATCCTACACGCAAAGCATGTGAAAATCCTTTACCAAAAGATAAAACAACTGCAATTCTATCCGATTTCTCGGTTTTAAATGAATCAAATCAAAAAATATTTGAGAATTTACAAAAACTGAATGCTCCGACACTAAAAGCAATTGAGAATTTACAAAAACTGAATGCTCCGACACTAAAAGCAATTGAGAATTTACAAAAACTGAATGCTCCGACACTAAAAGCAATGGAAAATTTTCAAAAACTGAATGCTCCGATACTAAAAGCAATGGAAAATATCCGAAAAAATCATTTAAAATCATCAATTCCTGATATAAAACTCGATTTGGAGAATATTATTTCCACAGTAGATACTCAAGAACTTACAAAGACATTGAATGATTTATCTGTCAGTCAAAAAATGATAACAGATTTTTGGGTTCAACAAGCACATTTACTTGAAGAAAAAAAAATAGCGAAGGTTGAGCGAATCCAGACTTCACATTACACACTTACAGACGAAGGAAAAGAGTACCTAAATAATGGTCTTCCAGAACGTCAACTCTTGAATCGCTTTGATGAAAAGATTGACATAAAACAACTGAAAAAATTTGACCTATCAAATGTTGGTATCGGATGGCTGCGAAAAAAAGGATGGGTAACTGTAAAAGATGGAATTATTTATAAATTAAACGAAAATCCTCCCGTGGGAACTGATGAAACGGTTCTTAAGCAAATCAACGATGGGGATTCAATATTTGATAAAGATACAGTTATTGGATTAATAAAACGTGGTTTAGTAAAAGATGAACCGACCGTAAAAAATGTTCTTTCATTACAAGATCACTATCAGAATGAAACTTTTGAGGAACTCGATATAGAGTCTCAAAATAAAATCGGCACGCTCACCCGCAAGCAGATCATCTCGGGTGCATGGAAGAATGCCAACCTCCGACGGTACGATGTCACCAAGCTCCCGAAGAAGGCGTACGCCGGCAAGATCCACCCCTACCAGCGGATCATCGGCGAGATGCGCGAGATCCTGCTTGAGATGGGCTTCACCGAACTCTACGGCGGCATCGTCCAGCAGTCCTTCTGGAACTTCGACGCCCTCTTCCAGCCGCAGGATCACCCGGCCCGCGAGATGCAGGACACCTTCTACCTCAAAGAGACCCTCCCGCTCCCGAAAGGGTACGAGAAGGTCAAGGCCATGCACATCTCAGGCGGGGACACTTCGTCCACCGGCTGGGGTGGCGTATGGAAAGAGGAGAAGGCCGAGCAGTGCGTGCTGCGCACCCACACCACGAGCCTGTCCATCCAGTACCTTGCCCGGAACCCCAATCCCCCCGTCAAGGCATTCGCTGTCGGCAGGGTATACCGGCGCGAGACCATTGACACCACGCACCTTGCGGAGTTCGAGCAGCTTGAGGGGATCGTGATGGACGAGAACGTCACGTTCGGGAACCTGCTGGGGATCCTCCGCGAGTTCTACAACCGCATGGGTTTCGAGAGTGTACGGTTCAAACCCTCCTTCTATCCTTACACTGAGCCAAGCCTCGATGCAGAGGTATATGTTGACGGGATTGGCTGGATCGAGATGGGTGGCGCCGGTGTCTTCCGCGAGGAGGTCACCGCCCCGCTCGGCGTCAAATATCCCGTCCTTGCATGGGGACTTGGCGTGAGCCGGATCGCGATGCTCCGGCTGGGGCTCAAGGATCTTCGCCTTCTGCACAAGAGCGATGTCGCGTTCCTGCGCGAGACTCCCTCGCTGCGCGAGATAAAGGGAGGGATCTGAAATGGCAGTCATCACGCTCCCCTACAAGTATCTTGAACGGCTCACCCGCACCGACCGGAAGACAATCATCGAGAAAGTCCCCCTCATCGGCTCGGATGTGGAGCGGATAGAGGAAGATCACGTGGACGTAGAGTTCTTTCCTGATCGGCCGGACCTCTTCAGCCCTGAGGGTGTTGCGCGGGCTATGCGGGGCTATCTCGGGATCGAGACCGGCCTGCCGTCCTACCCGGTAAAGCCGTCGGGAATAAAGTTCACGGTCGATCCGGCTCTTGCGGAGATACGCCCTATTCTGGGAGCGGCAGTCATCCGTGGTGTCAGTTTCGATGACGAGTCGATCCAGGCCATCATGTCCCTCCAGGAATCGCTCCACTGGGCGGTCGGCAGGGGCCGGAGCAAGGTCGCGATCGGTATCCACGACATGGATACGGTCAAGCCCCCGTTCCACTACATCGCATCCCGGCCGAGCCGGGGATTCATCCCCCTAGATTTCAAGGAGAAGATGACGATGGACGAGATCCTCGAGAAACACCCGAAGGGCAGGGACTACGCGAAGCTTGTCAAAGGCTTCCCGCTCTACCCGCTCATCGTGGACGACGACGATCATGTCCTCTCGTTCCCTCCGATCATCAACGGCGAGCGGACCCGGGTGACCATCGACACGAAGAACATCCTCCTTGACACGACCGGCACCGACAAGCGGGCAGTCAGCGTTGCGGTGAACATTATCTGCACGGCGATGGCTGAAGCCGGAGCTACTATCGAGAGCGTAGAGATCGGTGGTGTGCAGACCCCGACACTCGCCCCTGCTGAGCGGATTGTCAGCGTTTCTGAGTGTTCACGGATTCTCGGTGTCGAACTGACGCCGGCATCCATGGCCGGGTACCTCCGGCAGATGCGCTTTGGCGCTGAACCGGTGGGTGCGGATAACGTGAAGGTACAGGTGCCCTGCTACCGGGCCGATATCATGCATGACTGGGATCTCTTCGAGGATGTGGCGATTGCCTATGGCTATGACAAGCTCGAATCCCTGCCCCCCAAAACCTTCACCGTGGGAAAACCCCACCCGGTGCAGGTCAATATGGCTCTTGCCCGCGGGGTGTTCACGGGCCTTGGCTACCTTGAAGTGATGCCCTTCACCCTGACAAACGAGGATGTGCTGTACAGGCGGATGCAGCGGGAGGAGACAACAGGCGTCCTCCACGTGATGCACCCGATCAGCATCGAAAACACGGTGGTCAGGACCGAGCTCCTCCCCCTTCTCCTCGAATTTCTGACGTTAAACCGGCACCGCGAACTGCCCCAGCGCCTCTTCACCGTGGGCGATGTGGTGCTGGACTGCAAAACGCATCAGCAGGCAGCGGGTGTCAGCACGCATCCCGATGCGGACTTCTCGGAAGCCTATGCAGCGGCCGATGCCGTGCTGCACGAGCTCTCCATCGATTATACCGTGAAGGAATCCAGCGACCTGGCATTCATTGACGGGCGCCGTGCCGACATCATGGTAAACGGGAAAAAAGTGGGTGTCTTTGGCGAGATCCATCCCGCCGTGCTGGTTGCGTTCGAGCTCGAGCACTCTGTTGCTGCGTTCGAGTTCGACCTCAGAGCCGTACCGGGATTCCCCGTCCTCTGAGATACTCTTTTACTTCTTTTACGGTGAACTCGCCATAGTGGAAGACGCTTGCGGCAAGACAGGCGTCCGCCTTTCCTCTCGTGAACCCGTCATAGAAATGCTCGAGCGTACCTACGCCGCCGCTTGCGATGACCGGGATTCCTGCAGCATCAGAGATCGCGGCGGTGACGGCAAGGTCAAAGCCGTTCTTGGTGCCATCGGTCTCCATGCTCGTCAAGAGGATCTCGCCAGCGCCCCGCTCCTCTGCCTCCCTTGCCCAGGCAACAGCGTCGACGCCGGTTGGCTTGCTCCCGCCGTAGATGACCACCTCGTACCAGCAGGTACGCCCGTCATCGAGCTGGACCGGGATCGCCTTCTCGTTGAGCGTATAGTTCCGGCGCACGTCCATGGCACAGACAATGCACTGGGTGCCGAACGCCTCGGCGCCCTGGGTGAGCAGCGTCGGATCGTGGACAGCGCTTGTGTTGAGGCTCACCTTGTCAGCACCGGCCCTGAGGATCTGCTGGATGTCGTCAAGGGACTTGAGGCCGCCCCCGACCGTGAGCGGGAGGAAGAGCTGGTCAGCGGCACGCTTGATTACCTCAATGATGATCCCCCGTTTCTCCTTGGAAGCCGTGATATCGAGGAAGACAACCTCATCTGCACCCTGTTCGTTGTAGCGGTTGGCCAGCTCGACCGGGTCACCGGCATCGCGGAGTCCTACGAAGTTTGTCCCTTTCACGACCCTGCCGTCTTTCAGGTCAAGGCAGGGGATGATCCGTCGCGTCAGCACCATTGGTTACAGACTTGGTCGGCGGATACTATCTACATTTCCAAAGTGCCCGGGCAGCAGCGCGGATTTATGAGCCCTGCCAACCCTATTTATAGGGTAGTCAGAATCCGGGCAGGCCTGCATTTTAGCGGCTATCCCCCGTTCGAGGATGTCCATGAGCTCAGGAAAGCTGAAGATTGAATGGGCAGGTCAGTACATGCCAGTACTGGCTGCCATAAAGAAACAGTTCGTCAAGGAAAAACCGTTCGAAGGCATGACCATCGGTATGGCACTCCATGTCGAGGCCAAGACCGCGAACCTTGTCTCAACCCTCGCGGCGGGCGGCGCAGAGGTGCACATCACCGGCTGCAACCCGCTCTCCACGCAGGATGATGTTGCCGAGGCGCTTGGCCGGGTGAAGAACGTTCACTGCTATGCGAAACGTGCCTGCACGGTCGACGAGTACTATGCGGCCATCGACCAGGTGCTGGATGCGAAGCCGGTCATCACCATCGATGACGGGATGGACCTGATTCACTATATCCACACCAAGCGCCGCAACCTGATCAAGAAGGTCATCGGCGGGTGCGAGGAGACCACGACCGGTATCCACCGCCTCAGGGCAATGGCTGCCGAGGGCAAGCTGGAGTTCCCCGTAGTCGCTGTCAACGACACGCCCATGAAGCACTTCTTCGATAATGTCCATGGAACCGGGGAGAGTGTTCTCTCGTCCCTCATGATCACGACCAACACGCTCATCGCCGGGAAATACTTCGTCGTTGCCGGCTACGGCTACTGCGGCCGCGGGCTTGCACGGAAGGCTCACGGGCTTGGTGCAAAAGTCGTAGTCACTGAGATCGATCCCCGCCGTGCCCTTGAAGCGCACATGGACGGGTTCATGGTCATGTCCATGGAGGATGCAGCAGCCATCGGTGACATCTTCGTCACCACGACCGGTAACCTTGGTGTCATTGCGGCAAAGCACTTCAGGAAACTGAAGAACGGTGCCATCCTTGCCAATGCAGGTCACTTCAATGTCGAGATCGACATCGACTGGCTTCGGAAGAATGCCGACAAAGTGATCCAGCGTGACGGCATCGAGACCTTCATGCTCAAGGGAAAAGCCGTCCACGTGCTTGCAGAAGGCCGGCTCGTGAACCTCGCTACCCCCAAGGGCATGGGTCACCCCATAGAAGTCATGGACTTAAGCTTCGGCCTCCAGGCGCTCTGCACCCTTCATATCGCAAAGAACGGGAAGAAGATGAAGGGCGGCGTATATGACGTGCCCAACGAGATCGATGAGCAGGTGGCGAACCTGAAGCTCAGTTCGCTCGGGCTCTCGATCGATTCGATGAGCAAAGAGCAGAAAAAATACAGTTGCAGCTGGGATATCGGGACGTAAATCCCCGGCTCACTTTTTTAGACCAGTCTTCCTGCGTAGAGGTACTCCTGCGCCCACCCGCAGTATCCTCCGAAGTGTTCGCGTGCGAAGGTACGGATCGTATCATACTCCCGGGTGGTCAGCGGTGCCCCGGTGGCAAGTTCCGGCAGGTAGTGCTCCTGCATGATTCGCCGGATCCAGACATCCACGGGGAACGCTTCATACTTCTGGAACGCGAAGAGGAGGATGCAGTCAGCGGCTTTCGGGCCGATACCGTGAAGTTTCATGAGTTCCTTTCGTGCATCCTCATGCGGGAGCCGGCGGATCGTATCCTCCCAGCACTCCACATCGGTGACGGTGCAGGAAGTGCCGTAGACATAGGGCTGGCGGTACCCGAGCCGGCAGACCGTGAGCCCGTCATGCCCTTTGCAGGTGATACATGACGGTTCGGGGAATGTGTAAAAGGTCCCTCCTGCCGATTCAACCGGCTGCCCGAATTGTTCCGCAAGGGATGCAATCCTGCGTCGGATGGTCGGGATGTTGGAGTTTGTTGAGCAGATGTAGGAGATTGTGCACTCCCACGGCGGCTGCCGAACGAGGCGGAGACCTTGGCACTGCGCGATTGCCGTATGGATTACGGGATCGTTATCAATCGAGGCAAGGATGGGAGCCAGGTCCACATCAAGGGAGAAGTAGTGGCGGATGAAGTCCGTGGGGGCGCCGCTGAACCGGAGTTTTTGCCCCTCCTGCCGAATCCGGATTATGTGGCTGTCCACGATGCCCATCCATGTCCCGTCAGGAGCCCGGTCCCACCTGAAAACCTGTCCGCACCCGAGCGTCTGGTCAAGAGAGAATGGCTGGCTCAATGGAAGAGTAATGACCGGCATCTGGTGACTCCTGTCTGGCACTGTGCACAGAGATGTTGGGATGTGTCGTGTTTTAATGCACCGATTGCGGCACAGCGGATGATATGGATTACGTGTCCACAAATATTCTCACAGGAAAAGAGCAGGACTGCCAGCGAAAGAACGAATAGCATTTTAATATATAAATTAATAGTTCTTCATATGGAACTGACAGATACTCTCAGGACATTTATTGAAGAAGGGGCAGACTGGGAACGCAGGCAGACCTCGGTTAAAGGCGTCTCCATCATCCGGCTTCCGGCAACCAAAAACCGCGCCCCCTCCCTTGCCATCGATATCAACCCGGTCGGTGTAAACGGCCTGCCCATGAAGAAGAAGGGCATCATGATCATGAACGCCGCCGAGATGGCAGCGTTCAGGACAACGTTCAACAACGAGAAAGTCGACGGTCTCATCGCCGCGCTTGAGGACGTCCTTCCCGACCGGAAGACCGCGGGGAAGACGGCAAAGTCGGACGTTCTCCAGCTCTGAGACGCATCGGAATCTCCCGTGAAGGAGGGATATCTATAAGGAACCGGATAATCCTCTGCGTTCTTATCACCATCGTCATTGTTGTGCTCACCTCAGGGTGTCTTGGAACAAAGACACCGGTGGTAGTTACAACTCCACCCCCGACACTGGTGCTGGACTACCAGCGCACCGGGGGCATCGCTGGTGTTGACGACCGGCTGGTGATCTTTGATAACGGGGCTGCGCTCATCTCAACGAAATCCGTTAACCGTGAGTTCCAGATAAACCAGTCGGAGATCGAACGAATTCACCGGATCTTCAGCCAGGCTGAATTTGCATCACTGGAAGAGAACTACACCTCCCCCTATAATGGCGCGGATTTTCTGCAGTACAGCATCTCCTACCAGAACAAGACCGTGATGACAGAAGATACGGTCATCCCCTATTCCCTCCAGCCGGTTGTCCGGGAGCTCAATGCGATTGTCACGCAAGGCCTCTCACAAGACCCG
Organism: Methanoregula sp.; assembly: GCF_028679125.1. GTDB lineage: Archaea > Halobacteriota > Methanomicrobia > Methanomicrobiales > Methanospirillaceae > Methanoregula. Next base: position 30,612 of record NZ_JAJRCG010000007.1, on the reverse strand, counting down.
GTATCCGGGGTGCTCCCCATAATAAAGAGCTGAACCTTTTGAAATTGGGCACTCATTTTCCTTTTTGGCTTTTTTTCGGATCGGGACGTACAGGAACCATGATTGAAGAAAAGCACCCTCTCTGAAAAGGAGAATGAGTGAATACTGTTATTTCTCGTTATACATGCACGACTGGACATCGTGGCCGAGTTTACCAATGGCATCGGCCCGGCAGCGCTGGCAGTGCCGCATCTGCTTGACGTATTTCCCGCATTCGTCCTGCATCTTTCGCTTCATCTCGGGAGTGGGCGGGGTAATATTGGCAAACTTGTACTGGGCAATGAGCGGGATCAGGTTGAAGGTATAGACACCCATCTCGCCGACCTTCTTTGCAATGGCCGGGATGTGATCCTCATTGATGCCGGGGATATAAACGGTGTTGATCTTGACGATCATGTTGCGCTTCACCGCTTCTTCGATGCCTTTCATCTGCTGGGAGAGGAGGAGTTTTGCCGCTTCAAGCCCTTCGTAGCGCTTGCCTTTGTAATCGACGAACTGGTAGATCTTCGCGCCGATCGCCGGGTCGATGGCGTTAAGGGTTACGGTGATGTTCCCGACATCGTATTTCTGCAGGAGGTCGATCTTATCGGGAAGCAGGAGGCCGTTGGTACTGATGCACTTGATGACATTCGGATACTGTTCGTGAAGCCGCTTCAGGGTCTCGAACGTCTCCTCGTTTGCCAGCGGGTCGCCGGGGCCTGCAATGCCGACGACCTTGATGTAATTGTACTTCTCCACGACTTTCTTGACCATATCCATGGATTCGTCGGGATTGAGCACACGGGTTGTAACACCGGGCCGGCTCTCGTTGACGCAGTCGAAGTCACGGATACAGTAGTTGCACTGGATGTTGCACTTCGGCGCAACCGGGATGTGACAGCGCCCGAAATTGTGGCATGCCTTCTCGGAAAAACAGGGATGCTCCTGGATCTTGCGCATCTGTGCCGGGTCCCACTGGACCTTCCTTCCCTGAACCTCTGCAACTCTCACTTCGTCCGGCATATTGAACACCACTACATTCGTTCTTCGGGTATAAATACCGTGCAATTGTGATACCTGCGACGGGGATATATCGTCTGATGCAGGTTCAGTGGCGGGGAATGCTGAGGGTCCCGGGCAGGCGAGAGACAATTGTATAATGGTTGTGAGATCAAAGTACTGACGACATCATGAAGAAATCTGAGAAAGTGAAGGGGAAAGAGGCGGTTGCTGCCCACCAGAAGAAGATAAAGCAGTACGCCATTGCCATCATCGCTGTCATGGTGGTTGCAGCAGGTATTGCATTTTATTTTTTCAACCCGTATTATGCCAGAACCGGGCAAACGGTATCCATTTATTGCACGGGTTCACTGGATGACGGGACGGTTTTTTACACCAATCTCAATGAGACGCCCATGGTCTTCACCCTTGGGAAGGGCGCCGTGATCCAGGGTCTGGATGATGCCGTGACCGGTATGGCAGTCAACACGACAAAGACCGTGAAGATTCCCATGGCCAAAGCGTTTGGTTCGTACGATGCCTCGCTGGTGCACACGGTGAACCGCTCGACCCTGCCGGCCGATATTAATCCTGTTGTCGGAGAGCGGTACTCGATCACGCGGACCACCGACAATGCGGTTGCTCACGTGAAGATCCTCAATATCACTGCGACAAATGTGACCTGGGACGAGAATCACGAGCTTGCGGGAAAAGACCTGACCTACACGATCACCCTTGTTGGGATCGTGAACTCCTGATCAACAACTCTTTTTTAAAAAGAAGATGGGCTCGGCCGGATTCGAACCGGCGATCTTCGCCGTGTAAGGGCGACGTCATAACCGACTAGACCACGGGCCCCGGTAACTTACTAATGTCGACCTTTGGGATTATTAACATTGTCGCCCTTGTCTAAAAAAAACGGGCGATCATTCCATGCCCTCCCTGACAATGACCCTGCCCCATCATCTCGGGGCGGTCTATAAATTGTCAAATCACGTATCTCCCTTTCATACCATGTCCCGCGTGTCTTTCTTTACCGTATCGGAAAAAGGATTACGTGACAATAACGAAGACTCGTGTTGCGCCGAAAGGATCGGTGATTGCTTTGTTTTCGCTGTAGCAGACGGACTGGGAGGTAATGCCTGTGGGGAGGTTGCAAGCAGCATCGCTATCGCATGTCTGAAAAACGCCGTGAAATTTTATGATGGCGATTTCACAACGATATTACGGGATGCGGTTTCCGACGCGGATGAACAAATCCTCGCGCAGGCTGAAAAATCTCCCGAAAAACAGGGGATGGCAACCACCCTGATCGCCGCGTGTGTTGGCGATGACCTGCATTGCACGATCATAAACGTCGGCGACAGCCGGGCCCACATCATTTCGCAGGATGAGGTAATCACCACAAAAGACCATTCGGTAGTGAATGACCTCGTGGAACTGGGGAAGATTACTCCGGACGAGGCCTGGCAGCATCCCTTATCGCATGTCCTCAGTCAGGCGCTCGGCGATCCGGATGGCGATGTCAAACCCGATTTTTACGAAGTGAATCTCCGGGATACGTTCCTTTTGTTATCGTCCGATGGTATGCATGACTATGTCCGGAAAGAACGGATCTGCGAGATCGTTCGGGCGAATGGAGAGAACATTGAGAAGTCATGCAGGGACCTGGCAGCAGAGGCATTGTCTGCCGGAAGCGAGGATAATATCACGGTTGTACTGGCATACGGGGCAGGTTCTCCTTCATGAGAATTGCAGTGACGAAGCAGCAAGAATAACTATTCCTGTTCATTGCCTCATGTCAGATCTGCCGAAACGGACCTGAATGGTTCCATGGCCGTTTAATCTGAAAAACTAAAAAAAGAGGGAATGACCTTATTCCTTCTTGGGCGGGAGCTTGATATCGAGCCCGTATTTTTCCGCGTTCCGGTCGGCTATTGCCTGGATGTGGGCGAGCTCGGCTTCCTGCAGTTTGGGTTTGAAGAGGTGGCGGAACCGCTTCTGGGTCTTTAAGTATTCCGTGACCGGTTTCCTGACAACCTTCTTGACCTTGGTCACCTTGCCGTCGACCATCTCGAAGTTCGGCCAGAGGCCGGTCTCTATGGCGAGTTTTGCTATGGCAATGGTCTGCTCGCCCTCGAATCCCCATCCTGTGCAGCAGGGTGTATGGACCTGGATATAGCACGGCCCGGGGGTGTTGATGGCTTTCTCGACTTTCTGCATGAAGTCCGTCGGATAGGCAATGGATGCAGTTGCCACATACGGGGCACCGTGTGCGGCAAGGATCGTGGGCATGTCCTTCTTGGGCCGGTTGTTGCCAAACGACTGTGAACCCGCGGGGCTCGTTGTCGTGCTCGCATCGTAGGGCGTTGCACCGGACCGCTGGATGCCGGTGTTCATGTAGGCCTCGTTGTCGTAGCAGATATAGGTGAAATCGTGGCCGCGCTCGAACGCGCCGCTGATACAGATCATACCGATATCGAACGTTGCCCCGTCACCGGCCATGATGACGATCTTCTCCTTGCGCCCCTGCCGTTTCAGCGATGCCTCGATACCCGAGGCCACCGCAGAGGCGTTCTCGAAGAGCGAGTGGATCCACGGGACCTTCCACGCAGTCTCCGGGTAGGGCGTGGAGAAGACTTCCATGCACCCGGTCGCGGAGACGACGATGGTATTCGGACCGGCAGCCTTTGTTACGAGGCGTGCTGCGAGTGACGCACCGCAGCCCCCGCAGGCGCGGTGGCCGGCATCGAAGAGCTCGCAGGCCTTGCATTTCTCTGCCATGATCAGAGCACCTCCTTTCGCAGGCCATAGAACTGGTCGCCCTTCCCCTTCTCGGCCAGTGCAACGATCTCCCTGATGTCCTTCTTTCTCACATCCCTTCCCCCAAGGCCGAGGATATAGTTCCATACGGGAATGGTGGAGCCGTAGAGGGCATCCTTCACTTCAAGGGCAGTTGCGCCTTTTGCCCCGAGCGAGATGTTCTTGTCCAGCACAACGATGCGTTTTACCTGTGCTGCCCCCTTGATGAACTTCGCTACATCATCCGAGGGGAACGGGCGGAAGACACGGATCCTCAGGAGCCCGACTTTCTTCCCGTCGGCCCGCATATCGTCGATTGCATCCTTGACCGTGCCGCAGATCGATCCCATCCCGACGATGACGGTCTCGGCATCTTCCAGTTTATACCCTTCGACCATTGCACTGTAGTCCCTGCCGAAGAGCGCTGCGAACTCCTTGCCCGCCTTTGCGATGACATTTTTTGCATCCTTGAGAGCCTTGTCGTGCTCGTACCGGAACTCAAGATAGTATTCGGGGGTTGCATACATGCCGAAACTGATCGGGTCGGCCGCATCCAGCCGTTCGAGGGGATGGAACGCTGGCAGGTATTTGTCAACATCTGCCTGGGTCAGCATCTCGACCGGTTCGTAGGTGTGGGAGAGGATGAACCCGTCGAAGCAGACGAACGCGGGGAGGAGAACCTTGTTATCCTAGGCAACGCGGTAAGCGATGTAGTGGAGGTCGGTTGCTTCCTGGTTGTCTTCAGCATAGAACTGGAGCCAGCCTGCATCACGGAGCGAGATGGAGTCCTGCATGTCGTTCCAGATCGAGAGAGGCGCACCCAGCGCACGGTTCGCGATGGACATGACGATCGGCAGGCGCATACCGGCCGCGTTGAAGCAGACCTCGAACATGAGGGCAAGCCCCTGCGAGGTTGTGGCGGAGTAGGTTCGTGAGCCCGCTGCACTGGCACCGACACAGGCAGATAGTGCGGAGAATTCGTTCTCCACATTGATGTAATCGGCATCAAGTTTGCCGTTGGCGACAAAATCCGCCAGCGCCTCGACGATATGGGTCTGGGGGGTGATCGGGTAGGCAGAGACCACCTGCGGGCGGCAGAGCCGGACTGCCTCTGCGACCGCGTGTGAGCCCTCGGTAATTTCCATCATCTACTTCTCCTCCTTTTTCATGGCAATTGCCTCTTTCGGGCATTCCGCTGCGCAGATCCCGCATCCCTTGCAGTAGTCATAATCGGGAATGAACGTGCCTTCTGCATCCTCGTTGATACAGCCCTCGGGACAGAGGGTCTGGCACATCCCGCACTTCGAGCATTTCTCATGGTCGAAGACGGGCTTGAAGACACGCCATGAACCGGTCTTGTTGTCCCGTGAATTTCCGGGTCGTGCCCGGCAGCCTACGGCAAGCGCCATTATGCTGCCCCCTTCACGAAGTCGAACGCGGTCTTTGCCGCGGCAATGTTCTTGGTTGCCATTTCTCCGGGGAACCGGTGTTTCAGCGCATTCTCGAGTGCGCCAAACTGGATCTCCCCGGTTGCTGCCGCAAAGGCTCCCATGAGGGTTGTGTTGGTGATCGGGAGCCCGAGTGTCTTGAGAGCAATGGATGTTGCATCGATCGTGATCAGCTTAACGCCTTCGGGTACCTTGAAGTCCGGCTTCTTCTCCGTATTGACAATGACGATGCCGCCCTTCTTGACCCCTAAAAAGACGTTAACGTCATGGATCAGGGTGCTGTCCTGCACGATGATGTAATCGGGTTCGTAGATCTGGCCGCGGAGCCGGATCTTTTTATCATTGAACCGAACAAAGGCCTGTACCGGGGCCCCCCGCCGCTCGACACCGAATGCCGGAAAGGCCTGGGAGTAAACGCCGCCTTCGAACGCGGCGACAGCAATGAGTTCAGCAGCAGTGACCGACCCCTGGCCACCCCTGCCGTGGATGCGAAGTTCTCTCAAGGAAATCCCTTTTTTGTTTTACATGATAAGGAACAACCGGCAGTGTAAATTATCATGACTTTACACGCGGCAGTCATCTGGCTCTACCCGCAATTATTGCGCATTATAGTGGGAATTTAACACTATTAATGATGTTGATCTTATTTTCACGTCGATTAATGATACCTAAAAAATAATAATCCCTATCCGCAGTGCAATCAGGTTTTCGCGTGAGCCGTGAACTGGCAAATTACATTGAGGGGGGGTCTGTGCCATACCCCCTCCCCCTTTTGCGTTTCAAATCGATCATACCCCCCCTGCATGGGGGTGGGGGGGTATCCGGTATACCCCTCCCCCCTTTTGGCCGGATCATACCCCCCTGATCAGTTTTGAGTAAGTCACAATAACGGCCATTCCGCCGGAACCCTGCCCTGGGTAGTGATGCAAAAACGCGTGCAATAATGCGTACATCCCAGTTTTGAGGAGGGGGGTATCCATGAGACCCCCCCACCCCATTGCGTTTCAAATCGATCATACCCCCCCACCATGGGGCAGGGGGGGTGTCCGGTATACCCCCTGTCGGGCCGGAACCTGCGTGAAAAAAGAACGTGCCGGACATTTGTCAGGATGGGGTTTTACGTCGGGAATTGGGTGCGTGGGGGGGGACTGTGATGGGGACTGCATGGGAGGGGGGTATCCGGCATACCCCCCCTTCAATTGGATTTCAAAACGCAGAAACCCCCCGGTTACCGGTTTTCGTGAATTATGGACGATGTCGATGATGTTAAAACGAAAACAGGATTAAAGATCCGTTTCGATCCCCAGGATCTCGCGACGACCTGAAAATACATCCTTTGCAATCCGTGCACAGCCGCGGGAGGCGCACCATTCATCGTATACTGCTGCTTTTGAGCCCAGGAGCGATTCGACTTCCGGTGCAACAATGGGTGCAAGGCTGCCGGCCAGGGCTACCGGAGCATGAGGATTCAGGAGACGCATTGCTGCGCATTCCATGGCAGCGAACATGGCAACCGTGCGCATGCGCTCGGGTTCGGGCACGGAGAAGTTCACGCCCGCATGCTGGAATGCATCGTTGGCAGTGCATGTCCCTTCGTCTACCCTCCGGATCGCGTCAACGTCAAGGGCGCCGTGGAGCGTGCCCGGGGCAAAGATGCAGGCATCGAATGCGCCGACCAGTTTCCCCCCCGTGACAAGCAGGGTGACGGTGTTGGAGCTGATATCGGAAATGATCGCATCGTTCCCGAGATCATGGCAGACCTCGTAGGCAATACCGATCTTCTCGGGGCTTGTCTGGTGGGAGTAAGCCTTGAACCGGGGATCGGTGGGGGATCCCCGGTGGAGTCCCGGAATAGCGATCGCGGGAATGCCGCTTGCAGCTACCTCATCAAAGACCCGGGTTCCGCCACCGATATGCTTGCCGGCACCTTCGCGGCTGACAAGCCCCCGGTTCCGGATTTTTCCGGTACGGGTGATCTTCGAGAAGTTGTCGCCCATCGAGTAACAGACCGCGATACCCTCGATCTCGTCAACGGGACAGATATGGGAAAGGTCGGCAATATGGAAGTCCTTTGCGGCCTCGCGCGAGAGCTTGAATTCGCGGCCCTCACCGGCGAACCGCATGGCGCTTGTGCCGTGATCAATCCCTATGAACATAGCAGTAATCCTATAGCATGGATGACATAATAGGTATTGATGTTTGATGTCGTGACAGGCGGTGCCGGGTTCATCGGCTCGCACGTGGTGGATGCCCTCGTGGCGCGGGGCGACAGCGTTGTTGTTATTGACTCCCTTGTTGCAGGGCACGAGGAGACGATTGCCGGCCATATCAGGTCCGGAAAGGCGCGGCTCGTAAAGGCAGACCTCCTTGGTGACGGCTGGCAGGACTCCCTCAAAGGAGCAGACCGGGTGTACCACCTTGCCGCTGACCCGGATGTCCGCCAGAGCGCGATGACGCCGGACCCGACATTCCGGAACAATATCGTTGCCACGTATCGTGTGCTCAAGGCCATGCGGGCGCATGCCGTGCCGGAACTGGTCTTCACGTCAACCTCGACAGTATACGGGAATGCCACGGTTATCCCGACCCCCGAGACCTATGCGCCGTTCGAGCCGGTCTCGGTCTACGGCGCCAGCAAGCTTGCCTGCGAGGCGCTCATCTCGGCATACTGTCACTCGTTTGAGATGCGGTCCTGGCAGTTCCGGTTCGCCAATATCATCGGCTCGCGCAGCGGCCACGGCGTTATCACGGATTTTATCAGGAAACTCAAGGAAAACCCCGGGGAACTGGAGATCCTTGGCAACGGGAAGCAGACCAAGTCGTACCTCGAGGTCCATGAATGTATCCGGGCCGTGGAGTTTGTCATTGCCCACACAAAGCAGCCGGTGAACACCTTCAATATCGGCTCCGAGGACTGGATCGATGTGGTGGCCATTGCGGATATCGTAACGGAAGCAATGGGCCTGAAGAAGGTAACCTACCGGTTCACCGGCGGGGAACTGGGCTGGGTTGGCGATGTGCCGAAGATGCAGCTCTCGATCGGGAAACTCAAGGGGCTGGGCTGGAACCCGGAGCGGGGTTCCCGCGAGAGTGTCAGGATCGCGGCACAGGCTGCTGTCCAGGGGCAATAACATGAAGTATATCATTGTCCTTGGTGATGGGATGGCGGACGAGCCGATCGCATCACTTGAGGGAAAGACGCCCCTCGAATACGCAAAGACCCCCAACCTGGACCGGATGGCCCGCGAGGGTGCCTGCGGGAGGCTGCGGACGGTCCCTGACGGTTTTGAGGCCGGCAGCGATATTGCCAACATGTCGGTTCTCGGGTATGCCCCGGAGAAGTATTATACCGGTCGCGGCCCGCTCGAAGCATTGAGCATGGGTATAGATCTTTCCCCCGGGGATGTCGCCTACCGCTGCAATCTTGTGGATGTGGAAAATGAGACGATGGCCGATTTCTCCGCCGGCCACATCTCAAGCGGGGAGGGAAAGGATCTCTTTGCCGCGCTCCAGCCAGCGATCCCTGAAGTGATGGTCCAGGCAGGTGTCAGCTACCGTAACCTGCTGGTTGTCCATGGCGGCCACGGGTCCACCTCCACGCCCCCGCACGATATTGTCGGGCAGGGAATTGCCGGGTACCTTCCGAAAGGGAAGGATGCGGAGCTGCTCCTGCGGTGCATGGAGAAGAGCAGGAGTGTGTTCGCCCACCACCCGGTGAACAAGGCCCGTGCCGCTGCCGGTAAACGTCCGGCAACCCAGATATGGCCGTGGAGCGGGGGGAAGAAGCCGGCGTTTCCCCTGTTTGCGGATAAGTACGGGAAGAAGGGCGGGATGATCTCGGCAGTGGACCTCCTCAACGGCATTGCCCGCTGTGCCGGCATGGAGGTCATCACGGTACCGGGTGCTACCGGCTATCTCGATACGGACTATGCGGCAAAGGCACGGTACGCGCTGGATGCTATCAAGCGGCTGGACTTTGTCTATGTCCACATCGAGGCGCCGGACGAGGCAGGCCACATGGGGAGTATTGAGGAGAAGGTGAAGGCGATCGAGAAGGTCGATGAAGTCGTGGGCACGATCCTCAACGGATTCGATGGTGTTGTTGCTGTGTTACCAGACCACCCGACGCCGATCCGCGCCAAGACCCATACCCGCGACCCGGTACCGTTCGTTGTCCGTGGCAAAGGAACGGATAATACGCAGGTATTTTCAGAGAAGGCTGCACGCACAGGAGGTCTCGGGATGAAAAACGCGGTGGATTTCCTCGACTTCCTCTTTTCATGAGCAGTGCGGCATCAGATCCCGTGCGTCATCATGAATCAGTGGGGGTAACTTTCATCATCTGCCGGCACAAGGCTCGTTTTTTGTTTCGTGTGCAGGGCGATATAGGTTTGTCCGCACCACAAAACACTTTTTGTAAAAAACCCAACTTCACGGGGACAATAATCAATGCAGTTAATACCCCCCGCGTAGAGGTGTAGTAAGATGAAAAAGAACCTGCTGATGTGGGACGAGACGCTGTTCCGGGACCCCGAGGTCCTGGAGATCGATTACGTTCCCGAGCAGTTCGAGTTCCGCGACGACCAGATGCGGGAACTGGCGTTCCAGATCAAACCCGGGATCCGTGGCGGCAGGCCCATGAACAGTGTCTGCAAGGGTCTCCCCGGTACGGGAAAGACCACGAGCATCCGGAAGCTCTTCCAGGAGATCGAAGAGACGACCAAGAAACTCGTGCCGGTGTACATCAACTGCCAGATCGACAACACGAAATTTGCCATCATCTCCCAGATCTACAAGAAACTTGTCGGGCACCTCCCCCCGTCCTCTGGCACTTCGTTCAAACAGGTTTTCGACGCAGTTGCCCGGCATCTGGTGAAGGAGGAGATTGTCCTCCTTGTTGCACTCGACGATGCAAACTACCTTCTCTATGAGAACGAGATCAACAAGGTGCTCTACACGCTGCTCCGCTCGCACGAGACGTACGAGGGCACCCGGATCGGCGTGATCGTCATCATCAGTGACATGGACGTGGATCTCTCCCGTGCGGTTGACGCCAGGGTTGCATCGGTCTTCCGCCCGACCGACATTTACTTCCCCCCCTATGGGACTGCAGAGGTGCGGGAGATCATGCAGGCCCGCGTGATGCAGGGCTTGTTCTCCGGCGTCCTGTCTGATGAATTACTGGACCTCGTCGTGGAACAGACGCTGGCAAGCGGAGACCTCCGGGTGGGTATCGACCTTCTCAAGCGTGCCACGCTCTCGGCAGAGCGGGCGGCCCGGCGCAGTATCGACCGGGAGGATATCTGCGGTGCCTACGAGATCTCCCGGTATCTCCATCTGTCTTATACGGTCAAGACCCTCAAGGGTGAGGAGCGGCAGATCCTCAAATCGATCGCGGAGCAGAGCACAAAGGAGCAGGAGATGAACGCCGGGGACGTGCATAAGGCACTCCCCCCATCGCTCTCCATCGGCTACACCCGGTTCTACGAGATCGTCAAAAAACTGGATGCCATGCGCCTCATCAATTTACAGTACCGCGAAGGCAAGGGACGGACGCGGATCATCACCCTCCGTTACGACCCGGCCAGGGTGCTCGAATATCTCACCTGAAATTTTTTGCCGGTGACGGTAACGGGTTTGAAAAATATTATCTATTCCCAGACCCTTGGTAATAATACAGGGGTTTTCTCTAATGCTGAGTGTTAACGAACTGGCACTGGAAATTTTTGACAATCTGGCAGATCTTGCCGAGGAATTCAACTGCGCATACCACGAACTGGATAATGGCGCACGTATTGTTGATTGTGGTGTGAGTGTACGCGGCGGTTATGCTGCCGGCAGGGCATTCACCGAGATCTGCATGGGCGGACTTGGGGAAGTTAACTTCCGGAATGGAGAGATCAAGGGCGTCCCGATGCCGTTCATCGACGTCAACACGGATTTCCCGTCCATCTCCTGCCTTGGCTCACAGAAGGCAGGCTGGACCGTGAAGGTCGGCAACTATTTTGCAATGGGCAGCGGCCCGGCCCGGGCTCTCTCGCTCAAGCCGAAGCACACCTTCGAGGTCATCGAGTACGAGGATGACTATGACTGTGCCGTCATCTGTCTTGAGAGCGACCACCTCCCCAATGCAGAAGTCATGAATAAGATCGCCGAGGAGTGCCATATCGATGTGGCAAATGTCTGTGCTGTTGTTGCACCGACGTCCTCCATGGTTGGTTCAATCCAGGTCTCGGGACGCTGCGTTGAGACGGCAATCTACAAGCTCAACGAGCTCGGGTTCGATACCCGGAAGATCATTGCCGCGATGGGAAGCGCACCCGTTCCACCGGTTCGCGGAGCCAAGCTTGCAATGGGTGTCACAAATGACGCCACCATCTATTATGGCAGGATCTCCCTGACCATGAAGGCACCCGAGATCAAGGACTACCTTGACAAGATCCCGAGCAACAAGTCCAAGGGCTATGGGAAACCATTCAACGATATCTTCAAGGAAGCCGGTTATGATTTCTACAAGATCGACACGTCGCTCTTCTCCCCCGCGGAAGTTACCATCAACGAGCTTACCGACGGTGCTGTCTATCACGTTGGTGCGGTCAATCCCGATGTTGTCATGAAGTCATTCGGATACCAGTAATTTTTTTATATTTTTTCTTTCCCGAAGTTGTGGTTCTTTTTTTACAGGCACTGATTCCTGCAGATAGTACGCTGTGAGTGTATTGTTTCGATATTCCCTGCCATCTGGTTGAACGGGAGCAGTGAGAATCCCGGGGGCTGAACGATCTGTAAAAAGGAGTGTTATTGCTGATTTTTAACGAGCCGGATCAGGTTCTCCCGGCCCTTCTTCACTTTCTGGATGATTCCCCGGTGGTGGAGTTCGTTGAGGGTGGTGCTCACGGATGATTTGGGCATGCCCAGTTCCCTGACAATCTCCGACTGGAACTGTTCGCCGTTATGGGCAACAAGCACCTGGAGGATCTTCTCCTCAAGGCTCTCGAGGTCGGCCTTCGAAAGCGGGGCTGCAGGCCCTTCGGGGGCATCCGGTTCCCCCGGTGCAGTATCCTCTGCGGGATCTGCCTTTCTCCTCCGGAGAAGCACGATCCCGACAATGGCGAAGATCAGGATGAGCAATCCGACACCTATACAAGGCAGGATCGGGAAGGAGGATCTGTTCAGGGTGACCGACGGCTGCCCGGGCCCCAGGGAACGCAGGCCATACCAGGTCAGGCCATCGCTGCCTGTCCGGTCGGGTGCCGGGGTGACCGAGGTTATCGCGAATCCCGTCGGGTACCGGATGATGAGGGTAGTGTCCCGTGCAAGGTACATTCCGCCGACAAATGCGTCGCCGATGGTGAGTTCTTCCCCGTTAACCCCGGCGAAGTTCGTCCAGGAGAACGTGTAGGTCACAACCCCGAACCTGCCGGTGGGGGAGGTCTGGACAAGGGCATTGCCGGTGAAGTCCTTTGTCGTCATCTCACGGGACGTCCCAAGGGCGGCCTGTGCAACGGAGTGCTGCATCAGGTCCTCAAGTTCCGGCAGGTAAACGCTGTTCATGCCAGAAGAGTAGTTCTCAAAAGCAGTCATATCAGCTTCTGTCAGGAGTGGCGTGCGGTACTCTATCTTCCAGAGTGCCGTGCCGTCGCCTGTTACGGCGATTGTATAGGTTGTTGAATAGTCCGTGTCGGACGCTGCCTGTGCGGTTGGCAGGAGGCAGAGCAGAATGAGTGCTACAATAACAGATATCCTAATTCCTGACGGGCGCTTCATGACACACCTGTTGCTGATCAGTATCATGTCTGGTACAAAAAAATGTTACCGGCTTGGATCTTCCCGGTATCTCCGCTTCATGTAGAATGGCAGGGATTACCTGCCAGACGACCTCGTATCCCCAGTGTTCACCTTGTTACTGGCGCCGCTGGTTCCCTTCCCGGCATTCTGGTTATTGGTATTGCCGGGTTGGTTCACGATGGTATTGTTCCGGTTTGCATTGTTGGTAATGCTATTCTGATTGTTGTTGGTATTCCCGTTCTGGGTAGTGCCTGCATTCCCTGTATTCTTCCCGTTACTACCCTGCTGTTTCTCACTCTGGCCGGGAATGAGATTCTCCTGCGTACTGTTACCCTGCTTCTGGCGCTGGTCCTGGACAGTAAGGTTTGTATCATGCCCGTTCCTGTTCATAGTTCCCAACCCCTGGGTCTGGTTCATGTCGGACGGGAGTTCCCAGCTATTGTTTCCGGGGCCCCTGTTCCATGACTGGTTTTTGTCCATGACCGTTGTCATATTGCCGGAAGATACGTCTGTGAGGTTCTCTCGTTCCTGTTGACGGACCTTCTGGTGGTTCTCTATTTTGTTTGCAAACTTCTGTTCCAGTTCTACACTATTGTTGTATGCCCGTTCAAGTCCCTTGTTGTCCGGATGGGATTGGAGAAGATCCTCAAGCACCTGCTGGTGTCTGGCGATCATTTCCTGCGCATGCCGCAGGCCGGTATCGTTCACACCCTGTAGATCTCCGGTACCGTTGAGCGACATGGGTTCAAGAGCCGCTTCAGTCTGGTTCATCTTCAACCAGTACTGCTCAAGTGCAATATCCGCGGCACCCATTACATTATCTCTGAGTCCGTTTTGGACTTCAGCAAGCCTGATGCCTGCATGGCTGACCTGTTTCTCCAGTTTCTCGCTCTGGTTGAACGTGAACGACTCATCAAGGTTTTCAAAAGCGATCCTGATGCCGTACAGTGCATTGCCCGGACCCAGGGGTCCGTAGGAGTATGAGCTGTTATCTCCGTCCTGTGTTCCAGTTGAAACGGCCGGTGCTGCTGCGGCGATACCCACCCCGCCAAGCATGGCCAGCGCCACCAGGCTGAATAGAATGTTGAATCTTGTCTTCATCATCGGTTCTCCGTATCGTATTTTCATGGTCGGCTCTGTTTTGCCGTAATGCCTGTTGGAAATGCGTTGCATTAAGGGTCGCGAGTGTTCGGGTGGATTCCGGTTGTTCAGGTTCGTATGAAATGGCAAGGAACGGTTCAGGATCGTTCAAATTTCAAATCAGGGTGTGATTTGAACGTTTTACAATCTGCGATTTTCTTTGGGAATTAAGCAAAAGGAACGGGTCCGTATGCGGCAGGGCGCGGAAACACTGCATTACCGACTGATACGATCTATCCTGCCGGGATTCATGGAGTACCTGACGGATTTGTTGTAAACCGCAGGGATCATGAACGGATAATTTGATCAAAAAAAGAATTATACGAGGGCAGCGGTGATGCCGATTACACCGGACTGGATGATCCAGGCGACGGCAATGATCACACCGCCCATCTCGAGCGCAACGGCAACGTTGCCCTTCTTAAGTTCCTCGAATTCCTCAACCCCTGAGGTTAACTTGTCAAGGATGTTGAGTGCAAGATAGATTGCTCCAACTGCAAGGACAATGCCCGCGAGAAGCTGGAAGAACGAGAGACCCACTGCAATCAGACCATCGGTTGAAAAGATCCCGACTGCGAGTGCTTTGCTGATACCGGCGGAGAGTCCGCTGACACCGGATTCGACTACGAGAGCGATAGCAACAAAGACTGCTGCGACAATGATACCGACCGCTGCATTCCCCTTTGCAAGTTCTTTTTCCTCATCAATACCCTTGGTGATCTTGCCGAGTACCGCGAAGCCGATATAGAGGGCAACGACGGCAAAAATAATCGCAACGACCAACTGAATAAGTCCAACTGCTGCATTTTCAAGAAGCATGAATAAACCTCTTTTCCTCTCATTTCTTGGCTATAGTGCCGTATATACGTTTCTTTTATCCAAGTGGGAACCTGAAAAAACCTTTGAAAAATGCTGTCGGTTTAATTAAAAGTAGGGAGGGTTCGGGACTCATTCCGCTTTTTTGAACGAGAGCATATAGGGGATGATTACCAGGATCAGGACAAGGATACCCATGAACTGCAGGAAGAACCAGAGAAGTTCCTCATGCCAGGGA
This sequence comes from Methanoregula sp., assembly GCF_028679125.1. GTDB lineage: Archaea > Halobacteriota > Methanomicrobia > Methanomicrobiales > Methanospirillaceae > Methanoregula. Next base: position 15,363 of record NZ_JAJRCG010000007.1, on the reverse strand, counting down.
TCATAGAACCGGACATTGAACCCAGCAGTCTTGTTCCACTGGACTATGGTCGTATTATCCGTCTGCCTGGTGATATTTGCACCCTGGCTGATGCCAGCAAGAAGCGGATTACTTACAGCGAACTCCTGCGGGAGGGTCACGTTCACCTGGTAGGGGCGGGTGAATGTCGCCTGAAGGTTGTTGTTCCGGAGCGGAGCGAGATAGGAGATGGTATAATTTCCTTTGGGGAATTCAATTGATGATGGAGCTCCCCACGGGCGGCTCCAGTTGTACTGATACGCGGAACCGTTAACGGTCAGCTGCACATCCGCAACCTGGAGCGGGACATTCTCTCCCATGATGCCGATTTCAGCAAATTCATATCGGGAGACATCCGTTACATCGATTGCAGCCCGGTATGTTGTACCATTCGGTAGCACAACATACTCTGCCGAGAGCGCTGCCGCTGCGGGGATGGCCGCGAGCAGGATTACAAGTGCAGCGCAGAGAGCAGCGAAGGCAGGTCCGCGTCGATCTCGGTTGGGGGTTCGCATTGTTTGATCACCGTTTCCGGGTCTTTCAGGAGATGGCCGGTGACAACACAGACAATCCGTTCGTTCCGGTCGATCATGCCGCTCTCCGCCAGTTTGCGGATGCCGGCAACTGAAGCAGCGGATGCCGGTTCAACACCGATACCCTCTTTTCGCGCCAGATCGCGCTGCATCCGGAGAATTTCATCGTCGGTCACCGATTCAGCAAGGCCTCCGGTCTTCCGGATTGCGATCAGGGCTTTCTCCGCATTGACCGGTGCCCCGATACGGATTGCTGTTGCAATGGTCTCGGGTTGCTGTTCCGGTACTACCACCGGAAGGTTCTCACGCATTGCACGGACGATGGGGCTTGATCCCTGAGCCTGGATACCGGTCATCATCGGGAGCCTGTCGATGAATCCCAGTTCCTGCCATTCCAGCAGCCCTTTATACACTGCGGAGATATTGCCGGCATTTCCCACCGGGAGAACGATGCGGTCGGGAACATCGCCCAACTGATCGATCGCCTCAAAGCCGATTGTTTTCTGTCCTTCAAGCCGGTAGGGGTTGATGGAATTGAGCAGGTACAGCCCATGGGTGAGGCAGAGGTCGTGGACCATCTCAAGGGCCTTATCGAAGTTCCCCCGGATGGAGATGACCTTTGCCCCGTGCATCAGCGCCTGGGCGATCTTCCCGACTGCAACTTTGCCGGCCGGTAACAGGACGACTGCGGGGATTCCCGCCTTTGCTGCATAGACCGCAAGGCTGGCGGACGTGTTTCCGGTGCTTGCACAGGCAACACTCTTCTTCCCGAGCTGGAGTGCCATCGAGACCCCGACGGTCATGCCCCGGTCCTTGAATGAACCGGAGGGATTCATGCCCTCGTGTTTTGCATAGAGGTGGGGAATGCCCATCTCCTCGCCAAGTCTCTTCAGGTGGTAGAGGGGGGTTCCGCCTTCCTGCAGGGTGACCGGATCTCCATGCACCGGCAGGAGTTCCTTGTATCTCCAGACGGAGATAGGCCGCTTGTCCCATGCAGCGCGGGTAACGTGTATCTCATCAAGCGGATATTTGACGGTAAGAAGGTGACCGCATTTTTTGCAGTTATACAGGATCTCGTCAGCGGGATAGGTGGCTCCACAGTTGACGCAAGCGAGATGGTACATGGCATAGTATAGGATTTCTGATTACATATAGGCGTGCGGTTTTCCGGAGGTGTCCGATGATATGCATGCCCGGTATCAGATACGTCTGCCCGCGAGTGTATGGTAGAGTTCCTCCCGGCGATCGCGTGCTACTGGGAATGTTTCCCGTGCAGTGGTCACGATCTCCGGGTCAAGATCGCAGAAGAGCAGTTGTTCAGCATCGTTTGCCCGGCATACGATCGATCCCTGCGGGTCAACCGTCATCGAACCTCCGACATAGGTATCAACCGGTGTCCTCCCGGTGGTGTTTATGCCGCATACATACATCTGGTTCTCACAGGCCCGTGCGGTGATGAAAAGTTCCCAGTGTTTCATGCGGCTTTCAGGCCAGGCCGCAGGAACGAATACTGCCTGCACCCCTTTTTTTGCATAAAGCCGGAAGAGTTCCGGGAACCTCAGATCGTAGCATAGGGCGATCCCACAGGTAAGCGGACCCAGCGTGAAGATTCCCAGGTCCGAACCCGGTGCAAATATCGTGTCCTCTCCACCGGGACTGAAGAGATGCATCTTTGCGTAGGTTGCATGGATACTGCCGTCACTGCCAACAGCAACCGCGGTATTTTTTGGATGAGAACCGGCCTTCTCCCGGAATGAGCCGAGGATACCGATATTGTTCTCTGTTGCAAGGTTGCGGAGGGTGGATACAATTGTCCCGTCACGCTCTTCAGCATGGGAATCCGAACAGGGATCCCACCCGGTAGCGAACTGTTCGGGAAAGCAGATCAGTGCTGCCCCAGAAACAGCGGCATGATGAACAAAAAGTCCGGCTTTCTGGAGTGTTTTATCCGGATCGTCCCAGACACTGGTGATCTGGGCACTGCATATCCTGACTATATGCGAATTATCCATGTTTTATCCGTTCAGATCGGGGGCAGGCTTCGCGGTGTATGGTATACGATGAGTACCGCGCTTATCACAATAAGCACTGCTGTCGTCAGGAGGAGGAACGGGGCCAGCGTAATGGTGATGCCCATAAGAAGCGCTGCAATGATGATGCCTGCCACGGTGATACTGCTGCCGATCAGCACCAGACCGACCGATGTAAAATCCCAGTCTCCCATCACGATCTCCCGACTCTGTGTCTCATGATATGTTCTGAATGCAGCATCATATAGTCTGTGGTTCCGATCGTATACAGAATTGTTCTGTATTTTTCGGGACATTTATCCAACTAAAATTATGCCGGTGATGGCCGCAGAGATGACCTCAGGTCATAGGAAAATCAGCACTGCTCTGACTGGAGACAATACCATTCAAAAAAAGAAAGATCAGTATTCGTATATCACGGATTCATCGATCCGAGTATAAGCGAATACTTCGTTGTTTTTGAAGTGGATACCGATCTCCCGGGCTGCACTCTCCGGTGAATCGGAAGCATGGATCACATTCCTGCCAATGTCAATCCCGAAGTCGCCCCGGATTGTGCCGGGTGCTGCTTCCTGGGGGTTGGTGGAGCCAATCACCTTACGGACGATTGCGACCACGTTCCTGCCCTCCCAGACCATGAGGAAACACGGGTCTCCCATGATATACTTCTTCAGTGACGGGAAGAATGGTTTTGAAAGGTGTTCCTTGTACTGTTCTGTCACCCGGGCTTCCGGTAATTTTTCGAACCGTGCTGCAACGAGTTTGAGCCCTTTTGCTTCAAGCCGGGAGACAATCTCACCCACAAGGCCACGCTGGACCCCGTCAGGCTTGACCATTACAAAGGAGCGCTCCATGAGGGATCACTCCTTGTTTGCTGCTTTCCTGCCGGCGTTCGTCCATTCGACACGGCGCGGTACGCGGCCGAGTTTCTGGTTGTTCTCGCACTTAGAGCTGCAGAAGTAGAAGATGGTACCGTCCTTCTTCACGAACATCTTGCCGGTACCGGGTTCGAGCTGGTGGCCACAGAAATTACAGACATGCTGTTCTACCATGGTTTACCGCCTCGAAAGTTTCTTTGCTTCACGCTCGGTTTCAAGGAGCATGATGACATCCCCTTCCCGGATCGGACCCACGGTGTTGCGGGTGATGATCCGTCCCTTGTTGCTGCCGTCGAGAATTCGGCACTTGACCTGCATTGCCTCACCGTGCATGCCGGTCGAACCGACGACCTCGATAACTTCGGCTGGCGTTGCATCATCTGCCATGCTGGACTCCTCACGCCTTCAGCGCGGCAAGCTGCTTGGCAAGGTCATCGATCGTCTCTTTTGCCTTACCGGGCTTGACGATTGCTGCCGCGGCTGAGCCGACATCAAGGCCGCTTGCGGCTCCGATGTCATTCTGCTTGTTGATGAAGATATAGGGAACCTTCTTCTCATCACAGAGCGGGGCAAGGTGCATGACGATCTCTGCGGGCTCGACATCGGCACCAATAACAACAAGTGCGGCAATACCGCGTTCAATGGCTTTTGTTGCCTCGTTGGATCCTTTCTTGATCTTACCGGTATCTCTTGCAACTTCAAGGGCTTCAAGCGCCTTGTTCTGGAGCTCTTCGGGAGCTTCTGTCTTAACGTAGCCTTTTGCCATAACTCACCTCATTCAGGAGAATCTGCTCCTTCATTACTCATCAGTAAATAATGATGTAGCCATACCAGTTCGTCAGGAATGGAAATAAAGGTTTGTGCCACGACGTGATTGACAGGGGTAAATACCCCCTGTGTAATGGGGAAAGGTTACCCTGAAAGGCGATAAATATCCGTGTTATCCGCGGAATATACTTTCGTGAGACCGGCATTCGGGAGGGAGACATTATACCGATCACGCTCTGAATCGCCGACATACAATAGGGTGGCGTTATATTTTTTTATGAGCTCGATGGTCTTATCCGGCGTTTCGTAAATGTCCCGAATATCCGCTTTTCTTGTTGAGAACCAGCCGTCTGGATCTCCTCGCCACATGAACTCGTGGAAGGGCTGGCCAATGATGGCGGGAATGCCCGTGAACGATGCAACGCGGGAATAGTAGGAGTAATCCCCGTTCTCGGCTTCAACAAGGATCTCCCCGGTGGGGAGTGTCCGGAGGTACGCGACTGCACCTGCATCACCTTTGTGGGTGGTGGAAAGATAGGCCAGGCCGTCAAGGGTGCCGGTTCCGTATCCCATGTTATATCCTGCGAAGAACGGGACTGCAAGAAGCAGGCAGAGCAGTCCCACGGATACAACTGCGGCATGCCGGGATGAGAGGACCGGGATCCGACCCCACGTTGTGAGCCACTGCCCCACCATGATCATGGCGGCAGTGCTCAGCATCAGCCATGCGGGGAGGTAGCATTTGAAGATCGTGTTCATCCGGAAGTACGTCTCCCCCATATTGTCCTTCATGTAGACGAGTTCACAGACAACGAGGATTGCAAGGCCGAATACTGCGAGGAGATCGGGGAAATTACGGTTGGCTTTTGCAGCGAAATAGACCAGCGGGATAATGGCGATCGCTGCTGCAGCATATCCTGCAAGGACGAATGGCAAGCATGCCAGAAGGAGCCACGGCCGTTTCCTGAACTCCGGGACAAGCAGGGCAAAGAAGATGGCAATGAAGATCCCGTTCACCCAGAGGAATTCAAGGGGGTCCGACGGTGTCCTGACAAGGGCAATTGCCCCGGTCTGCGTCTGCAGTTGCAGGTAGAATGGCAGGTAACAGAGGATCGATACAGGTGGAACGGCAAGCAGGAATGCCCACGCGGACCGGTCCAATGCCATGCGTTTTCTCCAGAGGATCAGGAACGCGATGATCAGGACAATGGGGGCATAGATGAGTACATCCCACGTGTTGAAGGCCGGCATCGAGCCAAGGCTGACGGCGATAAGGGCCATGACGATGACTTTTGCAGTCCTGTCCAGGGTCTCCCAGCGCTTGTAGGCAAAGAGGAGGAGGAAGATGAGGAAGATCTGGTTGAAGATTGAAATAACGTGGGGATGGACATCTCCCCAGACAAATGAGAAGAGCGGAAACTCGTTGATGGTGTTGGTGATTGTCCGTGTACCCAGCCAGGACAGCGATGCATCATACGCCGGGTTCACCGTGGTCCCGGTAATCAGTTGGTATATGAGCGACGGATTCGGCAGGATCAGGATGATGAGGGGCAGCCACCGGAAACGGTCGAGAACCAGTGTCCCGATAGCGTAAAGGCTGACTGCCGAGAGTGCAAAGACTGTGGGCAGGGAGAGGTTGAACGCTATGTTTGAGGAGACTCCGCTGACAATGGCAAGGCACCCGAGCATCCAGTATCCCAGATAGTAATAGACATTCAGTGTACCTCCTGCAAACCATGGGTCAAGCGGAGGAACGACAGGATTCAGGATCACCGATGCGAGAAACCCATGGTCCATGAATTTCTCTGCATAGGATATCGTCGGATTGACAAACCGGATATCCAGCATGATGAGGAACGCTGCAAGGAAGAGCGCCTCCCAGCGCCACTCATCTTTCAGTTCATCGATACGGTAATCCTGATGGTACACGTGCCATACAGCCAGACCTATGAATGGAATGAGTGCCAGCTGGATGGGGATCCGGGCAAGGCCGCAGTACCAGGTTATGAGAGTAAACAAGAGTAATGACGCGGGAAAAGCAACCGGAAAGGCAAACCTGCCGAAGGTCTTTTTCAGTGAGGGATATACTGAAAGCTGGAGAAGGGTCAGGATAACGAGCCAGCTGAGTACGGCAATAATCTGCGATTCAGGTGCTGTCAGGTTTCTTCCCTCCGCCAAATTTGGTATTGAATGCTTCTTTGATACTTGGGATTACCCAGTCGCCAAAGTAGTAGATCGAGACGATACCCCCTCCAAGGGTAACAAGGTTCTTGATAAGGTGGTCGATCACCGCAATCAAGGTTGCAACCGCGGGATCAACGCCAGCCAGCCCGAAAGTGAGAGCAAGGGCGAGCTCGTAGGTTCCCATCCCCCCGGGAGTCAGCGGGACCGCCTTCACGAGATTACCAATAACGACTGCCAGCACGATAATGGCAACCGGGATCTGTTGTTCGAACATCAGGACAACGGCAAGGCAGACCAGGATGTCCAGTAACCAGATAACAATGGATGATGCACCAAGGACAATAATTGAACGAAGGGAGAGTGAGGCCCGCTTGATCTCGTGAAGCATGTTCAGGATGATGACGATATACTTATTCTTCGAAGAGAATTTCCCGACAAAGAGAAGGAAAGCAAAGAAGAGTACGCCCGCAACAAGCGGGATTATAATGAGGGTGGTGAACCACGCGGGTGCGTTGATGACAAAAAAGATCGATACAGCACCCAGCAGGGCTACTGTGAAGATGTCAAAGACACGCTCGACAACGATTGAAGAAACACCCTCAGAATAGGTCGTATTATATTCGTGCTTCAGGATGAAGACCCGGACAAAATCGCCGAGCCGGGCCGGGACAATGAGATTGACGGTCTGGCTGACGAAGATGCATGCTGTTGAGACGGTGACCCCGACGTTATAATGCAGGCTTTTAAGAATCGAATGATACCTCCACCCGCGAAGCCACCACGCAAAAAGGCAGATGAGAACTCCGAGGAGAAGGTATGCCGGTATAATATGCTGGAGCGCGACAAGGAGTTCATCCCAAACACTATAGAGCATATAGCCGATGATGCCAAAGGCAATGATCGTTGGTATGACAATAGCGCTAATCTTTCGATACATGAATCTGCCACCATAACCGCAGGATTGCCTCGCCCATGGAGAATATATCCTTTACTTTGACCGTTGTCCCTTTTCCCGCACGCCAGTGCACGGCAAATTCGCTGACCCGGAATCCCTGTCTCTGGGCACGGACAAGGATCTCGGTATCCCAGAACCAGTGGTTATCCCGGATGGAAGGCAGGATAGTCTCAATACGTCCTCGGTTGAATGCCTTGAAGCCGCACTGATGATCGAAGATCCTGCTTCCAAGGAAGAGCCTCACCAGAAAATTGTAGGACCGGCTGGCGAACTCGCGTCCGCCGGTCCTGATGATGTCACTGTCGGGAAGGAGTCGTGAACCGGTGGCAATATCATATCCCTCGCGGATGGCACCTATCAATGTCGGGAGGTGCTGCATATTTGTTGCCAGATCAACGTCATAGTAGCAGACGATTGACCCTTGTGCCTCCCCTATTGCCCGGTTCAGTGCCCGTCCTCTTCCCTGGCGTGCATCACTATGAAGGAGACGTACCCGTGGATCTTTTATGGTATATTCCCGCACAAATTCAGCACTCCCGTCGGTACTCCCATCCTCGGCTATGAGTATCTCAAAATCTGGTGTGATCGCGGACAGAGAGTCCACCGAAATGGGGAGTGCGGTCTCCAGGGAGGGTCGATCGTTATACACCGGAATAATTGCGGTAACTTCGGCTTTTATCATGTATCCCCCGCAGCCTTTGCTACAGTTCTGACACATTCTGCTACCTCGTGTCCTGCCCGGATGGATCCCTCCATACTGCGCTCGGGATAATTCGTTGATGTAAACATCCCTGCCATAAAAAGGCCGGCATGTCCGTAACCCGGGATAAGGGAACGGTATCCCGTTGTATAGACAGGTCCTGCCCACGGATCAACTGCCATCCGGTGCCAGTGGATCTCCCGCTCGGATACGTTGAATCTACGGCAGAAATCCAATATCATCCGCTCATCAAGCTGGCAGGGGATGGTACCGGAGAAATATGATGCAAGATAGACGATATGCTCCCCATATCTCTCCTGGGGGATAAAATTCGTATGGGAAACAACAGCACCGTACGGTGCAGAGTCTTTCATGTTCAGCCAGTAAATCCCATCAGTAACCTGGCGGTCCAGTGCAAGAGTCATGCAGGCAGCACCCTGGTAGGGTATATGTGGCTGGGCGGGGCCTCCGATCCGTTCCAGTTCCTGGGGTGGGATGGTGGAGATTACGGCATCGAACCGGGTGCCGTTGAGCATCCATGCATTTCCCTCGCGTGAAAGTGATGAGACTGGGGTCTGTTTCTCAATACATCCCCCTTTTCTGGCAACCGCAGTTTCAAGTGACCCGATAATCTGGTGGAACCCGCCATTCAGGTATCCCAATCGTTCCCCGGATACGCCGCGATTGGACCGAATAGCGATGCGGCTGATGAGCCATGCTGCGGAGACCTCATTTCTCCGCTCGCCGAATTTGCTTTTTAAGAGAGGCTCAAAGAACGATGAATAAACATTGGTCCCGAGTTTCTCGATAATATACTGGTCCGCTGGGATACCATCGAGCGCTTTGAGATCAATTTTGTTTGCACGCAGGGTAAGCCATGCCAGTTTTGCTTTGTCGATAAGGGTCAGTTCCGGGTAGGAAAGGATCTCTCTGGGGGTATTCAGCGGATAGATATGATTTCTCGCGAAATATCCCGTTGTCCCGTTAATCCATTCCAGTTTTTCAAAAAGACCGGTCTCTTTCAAGAGTGCAAACAGGGATGTATCCGATGAAAAACAGTGGTGATAGTACCGCTCAATCCAGTAATCATGCATGTTATATGAGGAGAGGCAACCCCCGAGATAGGGCATTTTTTCAAAGAGCTGAATCTCATGTTCTCCCGCAAGGGTATGGGCGGCAACAAGCCCGGTCAATCCACCCCCGATAATCCCGATCTTCATGGCAGTTAATCTATAGTACTTTTGGGGGCGAAATGAAAAAGGCTCCGGAAAAAACGCTGGAATTTTCTATGTTACCTCGAAGATCTCATAAGAAGGTTTTTGTACTGCTGAAATAAAGGTTCATATCAGCAAAAGGACTTAAAAGAATTAAAAGAAATTACATATCTGTTAGCCCATTGGATGGTGTCACCGGATGCGGGTATTTTTTATAGGATTTGGCCAGGCGGGCGGCAAAATTGTTGATATGTTCATTGAGCAGGATAAGAAGCTCGGAACACACAGTTTTAGAGGCATTGCCGTCAATACCGCGCGAACGGACCTGATGGGATTGCAAAATATTGAGATGAAGGATAGGATTCTTATCGGCCAGACGATGGTCAAGGGTCACGGTGTAGGCACCGACAACGTGACCGGTGCCCGGGTTACCGCTGAAGAAATTGACAGCATCATCAGTGCGATTGATATGCGTGGCACTCATGATGTTGATGCATTTGTCGTGGTAGCAGGGCTTGGGGGGGGTACAGGTTCCGGGGGTTCACCGGTTCTTTGCCGCCATCTCAAGCGTATCTACCGGGAGCCGGTATATGCTCTCGGAATTATTCCCGCTCCGGAAGAAGGGAGGCTCTATTCCTATAATGCCGCCCGCAGCCTGACCACCCTTGTTAATGAAGCCGATAATACTTTTATTTTCGATAACAGTGCCTGGAAGAACGAAGGGGAGAGTGTAAAAACCGCATTCACACGCTTGAATAATGAGGTTGTGAGACGGTTTGCAGTTCTCTTCCGTGCCGGTGAAGTGAATAAGGGTATGGGAGTCGGTGAGATGGTGGTCGACTCAAGTGAGATCATCAATACGCTCCGTGGTGGCGGCATCACCTCTGTGGGGTATGCGGTCAGTGAAGTAGTAAGCAAACAAACAAGAGACAAGCGTGGCCTTTTAGGTGGATTAAAGGATAAATTCGGAGGCAAGAAGGATGCTAACGTCGAGGTCCTGATGGGTGAGGATCGTTCGGCCAAGATCGTTGCCCTTGTGCGCAGGGCAATGCTCGGGCGACTGACTCTCCCCTGCGATTACTCAACGGCGGAGCGTGCACTGGTTCTTCTTGCAGGGCCACCAGATGAGATGGACCGAAAAGGTGTAGAGAAGGCAAAGAGCTGGGTGGAAGAGAACATCGCCGGTGTGGAAGTGCGTGGCGGTGATTACCCGGTCAACAGTGAGTATGTTGCGGCTGTTGTGATGCTGGCAACTGTCGGGAATGCCCCTCGAATCAAAGAACTCCTTGATATTGCAAAAGAAACAAAAGAAGATGTTATAAAGTCAAAGGAGAAAAAAACGAGTATGTTTGAAGAAGGGATAGATCCCTTGTTTGAGTGAGGTTGATGATGAAGGGATTAACAAGACTGGTTATTCTTGCAGTGGTTGTGTCTATTTTATGCATACCATTAGTATCTGCATTTTCTGTTGGAGAGATGTCGATTGACCCCTCCGGGTCACTCACGCCAAATACTGCGGTTACGGTCAAATTCAAGGTCACATTTTCTGCATCGTCAGATTTGACGTTTCCCTCCGAAAGCGACTTGGTCATGACAACCGATCTGACCGACCCGAAATGGACATATACAATTATTCTTGATGATGTTGAAAATCCCCGCAATCCTACTGGAGGGAAAACACTGGATTTGAGCGGATTTGAACTCTCGTACCCGTCAAGCGTTGATGAGGAAGTCAGTGTTACTCTTGAAGGAACTGCTCCGTCGGTTGATACAACAACCAACAAGATCATGGTGAACATCAAGGAGATTGATTCCAATGGGAATACGGTTGCCAGTTCCATGGTTAATAAAACCGCTTTGGTGATCAATACTGGTGATGTAACAAAGGTTGTATCAGAAGAAAATACCAATCTCCAGTCCCTTCAGTCTCATATTGATGAAAAGAGTGCCATGGGTATCGATACCTCCGACGCCGAATCCTATTATAATGATGCTAAATCAAAAATATCTACGGCATCATCCCGACCCGCAACGCAATATACTGATGCCCTGAATGATCTGACTTCTGCACAGACTGCAATCGATGCAGGTGAAAAAGCACTTGAACTGGCATGGGCTGAGAATGAAATTGCAAATGCACAGGTTCCGATTAATAATGTCGATGGCATTATTGCCTGGTTTAAAGGGAACTCAAGTACCTCCAGCGATTCTCAATTGTCAGCTATTGTTGCAAAACGGGAAGTGGCAGTGAACTATATCTCAAATGCGCAAGATGCAGTTACTTCAGAAAATTATGAGCAAGCCCGTTCCAAGGCCGCCGAAGCATTTACCAAAGGCAATGAATCGTACACGGATGCACTTGTACGCCAGAAAGAACTGATGAAATCCGGGTTTCTGCCGAACATCACACTTCCTAAAATCCCCGGGGGAATATTCCTGATTATTGGTGTGATTGTTGTTGTTCTTGTTGTTGTGGGGATAATCATCTACCGTAAACGTTCACGCTGGGATGAACTTGGTTGATCACATCACCAGAACACTCTTTTTGTTTACCCTACCTTTAAATTCCTGTTTTTGTTGTAGATTTGGCACTCCTTAATACGTTCTAACGAATGCCAGGGTGATTCTCCCGGCTGAACATGTGATTATGGTATTGTAAAAAAGAGCGATTACCTGTAATGGTAATTTTGTGGATCACATTATGCCGGTCACCTTTTGTTGAGTGATGGTTTAAGTGGAGAGTGATTATATCAGCAAATTGGATTCTCGTGCTTTTTTATTTTCATCCATTCATTCTGGGGTTTATCCCATTATGCCAGATTATCGTAGGGACTGGGATGCAGACATCCCGATCTTTGGAATTCGAATAAAAAACCAAGTAGTTGGATGATATTAAAATGAGGGATGAGATAGATATCCCTCAGTATTCAGCCTCTGGTGAACACATCAATATTGATACTGCCCATCTTGCCGTCACGGTGGAGATAATAATCCGCAAGACGATTATTGTTGTCATAAAATGAGAACCAGTAGGACAACTTGTACGTCTTTTTTGTATATCCATCAATGGAGGGCAGGCTCTCGGTGTCGTGAAGGATAATAACCCCCGGTTCATTCGATATAAGCTCTTTTTCCTCAGGTACTGAACTGTATAGTGTAATTTTATCCCAACGGTCTCCCCGGAAATACCATGGGAGCGGCCAATAATCCTTCGATGCAATCACTAGAGCATCTGACTCGTCCATTAATTGCATTACTTCGCGCATCTCTTCTGAATTCTGGACCTGCACAATTGGTTCGTTAATATCCACGGGAACGAAGGCTACGTGCCAGGTCATGACAAGGAGGAAGATGCAGCCGGCAAGTGCAATAATGAGTTTCTGCCAGTTGAGTTTATACACGGCAACAAAACACATCGGGAGCAACTGGGGGATAATAAGCCACGGGACTTTCTCTCCAACGTATGCATAAAATGCCATCGTGAGGATCATCCAATAGAGACAGAACCTGAAGAACAGTTCGGATTTTGAATTCTCCTGTTGCGATTTTTTCAGCTGGCTGACACTCACGGCAGCAAGATCGCCTACGGTGAGTTGAAAATGATGGTTATGGATCCAGTTCTTCAGGCGTCGGTAATACGTTGAGGTACCAGGACTTGAAAAGAGTATCTGGATCGCCCCGAATAGAGCCAGGATGAATATAGGCAGTTCATAGAGCAGGTTAAGTGGGAGATAATAGTACAATGGACCTCCCAACCGCTGCTGGTTATGCATTGCCATCCAGTGATCAATGGCCTGGTACCACCCGGTAGTGGTATAATTGAATTGGATGGCCCCATCTGCACCCTTTATACCGAAATTCTCCCCGATAATTGTCTCGGTATGGCCGCCGAATCCAGTGTACAGGATCATACAGAGGGCGGTAACCAGAAGTATACTGACAATGAGATCGCGTTTCCAGTGAGGGGGCAGGGTGAATCGTTTCCACCAGATCGAGATCAGGAAAAAGGATCCGATAATAATCAAAAGAACCGGCATCTCTTCTTTACAGCTGAGTGCTCCTGCCGCGGCAATGGCAGCGATAACCGCGAACCGTGCCTGTCCCCGTTCGAAATAGTAGAAGAGGGCAACGATCAGCAGAAACGTGAAGAAGAGCATGAAAATATCGTGCCTGAGGAATCGGGAGAAATAGATCATATCGGGAGATATGGCAATGAACAGGCTCACCAACAGAGTCTGTGTCTTGTCAATATACCTGAGCCGGTAGATGCAATAGACCAGGGGAATCAGCAGGAATCCGAAGAGTGCAGGCAGCAGCCGTGCGACAAGATCCGATGCACCAAATATTGAGAACATCCCGGCGGTGACGAAATAGAGGAACGGTCCGTGATAACTGGGATCGTATGCCCAGGTACTTTTTGTCAGTAACTGGTACGAGAACCACGAATGGATGGCTTCATCGTGATGGAGCAGTTTAAGATCAAGCTGCCAGAATCTCAGGATAAATGCAGCGATGAGTATAAGAAGAAAAATTCTTTCGAAAGTAAAAATTTGTCGGATTTTATGGGAAAAATGAGCGGCTTGCTGCACGCCGCACCTTCAACTCTCTAAAACAATCTCAATGCCGATATCTTTTGGCACCTGAATGCGCATCAACTGGCGAAGTGCACGCTCATCTGCATCAATGTCAATGAGACGCTTGTGAACGCGCAGCTGCCAGCGGTCCCAGGTTGCGGTCCCTTCTCCATCAGGACTCTTGCGGATTGGTACGACCAGCCGTTTGGTCGGGAGCGGTATTGGACCGGCCAGATTAACACCTGTTCGCTCTGCGATCTCTCTTATCCTGTCACAGACCATCTCTACTTTCTGAAAGTCGGTTCCTGTCAGGCGAATTCTGGCTTTTTGCATGGTAACACCAAAAAATTATAGCATCTGTTTTGGCTGGACGGCGATACACATGCCGGCGGCAATTGTTTGACCCATATCCCGGACGGCAAACCTTCCGAGCTGCGGGAGCTCCTTGACGTTTTCGATGACCATCGGCTTTGTCGGCTTGATGACAACAATGGCTGCATCCCCTGACTTGAGGAAGGTCGGGTTCTCTTCCTTGGTCTGGCCGGAGCGGGGATCGAGTTTCTTCTTGAGCTCGATGAACGTGCAGGCGGTCTGGGTTGTGTGGCAGTGGAAGACCGGCGTATATCCAACGGTCAGTGCGCTCGGGTGCTGGAGCACGACGATCTGTGCGGTGAATTCATCAGCAACAGTCGGTGGTGCTTCTGCGGGGCCCATTACATCGCCGCGGCGGATGTCGCCCTTTCCGATACCACGGACGTTGAAACCAACATTGTCCCCGGGGACTGCCTGAGGGATTTCTTCGTGGTGCATTTCAATGGACTTGATTTCCCCAGCCTTGTTGGCGGGCATGAAGGATACTTTCATTCCCTTCTTCACGATACCGGTTTCTACACGGCCGACTGGCACAGTGCCGATACCGCTGATGCTGTATACATCCTGAATAGGCAGGCGCATGGGCTTGTCGGTCGGTTTTGCCGGTTCCTTGAATGTGTCGAGTGCCGGGATGAGTGCAATTCCTTTGTACCAGGGGGTTTCAGGGCTGTTGGCCTTGATGTTGACTCCCTGCAGGGAGCTGATGGGGATGAAAAGAGTCTCTTCGGGCTTGTAGCCGACCATCTTAATGAGATTCGACATGTCAGCCTTGACTTCGTTAAAGCGCTTCTCATCATACTTTACTGCGTCCATCTTGTTGATGGCAATGATGATCTGTGAAATGCCAAGGGTCCTTGCAAGGAAGACGTGCTCCTTAGTCTGTTCCATCGCACCATCGGGTGCTGCAACAACAAGGATCGCTGCATCGGCCTGGGATGCACCGGTGATCATGTTCTTGACGAAGTCTCTGTGCCCTGGGCAATCTACGACCGTGAAATAGAACTTGGGTGTGTCGAACCGCTTGTGGGCGATATCGATGGTGATACCTCTCTCACGTTCCTCTTTCAGGTTATCCATAACCCATGCAAATTCAAAGGTGGCCTTACCCTTGGATTCAGCCTCCTTGCGGTACCCTTC